>NZ_JBIQWL010000002.1:342347-381496 GCF_044325405.1 Microbacterium alkaliflavum | reverse complement strand
CCCCCCCCCCCCCCCCCCCCCCCCCCCCCCCCCCCCCCCCGCCCGCAAGTGGTGGATGAGCGAGATCAGCCGCATCGCGAACGCCGAGGGACGTGACGCCGCCGAGCTCGTGGCGCCGGCCGACGTGGCCGCGCTGCAGGCGCTCGTCGACGCCGGCACGCTCACCGACAAGCTCGCCCGCCAGGTGCTGGAAGGCGTCATCGCGGGCGAGGGAACGCCGCAGGAGGTCGTCGACTCGCGTGGACTCGCGGTCGTCTCCGACGACGGCGCCCTCATCGCGGCGATCGACGAGGCACTGGCGGCGCAGCCCGACGTGCTCGCGAAGATCCGCGATGGCAAGGTGCAGGCCGCCGGCGCCGTCATCGGTGCGGTCATGAAGGCGATGAAGGGACAGGCGGATGCCGCGCGCGTCCGCGAGCTGATCCTGGAGCGCGCCGCCCAGTAGCCGCCTGGGCCGCGGTCCGCGGCGCGGGAGAATAGACGCATGGGACGCGGTGATGGATCGGGCCGTGTCGTCTCACCGGAGGGTGCCGACGACACGGGCACCGGCATCCTTCATGTCGACATGGACGCCTTCTACGCGTCGGTCGCGATCCTCGACGACCCCACGCTGAAGGGCAAGCCGGTCATCGTCGGCGGCAGCGAGGGCCGCGGCGTGGTCTCGAGCGCGTCGTACGAGGCGCGCCGGTTCGGCGTGCGCTCCGCGATGGGCACGGCGCAGGCGCTGCGCCTGTGCCCGACGGCGATCGTCGTTCAGCCGGACTTCGGGCGATACGTCGAGCTCTCCCGACAGGTCATGGGCATCTTCGAGGACTTCACGCCGCTCGTCGAGCCGCTGTCGATCGACGAGGCTTTCCTCGACGTGCGCGGCGCGCGCCGGCTGTGGGGGAGTCCCGGCGAGATCGCCGTCATGCTCCGCCGCCGCGTGCTCGAAGAGACGGCCCTCACCTGCAGTGTCGGGGTCGCCGCGACCAAGCACGTCGCGAAGATGGCATCGACGATCTCCAAGCCCGACGGCCTGCTGATCGTCGCGGGAGCCGACACGGCGGCCTTCCTCGCGGCTCAGCCGGCGCGGGCGCTGTGGGGCGTCGGCCCCAAGGCCGCGGAATCGCTCGAGTCACGCGGCATCCACACGGTCGCCGACATCCTGCAGACGCCGCGACCCGTGCTCGACCGCGCTCTCGGCGCCGCGATGGGCGACCGCATCTGGCACCTCGCCCGCGGGCTCGACGCCCGCAGCGTCGACACCGAACGCGTCGAGAAGAGCGTCGGGCACGAGGAGACATTCCACCGGGACATCGACGACCCCGTCGTGCTCCGCTCGGAGCTCCGGCGCCTCGCCGACCGCGTCGGCCACCGGCTCCGCACGAACGGGTGGGAGGCATCGACGATCGCCGTCAAGATCCGGTTCGCCGACTTCACGACGATCAGCCGTTCGCAGACGCTGCCCGAGCCGACATCGGTCGGGCAGCGCATCGGCGACGCCGCGATCGAGCTCTTCGACGCGGTCGAGCGCCCCCTTCCGGTGCGGCTCGTCGGCGTCCGCGGCGAGAAGCTCCGCCCGGTCGCGGGTGAGGCGCCGACGCTGTGGGACGACGACGCCGAATGGCGGCGGATCGAGAGCGCGCTCGACGACGCCCACGCACGCTTTGGCGGCGGCGTCGTCACGCGCGCGACGTCGCTGGGACCCTCGCGGGGAGGCGGTTCCCTTCCCTCGCACCCCAAGGCGCCGCCGGCCGACTGAGACACGCGACTTCGCCCTGGGCAAGCGCCGGAACCTGCCGGTAGCGTGGGCACATGCCCAACATCGCACTCGAGCTCGGCAAGCAGTCGGCATCTTTCGGAGTCAACAGCGCCTACGGCGAACAGCGCGATGTGGGAGGCATCCAGGTCATCCCGGTCGCGATCACCTGGACCGGCTTCGGCGGGGGCTCCGACGATGCCGGCAACGGCGGCGGGGGAGGCGGAGGCTGGGCCGTCCCGCTGGGCTCCTACATCCGCCGCGGCGGCGACGTGCGGTTCGTGCCGAACCTGGTATCGCTCCTCGCCGTCGCGATCCCGTTCGTGTGGGTCGCCGGCCGAGCGCTCAGCCGTGTCATCCGCGTCCTCAAGAAGTAGCGGCGACCCGGTCTCGGCTGCCCTCGACGTCGCGGCGACGCGCATCGTCGAAGCCGTCACACGCCTCGGTGTGACCAACCCCGTCGTGCTCATCGACGGGCGCAGCGGGGCCGGCAAGACGAGCCTGGCCCGAGAGCTCGTCGCCCGCTGGCCGCTTCGCGGTCGCGTGCAGCTCGTGGCGCTCGACAATCTCTATCCCGGCTGGGACGGACTGGCCGACGGCGCCGAGACCGCACGCGCTCTCGTGCTCGTCCCGCACGGTCGCGGCGTCCTCGGGCTGTGGCAGAGGTGGGATTGGGATGCCTCGGAGTACGCCGAGACGCATGCCGTCGACCCCGCGCTTCCGCTCATCGTCGAGGGTGTGGGGCTGCTCACCGAATCGACCGAACGACTCGGCGATGTGCGGGTGTGGCTGGAATCGCCGCTCGTCTCCCGCAAGCGAAGAGCGCTGCTGCGCGACGGCGAGACGTATCGGCCGCACTGGGACCAGTGGGCCGAGCAGGAGGAGCGGCATCTCTCACGCGACGACCCGCGCCGCCACGCGACGCACGTCTTCGAGGTGCCGTAGGCGCGGTGCTCAGAGGCTGTCGTCGGCGGCCGTGACGAGACCTTCGAGTCGATACCCCAGCCAGTCGTAGATGCCGAAGCGCGGGTCGTCGTCGACGTGGTCGTGCTCGTCGCTGATGCCCAGCCGCGAGGCGAGGACGAGTCGCACAGCCGCGAGGGTCCGGAGCCACGCCTGAAGGCCTTCGGCGTCGAGGCGGATGCTTCCCGTCGACTCGAGCGCCTCCGGGACGATGTCGTCGGCATCGAGGCCCACCACGTCGTGCAGGTCGGCCAGCACGGTCGCGGCATCCATCGACCGTCGCTCGAGGAGCTCGCGCTGCGTGAGGGAACGGAACTCCTCGGAGGCCTCGGAGTCATCGCCGTACGCGTCGGGTACGAGTCGCTCGACGGCCGGATCAGAGGGCCGCGACTCTCCCGCCGATTCCTCCAGGAGTTCGGTGAATTGGGTCACGAGACCGGCGAGGTGCATGGCCTCGATCTTCGTGAGTTCCAGGATGACGATGCGCGGGGTCATTGCGGGGCCTGCCTCACTGTCGCCCAGAGTCCGGAGTCGTGCATGGCTCTGACATGCAGCTCCATCTGCTCGCGCGCACCTTCGGCGACGACGGCGTGCCCCTCGTGGTGCACCGCGAGCATGAGCCGCTCGGCCTCGGATCGCTCGAACCCGAAGTACTCCCTGAAGACATGCACGACGTAGCTCATGAGATTCACGGGGTCGTTCCAGACGACCGTCTGCCACGGCCGCAAAGGGTCGAGTGTCACGTCGAGGTGGGTGTCCTCGCGGGTGTCGGGGGCGATCGCGGCGACCATGTCAGGCCCAGCCCAGCTCGTGCAGCCGCTCGTCGTCGATCCCGTAGAAATGCGCGATCTCATGAACGAGCGTCGTGTGCAGCTCGTCGCGGAGCTCCTCTTCCGTCTCGCAGGCGGCGAGATGCGGCTCGCGGTACACGATGATCCGATCGGGCAGCTCGCCCACGCCGTAGCGGTCCCGCTCGGTCAGCGCCCAGCCGTCGTAGAGCCCGAACAGGTCGAGACTCCCGTCTTCCGGGCGATCCTCGACGACGAACACGACGTTGTCGAGCCCGTCCACCATGTCGTCGGGCAGGAGGTCGAGCTCTTCGACGACGAGCGCCTCGAACGCCTCGATACCGATCTCGAGTGTCACGAACACATCCACCGAAGGACTTGATTCGACTTGGGGTGAGTAACGGGACTTGAACCCGCGACCCCCTGGACCACAACCAGGTGCTCTACCAACTGAGCTATACCCACCATGTCTCCCGCGAAAGCGGGCAACCAGACGATTCTCTCACACCTCGGGAGCGAACGTTGACACGACGGAGGCTGCGGCTGCGCGCGCGCCGTCGCTCGTGGGCCCGGGCTCCGGAACGAACACGGCCTGACGGTAGTAGGCGAGCTCGCGGATCGACTCGCGGATGTCGGCGAGGGCGCGGTGGCCGCCGCCCTTCGTGGGGGCGTGGATGTAGGCGCGGGGATACCAGCGCCGCGACAGCTCCTTGATGCTCGACACATCGACGTTGCGGTAGTGCAGCCAGTGGTCGATGCGCGGCATGTACTTCGCGAGGAACATGCGGTCGGTGCCGATCGTGTTCCCGGCGAGCGGAGCCTTGCCCTCCTGCGGCACGAACCGCTGAATGTACTCCAGCGCCTGGAATTCGGCGTCGGCTGTGCTGACACCGTGCGGGATCTCGTTGATGAGACCCGACTTCTCGTGCATCGCCCGCACGAACTCGCTCATATGCGCGAGTGCGGAGTCGTCGGGTCTGATGACGATCTGGAATCCCGGATCGAGAGGTCTGAGCTCGAAGTCGGTCACGACGACGGCGATCTCCACGAGTTCGTCGAGGTCGAGATCGAGGCCCGTCATCTCACAGTCGATCCAGACCAGCCGGTCGTTCTCGGAGGCGCCCACCATGAGGCCATCCTAATGTTGGGCGCCGACGCTGAGCGGAGAGCCCCTCCGGGGGTGTGTGGTCTCAGGACATCGTGAACGGGTGTCTCGGGACATGGTGAACGGTTTCCTGGCGGGACCTGGGATGTCTCAAGACATCGTGAACGGTGGCCAAGTACGAGGTGCTGATCAAAGCCGTCACCGTCCAATCGCTCTCCTACGCGCAGGTCGCGGCCCGGTACGGGGTCTCCAAGACGCTCGTGCACAAGCTGCACCATCGCTGGCTCGAGGAGGGTGACGCGGCGTTCGAGCCCCGATCCCGGCGCCCACGCACAAGCCCGAACCGCACCCCGCCGCACGTGCGCGATCGGATCCTCGCCCTCCGCGACCAACTCGTCCGCGACGGCCTCGACGCCGGCGCCGACACGATCATGGAGATGCTCGCCCGGGAACAGGTCACCATCTCCCGCGCCACCATCTGGCGCATCCTCATCACCGCCGGCGTCGTGACCCGGCAGCCGCAGAAACGACCCCGCTCCTCCTGGCACCGGTTCACCGCGGACCGTCCCAACGAGCTCTGGCAGTCCGACTTCACCCACGTCACCCTCAGCACCGGCGATGAGACCGAGGTGATCGGCTGGCTCGACGACCACTCCCGCTACCTGCTGCACCTGACCGCGCACCGCCGCGTCACCGGCCGCACCGTGACCGACACCTTCACCCACGCCGCGCAAACACACGGCTACCCGGCCGCGACCCTGACCGACAACGGCATGGTCTACACCACCCGACTGGCCCGCGGCGGGCGTGGCCGCGGCGACGGCGCCGGGAACGGCTTCGAGACCCTGCTGGCCGAGCTGGGCATCACCCAGAAAAACGGCAAACCGTTCAAACCCACCACCCAAGGAAAGATCGAACGGTTCTGGCAGACCCTGAAGAAGCACCTCGCCACCCGCCCCGCTGGATCACTTCTCGAGCTGCAAGCCACCCTGGACGCGTTCCGCGACTACTACAACCACACCCGCCTACACCGCGGCATCGGCCGCCGCACCCCCGCCCTTGCCTACCAGCTGATCCCGAAAGCCACCCCGACCCCACCCGACGACCCCAGCATCTGGCGGGTCCGCTACGACACCATCGACCGCGACGGGAAGATCAGCCTCCGCCACTCCGGACGCATGCTCCACCTCGGCATCGGCAGAGCCCACACCCGACTCGAGATCATCTGCTCATCCACAACAACCACGCCACCGTCATCACCACCGACACCGGCGAAATCCTCGCCGAATACACCCTCGACCCCACCCACAGCTACCAACGCAAAAACGACTGAACCCCCGCCTCCGGGGGTTCAGTCGTTCACGATGTCCTGAGACATCACAAGAGCCCCTCCGGGAGGATTCGAACCCCCGACCTGGCGGGTAGAAACCGCTCGCTCTGTCCCCTGAGCTACGGAGGGATGGGTGGTATCAGGCTACCGGTCGTAGCCGATCACTCGGAATCGCCGACGAAGACCGTCGAATTTGTGAACCGCCTGGCAATCTCTGGAACACCCGGGGCGGCAGGCGTAGCGTCGGGATCGCCTGGGGAAGGGAAGGAGCAGCAGCATGAGCGACACGCAGACGCGCCGCCTGTGGGTGGCGTATGGACCGGCGGGTGCCGTAGGGACGATTGAGAAGAGCGCGGAGGACTCCTACGCCGTCAAGATGGCGGGAGCGGATGCCGCGGTCGGCACGTATCCCTCGATGGAGGTCGCGAAGAACGCGTTGTTCTCGCATCTGAAGCCGGGGTCGGACTGGCCCGAGTTCCGCGAGCACTGATCCACCGCGTGCGACCGCCGTCACTCGGCGGTCGCACTTGCGGCCTCGCGCGCACGCGCGCGCCACGGCCGCTCGGTGTCGAGAAGCGGCAGAGCGACGTGGACGAGCGGTCCGATGAGGACCGCGAACAGCACCGTGCCGATCCCGACCGTGCCGCCGAGCATCCAGCCGACGGCCAGCACCGTCAGTTCGACCAGGGCACGGCAGGCGAAGATCGGCCATCCCAGTCGGCTGTGCATCCCCGTCATGAGTCCGTCACGGGGGCCGGGGCCGAAGTGGGCGCCGATGTAGAGGCCTGACGCGATCGCGACGAGCAGGATGCCGCCCAGGAGCATCGCGACCTGCGCGACGACGCCGGACACCGGAGGGATGACCCCGAGCGCGAGCTGGATCGAGGTGCCCACGAGCAGGATGTTCGCGATCGTGCCGATGCCGGGCTTCTGGCGCAGGGGGATCCAGAGCAGAAGCACGAGGAAGCCGATGATGTTCGTCACCCAGCCGATGCCGATGCCCGTGTGGACGGAGATGCCCTCGGCGAAGACCGTCCAGGGATCGACTCCGAGTCCCGCCTCGATCGTGAGGGCGCAGCCGGTGCCGTAGAGGACGAGTCCGATCAGGAGCTGGATGATGCGACGTGCCATGGAGTAATCCAATCGCACGATTGGACTGCTGCATCCAGTCCAATCCGACTAAGCTGGCCTCATGGACTCCCGCATCTCCGCACGTGCGCTCACCGCTGCCCTCGGCGGCTGGCGCACGAGGGAACCCGCGTACGAGGCACTCGCCGATGGCATCCGCCTGCTCTGCCTCGACAATCGGATCGCCCCTCGTACAGCGCTCCCGGCCGAGCGCGAGCTCGCTGCGGCGCTGCATATCAGCAGGAGCACGGTCGCCGCCGCGTACGCCAGTCTGCGCGACACCGGGCACATCGAGAGCGTGCGCGGATCGGGGAGCATGACGCTTCCCCTGCGTCGGCGGGACCCGGGCAGGGCCCTGTCGCCGGAGGGGGCGATCGACCTCCAGCAGGCCAGTCCACCCGCGTGGCCCGGTCTGGCCGGCGTGATGAGCGAGGTCGCCGCCGAGGCGGCGGCACTGGTCTCGCGCCCGGGGTATGAGATCTTCGGAAGGCTCGAGCTCCGTGAGGCGATCGCGGCGCACTATCGCCGCCGCGGAATCCCCACCGATCCGACTGAGATCCTCGTCACCACCGGTGCGCAATCGGCGATCCACCTCCTCGCGTCGGTGCTTCTCGGCCGCGGGGACCGCGTGCTCATCGAGACGCCCACCTATCCCCATGCCGCAGACGCCTTCCGTCGGGCCGGCGCCCGCCTCGTCGGAGTGCCCGTCACGACCGCCGACGGGTGGGATGTCGATCGCGCCGAGCAGGCATTCGCGCGCACGCTTCCCGTCGCGGCCTATCTCATGCCCGACTTCCAGAACCCCACCGGCCGCTCCATGACAGCCGACGAGCGCTCGACGATCCTCGCCGCCGCGGAACGCTCGGGGTCGGTGCTGATCCTCGACGAGACGACCTCGGACCTCGACATCGACCGCGGCCCCGTCGACCCGGGATTCGAGCACGGTGAACCGGGAACCGTCGTGAGGATCGGATCGCTGGGGAAGACCGTCTGGGGCGGGCTCCGCGTCGGCTGGGTGCGCGCGACGGGCGAGCTCGTGCGCAGACTCGTGGCGGCGCGGTCCACCCATGATCTCGGCACGCCCGAATTCGAGCAGGCCGTCGCAGCGCGTCTCCTTCCGGACTTCGCGGCCATCGCGCATCAGCGCGCGCACCTCCTGCGCTCCGGTCGCGATGCCGCCACGCTCGCACTCGGCCGGATGATCCCCGAGTGGTCGGTGCCGCACGCGCAGGGTGGCGTGTCGTTCTGGATCGAGCTCGACGCACCGCTCAGCTCGGGCCTCGTGATGGACGCCCGCGCCAACGGGCTCCTCCTCTCTGCCGGCCCGCGCTTCTCGGTGGAGGGCGGCCACGACCGCCACCTCCGCCTCCCGTTCACGGCGCCCGCGGACGAGCTCGAGCGCGCCGTCGCGATCCTCGCGGAGAGCTGGCCGCGCGTACGCGCGGGCGCCCCCGTCGTCGCCGCCGATCAGCTGGAGGCCGTCGTCTGACGAACGCGTCCTTCATCTCGCGAACCTGAGGCAGTCGACCGCGTCGTCGGGCGACCAGAAGTCGCCGAGATCGCGGAAGGTGCGCGAGGCGGAGTGGAAGCGTCTCGCGCGATATCGGACCCCCTGGCGCAGTCGGAGGGACTCGAGATGGCCGATGATGAGCCCCCGCGCGTCGAGCACGCGCCAGAGGCCGGGAGCAGCCGCTGCGAGGCGTACGGGTGTGCCGGCCTGGAGCGCAGGCGCCTGGGTCGTCAGGTCGTCGGTGAGAGTCGTCATGAGGAATCCTCCTTCGATGATTAGAAGATATGTACGACCTCCGACATCGGACTCGCCCGCAGGCTCGGCCGCTCCTCCCCAGGCGCCCTCTGAAGCCGGCTGTCCCCAGACACGCACCATCTCCGGTCGCGTCGGATGCCCACCCCTCACTCTGAAAGGGCGCCGGCGCTCGAACGGGCACTCGAGCGCCGGCGCTGCCGGGACGGACCCGGCCGCGAGAGAGGAATCGAAATGACCGACACCATCACGATCACCGGCAACATCGCCACGGAGCCCGAGCAGCGCCGCACCCCGAGCGGTGTGCCGGTCACGACCTTCCGCGTGGCGAGTGGTCAGCGGCGCTTCGACCGCACCACCAACAGCTGGGTCGACGCCGGCACCAACTGGTTCTCCGTCTCGGCCTTCCGCGGGCTCGCGGAACACGCCTTCCGGTCGCTCAGCAAGGGCGACCGCGTCATCCTCACCGGCAGGCTGCGACTGCGCGAGTGGGAGACCGGCACGAAGAAGGGCCTGAGCGCCGAGATCGACGTGGACGCGATCGGGCACGACCTCCGATTCGGCGTCTCGCGCTTCGAGAAGGACACGACGGCGACGATGACGGGCTCCGACGCCGTGCCCGGCCCCGCGGCGGTGACGGAATGGCCCGTCACGACGATCGCCGACGGCTGGGCGGTACCGGGTGCCGACCCGGCGGATGAGCCGGTTCTCGTGGGCGCGATGATCGGCGACGGCCCGTCGACGTCCGGCGCCGAATCGGGCGACACCCCCTTCTGAGGCTCACGGCGACTGCTCGGGGCGGCACCCATAGACTCTCAGCGTGTCCCGCCGCTCCGAGCCCGCCCGAGCCCGAGCGCACAGGAGCCGGGTGGCGGTGAGCGCCGCGGCGATGGCGCTCGGCGCCGGGCTGCTGGCCGGCTGCACCGTGCCTGGGACCGACGGGCCGAGCTCCACTGCTGCCGCGACGCCGACGGCATCCGCGTCGCCGGCAGCTACCTCGACACCGGAGCCGACGCCGCCTGCCGCCCCGGTCTTCCATCCCGACGGCTCGGCGCAGGACAACCTCCCGTTCTTCGCGTCGATCGTGGCAAGCGTCTGGGCAGGTCCCGACCAGGCGTCCGGACGCGCCTACATCGACGCTCTGGTGGCGGCCGGATTCGACAAGAGCACGATGCAGGTGACCAACGACGAGTCCACCGTCGGCAACCGCGCCGAGAGCATCCAGTTCTCAGTGCTCTGGGCGGGGGAGTGCCTCGTCGGGCAGGTCGGCCCCGCGACCGGCGATCCCGTGAGCGTCGTGCTCCCCGTCGTGGGTGACGGGGCGTGCCTCATCGGACAGACGCGACCAATCGACTGGTAGTCGAGGCCCATCGATGAGGAGCCGAGGCCCATCGACTGGTAGCCGACACCCGCCAGCGCGTGCCTGACACCATCGACGGCGACGGACCGACTCCCCGGGCGGTGCGGGAGGGGCCCCGCCGCGCGGTGGTGCGCACGTCCCCCCGTAGACTGGACCGGTTATGGCTGAGTACATCTACTCCATGGTCCGGGCCCGCAAAGCGGTGGGCGAGAAGCTGATCCTCGACGACGTCACGATGTCGTTCCTCCCGGGTGCGAAGATCGGCATGGTCGGCCCGAACGGCGCCGGCAAGTCGACGATCATCAAGATCATGGCGGGGCTCGACACGCCGTCCAACGGCGAGGCGAAGCTCTCGCCGGGCTTCAGCGTCGGCATCCTGATGCAGGAACCCGAGCTCGATGATTCCAAGACGGTCCTGGAGAACATCCAGGACGGCGTCGCGATCAAGGCGAAGCTCGACCGCTTCAACGAGATCTCCGCCCTCATGGCCGACCCCGATGCGGACTTCGACGCGCTGCTGGCGGAGATGGGTGTGCTGCAGGAGGAGATCGACGCCGCCGACGCGTGGGATATCGACTCCCAGCTGGACCAGGCGATGGACGCTCTGCGCACGCCGCCCGGCGACGCATCCGTGTCGAACCTCTCCGGTGGTGAGCGCCGTCGCGTCGCCCTCGCAAAGCTCCTCCTGCAGAAGCCTGACCTCCTACTCCTCGACGAGCCGACCAACCACCTCGACGCCGAGAGCGTGCTGTGGCTCGAGCAGCATCTCCAGAAGTACGCAGGCGCCGTCATCGCGATCACACACGACCGGTACTTCCTCGACAATGTCGCCGAATGGATCGCCGAGGTCGACCGCGGGCGCCTCATCCCGTACGAGGGCAACTACTCGACCTACCTCCAGAAGAAGGCCGAACGACTTGCCGTGCAGGGCAAGAAGGACGCCAAGCTGGCCAAGCGTCTCGCCGACGAACTCGAGTGGGTGCGCTCGAATCAGAAGGGCCGTCAGGCCAAGTCGAAGGCGCGCCTCGCCCGGTACGAAGAAATGGCGGCGGAGGCCGACCGGACGCGGAAGCTCGACTTCGAGGAGATCCAGATCCCGCCGGGGCCGCGCCTGGGCAGCATCGTCATCGACGCCAAGAAGCTGCAGAAGGGCTTCGACGGTCGCTCGCTCATCGATGGCCTCAGCTTCAGCCTTCCCCCCAACGGCATCGTCGGCGTCATCGGTCCCAACGGCGTCGGAAAGACGACGCTGTTCAAGACGATCGTCGGCCTCGAGCCCCTCGACGGCGGAGATCTGAAGATCGGCGAGACCGTCAAGATCAGCTACGTCGACCAGTCGCGGGCGAACATCGACCCGAGCAAGACACTGTGGGAGGTCGTCTCCGATGGACTCGACTTCATCCAGGTCGGCAAGGTCGAGATCCCGTCGCGCGCCTATGTGTCGAAGTTCGGGTTCAAGGGGCCCGATCAGCAGAAGAAGGCCGGCGTGCTGTCGGGCGGTGAGCGCAACCGGCTCAACCTCGCGCTGACGCTCAAGGAGGGCGGCAATCTGCTGCTCCTCGACGAGCCGACGAACGACCTCGACGTCGAGACCCTGCAGTCGCTCGAGAACGCACTCCTCGAGTTCCCCGGCTGCGCCGTCGTCATCACCCACGACCGGTGGTTCCTCGACCGCATCGCGACGCACATCCTCGCCTACGAAGGCACCGACGAAGACCCCGACCAGTGGTACTGGTTCGAGGGCAATTTCGAGGCGTACGAGGAGAACAAGATCCAGCGTCTCGGAGTGGAGGCGGCGCGGCCGCACCGCACCGCATACCGCAAGCTGACGCGCGATTGACACGAGCACGTGACTGACGAATCGATCGCGAGTGTGGAGGCGACACCCGGCGGTGCGCGCCTCCACATCCCGATCCCGCTCCGGTGGGGCGACCTCGACGCCTTCAACCACGTCAACAACACGTCGATGCTCAAGCTCCTCGAGGAGGCGCGCGTGCGCGCCTTCTGGCAGCCCGAGCCGGGTGAGGAGGCGCCGTCGACGGCGGTGCTCGACTCGGGGCTGCACAGCGGCATCCTGACGCTCATCGCGCGCCAGGAGATCGAATACCTCGCGCCTGTGCCGTATCAGCGGTTCCCGCTCGACGTGCAGATGTGGTTCGGCAAGCTGGGCGGCTCGAGCATCGAGGTCTGCTACGAGGTGTGCAGTCCGCGTGAGATGGCCGACGCGGGTCGGCAGACGACCTATGCGCGTGCCACGACGGTTGTCGTGAAGGTGGATGCCGCCACCGGCCGTCCGCTACGGCTCACCCCCGAGGAGCGGGCCGCGTGGACGCCGTACCAGGGCGACCCGATCGTGTACGCACACCGTCGCTGAGCGGACGGCATCGGGTCAGCCCGGAACCCGAACCATGATCTCCTGCGCGACGCTCGCCACGAGCGCGCCGTCGCGCGAGTAGATCCGCCCGGTCGCGAGCCCGCGACCGCCGCGGGCGCTGGGCGACTCCTGGACATACAGCAGCCAGTCGTCGATGCGCCCTGGGCGATGCCACCACATGGCGTGGTCGAGGCTCGCGACCTTGAGCCCGGGCGTCGCCCACGGCACGCCGTGCGCACGCAGGATCGACTCCTGGATCGTGAGGTCGCTCACGTACGCGAGCGCCGCGCGGTGCACGGCGGGGTCGTCCGGGAGCGGGCCGCGTGAGCGCATCCAGACCGCCTGGCGAGGCACCTGCTCGCCCTCCACCACGACGTAGATCGGCGACGGCACGTGCCGGAGGTCGACCGGCCGGTCCAGGAAGAGTCGCTTCGACATCGGGTGCAGACCCGTGAGGTGGTCCTCCAGGTCGGGCAGCTCCTCGGGACCGGGGATGCCCTCGGGCGCCGGCTGCTGATGCTCGACGCCGGGATCCTCGTCCTGGAACGACGAGATCATCGAGAAGATCGGCACGCCCTCCTGGAACGCCTGCGTGCGCCGCGTCGAGAACGAGCGTCCGTCGTGGATCCGGTCGACAGCGAAGGTGATGCCCTTCGACGAATCGCCGGGGCGGAGGAAGTACCCGTGCATCGAATGCGGGATGCGGCCCTCCGGGATCGTCCGCTCCGCCGCGACGATCGACTGAGCGAGCACCTGGCCGCCGTACACACGCCCGAGCGGCATCGGCTGCGAGACGCCCGTGAAGATGTCCTCCGTCGTGCGCGCGCTGGAGCCTGCGAGGTCGAGCACCGCGAGCAGGGCCTCGACGGGGTCTCGGTCCAGGGGGGCCTCGTCCGGTTGCGCGGCGTCGGTCACGGCATCCTCCCTCTCGAGGCGGGAGGCGGTCCCGCAACGCTTGGTAGTTTAGGGCGGATGTCGCAGCGCCTTCTCTTCCCCGATTCCGATGCCGCCGCCGATGCGCTGACCTTCGCCGGACGGACGGCTGCGCTCGGCGACGGCGGCGTGAGACTGCAGGCCGCGGGCGGCACGCTCGCGATGACATCGGCGCCGCTCGCTCCGCGCGGCCTGCTGGACAGCACTCCGACCGTGCTCGCGCTGCGCGCGCTCCCTGTCGATCCCGAGCTCGTCTGCGACATCGTCGTCGACGCGAAGGTGCTCGCCAAGGCGGGCGACGATCCGCGCGCCGTCGAACTGCCGGAGACGGGTCTCTCGCCGGCCTGGGCCGGAATCGCACCGCCGCGCAGCGGCTGGGAGCCCGTCGGCAGCATCCCGGCCTCCGACCTCGCCTCGCGCGCGCAGTACGGCATCGCGTCCGTCGCGGAGGCGATGCCCGCCGACCCCGGTGAAGACGTCGTGCGGGCGGTGCGCGCCACAGTCTGGGGGACGCCCGACGATCTGCTTCACGGCCTTCCGCTCGGCACGGCCTTCGCCGCCTTCGCCCTCGGGTTCATCGTCGGCGAGGAGGATGCACGTGTGCTCTCGTCGGGGCCCTGGACCCGGGTCACGCTGAACCGGGGACACATCCTCGTGCGCGGCCCGGTGCGCACCGGACTCACGGCGGTCCGCCGAACGGGGTCATCCGGCTGAAGACGACACCCCGGTGCTGTCAGACTGTGCCGGTGGCAGTGATCGACAACGCGATCTACGTGGACGGACGCCGCGTCGCGTCCCCCCAGACCCTCGCTCGCACCTCGGAGTCGCTCACGGAGCACGGCGGCTTCGCGTGGATCGGGCTGTACCGCCCCGAGCCCGTGCAGCTCAACATCATCGCCGCGGAGTTCGAGCTGCATCCGCTCGCCATCGAGGACGCCCTTCTCGGGCATCAGCGCGCGAAGCTCGAGCGCTATGGCGACACGCTGTTCGTCGTGCTGCGTGCTGCGCGCTATGTCGACGCGGCCGAGACGGTCGAATTCGGCGAGGTCGAGGTCTTCGTGGGCGCCGGCTTCGTCGTGGCGATCCGCCACGCCGAGGCGCCCAACCTCGCGCTCGTCCGCCATCGCCTCGAGAGCGCCCCCGAGCTGCTTCAGCGCGGTCCGCTCGCCGTGCTCTACGCAATCCTCGACCGCATCGTCGACGACTACGAGCCGGTCGTGATCGGCCTGCAGAACGACATCGACGAGATCGAGGTGCAGCTGTTCACGGGCGACCCCGCCGTCACGAGACGGATCTACGACCTGTCCGGCGAGGTCATGGAGTTCCTCCGGGCGGTGCGCCCGCTCACCACGATGATCGCGAGCCTGCGCGACGACCTCGAGGAATCGTACGGCGACGATCCGGAGATCCTCGAGCTGCGGCGCTCGTTCCGCGACATCCAGGACCACGTGATCCAGATGGTCGAGAAGATCGAGGAGTTCCGCCACACGCTTCAGAACGCGCTGACCGTCCATGCGACGCTGGTCGCGCAGCGTCAGAACGAGACGAGCCTCGCGCAGTCGGAGCAGACCAAGCGCATCTCGAGCTGGGCGGCGATCCTGTTCGCGCCGTCGCTGATCACGGGCATCTATGGCATGAACTTCGCCCATATGCCCGAGTTGGCATGGACCTGGGGCTATCCGCTCGCCCTGCTGACGATGGTCGTGTTCGCGTTCGTGCTCTATCGCGTCTTCAAGTCGCGCAACTGGCTCTGAGCGAAGAGCCCGCACCGGGCAGCGCGACGCTCGCCAGAGGGGGAGCACAAGCGGTCCCCGAGTGCGAGACTGGCGACGTGACACTGATCGACGACGCGATCTACGTCGAGGGTCGCCGGGTGGCGAGTCCCGCGAGTCTCGCCGGCACGCTCAAGGCGCTCGAGGAGTGCGGCGGCTTCGCCTGGATCGGGCTCTACCGCCCCGAGGTCGATGAGCTCGCGCTCGCGGCGGCCGAGTTCGACCTGCACGAGCTGGCCGTCGAGGACGCGCTCAACGGCCACCAGCGCGCGAAGCTCGACCGGTACGGCGACACGCGGTTCGTCGTCCTCCGGCCCGCCCGCTACCTCGACGCCGACGAGTCGGTCGAGTTCGGCGAGGTGCATGTCTTCGTCGGCCCGAACTTCGTGATCGCGATCCGCCATGCCGAGTCGCCCAACCTGGCGAAGGTGCGGGCACGCCTGGAGAGCGCCCCCGAGCTTCTCGAGCGGGGGCCGCTCGGCGTGCTCTACGCGATCGTCGATCAGGTGGTAGACGAGTACGGGCCGGTCATCGCGGGGCTCGAGAACGACATCGACGAGATCGAGTTCCAGCTCTTCTCGGGCGATCGGGCCGTCGCCCGGCGCATCTACGACCTGTCCGGCGAGGTCATGGACCTGCAGCGCGCCATTCGCCCGCTCGTCAAGATGCTCGCGACTCTGCGCGAAGATCTCGAAGGCGACTACGTCGCGGACCCGCACGCGCTCGAACTGCGCCGATCCTTCCGCGACGTGCTCGACCACGTCATCTCCATCACGGAGAAGGCCGACGAGTTCCGCCAGACGCTCTCCAACGCCCTCATGACCCATACGACGCTCGTCGCGCAGCAGCAGAACGACGAGATGCGCACCCTCACCGAGGCGAGCGTCGCACAGAGCGAGCAGGCGAAGAAGATCTCGGGCTGGGCGGCGATCATCTTCGCGCCGTCGCTCGTGGCGGCGATCTACGGCATGAACTTCAAGGCGATGCCGGGCACCGCCTGGGGAGGCGGGTTCCTCTTCGCGCTCCTGCTCATGATCGCCTCTGCCGTCGTGCTGTACCTCGTGTTCCGCTCCAGGAGATGGCTTTAGCCGTCAGACGGCGGCCGCCGCGGCGCGGCCCGCGATCCGGCCCGAGAAGAGGCATCCACCGACGAACGTGCCCTCGAGTGCGCGATAGCCGTGCACGCCGCCCCCGCCGAAGCCGCTCGCCTCGCCCGCGGCGTACAGGCCGCGGACGGGTTCGCCGCCCGCCGCGAGGGCCCGGGCGGAGAGGTCGGTCTCGATGCCGCCGAGCGACTTGCGCGTCAGCACGTGCAGCTTGACGGCGATGAGCGGGCCTGCCGCGGGGTCGAGGATGCGGTGCGGGGGAGCCGTGCGCACGAGCCGGTCGCCACGGTAGGAGCGCGCCGAGCGCAGCATCGCGATCTGCGCGTCCTTCGTGAAGTCGTTGTCGATCTCGCGGTCGCGCGCTTCGAGCTCCAGCCTGACGCGCTCCCCGTCGAGCACCTCGCCGCCGGGAAGGGCCTTCATGCCGGCGATGAGGTCGTCGAGGTTCTCGCGCACGACGAAGTCGGCGCCGTGGTCGAGGAACGCCTGCACGGGGCCGGCAGCGCCCTTGCCGAGCCGCGACTTCACCAGCAGCGGCACGTCCTTGCCGGTGAGGTCGGGGTTCTGCTCGCTGCCCGAGAGCGTGAACTCCTTTTCGACGATCTTGTGCGACAGCACGAACCACGAGTGGTCGTGGCCCGTCGCACGCAGGTGGGCGAGGGTGCCGAGCGTGTCGAAACCCGGATACAGCGGAACGGGGAGGCGGCTGCCGGTCGCGTCGAGCCACAGCGACGAGGGGCCCGGAAGGATCCGGATGCCGTGATCCGGCCACACGGGATTCCAGTTCTGGATCCCCTCCACGTAGTGCCACATGCGATCGCCGTTGATGAGGCGGGCGCCGGCGGATTCCACGACCGGCAGCATCGAGCCGTCGACGTAGGCCGGCACGCCGGTCACCATCGTCGCGGGCGCCGTTCCGAGGCGTGAAGGCCACATCGCCCGCACGAGGTCGTGGTTGCCGCCGATGCCGCCCGACGTCACGATCGTCGCTCCCGCCGTGATCTCGAACGAGCCGACGACCTCCCTCGAGCTCGCGGCTCCGCGCACCGCGCCGGAGGGCGCGAGGACGTCACCCGAGGCGCCCGTCACGGCGCCGTCAGCCGCGACGAGGGCCGTCACACGGTGGCGGGGGAGGATCGTGACGCGTCCGGTCGCCTCAGCGGCCTCCACGGTCGCCTGGAACGGCGCGACGATACCGGGGCCCGTGCCCCACGTGATGTGGAAGCGGGGCACGGAGTTGCCGGGACCCATCGCCCCGTATCCGCCGCGCTCGGCCCATCCGACGACGGGGAAGAAGCCGACGCCCTTCTCCCGCAGCCAGGAGCGCTTCTCGCCTGCCGCGAACTGCAGGTAGGCCTCGGCCCAGCGCCGGGGCCAGGCATCCTCCTCCCGGTCGAAGGCGGCGTTGCCGAACCAGTCCTGCCGTGCGAGATCGAGCGAGTCCTTGACGCCCATGCGTCGCTGCTCGGGGGAGTCGACGAAGAAGAGGCCGCCGAACGACCACCACGCCTGCCCGCCGAGGTTGGACCGTGGCTCCTGGTCGACGATGACGACCTTCTTGCCGGCCGCGGCGGCTTCACTCGCGGCGACGAGGCCGGACAGGCCCCAGCCGATGACGAGAACGTCCGTGGCGATCGGGGTGGCGGGGGACATGGCGACTCCTTCGTCGTCGGATCGGGTTCAGTCGGGCTGTTGCGGAGTGAGAGGAAGAGAGGATGCCGCGCGACCGCCCGCGCTGGGCCCGATGCCCGTCGGCTCGAACGTGTTCACCATGGCGTGCGCGGCGCGCAGGAGATAGTCCCACAGCGTCGCCTCGTGCAGCGGCGGCAGTCCGAGCTCGTCGACCGCGGCTCGCATATGCAGGAGCCAGCGGTCGCGGGCTTCCGGATTGACGTGGAACGGCGCGTGCCGCATGCGCAGGCGCGGGTGGCCGCGCTCCTGCCCGTAGGTGGTCGGACCGCCCCAGTACTGCTCGAGGAACATCTCGAGGCGGTGCTTGGCCCCCGTGAGGTCTTGCTCGGGATACATGGGGCGCAGCACCTCGTCGTCGGCGACGCCGCGGTAGAAGGCGTCCACGAGGCGCACGAAGGTCTCGTGACCGCCCACCTCGTCGTAGAAGCTCAGGGGCGAGGCATCCGTTCCGTCTGTCATGGCGTCGGCTCTCCGTCGGGTCGGTCTTCCGCCGCGGCGTCCGTGGTGCGCTTGCCCAAGCGCTTCGGCTTCCAGACGGGCTTCTCGGGCATCGTGGTCGCGACCGGCTTCGTCTTGGGCGGGTTCGCGCCGCGCACGCGCTGTGCGCCCTCGAGCCCCGACAATGTGATCGAGTTCAGCTGCGGCAGCTGCAGCCCGAGCTCGTCGATCGCGTGCTTCAAGCGCATGCGCAGCTCGCGGGCGACGTCGTCCTTGGCGTTGGCGCGGGTCTTCATGACGAGGCGGATGACGAGGGCGTCGCCCGACACCGACTCCAGCCCCCACACCTCGGGGTTCTCGATGATGCGCGTGCGCCACTTGGGGTCGCTGCGCAGGCTCTTCGCCGCCGCGAGCATGGCGTTCTCGACGTCGCCGATGTCGGCGTCGGCAGGCACGGCGAGGTCGATGATGACGCGCGACCAGCCCATCGACATGTTGCCGATGCGCAGGATCTCGCCGTTGCGGACGTACCAGAGCGTGCCGTTGACATCGCGCACATTCGTCACGCGGACGCTCACGTATTCGACGACACCCGTCGCGAGCCCGAGATCGACGACGTCGCCGATGCCCACCTGATCTTCTGCGACGATGAAGATGCCGTTCAGCACGTCCTTCACGATGTTCTGGGCGCCGAAGCCGAGGCCCGCGCCGATCGCGGCGGTCAGAAGCGTGAACGAGCCGATGATGTCGGCGTTGATGCGGTACACGACCAGGATGATCGCAACGATGACGATCGCGACATTGACGATGTTGGTCAGGATCGAGCCGAGCGTGCGGGTGCGCTGAACGAGCCGCACCTGTGCGAGCGGCGACCGCTCGAGCGCCTGCGTGTCGTCGACGTTCGCCTTGTCCTTGGCTCCCGACACGATGCGGTTGACGATGCGATCGATGACCCGCCGCATGATCCACGCGAGGAGCATCGCGCCGAGGATGATCGCGATGATCGAGAGCAGGGTCAGCCCGACGTCTCCGAGGAAGCCGAGGATGTTCGATCCGACCTCCGCCCAATCGAACGTGCTCGTGCTGCCTCCCGCGTTCTCCAGTCGCATCATCCCGATCCTAACGACGGATGCCCCGCCCAACCTGGGCGGGGCATCCATGGCTGTGCACTACTGTGCGTCGCGCTCCTGCACCGCGAGGGCGCGTTCGACACCGGCCAGGTTCTCGTTGACGAGACGGCGCAGCGCGGGCGCCGCGTCGCCGTTCGCGGCGAGCCACGCGCGGGTGGCGTCGCGCAGCGCGATGTTCGCGAGCGGAGCCGGGTAGAGGCCCACGATGAGGTACTGCGCGATCTGGTAGCTGCGCGACTCCCACACGGGGAGCAGCATGTCGAAGTACTTGTCGACGAACGCGCCGAGCAGCTCGACACCCGCGGGGTGCGTGAAGCCGATAGCCGCGGAGCGGACGATCGTATTCGGCAGCTCGTCGCTGTCGATGAGCGACGACCACGCCGCCTGCTTCGCCTCGAGTGTCGGCAGCGCCGCACGTGCCTGCGCCGCGAACTCCCCGCCCTTCGCGGTGTTGTCGGCGGCCAGCGCCGCGTCGACCTCGTCGGTGCCGACGACGCCGCCCGCGGCGAGCGACACGAGCAGCGCCCACGACAGGTCGGTGTCGATCTCGAGGCCGTCGAACGACACCTCACCCTCGCGCACCTGGCGCACCTTGTCCCACTGGGCCGCGGTGGACGCGGCGCCTGCGAAGGCCGTCACGAGCTGCAGCTGGCTGTCGCTGCCCGCCTCGGCCGCCTGCGCGAGCTCCCACAGTGCGTCGGCGACCTTCTCGCGCGATGCGGCGCGCTTCTCGGGCGAGACGTACGAGTTCGCGGCGAGCTGCAGCTGGCCGAGCGTCGTGCGGAAGGTCGTCGACTCGGTCTCGGAGCCGATGTTGCGCAGCACGAGGTCGATGTAGTCGCTCGGCGAGGACTCGGCATCCCGGGTCTGGTCCCACGCCGCCCCCCACACGAGCGAACGGGCGAGCGGGTCGCTGATCTTGGCGAGGTGCGCGATCGCCGTGGCGAGCGACCGCGCGTCGAGGCGGATCTTCGCGTACGCGAGGTCTTCGTCGTTGAGCAGCACGAGGTCGGGGCGCGCGAGGCCCTTCAGCTCGGGCACGACCGTGAGGTCGCCGTCGACATCGAGCTCGACGCGGCGGGTGCGCACGAGCGCATCGCCGCGCAGGCTGTAGAAGCCGATGCCGAGGCGGTGCGGGCGGATCGTGGGGTAGTCGGCGGGAGCAGTCTGCACGATCGCGAAGCGCGTGATGACGCCGTCGCCGTCCGTCGTGATCTCGGGGGAGAGCGTGTTGACGCCCGCGGTCTCGAGCCACTTCTTCGACCACGTCGACAGCTCACGGCCGCTCGTGACCTCGAGCTCGCTCAGGAGGTCGGAGAGCTCGGTATTGGAGAACTCGTGCTTCTTGAAGTACGCGGCGACCCCGGCGAAGAACGCCTCGATGCCGACCCACGCGGCAAGCTGCTTGAGCACCGAGCCGCCCTTGGCGTACGTGATGCCGTCGAAGTTGACCTGCACGTCCTCCAGGTCGTTGATCGTCGCGACGACGGGGTGCGTCGAGGGCAGCTGATCCTGGCGGTACGCCCAGGTCTTCTCCATCGCGTTGAACGTCGTCCACGCCTCGGTCCACTCCGTGGCCTCGGCCGTCGCGATCGTCGAGGCCCACTCGGCGAACGACTCGTTGAGCCAGAGGTCGTTCCACCACTTCATCGTGACGAGGTCGCCGAACCACATGTGGGCGAGCTCGTGCAGGATCGTGACGACGCGACGCTCCTTGACGGCATCCGTCACCTTCGAACGGAAGACATACGTCTCCGTGAAGGTGACGGCGCCCGCGTTCTCCATGGCGCCGGCGTTGAACTCGGGGACGAACAGCTGGTCGTACTTCTCGAACGGGTAGGCGTAGTCGAACTTCTCCTCGAAGTACGCGAAGCCCTGACGCGTCTTGTCGAAGATGTAGTCCGAATCGAGGAACTGCCAGAGGCTCTTGCGGCCGTAGACGCCGAGGGGGATGACCCGGCCCGAGGCGCTGGTCAGCTCCGAGAACGTGGCCTCATACGGGCCCGCGATGAGCGCCGTGATGTACGACGAGATGCGGGGCGTGGCCTCGAAGCGCCACGTCGCGGTGGCCACTTCATTCGGTCCCTGAGCCGGTCGAAGGGTCGGCTCGGGCGTCGGCGAGTTCGAGACGACCTTCCACGACTCGGGGGCCGTGACGGTGAACTGGAACGTCGCCTTGAGGTCAGGCTGCTCGAAGACCGCGAACATGCGGCGCGAGTCGGGCACCTCGAACTGCGAGTACAGATAGACCTCGCCGTCGACGGGGTCGACGAAGCGGTGCAGGCCTTCGCCTGTGTTCGTGTACAGCGCGTCGGCGTCGACCACGAGCTCGTTCTCCGCCTCGAGGGCGTCGAGGGCGATCCGCGAGTCGGCGAAGGCCGTCGCGGGATCGATCGAACGGCCGTTGAGCGTGATCTCGCGCACCTCGCGCGCGATGAGGTCGATGAAGGTCGAGGCTCCCGGTGTCGCGGTGAAGCGCACGACGGTGCGGGATCCGAAGACCTCCGCATCCTGCGTCAGGTTGAGGCTGATCTCGTACGACTGCGTGTCGACGACCGCGCGGCGCTCCTGCGCCTCGGCGCGGGTGAGGTTCTCTCCAGGCACTTTGGCTCTGCTCCCGATGGTGAGGGGGTGTGGAATGCCGCGAGCGGACGCTGATGGCTCCGGCGACAACCGCTCCAGCCTATGCCAGCGGGGTGTCTCGCCGCCGAGGCATGTGAACGTGTCGGTCGGTGCCCGGGTGAAAGGATGGTCGCGTGGGTGAAGCGCACGAGAACCAGGCCGATGTCACGCCGAGCGGAGAGGGTGTCGTCCCCTTCGCCTCACCGGAGGCCGCGTCCGGCGCCCCGCATGTGGAGATCCCCGTCGCGTACGACGCGATCCTGCTCGCGAGCTTCGGCGGTCCCGAGGGCCAGGACGACGTCATCCCGTTCCTGCGCAACGTGACGCGCGGGCGCGGCATCCCCGATGAGCGTCTCGAGGAGGTCGCGCACCACTACCGCCACTTCGGCGGGGTGAGCCCCATCAACGCGCAGAACCGCGCGCTCAAGGCGGCCCTCGAAGACGACCTCGCCCGGCGCGGCGTCGATCTGCCCGTCTACTGGGGCAACCGCAACTGGGCTCCCTACCTCGACGAGGCGGTGAAGGATGCCGCCTCCGCAGGCGACACCAAGCTCATCGCGATCGCCACGAGCGCCTACAGCTCCTTCTCGAGCTGCCGGCAGTACCGCGAGGACTTCGCCCGCGTGCTCACCGAGACGGGCCTCGGCGACACCGTCACGATCGACAAGGTGCGCCAGTTCTTCGACCACCCGGGCTTCGTCGCGCCGTTCGAGGCCGGCGTGCGCGAAGCCGTCGCGGGCTTCCGCGCCGGCGGCATCGCCCCCGGGGCGATCCGCGTGCTGTTCTCGACGCACAGCGTGCCGACGGCCGACGCGCAGCGCTCCGGCCCGCGCGACGTGGACTGGGGCGAGGGCGGCGCCTACGCGGCGCAGCACCGCGCCGTCGCCGAGCGCATCATGACGGCCCTCGCAGACGAGGACGCCGCGCTCGCGGACGTGGGGTGGGAGCTCGTCTACCAGTCGCGGTCCGGCCCCGCGTCGCAGCCGTGGCTGGAGCCCGACATCAACGACGTCATCGAGGGGCTTCCGGATGCCGGCATCCAGGCCATCGCGATCGTGCCGCTCGGCTTCGTGAGCGACCACATGGAAGTGCTGTGGGACCTCGACACCGAGGCGATGGAGGCCGCGCAGGAGGCGGGCATCCGCGCCGTGCGCACGCCCACCCCCGGCGTCGACCCCGCCTACGTCTCGGGGCTCATCGATCTCGTCCTCGAGCGCGTCGCGGGCACGCCCGCCGCCGAGCGTCCGCACGAGACGCCTCTCGGGCCCTGGTTCGACGTGTGCCGCCCGGGATGCTGCGAGAACGTCCGCGCCGGCTTCAAGCCCGCCGCCGCGGGCATCGCCCCCTGACCGCCCGCGAATCCCGACCTCCCGCCGCTCCCTAGGATTGAGCCATGCGCATCCACATCGCGACCGACCACGCCGGCCTCGAATTCTCCACGCAGCTGCAGCACCATCTCGCGGAGCAGGGGCACGACGTCGTCGACCACGGTCCGATCGAGTACGAGCCCCTCGACGACTACCCGTCGTTCTGCATCCGCGCCGCGCAGGCGGTCGTGCGCGACCAGGAGGCGGGCATCCAGGCTCTCGGGGTGGTCTTCGGCGGTTCCGGCAACGGCGAGCAGATCGCGGCGAACAAGGTGCGCGGCGTCCGCGCCGCCCTCGTGTGGAACATCGCGACGGCCGAGCTCGCCCGCGAGCACAACGACGCCAACGTCATCGCGATCGGCGCCCGTCAGCACACGTTCGAGGAGGCGGCGTCGTTCATCGACCGCTTCGTCGCCACGCCGTTCTCGAACGAGGAGCGGCATGAGCGTCGCATCCGCCAGGTCGGGGCGTACGAGACCGACGGCAGCCTCGAGCCCGACCCGCGTGTCCTCGCCCGACTGGCCCCGCCGACCGGCGGCGAGTCGTCCGACGCGATGGACCCCGAAGCAGGCTGATGCCCGAGGGCCATTCCGTCCACCGCATCGCGCGACAGTTCGACCGCAACTACGTGGGCCGCGCCGTCCGCGCGTCGAGCCCGCAGGGACGGTTCGCGGAGGGCGCCGAACTGCTCGACGGCCGCATCGCCGAAGGCGTGCGCGCGGTCGGCAAGCAGATGTTCCTCGGCTTCGAAGGCGACACGTGGCTGCGCGTGCACCTCGGGATGTACGGCGCATGGGACTTCGCCGGCGAGATCGTCGCCGACCCCACGATCGCGTCGGCGAACGGGCGCATGGGGCAGACGAACCAGCGCGGCACGTTCCTCGAGGACGAGCCGATCATGGATGCCGCGGGCGAGAACTCGCTGACGTCGATCGGCGCGCCGCGCAAGGCGCGCGTGCACGTGCGCATGTCGGAGCAGACGACGGGGCTTCCCGAGGACGACGGCGAATGGCCGCCGCCGATCGTGGGCCAGGTGCGCCTGCGGCTCTTGACCGACGTGACGTGCGCCGACCTCCGCGGTCCGACGGCGTGCCAGGTGCAGAGCCCCGACGAAGTCATCTCGACGATCGCCAAGCTCGGCCCCGACCCCCTGGTCGACGACGTCGATCAGGGCGAGGAGCGCTTCACCGCTGTCGTGCGGCGCAAGCCCACACCGATCGGACTGCTGCTCATGGACCAGGCCGTCGTGAGCGGCATCGGCAACGTCTACCGCGCCGAACTGCTGTATCGCGCGCGGCTCGACCCGCACACGCCGGGACGCGACGTGCCCGAAGAAGTCGTGCGCGAGCTGTGGCGAGACTGGGTGAAGCTGCTCGCGATCGGCGTCGAGACCGGTCAGATGATGACGATGGACGATCTCGACCCGGATCAGTGGCGGGCCGCGATGGCCAGCCGCGACGACCGTCACTGGGTGTACCGGCGCGCCGGGCTGCCCTGCCGCACGTGCGCCACGGCGATCCTGCTCGAGGAGATGGGCGCCCGCAAGCTCTACTGGTGCCCGTTCTGCCAGCGCTGACGCGCGGCTCCTAGGCTGGTGGCATGCGCCAGAATCCGAGCTTCGCGATGACCGATGTCGCAGAGCTCCGCCGTCTCATCGACCGCAATCCGTGGACGACCCTCGTGAGCTCCACCGACGACGGGCTCGTCGCCTCGCACTACGCCGTGCTGCTCGACGAGGACCGCGACGACCTCACGGTGGTCGGGCACGTGGGCCGCCCCGACGACCTCATCCACGGGCTGGGGGAGCGCGAGCTCCTCCTCGTCGTGCAGGGCCCGCACGGCTACGTGTCGCCCGGCTGGTACGGCGACGGCACCCAGGTGCCGACGTGGAACTTCGTCTCGGCGCACCTCACGGGTGTTCCCGAGATCCTGAGCACGGAGGAGAACCTCCGCGTGCTCGATCGGCTCGTGGCTCGCTTCGAGAACCGGATGCCGCAACCCCGCCTGCTCTGGGAGCCGCCCAACGACCCCGACTACATCGAGCGGCTCGAGCGAGGCACCGTCGGATTCCGCCTGACACCGACCAAGGTCGTCGCGAAGCGCAAGCTCAGCCAGAACAAGACCCCCGAGGTCGTCGACACGATCATCGCCGAGCTGAGTTCGGACGGCGCCTACGCCAACCCTTCGCTCGCCGACGAGATGCGTCGCGCCCACGACTCCATGCGGAGCGCACGGTGACGGCTGTCGGCGACCGCGTCAGCACGATCAGCGGGGTGCGCATCGTGGGCCCTGGCAGCGAACTGCTCCCCGACGAGGGTCCGTTCGACGTCTTCCTCGACGGCGAGGTCATCGCCGACATCGCGCCGGCGGGCGCTCTCCGCCCCCGCGGGCTCGTGCTCGACGGCGAAGGCGCGTGGCTCATCCCCGGGCTGTGGGATCACCACGTCCACGTCATGCAATGGGCGCTCGTGTCGCAGCGTGCGCCGCTCGGGCATGCGTCGTCGGCCGCGCAGGCCGCCTCGCTCATGGGTGACGCGGCCATCATCGACGGCCGGCGCGTCGGCACGGGATTCCGCGACGCCTTCTGGACGGACGAACCCACCCTCGACCTGCTCGACGCGGCTACAGGCGAGACGCCGACGTATCTGATCAACGCCGACGTCCACAGCGTCTGGCTCAACTCGGCCGCTCTGCGCCGCGAAGGCTTCGAGTCGGGGTCCGGTCTGCTCCGCGAAGAGCCCGCATTCGAGATCTCGCGGCGCTTGAACCTCGTCGATCCCGCGACGGGCGACCTGCTCGTCGAGCAGATGGCGCGGGATGCCGCGTCCCGCGGCGTCGTCGGACTGGTGGATCTCGACATGGCGTGGAACGAGGACGCGTGGTCGCGGCGCACCCGCTCGGGCTTCGACACACTGCGCGTGGAGTTCGGCATCTACCCCGAGCATCTCGCGCGCGCCCTCGCCGACGGTCTTCAGACCGGCGACGTGGCGCGGGGCGCGGCATCCGATCTCGCCTGCGTGGGATCGCTCAAGGTGATCACCGACGGCTCACTCGGCACCCGCACGGCCGCGACCTCCCACGCATATCCCGGCGACCCGCACAATCACGGCCTGCTGACCGTCGATCCCGCGACGCTCCTCGATCTCATGACTCAGGCTGTCGGCGGCGGAATCTCGTGCGCGATCCACGCGATCGGCGACGTAGCCAACTCGCACGCGCTCGATGCGTTCGCGGTGTCGGGCGCGACGGGCACCATCGAGCACGCGCAGCTCGTCGCACACGCCGACATCCCGCGGTTCGGCAAGCTCGGCGTAGGTGCAAGCGTTCAGCCCGAGCACGCGATCGACGACCGCGACCTCACCGACACGATCTGGGCCGGCCAGACGGCGCAGCCGTATCCGCTCGCGGCTCTCGCGGCCACAGGCGCCAACCTGCTTCTCGGCTCGGACGCGCCGGTCTCGCCGCTGGATCCCTGGGCGGCCCTTGCGGCCGCTGTCTACCGCACCCGCGACGGGCGCGAGCCGTGGCAGCCGACGGAGGCGCTCGACGCCGCGACCGCCCTCGCCGCGTCGACCCACGGCGGCTCACGTGCGGCCGATGTCATCGCGGTGGGCGCGCGCGCAGACCTCGCCCTCTGCGCGACGAACCCGCTCACGGCCACCGCCACCGAGCTGCGCGCGATGACGGTCGCCGCGACGCTGGTCGGCGCCCGCCTCACGCACGGGGGATAGCCCCCGCCCGGGTCGGGGAGGTGATCGGATGCCGCGGCGCCGCGCACTCGACGAGGCTGAGGGGACGAATTGGAGAGGACCCATGAGCAGCATCGTCACCCCCGCCTCCGACATCCCGGCACCCGCGTTCTGGCCGTCCTACGGCGCGCTGTGGAAGCGCGTTCCCGGCAGCGCCGTCTATCTCCTCGTCGTGTTCGTGCTCGCGATCACGTCGCTCGCGGTTCTCGCGAGTCTCTTGTTCACGGGCGTCGGACTGCTGATCCTCGTGGTCGGACTGCCGCTCATCGTCGGCACCCTGTTCGTTGCGCGCGCCTTCGGCGTCGCCGACCGCTTCCTGCTCCAGCTCACGGGGCTGCCCGCGGTGCCCGAACCCGAGTGGAACCGCGATGCCGCCGGTCGCACCGGCTTCTGGCCGACGTTCAGCCGACCGCTGCGCAACGGGCACTACTGGGTGTACCTCGTGCACGGCATGATCGTGAGCCCGATCCTCAGCATCGTCTCGTTCACGCTCACCGTCGTGTGGCTGAGCATAAGCCTCGGCGGCCTCACCTACTGGTTCTGGGGCGTCTTCCTGCCGCGCGACGACGGGGGAGAGTGGGGGCACTACGTCGCCGACGCGATGCCGTGGATGTTCGGCGGCTGGTCGTCGTGGGCCGTCGAGGTCGTGCTCTACCTCGTGGCCGGCATCCTGTTCGCCTTCACGCTGCCGTGGGCGCTCGGCGGTCTCGCGCTCGGCCACCACGCCGTCGCGCGGGGGATGCTCGGACGCTGGCCGTCCGACGACCTCGCCGCCGAGGTGCGCGCCGAGGCGTCCGCACGCACGTCGGCCGTTCAGGCCGAGGACATGGCGCTGCGCCGCCTCGAGCGCGACATCCACGACGGGCCCCAGCAGCGGCTCGTGCGGCTGCAGCTCGACCTCGCCTCCCTCGAGCGCCGCGCGGCGGCGGGCGACACGGATGCCGCCGCCGAACTCGCCCGAGAGGCCCGCGGTCATGCCGCCGCGGCCCTCGACGAGCTGCGCGCCCTCTCGGCGGGGGTCGCCCCGCCGCTCCTGCAGGACCGTGGACTCACCGCCGCACTGGAAGGCCTTTCGCTCGCCAGCGTCGTCCCCGTGCGCGCCGAACTCGATCCCGCGCTCGACGCCGCCGTCTCGCCCGAGGTCGCACGCACCGTCTACTTCATCGTGGCCGAGCTGCTCACGAACGCGGCCAAGCATTCCGGCGCCACGGGAGCGACACTCCGCGCCTGGATCACCCAGCCGGCGCCGGGGGAGCAGCCCGCCCTCGACGTGTGGCTCGTCGACGACGGCCGTGGCGGCGCGGCGCCGGCTCCCGGTCACGGTCTCGAGGGGCTGCGCGAGCGCGTCCGCGGGCTGCGCGGCGAGCTCGATGTGCAGTCGCCGCTCGGCGGCCCGACCCGCATCGGTGTGCGCATCCCGCTCGCCGCGGCTGCGGCGACGCCATGACCGCGGCCTATCCTGAGCCCGTGACAGATCGGCCCCTTCGCATCGTCCTGGTGGAGGACTCCGTCCTCCTCCGTGAGGGCCTCGTGCGGCTCTTCGACGAGGCCGGATACGCGACCGCAGGAGCGTGGGGCGACGCTTCCGACATCGTCGAGCGGGTGACGGATGCCGCGGCCGACGTCGCCGTGCTCGACGTCCGGCTGCCGCCCGGCTTCCGCGACGAGGGCATCCGCGCCGCGATAGCGCTCCGCGCGGCGCTGCCGCGCCTCGGCATCCTCGTGCTCAGCCAGTACGTCGAGGGCGTCTACGCGCGCGAGCTGCTGGCCGACGGCGGAGGCGGCATCGGCTATCTCCTGAAAGACCGCGTGACTTCGCTCGACGAGTTCACGGATGCCGTCGAGCGCGTCCGCGACGGCGGGACGGTGCTCGATCCGCTCGTCGTGCGCGGGCTGCTCGCGGCGCGCCCCGACCCGCTGGCGGCTCTCACGCCGCGGGAGCGGGACGTGCTCGAGCTGATGGCCGAGGGCCGCAGCAACGGCGCGATCGCCCAGCGCCTCTTCATCGGCGTGGGCGCAGTGGAGAAGAACATCAGCGCGATCTTCGCGAAGCTCGGGCTGGAGGAATCCGCGACGGAGCATCGCCGCGTGCTCGCGGTGCTCGCGTTCCTCCAGCACTGACGCCGCAGACGACGAAAGCCCCGAGCGGACCCGGGGCTTTCATTCCTGTGCCGACTACTCGGCGAGGTGCGCGAAGAGGAACCAGCGGTCCTTCTCCAGGCTCTCCTTGATCGCGAGGGCGATGTCCTGGCTGGCGAGGTCGATCTCGTCGAGACCGTCGATCGCAGCCTGCACGTCGGCGATGACCGCATCCATGTCGGAGATCACGGCGCGGATCTCGTCCTCCCACTGCGTGAAGCCCGCGGGGACGGCGGTCGCCGGGGTCTTCTCGGCGATCGTGGTGACGCGTGCGTCGATGGGCAGGCCCAGGGCGACGATGCGCTCGGCGGCCAGGTCGGCACCTTCGAGGGCGTGGTCGACGCACTTGTCGAGAAGCTCGTGGATCGCGATGAAGTTCGCGCCACGCACGTTCCAGTGCGCCTGCTTGCCGTTGACCGCGAGCGCCTGCAGCCCGAGTGCGACGGGGGTGAGGAACTGGGCCGCTCCCGCAGCGACCGAGGGGTCGGCAGCAGTTGCCGGGGTGGTCTGGATCTTCGTCATCTGGGTTGCCTCCATGTCGGCTGATCCTGTCGTCGGCACCAACGCTACTCAGCACCATTCATTCCGCAAGCAAGCGAAGGCTCCGCTCACCTGGCGTCGGCACGCTCCCGTAATCTCGGGTCATGACCATCGCCGAAGGTGCCTCCGTCCTCGCTCTTCCCGGCAGGACGCCCGTCATCGACCCATCGGCCTTCGTCGCGACAGGCGGCCGGGTGATCGGGTCCGTCACGCTCGAAGAGGGCGCGAGCGTCTGGTACAACGCGGTGCTGCGCGCCGACGGCGACGCCATCACGGTCGGCGCCGGGAGCAACCTGCAGGACAACGTCTCGGTGCACGTCGATGCGGGGCATCCCACCGTCATCGGCCGCGATGTCTCCGTCGGGCACAACGCCGTCGTACACGGCTGCACGATCGGCGACGGCTCGCTCATCGGCATGGGAAGCGTCGTGCTCTCGGGAGCGGTCATCGGCGAGGGATGCCTCGTGGCCGGCGGCGCCGTCGTGCTCGAGGGCGCCGTCATCCCGCCGGGATCGCTGGTGGCAGGAGTCCCCGCGAAGGTGCGGCGCGAACTCACCGAGGAGGAGAAGGCGGGCATTCTGCGCAACGCGCAGACCTACCGCGCGCATCTCGCGACTCACGCGGGCGCCGAGGCGGTGTGACGTGAGGATCGATTCGCTGAAGCCCGGCGAGGTGTTCGTCTTCGGCTCCAACTCATCCGGCGCGCACGGCGGGGGAGCGGCCCGCTTCGCGTACGACCGCTTCGGCGCCGTATGGGGGCAATCCGAGGGACTGCAGGGCCAGTCGTACGGCATCGACACGATGTCGGGCCTCCGCGTCTTCGAGGAGCAGGCGGGCCGCTTCCTCGTGTTCGCACAGGAACACTCCGAACTGCGGTTCCTCGTCACCGAGGTCGGCTGCGGCATCGCCGGCTACACGCCCGATCAGGTCGCGGGATTCTTCCGGGGCGCGTCCGACAACGTCGTGCTGCCCGAGTCGTTCGTCGCGGTGCTGGAGGGCTGACCCGGGGCCGATCTCAGGGAGCCCTCACCGTCACGACGTCGGTGGCGAGATTGTCCAGCGGCCGCGGGTCGACGGCATCCGAGATGACGGCCGCGAACGCCCGGGCCGGCCCCGTGGAGGTGAACCGCACGGTGAAGCTGTAGCCCAGGCCGCCCTGAGGGAGCGACGGCCACAGCCAGATCACCCGACGATCCTTGACGGTCGGCGAGTTTCCGACGTCGAGCAGCTCCGCCCCCGGCGGAAGCACGACCTCCGTGCGCACTCGCGTCGCGGTCTGCGGTCCGTCGTTGATGACCAGCACGGCGTACGTGTACACCTCGCCGCGCACCGCTGTGCTGGGCTGACCGTCCGGGAAGATGACCGACAGGTCGGCGCCGGTGGGGGGTGGCGCCTCGGCGTTCGCCGGAGCCGCGACGGCGAGCGGCATGAGCAGCGCGCCGAGGCCGACCAGGGCCGTCGCGGCGCGTGAAGCACGAGTGGATCGGAACATCGCGTTCTCCTTCTCGACCACGCGGTCGCCAGGGTGGAGCTCGAAGGGGTGGTGCGTCCCCTCTGACTAACACGGCCGATCGGAGCCCGGCAAGACGAGTAATACCGCCCATCGATGAAGCGCATGGGATGCGATTGCGCAAGCCCCTGCGGACCCCTCGACCTGGCGACTAACGTCACCGGTCAACGCCCTCGCAGGAAGGGGGCCTCGGATGCCCCGTCAGACGGGATCACGGACCCACCATCTCGGCCAAGCCGTCACCACGATCGTCGTGAGCGTCGCGTCGTTCATCACGGCGGTCGTCGTCGTGTTCATCGCGCTCATGTGGGGCGACGGCGTCAGCCGCACCTGGGGTATCTCCCTGGCCGTCCTCGCCCCGATCGCGCTCACCTCGGCCGCGCTCGCGCTCGTCGTCGTGCAGAAGTGGAGGGTCGCCCTGGCGTGCGGCGCGAGACCGGTCGCCGCGGCGTCGGCGAAGATCCGCGAGTTCGTCAAGCCCGACGACGAGTGACCCGGGCCTCTGCGTCAGGCGGGGACGACGCCGGCCTTGCCCATCACGTTGTGCATCAGCTGCTGGATGATCGGATCCACGACGAGGCTGCCGCCGAACGTGAGCGAGCCGACGGAGAACACGAAACCGCCGCCCGGGTGGTCGTAGTAGGTGATGTCTCCGCCCGGTCCCACGCCGTCGAACACTCCGGAGGCGATGATCGCCAGCCCGCCGGGCAGATCCGAGGGCGGAATGACGGCGGGCGGCTCCATGGCGCAGTCGTAGGGGATCGACACGGCTCCGATCCCGCTCGCCGTGTCGACCTCCCACGCGCTCGCCTTGCCGTTCCCGAACCCGGTGTTGAGGCCTTCCTGACCGAATCGGTCGCCGTTCGAGATGCCGATCCCGTCGAAGAGGAAGTGACCGGCGTCGACCACCTCATACGGCGAGCCGACCACAGCGCAGCGCTCGGTCGCCACGCCGATCACCGACCGCTCGGGACGCAGCGGCTGGCGCACCCGGAAGAGCGCCGGCACGCGTGAGCCGCCCTCGACGCCTTCGCGATACCGCATCTCGCGGGCGAGGGGGTCGTAGACGCACGCCTCGAAGAGCCCGTTCCCGCCCAGGTAGGCGAAGCTGCCCCCGGCGTCCAGGTATGCGACGAGGTTGTCGTACATCTCGGGGGTCCAGTACTCCGGATGCGTGCCGCACAGCAGGATGCTGTACTGACCGGCGTCGCATCCGTTCTCGTGGAAGTCGAGGTCGGTGTACATGTCCGGCTTGTACCCCTCGCTTTCGAGCCATCCCTGGATCCACAGCTCGCCGCGGGTGAGGTGCCAGTCGAACGCAGACGGCGTCGTGGGTGCGGCGTTGACCATCGGCCGCATGAGGCTGATCCTCGCCAGACCGCTGTACTTCGATTGGCCACCCCAGCCGTCGTACGCGAGCCACGTGTTGGTGTTGGCGAGCAGCGCGACCTTGGACCGCTGCGACTGCTTCGCCTTGACCACGAACGTGATGTCGGCGCTCCGACCCTCTTCGTCGACGCACGCGGCGGCGTAGATCCCCGACTTCCACGACGCGGGCACGTCGAGCTTGAACGTCTCGCTCCAGCCGCATCCCGTATGCCACGGCTCGGGGGGAGTCGGCTGCACCGGCGACTGGAAGTCGAGCTCCTTCTTATCCTCCGTATCGAGGTCGGCGGAGGTCGACGTGTACCTCCGGACGGTGGACGTGCATGCGCCGCCTCCGGAGGTCATGAACGAGATGCGCTCACCGGGCGCCGCCGAAAGAGGCCAGCAATAGCCTTCGAGGGGCCGTGCGGTGGAACGCGAGAGACGCAGCTGCCCCGTGGCGGGCAGGTAGCCCAGCAGGTCGACCCACGTGTCCTCCGTGAACTGACCGGGCACGAACTGCCAGCCGGCCGCCGGTGCGGCGGTGTCCCACTGCTCGAACCGGTACCGGGTCCCGTCGAAAGTTCCGACCCACATGCTGCCGTTGCTCGGGTGGTACCCGAAGATGTCGGCTTTGGCTCGGCCGTTGAAGTAGCCGGCGCACAGCTGCCAGCCCACCGTCGGTTGAAGTGCACCGCGCTGAGTCAGCACGAAGGCGCCGCCCTCGTTCTCGCCGATCCAGATAGAGCCGTCGCTCGAGTCGTAGCCGGCGACGTCGGGGCGACCGCTCCCCGTGAAATCGCCCACCACGAACTGCCACACGCTCGTCGTGGGGACCGTGCCCCACTGCGTGAAGGAGAATCCGCTTCCGGTGTTCCTGCCGACCCACAGGCTGCCGTTGCCGGGGTGGTAGCCGAAGAGATCGGCCTTGGCGCCACCCGTGAAGTAGCCGACGCCGAACTGCCAGCCTGCAGCGGGCACGACCGACCCCCACTGCTCGAGCTCGAAGTGCGTCCCGGCGTTCTTGCCCATCCACAGCGCGCCGTCACTCGCCCGGTATCCGAAGACGTCGTCCCTGTTGCTCGTCGTGAAGTCGCCGGCGTCGAACCACCAGCCGTCAGGTGGCGACACCGCGCCCCAATGCTGGAAGTTGAAGGCGTTCCCCGAGTTCTCACCCACCCACAGGCTCCCGTTGATCGGGTGATACCCCAGCAGGTCGGCCCTTCCCGAGCCGACGAAGACGCCCGATCGGAACTCCCATCCCGCCGGGGGCGACACCGGCCCACGGTCGTCCGCTGTGAAAATGCGCTCAGCCATCGCTCCGCCCACTCTCCGGCTCGCCTTCGAGCCGCGAAGAACCCCAACCCCTGCAGACGCCGCTGCGTCACGCGTAGGCCGGCCGGTGCCACACCGCGCCGGACCGGATATGCGTCGTCAGCAACAATCCGCACCCTAGTTGCGCGGCACTGCTCTCACAAGAGCGTCGGGAGCGAGGCGGTCGGGATGCCGACCTTCAGGTGTGCGGGCGAGGTGCATCCCGTGTATTAGACTCGACCGGTGCGCCTCGGCGCCCTGGGGATGTAGCTCAATGGTAGAGCCTCAGTCTTCCAAACTGATGGTGCGGGTTCGATTCCCGTCATCCCCTCCGAATACGAAACCCCCGGCCAGCCGGGGGTTTCGTCGTGGCGGGGCTGGCCTCACTCCGACTTCGCCGGTGGATGGAGCTCGCCCCGGTGCACTTCGTAGATCCGCGTGTGCTTGTTGCCCATGGCGTGGTCGACGATGGGCCGGTCATCCATGAAGAGGCGGATGACGTGGGCGAGCTCGTCGGGATGGCTGAAGTTGATCGCGTGCGCAGCGGTCTCCATCGTGACGACGAGCACATTGTTGGCGGTCTGCGACGCGATCTGCTGGACGCGCTCCGCGCCGGGCAGCAGCGGATCGCGGTCCCCGAGCACGACGAGCGTCGGAATGTGCAGCGCGAGCAGGCGCTCGAGCGACGGATACTGCGTCAGCGCCTTGAACATCTTGAAGGTGCTCGGGATGCCGAACCGGAGGTAGTCGGGCGTGGCGACGCCGATCATCTTGACCGGCTCGCGCCCGCCATCCTTGCTCAGCTGTCCGACGGCACGCCCGAGCGGCTGGTTGTAGAGGCCGCCCGCCGGCGAGACGAGGATCGCGCGTTCGATGCGCTCGGGATAGTGGTACGCGAACTCGCAGATGACGGGGCATCCCATCGAATTGCCGACGAGGGTCGCCTTCTCGATGCCCCGCGCGTCGAGGAACGACGCGGCGGCGTGCGCCAGATCGGGCACGTCGAGCGCGTTCTTCGCCTTGCCGCTGCGACCGAAGCCGGGGAGGTCGGGCACGAGCGTGTGGAACTCGTCGGAGAGCCGTTCGGCCGTCGGCAGCAGATAACGGCCGGAGAGGCCGAACCCGTGGACGTGCATCATGACCGGCGCGTCGGGAGGATTCACCGACTCGCGGTAGAAGACGTCGACGCCGTCGACGAGCGTCCAGCGCTCGGCGAGGGTCGTCTGCGGGCGACGCGGATGCATCCGCCTGCGGTGTGGGTAGTTCGGGCCGGCGCCGATGCCCGTCGACATATTTCGTACCTTCCCCCGGTGTTCCTGGCTGAACGATACCCGCCCCCATCAGGGGGCCGACAGTCGCGACGCGCCCGGGTCGGCTAGACTTCTGGGGGCCGTTCGGCGTACGCGTGCGTATGCACCCGCCCGGGGCGTAGCTCAGCTTGGTAGAGCGCCCGCTTTGGGAGCGGGAGGCCGCAGGTTCAAATCCTGTCGCCCCGACATCACGGCCCCGTGAACTCAGACCCAGACCTTCAGCAGCCGCGCGCTCGCGCGGTCAAGACGAGGAGAACAACAGGCATGGTCAACAGCACCGTCGAGAAGCTCAGCCCGACGCGGGTGAAGCTGCACATCACGGTCACCCCCGACGAGCTCAAGCCGAGCATCGCGCACGCGTACGAGCACATCGCGCAGGACGTGCAGATCCCCGGCTTCCGCAAGGGCAAGGTGCCTGCGCCCATCATCGACCAGCGCATCGGACGCACGGCCGTGCTCGAGCACGCCGTCAGCGAGGGTCTGGACACCTTCTACCGCGAGGCCGTCGCCGCCCACGAGCTGCGCGTGCTCGGCCGTCCCTCGGCCGACGTCACCACGTGGCCGAGCGACAAGGACTTCACCGGCGACCTGCAGGTCGAGGTCGAGGTCGACGTGCGTCCCGAGTTCGAGCTCCCGGAGTTCGAGGGCCAGACCATCACGGTCGACGCCGCCGAGGTCGACGAGGCCGCGATCGACGAGGAGCTCGACCGCCTGCGCGGCCGCTTCGGCACCCTCGTGACGGTCGACCGTCCCGCCGCGACCGGCGACTTCGTCGAGCTCGACCTCGTCGCGACGATCGACGGCAACGAGATCGATCGCGCCGAGGGCGTCTCCTACGAGGTCGGCTCGGGCGAGCTCCTCGAGGGCATCGACGAGGCGATCGACTCGCTGACCGCGGGCGAGGACACGACGTTCCGCTCGACCCTCATCGGCGGCGACCACGCCGGCGAAGAGGCCGAGGTCTCGGTGACCGTCTCGGCCGTCAAGGAGCGCGAGCTGCCCGACGCCGACGACGACTTCGCCCAGATGGCCAGCGAGTTCGACACGATCGGCGAGCTGCGCGACAGCCTCAAGGAGCGCGTCGGCCAGCAGTCGGCGTTCACGCAGGGCGCCGCGGCACGCGACAAGCTCATCGAGCAGCTCCTCGAGCAGGTCGAGATCCCCGTCCCCGCGCAGCTCGTCGAGGACGAGGTGCACAACCACCTCGAGGGTGAGGGTCGTCTCGAGGACGACGAGCACCGCGCCGAGGTCACCGAGGCAAGCGAGAAGCAGTTCCGCACGCAGATGCTGCTCGACGCGATCGCCGAGAAGCTCGACGTGCAGGTCTCGCAGGACGAGCTCACGCAGTACCTCATCCAGTCGTCCGCGCAGTACGGCATGGCCCCGCAGGACTTCGTGAACGCCCTCCAGGAGAACAACCAGCTTCCCGCGATCGTCGGCGAGGTCGCCCGCAACAAGGCGCTCGCCGTCGCGCTCGGCAAGGTGTCGGTCGTCGACACCAACGGCGCTCCCGTCGACCTGACGGGCTTCGTGGCCGTCGACGACGAGACCGCGGCCGAGGACGAGGTCGTCGAAGAGGCCGAAGAGCTGGTGGAAGCCGCCGCCGAGGCCGACGAGATCATCGAGGCCGAAGAGGCCGAGGAGAAGCCCAAGAAGAAGGCCCCCGCCAAGAAGAAGGCGACGGCCGACAAGGAGTGATCGCGCACACGCGATGACGAGGGGGGTGGATGCCGCGGCATCCACCCCCTCCTTCGTCTCGGAGGGAGACGGCATGGACTGGGAAGAGCGCGTGGCCGCCGCATGGTCGGCCGACGTCACCGACGGGGAGCGCATCGCCCTGATCGACGCGATCGCCGCGGAGCGCCCGGACGGAGACGCCGTCGCGCTCTTCGAGCGGGCTGGCGCGCGAGACTCGGCGGGGCGCGAGACGGAGGCCGAGCCGCTGTACCGCGCCGCCCTCGCCGCGGGCCTCGACGAGGATCGGCGTGTGCAGGCCGTCATCCAGCTGGCGAGCACGATCCGCAACCTGGGGCAAGTCGACGAGAGCCTCGCGCTCCTGCGCGCCGAGTACGAGCGGGGGAGGGATGCCGCCCTCCACGACGCCGTCGCCGCCTTCTACGCCCTCGCACTGGTGTCGTCGGGCGATGCCGTGCAGGCGGCGTCCGTCGCGCTTCAGGCGCTCGCCCCGCACCTGCCGCGCTATACCCGTTCGGTGACGGGCTACGCGCGCGAGCTGCTCTGACGCGCCTCACTCTGCCCAGGGCGAACACGGCCGGGGGGCGCGAGGCTCGCCGGTAGATTCATTGGCACGACCACCCGAAACAGGAGTGAACATGGCCGAACCCCTTGTCGCGACGAGCGTCTTCGACAGGCTTCTGAAGGACCGCATCATCTGGCTGGGCTCGGAGGTGCGTGACGACAACGCCAACGAGATCTGCGCGAAGATCCTCCTTCTCGCGGCCGAGGACTCGCAGAAGGACATCTACCTCTACATCAACTCGCCCGGCGGTTCGATCACGGCCGGCATGGCGATCTACGACACGATGCAGTTCGTGCCGAACGACATCGTGACGGTGGGCATCGGCATGGCCGCGTCGATGGGCCAGCTGCTGCTGACCTCGGGCACGAAGGGCAAGCGCTACATCACGCCGAACGCGCGCGTGCTGCTGCACCAGCCGCACGGCGGCTTCGGCGGCACCGCGAGCGACATCCAGACGCAGGCGCAGCTCATCCTCGACATGAAGCGCCGCCTCGCCGAGATCACCGCCGCCCAGACCGGCAAGTCCGTCGAGCAGATCAACGCCGACGGCGACCGCGACCGCTGGTTCGGTGCCGAGGAGGCCCTCGAGTACGGCTTCGTCGACCACATCCGCGAGCACGCGGTGGACGTCGCCGGCGGCGGCGGAACAGCGGCCTGAGACCTGCGGCGAAAGAGAGAGAAACGCGTATGAACACCCCGACCTTCGGCATCCCGAGCCCGCAGGCGCTGCAGATGCCGGGCAGCCGCTACGTCCTGCCCCAGTTCGAGGAGCGCACGGCCTACGGCTACAAGCGTCAGGACCCGTACAACAAGCTGTTCGAAGACCGCGTCATCTTCCTGGGCGTCCAGGTCGACGACGCCTCGGCAGACGACGTCATGGCGCAGCTCCTGGTGCTCGAAAGCCAGGACCCCGATCGCGACATCATCATGTACATCAACTCGCCCGGCGGCTCCTTCACCGCCATGACGGCGATCTACGACACGATGCAGTACGTCTCGCCGCAGATCCAGACCGTCGTGCTCGGCCAGGCCGCATCGGCCGCCGCCGTGCTGCTCGCCGCCGGCGCCCCCGGCAAGCGCCTCGCCCTGCCGAACGCCCGCATCCTGATCCACCAGCCCGCCATGGGCGAGGCGGGCCACGGGCAGGCGTCCGACATCGAGATCCAGGCGCAGGAGATCCTCCGCATGCGCACGTGGCTCGAGGAGACGCTGGCGAAGCACTCGCACAAGACCCAGGAAGAGGTCAACAAGGACATCGATCGCGACAAGATCCTGTCCGCCGCCGAGGCCGTCACCTACGGTCTGGTCGACCAGGTCCTGACGACCCGCAAGCGCGGGCAGGCCGCATTGA
>NZ_JBIQWL010000002.1:0-342162 GCF_044325405.1 Microbacterium alkaliflavum | reverse complement strand
GCCGACCCTTCCGGGTCGGCGGGGCTCCGGCGTTCCGGGTGTTCCGCCCGCAGCGGACAGGCATCCATCGGCATCCACATTGCGCGTAGCAATCCCGCCGCTTGTCCGTCGCAGCGGTTAGGCTCGACATCAACCGGCAGGCAGGCCGGCCCGCGAAGAGGAGGAGCCTCATGGCCCGCATCGGTGAGAGTGCCGACCTGTTCAAGTGCTCCTTCTGCGGGAAGAGCCAGAAGCAGGTGCAGCAGCTCATCGCGGGCCCGGGCGTCTACATCTGCGACGAGTGCGTCGAACTGTGCAACGAGATCATCGAAGAGCGCGCCGCCGAGCAGGGCGCGGGCGTCGTCTCCGACTTCGACCTCCCCAAGCCGCGTGAGATCTTCTCCTTCCTCGAGGAGTACGTCGTCGGGCAGGATGCGGCCAAGCGCGCGCTGTCCGTCGCCGTCTACAACCACTACAAGCGCATCCGCGCCCACGGCACGCTCCAGCCCGCCGAGCAGCGCGCCGACGAGGTCGAGATCGCCAAGAGCAACATCCTGCTCATCGGCCCGACCGGCTGCGGCAAGACCTATCTCGCGCAGACGCTCGCGAAGCGTCTCAACGTCCCGTTCGCGGTCGCGGATGCCACGGCGCTGACCGAGGCGGGCTACGTCGGCGAAGACGTCGAGAACATCCTCCTCAAGCTCATCCAGGCCGCCGACTTCGACACGAAGCGCGCCGAGACCGGCATCATCTACATCGACGAGGTCGACAAGATCGCCCGCAAGGCCGAGAACCCCTCGATCACGCGCGACGTCTCGGGTGAGGGCGTGCAGCAGGCGCTCCTCAAGATCCTCGAGGGCACGGTGGCGTCGGTTCCGCCGCAGGGCGGCCGCAAGCACCCGCACCAGGAGTTCATCCAGATCGACACGACGAACGTCCTGTTCATCGTCGCCGGCGCGTTCGCGGGCCTGGAGGACATCGTGTCGACGCGCGTCGGCAAGCACGGGATCGGCTTCGGCGCACCGCTGCACGACAAGGGCAAAGACCTCGACCTGTTCAGCGAGGTGCAGCCGGAAGACCTGCACAAGTTCGGGCTCATCCCCGAGTTCATCGGACGACTGCCTGTCGTGGCATCCGTGTCCCCGCTCGACCGCGAGGCCCTCATGGAGATCCTCATCGAGCCGAAGAACGCGCTGGTCAAGCAGTACCAGCGAATGTTCGAGCTCGACGGTGTGGAGCTCGAGTTCGAGCGCGACGCACTCGAGGCGATCGCCGACCTCGCGGTGCTGCGCAAGACCGGTGCCCGCGGACTCCGCGCGATCCTCGAAGACGTGCTCGGCCCGATCATGTTCGAGATCCCCTCGCAGGAAGACGTCGACAAGGTCATCGTGACGCGCGCCTCCGTCGAGGAGGGCGCCGCACCGACCCTCGTGCTTCGGCACAAGCGCAAGAGCGCCTGACCCTGGCGCCCCTCCGTGTCGGAGGGGGTCTCTAGCGTGGGCGCCATGACCCCCACGCCCTTCTCGATCGACGTCGCCGACACCGTGCTCGACGATCTGCGGCTGCGCCTGGCCCGCGCGCGGGTCCTCCCCGATTCGCCGCGCCGCCCGGCGTCGGGCATGTCCTCCGCGTACCTCGCGGATCTGGTCGCGTCGTGGCAGGAGTTCGACTGGCGAGCGCGCGAGCGGTGGCTCAACGCGCACCCGCAGTTCCTCGCCGACATCGACGGCGCGACGGTGCACTTCGCACATCTGCGGTCGATGGATGCCGCGGCCCCCGCCCTCCTCGTCATGCACGGCTGGCCGCACACATTCGCCCTGCAGCTCGATTTCGCCGATCTGCTGCCCGACTTCCACGTGGTCGTGCCGAGCTTCCCCGGATTCGCGTTCTCGACGCCGTACGCCGCCCGGCCGATCACCGAGACGCTTCTCGCCCACACGATGCACGTGCTCATGACCGAGGTCCTGGGCTACGAGTCGTACGTCACGTACGGCGAAGACGTCTCGGCCAATGTCAGCGACCTCATCGCCGCGACGCACGGCGATCACGTGCTCGGCATCGTCGCGACCCACGCGCACTTCCCGACGATGGCCGAGCGCGAACTGCTCACCGAGCCGGATCAGGTCGCCTTCTTCGCGCGGCTCGCGGCGGCCCATGATCCGAACGGCGCCTACGGCCACATCCAGGGGACCCGTCCCGACACCCTCGCGGCGGCACTCGACGACTCGCCCGCGGGCCTGGTCGCTTGGCTCGCCGAGAAGCTCGTGGAGTGGAGCGACACGCCGGCGGGGGATCCCCCTGCGGTGGAACGACGCATCTCGCGCGACCGCATCCTGACGGAGGCCACGCTCTACTGGGTCACCGAGACGATCGGCACGTCGTTCCGTCCGTACTACGAGGACGCAGACCAACCCGACTCCATACCGTCGGTCGACGTGCCCGCAGCCGTGTTCATCCAGACGCACGAGGGCGACTATCCCGAATCCCTCGCACGCTCGTTCTATCGCGACCTGCGCATCTTCGAGCGGCTCGACGAGGGCGGACACTTCGCCATCGCCGAGGTGCCGCACGCGATGGCCGAGCGTGTGCGGTTGTTCGCGCGGGAGATCGGCGTGCTGGCCTGAGTCGGCTGGGCCTCAGCGCCGGGCGATCTCCTCGAGCAGCTCACTGAATGCCGCCTTCGCGGCCTCCGCCGTCGCCTGATCGGGCAGCTTCTCCTGTGCGATGGTGATCGGCGTCCCGGACGCATTCTCGGGGCCGGCCGACGCCGAGAGGCGCGTGCCGTCGGCGAGCCGCCAGCGCATGATCGGCAGCGCCGCCGCGAGGTTCTGCCCGGACGGCTCGCCATACCGCGCCGTGAGCGCCGCACCGACGGCCGCCAGCGCGTCGAGCCGCTGACCCGGGATCGTCTTCGCCTTCTGCGTCGAGAACGTGCCGTCGGCTCGCTGGCCGGGAATCCGCCCCTTGCGCGCCTGCTCATAGCCGATCGTCACGCCCTGCGCCCACCAAGCGGCCACGCCCTGCTCTTCGGTCAGCCACCGGGCCGTCTCGGCGTGCGACCATCCCTTGGCGCCTGCGCCATCGAGCAGAGCGTGCCACTCGGCGTGGTCGCGACCCGTCGCGGCGCGCATGGCGTCGTCGCCCATGTTCTGTTCGAGAGGCTTCGCCATCGTCCAGTCCGTCTGCTCAGGCCGCGAGGCCGCGACGCTTCAGCAGCGGCGCGATCTCGGCATCCCGCCCGCGGAAGTCGCGATAGGCCTCCAGCGGGTCCTTCGAGCCGCCCACCCCGAGCAGCCGATCACGGAACCGCTGCCCGTTGTCGCGGTTCAAGCCGCCGTTCGCACGGAACCACTCCACCGTGTCGGCGTCGAGCACCTCGCTCCAGATGTAGGAGTAGTAGCCCGCGCTGTAGCCGCCCGAGAAGACGTGGGCGAAGTACGTCGACGAGTAGCGGGTGGGCACGACGGGGTTGTCGAGACCGATGTCGGCGAGTGCGGATGCCTCGAACGCAGCCACGTCGACCGCGGTGGCGGACTCCTCCGACGTGAGCGAGTGCCACGCCTGGTCGAGCCAGGAGGCGGCGAGGTATTCGCTCGTCGCGAAGCCCTGGTTGAACGTCTCCGAGGCGTCGAGCTTCTCGACGACCTCGGAAGGGAGCGGCTCGCCGGTGTCGATGTGGCGCGCGTACTTCGCCAGCACCTCGGGCCAGTAGATCCACATCTCGTTGACCTGGCTGGGGAACTCGACGAAGTCGCGGAAGACCGCCGTGCCTGCGAAGTGCGGATAGGTCACGGTGGCGAACAGGCCGTGCAGCGCGTGCCCGAATTCGTGGAACAGCGTCGTGACCTCGTCGAGGCTCAGGAGTGTCGGCTTGCCGGGCGCCGGCTTGGGCACATTGAGGTTGTTGACGACGACCGGGCTCGTGCCGCGCAGCCGCGACTGCGAGACGATCGAGTTCATCCACGCGCCGCCGCGCTTCGTGTCGCGCGTGTAGAGGTCGAGGATGAACAGGCCGAGCGCGGAGCCGTCGGGGTTGTGCACCTCGAAGACGCGGGCGTCGGGGTGGTACGCGACGAGGTCGGCGCGCTCGGTGAAGGTGATGCCGTAGAGCTCGCTCGCGGAGTGGAAGACGCCGTCCTGCAGCACGCGCTCCGCCTCGAACCAGGGCCGCAGTGCGGCGCGGTCGAGCGCGAACTCGGCCTGCCGCACCTTCTCGGTGTAGAACGCCCAGTCGTGCGCTTCGAGCGGGAAAGAGGCGTCCTCGGTGTCGATGATCGCCTGCAGCGCCTCCTGCTCGCGGCGCGCGTTGCGCGCCGAAGGTGCCGCGAGGTCGCGGAGGAGGGCATGCACGGCCTCGGGGGAGCCCGCCGTCTCATCGGCCGTCACGAACGCCGCGTGCGACGCGAACCCCAGCAGCGCCGCGCGCTCGGCGCGCAGCCGGACGATCTCGACGAGCACGTCGCGGTTGTCGTACGCGTTGCCGCGCGACCCGCGTGCGCGCGAGGCATCCAGGATGCGCTTGCGGCTCGACCGGTTGGTGAGGCTCGCGAGGTAGGGGTGGCCCGTGAACAGGGTGAGTGTGACGAGGTACGACCCGTCGAGCCCGCGATCGGAGGCGGCCTGCGCCGCGGCCGACAGCTCGCCCTCGCTGAGTCCGTCGAGCTCCTCTGCCGACTCGAAGACGACCGCGAGGTCGTTGGTGTCGTTGAGCAGGTTCTTCTCGAACGTCGTCGTCAGCGTCGAGAGTCGCTGGTTGATCTCGGTGAGCCGCGCCTTGGACGCGTCGTCGAGCCCCGCGCCGGCCTGCGTCTTCTCCGTATAGTGCCGCTCGACGAGGTACCGCTGCTCGGGATCGAGCTCGAGCTGATCGAGCTGGTCGTGCAGCGTCTTGATGCGCCAGTACAGCTGGGCATCGAGCTGGATGGAGTCGTAGTGGGCGGAACTCAGCGGCGCGAGCGTCTCCTCGATCTCCTGGATCTCGGGCGTCGCGTCGGCAGACGAGACGGTGTAGAACGCGCGGGAGACCTCGCCGAGGAGGCGGCCGCTCTCCTCGAGCGGCACCATCGTGTTCTCGAACGTCGGCATCGACCGTGCGCGCGTGATGGCCGAGATCTCGGCCTTGTGCTCGGCGAACGCGTGCTCGAACGCCGGAAGGTAGTGCTCCGGACGGATCGCGGCGTAGTCGGGAAGGCGGTAGGGGAGCGTGCTCGGGGTCAGCAGCGGGTTCTCGGACACCATGCCGCCGAGCCTATCGGGGCCTCGGTCGGTGGCCGCCGAAGCCCGGGTCGCATCGATGGCTGCCGAGCGTCTCGGTGTCAGTGGCCGCCGAAGCCCGTGTCGTCGTCGTGGGTCACGACGACGGCACCCTCGGCGTCGAGCGTCACGATGACGCCCGTGTCGAGCTCCGCGATGGGCCGGCCCTCGAGCCACGTGAGCGTCCACCGCGGGCGCGGCTGGCCGAGCTCGTCGGCGGGTGTCGCCTCGTCGACCTGGTGGATGCCGACGGCGAGAGCCGCGGGCACGGCCTTGGGCGGTTCGTCGCCCGACGTCCAGCGCGTTCCGAGCTGCATGTCAGACCTCCACAGGAGCGAGCTCGATGTCGGAGACCGCGGTGGCCTCGGCATCCGCGTACTCGATCTCGGCGATACGTCCGACGGCCTTGAGGTCGCCCTCGGCGAGGCGGAGCGCCGCCAGGGACGCCTCGGAGGCGGCGATCGTGACGCGTGCGACGGGCGTCTTCTGCGAGGCCTTCGCCTCGGTCTTGGCGCGACGGATGCCGACGAGCGCCTCGCTCGCCGCGACGAGCACGGCGGGGTCGCCCTCGATGCCGAGCGGCTCAGGCCATGCCGCCGTGTGGACGGAGCCGTCGTGGAACCACGACCACGACTCCTCGGCCGCGAACGACAGGACGGGGGCGAACAGGCGCAGGAGCGTCTCGAGCGCGATGTGCAGCGCAAGGGCCGCCGAGGCCTGACCGACGTCGGTCTGGTTGTAGGCGCGCTCCTTGACGAGCTCGAGGTAGTCGTCGCAGAACGTCCAGAAGAACGACTCGGAGATCTCGAGCGCCCGCGCGTGGTCGTAGGCCTCGAGAGCCTTCGTCGCGTCGCGCACGACGCCGTCGAGCGTCGCGAGCATCGACGCGTCGAGCGCATGCGTCACCTCGGCGCCCTCGGGCACGGGGAACGACAGCACGAACTTCGCGGCGTTGAGCACCTTGATCGCGAGGCGTCGGCCGATCTTGATCTGCGTCGGGTTCTGCGGGTCGAACGCGGCGTCGGTGCCGAGACGGCTCGACGCGGCCCAGTAGCGCACGGCGTCGGAGCCGTGCTGCACGAGGATGTCGGCGGGCGTCACGACGTTGCCCTTCGACTTCGACATCTTCTTGCGGTCGGGGTCGACGATGAAGCCCGAGATCGCGGCGTCGGACCACGGCGCGCGGCTGTCTTCGAGCGCGCTGCGCAGAAGGGTCGAGAACAGCCACGTGCGGATGATGTCCTGGCCCTGCGGACGCAGGTCGAACGGTGCGACGAGGCTCCACAGCTCCGGGTCGCGCTCCCAGCCGCCCGCCAGCTGCGGCGTCAGCGACGAGGTCGCCCACGTGTCGAAGATGTCGCTCTCGCCGACGAATCCGCCGGGCACGCCGCGCTGGTCGGCAGAGTAGCCGTCGGGCACGTCGGTCGTCGGGTCGACGGGAAGGCGGTCGTGGCTCGGGATGAGCACGGTGTCGTAGTCGCGGTCGCCGTTCTCGTCGAGGCCGTACCAGACGGGGATCGGCACGCCGAAGAACCGCTGGCGGCTCACGAGCCAGTCGCCGGTCAGGCCGTTGGTCCAGTTCTCGAAGCGCACTCGCATGAAGTCGGGATGCCACGAGATCTCACGGCCGAGCTCGATGAGGTTGTCGCGCAGGGCCTCGTCGCGGGCGCCGTTGCGCAGGTACCACTGACGCGTCGAGACGATCTCGAGCGGGCGGTCGCCCTTCTCGTAGAACTTCACGGGGTGCGTGAAGGGCTTGGGGTCGCCGATGAGTTCGCCCGACTCCTGCAGGAGCTCGACGATGCGCTTCTTGGCGCTGAACACGGTCTTGCCGGCGAGCTCGGCGTAGGCATCCTTCGCCTTCTGGCTCGTCAGAGCCTCAGGCGCCTCGGCGATGACGCGGCCGTCCTGCCCGAGGATCGTGCGGTTCGGGAGGTCGAGCTCGCGCCACCAGATGATGTCGGTGACATCGCCGAACGTGCAGATCATCGCGATGCCCGAGCCCTTGTCCTGCTGCGCGAGCGGGTGCGCGAGCACGGGCACCTCGACGTCGAAGATCGGCGTGCGCACGGTGGAGCCGAACATCGGCTGGTAGCGCGGGTCGTCGGGGTGCGCCACCAGCGCGACACACGCTGCGAGCAGCTCGGGACGCGTCGTCTCGATGTGCACGTCGCCCGAGCCGTCTGTCTTGTGGAAGGCGACGCGGTGGTACGCGGCCGGCTGCTCACGGTCTTCGAGCTCCGCCTGCGCGATGGCCGAGCGGAAGTCGATGTCCCACAGCGTCGGGGCGAGGGACTGGTACGCCTCGCCGCGCTCGAGGTTCTTGAGGAACGCCAGCTGGCTCGTGCGGATCGTCTCGTCGGAGATCGTGCGGTACGTCTGGGTCCAGTCGACGCTCAGGCCGAGCTTGCGCCACAGCTCCTCGAAGTGCTTCTCGTCCTCGACGGTGAGCTTCTCGCACAGCTCGATGAAGTTGCGGCGGCTGATCGGCACCTGGTCGGCGGCCTTGCTGCTCTTGTTGTCGCCGCCCTCGTACGGAGGCGCGAAGTCGGCCACGTAGGGCAGGCTCGGGTCGCAGCGCACGCCGTAGTAGTTCTGCACGCGGCGCTCGGTCGGCAGGCCGTTGTCGTCCCAGCCCATCGGGTAGAACACGGTCTTGCCGCGCATGCGCTCGTAGCGCACCTTGACGTCGGTGTGCGTGTAGCTGAACACGTGGCCGATGTGCAGGCTCCCCGACGCGGTCGGCGGGGGAGTGTCGACGGAGTAGATCCCTCCGCGGCCGACCTCGGCGGCCTTGGCGCGGTCGAACAGGTATGTGCCCTGCGCGGTCCACGCGGCATCCCACTTGTCTTCGAGACCCTCGAGGGCGGGCTTGTCGGGAATCTGCGCGTCGGCCATGGGGGTCTCCTTGTGCGATATGTGCGGCACTGTGTGAGCGTGCCTGAGTGTGGGAAGTCGCTCGATTCTACCGGGCGGGCGCCGGGGTGAGGCATCCGGTCCCCTCGGCTCGTGCCGGTGGCCTGCCTCGCGTTCGGTGTGGCCCTCCGCCCAGCGGAGGTGCTGAGGGCTGGGGAGGGTGGCACGACGCGCGTTGCGCCCTCCCGCGCGCCGAGACCCTCCGGCAAGCGGAGGGGGTGATTGGGGATGCTGCGCCGCGCCGTCCACGAGGCTGCCAGGTCCTCCCCAGGGTGGGCGTCGCCGCCAGCCATCCCCAGACTGCGATCCGCGTCGGCGCTCAGAACGGCGCCCTGACACGCTCTCACCATGGACGTCGTCGAGCTCGTCAAGTCATACGGAGGCGTCGTCCTCAGCTCCACCTTGACTGCACGCCATGTGCGACCCCACCTGGTCGAGAAGGCGGTCGCGGAGGGCAACGTCGTCCGCCTGCGGCGGCGCTGGGTCGCGCTCCCCGACGCGGACCCGCTCCTGAGGTCGGCGGCGAGAACAGGCGTCCTGCTCTCGTGCGTCACTCAGGCCAAGCGCCGCGGCCTGTGGGTCCTGCCCAAGGACGAACCAGCCCACGTCGCTGCGCGACCCCATGCGGGGCGCGTTTCGGTCGCGGCGTCGACAGTGGTCCACTGGCGGCATCCCGTCGTCCCGCGGAGTCCCGACGCCCTCGAGGATCAGATCGAGAACGTCCTGGCCCTCGTCGCATTGTGTCAGCCTCAAGAGACGGCGCTCGCCATCTGGGAGTCCGCTCTGCGACAGGGGTTGGTCGATCCGGCAGCGATGCGCCTCCTTCCTCTCCCCGCCGAAGCTCAAATGCTGCTCGACATCGCCAATCCGTTCGCGGACTCGGGACTGGAGACGATCGTCGGGCCGAGGCTGCGCTGGCTGGGCCTGCGGATCGTCTCCCAGGCGTGGATCCTGGGGCACCGGGTGGATTTCCTCATCGGCGACCGCCTCGTGCTGCAGATCGATGGTGGCCATCACGTCGGTCCTCAACGCACGTCCGATATCACGCACGATGCTCAACTGATGCTCGGCGGCTACCACGTGATCCGGGTCGGGTACCACCAGGTCATCAACGATTGGCCCGGTGTACAGGCCCTCATCACCGGAGCCATCGCGCGTGGGCTTCACCGCGCGGCGTGAGCCGCTCCGAACCTCCGCTCAGCGGCGGGCGTCAGCGGACAGGAGGGGCTTCTCGTACTCAGAGACCCTCCGCCTGCCCTTGCCCCTCCGTTCAGCGGAGGTCGAGGGCGCGGGGGATCAGTCGCGGACGTCGATCCCCGCGGCGCGGGCGAGGCCGACCGCCAGCGCCTCCACCTGGTGCAGCGACATCGTCGCGCCGCGCAGCGTGTCGGGGGCCGTGAACGACAGGGCCTCCAGGCCGCGGAGGTCGAGGTGCTCGGCGCGCAGTCCGCCGGAATCGACCTCGTCGGCGCGCGAGGCCTCGAAGCGCACGCGTGTCAGCGTCGCGAGGGGCAGGTCGAGCGTGCCGACGGTGCAGTCGGCGATCAGGATGTCGGACGCCGTCGCGCCCCGCAGCGAGAGGTAGTCGACGCGCAGCCCGCGCAGCTCGACGCCGTCGAGCTCTGCACCGGAGAGGTCGAAGGTGCCGACGCGGCCGCCCGCGAGCCGCACGGAGCGCCAGCGTGCGTTGCGGGCCACGAGCTCCGTCGCGCGCAGGCCGGTCACGTCGACGTCGGTCAGCGTCGCGCCCGTCACGTCGAGGCGCGACACGGATGCCTCGGCAACGGCGCACTCTTCGAGGCGGGCGTGTGCGGCATCCGTCTCCGTCTCGAGGTCGACGATGCGGGCGCCCACGAGGTCCGCGTTCCGGGAAAGCCCGCGGGCCGTCTCCAGACCGGGAGGCAGATCGGGAGCCGAGACGCGCGGGGGGAGCGGGCCCTGCGCGCGCGGCATTCAGCCCTCCTCGGGCTCGGGGCGTCGACGCGCAGCGGCCCAGGCCGAGACGAGCGTCACCGCCGAGAGGAGCGCGAGCACGATTCCCGGATGCCACCAGGCGAAGTCCGTCGCGCCGCCGAGTGCGACCGTCACGAGCGGCACGAATCCGCTCACGGTCGCGGCGATCGCGTACGCGACCGAGAGCGCCGAGTAGCGGAAGTGGTCGGGGAAGAGATCGTTCATGAGCCCGCCGAGCGCCGCCCACGACATCGTCGGAAGGATCCCGCCGATGATCATCGTCGCGACGAGGATCGGGAAGGTCGCGAACTGCAGCAGCCAGTACATCGGGAATGCGATGAGGAGCGTGCCCAGCGCGCCCCACGCGACGACCTGCGCCGAGCCGATGCGCGACGCCCACACTCCGAACAGCGGGATCGTGACCAGCTGCAGCAGCGCGCCGATCGTCGTGGCGACGAGGAGGTCCTGGAAGCTGAAGCCCAGCTGTTCCACGCCGTAGTTGATCGTGTACGTGTTCATGAGCGAGTACGAGCCGATGCCGAGCAGCGCCGCGCCGATCGCGATGAGAAGCGCGACGGGGCGCTGGCGGAACATCGTCGCGAAGGGCAGGCGGTCGCGGCGCCCTTCGGCCAGGACGTGCTCGAAGACGGGCGTCTCGTCGATCGACCACCGCAGGTACAACGACACGAGCAGCAGCGGGAAGGCGAGGAGGAACGGGATGCGCCATCCCCATTCCGCGAGCTGGTCGGCGGGGAGCGCGATCGTCATGACGATGAAGACGGAGGCCGAGAGGATCGAGCCGACGGGCGAACCGAGCTGCGGGATCGCCGCGTAGAACGCGCGCTTGACGGGCCCCGAGTGCTCGGTCGCGAGCAGGATCGAGCCGCCCCACTCGCCGCCTAGCGACAGGCCCTGCGCGATGCGAAGCAGCACGAGGAGGATCGCGCCGAGCCAGCCGGCCTGCGCGTAGGTCGGCAGCACGCCGATGAGGCCCGTCGCGACGCCCATGATGCCGACGGTCCACAGGAGGGTCGCGCGGCGGCCGAGGCGGTCGCCCATGTGGCCGAAGAGGGCCGCGCCGATCGGCCGCACGACGAACGCGAGTGCGATCGTGGAGAACGCCGCGAGCGTCTCGCCGAACGGTCCGAGCGGGTCGAAGAAGAGGGGTCCGACGAAGAACGCGGCGAAGTAGGCGAAGACGTAGAAGTCGAACGACTCCAGGGACGTCCCGACCATCGACGCCCAGGCGACGCGGCGCGTGGGGGAGGCGGTGGGCGACGGCGTGGCGGGTGCTGCAGTTGTCACGGGCATCCATCCTGCCACCGCGCCGACGTTGCTGGATCGGGTCCAGCAACTCCGCTCAGGCGGACGACACGGCGTTCGCCGCGATGACGGACGCGAACCAGTCCGCGCTGGCCTTGGGGATGCGTTCCTGCGTCTCGAAGTCGACCGCGACGAGGCCCCAGCGCTGCTGATACCCCTCCGCCCACTCGAAGTTGTCGAGCAGAGACCAGACGTAGTACCCCTCGAGCGGGACGCCCTCGCCGATCGCTCGCGCGGCCTGCTGGAAGTGCGCGCGGAGGAAGTCGATGCGATGCGGGTCGTCGACGGTCACGTGGGAACTCGGGTCCGGGATGCCGTTCTCCGTGACCAGCAGCGGCACCGCGGGGTAGTCGCGCACGAGCCGGATGAGGAGGTCGTAGAGTCCCTCGGGCCGGATCTGCTGCCAGGAGGCGGCGGAGGTCGGCGCGATCTGCGTCTCGTTGCCGGAGCCGTCGACGCCTGTCACGCCGTAGTACTGCACGGCGAGGAAGTCGATCGGCGTGGAGATCGTCCCCAGGTCGCCGTCGCGCTGCAGCGCGGCGAAGGCATCCGGATCGGCAGGCAGCTGCCCGGGGAGCGTGCCGATCGCCTCTTCCGGGTACGTCCCGCGCAGCACAGGGTCCAGGAACAGCCGGTTCTCCCTCGCATCGAGCGGATCGACGCCATCGGCGTATGAGGGATCGGCCGGATAGACCGGGATCAGGTTGAGGGCGACCCCGATGCGCCCGGCGGCGCCACCCGCGCGGAAGCGCTCGACTGCCAGGCCGTGGGCGAGGAGCTGGTGGTGCACCGCGGCCGCGGCGATGTCGGGATCCCGCAGGCCCGGCGCGTGCGCGCCGTACCAGTGCCCGACGAAGGCGTGGGTCTTCGGCTCGTTGAGGGTCATCCAGTCGATGTCGACGTCTCGGAACGCGTCGAAGCAGAGCTCCGCGTAGTCGGCGAAACGCGCGGCGGTGTCGCGCTCGGCCCAGCCGCCGGCATCCTGAACCGCTTGCGGAAGGTCCCAGTGGAAGAGCGTGACGGCGCTGCGGATGCCCTTGTCGGCGAGGGCGTCGATCATCCGGCGGTAGTGGTCGAGCGCGACGGCGTTGGCGCGTCCCGACCCGGTGGGCTGGATGCGCGGCCAGGCCAGTGAGAACCGGTAGGCACCGAGGCCGAGGCCCGCCATGAGCGCGATGTCCTCCTCGTACCGCACGTACTGGTCGGCAGCCGGGTCGCCTGTGGAGCCGTCCTTGATCACGCCGGGTCGGGCGGCGAAGGTGTCCCACACCGACGGCGCGCGCCCGTCGGCGGCGACAGAGCCCTCGACCTGATACGCGCTTGTCGCGGCGCCCCACACGAAGTCGCGTGGGAACAACATCGGACCCGCGGGCGGCATCCAGGTCGGGGTGGGTGTCGGCCCTCCTCCCGGCGCGCAGGCGGCGAGGGCCGCGGTGAGGCACGCACCTCCTGCGAGAGCGAGGAAGGTGCGGCGACTGACCACGGGCACGGCGTCGTGCATGTCTGCCTCTCGAAATGGGAGCGCTCCCATACGCTCCTGAAAGGAGAATATCGGATCCCGGCGGGTAGACTCGCTCAACCAGCGTCGATCCGGCCATCACCGGGGAGCTCTCGGAAGAACAGGACTCCGGTCCCCACTAGAACCGAGCGGGTCAGGCCCGTGACAGCCGCAGTGAGAGCGGGCCTTCTCAGCGGGGTCAATGCAGGGTGGTACCGCGGTGCGCCTGGTCAGCAGTCCAGGAGGCGTCGTCCCGGCAGAAGCCGATGAGACGAGACCCTGCGAGACGACATGACGTACCCCCGCCCTTCCGCATTCGGCCCGGCCGCAGACGGCGCCGCGCCCATCGTGCCCAGCCCTCGATTCCCCGAGATCGAGCGCGACACGCTCGCGTTCTGGGAGCGCGACGACACCTTCCGCGCCTCCATCGCGAACCGCGAGGGCGCCGAGGAGTGGGTCTTCTACGACGGCCCGCCGTTCGCGAACGGGCTCCCGCACTATGGGCACCTCCTGACCGGCTACGCGAAGGACCTCTTCCCGCGCTTCCAGACGATGCGCGGCAAGAAGGTCGACCGCGTCTTCGGCTGGGACACGCACGGCCTGCCCGCCGAGCTCGAGGCGATGAAGCAGCTCGGCATCACCGAGAAGGACGAGATCGAGGCCATGGGCGTCGCGACCTTCAACGCGAAGGCACGCGAGTCGGTGCTCGAATACACGCAGCAGTGGCAGGACTACGTCACCCGCCAGGCGCGATGGGTCGACTTCGAGCGCGGCTACAAGACGCTCGACACGAACTACATGGAGTCGGTGCTCTGGGCGTTCAAGACGCTGTACGACAAGGGCCTCGCCTACGAGGGCTACCGGGTGCTGCCGTACTGCTGGCGCGACGAGACCCCTCTGTCGAGCCACGAGCTGCGCATGGACGACGACGTCTACAAGATGCGCCAGGACCCGTCGGTCACCGTGACGTTCCCGCTCACCGGCGCCAAGGCCGAGGCGCTCGGCCTGACCGCCGTGCGTGCGCTCGCGTGGACGACGACACCGTGGACGCTCCCGACGAACCTCGCCCTCGCCGTCGGACCCGACATCACCTACGTCGTCGTGCCCGGCGGCCCGAACGGCGCCGCCGACATCCACCCCGGCGACGACCCGCTCGAGGCGACGGCGCACCGCTATCTGCTCGCGCAGGACCTCCTCGCCGGCTACGCGAAGGACCTCGGCTACGAGTCGGCGGAAGCCGCGAAGGACGCGGTCGTGCAGACCGTCCTCGGCAGCGAACTGCAGGGCGTGCACTACGACCGCCTCTTCGACTACTACGCGGATCCCGCGACGTGGGGCACCGAGAACGCGTGGCGCATCCTCGTCGACGACTACGTCACGACGGCGGACGGCACCGGCATCGTGCACCAGGCGCCGGCGTACGGCGAGGACGACCAGCGCGTGACGGAGGCGGCAGGCATCCCGCTCATCATGAGCCTCGACGACGGCGGGCGCTTCCTGCCCCAGGTCACCGACGTCGCGGGCGAGCTCTGGATGGACGCGAACCGCCCGCTCATCCGCGTGCTCCGTCAGGAGGCGCGCCTGCTGCGCGAAGCGAGCTACGAGCACTCGTATCCGCACTGCTGGCGCTGCCGGAACCCCCTCATCTACAAGGCGGTCTCGAGCTGGTTCGTGCGCGTCACCGACTTCAAGGACCGCATGCTCGCGAACAACGAGCAGATCACGTGGGTGCCCGAGAACGTCAAGCACGGCCAGTTCGGCAAGTGGCTCGAGGGCGCGCGCGACTGGTCCATCAGCCGCAACCGGTACTGGGGCTCGCCGATCCCGATCTGGAAGAGCGACGACCCCGCCTACCCGCGCGTCGACGCCTACGGATCGCTCGCCGACCTCGAGCGCGACTTCGGCCGCCTGCCGCGCAACACGGAAGGCCAGGTCGACCTGCACCGGCCGTACATCGACGACCTGACCCGTCCGAACCCCGACGACCCGACGGGCCAGAGCACGATGCGCCGCATCGAGGACGTGCTCGACGTGTGGTTCGACTCCGGCTCGATGCCCTTCGCGCAGGTGCACTACCCGTTCGAGAACCAAGAGTGGTTCGACGAGCACTCGCCCGCCGACTTCATCGTCGAGTACATCGGTCAGACGCGCGGCTGGTTCTACCTCATGCATGTGCTCTCGACGGCGCTGTTCGACCGCCCCGCCTTCACGGGCGTCTCGTGCCACGGCATCGTTCTCGGCAGCGACGGGCAGAAGATGTCGAAGTCGCTGCGCAACTACCCCGACGTGAGCGAGGTCTTCGACCGCGACGGGTCCGACGCGATGCGCTGGTTCCTCATGTCGTCGAGCGTCCTGCGGGGCGGCAACCTCGTCGTGACGGAGGAGGGCATCCGCGCCGGCGTGCGCGAGTTCCTCCTGCCGCTGTGGAACGCGTGGTACTTCTTCGCGACCTACGCGAATGCGGCCGGGGGCCCTTCGACAGGCTCAGGGACCGTCACAGGGTACGAGGCATCCTGGTCCACCGCCTCGACCGACGTGCTCGACCGCTACATCCTCGCTCTCACGGGCGACCTCGTGCGCGACGTCGCCGCCGACCTCGAGGTGCTCGACTCGACGATGGCCGCGGCCAAGCTCCGCGACTTCGCCGAGGCGCTGACCAACTGGTACATCCGCCGCTCGCGCGACCGATTCTGGGTCGGGGTCGACGGCGGCACCGAGGCCTTCGACACGCTCTACACGGTGCTCGAGACGCTCACGCGCGTCGCGGCCCCGCTCATCCCGCTCATCTCCGAGCGCGTGTGGCAGGGTCTCACGGGAGGCCGCAGCGTGCACCTGGAGGACTGGCCCGACGCCGACGCGTTCCCCGCGGCCGACGACATCCGCTCGGCGATGGACGCCGTCCGCCAGGTGTCGAGCGTCGCCAATGCCCTCCGCAAGAAGGTGGGCAAGCGCGTGCGGCTCCCGCTTCCGCGCCTCACTGTCGTGGTTGCGGATGCCGCGTCCCTCGCCCAGTTCGAGGACATCCTGCGCGAGGAGCTCAACGTCAAGACGGTCGAGCTCGTCGAGCTCGGCGAGACGACCGCGCAGGAGTACGGCATCACGAACCGGCTGTCGGTCAACGCCCGGGCCGCAGGGCCCCGCCTCGGCAAGCAGGTGCAGCAGGTCATCCAGGCCGCGAAGGCCGGCGACTGGAGCGAATCGGCCGGCGTCGTGACGGCGGGCGGCATCGACCTCGAGCCCGCCGAGTACGAGCTCGTGCTCGAGACGTCGGGGCGCCCCGAGGGGGAGGCGCTCGCGCTCCTCGCCGGCGGGGGATTCGTGCTGCTCGACACGACGACGACGCCGGAGCTCGAGGCCGAAGGGCTCGCGCGCGACATCATCCGCGCCGTGCAGGACACCCGCAAGGCCGCCGGCTTCGACGTCAGCGACCGCATCCGTCTGCAGCTGCTCTTCTCGAGCCACGACGACGCGAACGCCGTGTCATCGGCCTTCGAGGTCGCGGATGTCGATGGCGAGACGCTCGCCGTCGAGCACGCCGTGCTCGTGGACGGACACGGCGTGCACATCCCGGCCGACTCGACGCCTGACGTGTGGCACTCGATCGTGTTCGGCGCCGAGCCCGACCATGTCGGGCATGTGAAGGCCGGGGCATACGCGAACAAGGGCGGCTTCCACGTCGCCGTGACGAAGGTCGAGGCATGAGCATGAGTGATCGCGATCGCGCCGACGCCGTCTATGCGGCGCTGCTCGAGCGGCAGGGGGAGCGGTGGGTGCAGCCGCGGGTCGAGCGCACGCGCCGCGTGCTCGAGCTGCTCGACGACCCGCAGCGCACGTACCGCGTCGTGCACGTCACCGGCACGAACGGCAAGACCTCGACGAGCCGCATGATCGAGAGCCTCGTGCGGGCCCACGGCCTGCGCACGGGCCTGTTCACGAGCCCGCATCTCGAGCGGTTCACCGAGCGGGTCATGATCGACGGCGCCCCGATCGACGACGCCGCGATCGCCGACGCCTGGGACGAGGTCGAGCCCTTCATCGGGCTCGTCGATGCGGAACTCGCCGCCGCCGGCGATGCGCCGCTGACGTTCTTCGAGCTGCTGACGGTACTCGCGTTCGTCGCGTTCGCCGACGCCCCCGTCGACGTCGCGGTGATCGAGGTCGGCATGGGCGGGTCGTGGGACTCGACCAACACCGCAGACGGCGACGTCGCGGTGATCGCCCCGATCGATCTCGACCACGCCGACCGCCTGGGCGAGACGATCGCCGAGATCGCGTCGGTGAAGGCCGGCATCATCAAAGACGGCGCCGCGGTCGTCTCGTCGCGACAGGATGCCTCCGCCGAGGCCGTGCTGCGCGCGGCGGCCGCCGAGAAGGGCGCGACGATCGCGTTCGAGGGCCAGGACTTCGCGCTCGCGGAGGGCCGACTGGCGGTCGGCGGCCAGCAGATCACCGTCCGCGGGCTAGCCGGGACGTACCGGGACGAGTACCTCCCGCTCTACGGCGCGCACCAGGGCTTCAACGCCGCACTCGCGATCGCCGCGGTGGAGTCGCTCATCGGCGGCGCCTCGCAGCCGATCACGGGCGACGTGCTCGCCGAGGGGCTCAGCCAGGCCACCTCGCCCGGGCGGCTCCAGCTCGTCGGGACGAACCCCACGGTGCTCGTGGATGCCGCGCACAACCCGCATGGCGCCCGGGCGCTCGTCGATGCCCTCCGCGACTCGTTCGACTTCGACGAGTGGGGGATCGTGCTCGGGATCCTCGCCGACAAGGATGCCGCCGGCATCGTCTCGGCGCTCGCGCCGGTCGCGAGCCATGTCTTCGCGACGGCGCCGGACTCCGACCGCGCCAACGATGCCGACCGCATCGCCGATCTCGCCGAGCTCGCCGACCTCCCAGTCACGGTGCACCGCGACGTCTCCGATGCCGCCGAGGCCGCACGCGAATGGGCTGCCGCATCCGACCGTCGTGCCGTCGTGATCGCCGGCTCGGTCGTGCTCGCAGGGGAGGCGCTCGCCCTCGCCGCCGCGGAGGACTGGAAGTCGGGGTGGCAGGAGTGACGACTCCCTCCCCGGCTCCCGCGGGCCGACCGCGGCGCGCGCGAGGCGCCGCCGAGTCGCTCGGATCGATCGTGCTCGTGTTCGAGTCGATCGTCGTGTTCCTGGGCGGCCTGGCCGTCTACGGGCTGAAGGCGCTCCCCGAGACCATCGAGCCCTGGTGGGGCGTCGTGGCCGGCACGGTGCTCGCCGTGCTCATGCTCCTGACGGCCGGAATGCTGCGCCATCGCTGGGCGATCGTCGTGGGCTGGGCGCTGCAGGCGCTGCTCCTGCTCGGCACCTTCCTGCTCCCGGCCCTCGGGATCGTCGGGCTGATTTTCGGCGGCATGTGGGCGTATGCCACGATCAAGGGGGCGTCGCTCGACAGGCGCAACGCCCGATTGGCCGCCGAGGCCGAGACCGCGAACGGAGACTGAATTGGCCACCGAAGAAACACTCGTCCTCGTCAAGCCCGACGGCGTCGCCCGTGGACTGACCGGGCAGATCCTCGCCCGGATCGAGGCGAAAGGCTACTCGCTCGTCGACATCCGCCTCGTCGAGCCCGACCGCGAGAAGCTCGAGAAGCACTACGCCGAGCACGAGGGCAAGCCGTTCTACGAGCCGCTCGTGGAGTTCATGCTCTCCGGCCCCTCGGTCGCGATCCGCCTCGCGGGCAACCGCGTCATCGAGGGCTTCCGCGCCCTCGCGGGCACGACCGACCCGACGACCGCCGCGCCGGGCACCATCCGCGGCGATCTCGGCCGCGACTGGGGCCTCAAGGTGCAGCAGAACCTCGTGCACGGCTCGGACAGTCCGGAGTCGGCCGCTCGCGAGCTGGAGATCTGGTTCGGCTGACAGGTTGCGCGCTGGGCGTCAGAAGAGGGCGCCGAGGACGTCCAGTCGCACCTGCGCGATGACGGCGATGATCGCGTAGCTCCCGATCGCCATCAGGGGCACCCAGCCCATGAGCTTGTCCGCGCGACCACGGGCGCGCGCCGAGACGGGGAGGATGCCGGCGCGGAACAGGTGGATCGTCACGACGTAGAACGTCGGGATCGTGACCGCCCACGTCACCATGCACCACGGGCACAGGGTGCCGAGCACGAAGATGCTCTGGCTGATGAGCCAGATGACGAAGCCGAACGCGAACGCGATGCCGGCCCAGAACAAGAACCAGAACCACCGCGCGAAGCGGGCGCCGGCGAGGATCGCCATGCCGACGACGATCGGCGCGACCCAGCCGGTGAGCCCCAGGATCGGGTTGGGGAACCCGAAGACGCTGCCCTGCCACGACCCCAGGTTCTTGCTGCACTGCACGAGCGGGCTGAAGTCGCACGAGGCGCCCTCGCCGGGGTTGCTGAGCGCGTGGAACTTCTCCATCGTGAGCGAGAACGCCGCCCACCAGCCGATGACACCCGCGATCACGAGCCAGACGGCCATGACGGTGGGGCGGGTGCGCGACGGGGGCGAAGACATGACTCGGATTATGGCATCGAGGTCATGAGGATGCGCCGACCGCGACCCGTGCAGAAGCTGTCAGGTCGTGCCGCCGAGCAATCGGCGGGTGAAAGTGCGATAATGGTCGTCGATGCGTCGCGGCCGCGCCGCCACCGCATCACAGAAGACTTCAGGGCGAAGAGAGCCCTTCGCAGCGTGAGGCCCCGCCGATGAGCCGAGTCCCGCTGCAGACCGAGTGAGTTCGCGGCACCGCAGGTGCGGCGCCGCACGAGATTTCGCCGGGCGACGCGCGGTGTCGCCCCGCAGGGAGTACGCCGGTGATGGCAGATGAGAACAACGCACCCTTCGACCCCCAGCCCGAGACCGATGCACCGCTGACGGCGGAGCAGGCCGAGCCTGCCCGCGAAGAGCTGGAATCGGTCCTCGAGTCGGTGGAGGTCGTCGAGGTCGAAGGCGGCGAAGAGCCGCCCGCAGCGCCCGCCGAGGCCACGCCCGAGCCCGCCGAAGGGTCCGAGGCGCAACCCGAGTCGGAGGCGGCGACCGGGTCGGAGGCGGCGACCGAGTCGGAGGCGGCGCCCGAGCCCGAGCCCGTCACTGCCATCACGCTCGGGCTCCTGCCCGAGGTGTTCGTGTCGACCGTGTCGACGCAGCTGCACTTCTACGCGCCCGAGATCACATTCCTTCCCGCGCGACCGGGGCAGGCACGCCCGCCGGTGACCGCCGACGAGTCCGCAGGCACCAGCACGAGCGCGCGCCGTCGCCGCCGCGGTCGCGGCGCAGACGGCCGTGACGAGGCATCCGATGCCTCGACGGGTTCGGGTGCCGAACAGAGCCAGCCGCAGCCGCAGCACCCTCGCCAGCGCGCCGTCGAGCTCATCACCGAGCCCCAGCGCATCAAGGGCTCCACTCGTCTCGAGGCCAAGAAGCAGCGACGACGCGACGGCCGCGAAGCCGGCCGCCGTCGTGCCGTGGTCACCGAGGCGGAGTTCCTCGCGCGCCGCGAGGCCGTCGATCGCGTCATGATCGTGCGCTCGAAGAACGGGCGCATCCAGATCGCCGTGCTCGAGGACAACGTGCTCGTCGAGCACTACGTGGCGCGCAACCAGGACGCCTCGCTGATCGGCAACGTCTATCTCGGCCGCGTGCAGAACGTGCTGCCGAGCATGGAGGCCGCCTTCGTCGACATCGGCCGCGGCCGCAACGCCGTGCTCTACTCGGGCGAGGTCGACTGGGATGCCGTCGAGACCGGCAACCAGCCGCGCCGCATCGAGCTCGCGCTCAAGACCGGCGACAAGGTGCTCGTGCAGGTCACGAAGGACCCCGTCGGCCACAAGGGCGCCCGCCTCACGAGCCAGATCTCACTCCCCGGCCGGTACCTCGTGTACGTCCCCGGCGGCGCCATGAACGGCATCTCGCGCAAGCTCCCCGACACGGAGCGCGCGCGCCTCAAGCGCATCCTCAAGGAGGTGCTCCCCGAGTCGTCGGGCGTCATCGTGCGCACCGCGGCCGAAGGGGCGACCGAGGAGCAGCTGACCCGCGACGTGCAGCGTCTCACGAACCAGTGGGAGCACATCTCCAAGCAGGTCGAGACCATCCAGGCTCCCTCGCTGCTGCACTCCGAGCCCGACCTCCTCGTCAAGATCGTCCGCGACGTCTTCAACGAGGACTTCTCCAAGATGCTCATCCAGGGCGAGGACGCGCACCACACGATCTCGAACTACCTCACGAGCGTCGCGCCCGACCTCCTCGAGCGGGTCGAGCACTACGAGAGCGACGGCGGCGACCCCTTCGACGACTTCCGCATCACGGAGCAGATCGAGAAGGCGCTCGACCGCAAGGTCTGGCTGCCTTCGGGCGGCTCGCTCGTCATCGACCGCACCGAGGCGATGACGGTCATCGACGTCAACACGGGCAAGTTCGTCGGCTCGGGCGGCAACCTCGAAGAGACCGTCACGAAGAACAACCTGGAGGCCGCCGAGGAGATCGTCCGCCAGCTGCGGCTGCGCGACATCGGCGGCATCATCGTCGTCGACTTCATCGACATGGTGCTGGAGTCCAACCGCGACCTCGTGCTGCGCAGGCTCGTCGAGTGCCTGAGCCGCGACCGCACGAAGCACCAGGTCGCGGAGGTCACCTCGCTCGGTCTCGTGCAGATGACGCGCAAGAAGCTGGGCCTCGGGCTGCTGGAGACCTTCAGCGAAGCGTGCGAGGTGTGCGCCGGTCGCGGCGTCATCGTGCACCACGACCCCGTCGTGAAGCACCGTGCCCCGAGCCCGAACACGCAGGGTGCGCGGCGTCCCGTGCGCGGCGGAGCCCCCGCGGCCCCGTCGAACGGCACCCACGTCATCACCGAGGGCGTGAAGTCCGCTCTGGCCCAGATCGCGGCATCCACGATCCATCACCACGACGAGGCTCCGCACGCCGACGCGATCGAGACACCCGTCGAGGTGCCTGTCGAGCCGGCCCCCGAACGGCCCAAGAAGCCCCGCAAGAAGCGCGGCGAGTCGAAGGCACCCCGGACCGAGAAGGAGCTGCTGCTCGACTCGGTGCTCAACGCCCTCCCCGAGCCGAAGGCACCGGGTCAGGGCAGGGCTCGTCGCCGGGTGACGACGGCGGCGCTCACGGGCACCCCCGTGCCGCACCTGCCGGCGGGGGAGTAGCCCTACAGCCCCCGCCGCTCACGCCCTTCGACAGGCTCAGGGCAGGCGGCGCGTGACCGTCGGGCGCTAAAGCGCCCGCCGCTCACGCGCCGTGATCCTCAGCCCCGAGGCGATGAGGCGGCGCACGAGCGTGTGCCCGTCGACGTGGAGTGCACCCGCGGCGACGAGCCGCGCGTGCGCCTCGTCGGGGACGTCGTAGTGGTCGCGATCGAATCCTCGACGAGGGATGCCGTTCGCCTCCGCGAACGCGTGCAGCTCGTCGAGGTCGTGGTCGGAGACGAGGTGCGCCCAGAGGCGGCCGTGCGCGGGCCAGCGCGGATCGTCGATGAGGATCGCCACGAGCCGATCCTAGGGCCGCGCCGGGCGACACGCCCCGCCGCGCTTTTGGGGATTGCCGAGGCATCCGGTAAAGTAGTCCTTTGGTGCGTCGAGAAATCCGCACCGCGTCTTTCAGGACATCCCGAGCGCGTGCGCTCCAAGAAGAAACAGGTGTGAAGTGGTTTACGCAGTTGTGCGCGCCGGTGGCCGTCAGGAGAAGGTCTCGGTCGGAACGATCGTCGTCCTCGACCGTCAGGCGGCCAAGGTCGGCGACAAGATCGAGCTCCCCGCGGTTCTCCTGGTCGACGGCGACGCCGTCACGACCGACGCCGACAAGCTCTCCAAGGTGACCGTCACCGCCGAGGTGCTCGGTGAGGAGCGCGGTCCGAAGATCGTGATCCAGAAGTTCAAGAACAAGACCGGCTACAAGAAGCGCCAGGGCCACCGTCAGGACCTCACGCGCGTCAAGGTCACCGGCATCAAGTAAGTCCAGGAAGAGACGCAGAGATGGCACACAAAAAGGGCGCAAGCTCCACCCGTAACGGTCGTGACTCCAACGCACAGCGCCTCGGCGTGAAGCGCTTCGGCGGCCAGAAGGTCCTCGCCGGCGAGATCATCGTCCGCCAGCGCGGCACGCACTTCCACCCCGGCGCCAACGTCGGCCGCGGTGGCGACGACACGCTGTTCGCGCTGTCGGCGGGCGCCGTCGAGTTCGGCACGAAGGGCGGCCGCAAGGTCGTCAACATCGTCGCCGCCGCCGAGTAAGGCCGAGGCCGACTCAGCAAGCAGTCTTCGCGAGGGGCGGGCTTCGGCTCGCCCCTCGCAGTCTTAACACCCCAACCTTTCCGCCGGCACACGCCGCACAGTCCAGGAGAACGCGATGGTCACCTTCGTAGACCGAGTCACGCTGCACCTGCGCGCGGGCAAGGGCGGCAATGGCTGCGTCTCGGTGCGCCGCGAGAAGTTCAAGCCGCTCGCCGGCCCCGACGGGGGCAACGGCGGCCACGGCGGCGACGTCGTGCTCGTCGCCGACCCGCAGGTCACGACCCTGCTCTCGTACCACCACTCGCCGCACCGCCACGCCGGCAACGGCGGCTTCGGCATGGGCGACAACCGCTCGGGTGCCGCCGGCGAGGGGCTCGAACTCGCGGTGCCGGTCGGCACGGTCGTGAAGGACGCCGACGGCGAGCCGCTCGTCGACCTCGTCGAGCCGGGCATGCGATTCATCGTCGCGCCGGGAGGCCTCGGCGGCCTCGGCAACGCCGCCCTCTCGTCGCCCAAGCGCAAGGCGCCGGGCTTCGCGCTGCTGGGCACCCCCGGCTGGGAGGGCGATGTCCTCCTCGAGCTGAAGACGGTCGCCGACGTCGCGCTCGTCGGCTACCCGTCCGCCGGCAAGTCGAGCCTGATCGCCGCGATCTCCGCCGCGCGGCCCAAGATCGCGGACTACCCCTTCACGACGCTGCACCCCAACCTCGGCGTCGTGCAGGCCGGCGACGTGCGCTTCACGGTGGCCGACGTGCCGGGCCTCATCGAGGGCGCGAGCGAGGGCAAGGGACTCGGCCTCGAGTTCCTTCGCCACGTCGAACGCTGCACGGCGCTCGTGCACGTCCTGGACTGCGCGACGCTCGAGCCCGGCCGCGACCCGCTCAGCGACCTCGACGTCATCCTCGCCGAGCTCGCCGCGTACCCGGTCCCCGAGGGCCAGCTGCCGCTCCTCGAGCGCCCGCAGCTCGTCGCGCTGAACAAGGTCGACGTGCCGGAGGCGAAGGACCTCGCCGACCTCGTGCGCCCCGACCTCGAGGCCCGCGGCTTCCGCGTGTTCGAGATCTCCACCGTGAGCCACGAGGGCCTGCGTCCGCTCACTTTCGCCCTGGGCGACGTCGTCGCCCGCCAGCGCGCCGAAGACGCCGTCAAGCCCGCACTCGAGCGCATCGTGATCCGTCCGAAGGGCGCTGATCAGGACTTCCACGTCCGCGTCGAGGGCGGCTCGTACGGCGACATCTTCCGCATCCTGGGCGAGAAGCCGGTGCGCTGGGTGCAGCAGACCGACTTCCAGAACGACGAGGCCGTCGGCTACCTCGCCGACCGGCTCAACAAGCTCGGCGTCGAAGACGAGCTGTTCCGTCAGGGCGCGACGCCCGGTGCCACCGTCGTCATCGGCGAGGGCGACGGCGTCGTCTTCGACTGGGACCCCTCGCTCACCTCGACCGCGGAGCTCATCACGGCCCCGCGCGGCACCGATTCCCGCCTCGACGGGTCGGGACGCCGCACATCGGCGGAGCGCCGCGAGCAGTACCACGAGCTCATGGATGCCAAGGCAGAGGCCCGGGCAGAGCTCGAGGCCGAGCGACGTGCGGAGTCGGGCTGGGACGACGAGGAGGACGAGTGACGGTACGCGAGCGGTCGGAGCTGCGCAGTGCCCGCCGCGTCGTCGTGAAGGTCGGCTCGTCGTCGATCAGCGGCGAGAACGCGGGCCGCATCCAGCCGATCGTCGAAGCCCTCGCATCCGCGCACGCTCGCGGCACTGAGGTGGTGCTCGTCTCGTCGGGTGCGATCGCGACCGGGATGCCGTATCTCTCTCTCGCCGAGCGCCCCAGCGATCTCGCGACGCAGCAGGCGGCTGCCGCCGTGGGCCAGAACGTGCTCATCTACCGCTACCAGGAGGCGCTGCGGCCCTTCCGGATCGTCGCGGGCCAGGTGCTGCTCACCGCGGGAGACCTCGAGAACCACACGCACCGCTCCAACGCGCGTCGTGCCATGGAGCGCCTGCTCGGCCTGCGCATCCTGCCGATCGTCAACGAGAACGACACGGTTGCGACCCACGAGATCCGCTTCGGCGACAACGACCGGCTGGCGGCACTCGTCGCTGAACTCATCGGCGCCGACGCCCTCGTGCTGCTCAGCGACATCGAGAGTCTCTACACCCGTCCGCCGGACCAGCCCGGGGCCCGCCCCATCGACCGCGTGCACTACGGCGACGACCTGCACGGCTTCGAGTTCGGCTCGGTCGTCGTCAACAGCGTCGGCACGGGCGGCGCGGCCACCAAGGTGTCCGCCGCGCGCCTGGCTGCGGCATCCGGTGTCGGCGTGCTCGTCACGAGCGCCGATCTCGTGGACGAGGCGCTCGGCGGGGCCGAGATCGGCACGTGGTTCGATCCCAACCCGGAGCCGACCGCACCCGCCGCGACGGGGCCGATCCGCACGGCCGGCGTGGTCGCACCCCGATAAACTGGCGGGATGACCACCACCGCGACGACTCCGCGCGAGCGCATGCTGCTCGCGAAGGACGCGGCCCGCACGATCGGGCTCCTGACCGACGAGCGCAAGCGCGATGCGCTGCTCGCGATCGCCGACGCGATCGAGGCGGCTGCCGCCGAGATCGTCGCGGCCAACTCGGGCGACCTCGAACGTGGACGCGCGACCGGCCTGTCGACGGCCCTGCAGGATCGACTGCGCCTCGACGAGCCCCGCGTCGCGGCTCTCGCCGCCGCCGTCCGCGACATCGCGGCGCTGCCCGATCCGGTCGGCCGCGTGCTCGACGAGCGCACACTGGCCAACGGCGTCGAGCTCACGAAGGTCTCGGTGCCGTTCGGAGTCGTCGGCTCGATCTACGAGGCGCGGCCGAACGTGACGGTCGACATCGCCTCCCTCGCGCTCCGGTCGGGCAACGCCGTCGTGCTGCGCGGCGGTTCCGCCGCCGAGTTCACGAACGCGGCGCTCATCCGGGCGATGCGCGGCGCGCTCGCCGACGAGGGCATCGATCCCGAAGCCATCCAGACCGTCGACGACTTCGGCCGCGACGGCGCGAAGGCGCTCATGCAGGCCCGCGGCATCGTCGACGTGCTCGTGCCGCGGGGGAGCGCGCAGCTCATCGAGACCGTCGTGACCGAGTCGTCCGTGCCGGTCATCGAGACCGGCGCCGGCGTCGTGCACATCGTGCTCGACGCCTCGGCGCCCCTCGACTGGGCTCGCGACATCGTGGTCAACGCCAAGGTGCAGCGGCCGAGCGTCTGCAACTCCGTCGAGACGGTGCTCGTGCACCGGGATGCCGCATCCGGCCTCGTGCCCCCGATCGTGGCGGCGCTTCAGGAGCGCGGAGTGACCGTGCACGGCGACGCCGTCGTCGCAGGACTGGCGGCCGAGGTCGTGCCCGCGACCGACGAGGACTGGCAGACGGAGTACCTGTCGCTCGACGTCGCCATGCACGTCGTCGACGACCTCGACGACGCCCTCGCGCACATCCGCCGCTACTCGACGCACCACACCGAGTCGATCATCACGACCGACGACGCCAACGCGCAGCGCTTCCTCGCCGAGGTCGACTCTGCCGTCGTCATGGTCAACGCCTCGACGCGGTTCACCGACGGCGGCGAGTTCGGCTTCGGCGCCGAGGTCGGCATCTCGACGCAGAAGCTGCACGCGCGCGGACCCATGGGCCTTGCCGAGCTCACGAGCAGCAAGTGGCTCGCGCGGGGCTCCGGGCAGGTCCGCGCCTGACGGCATAGACTGTCTAGGCGCCCGAGTCCGCGGCGCGATCCCGAAACGGAGTCCGAATGACCGTCGCCACGCTGATCGCTTTCGCCGCCGAGGAGTCGGGGCATGGGAACGTCGCTCTCGAGACCGTCGGCTTCGGCATCACCGCCTTCGTGGTCTTCCTGGCTCTTGCATTCGTGACCCTGTCCTACCGCAACGTCGCCAACCGCCACTCGCGCAAGGCCGAGGCATACGCGCGCGCCCACGCGAACGACGTGCAGCAGACGGGGCACGGCCACTAGGCCCACCGCATGACGGTGGCACGAGCCCCGAGGATCGGGGTCATGGGTGGGACGTTCGATCCCATCCACCACGGTCACCTCGTTGCCGCCAGCGAAGTCGCGCAATCGTTCGATCTCGACGAGGTCGTCTTCGTGCCCACGGGCAATCCGTGGCAGAAGAGCGACGTCAGCCAGAGCGAGCACCGCTATCTCATGACCGTCATCGCGACGGCATCCAACCCGCGCTTCACGGTCAGCCGCGTCGACATCGACCGCGGCGGCCTGACCTACACGATCGACACGCTCCGCGACCTGAAGACGCAGCGGCCCGGAGCCGAGCTGTTCTTCATCACGGGCGCCGACGCCATAGCGCAGATTCTCAGCTGGAGAGACCATGATGAACTGTGGGAGCTCGCCCACTTCGTCGCGGTCTCCCGCCCCGGGCACGTTCTGAGCACGGACGGACTCCCCACCGACGACGTGAGTCAACTCGAGGTTCCCGCCCTCGCCATCTCATCGACGGATTGCCGCGACCGTGTTCGTCGCGGTCACCCCGTGTGGTACCTCGTTCCCGATGGCGTCGTCCAATACATTGCGAAGCACCATCTCTATCGGAGCCAGGAATGAGCACACCCGAGCAGCCCGACACTCCGCCGCTGACGCGCAAGCAAATGCGCGAGATCCGCAACACGGGGGCCAACCCCGTGATCGACACGGGCGCGATCCCCGTCGTCGCGCCCGCCGAGGCCGACGAGCCGTCTGTCGAGATCGACGACGTGCCGGTCGCGCCGCCCCCCTTCGAAGCGTCACTCGCGCCGGTCGCCCCGTTGCCGCGCCCCGCCGAGCCCGTGATCCTCCCCGAGGCGCCGATCCCCGATCGCAGCGTCGACTTGGGCGTGTCGCCGCTCACGCGGCGTCAGGCGCGCCAGCAGGAGCGCATCCGCACGGCATCCGTCCCGGTCATCACACCCGACGTCGCTGCGTCGTATCTCGCGGAATCGGCCCCGCCGCTGGCGACCGGGACGTCGGAGCCCGTCGCGGTGCTCACATCGACCGCCGACCCGTCGTCAGAGAGTGCTGAAGACGAGACGGGCATCGACGCGTTCGCCGCTCTCGGTGTGATCTCGCAGCCGACGCCTGTCGTCACAGAGCCCGAGCCGGCCGCCGAGCACGAGCCCGAGCCTGCCCCGGAGCAGCAGCCCGAGCCGGCCGCGAAGAAGAAGCCGGCCAAGTCGACGAAGCAGGCCGAGCCTGCCGCGCAGGCGGAGGCGGCCGAAGAGGCCGACACCGCCGCCGCACTGTTCGGCGGCGAGGACGCGTCCGACGAGGACGAGTCCGGTTCCCGCGTCATCGACCCGTCGTTCGGGGCCGCCCTGCTGGCCGGCGAGGCGGCGCCCGCCGCGCCGCTCGCCCCGTCGTTCGATGAGCTCATCACGCGCTCGGCGAACGGCTCCGTCGCGACGCCGAACGCGCTGATCCTCTCGCAGGCTCCCGACGGCGGCCCGATCGTCGCGCCCGTCAACGCCACCGGCGAGGTGCTCATCACGGGCACGTTCAACCTGCCGGAGGGCCTCGGATCGACCGGCCACGCGCCGGGCACGGCCGACGGCAAGGAGGTCGACGCGGTGCTCGTCGACGGCGAGCTTCCCGCGCATTCCTCGCCGACGCCGATCGCGGCCAGCGCGGCCGTGAGCACCACCAAGACGCCCGGGGAGATCATCAAGCCGCCGACCCCCGAGAAGGGTGGCCGCCTCATGCTCACGCTCGCGATCACAGCGGGTGCGCTCGCGCTCGCCCTGGTCGGCGTGCTCATCGTGGCCTTCGCGACAGGAGTGCTGTAAATGGCGGCGACCGAGAACGGACGACGGATGCTGCAGATCGCCGCGGCCGCGGCGGACTCCAAGGGCGGTGAAGACCTCGTCGGCCTCGACGTGTCGGAGCCGCTGCCGCTCGTCGACATCTTCCTGCTCGTGACGGGGCGCAGCGAGCGCAACGTCGCCGCGATCGCGGACGAGATCGAGGACAAGCTGCTCGAGGCCGGCCACAAGCGTCTGCGCCGTGAGGGCAGAGAGGAGTCCCGCTGGGTGCTCCTGGACTTCGGCGATCTCGTCGTGCACGTCTTCCATGAGCAGGAGCGCGTGTACTACGGCCTCGAGCGACTCTGGAAGGATTGCCCGATCGTTCCGATCGACCTTCCCGAGCGCATCGTGCCCGGTCGATGAGCCTGCCGTGGTTCGGAGCACCGCTCGACCTGTAGTAAGCTGAACGGGTTGCCCGCGCTCAGCGGGAAACGTTCCGGGCCTGTGGCGCAGCTGGTAGCGCACCTGCATGGCATGCAGGGGGTCAGGGGTTCGAGTCCCCTCAGGTCCACCCGAGGAATGAAGCCCTCCGCGATGCGGAGGGCTTCATTCATTTCACGCCTGGATCACAACGAGGGCGGGTCATAGCCCGCTTCGTCCCGTGGGCGACTGCGTGCGGCTTCACGTCAGGACAGTGTCCACCGATCACCGTCGAGGTCGAGGTAGTAGGTCGTGATCCCGTACAGGGTGAGTTCCCCTGTCGACCAGTGACGCTGCCGAGTCTCTCCCGACTCCGACGTGAAGACGATCGTCGACGCGTCTGCCGTGACGACCCCTCGCTCGATGACGGCGTTCTTGTACGCGAGCTCGTAGGAGCCGTCGCCCGAGATGGCGAGATACCAGTCCTCGTCTGGATCCCAGCCGCGACTCCACAGCCCCACGATCGACGCAGGCACCTGGCTCTGCGGCTCGCAGCAGTCCATGTCGGGCCCGGGGTCGAAGGGGCCGGCGCATCCGCTCAGCAGCAGGAGCGCGGCTGTCGCGACAGCCGCGAGCGCCGGTGCGCGTCGTGTGGGCGAGCGGCGCGGGCGGGCCTCCGCGGCAGGTGATTCGTATGAGCCGATCATGGCCGTTCCTTCCTGACAGCGCCGGGGTGGCGTGAACTCCACGGTCCCGCTCCGCTGATGACCCCGCGTCCACCGTCGGGTGGCTTTCGAAGGCCGATCCACGGGATGACATGAGGCATCCGGAATGCCCACCGGGGGTGGACGCGCCTGCAGCGACCGGCGCGCACACTGGCACCGCCTCGTCGCTCGGCGACGGCAGTGATCCCCGATCGTCAGGAGGAAGCCATGGACTCCACCGGTCCACTCCAGTTCGAGAGCCTGAGGTTCCCCGCTGAGCCGTCGCGCCTCGCGATGGCCACCGTCTGCGTCGTGTGCGTATCGGCGGTCTCCGTCGTCTGGCTCATCGTGATCGACGTTTCGTCGTTCGTCGCCGGCGCGATCGGGCTCGTGATCAGTCTCGGGGTCCTCTGGATCGCCACGCAGTTCGTCCGACTTCGCCGGCTCGGCGACGCCGTCCTGGTCGGGTCGGGGACCTTTCCCTACGTGCAGGACGCCGTCGAAGAGGTGCGGCGGATGCTGCAGTACGACCGTCGTGTCGACATCTTCGTAGTCCCGAACCTGTCTCCCCGCATCCAGCGGACGAGCTACTTCGGCATCAGGGTGCTGCTCATCGAGGGCGGGGCGATCGCGGACATGACGACGCCGGATCGCCGCCCCGAGCTGCTCTTCCTCCTGGGCACATATTTCGGGGCCTTCAAGGCGAAGCACGATCGGCAGGCGCTCGCCGAGCTCGTGCTCGACAACGCGGGCATGCGCAAGGTTCTCATGCCGTTCGTCGCTCCGTGGCTGCGCGCGACGGTCTACACGGGCGATCAGATCGCGTATGCGTGCACGCGCGACTTCCGCGCGAGTCTTGCGGCCGTCTTCCGGGTGCTGGTCGGGCGAGAGTTGAGCGACGAGCTCGAGGCATCCGGTCTCATTCTGCAAGCCGGGCGCGTCTCGCGCTCGCACGTTCTTCGAGTTGCCGAGATCTTCCGGTCGCAGCCACACGCGATCAACCGCTTCGTCAACCTGCTTCGGTTTGCGCAGCAGGTCGACCCCGACGCCGTCCTCGAGTTCCGGGCCGGGTTGTCACCCGAAGCCAATCGCATCCTGGACGAAGCGCTCGCGCGGATTGCGCGCATCGGGCGCAGCACTTCCGGCGTCACGTGGGTCACCGTCGGAGTGATCGCCGTGAGCGCGATCCTGGCCGGAGTCGGAATCCAGGCTATGCCTGGCCAAGCCCAGGCGAGCGAGGACGAAATCGCGGTCGACGCGCCCGAATCCCCGGAACAGCCCACCGACCCCGTGACACCCAGTCAAGACCCGATAGAGCTCCTCGTGGCGGTCGTGCCACCCTCGGTCGCCGAGGGATGCGCCGAGCTGTCCCTGCCGGCTCCGCAACTGACGTCGGGGCTCGTCGCCGCGATCGGGTGTTCCGGGACGGCCTCAGCCGACTTCGATGGTCTCGAGCTCTACGCCTACGATTCCACCGAAGGGGTGGCCACGGCGTTCGCGGCGTGGATCGGCGATCTTCCAGAGGGATCTTGCGGCGGCCAGGGCTGGAGCGCATGGACCGATGGCGACGACATCGAGCGCGGCGCTCTCGCCTGCTACTACACCTCCGCCGACGCCGTCGCACTCTGGACCTATGACACAACTCACGTGCTCGTCATCGCCTCCGATCCGTCCATGAGTCTCGACGAGGCGTACCTGCGGTGGCAGTACGCGGCCTCCAGGCTGGCGCTCGTATGACGTGGACGGCCTAGCCGCCGGCTCCACGCCCGTCGCCGGCGCGCACGAGCCCCGACCGGAACGCGACCGACACCGCTTGAGCCCGATCGGTGATTCCGAGCTTGAGGAAGATCCGGTGCACGTGGGTCTTGACGGTCGCCTCGCTGAGGAACATGTCCCGCGCGATCTGGGCGTTCGGGTGCCCGTTGGCCATGGCGGCGAGCACCTCGCGCTCCCGGCGTGTCAGCAGCTGCACCTCTGCGGCCGTGGGCAGCGACGGCTCGGCGCGCGACGCGAGCTCCTGGAGGAGCGCGCGCGTCACGGTGGGGTCAAGCCACCCGTCGCCCTTGGCGAGGGCCCGGACCGCCTCGGGAAGCACTGTGGGTGCGGCGTTCTTGAGGAGGAAGCCAGCGGCGCCGGCGCGCACGGCGTCCCGGACCGCGGCGTCCTCGCTGAAGGTCGTGAGGATCAGGATGCCAGGGGGATCCCCGTGAGCATCGCGGTACTCGCTCGAGGTGAGCGTCCTGGTGGCTTCGACACCGTCCATCCGGGGCATCCGCACATCCATCACCACGACGTCCGGACGCAGTCGTGCGACCAGCTCCACCCCGGTGACCCCATCGGATGCCTCGCCGACGACCTCGATGCCGTCCTCGGCGTCGAGGAGCATGCGCAGGCCGGCGCGGATGAGGTGCTCATCGTCGACCAGGACCACGCTCACCGCTCTTGCCCCCGCAGATGCTGCGACATCCGTCGCCATGGGCCCAGTGTGCCGCGACGATGTGCGGTCGCGCCATACCCACCGAGCGCGGTCGTCCACCCAGGGATTGAACGACCGAGTAGATCCCGAGGTGGATGCGCCGACGACCCGCACGCGAGACGCTTGTGACGAGCATGAAGGGGACGATCATGCAGCAGATGGAGGGGAGCGATTCCTCCGCGCGGACGGTGCCGCGATTCCAGGTGGGATGGCCCGAGCGGTTCGACGTGCTCGTCGTCATCGGCATCATCGTCTTCTACGTGATCGCGTTCGTCGCCGAGGGCGGCGCACGCCACGAGCAGTTCGACCTCATGCCGCGCGTGCTCGCCACGCTCGTGCCGCTCCTGTGGCGCTCTCAAGCACCCGTCCTCGTGTTCATGCTCGTGATCGCCCTCCAATGGACCGTCCTCGAGCCCTCCGGTGGGGCTTATCAGATGCCGGGCGGCATGGTCGGCGCCGTCGCGACGCTCGTAGCGCTGGGGGGCGTCGCGGCCCGGAGGCCCCTGTGGACCTCGCTGACCGCTTGGGCGGCAAGTCTCGCGTCGATGGCGCTGTCTCTCATCAATACCTGGGGAGACGACAGCGCCGGCTGGGCCGTCCTGTCCTCCACGGTGATCTGCAGCATCGTGTGGTGTCTCGGCACGGTCGCACAACGGACTCGGCGGCACATGCAGGAACTGGAGGCCGACGAGCGGCGCGCGTCGCAGGCGGTGATGAGCGAGCGGGTTCGGATCGCCTCGGACCTCAACGGCATAATCCGTCGCGCGCTCCGAGTGATGGCCGACGAGACGGGGTCGGCACGGGACCATCTCGGGCGCGACCGGGAACGAGTCACGCGAGCCCTCGCCTCGGTCGAGTCGGTCGGCGTCGAGGCGATGCACGAACTGCGTCGGCTGCTCCACGTGCTCCATGACGATCCGAGTCTCGCCATCGACGAGTCGGCCCCACCGGCTGAGCCCGAGGAGGCGTCGTTCCGGGCCTGGATCGCGCGGCTGCCGCTGCGCCTCGACAGGTCCGACCTGGCAGTCACCATCGGTGTCGTCGTCGCGACGATGTGGTTCACGTCGGATGCCTTCGGCGACGGCGCGATTCCCGTGCTCGCGAGCCTCTACTTCGGCGTCGTCCTCCTGGTGGTGCTCTGGCGCCGTCTGTTCCCGCTCGCGGTCTTCGTCCTCGTCATCGCTGGTCATGCCGTGGCCGTCCTCCTCTTCCGCGGCGGCGACTTCATCTCCTACAATCAGGCAGCCATTCCCGCGGTGCTCGTCGCGCTCGCCGCCGTCGCTGCCGCGAAACCGGTCTGGATCTCGATCCCGGTGCTCGTGATCGCGTGGGGTTACATTTCACTCTCGTCACTCCAGTACCCGGCGACCTACGTGATGAGTTTCGTCGTGGATGCGGCAGCCGTGGCCGCAGTGTGGCTCGCGGGTCTGGTGGTGGGAAGGCGGCGCCGACGCATCCATGATCTGCAGGCGGCGCGGGAGTCTGCCGAACGAGCGGTCGCGAGCGAACGCGCCAGGCTCGCCTACGAGCTTCACGATGTCGTCGGGCATGCGATCACGATCATGGTGCTCCAGGCCGCGGGCGCCCGCCGAATCCTTCTCCAGGACCCCGCACGCGCCGCCGCGGCTCTCGTGGCGATCGAAGAGGCCGGCAGGGAGGCCGAAGAAGAGCTCGAGCGGCTTCTCGCACTGCTCGATCCTCGCGATCCCGCACAGCGGGAGGGGACCACCGAGCCGCTGCTGGGGCTCTCGGATGTCGGGCAGCTCGTCGAGCGCACAAGGCGGACCGTCGTGAACACAGAGCTCGAAATCCTCGGCGAGCCAGGTTCGCTGGAGCCGAGTGTCGACGCTGCGGCGTACTCGGTCGCGCGTGAGGCGCTCGCCAACGCCGTCAAGCACGCGGGTCCCCACGCGCGCGTGGGTCTCACGATCACATGGATGCCCGATCTCGTCCGCATCGAGGTGACGAGCGGCCCTGGTCCGCGAGACGGCACGCGGGCGACCGAGCTCTCTGGAGGCTACGGCCTGCTGAGCATCAGAGAGCGGGTCGGCCTCGCCGGCGGCGACCTGCGCTGGTACTCGGAAGGAAACCGGTTCCACCTCGACGCCCGCCTTCCCACCGGGTCGCGCCGGCTGCGCGCAGAGACCGATCACGAGAGCCCTCACGCCGAGTGAGACGCGGGCGGCCGAAGATCCGCCGTGCCGCTCATGTATCAGGCCCCGGATTCCGCACTCCAGACGGGCAAGACCCAGGACAGGAGTGCGTCATGCCCACGACCTATCGGATCCACCCCGCCATCGGCATCGCCCGCGTCGGCAACAGCCCGGACGAGTTCTTCATCGGGCCGGAGCGCGCGTTCGAGCTTCCCGATCCGCCCGGCGGATTCAAGGACGCGGAAGGTCGGGTCAAGCGGCAGGCAGCGCGATTCCGGATCTTCGCGCATCACGACGACGGCACCTTCGCCGAGGTGACCGATGCCGAGGCCGAGATCCACTGGACCGTGCACCTCGTCAATGCGAAGGCGGCGCATCCGGGACGCGGCAACGGCTCGGGAGCCGGCCTCGTCATCGATCCCGGGCCCCGCAGCCTGACTGGCCCCGACCAGCAGGCGCTGTTCGACTCGGGTCAGATCACCTTCGGCGGCACGACCACGACCGTCCCACTCGGCGAGATCCGCACCGACGACGAGGGTCACCTGCTCGTGCTCGGCGGCCACGGCGCCGCGGCATCGCCGACCGGCGCGTCTATCGTCGACTTCTGGGGCAACGCCGAGTGGTACGACGACATCGCTGACGGTCCCGTGGAGGCGACCATCACGCTGCGCAGCGACGGGTCGACGCCGCCCGTCAAGCGAGCGTGGGTCGTCTCCGCCCCGCCCAAGTTCGCTCCGCAGCAGGACAGCATCACGACGCTGTACGACCGGATCCTCGAGAAGCTCGTCCAGTCGGGTGTCGCAACCGCTCCGTCGACGACGTCCTACACGAACGACATCCACCCCATCCTCCAACGGGCGCGCGACATCAACTGGGTGCGCGGGATCAAGAACAAGCACGCGTGGGCCGAGCCGGTGACGTCGCAGCCAGTCATCGACACCATCCGGGCGCGGATCAACCCCAGCGACATGCCGAACCTCAACGGCGGCGATGCCGAGCCCACATCGATCCAGGTGCAGCACTTGGACCGGTGGAAGAACGGCACCTACGTCAACGACTGGGCCGGGACGCCCCCGGTCGGCCCCCTGAGTCCCGACGGCATGGACCGTGCGGCGCTCGACGCCTGCGTCGGTGCGGCGTTCTTCCCCGGCATCGAGGCGGGAGGACTGGATGCCACGGACCGGCCGATCCTGAATCTCCCGTACGAGGCGCCCTTCCGGTTTGCACCGGGCGTCGCGCCGGGGCAGCTGAGCCAGGCTATGGCGCTGCCGTGGCAGGCCGACTTCAACGCGTGCGGCGGATCCAACACGCCGTACGGCGACGCCTGGTGGCCCGTGCCCCGCCCCAACCTCGTGTTCCCGCAGGGCCAGAGCACGTACGCGGACTGGACCCGCAACCTCGGCGGCGACATGGTCGGCAAATGGCACACCCTCGGCTTCGTCGTGAAGCAGGGCGCCGAGCACGTCGAGGTGGACTCGGCGCAGGCGCCGTCGGTCACGCTGCTGACCCCGAAGCTGCAGTTCCTCGACGTCCCCCAGGGCCCGATGGGCATGGTACGGGAGATCCCTCTCGCGATCGCCTTCGAGGTGATCGCCCCCGCGGGCGCCGTCACACTCGAATACGCGCCCGGCGGCGAGCCGAACCACGCGCAGCTCGTCGCGATCACGAACTCCGTGACCGTGGGGCCGACGCCCGGAAACAGCGTCGCGACCGCGCGTCTGTGGATCGTCTACCGCACGGGCGCCGTCGGCTCGGCGATCCCCACCCAGACCGTCACGGTGCGGCAGGCCGGCGGCGGGTCGACGTGGCAGATCACGATCGACGGCAACACGATCGCGCGCAAGACCGCAGCCGTCGCGCTCGTGCTCGACCGCTCGGGCAGCATGAGCGAGGATCGCGGCGACGGACAGCCGAAGCATGCCGCTGTGCAGGATGCCGCGAACGCCTTCGTCGATCTCATGCTGGAGGGCGACGGCGTCGGCGTCACCCGCTTCAACGAGGACGCTCAGGAGCTCCAGCCGGTGAAGGCCCTCGGCGCCGGAGGTCTGAGCGACACTGCCCGATCGGATACGCACGACGTCATCAACGGCTCGGGCCTCGATCCCTCCGGGGCCACGTCGATCGGCGACGGCATCTTCGTCGGTCGCGCCGGGCTCACGGCATCCACTCCCTTCGACACGAAGGCGCTCGTCGTCCTCACCGACGGGGTGCAGAACCAGCCGCGCTGGATCGCAGATGTCGCCCCCGAGATCAACGAGAAGACGTATGCGGTGGGACTCGGGCAGCCCCAGAACATCAGCGTGCCGGCATTGCAGACGATCTCGGGCAACAACGGCGGCTACCTACTCGTGACGGGGGCGATCACGGCCGACAACCGCTTCCGGCTGCAGAAGTACTTCCTGCAGATCCTGAGCGGGATCAACAATGCGGATGTCGTGCTCGATCCCGACGGAGTGCTCGCGCGCGGCGAGGAGATGCGCATCCCCTTCCTGCTGAGCGACGCGGATGCCGGCATCGAGGTCGTGCTGCTCACGCCGCGTCCCGCCGCCGTCGACTTCCGGCTGCAGACCCCTGCGGGGATGATCATCGAACCGTGGCGGGCGCTCAGCGATCCGACGATGACTTTCCAGCTCGGTGACGGCACGGCCTTCTATCGCCTCGGCCTTCCCGTGCAGCTCATCCCGCAGCGCTTCGAGCAGCAGGGCATGTGGCATGTCCTGCTGACGATCGGCAAGCCGCGCGTCGATCGCCCCGAGGGGGTTCACGACGGCCCGCTCGTGCGCGGCGACCGCGCGCACAGGCCCGTCCACGAGGTCGTGCGCACGGACGAGCTGCGTCGCGCGACGGAGGTGCTCTCCCCGATCGACGCGGCACCGCCGGCCGCGCTCGCCGCGGCGGCCATCAACGTCCCGTCGCGGGGCGTGCTCCCGTACAGCGTGCTCGTGCACAGCTACTCGAGCATCGCCTTCGAGGCCGATCTCGACCAGTCCTCGCTCGAGCCCGGTGCGACGGTGACCGTGCGGGCACGACTCGCCCAGTCGGGCCTGCCGTCCGAGGGCGCGTCGGTCTGGGCGGAGATCGTGCGGCCTGACGCCTCGGCCTTCACGCTCGCGCTCGGCGAGTCCGAGTCGGGCGAGCACACAGCGACCTTCGTCGCCGGCTCCGCAGGCGTGTACACCGTGCGGGTCCGAGGTCGCGGTCGCACGCGGCTCGGCAATCCGTTCACGAGAGAACGGACGCTCACGGCTGCCGTCTGGCGCGGTGGCGATCGCGCCGTCGAGCCGTCGTCACCGGCCGGTGGGGCGGGGCACTCCTCCGGCTGCGGCTGCGATGTGCTGCGCTGCATGCTCGAGAACGGCCTCTTCGACGACCGGGCGAAGGAGCGCCTGCGCGAGCAGGGCATCGATCTCGATGTCGCGCTGCGCTGCCTGGCGAAGCACGGCGATCGTCCGATCCCGGAGCGGTGACGTGTTCGATGTCGCCATCGTCGGGGGCGGACCGGCGGGATCGGTGCTCGCGCACCGGCTCGCCGGATCCGGATGCTCCGTCGCACTGCTCGAACGCACGCGGTTCGACGACCTCCGAGTCGGCGAGAGTCTCGCGCCTGTGGTCGAGCCGCTTCTGGCGTCGCTCGGGATCCACGACGTCTTCGAAGCGGTGCCCTCCGTGCCGTTCCGCACGGTCCGGACGACCTGGGCGGACGCGACATCCACCGACCTCGACATCGGCCCCGCCCACGGACGGCACGTCGACAGAGCCGTCTTCGATGCGACGCTCTCGCGACGCGCGAGCGATGCCGGTGTCGCGGTCCTCGAGGCGTGGCCCGCGACGCGCTTCTCGTTCGAGCAGGGTTCGTGGATGACACAGGCATCCGATGGACGCATCGTGAGATCGCGGGTGCTCGTGGATGCCACGGGCCGCGGTGCGCGCGTCGCGCACGCGCTCGGCGCGGGGCGTGAGGTCTTCGATCGGCAGGTGGCGATCGGCGGGCGGTGGTCGGGGCTCGCGCACGAGGACGAGGACGGCACGCTCCTCATCGAGCCGGTGCCGGAGGGATGGTGGTACTCGGCGCCGGTTCCGGGCGGCGGGCTGGTCGGGATGCTCTTCACCGACGTCGACCTCTGCCGTCGTGACCGGCTCGCCGACGACGACATCTGGATGACGGCGCTCGCTCGTGCCGCCGCGACGACCGCACGAACGCGGGGGAGCCGACCGCGCACGCGCCCGACGGTGAGTCCTGCCGCGTGCGGGCGCCTCCGCCGCCCGCTCGGCGACGATCGCCCGTGGATCGCCGTCGGAGACGCGGCGGCGAACGTCGACCCGCTCTCCGGCAGCGGTGTGCGCCGTGCGGTGGAGTCGGCGCGTGACGCCGCGCACACCATCGCCGCGATGCTCGAGGGACCGCTGGCGCGACGCGAGGCGATCGCAGACCACGAGGCCCGGGGGGACGACGACTGCACCCGTGAGCTCCGAGAACGATGGGACGTGTACGCCGAGTGCGACCGCTTCGCCTCGGACTACTGGGATCGGCGAGCCGCGGCGCGGTCCGCTCTCGCGGGCGCCGCGACCTGACTCGGCGCTCTTCCTGCCGACCGGCTCTTGCGCCTCTCACCGCGCTGACGGAGTCTGAGGGTATGAGCGATGTGACGCCCTTCCTGTGGTTCGACGACGATGCCGAGGCCGCGATCACCTTCTACACGGGCCTCATCCCCGGATCGGAGATCGTGTCGATCGGGCACTACCCGAAAGAGGTCCCCGGCGTGGGCGGCAAGGTGATGCACGCGCACTTCCGGCTCGGCGGACGCGATTACTACGCCATGGATGCAGGGCCCCAGTTCCCGTTCACGGAGGCCGTCTCGCTCTACGTGTCCTGCACCGGCCAGGCCGAGGTCGACCGGTACTGGGACGCGCTCACGGCAGGCGGCGAGGAGCAGCCGTGCGGCTGGCTCAAGGACCGGTGGGGGCTGTCGTGGCAGATCATCCCCGACCGGCTCATCGAGCTCATCCGCGACCCCGACCCCGACCGCTCGCACCGCGCCGTGCAGGCGATGCTCGGCATGCGCCGCATCGACATCGACGCGCTGGAAGCGGCCGCCGCCGCCACATGAGGGCCCCGGCGCGACTCGGCTTCGTGGGTGCAATGCTCGCCGCGGGCCTCGTGGCATCCGCGTGCACGGCCGCCGAGCCGAGTGCGAGCATCCCTCCCACGGCGACCACGGGAACCCCCAGTGCCACCGCCGCAGCGACCACCGGATGGTGGAGCCCGACGGACACACCGACGACGCTCGCCTCCGATCTTGCTGCACCGTGGTCGGTCGTGCCTCTCGACGGCGGGGGAGCGCTCATCAGCGAGCGCGGCGACGGCACGGTGCTCGAGCTGACCGCGACCGGCGAACTGCGGACGGTCGGCACCGTTGCGGGGGTCGTCTCGGGCGGCGAGTCGGGCCTGCACGGGCTCGCCGTGTGGAGCGACGCAGGCGAGCGGTGGCTCTACGCCTACCACGGGGCATCCCAGGACAATCGGGTGGTGCGGATGCCGCTCCTCGGCGATCCCGGGGCGCTCAGCCTGGGGGAGCCTGAGGTGATCCTCACCGGCATCGCGCGCGCCTCGAATCACGACGGCGGCCGCCTCGCCTTCGGGCCGGACGGGTATCTGTACGTCACGACCGGCGACGCCGGAATCCGCCCATCCGCGCAGGACGAGGCATCCCTCAACGGGAAGATCCTGCGGATCACGCCGGAAGGCGACCCGGCGCCGGGCAACCCCTTCGGCACGGCCGTCTACACGCTCGGTCACCGCAACGTGCAGGGCATCGCGTGGACGGGCGACGGCACGATGTGGGCGAGCGAGTTCGGGCAGGACACCTTCGACGAGCTCAACCGCATCGTGCCGGGCGGTGATTACGGCTGGCCGACCCACGAGGGTGTCGCGCACGACGACGCCTACATCGATCCCGTCGCGACGTGGGCGACCGACGACGCGAGCCCGAGCGGCATCGCGGCCGTCGGCGACACCGTGTTCCTCGCGAGCCTGCGCGGCGAACGGCTCTGGACCGTCGACACGGCCGACGGGAAGCTCGCGGCAGACCCCGTCGCGAGCCTCGTCGGCGAGCAGGGCAGGCTCCGCGACGTCGTGGCCGCGCCGGACGGCTCGCTGTGGATCCTGACGAACAACACCGACGGCCGCGGAACGCCCCGTCCCGGCGACGACCTGCTGCTGCGGCTCGAGGTCGCGCGCCACGAGTGACCCTACGGCCCCGCGAGGCATGCCGGGGCGTACGGTGATCGAGTGATCTCGCAACCCCGGTGCCCGGTCTGCCGGCACTTCCTGTACCTCGACGCGCTGGTCTGCTCCAACTGCGATGCCGAACTCGGCTACCACATCCTCACCCGCCAGTTCTACGCGGTGAACAAGGGCCGCGCCGTCATCGACGGCCAGAACTGGTACACGTGCTCAAATCGCGGATGGGAGTGCAACTGGCTCGTCTGGGAGGATGCTCCGGCCGGACGCTGCTTCTCGTGCCGGCTCACCCGCACCCGGCCCGACCCCGACGACACGATCGCCCTCTCGAAACTCGCCAGGACCGAAGAGGCCAAGCGCCGCCTCCTCCTGCAGCTGGGTGACCTGGGCGTGCCGATCGTCCCGTGGGACGTGCAGCCCGGCGGTCTCGGTTTCGACCTGCTGTCGAGCATCTCGCTCGGCCGGCCGGTCATGATCGGCCACGCGAACGGCATCGTCACGATCGACCTCGCCGAGAGCCTCGACGATCGGCGCGAGGCCCTGCGGATCAAGCTGGGGGAGCCGTACCGCACGATGCTCGGCCACCTCCGGCACGAGACGGGCCACTACTTCCAGAACGTCCTGCTGAAGGATGACCGCGACTGGGCGCGGTGCCGCGACCTGTTCGGCGACGAGCGGGCGAGCTATCGCGACGCCATCAAGCGGCACTACTCGATGGGGGCACCGGACAACTGGCACGAGGCCTTCATCTCGGAATACGCGACGATGCATCCGTGGGAGGACTTCGCCGAGACCTGGGCCCACTACCTCCACATCACGGGAACCCTGCAGACTGCCGCCGCCATCGGCATCCATCTGGATGCCACCGTCACGAGCCTGCGCGACATCGACGTCGTCCCGCTCGGCTCGTACCGCGACGAGCCGATCGCCCAGCTCCTCTCGGACTGGGAGTGGATGTCGGAGGCCTTCAACCGGATCAACCGCGCGATGGGCTTCGGCGATCTGTACCCGTTCACCATCAGCGCGCCGGTGCGTCGCAAGCTCGGGTTCATGCACGAGATCGTCACGAACGCCCCGCTCACGACCGAAGAGCAATACCGTCTGGCACTGCCGATGCAGGAGGCCGAGCCGGCGTGACCTCGTACACCCGCGGGCGGCGCGTCATCGGCTCGGCGACCCACCACGTCGAGAACCAGGCGCCCTGGCGTGTCGGCGTCGACGAGTACGAACTGAACGCGCCGCTCCGGAACGCGGTCGGCGCCTTCGGCGCCGGGTGGGCGGACTCCGCGCTCCACGACGTGGGTGCGCTCGTGGGCGCCCTGGACTTCCAGCGCGACGCCGACCTCGCCAATACGCACACTCCCGTCGAACACCGGCACGACCGGTGGGGGTACCGCATCGACGAGGTCGAGTACGACCCGTCGTACCACCGCATCATCGGCGCCGCGGTGGCGGCGGGCGCCCACACGTCGGCGTGGGCCGATCCCCGGCCGGGAGCGCACGTCGCACGAGCCGCGACGTTCATGCTGTTCGCGCAGGTCGAGCCCGGCCACGCGTGCCCGATCTCGATGACGCACGCGGCGGTCGCATCGCTGCAGGACTCGCCGTGGGTCGCCGACGAGTGGCTCCCCAAGCTCTACTCGCGCGAGTACGAGCCGCGCCTGCTGCCGGTCGAGGAGAAGCGCAGCGCCCTCATCGGCATGGCCATGACCGAGAAGCAAGGCGGGTCGGACGTGCGCGCCGGCACGACGGTAGGCGTTCATCTCGGCGGGCGCTCGTATCAGGTGACCGGGCACAAGTGGTTCTGCTCGGCGCCCATGTCGGACGGGTTCCTCGTGCTGGCGCACACGCGCGACGGCGCGACGGAGGAGGGGCTCAGCTGCCTCTTCGTGCCGCGGATGCTCTCGCACGGCGTGCGCAACGTCTTCCGCGTGCAGCGCCTCAAGGACAAGCTCGGCAACCGCTCCAACGCATCGGCCGAGATCGAGTTCGACGGCACCGTCGCCACGCTCGTCGGCGAGCCCGGGCGCGGCGTGCGGACCATCATCGAGATGGTGCAGCGCACCCGACTCGACTGCGTCCTGGGCACGGCGGCCGGGATGCGGCAGTCCGTCGCCGAAGCCGTGTGGCACGCCCGGGGGAGGGAGGCGTTCGGCGCGAAGCTCGTCGATCAGCCGGCGATGACCGCCGTCCTCGCCGACCTCGCGCTCGAGTCCGAGGCCGCGATGCTGACGGGTCTGCGTCTTGCACAGCTGTTCGAGGCAGAGGCATCCGATCGCGATGTCGCCCTCCGCCGCCTCGCGACACCCGTCTCGAAGTACCAGGTCTGCAAGCGCGGGCCGCAGCACGCATATGAGGCGCTCGAATGCCTCGGCGGCAACGGCTACACGGAGTCGTTCCCGCTCGCCCGCCGCTACCGCGAGCAGCCCGTCATGGCGATCTGGGAGGGTTCCGGCAACGTGATCGCGCTCGACGTGCTCCGGGCGCTCCGCCGCGATCCCGAGTCCGCCGATGCCTTCGCCGACGAGCTGTTCACGACGCGTGGGGCTTCGATCCTGCTCGACGCGCACACCGATCGCACGCTCGGCCTCCTCGCCGAGGTGGCTGCGGCGCCCGACACCGCTCCGCTCCACGCGCGGCGCCTGACGGAGAGCCTCGCGCTGGCGTTCCAGGCGTCGCTCATGCTCCGCCACGCGCCCTCCGTCGACGCCGAGGCGTTCATCGCGGCACGTCTCGGCGAGGATCGTTCGGCCATGTACGGCGCGCTGCCCGCAGGGACGGATGCCGCGGCCATCGTCTCCCGCCACTAGGTCTTGGACGTCCGAGCCGGACGTACGCTGGAACGATGGGAAGAGCGCGTCGCGGTGCGATCGCCGCCGTCGCGGGGGCGGCGCTCCTCGTGGTGTCTCTCGGCCCGTCGGCGGCCGCCGCGACGACCGCGGACGGCGACCCGGTCGTGACCGTCGTCGCCGCGACCCCCGCCGACACGCAGGCCCAGGCCGCCGCCCTCGTGAGCGCCATGGACGTGCGGCAGAAGGCCGCCACGGTCGTCATGGGACACATCCCGACGACCGACCCGACGGCGCTGAAGGACTATCTGCAGCGCACGGGGATCGGCGGCTTCATCCTCATGGGCGCGAACATCCCGGGGAGTGAAGGAGCGTTGCACGACCTCACGACCGCCATGACGATCGACCCGGCGCTGCCGCCGCTGATCGCCGTCGACCAGGAGGGCGGCGACGTCTCGCGCCTCCCGTGGGACGACTTCCCCTCGTCGGTCACCCTCAAGACGCAGCCCGCGGATGCCTCCGCCGAGGCCTTCGCGGGGAGGGGCGCGCTCGTCCAGCGGGCGGGCATCGGGGTCAACTTCGGGGTCGTCGCCGACGTCACGGCCGACCCATCGATGTTCATCTACCGGCGGGCACTCGGCACGACGCCGGACGACTCTGCCGCGCGCGTGACCGCTGCCGTCGCGGGCGAAGGCGGGCAGGCGCTCACGACGCTCAAGCACTTCCCGGGGCACGGGGCCGCGGGAGGCGATTCGCACACGATGATCCCGACCACCGGCCTCTCGAAAGCCGACTGGGAGGCGACCGACGCCCGGCCGTTCGCCGCGGGCATCAAGGCGGGCGCCGAGCTGCTCATGTTCGGCCACCTGGCCTACACGGCTGTCGACGCGGCGCCCGCGTCGCTCTCGGCGGAGTGGCACCGGATCGCACGCGACGAGCTCGGCTTCCAAGGAGTCGCGGTGACCGACGATCTCGGCATGCTCGAGGCATCCGGTGACCCGCAGTATCGCGACCCCGTCGCCAACGCGGTCGCGGCGCTCGCGGCAGGCAACGACCTCTTGCTGACCATCATGTTCTCGAATGCCGACACCGCACCTCGCATCGTCGACGGGATCGTCGCCGCCGTCGGATCAGGTGCCGTGCCCGCCGCGCGCCTCGACGACGCCGCGACGCGCGTCACGGCGCTGCGTCTGAAGCTCGCCGCGGAAGGACGTGGGCTCGATCCGTGCGGCGACTGCACGCCGGCCGGCTGAGCTCAGACGACCGCGAGGAGTCGCTGTCGCAGAGCCTGCCCGCGGACGCTGAACTCGCGCTGCCGCCGCACGTACTCGGCCTTGCCCTCGGCCGTCTCGATGCGCACGGGCGCATAGCCGAGGTCGGCGAGGTCGTACGGCGAGGCCTGCATGTCGAGGATGCGGATGTCGCGCGCGAGCTCGAATGCGTCGAGGAGCAGCTCGCCCGGCACGAGCGGGCCGAGCTTCATCGCCCACTTGTAGAGGTCCATGCCGGCGTGCAGGCAGCCAGGCTGTTCGAGCGCGGCCTGCGTCTCGCGCGTCGGGGTGTCGCGGTTCAGCGGCGCGGCGGCGGGGGTGAAGAAGCGGAATGCGTCGAAGTGCGTGCATTTGAGGTCGTGCGCCTCGACGACGGCATCCGTCCCGCCCTGGCCGAGGCGGAGGGGAGCAGGATGCCGGTGCTCGGCCTGCCGGTACACCATGGCCCATTCATGCAGGCCGAAGCAGCCGAACGATCCCGCGCGCCCTGCGGTCGCACGGAGGATCTTGGCGACGCCCGTGACGAGCAGGGACTTCTCCGCGCGGAACCCCTCCGCATCGACGACGAGCGAGCCGGCGGAGGCGCCCGGGACGTACCAGCGCCAGTCGGCACGCGGATCGGTCGCCGCATCGGAGAGCTCCACCCCGGCGCCAGGGTGCCACCGCCGCAGCAGCGCCGGCTTGTACGAGTAGTACGTGAAGAGGAAGTCTTCGACGGGATGCCGCTCCCCGCGCGCCGCGCGGGTCCGATGCGCCGCCGTGAGCGCGTCGGCGCGCTCCTCGTGCGCCCTCTCCCGTTCGCGCCAGCCGAACGCGCCGAGCGGGCGCTCAGGGCGTACGGGAGCGAGCGTCGTCACCCCTCGAGGATAGGCGGACCGCCTGTGATCTCTCCGCCGGTCCCCACGGTCATCACGACCGTGGGGACCAGCATGCGCGTCAGGCCTGGACTCGCCGGGCGTCGACGGCGGTGCGCAGACCGTCGACGACAGGGGTCGTCGGGCGGCCGAGCAGCTGCGAGAGGGTCGGGTGTGCGTCGGAGAGGACGCCACGCGCGATGCCGGCCTCCATCTCGGCGACGAATCCGATGGTCCCGACGTCGAGACCCGCCTCGGCGAGTGCCGCCTCGAACTGCTCGCGTGACACGGCCAGGTACGCCACGTCGCGGCCGAGCACCTCGCCGGCGGCTCCGGCCAGATCGCTGTACGACACCGCGACGTCGCCCGACAGCTCGTAGGTACGGCCGAGGTGGCCGTCTTCCGTGAGCACGACGGCCGCCGCCTCCGCATAGTCGGCACGGCTGGCCGCGGCGACCGTCGCGTCGCCGACCGAGGCCGCGATCACACCGGTGTCGGCGGCGCGCAGTGCGTCGGGAAGGTAGTTCTCGATGTACCAGTTGTTGCGCAGGACCACCGCGGGAACACCGCTCGCCGCGAGGTACTCCTCGGTCGACTTGTGCTCGGGCGCGAGGACGAAGTCGACGGAATCGGCGTGGGCGAGGCTCGTGTAGACGACCTTCGCGACGCCCGCCTCCTTGGCCGCGTCGATCACCGCCTTGTGCCCCTCGTAACGCTTTCCGGGCTCCGAGCCCGAGACGAGCAGCACGGCGTCTACGCCTTCGAGCGATGCCGCAACCGTCTCGGGTGCGTCATAGTCCAGCGGGACGACACGGATGCCTCGCTCCGCCAGATCCTCCGCCTTCGAGAGGGTGCGTGCGCCGGCCACGATGTCGTGCGCCGGGACGCCACGGTCCAGGAGCGCGTCGATGGCGAGGTGGCCGAATTGTCCGCCGGCGGCGGTCACGAGGATGGTCATGGGTTTCCTTTCGGGAGGCGCTGGTGCGCCCTCACCCGACGCCAACGCCCGCACCGATCGAACACATTCCGCACGGATGGTACCCACTTTGAGGTAAGGTACCCACGTGCTGGTAAGTCTTGCGGAAATTCGGGCCGAGGTTCCCGGGGTCTTCGATCAGGCGTGCCCGACGCGGCAGGTGCTCGACCACGTGATGAGCAAATGGGGCGTGCTCGTGCTCATCGCGCTGACCGAGGGCACCATTCGCTGGGGAGAGCTTCGCCGCACGGTGGAGGGCATCAGCGAGAAGATGCTCGCCTCGACGCTGCGCACCCTCGAGAACGACGGTTTCGTCGCCCGGACGTCGTACCCCGAGGTGCCGCCACGTGTCGAGTATGCGCTCACACCCCGCGGCGACGAGCTGATGGAGCACATGATGCCGCTCATGGCCTGGATCGGCGTGCACGCAAGCGAGATCGTCGATTCGCCCAGTTAGCGTCGACTCGCCGCTTCAGCGCTGCTGCGAGCGCCCGACCGCCGTTCTCGGCTCGGCTGTCACTCCACCGGCTCGATGAGCTCCGGCGAGTTGTTGCGCACGTTGCCGACAGCCTTGCCGACGACATGGTCGTCGAGGGTCTCGGCGATCGCCGGCGCCGCGTCGATCGCGGCGTCGAGCACATCGCGCACGTTGTCGGTCGTCGGATCGAGCCACGCGTCGGCGTGATCGGCGTCGATGAACAGCGGCATGCGGTCATGGATCGAGCCGAGGCGGCCGATGGAGTCGCGCGTGAGGATCGTGAAGCTCAGCACCCAACGGTCGGGATCGTCATCGGGCTTGCCGGCATCCTTCCACCACTCGTAGAGCCCCGCGAAGAACAGGGGCTCGCCGTCGGCCGGGTGGATGTAGTGCGGGATCTTCTCGTCGCCGACCTTCTTCCACTCGTAATAGCCGGTGGCCGGCACGACGGCCCGGCGCTTCTCGAGCGCGTTGCGGAACATGGGCTTGTCTTCGAGCTCCTCCGCCCTCGCGTTGAAGGCGCGGGCGCCGATCTTGACGTCTTTCGCCCACGCCGGCACGAGGCCCCAGCGGGCCGACTCCAGGCGCCTGGTCGGCGGCTCGGTCTTGGCCGAATCGAGCACGATCGCGACCGACGACGTGGGGGCGATGTTGTACGACGGCTCTGGCAGGTCTTCGCTCTCGACGTCGACGCGCAGCACGCCGACGAGCTCGGAGCCGACGTTCGCGACGACGAATCTTCCGCACATGCCGCCAGCCTACGCGCGGCTCCGACGTCAGGACTCGAGGACGCCGACCTCTTCGAGGCGCTCGAGCAAGCCCGCGCCGTCGGACTCGGTGACCCACGGCACGGATGCCGCGGAGTGGTCGTCGACGTTGGTGCGGCCACCCGCGAGCACCGCCTCGGCGGGTGACAGGCGTCGGATCGCGACGCCGACGACGTTGCCGGGATGCCGGCGCGTGAACGTCGTGTAGATCTTGTCGTCGTGCTGCCCGTCGTCGCCGATGAGGAGCCAGCGGATCTGGGGGAACTCGCGCGCGAGGCGGTTGAGGTTGGAGAGCTTGTGCGCCATGCCGCTGCGGAACCAGCGATCGTGCGTCGGACCCCAGTCGGTGAGCAGGATCGACCCGGGCGGGAACAGATGCCGCCGCAGGAACCGGATCAGCGTGGGTGCGATGTTCCACGCACCCGTCGACAGATAGACGACGGGGGAGCCCGGGTTGTCGCGCGCGATGCGCTCGAGCAGCACCGCCATGCCCGGTACGGGCTGACGGGCGTGCTCGTCGACGACGAACGAGTTCCATGCCGCCAGGAGCGGGCGCGGGAGCGCCGTCACCATGACGGTGTCGTCGACATCGGAGACGACGCCGAACCGCACGTCGGGACCGACGATGAAGACGCGCGTCTCGACGGGCTCGCCGCCCTCGACCGACATCTCGAACGTCTGCCAGCCGGGTTCGAGCCGGGCGGGGAGCACGGTGTCGAGCACGCCGCCGCGGTCGGTGACGACTTCGTGCGTCACTCCGGCGATCGTGACGGAGACCTGGGCGAACCCGACGGGCACCGACAGGAAGCTGCGCCAGCCGCGAACGGTCGCATACTCACCCGTTCCGATGGGCTTGACGGGCGGCACGATGAGCACGCGGCCGAGCACGCGCACCCAATCGACTCCGCCGTAGCCGGGGAACGGCGTGACGGTCGGCTTCTGGTGGCGCGCTCTCGCGCGACGTTCACGCCAGCTGTGGAAGCGGTACTCGAGGCGAGCGAGCCACAACACCTTGGCACGGGGTGGGGCGGTGGCGGGCATCCCCTCAGTCTTCCATGTCCTCTTCGACGGGTCGTGCCGCGGGGGTGTCCGCCTCGTGAAGGTGACGGTGCTCGAGCCGCTCGATGACCTTCTTGCCGACGAACACGAGCACGAGGAACAGGACGATGACGGCCACGAAGATGTAGCCCGCGTAGTGGATCCGGTCGGCGAGCTCCCGGTAGGTGCCCGCCGCTGCCGCCGAGACCGAGATGTACAGCGTCGCCCACACGATGCACGCGGGCGTCGTCCATGCGAGGAAGCGGCGGTAGGAGTAGCCGCTCATGCCGACCGTCAGCGGCACGAGCGAGTGCAGCACGGGCAGGAATCTCGAGATGAAGATCGCAGGGCCGCCGCGCCGGCGCAGATACCGCTCGGAGCGCTCCCACTTGTCGTCTCCCAGGCGCTGCCCGAGGCGCGACGCGCGGATGCGGGGGCCGAGGAACCGGCCCAGCCAGAAGCCGATGCTCTCGCCGATGAGGGCGCCGACGACGATCGCGATGCCGAGGAAGAGGCCTTCCAGGGGCGAGGCGACAGCGGTTCCCGCGACGATCACGATCGTGTCGCCCGGGACCACGAGTCCGACGAGGATGCTCGTCTCGAGCATGACCGCGACCCCGGCGATGAGGGTTCTCACGACGGGATCCACGCTCTGGACGGCGTCGAGCATCCACGTGAGGAACTCGTTCACGCCATGAGCCTAGAGCGCAAGGCCAGGCCATAGCCTGGGAAGATGACCCATCCGCTCGCTGTTGCGCGCCTGGGCGAATGGGCCGACCCCGAGGCCGTCTTCCTCGCCTGCTTCGCCGAGCTCGCCGACGCCTTCTGGCTGGACGCCGGGCCGGATGCCGCGACGGGATGGAGCTGGATGGGCGCGGGGGCACCCGAGGCCGACGAGACCGCCGTGCGCGACGTCGTATGCGCTCCGGGACGGGCGCGCGCCCACGCGCCGGGGCGCTTCCACGGCGGCTGGATCGGCTGGCTCGGCTACGAGGATGCCGCGGCGCGCGCCGACGCGCCGACGGCGACCCCCGACACCGGCATCCCGCAGCAGCTCTGGCTGCGGGTCGACCGCTTCGTCGCGTTCGACCACGAGACGCGCGAGGCCTGGGTGTTCGCGCCCGCGGCCGAACTCGACGAGGTCGTCCGCGCCGTCACGGATGGGGGGCGGCATCCCGTTCCCCCTCTGCGGGCGACGCCCGACCACGCCCGCGTCGTGCCGCGTCACGAGCCCGACGAGTACGCCGCGCTCATCGAGCGGTGCCGCGCCGCGATCCGCGAAGGCGACGCGTATCAGCTCTGCCTCACGACGCGCTTCGAGGTCGAGGGCGACGTGGACCCGGTCGCCGCCCACCGGCGCCTGCGCTCGCGCACGGCCGCCCACCACGGCGGCATCGTGCGCTCGGGCGGCGTCGCGCTCGTGAGCGCGAGCCCCGAGCTCTTCCTCGAGGTCGAAGGCGGCGTCGTGCGGACGCATCCCATCAAGGGCACCCGCCCGCGGGGAGCGGATGCCGCCACCGACGCCGCCCTCGCCGCCGAGCTCGTCGCGAGCGAGAAGGAGCGCGCGGAGAACGTCATGATCGTCGACCTCATGCGCAACGACCTCTCTCGCGTGTGCGACGACGGCACGGTCGCGGTCGACCGTCTGTTCGCCGTCGAGAGCTACCCCGCGGTCCACCAGCTCGTCAGCACGGTCTCCGGCGTGCTGCGCGAGGGAGAGACCGTGGGCGGCATCCTCGATGCGACCTTCCCGGCGGGAAGCATGACGGGCGCGCCCAAGCTCTCTGCGATGACGATCCTGCACGACCTCGAGGCGGCCCCTCGGGGCGTGTTCGCCGGGTGCTTCGGCTGGGTGGGCGACGACGGTGCGCTCGACCTCGCCATGGTCATCCGCTCGATCGTCGTGCACCCGGGCGGCGCGTACGTCGGCGCGGGCGGCGGGATCACCTGGAGATCGGATGCCGCAGCAGAGGTCGCCGAGGTGGGCGTCAAGGCGCGGGGACCCCTCGCCGCGGTGGGCGCGAGCCTTCCCTCCGGCTGGTGATGACGCCCGTCGGGTAACCTGGAATGCGCGTTTCGCGCGCCCTCCCGGCCTTTCCACGATTGGTATCACGACGTGTCACAGAGCTCCGCACCCCTCACCGCCGCTGACAGCGGAGGGTACGACGCCCACGCCGTGCAGACGAAATGGCAGGACCGGTGGGCGAAGGCCGACCCGTTCCGCGCTGGCGACGACACCGACACGCGGCCCCGCAAGTACGTGCTCGCGATGTTCCCGTATCCGTCGGGCGACCTGCACATGGGCCACGCGGAGAACTACCTCTACTCCGACATCGTGGCGCGCTCGTGGCGGCACCGCGGCTACAACGTCCTGAACCCGATCGGATGGGACTCGTTCGGCCTCCCCGCCGAGAACGCGGCGATCCAGCGCGGCGCCAACCCGGTGACGTGGACGTACGAGAACATCGCGCAGCAGCGCGAGAGCCTCAAGGACTACGGCGTCTCGTTCGACTGGTCGCGCGTGCTCCACACGAGCGACCCCGAGTACTACCGCTGGAACCAGTGGCTTTTCCAGAAGCTCTACGAGCGCGGCCTCGCCTACCGCAAGGAGAGCCCGGTCAACTGGTGCCCCAACGACCAGACGGTGCTCGCGAACGAGCAGGTCGTCGACGGGCACTGCGAGCGCTGCGGCGCCGAGGTCGTCAAGAAGAAGCTGACGCAGTGGTACTTCCGCATCACCGACTACGCCGACCGCCTGCTCGACGACCTCAACCAGCTCGAGGGCTTCTGGCCGCAGAAGGTGATCCAGATGCAGCGCAACTGGATCGGCCGCTCCGTGGGCGCCGACATCGACTTCGAGATCGAGGGGCGCGAGGGCGCCGTCACGGTCTTCTCGACGCGTCCTGACACGCTGCACGGCGCGACGTTCTTCGTCGTGGCGCCCGACTCCGACCTCGCCGCCGAGCTCGCGGCCGGCTCGTCCGCCGACGTGCAGGCCCGCTTCAAGAAGTACCTCGAAGGGGTGCAGCGCGAGTCCGAGATCGAGCGACAGAGCACCGACCGCCCGAAGACGGGCGTCTTCCTCGAGCGCTACGCGATCAACCCGGTCAACGGCGAGCGGCTGCCCGTGTGGGCCGCCGACTACGTGCTGGCCGACTACGGCCACGGCGCGGTCATGGCCGTGCCCGCGCACGACCAGCGCGACCTCGACTTCGCGCGCGCCTTCGACCTGCCCGTCAAGGTGGTCGTCGACACGACGGCGCCCATCACGGGCGCGATCCCCGTCATCGAGGTCGACGACGACGGCGTGCCGATCGACCCGGGTGCCGGCGACGGCTCGCTGGACGACCTCGACCCGGCCCGCACCGGCATCGCCCTGACGGGCGAGGGCCGCATGATCAACTCCGGCTCTCTCGACGGACTCTCCAAGCGCAACGCGATCGCGCGGGTCATCGAGCAGCTCGAAGCGGCCGGCAAGGGCCACGCGTCGAAGTCGTTCCGCCTGCGCGACTGGCTCATCTCGCGCCAGCGCTACTGGGGCACGCCGATCCCGATGCTGCACGGCGACGACGGCACGATCATCCCCGTGCCCGACGAGCAGCTCCCTGTGCTGCTTCCGTCGGTCGAGGGCCTCGACCTCAAGCCGAAGGGCACGTCGCCCCTGGGCGGCGCGACCGAGTGGGTCAACACGACCGATCCCGCCACGGGTGCGCCGATGCATCGCGACCACGACACGATGGACACCTTCGTCGACAGCTCGTGGTACTTCCTGCGCTACCTCTCGCCGAAGGACGCCGGCGAGGCGTTCTCGTCGCGCGAGGCCGACAAGTGGGGCCCCGTCGACTTCTACATCGGCGGCGTCGAGCACGCGATCCTGCACCTGCTGTACGCGCGCTTCATCACGAAGGCGCTGTTCGACATGGGCCTCGTCGACTTCACCGAGCCCTTCTCGAGCCTCATCAACCAGGGCATGGTGATCCTCGGCGGCTCGAAGATGTCCAAGAGCAAGGGCAACCTCGTGCTCTTCCAGGAGGAGCTCGACGCGCACGGCGCCGACGCGCTGCGCGTCGCGCTCGCGTTCGCCGGCCCCGTCGAGGACGACAAGGACTGGGACGACGTCTCGACGACGGGCGCCACGAAGTTCCTGGCACGCGCGCTGCGCGTCGCGCACGACGTGACGAGCGACCCCGACGTCGTATGGAAGGACGGTGACCCGGCGCTGCGCCGCGTGACGCATCGCCTCCTGGCCGATGCCCCCGCTCTCGTCGAGCAGACGAAGTTCAACGTTGTCGTCGCCCGCCTCATGGAGCTCGTCAACGCGACGCGCAAGACGATCGACACGGGCGCAGGTCCGGCCGACCCCGCCGTGCGCGAGGCCGCCGAGGTCGTCGCCATGGTGCTCGACCTGTTCGCGCCCCACACCGCCGAGGAGATGTGGGAGGTGCTCGGCTACGAGCCCTTCGTCGGACTCGTGACGTGGCGTCAGGCCGACCCGATGCTCCTCGTGGAGGAGTCGGTGACGGCGGTCGTCCAGATCGACGGCAAGGTGCGCGCGACCCTCGAGGTGCCCGCGCGCATCGACGGTCCGGCTCTCGAGGCGCTCGCGCGATCCGACGCACGCGTGCTCAAGTCGCTCGGCGACCGCGAGATCGTTCGCGCGATCGTGCGTCCGCCGAAGGTCGTGAGCTTCAGCACGCGCTGACGCGCTCCTCCCCAGGGAGGCGATTCGCCCAGCCGTCCACGGGGCGGGTGCGGTCGCGGCGGCGGGATCCCGCGCGCTCGTACCGTGGGCGGGTGGCACCGACCGACGATCCCCCGAACGAGCGTCGACGGCTCGGCGTCGGTGCTGCCGTCGTGGTGGTGCTCGCTGCGCTCGCGATCACGATCGGCATCGGCATCCTGCGGGGAGCAGGCGCGCCCACTCAGTCGGTGCCGATCGCCTCACACGCATCGGTGGATGCCTCGGCTCCGGCCTCCCTCTACGTGCACGTGTCGGGCGCCGTCGCCGACCCCGGACTGTACGTGCTCGACGAGGGCGCACGCGTCGTCGACGCCATCGGCGCGGCGGGCGGCTTCGCTCCCGACGCCGATCACGACGCCGTCAATCTCGCCCGCCCGCTGAGCGACGGCGAGCAGCTCGTCGTGCCGGTCATGGGGGAGTCGGCGCCGGTCGGGGATGCCTCTCCCGCGGGCGACGGTCGCATCAACCTCAACACCGCCGACACGGCGGCCCTGGACACCCTCCCCCGCGTCGGACCGGCGATGGCGCAGCGGATCATCGACTGGCGTGAGGCGAACGGCCGCTTCACGAGCGTCGAAGACCTCCTCGCGGTGCCCGGCATCGGCGACAAGATGCTCGAGGCGCTCCGCGACCTCGTGACGGTATGAAGATCCGGCGTCTGCGCCTCGTGCCGGTCGCAGCGCTGGCGTGGTGCACGGCTGCAGGCGCGACGCTCGTCCCGGCCGCTTCGGTGCCGATGGCGGCAGCGGCGTGGAGCGCGACCGCGGTCGCGCTCGTCGTGCTGCTCCGCCGCGCCCCGCGCCGGCCGCTCGTCGTCGTCGTCGTGCTCGCGTTCGCCGCAGCGGCGGTCGTGGCCTCGCACGTCGCCCTCGCGCAGCCCGCGCGCACCGCGCTTTCGGCTCTTGCGGTCGAGGGCGGCCGGGCCGTCGAGATCACGGCGCGGGTCGTGGGAAAGGTGGAGCGGCGCGCCACGACGGGGCAGCTCGTCTTCGACGCCCAGGCGTCGCGCGTCGCGACGGGGCCCGTCGCTCTGGCGGTGGATCTGCCCATCTCCATCGGAGTGCGCCCCGACGAGGTCGATCGGCCTGACGATCTCGACGTGGGCGCGCTCGTCCTGGTGCGCGGCACCGCGCGCGGCTCCGATCCGGGCGAGCGCGTCGTCGTGCTGGTGAGCGCGTCGGGAGGGCTCGACGTCGTCACCGCCCCGAGCGGGCTCGCGGCGCTCGCCGGTGACCTGCGCGACGGCCTCGTCGCGGCGACTCGCGGTCTGCCCGATCCAGGCGGAGGGCTCGTGCCCGGGCTCGCCGTCGGCGACACGAGCAGGGTGGATCCGGGCCTCGACGCCGCGATGAAATCGTCCTCGCTGTCGCACCTCACCGCCGTGTCGGGCGCCAACTGCGCACTCGTCGTGGGGCTCGCGTTCGCGGGCGCGGCGCTGCTCGGTGCGCGCCGAGGGGTGCGGGTGGGAGCGGGGATCGCCGCACTCGCCGGCTTCGTCGTGCTTGTGACGCCCGAGCCGAGCGTCGCACGTGCCGCCGCGATGGCCGCGGTGGCGATGCTCGCCGTCGCGCTCGGCAGACCGGCGATCGGCGTCGCCGTGCTGTGCCTCGCCGTGGCCGTCCTCCTCGCGCTCGATCCCTGGCTCTCGACTTCCCTGGGATTCGCCCTGTCGACCGTCGCGACGGCGTCGCTCCTGCTCCTCGCCCGTCCGCTCGCGGCGGGTCTGGCACGAGGGATGCCGCGCGCCCTCGCCCTGGCGCTCTCGGTGCCGCTCGCGGCCCAGCTGGCGTGCGGCCCGCTCCTCGTGCTCATCGCGCCCACCGTGCCGCTCTACGGCGTCGTCGCCAACCTCCTCGCCGCACCGGCCGCGCCGGTCGCGACCGTCGTCGGGCTGGCCGCGTGTCTCGCACTGCCCTTCCCCGTCGTCCAGTCGGGGCTCGCAGCGCTCGCGTGGGCGCCCGCCACGTGGATCGCTGCGACGGCGGCGACGTTCAGCGACCTTCCCGGCGGCCAGGTGGCCTGGCTCGAGGGGTGGTCGGGACTCGTGCTCCTGACAGTGCTCGGGGCAGGTGTCGCCGTGCTGCTCGCCGTCGCGCCCCGGAGAGCCGGGTCGCCGCGCCGACGGTCGATGACCTTCTCCCCGGTGACGGTGTCGCGCACGCTCGCCGGGACGGTCGTCGCCGTGGTCGTCGGCGCGTCTGCCGGCGGAGCCGCCCTGACGAGTGTCGCCGGGCCCCTGACGCTGCCCTCCGCCTGGGCGATCCTGGCGTGCGACGTCGGGCAGGGCGATGCCGTGCTCGTGCGCTCGGCCGGTGAGGTGGCGCTCATCGACACGGGTCCCGATCCGGCACTGCTTGAGGCGTGCCTCTCGCGCACCGGCATCGGCCGCCTCGATCTCCTCGTGCTGACCCACTACGACGCCGACCACGCGGGAGGCTTCGAGGCCGTGATCGGCCGAGTCGATCGGGTGCTGCACGGCCCGCCCGACACCCCTGCGCATCGGTCGGTGCTCGACCGGCTCGCCGGCGGCGGGGCGGAACTCGTCGACGCGGACTCGGGCATGCAAGGCGCCCTGGGCCGAGCGACGTACCGCGTGGTCTGGCCACGCGCCGAGAGCCGCGCCTATCCGCCGGGCAACGACTCGAGCGTCGTCGTCGACATCCGCGGCGGGGGAGTGCCCACGTCGCTGTTCCTCGGCGATCTGTCGGCCTCGCCGCAGCGCGCGATCGTGGCATCCGGTCTCCTCGACCCGCCGTACGACGTCGTCAAGGTCGCCCATCACGGCAGCGCCGACCAGGATCCGCACCTCTACGCGACCGCCCAGCCGGCCGTAGCCCTCGTCACCGTCGGACTCGGCAACGACTACGGGCACCCCCGCCCGGAGACGCTCGACGTGCTCGAGCAGCTCGGAGCCGTCATCGCCCGCACCGATCGGGAAGGCGTCCTCGCCGTCTGGCTCACCGATCAGCAGGCGCAGGTGTGGCGCGAGCACGCCGTCGGCGTCGGGCCCCCTGGATAGGCTGGAGACATGGCACCCACCGCGCGACGCTCCGCACCCGCGAAGACGCGCAGCGCGATTCCGCAGCTCTCCTGGCGTGAGCCGCAGCCGGCGCCCATCGTGCTGGTCTCGGGCCCCGAAGAGGTGTGCGCCGAGCGCGCCATCGCCGGGCTCCGCGACTATCTGCGCGCGGAGGATCCGAGCCTTGAAGTATCCGATATCCGTGCCGACGACTACACGCAGGGCACCCTCCTCGCCGTCACGTCGCCGTCGCTGTTCGGCGAGCCGCGCCTCGTGCGCGTCTCGGGGGTCGAGAAGTGCTCAGACGCCTTCCTGTCCGAGGCTCTCTCCTATCTGGCCGCTCCGCAGGAAGGCGCGACCGTGGTGATGCGGCACACCGGCGCGACGGTGCGCGGCAAGAAGCTCCTCGACGCCATCCGGGCGGGGCAGGGTGGTGGCGCCGAGATCGCGTGCCCGGCCGTCAAGCGCGACAGCGACCGCTTCGACTTCGCCGCCGGCGAGTTCCAGGCCGCGCGCAAGCGCATCGCCCCCGTCGCGCTGCGCTCCCTCGTCTCCGCGTTCGCCGACGACCTCACCGAGCTCGCCGCGGCGTGCCAGCAGCTCATCGCCGACGTGCCGGGCGACATCACCGAGCAGGTCGTCGAGCGCTACTACGGCGGGCGGGTCGAGACGTCGGCCTTCACCGTCGCCGACACCGCGATCGCGGGTCGCTCCGGCGAGGCGCTCCTGGCCCTGCGCCACGCCCTCGCGTCGGGCGCAGATCCCGTGCCGCTCGTCGCGGCGATCGCCTCGAAGCTCCGCACGATGGCGCGCGTCGCCGGCAGCCGCGAGCCGGCCGCCGCCCTCGCCGGGCGCCTCGGCCTGAAGGACTGGCAGGTCGACCGTGCCCGGCGCGATCTCGTCGGCTGGTCCGAATCGACGCTCGGCCTCGCCATCCAGGCCGCCGCGCGCGCCGACGCGGAGGTCAAGGGCGCCTCACGCGATCCCGTGTTCGCCCTCGAGCGGCTCGTCACGGTCATCTCGACGCGGGCGCCCTACGGCTCCTGAGCCGTGCCGCTCACCCGCGGCAGTCTGCGGGTTCGACCGGCACACACCCGCACAACGCCGCGGCCGAAGCATCCCCCGCCCGATTCACCCGCGGCACTCTGCGGGTTCGACCGGGCACACACCCGCACAACGCCGCGGGTGAAACGCACACACCGCAGAAACGACGAAGGCCCGCCCCTTTCGGGACGGGCCTTCGATGAAAGCCGGGGTGGCTCAGAGTGCCGCGACCTGCTTGGCAATGGCCGACTTGCGGTTCGCCGCCTGGTTCTGGTGGATGACGCCCTTGCTCACGGCCTTGTCGAGCTTCTTGGTCGCGGTGCCGAGAGCCTTCTCGGCAGCGGCCTTGTCGCCCGTCGAGATGGCCTCGCGCGTGCGGCGCACGGCGGTCTTCAGCTCGCTCTTGACGGCCTTGTTGCGCTCGTGAGCCTTCTCGTTGGTCTTGTTGCGCTTGATCTGCGACTTGATGTTCGCCACGTGTCGACGTTCTTTCGTTCGGAGTGAATCGGTTGATGCCGGACCAGCGGTAGAGGGGCGCCTCCGGCGCGTGCGGGGTGGGACCCACACGCAAGCCAAACAAGGAGTCTACCAGGTCGCCATCCATCCACCGACTCGGGCCACCTGTCCGAGAACCGCCCTCCGATGATGCATGATCGACCCGAGCAGTGCGCACGCCCCCGAGTGCGCAGCTCGCGACGAAGGAGTCCGCGTGCCCGAACAGCCCCTCGCCGACCTTTCGGCGTTCCCTCCGGGGTTCCGATGGTCCGCGGCGACCGCTGCCTTCCAGGTCGAGGGATCGCGCGACGCCGACGGACGCGGGCGGTCGATCTGGGACGACTTCGTCGACGCTCCCGGCCTCGTGCGCGACGGCGCCGTCCCCGACCCCGGTCCCGACAGCTACCGTCGCCACCGCGACGACGTCGCACTGCTGAAGGATCTGGGCGTCGACCGCTACCGTTTCTCGATCTCGTGGGTGCGCGTGCAGCCCGAGCCGGGCGGCCCGGTGCTCCAGGCGGGCCTCGACTACTACCGTCGGCTCGCCGACGACCTCCTCGAGGCGGGTGTCACGCCGTTCGCGACGCTGTACCACTGGGACCTGCCGAGCGTGCTGGAGGAGCGCGGCGGCTGGCTCGACCGCGACACCGCGCTGCGCTTCGGCGAGTACGCCGAAGTCGCGGCGCAGGCGCTCGGCGACCGCATCCGCCACTGGTACACGGTCAACGAGCCCGTCTCGACGTCGCTGCAGGGCTACGCGGTGGGCACGCTCGCACCGGGCAAGCAACTCCTCTTCGCGTCTCTGCCGACGGCGCACCACCAGCTGCTGGCGCACGGCCTCGCGCTCCGCGCGCTGCGCGACGGCGGCGCGGTCGAGGCCGGGATCGTCAACAACCACACTCTCGTGCTGCCCGCGGGGGAGACGGATGCCGACCTCGGCGCCGCCGCCGCGTACGACCTCCTGCACAACCGCATCTTCGCCGACCCCGTCCTGACCGGCGCCTATCCCGACCTCGAAGCGTTCGGCATCCCGCCCATGCCCGTCGAAGAAGGCGATCTCGACCTGATCTCGGCACCCGGCGACTTCTACGGGATCAACTTCTACAACCCGACGACCGTCGCGGCAGCCGCCGAGGGCAGCTCGATCCCGTTCGAGATCGTGCCGACACCGGGCGCCCCCGTGACCGGGTTCGGTCCGGAGTGGCCCATCGTCCCCTCGGCGCTCACCGACCTGCTCGTCGACTTCCGCGAACGCTACGGCGACCGCCTCCCGCCGCTCGTGATCGGCGAGAACGGCGCCTCGTTCCCCGAGCCCGGGCACGTCGAGGGCCCCGTCGCCGACACCGACCGCATCGCCTACCTCGCGGGCCACATCGAGGCCGTGGGCGCAGCCCTCGCTGAGGGTGTCGACGTCCGCGAGTACACGGTGTGGTCGCTGCTCGACAACTTCGAGTGGGCCGACGGCTTCACTCAGCGCTTCGGACTCGTCCACGTCGACTTCGACACGGCCGAGCGCACGCCGAAGGCGTCGTTCGACTGGTATCGCGCACTCATCACGGAGGCCCGCTCGTGACCGCTCAGCACGGCGCCAAGGTCGGCGCGACCTGGTTCATCCTCTTCACGCTCGCGTGGCTCGCACTCTGGACGGTCCAGCTCACGCCCCTCCAGCTGCTGATCCCGCTGCAGCTGAACACGCCGGACGACGCCAGCGGCTGGATCTCCGGAGTCGTCTCCTCGGGCCTCGTGCTCGCGATCGGCGGCGTCGCGGGCGTCATCGCCGCACCCGTCGCCGGCGGCCTCTCCGACCGCACGCGCGGCCGCACCGGGCGCCGGCGCCCCTGGGCGCTCGGCGGCACGTGGCTCGCGACGCTCTCGCTCGTCGGCATCGCGTTCGCACAGGGTCCGTGGGGCGTCGGGGCCGCGTGGGTCGGCGTCTCGGTCGGCGTCGCCGTCGCCTCTGCGGCGTTCACGGCGCTCATCGCCGATCAGCTCACGACGCAGCGGGGGGCCGCATCCGCCGCCGTCTCCTCGTCGCAGGCGCTCGGCATCGTCGTCGGCGTCGGCGTCATCGTGCTCCTCGAGCTCGGCGTCGTGGTCGGCTACCTCGTGCTCGCCGCGTTCATCGGCGTCGTCGGCACCCTGGCCGCGCTCCTGCTGCCCGATCCGCCCGCGCAGGGCGAGGTCGCCGCCGCGCGCAAGGTCCGCACCCTGGGCGAGCGGCTCGCCGCGCTGCGCGACCGCGATTTCGCCTGGCTGCTCGCGGGACGTCTGACCGTCAACATCGGCAACGCCCTCGGCACGGGTCTCCTCCTCTTCTTCCTCCTCTACGGACTGCATCGGGATGCCTCGACCGCCGAAGACGAGCTGCTCATGCTGATCCTCGTCTACACGCTGTTCGTCGTGGCGGCCTCGATCGTGTCGGGGTGGATCTCCGACCGCACCGGCAAGCGCGTGCCGTTCGTCGTCTGGTCGGCCATCGTGCAGGGCGCGGCATCCCTCATCCTCGTCTTCGCACCGTCCCTGACGAGCGCCATGATCGCCGCCGCACTCCTCGGCGTGGGCTATGGCGCGTACATGTCGGTGGGGCTCGCGCTGGGCACCGATCTGCTGCCGTATCCCGAGGACCACGCCCGCGACCTCGGCTTCGTCAACGTCTCGGCGAGCCTCGGCCAGCTGATCGGCCCGCTCCTGGGCGCGGGGCTCGTGGCGCTCGTCGGCGGGTTCTGGCTGCTGTTCCTCGTGGGCGGCGTCCTGTCGATCGTGGGCGGCCTCATGACGTACGCGATCCGCAGCCGCGAGCGCGCCCCCTCAGCCGTCTGACGCCTCGCGTGTCGCGTCCGGCGCCTCGCGTGTCGCGTCCGGCGCCTCGAGCGTCGCGAGCGCGACCTCCAACAGCGCGTTGAACACCTGCGGGCGCATCGCCGTGACGAGGTGCGACGTGCGGGGCACGACGACGAGCTCGGCGTGCTTCGCGAGGCGCAGGAAGAGCCTCTCGTTGACGCGGAGCTGGTCGTACTGCCCGTTGATGAACCACAGCGGCACGTCGATACGGCGCAGCGCCGCGAGCAGGTCGAGCACGGAGAGGCTGCGCAGCGCGAGGTCCTGCGTGTCGAAGGCGTAGCCTCCCGCGCCGAAGTCGGGGCGCGTCTCGGCCGGCAGCGTGCGATCGAGCACCTGGTTGGTGAGCCACATTCCCCGGTCGGGGAGCGCATCGAACCGGCGGGCGAGGAAGCGGTAGGTCTGCAGGCCGATACCGCGGGGGATGGCGGTGCAGGATGCCGCGATGAACCCCGCGACGGGGGGAGGCTCCTCGGCGCCGACGTACTCGATGCACAGCAGGCCGCCCATCGAGTGCCCCGCCAGCAGGACGGGACCGCGGGTCGCGGCATCCCGAACCGCATCGTCGATCGCAGCGAACGCCGATTCGAGCGTGAACCCCTCGCTCATGCGCGCACCGTGGCCGGGGAGGTCGACGGCCCTGACGGGATTGCCGCGTGCGGTGAGATATTCGACCTGCGACCGCCACATCGTCGCAGACGTCCGGATGCCGTGGACGAGGACCACCTGGACGGTCATGGTGCCAGCGTACGAGGCGCGGCGCGCTCCGTAGGCTGACGGCATGCCTCGACTCGCTGAACACATCCTCGGCATGCCCGGCTCGGGGGTGCGCCACATCCTCGAGCAGGCGCTGCGCCTCGAGGACGCCATCATCCTCGCCGTCGGCGAGCCGGGGGAGGAGCCCGCACCCGCGATCCGTGCCGCCGCGGCGCGGGCGTGGGAGGCCGGCCAGACGCGGTACGCGCCGAACGGCGGCATCCCGCCCCTCCGCCGCGCGATCGTGGAGAAGCTCGCCGCCGTGAACGGGTTCCGCCCCGACGTCGAGCAGGTGTGGGTGACCGTGGGCGCGACGCAGGCGCTGCACCAGGCGATGGCGATGACCCTCGCGCCCGGCGACGAGGTGCTCGTGCCCGATCCCGGCTACACGACGTTCACGATGAACGCCCACATGCTCTCCGCAGTGCCGGTGCCGTACCAGCTGGCTCCCGCGAAGGGCTTCCAGCCCGATCTCGTCCAGCTCGAGGCGCTCGTGACCGACCGCACACGGCTGCTCATCGTCAACTCGCCGTCGAATCCGCTCGGGTCGACGTTCGAGCCCGAGACGATCGCCGCACTTCTGGCCTTCGCCGCGCGCCACGACCTGTGGGTGCTCAGCGACGAGTGCTACGAGGCGTTCACGTACGGGATCCCGCACGCGAGCCCCGCCGCGCTCGACACCGACGACCGCGTCTTCTCGGTGTTCTCGACATCGAAGACCTACGCCATGACGGGCGCACGGGTCGGCTGGCTCGTGACGCCCAAGGGCCTGACCGCGACGATGCTGCGCGTGCAGGAGTCGGCGGTCTCCTGCGTCGACATGCCTGCGCAATACGCGGCGCTCGAGGCGATCTCGGGCCCCCAGGACCACGTGCGCGCCGCCGCGACGCACTACCGCGACAACCTCGCCGCCGCGTCGGCGCTCCTCGACGAACGCGGCTTCAGATATCTCACGCCGACCGGCGCCTTCTACCTCTGGATCGACGTGTCGCACTCGAGCGACGGCGACGTCGCGGCGTGGGCGGAGCGGTTTCTGCACGAGCAGCGCGTCGCCGTCGCGCCCGGCAGTGCCTTCGGCCGCACCGGCGAGGGATGGATCCGAGTGTGCTGCGCTGCGCGCCGGGAGGATCTGCTGGAAGGACTCAGCCGACTCCCGGCCCCGGCATCCCTCGCGGCACGGGCTGAGGCGTGACCCCCCGGTAGACTGGGCCGGATATGTCCCCGCGCGCCCTGAAGCCCCTCGAGCCGTCTGCCACGGCTCCCGAGGCGATCCGCAACTTCTGCATCATCGCCCACATCGACCACGGCAAGTCGACCCTCGCCGACCGCATGCTGCAGATCACGGGCGTCGTCGCCGAGCGCGACATGCGCGCGCAGTACCTCGACCGCATGGACATCGAGCGCGAGCGCGGCATCACGATCAAGTCGCAGGCCGTCCGCATGCCGTGGGCCACGGATGCCGGCACCTTCGCCCTCAACATGATCGACACCCCCGGCCACGTCGACTTCACGTACGAGGTCTCGCGCTCGCTCGCGGCCTGCGAAGGCGCGATCCTCCTCGTCGACGCGGCGCAGGGCATCGAGGCGCAGACCCTCGCGAACCTCTACCTCGCACTGGAGAACGACCTCCAGATCATCCCGGTGCTCAACAAGATCGACCTTCCCGCCGCCGATCCCGAGAAGTACGCCGCCGAGCTCGCGAACCTCATCGGCGGCGACCCCGACGACGTGCTGCGGGTCAGCGGCAAGACGGGCATGGGCGTCGAGACGCTCCTCGACCGCATCGTCGAGCAGATCCCCGCCCCCACGGGCGACGCGAACGCACCGGCCCGGGCCATGATCTTCGACTCGGTCTACGACTCGTACCGCGGCGTCGTGACGTACGTGCGGATGGTCGACGGCAAGCTCGAGCCGCGCGAGCGCATCCAGATGATGTCGACGAAGGCGACCCACGACCTCCTCGAGATCGGCGTGTCCAGCCCCGAGCCGACCCCCTCGAAGGGCCTCGGCGTCGGCGAGGTCGGCTACCTCATCACCGGCGTGAAGGACGTGCGCCAGTCGAAGGTCGGCGACACGATCACGAATCTGCGCAAGCCTGCGAGTGAGGCGCTCCCCGGCTACACCGACCCCAAGCCCATGGTCTTCTCGGGCATCTACCCGATCGACGGCAGCGACTACAGCGACCTCCGCGAAGCCCTCGACAAGCTGAAGCTCTCGGACGCCTCGCTGCAGTACGAGCCCGAGACCTCGGTCGCGCTCGGGTTCGGCTTCCGCTGCGGGTTCCTCGGCCTCCTGCACCTCGAGATCATCACCGAGCGCCTCTCGCGCGAGTTCGACCTCGACCTGATCACGACGGCCCCCTCGGTGATCTACGAAGTGCTGACCGACACCGGCGAGCACGTCACGGTCACGAACCCCAGTGAGTACCCCGACGGGCGGGTGGCATCCGTGTCGGAGCCCATGGTCAAGGCGGCGATCCTGCTGCCCAAGGACTACGTGGGCACCGTCATGGAGCTCTGCCAGGGCCGGCGCGGACAGCTGCTGGGCATGGAGTACTTCAGCGAGGAGCGCGTCGAGCTGCGCTACAACATGCCGCTCGGCGAGATCGTCTTCGACTTCTTCGACCAGCTCAAGTCGCGCACGCAGGGCTACGCGAGCCTCGACTACGAGCCCGCGGGCTCGCAGGAAGCCGACCTCGTGAAGGTCGACATCCTGCTGCAGGGCGACAAGGTGGATGCCTTCAGCTCGATCGTGCACCGCGAGAAGGCCTACGCCTACGGCACGATGATGACCGAGCGCCTGCGCAAGCTCATCCCGCGCCAGCAGTTCGAAGTCCCCATCCAGGCCGCCATCGGCGCGCGCATCATCGCGCGCGAGAACATCCGCGCGATGCGCAAGGACGTCCTCGCGAAGTGCTACGGCGGTGATATCACCCGCAAGCGCAAGCTCCTCGAGAAGCAGAAGGAGGGCAAGAAGCGCATGAAGATGGTCGGTCGCGTCGAGGTCCCCCAGGAGGCGTTCATCGCCGCGCTCTCAGGAGATGTCGAGGGCAAGCAGAAGTAGCCTGGAACCCATGCGCCGCGGAACGTTCAAGGACGAGACCGTCGACTACGCCGCCGTCGGGGCGACGCAGGCACCGGATCTCATGCAGTATCCACCGGAGCGCAGCTTCCCGGCGGAGGAGTCGTGGCGCATCGGCAGCGGTGACGCCCGGTTCGCCACGGCGAGCGAGGCGCTCCTGTCGTGGGCGGCGCTTCGCGGGGCGGGGCTCCGCATCAAGGACGTGCGCCCGGCATCCGGCCCGATGTACTCGGGCGTGAGCTTCGACGCCGAGGGCAACCCCGTCAAGCCGAGCCGCAGCGAGGCCGAGCAGCGGTTCGACTCCGACGGAACGCCGTACGTCGCCGCCGGAACGACGATCGTCGTAGAGGGCCGCGTCAAGGGCTACAACGCCGACGGCGAGCTCCGCGTCATCTTCGCCGTCGAAGAGCCGCGCCGCGTGGGCTTCGCCCTCGGCACGGTCGACGGCTCGAAGGTGAGCGGCGAGGAGTCGTTCATGCTCGACTGGCTCGAGAACGACGAGGTGTGGTTCACGGTGCGGGCGTTCGATCGCCCCGCTTCGTTCCTGTACCGGATGCTGCCGGCCATGGCGCGCCGGCGTCGCCGCGAGCTGTTCACGCGCTACCTCCGCGCGATCTCGCCGCTGTACTCGACCCCCGCCTGATGGGCTCCGCACTCCCCATCGGCGAGCCCGCTCCGGCCGACGGGGCGCTGCCGGCAGAGGTCCGCGTCGATCCGGCAACGCCGTTCGGCGTGTACCTGCACGTGCCGTTCTGCCGTGTGCGCTGCGGCTACTGCGACTTCAACACCTACACGTCGGGCGAGCTGCGCGGCGCCCGTCAGGACGAATACGCCGACACGCTCCTGCGCGAAGTCGCCCTGTCACGGGGCGTGCTCACGGGCGCGGGCGGGCTGCGGCCTGCGACCACCGTCTTCTTCGGCGGCGGCACGCCGACGCTCCTGCCGCCCGGCGACCTCGGTCGCATGCTCGCCGGCGTGCGCGACACGTTCGGCATCGCGGCCGGGGCCGAGGTGACGGTCGAAGCCAATCCCGACACCGTGACGGATGCCGTCGCGGCCGAGCTCGCGGCATCCGGTGTCACGCGCCTGTCGATCGGCATGCAGTCGTCGGTCGCGCACGTGCTCGCGGCGCTCGATCGCACGCACGATCCCGAAGCCGTCGCGACGGCCGTCGCCGCCGCCCGGGGAGCGGGGCTGGACGTGAGCCTCGATCTCATCTACGGCGCGCCCGGAGAATCGCTCGCCGACTGGCGCTCCTCGCTCGAGACGGCCATCGCGCTCGAGCCGGACCACGTCTCGGCGTACGCGCTCATCATCGAGGACGGCACGAAGCTCGCCCGGCAGATCCGCCGCGGCGAGGTCCCCGCCCCCGACGACGACCTGCAGGCCGACATGTACGAGCTCGCCGACGACCTCCTCGGCGGCGCCGGCTTCGGATGGTACGAGGTGTCGAACTGGGCGCGCGACGATGCGCACCGCTCGCGGCACAATCTGGCGTACTGGCAGGGGCACGACTGGTGGGGCTACGGCCCGGGCGCGCACAGCCACATCGCCGGCGTGCGGTTCTGGAACGTCAAGCATCCCGCTGCCTATGCCCAGCGGCTCGCGATGGGCGAGTCGCCGGCGGCGGGCCGGGAGCGACCGGATGCCGAGGCCCGCGCCCTCGAGAGCGTGCTGCTGCGCACCCGCATCCGCGAGGGGTTCCCGGTCGCCGAACTGCTCGGCGAGGGCAGGCACGCCGTCGCCGCACTCATCGCGGACGGGCTCGTCGAGGGGCCCGCGGCGCTCCACGGCCGGATCGTGCTGACGCGGCGCGGGCGGCTCCTCGCCGATGCCGTCGTGCGCGCCCTCACCGACTAGACCGCCGGGTCCGATAGAATTGGCACTCCACTCCTGGGAGTGCCAGCCCAGGCGGATCGCGCGTGAGGAGGGCGGGATGGTCACCGATCGAGGACTGCAGGTGCTGCGGGCGATCGTGCAGGACTACGTCGACTCGCACGAGCCGGTCGGCAGCAAGTCGATCGTCGAGCGCCACGCGTTCGGCGTGTCCGCCGCGACGATCCGCAACGACATGGCCCTCCTCGAGGACGAGGAGCTCATCGCAGCTCCGCACACGTCGTCGGGCCGCGTGCCCACCGACAAGGGCTACCGCGTCTTCGTCGACCATCTCGCCGAGCTGCGGCCCCTCACGCCGGCGCAGCGCCACGCGATCGCGTCGTTCCTCGACGGCCCGGGCGACCTCGACGACCTGCTCGTTCGCACCGTCCGCGCCCTCACGCAGCTCACCGGCCAGGTCGCCCTCGTGCAGTACCCGTCGTTCGCGCGTGCGAGCGTCTCGCACGTCGAGCTCGTGCCGCTCGATGCGGGCCGGCTCATCGTGATCCTCGTGACCGACACCGGTCGCGTGTCGCAGCGGCTCGTGCTGCTCCGCCACGAGCTCGACGAGACGACCATCACGCGCGCCCGCACGACCGTCGGCGACCTGATCGTGGGCCGTTCGGTCCGCGACGGCGTGCAGCGGGTCGAGGAGTTCCTCTCCACCGCCGACGACCCCACCCGACACGACGACGCGGCCACGATCGCGATCGTGCGCTTCGTCGCCGAGGAGCTGGACGAGTTCCGGCAGGACCGGCTCGTCATGGCCGGTGCCGCCAACCTCGCGCGCCGCGAGTCCGACTTCCGCGGCAGCATCTACCCGCTCCTCGAGGCGATCGAGGAGCAGGTGACGCTGCTGCGGCTCATGAGCGAGATGGTGGCCGATGAGCACGGTCTCGCGACGAGCATCGGACGGGAGAACGCTTCGTTCGGGCTCATCGAGGCTTCGGTCGTCGCAAGCGATTACGACGCGACGGGAGCGCGCGCCCGCATCGGGCTGATGGGCCCCACGCGCATGGACTATCCGAGCAACCTCGCGGCGGTGCGGGCGGTCGCCCGCTACCTCAGCAGGATGCTCGACGACGACGAGAACGCCCGCTGACGGCGGACTCGACCAGACGATCCCGCGCACGGCGCGGGCGGGAAGGCGATTGTGGCTGACCACTACGAGGTCCTCGGTGTCTCGCGCGATGCGACACCGGACGAGATCAAGAAGGCGTACCGGCGGCTCGCGCGCGAGCTGCATCCGGACGTCAATCCGAGCGAGGAGGCGTCGGAGCGCTTCAAGCTCGTGACGCACGCGTACGACGTGCTGAACGATCCCGAGCAGCGGGCGCGCTACGACATGGGCGGCAGCGACTCGCCGTTCGGCGGCGGCGCGAACTTCGGCGGCTTCGGCGACATCTTCGAGACGTTCTTCGGAGCCGCCGCGGGCGGGCGCCCAGGCCGGCCCCGCTCGCGGCGCGAGCGCGGGCAGGATGCGCTCGTTCGCGTGACCCTGGAGCTCAAGGACGTCGTCTTCGGCGCCCACCGGGACCTCGAGGTCGACACCGCCGTGCTCTGCGACACGTGCCAGGGATCGTGCTGCCAGCCGGGAACCTCCCCGGTCACGTGCGACATCTGCCACGGCAGCGGCAACGTGCAGCGCCAGGTGCGGAGCCTGCTCGGCAACGTCGTGACCAGCCAGCCCTGCAACGTGTGCCAGGGGTACGGCACGACCATTCCGTACCCGTGCGCGACCTGCCAGGGTCAGGGCCGCGTGCGCGCACGCCGCACCGTGTCGATCGACATCCCCGCCGGCGTCGAGACGGGCCTGCGCCTGCAGCTCCCCGGCTCAGGCGAGGTCGGGCCCGCGGGCGGCCCCAACGGCGACCTCTATCTCGAGGTCACGGTGCAGCCGAACGACATCTTCAGCCGCGAGGGCGACGACCTGCTGGCGACGCTCGAGGTGTCGATGCCCGACGCGATCCTCGGCACGACCACGACGATCGAGTCGCTCGACGGCCCCGTCGATCTCGAAGTGCGCCCCGGCGTGCAGGCGGGCGACGTGCTCACGATCAAGGGCCGCGGCATCACGCCGCTGCGCGGCACGCAGCGCGGCGACCTCCGCGTCGGCGTGCACGTCGTGACCCCGACGCGCCTCGACCACAAGGAGCGCCAGCTGATCGAGGAGTTCGCGCGCCGCACGAAGGCGCCCTCGCCGCGACTCGCGGAGTTCCACCAGGGCCTGTTCGCCAAGCTGCGCGACCGCTTCCGGAACGGCTGATCGGATGCCGCTGCACTTCCTTGTCGATGACGTCGCAGCCGGCCGCGGCGACGCCGTGACGCTCACGGGCGCCGAGGCCAAGCACGCCGCGGTCGTCCGGCGCGTGCGCCCCGGCGAGGAGGTCACGGTCGGCGATGGCCGCGGCGTCTGGCTCACGGGCGAGGTGGAGAGCGTGCAGCCCGTCGAGGTCGTCGTGCGGATCGTCGGGCGGCGCGACGTGCCGCCCCCGACGCCCCGGCTCGTGCTCGTGCAGGCCCTCGCGAAGGGCGACCGCGACGAGCTCGCGGTGCAGGCCGCGACGGAGCTCGGCGTCGACGAGATCGTGCCGTGGCAGTCGGCGCGCAGCGTCTCGCGGTGGGATGCGAAGGCCGAGAAGGGCCGCGCGCGGTGGGCGACGATCGCGCGCGAGGCCGCGAAGCAGGCGCACCGCGCGTGGCTGCCCGAGGTCGGCCTGCTCGCGTCCACGAAGGAGCTGGAGCGGCGGGCCGCGGCATCCCGGGTCGTCGTCCTCGAGCCGACCGCCGACGCGCGCCTCACCGGTCTTGCTCTCGACCCCGCCGACACGAGCGACATCGTGCTCGTCGTCGGCCCGGAAGGCGGGTTCGCGGGCGAGGAGCTCGACGCGCTCGAAGCCGCCGGCGCGACTCTCGTGCGGCTCGGCGACACGGTGCTGCGCACCTCGACCGCCGGCCCCGCCGCGATCGCCGTCGTGAGCGGGATCCTGGGCCGGTGGTGAGGGCCCGCCGTTAGACTGACGGCATGAGCGAATCCTCGATCTTCACGCGCATCCTGGAGGGGGAGGTCCCCTCCGAGATCATCGCCGAGACCGAGAACGCATTCGCCATCCGCGACATCCGCCCGCAGGCGCCCGTGCACCTGCTGGTCATCACCAAGTCGCAGGAATATCGCAACGTCGTCGAGCTGGCGGCGGGCGATCCCGACCTGCTCTCCGAGCTCGTCGGGCTCGCCAACTCCGTCGCCGCGGAGCACGCCGACGGCGACTTCCGGCTCGTGTTCAACACGGGCCCGCACGCGGGACAGACGGTGTTCCACGTGCACGCACACGTCCTCGCCGGAGGACTGGAGGAGAAGACACTCGGTGCCTGACGATACGCCCACGGTCGAACGCGTCTATGCCGACGGGGTTGCCATGGTGCAGCTGCTCGGCCCGCAGGATCGGCTGCTGCGCGTCGTCGAGCGCGAGCACCCCGACGTCGACGTGCATGTGCGCGGCAACGAGATCACCCTGACAGGGGACGCCGCCGCCGTCGCGGCCGCACGCTCGCTCGTCGACGAGCTTCTGGCCATGACGAAGGCCGGCCAGCACCTGGGCGAAGCCGACGTCGCGTCGTCCAACCGGATCCTGCGCACCGAGGGCGGCCCGCGGCCGTCCGAAGTGCTCGGCGAGGCGATCCTGTCGTCGCGCGGCAAGGTCATCCGTCCGAAGACCCTCGGCCAGAAGGCCTACGTCGATGCGATCGAGGAGAACACGATCGTCTTCGGCATCGGTCCCGCCGGAACCGGCAAGACCTACCTCGCGATGGCGAAGGCCGTGCAGGCACTGCAGCGCAAGGAGGTCAGCCGCATCATCCTGACGCGGCCTGCCGTCGAGGCGGGGGAGCGGCTCGGGTTCCTGCCCGGCACCCTCAACGACAAGATCGACCCCTATCTGCGGCCGCTCTACGACGCGCTCAACGAGATGATGGATCCCGAGCTCGTCCCCAAGCTCATGGCGACCGGCACGATCGAGGTCGCGCCGCTCGCGTACATGCGCGGGCGCACGCTCAACGATTCGTTCGTCGTGCTCGACGAGGCGCAGAACACGACGCCCGAGCAGATGAAGATGTTCCTCACGCGCCTGGGCTTCGGCACGCGCATGGTCGTGACGGGCGACATCACGCAGATCGACCTGCCCCAGGGCGCCTCCGGCCTCCGACTCGTGACGCGCGTGCTCGGCAGCATCGACGACATCCACTTCTCGTACCTCACGAGCGAGGACGTCGTGCGGCACACACTCGTCGGACGCATCGTCGATGCGTACAGCGAGTACGACGAGCGCCGGCTCGCCGCCCGACGCGAGCGGGACGAGGCATCCGAGTTCGCCAACCGTGCGGAGCGGCGCGCCGCCGCACCGCGCACCGCCGGTCCGCGCGACCACCTTCCGAAGCGAGGCCGCTCATGACGATCGAGATCAACAACGAGTCCGGCGTGCCCGTCGACGAGACCGTGCTGCTGCGCCTGATGGAGTACAACCTCGCCGAGCTGCACGTCAGCGCCGACGCCGACGTCGCGATCGTCCTCGTCGACGAAGGCGCGATGGAGGCCCTCCACGTGCAGTGGATGGACGAGCCCGGCCCCACCGACGTGCTCAGCTTCCCGATGGACGAGCTGCGGCCCGGCACGGAGGACATGCCGACGCCTCCCGGCCTCCTCGGCGACATCGTGCTGTGCCCGCAGGTGGCCGAGACGCAGGCCGTCACCGCCAAGCACTCGACGCAGGACGAGCTCATCATGCTCACGACGCACGGCCTGCTCCACCTCCTCGGCTTCGACCACGCCGAGCCCGAGGAGGAGCGCGAGATGTTCGGGCTGCAGAAAGACCTCATCGTGGGCTTCCAGCACGCCGAACGTCGACGAAGCCGCGCATGACGCCGGTCCTGCTGCTCGTCGCCGCCGTCCTGCTCGTCGTGTTCGGCGGCCTCATGGCCGCGATCGATGCGGCGCTCGCGGTGACCTCGCGGCAGGGGCTCTACGAGCTCGCGCTCGGCGGACGCAACGAGTCCTCCCTGCGCAAGATCTCCGACGATCCTGAGGTGCACGCGAACGCGGTCGTGTTCATCCGCGTGCTCGCCGAGACCACGGCCGCCGTGCTCGTGACGGTCGCCTTCACCCTGCTCTTCGACAGCATCTGGTGGGCCATGCTCGCCGCGGCCGTGCTCATGACGGGTGTCTCGTTCGTCGTCGTCGGCGCGAGCCCGCGCACGTGGGGACGCCAGCACGCCAAGGGTCTGCTGGCCGGTGCGGCGCCGATCGTCCGCGGCGCGCGGCTCATCCTCGGGCCGCTCGCCCACGGGCTGGTCGCCTTCGGCAGGCGCGTGACTCCGGGCATCGCGCGCGGCGCGTCGTTCGCCTCGGAGGAGCAGCTGCTCGACATGGTCGATGAGGCGGCCTCGCAGGATCTCATCGAGGAGGACGACCGCGAGCTCATCCACTCGGTGTTCGAGTTCACCGACACGATCGTGCGCGAGGTCATGGTTCCCCGCAACGACATGGTGACGGTGGATGCCACGGCCACGACGCGTGAGGCCATGGCGATCTTCCTCGACAAGGGCGTCTCACGCATCCCGGTCGTCGACGACGACGCCGACGATGTCGTGGGGATGCTGTATCTCAAAGATCTCGTGCAGTTCGGGTTCCGCGACGAGACGGGCTGGCGGGATGCCCCGGTCAATCGCATCGCGCGCCGCGCCGTCTTCGTGCCGGAGTCGATGAAGGCCGAGACGCTGCTGCAGCAGATGAAGCGGGACGCCGTCCACGTGTGCCTCGTCGTCGACGAGTACGGCGGCGTCGCGGGCCTGGTGACGCTCGAGGACCTCATCGAGGAGCTCGTCGGCGAGATCGCCGACGAGTACGACCCGCGGGCCGAGGAGGCCGTCGAGCTCGAGCCCGGCCGCTACAAGGTGAGCGCGCGCCTGGGCCTCGACGAAGTGGGCGACCTGTTCGGCCTCGAGCTCGACGACGAGGACGTCGACTCGATCGGCGGCCTTCTCGGCAAGGCCCTCGGACGCGTGCCGCAGCCGGGTGCGACGGTGGAGTACGCGGGGCTCGTGCTGACCGGCGGCGCCTCCGCCGGACGCGGCCGCGGGCTCGCTACCGTGTTCGTCGAGCGCAGTGACACACTCGAGGCCGCCGACGAGGCGTTCGGCGGCCGCCCGCGCACGGGCGAGATCCGTCTGTCACGACCGCGAACAGAGCCGATCGCGATCGTGCCGCCCGCTGCGAGCGAGACGAAGCCGGCGAAGTCGAAGAAGGAGCGCAATGGCTGATTCCCCGGTTCCCGAGCCTGTCGAGGGGAGGTCCGGATTCGTGACGTTCGTCGGACGTCCCAACGTCGGCAAGTCGACGCTCACGAACACCCTCGTCGGGGAGAAGGTCGCCATCACGAGCGACAAGCCCCAGACGACGCGACGCGCGATCCGCGGCATCCTGAACCGCCCTGCCGGGCAGCTCGTCATCGTCGACACCCCCGGCCTCCACAAGCCCCGCACGCTGCTGGGCCAGCGCCTCAACGACCTCGTCGAACAGGTGCTCGGCGACGTCGACGTGATCGGCTTCTGCGTGCCCGCGACCGAGAAGGTCGGACCGGGCGACCGCCGTATCGCGGAGTCGCTCTCGGGTTACCCGCGCGCCAAGAAGGTCGCGATCGTGACCAAGACGGATGCTGCGAACCGCGAGCAGATCACGGAGCGGCTCATGGAGGTCGACAGTCTCCGCGAGGACTGGGCGGCCGTCATCCCGCTCTCGGCCCTCGGGGCCGACCAGCTCGACGTGCTCACGGACGAGCTTCTCGCACTCATGCCGATCGGGCCCGCGCTGTATCCCGACGACGTCGTCACCGACGAGTCGCTCGACGACCGCATCGCGGAGATCATCCGCGAGGCCGCCCTCGAAGGCGTGCGCGACGAGCTGCCGCATTCGATCGCGGTGACGATCGAAGACATCGAGGAGCGCGACACCGGTGCGCTCACCGACATCTACGCGAACATCGTCGTCGAGCGCGACAGCCAGAAGGCGATCATCATCGGCAAGAAGGGTTCGCGGCTGCGGGATGTCGGAGCCCGCGCCCGCGAGCAGATCGAGCCGCTCGTCGGGATGAAGGTCTTCCTCAAGCTCCACGTGCGGGTCGCGAAGGAGTGGCAGCGCGACCCGAAGCAGCTGGGAAGACTCGGGTTCTGACGCGCCTCAGGCGTCGCAGCTGCAGATCGTGTTGAACTCCACGACCTGATCGCCGAGGTCCACACGCGCCCATGCCTCGGCCGCTGCGCGGTCGGCGAACTTCCGCGGCGCGAGGCGGCCATCGGCCATGAGCACGCCGACCTCGAGGTCGTCGCGCGGGTCTGTCCAGGGCAGGGGAGTCGCTCCCATGCCGCCGATCCTACGCGGGGTTGCGCTGCGCGGGTTCGGGGCGTCTTCCGGTTCCGACACGCCGCACGCCGCCGCGTGTCGGCGACGTGTCGCGCCCCAAACCCAGCCGCTCAACCACCCGTACGGCGAACCTTCCGAGGTCGCCGTTTCGCAGACGGCGGCAACGCGGGATCGACCCGCGTGTCGGTATCGCAGTGCACGCCGTACAGCAGCCCGAGCGGGTTGCCGTGCTTCTCGAGGAAGTCGCGACGCAGGCCGAGGACGGCCTCCCCGAGCGGCTCACCCGAGAACAGGCGATCGAAGAAGGCCATGCCCCACTCGCTCGCGAAGCGCGCCGGCACCTTCGACTCGGTGCCGATGACGCCGCGCGCGCCCTTCGCGAGGAAGTACGGCACGAACCCGTCGTAGAAGCCGGGGGAGAGCTCGCCCGACTCGCACGCGTTGACGAAGACGAGGGGATGGCTCGTCAGCTGGTCCTCGATCGGCGCGTACACGGCGAGCCGGCCGAGCGACACGCGCTCGTCGTCGCTCAGCACGAGGTACGAGTCGTCGGGATCGGTGCTCGACGCGACGGCGTGGCAGTAGAGGTAGAGCACCTTGTCGACGGCACCGGCGGCGAGCGCAGTCCCCACGAGATCGTCGACCATCGTCCCCTCACCGAGGGCGACATCCCGCGCCTCCCAGTACGCGCGCTGGGCGGCGACGGGATGCGACGGCATCTGTGCGTCGATGCCGTCGTTGAAGAGCACACGCACGCTGAGATCGGGCGTCGACGCGATCGTCGCGGTGGCCGGCAGCGCCGAGATCTCGCGCATCGGCACCTGCTCGACGACGTGCCGCATGCCGATGAAGTTCCTCCAGTCGAGTCCGTCGTCGGCGAACCGGTCGGTCAGGTACATGAGTGCCCACGGCACGGGGAAGCCCCGCGAGACGACCTGCAGCGTCGTGACGTCGTCGGCGAGACTCTCGCGCAGCCACACGCCGACCTCCCTGAGCTCGTCGGACGCGAGCGGACCGCTGAAGATCGCCTGGTAGAGGCGGAATCCGGCGAACGCGAGACTCTTGAGCGCCGCCGCCGCGAGATCGGTCGGGATGTCGATCTCGAGCCCGAACGTCTTGTCCTGCACGGCATCGAGGAGCGCCTCGCGCACTCCGTCGATGCGGGCTGCGAGCTCGTCCGCCGTCAGCGGTACGAAGACCTGCCCCTCGGTCACGCCCTTCACGTAGAGCTCGTAGCCACCGGTGGCCGGGGCGAACTGCATCGACGCCGTGCGGGGCTGCAGCTCGACCGCCGCGCCTGCGGGTCTGCCGAAGCTCGCGGCATCCACCTGCGCGGTCGCGCCGATGTCGAACGCGAGATCCAGCCGCTGCAGGAAGTTGCCCTGCACGTCGACGAGCACGCTGAGCGTCGAGCGCCCGTCGTGGAGCGGTGTCACGGGGAAGAGCGCCCTTCCGATCGACCTGCCGTCGCGGCCGATGCGGAGCTGCTGAGGGAGAGGCGGCACCGTGAAGTCGCCGCTGACGAGCTGCACCGAGACATCGACGCTCTCCTGGCCGGTCTCGAACGGGATCGCGGTCGGCACAGAACCCGCAGCCGCGTCGCTCCTCTCGCCGAAGAACACGGCGAGCACGGATTCGCGCACGGGCTCGAGCGGGTCGCCCTCCACTTCGGCGTTGAGCCATGTCGGGACCAGCTCATCGCCGAGCGCGGACTGCACCTGCTCGATCGCCGCGTCGATCTCCGCGTCTTCGCCGGCCCCGAACCCCAAGCGGCCCGCGTCGGCGTCGGCGCGGAACCGCGCCTCGAGGTCGGGATCGCCACGCAGGGCCGAGAGGATCGCCAGCGCACGCTCGGCGAGGCTCGTCGCCGACTGCCAGTCGGGCCGCGCGACGACGGCGTCGTACAGATCGACGACCGACTGCGGGAACCACTCCGCGATCGCCGGGCGACCCCGCGCATCCAGGAACGTGTTCGCGAGGATGACGGCTTCGATCGCACGCTCGTCGTCGGAAGCCATCGCCGCTCCTTTCGCTCAGGCCGCTTCGCGGAGGGCGGATCGCACGACCACGACCTTCTCGCCGAACTCGCGGTCGGCGGCATCCTGATACGAGCCGTCGTCCCAGACGACGTCGACCCACAGGTAGCCGTTGTCGATGCTCGACGAGACATAGTCCGTGCCGAGTCGATCGGCGAGCGAGTCCTGCGCGTCGGCGAGCGTCGCTTCGTCGCCCGAGCCCGGCTCGCCGCCGGTCGGATCGGGCATCGGCATCGGGTCGTACAGCGCGAGGAGGATCGGCGGCGCTGTCACGGTCAGCGTCGACCCGTCGTAGGTCCCCTGTACGACGTAGGCGCCCCACGTGACGCCGTTCGACGACTCGCTGCCGTCGACGCCGTCCCACGACCACCCGTCGAGGGGGATGCCGGAGCATTGCGGCGGATACGAATCGGCGACCGGTCCGAGGCACAGCTGCGCCTCGCCGTCCGCCTCGAGCACCGTCCCCTGACCCACGACTTCGCCCGAGGGAAGGGCCGGCTCTGCGGCCCCGAAAGGCACCGCAGAACCGCCCGAACCCGTCGCACAGGCGGCGAGCACAATCACGGCGAACGAGGCGACGACCGGCACCGCGACGGCGCGACGAAGAACGCTCATGCCCTTCAGGTGTCCCTCATCGGGCGATCGTCTCACGCGCCGCCGTTTCGTCTCACACGCGCCACGGGTGTACCCTGACTTCATGCGCGCAGCCTCGCTCCTTCTTCTTAGCTGCCGCGGCGAGTCCTCGTTCTAGGGCCTTCCTCGTCGCGGAGCTTGCTGTCGGCCCGCATCACCTCAGACGAGAGAAGAAGCGACACCATCATGGACAACACCCAGAAGCCCTCGGGGATGCCGATCCACAAGTATCGGCCGTTCCACGAGCAGATCACCGTCGACCTGCCCGATCGCACGTGGCCGAGCAACCGCATCACGACCGCGCCCCGCTGGTGCGCCGTCGACCTGCGTGACGGCAACCAGGCCCTCATCGACCCGATGAGCCCCGAGCGCAAGCGCATCATGTTCGATCTCCTGGTCCGCATGGGCTACAAGGAGATCGAGGTCGGCTTCCCGAGCGCGAGCCAGACCGACTTCGACTTCGTGCGGCAGCTGATCGAGGAAGACCTCATCCCCAATGACGTCACGATCCAGGTGCTGACGCAGGCTCGCGCCCACCTGATCGAGCGCACGTACGAGTCGATCGCCGGCGCGAAGCGGGCCATCGTGCACCTGTACAACTCCACGAGCATCCTGCAGCGCGACGTCGTCTTCCGCACCGACAAGCAGGGCATCATCGACATCGCGCTCGAGGGCGCCCGCCTGTGCCGCGAATTCGAGAAGCGCGTCCCCGAGACGAAGGTCTTCTACGAGTACTCGCCCGAGAGCTACACGGGCACCGAGCTCGAGTTCGCCCTCGACATCTGCAACCAGGTGATCGAGATCTTCGAGCCGACACCCGAGCGCAAGGTGATCATCAACCTGCCCGCGACGGTCGAGATGGCAACGCCCAACGTCTACGCCGACTCGATCGAGTGGATGAGCCGCCGCCTGGCGCACCGCGAGAACGTCATCCTGTCGCTGCACCCGCACAACGACCGCGGCACGGCGATCGCGGCGGCCGAGCTGGGCTACATGGCCGGCGCCGACCGCATCGAGGGATGCCTGTTCGGCAACGGCGAGCGCACCGGCAACGTCGACATCGTCGCGCTGGGCGTCAACCTGCTGACGCAGGGCATCGACCCGCAGATCGACTTCAGCGACATCGACCAGATCAAGCGCACGGCCGAGTACTGCAACCAGCTGCCCGTGCACGAGCGCAGCCCCTGGGCGGGCGACCTCGTCTTCACGGCGTTCAGCGGTTCGCACCAGGACGCCATCAAGAAGGGCTTCGAGGCGATGGAGGCCCGCGCCGAGGCCGAGGGTGTCTCCGTCGACGAGCTGGAGTGGGGCGTCCCGTACCTGCCGATCGACCCGAAGGACCTGGGCCGCTCGTACGAGGCCGTCATCCGCGTCAACTCGCAGTCGGGCAAGGGCGGCGTCGCATACCTGCTGAAGACGGACCACGCGCTCGACCTGCCGCGCCGCTTGCAGATCGAATTCTCGGGCGTCGTGCAGAGCAAGACCGATGCCGAGGGCGGCGAGGTCACGAGCGATCAGATCTGGTCGATCTTCAACGACGAGTACCTGCCTTCCGACATCGCCGACGAGCGCTGGGGCCGCTTCGAGCTGCTCTCGACGCGCACGCAGAGCGACCTGTCAGGCGATGTCTCGCTCGAGATCACGCTGCGTGACGGCGACGACCGGGTCGAGGCATCCGGCCACGGCAACGGACCCGTCGCGGCGTTCATCGAGATCATCCGCGCGCACGGCTTCGACGTCACGGTGTACGACTACGTCGAGCACGCGCTCAGCGCGGGCGGCGACGCGCAGGCCGCCGCCTACGTCGAGCTGCAGGTCGAGGGCGAGCGCCTGTGGGGCGTCGGCATCGACGGCGACATCTCGACGGCGTCGCTCAAGGCGATCGTGTCGGGCGTCAACCGTGCCATCCGCACGCGCGACCGCTCGCGCGAGCTCGCGGGCGTCTGACCCCGCTCAAGACTCGCTGTCGTCGCCGGGGCGGACGATCGGGATCGCCGACGTCTCCACCGCGACTTTCCGGCGATAGAGCATGCGCTGCTCGGGGAGCGACACGTCGAAGATCACGGCCAGAAGCCGGATGACGGCGGTCACGACCAGACCGGCGATCGCCGCCGCCACAAGCGGCGCCCCGAGCGCATGCGCCGTCGCCACCACGACGCACCCCGCCCCGGCGGCGACGGCGTACAGCGAGCCCACGTGCATGATCGCGGTCGGCAGTCCCATGAGCATGTCGCGCAGGATGCCTCCACCGACCGCCGAGCACACCCCGACGAAGACGGCGGGCACGAACGGCAGCCCGAGCGTGAGCGCCTTGCTCGTGCCGAAGGCTCCGAACAGCCCGATGACGATCGCGTCGAGGCCGACGATGACGGCGTTGAGCCGCCGGAAGAGGTTCGCCAGCAGCATCCCGGCGAGGGCGGCGAGCGTCGCCGTGAGCAGGTACCAGTTGTTCTGCAGCGTCGCCGGCAGCACATTCAGCAGGAGGTCGCGGATGAGTCCGCCGCCCATGCCCATGACGATGCCGATGATCGCGACGCCCAGCAGGTCGAGCCGGCGCTGCCCCTGGAAGCCCGAGGCGAACAGCGCGCCTTGAACCCCGCCGAGCCCGACGGCTGTGAGGTCTGCCCAGAGCGGGATCACGAAGAGCGGCTCGTTCACACGTCCATTGTCATGGTGGCCACGCGATAATCGTGGAGTGCCCACCTACCGCGATGAGGTCGTGGTCCTGCGCACCCACAAGCTGGGGGAGGCCGACAGGATCGTGACCCTGCTGAGCCGACGCCACGGCAAGCTCCGTGCCGTCGCCAAGGGCGTCCGCCGCACCTCGTCGCGTTTCGGCTCGCGGCTGGAGCCCTTCATGGTCGCCGACGTCCAGCTCTACCAGGGCCGGTCGCTCGACATCGTGCAGCAGGCCGAGTCGATCGGCTCGTACGGCGCCGAGATCGCCGTGCACTACGACCGGTACACCTCCGCGAGCGCCATGGTCGAGGCCGCCGACCGCCTCAACGAGGCCGAGGCGACGCCGCAGCAGTACCTGCTGCTCGTCGGCGGGCTGCGCGCGCTCGCGCGCGGCGAGCACGCGGCGCGCAGCATCCTGGATTCCTATCTCCTGCGCGCCATGGCGCTGTCGGGCTGGGCGCCCTCGCTCGACGAGTGCGCGCGGTGCGGCAAGCCCGGTCCGCACGACACCTTCGTCGCCCAGCTCGGCGGCATCGTGTGCCACGACTGCGCTCCGACCGGCGCCGCACGCGTCGGCGCCGAGACCGTGTCGCTCCTGCAATCGCTCATGGCGGGGGAGTGGGATGCTGTGGATGCCGCGTCGCACGGTGCCACGGCGGCGGCATCGGGCCTCATCGCGGCCTACGCGCAATGGCACCTGGAGCGCGGCATCCGCTCGCTCTCGCACGTCGAATCCTCGCCCTGGGAGGCCGCTCGGTGACGCCGAAGCCCTATACGCACCGCGACGCGGTGCCGTATCGCCCCATCGACTGGACCGGCCTGTACCCTCCCGCCTTCCCGAAAGGCTCGGTGCCGGCGCACATCGCGATCGTCATGGACGGCAACGGGCGCTGGGCCAACCGCCGGGGCCTGACCCGCATCGAGGGCCACAAGGCCGGCGAGGCGGCGCTCCTCGACGTCGTGGCCGGCGCGATCCAGGCCGGTGTCAAGCACCTGTCGGTGTACGCCTTCTCGACCGAGAACTGGTCGCGCTCGCCCGACGAGGTGCGCTTCCTCATGGGGTTCAACCGCGACGTGCTGCACCGCCGCCGCGACCAGCTCAACGAGTGGGGCGTGCGCGTGCGCTGGGCGGGCCGCAAGCCCCGGCTGTGGGGCTCGGTCATCAAGGAGCTCCAGTACGCCGAGCAGCTGACCGCCGGCAACGACGTGCTGACCCTCACGATGTGCGTCAACTACGGCGGCCGCGTCGAGCTCGTCGACGCCGTGCGGTCGATCGCCGACGACGTCGCCGCCGGGCGACTTCGGCCCAGCGCCGTGTCGGAGAAGCTCATCCAGCGCCGCCTGTACATCCCCGACATGCCCGACGTCGACCTGTTCGTACGCTCCAGCGGCGAGCAGCGCACGTCGAACTTCCTGCTGTGGGAGTCCGCATACGCCGAGTTCGTCTTCCTCGACACGCTCTGGCCCGACTTCGGCCGCACCGAGCTCTGGCGCGCGATCGGCCTCTACCTCGACCGCGATCGCCGGTTCGGCGGTGCCGTCGACCAGCCGGAGCCGCCCGCGCTGTGAGCATGTCACCCCGGTGAGGCGGTTCACCCCGGTCGGGGGAGGTTCACCTCCCCGATGATTGACGGCGGGTCGCGGCTCCCGGTAGACCGGGGGGAGTCATTGTCGCCGACGTTCCCTCGCCATGGGCCGCCGACGACCCGAGGAGGGGGCTCATCGATGCTGCATCACCGTGACAACGTCCGCGACGAGATTCTGGACGAGGTCTTCGCCTCGACGGATCTGTCCATCTCGATGCCGAAGTACCGCATCCCGGAGAAGGAGCACCTCGCCCGGCACGCCTACCAGGTGGTCTCGGACGAGCTCCTGCTCGACGGCAACTCGCGGCAGAACCTCGCGACGTTCTGCCAGACATGGCTCGAGCCCGAGGTCAAGGCGCTCATGAACGAGACGCTCGACAAGAACATGGTCGACAAGGACGAGTACCCGCAGACCGCGGCGATCGAGGCCCGGTGCGTGCACATCCTCGCCGACCTGTGGAACTCGCCCGACGCCGAGAACACCCTCGGCACCTCGACGACGGGTTCGAGCGAGGCCGCGATGCTCGGCGGCATGGCGCTGCTGTGGAAGTGGCGCGCGCGCCGGCGGGCGGCGGGCCTCCCCACCGACAAGCCCAACCTCATCACGGGCCCCGTGCAGGTGTGCTGGCACAAGTTCGCGGTCTACTGGGACGTGGAGCTGCGCGAGATCCCGATGGACGGCGACCGCTTCCTCATGACGCCGGAAGAGGTGCTGAAGCGCGTCGACGAGAACACGATCGGCGTCGTCCCGACCCTGGGCGTCACCTTCACGGGCGGCTTCGAACCCGTGCAGGCCGTGAGCGAGGCGCTCGACCAACTCCAGGCGGAGAAGGGCCTGGACATCCCGATCCACGTCGACGGTGCCAGCGGCGGGTTCCTCGCGCCGTTCACGGCCCCCGAGGTCGTGTGGGACTTCCGCCTGCCGCGCGTCAAGTCGATCAACACGTCGGGGCACAAATTCGGCCTGGCCCCGCTGGGCGTGGGCTGGATCGTGTGGCGGGATGCCGCGGACCTCCCCGAGGAGCTCATCTTCAACGTGAACTACCTCGGCGGCAACATGCCGACGTTCGCGCTGAACTTCTCGCGTCCCGGCGGCCAGATCGTCGTGCAGTACTACAACTTCCTCCGGCTCGGACGTGAGGGCTACCGCAAGGTCCACCAGTCCTGTTACGACACGGCGATGTACCTGTCGGCCGAGATCGAGAAGCTCGGGCACTTCGACATCATCAACTCGGGGCGCCCCGACGAAGGCATCCCGGCCGTCTCCTGGAAACTCAAGGATGGCGCCCCGCACCCCTTCACGCTCTTCGACCTCGCCGACCGCCTCCGCACGCGCGGCTGGCAGGTGCCCGCGTACACGATGCCGCCGAACCGCGAAGACCTTCCGATCCAGCGCATCCTCGTGCGCGTCGGCTTCAGCCGCGACGAGGCCGCTCTGCTCATGGACGACTACCGCGATGCGATCGCGCACTTCGACAAGCACCCCATCACGGTGCCCATGAGCGAGGAGGAAGCGGGAGCCTTCCATCACTGACATGGCGACGAGCGCCGTCTCGCGCAAGAAGCGCCTGCGGCGCGAGGCGTGGGGCTTCATGGTGGGCTCCACGTTCTTCGCCGTCGGCGCCGTGCCGTGGTACGCGGCGGCGGTCGGACCCGTGTGGGACTCCCTGACGTTCTTCGTCGGCTCGATCTTCTTCACGTTGGCGGGGCTCATCCAGCTGCTGCTGAGCGGTCGGAGGCCGCCGCTGCGCGGCGCGTCGAGAGCCGACGCGTACGACTGGTGGGCGGCGGCGATCCAGTTCGCCGGAACCCTCCTGTTCAACGTCAGCACCTTCGCGGTTCTGCTCGCCGCGTACCGCGACATCGATGAACCGACGGCGGGGTGGACCCCGGATGCCTGGGGATCCGCAGCATTCCTCATCTCGAGCGCACTCGCCCTCTTCGCGGCGGGACGGCGTCACGAGCTGTGGGATCCGGACGCCCGCACGTGGCGCGGCACGTGGCTGAACATGGTCGGCTCGATCGCGTTCGGCATCTCCGCGATCGGCGCCTACGTCGTGCCCGCGACGGGCTCCTTCATCAACGTGCAGTGGATCAACCTGGGCACGTTCCTCGGCGCGGTCTGCTTCTTCGTCGCCGCGGCGCTCTCGCGACGGGGAATATGACGCCCACGGCATGGGTTGCAACCAGCGTGACGGAACCGATCAAGATCGACGTATGGAGCGACATCGCCTGCCCCTGGTGCTACATCGGCAAGCGGAATCTCGAGAAGGGCCTGGCGGAGGCATCGCACGATGACGACGCCCCCGAGGTCGAGGTGACGTACCACTCGTTCGAGCTGTCGCCCGACACACCCGTCGACTTCGAGGGCGGCGAGACCGACTACCTCTCGAGCCACAAGGGCATCTCGCACGACCAGGCGCGGCAGATGCTCGACCGCGTCACCGGCGTCGCCGCCGACGCGGGCCTTGAGTACCGGTTCGACGTGCTCAAGCACACCAACACGGTCAAGGCGCACGAGCTGCTGCACTTCGCGAAGGCCCAGGGCCGTCAGCTCGAACTCGCCGAACGTCTCATGTCGGCGTACTTCACGGAGGGTCGCCACCTCGGTCGCGAAGACGAGCTCGTCTCGCTCGCGGCGGATGCGGGGCTCGACGGCGACGCTGCCCGCGACGCGCTGCGCAGCGGCCGCTATCTCGCGGCAGTCCGCGCCGATCAGGCGCAGGCCGCGGCCTACGGCATCAACGGCGTGCCGTTCTTCGTCATCGACGGCAAGTACGGCGTGTCCGGCGCGCAGCCCGCCGAGGCCTTCGCGCAGATCGCCCGGCAGGTGTGGGCCGAGCACCGCGAGGCGTCCGAAGACGCCGTCGCTTGAGGTCAGCCGGGCAGGTTGTCCTCGATGACCTCGACGATCGCGGGGTCGTCGGGCTTGACGTTCGGACGGAAGCGGTGCAGCGAGCCCGAGGGCGTCAGCACGAACTTCTCGAAGTTCCACAGGATCGGACCGCGCTTGCCCTCGGCATCCCGCGTCTTCTTCAGCGCCTTGTAGATCGGCGCCGCCTTGCCGCCGTTGACCTTCACCTTGTCGAACACGGGGAAGGTGACGCCCCACGTCATCGAGCAGTACTCGAGGATGTCCTCCATCGAGCCGGGCTCCTGACCCGCGAACTGGTTGCACGGGAAGCCGAGCACCGTGAAGCCGCGCTCGCCATAGGCCCGCTGCAGCGCCTCGAGCTGCTCGTACTGCGGCGTCAGGCCGCACTTGGAGGCGACGTTGACGAGGAGGACGACCTTGTCCTCGTAATCGGCGAGGGTCGCAGGGTCTCCGGACGCGGTCAGGAACGGGATGTCGCGAAGGGAGATGTCGGTCGCCTGGGTCATGCTCCCAGGCTAAGGCCGCGCTCAGGGAGCTCGGTGCATTCGTCTGGGAGAATGGTGCGATGACGACCGCCCTCGCCCCGACGCGCGCGCTGCGCATCGGGCCCATCGAGCTCGACGCCCCCGTGGTGCTCGCCCCGATGGCGGGCATCACCAACACGGCGTTCCGCCGCCTGTGCCGCGAGTACGGCGCGGGCCTGTACGTGAGCGAGATGATCACGTCGCGCGCGCTCGTCGAGCGCAACGCGACGACGATGCGCCTCATCACGCACCACGAGTCGGAGACGCCGCGGTCCATCCAGCTGTACGGCGTCGATCCCGCGACGGTCGCCGAGGCGGTGCGCATCCTCGTCGCCGAGGACCGCGCCGACCACATCGACTTGAACTTCGGCTGCCCCGTTCCCAAGGTCACGCGCAAGGGCGGCGGATCGGCACTCCCCTGGAAGCGCCGCCTCTTCCAGGACATCGTCACCGGTGCCGTGCGCGCCGCCGGCGACATCCCGCTGACCATCAAGATGCGCAAGGGCATCGACTCCGACCACCTCACCTACCTCGACGCGGGCCGCGTCGCAGAGGACGCCGGCGTGTCGTCGATCGCGCTGCACGCCCGCACCGCCGCCGAGTTCTACTCGGGGCACGCCGACTGGTCGGCGATCACGAAGCTCAAGGAGACCGTCACGAGCGTGCCGGTGCTCGGCAACGGCGACATCTGGTCCGCCGAGGACGCGGTGCGCATGATGGCCGAGACCGGCTGCGACGGCGTCGTGGTCGGCCGCGGCTGCCTCGGCCGACCGTGGCTGTTCGGCGACCTCGCGCGAGCGCTGGGTGGGCCCGGTGCAGCGCCCGAGCAGCCCGTCGACGCGACGCTCGGCTTCGTCGCGCAGGCGTTCCGTCGCCACGCGGAGCTTCTCGTCGAGTTCTTCGAGGACGAGGACCGGGGATGCCGCGACATCCGCAAGCACGTCGCCTGGTACTTCAAGGGCTACCCGGTCGGGGGCGACACGCGCGCGCGTCTCGCGACGGCGTCGAGCCTCGCCGAGATCGATGAGCTGCTCGCGACGCTCGACCTGGAGGCGCCGTACCCCGGCGCTGCGGCGGAAGGCCAGCGCGGCCGCGCGGGAACACCCAAGCGCCCGGCACTGCCCGACGGCTGGCTCGACTCGCAGGAGCTCGGGGCCGAGGCATCCTGCGCCCTCGCCGAAGCGGAACTCGACCACAGTGGCGGCTGACCCTTCGAAAGGCTCAGGGCAGGCGCCCGCAGCCTCAATCGCGAGATCGGGCGCCGTCGGCGTCTCATCCGGCCGTCCGGTCGGCTATGTCGAGCACGACGCCGAGCGATTCCACAACGAGCAGCACCGCTCGCAGCGCGACGCCTTCGCGCGCGACCGCGCCCGTGTGCTGCACTCCGCGGCGCTGCGGCGCCTCGCCGCCAAGACGCAGGTGCTGAGCCCCGCGAGCCCCGCCGATTTCGCCCGCAACCGCCTCACCCACTCGCTCGAGGTCGCGCAGGTCGGCCGGGAGCTCGCGACCGAGCTGCGCCTGTCGCCAGACGTCGTCGACACGGCCTGCCTCAGCCACGACCTCGGGCATCCGCCGTTCGGCCACAACGGCGAGCGCGCGCTCAACGAGTGGGCCGCCGACATCGGCGGGTTCGAGGGCAATGCGCAGACTCTGCGCATCCTGTCGCGACTCGAGCCGAAGGTGGTCGACGACGACGGCTCGTCGTTCGGGCTCAACCTCACGCGGGCGAGCCTCGACGCCGCGTGCAAGTACCCCTGGACGGCGGAGCATCCCGTGCCCGATCCCGGTGGGCGCCTCAAGTTCGGCGTCTACCCCGAGGACGAGGCCGTCTTCCGGTGGCTGCGCGACGGCGCGCCCGGGCGGGTGCGCTGCATCGAGGCCGAGGTCATGGACCTCTCGGACGACATCGCGTACTCCGTCCACGACTTCGAGGACGCCGTCGTGAACGGCTACATCGATCCCGCGCGCCTCGCCGACGTGCGTGAGCGCGAGGCGCTGCTGTCGGCGATCCAGAGCTGGGTCGGCTACGACTTCGCCCGCGACGAGCTCGACGACGCGCTGTACCGTCTCATGCGCATGCCGGAATGGATCACCTCCTTCGACGGCACGCGCGCGGCGCACGCCCGCCTGAAGAACCTCACGTCCGACCTCATCGGGCGGTTCGCGAGGGCCGCGACGGCGGCGACGCGCGAGCGCTACGACGCGCCCGCGCTCACCCGGTACCGTGGCCACGTGGTCGTGCCGCGCGTCATCGAAGCCGAGATGGCCGTGCTCAAGGGCACGATCGGCGCCTTCATCGTTTCGGTCGAGGGCCGCAAGGGGCTCTACAAGGAGCAGCGACGCGTGCTCAAGCGCCTCGCGACGGCCCTGTGGGAGCATCCCGAGCACCTCGACCGCGTCTACGCCGACGACTTCGCCCGCGCCGAGACGGATGCCGCGCGCCGACGCGTCGTCGCCGACCAGGTCGCGAGCCTCACCGATCGCTTCGCGATCTCGTGGCACTCGGAGCTCGTCGGATCCGTCGACCTCGCGAGCATCGGCATCTGGGTGCCGGGCAGCCGCATCGTCGCGTCCACCGCCTACGCGCTGCCCGAGCCGATCGAAGGGCTCTGATGCCGGGCCGCATCCTCCAGGCCGACGTCGACGAGGTGAAGGCCCGCACGAACATCGCCGACATCATCGGCGAGCGCGTCGCGCTCAAGGCCGCGGGCGTGGGTGCGCTCAAGGGTCTCTGCCCCTTCCACGACGAGCGCAGCCCGAGCTTCAACGTGCGTCCGCAGGCAGGCTTCTACCACTGCTTCGGCTGCGGCGAGTCGGGCGACGTGTATTCGTTCCTGCGGAACCTCGACCACCTGTCGTTCACGGAGGCCGTCGAGCGCCTTGCGGGGCGCATCGGGTACACACTGCACTACGAGGACGGCGGCGCCGCGCCTGAGACGACGGGCCGCTCGCGCATGTACGCGGCCAACGCCGCCGCCGCAGAGTTCTTCCGCGGCCAGCTCGCGACGCCCGAGGCCGACATCGCCCGCCGGTTCCTCGGAGAGCGCGGCTTCGACGCGGGCGCAGCGGCACACTTCGGCGTGGGCTTCGCACCCAAGGGCTGGTCGGGCATGCTCGACGCCCTCACGAGACAGGGCTTCTCCCGCGACGATCTCACGGCGGCCGGGCTCGTCTCGCAGGGGCAGCGCGGTGTGTACGACCGCTTCCGCGGACGCGTCGTGTGGCCCATCCGCGACGTGACGGGCCAGGTGCTCGGCTTCGGCGCGCGGCGTCTGTTCGACGACGACAACGGGCCGAAGTACCTCAACACCCCCGAGACGACGGTGTACAAGAAGGCGCAGGTGCTTTACGGCCTCGACCTGGCCAAGCGCGAGATCGCCCGCGGCCACCGCGTCGTCGTCGTCGAGGGCTACACCGACGTCATGGCCTGCCACCTCGCGGGGGTCACCACGGCGATCGCGACGTGCGGCACGGCGTTCGGATCCGACCACATCACGGTGCTCCGCCGCGTCATGGGCGACGACTCCGCCGCCGGCGAGGTCGTCTTCACCTTCGACCCCGACGCCGCCGGTCAGAAGGCGGCGCTCCGCGCCTTCGCCGACGCCAAGCGCTTCAACGCGCAGACGTACGTCGCGGTCGGTCCCGAAGGCCTCGACCCGTGCGATCTGCGCCTCAAGCGCGGCGACGGCGCCGTGCGCGCCCTCATGGACACGAAGTCGCCCATGGTCGAGTTCGTGCTCGACCAGCGCATCTCGGGTTTCGACCTCGCGACCGTCGAGGGCCGCGTCGGCGCGCTCCGCGCGGCGGCGCCCGTCGTCGCCGAGCTGCGCGACCCGCTCCTGCAGCCCGAGTACGTGCGGGTGCTCGCCCGCCGCCTCGGCATGGACACGGAAGACGTGCGGCGCGAGGTCGAGCGTGCCGGCCGGAGCGGCGGCGATCCCCGACGCGACCGCGAGCGCGAGCCGGAGCCGGGGGAGCAGGATGGCGCTCCCACGGTGCGCGTGACGCTCGCGTCGCTGCCCCGCACGGCTGACGTCGCGCTGGAGCGCGAGGCCCTCATGGGCCTCCTGCAGTTCGGACACCGCATCGATCCCGCGCTGCGCGAGCGCGCGTTCGCGCTCGCGTTCCGGCATCCCGCCCTCGAAGCCGTGCGCGCGACGGTCGCACCGAACGCGAACGTCGAGCGCCCCGGATGGGCGGCCGAGGCCGTCGGCAGCGTGCGCGAGCCCTTCCGCTCGCTCGGCGCCGAACTGCTCACGGCCGACTTCCCGGCGCTCACCGACAACGAGGCTGCGGCTTCGGCGTCCTCGCTCTGCCGGCGCCTCATCGCGCGCGACATCGAGCGCGAGAAGGCCGAGCTGCTCGGGGCGATCCAGCGCGTCCCGCCCGCGTCCGAGCAGGGTCGGGCGATCCGGCTGCGCCTCCGCGAGCTCGACGTCATCCGCCAGCAGCTGGAGTCCGAGGCCTAGGTCCGATGCCCGGACCGTGAGCCTCCACCTGACCGCCGAGAACGCGGGTGACCCCCGAGGTCTCGGCAGGCAGATGAAGGCTCACGGGTCAAGCCGCTGGCGGCCCGAGTCGGCGCAGGGCAGGATGAGTCCATGCCCCGACGACGCGACCCTGACGTCGCCATCCGCGCGAGCGACCTCTCCCTTCTGCGCTCGTCGCGCGGAGGAGTCGACGTTCGCGTCGTGGACGGTGTCTCGTTCGTGCTCCCGCACGCCTCGACGCTCGCGATCATGGGTCCGACGGGCGCGGGCAAGTCGAGCCTTGCGACGATCCTGTCGGGCTCCGAGGAGCCCGGTCTCGCCGTCGTCGGCGGCGACGCGTGGGTCGAGGGCATCCCCGTGCGCCGGCCCGGCCGGTCCGTGCGCGAGCTCACCTACTACACGGGATTCCTCGCACAGTCGGCCGGGGCGAAGCTTCCCGCACGCATGACGGTGGCAGAGGTCATCGGCGAGCCCATCACGAGCCGCGACCGCCGCGTCAACCAGCGCGCCCTCGCCGTTCGTGTCGCAACGCTCCTCGACGAGCTCATGCTGCCGCTCGGCGCGGCCGCGAAGTATCCGTACGAGCTGAGCGCCGGCATGCGGCAGCGCGTCGCGTTCGCACGCACCCTCGTGCTCGAGCCGCGTCTGTTCATCGCCGACGAGCCGTTCGCCAACATGGACGTCGAAGTGCGCCGGGCGGCGCGCGACGCGATCCTCCGCCGCCGCGATCACGGCATGGCGACCCTCATCGTCACGAACGAGAAGGAGGTGGTCCGCGACCTCCACGCCGATGTGCTCGTGCTGCGCGCGGGTCACACCGTCGCGTACGGCCGCGGAACCGAGGATCTGCTCTGGACTCCGAGCTCGGGAGCCGATCATCGCCTCGTCACGTCGTGAGCACCCTCTGAGCTTTGCTAAGATGGTCAAGTTGCCCGCACGAGAGTGCGAGTGATCCTCCATAGCTCAATTGGCAGAGCAATCGGCTGTTAACCGATAGGTTCTTGGTTCGAGTCCAAGTGGGGGAGCGAAAGCCTCGGGGCTCCACCCCCGGGGCTTTCTTGTTGCCCGGAAGACTTCGGGCGCTCAGGCCTCGATGTCGTCGATGCCCGGCGTCCACGACTGACCGGGACGGCCCCAGCCCCGCTTGCGGGCGATCTTCTGCGTCGTCTTCCAGTCGCTGTCATCCAGCCTGTCGATGTACAGGATGCCGTCGAGATGGTCGAACTCGTGCTGCATGATGCGGGCCCGCCAGCCGTCGACCTCGATGCGCACCGGAGTGCCGTCGAGATCGGTGCCCGTCACGAGCACGCGCTCCGACCGGCGCAGCGGGAACCGTTCGCCCGGGAACGACAGGCATCCCTCCGACTCCTCGTCGGGGTCGGGATCACCCGGCACGAGGGGATGCATCCACAGCACGGGGTTGATGATGACCCCGCGCCACGGCTGCCCCTCGTCGTCCTGGTACGAGTAGGTGTACAGGCGCAGACCCACGCCGACCTGGGGCGCGGCGAGGCCCACGCCGGGGGCGGCATCCATCGTCTCGAACATGTCGGAGACGAGCGTGCGCACCTCCTCCGTGATCTCCTCGACAGGCGCCGCGGAGGCGTGCAGGACAGGGTCACCCATGATGCGAATCGGCAGTACGGCCACGTCTCGAGCCTATCGAGGCCTCCTGCGGTTAGTGTCGGAGGGTGGTCTTGGCGGATATGACGGTCGATGACGTCACGAACGAACTCATCGGCTTCTTCCGCGACCCGGCGATCCTCATCGGCATCCCGCTCGCCCTCATCGGCGCGGTGTTCATGTCGTTCGGCGCCCAGTACCAGCACCGCGGCGTCACGAAGGTCGAGCGGCTCAGCGGGGCGTCCGGGAAAGCCGGACTCACGGGACGCCAGCTGCTGAACCTCCTCAAACGGCCGTCGTGGGTCGCGGGCACGCTCATGCTGGGGCTCGCGATCGTGTGCCAGCTGAGCGCCCTCGCCTTCGCTCCGCTCATCATCGTGCAGCCGATCGGGGCGATCTCGCTCGTCATCACGACCCTGCTCAATGCGCGCGTCACCGGGATCAGGCCGACGAGGCGATCGATCATGGCGATCATCGCCTGCGTGGGCGGCATCTTCATCTTCGTCACGATCGCCGCCTTCTACGCGACCGAGAACCCCATCACGGAGCGCGAGACGCTCGTCATCCTGGCGCTCCTCGGCGTCGTGATCCTCGCCCTCGCGGGCTTGTGGCTGTGGCTGCGCAAGCGCGGCCAGGCCCTCTTCTACATCGTCGCCTCGGGCATGATCTACGGCTTCGTCGCGACTCTCGCCAAGGTCGTCATCGAGCGCATCAAGGCCGGCGACTTCAACTGGCTGACGATCCTCTGCATCGTCGCGCTCCTCGCAGCCGTCGCCGTCGGCGCCTACTTCGTGCAGACTGCCTACGCGGTCGGTCCACCCGACCTCGTCATCGCGGGTCTCACCGTCATCGACCCCATCGTCGCGGTGGTCATCGGCCTCACGGTGCTGCAGGAGGCCGCCAACGCGCCCCCGTGGGCCTTCGTCGGCTTCGCGGTCGCCGGCGCGATCGCCGTCTTCGGCGTCATCACGCTGGCGCGCTACCACCCACAGCTGCTGTCCGACAGTCAGGAGCTGCCCATCCAGCGCGGCAGCACGCCTCCGGAGCCCCCCGAGACGGATCCGACCTCCTGAGGAGTGGATGCCGCGCTCAGCGCGCGTCGTGCACGTCGATCACGATGCGGCCGTCCTCCATGCGCCCCTTGTCGCCGGGTGACGGCGCCGGTGCGGGAACCTCGACCTGAGCCTCCCACTCGCGGTGCGCCTCTTCGGCCGACGGCCGCCACACGGCGTCGAGACCCGATCCGAGTCCGCCCGACACCGCGCGGCCCGCGAGCTGACGGCGACGGTGATCCCGCTTCATCGCAGGGGCGAGGGCGATCAGCACCCCCGTCGTCGCGAGCGCGGCGACGACGATGACTGCGGCGACAGGGTCCATGATGCTCGGAGTCTAGACCAGGGCCAGCAGAGCGTTCTCCTCGACCACCTCGAGCGAGAGCACCTTGTAGCCCTCGTCGTCGAAGAAGACGGTGATGCGGTCGGTGTCGACGTCGACCACGCTGCCCCGGCCCCACTCGACATGCTCCACCGCGGCACCTGGAGCGAACGCGACAGCCGATCCGTCGACCGGCTGACCGCCCGCCGTGCCCCGACGGCAGGTGTCGCACCGGCCGCAGGGCTCTGCCAGGTCTTCGCCGAAGTAGCCGAGCAGCAGCTGCCGCCGGCAGTCCCGCGTCTCGGCGTAGCGCTGCATCACCTCGAGCCGCGACTGCTCGATGCGCTCCCGCCGCTCCGCCGAGTCGGCCGCGACCGAACCGGCCTCGGCGGGCGCGAGGGTGGTGCGAACGACGGCTCCGTTCGGGGTGAGCGAGACGGCGCCGCCCTCGGCGAGGAGGTCGAGCAGACCAGTGGCCGACCTCGGCGCGATGTCGAGGGCGCCCGCGAGGACCTTCGCAGGGACCGGAGACGGGGATGCCGCGAGGATCGCATACGCGGCTGCGGCACGCTCCGGAGCGACGCCGCGCGCGGCGAAGTACCGGCGCAGCCCGAGATCCTCCGAGCGATAGAACAGCACGGCGGATGCCGGTGCTCCGTCTCTGCCCGCGCGGCCGAGCTCCTGGTAGTAGGCGTCGAGCGACTCGGGCACGGAGGCGTGCACGACGAAGCGCACGTTCGGCTTGTCGATGCCCATGCCGAACGCGTTGGTCGCGACGACGACGTCGACGCTGTCGGAGAGGAAGGCGTCGTGCGCGTCCGACCGCTCCCGGGTCGACAGCCCGGCGTGGTACGCGGCGGCGCGCAGCCCGCGCGCACCGAGAGCCTCGGCGAACTCCTCCGCCTCTCGTCGGGTCGCGGTGTACAGGAGGCCGGGACGGGGGAGCGCGGAGACGACCTCGATGACGGCATCCCGCTTCTCGTCGGCCGAGGTCTCGCGGCGCACGGCGAGGTCGATGTTGGGACGATCGACGCCGCGAACGACTAGCAGCGGATCGGACATGTCGAGTCGTTCGGCGATCTCGGCCCGCACAGGCTGGGCGCCGGTCGCGGTGAGCGCGACGGTCACGGGACCGCCGAGCGCGGCGCGGACGGCTCCGAGGCGCAGATAGTCGGGGCGGAAGTCGTGCCCCCAGCTCGCGACGCAGTGCGCCTCGTCGACGGCGAGCAGTCCCACGCCTATCGTGCGCAACCGGTCGACGACATCGTCCTTCGCGAGCTGCTCGGGCGCGACGAAGACGAACTCCGCTTCGCCGCTGGAGAGAGCCTCCCACGCGACGTCCACGGCGCGGTCGCCGATCGTCGAATTGATCGCGACACCCCGCGGCGCATCCGGTGTGTCGGCGAGGCGCGCGAGCTGGTCGCGCTGGAGGGCGATGAGAGGTGACACGACGACGGTGATGCCCGGCGTCATCGCGCCGGCGAGCTGGTAGACGGCCGACTTGCCGCCGCCGGTCGGCAGCACCGTGATGACGTCGCGACCCTCGAGCAGGGCCGCGACGGCTTCCTCCTGTCCGTCGCGCAGGCCCGCCCAGCCGAACAGCTCCCGCGCCGTCTGCGCGATCGATCGCTCCGACATCCGTCTCCCTCCGACGCCGGAACATCCTCTCAAGGCCGGAGGGAGAGACGGGTGGGGTTGACGGATTCCTGTGGAAAGAGAGTAGGGCGGGTGGAAGTGTGAAGTAGGGCGGGTGGGACTTGAACCCACGATCGTCGGGTTATGAGCCCGCTGCCTTGACCAGCTTGGCCACCGCCCCCTGCGCCCGAAGGCGCCCCACGAGCCTACCGCGCCGCGTAATGACACTGTTGTGATTCCGCGGGGTGCTGAGCCATAATGGCCGCAAGCACAACTGAAGAGCCGTGACATCCGTCCGCAGGTCGTTGGGGAAGACGCACCTGAAGGAACGGAGAGACCATGGCGACACCACAGGCGCGTGGAGTGATCTACATTCACTCCGCGCCACGCGCGTTGTGCCCCCACCTGGAGTGGGCGGTCGGCCGCGCCCTCGGGCGCGCCGTCAACTTCGACTGGGCCGACCAGCCGATCCTGACAGGCAGCCGCCGCGCCGAGTTCTACTGGGAGGGCTCCGCCGGCACCGGCGCGGCCCTCGCGACGGCGATCCGCGGATGGGAGCACCTCCGCTTCGAGGTGAGCGAAGACCCGACACCCCGCAGCGACGGCGGCCGCTGGATGCACACTCCGGGACTCGGCATCCACTATGCCCAGACCGATACGGCGGGCAACGTCGTCATCGGCGAAGATCGGCTGCGCTATGCGCTCGAGGTCGCCGCAGGAGACGCGTTCGAGCTGCAGCGCGAACTCGAGGTCGCCCTCGGAGGCGCGTGGGACGAGGAGCTCGAGCCGTTCCGTCACGCGAGCGACGATGCGCCGGTCGTGTGGCTCCACAAGGTGGGGTGACGCCGCAGACGAGACACAGGCGGTCGAGGCGCCACTACCGGTGATCGGAGGCCGAACATCCCGGACAGCGGGAACGCGAATCGCCGCCTGACACGGAAGACGCCCCCGGACCTTCGGATCGAAGGACGGGGGCGTCTTCCGTGTGGATCAGACCGAGCGGATCGCGACGACCGCGTTGTGGCCGCCGAAGCCGAACGAATTGCTGATGGCGAGCTGCGGGCCCTCCGAGAGCGCGATCGGCTCACCCGAGATGCGCAGCGGGATCTCCGGGTCCTGCGTCGTCAGGTTGATCGTCGGCGGAGCCTGGCGATCCTGGAGCGCGAGGATCGTGAAGATCGCCTCGAGCGCACCCGTGCCGCCGAGCAGGTGGCCGGTGGATGCCTTCGTCGCCGAGACGGGGATCTCGTCGATCCGGTCGCCGAAGACGCTCCGGAGCGCCTTGTACTCGGCGATGTCGCCCGTCGGGGTCGAAGTCGCGTGCGCGTTGATGTGGGTCACGTCGTCGGGGGTGGCCCCCGCCTCCTTGAGCGCGAGGCGCACGGCGCGCGAGGCGCCGAGACCCTCGGGCTCGGGAGCGGTGATGTGGTACGAGTCGGCCGTGACCCCGCCGCCGACGATCTCGGCGTAGATCTTGGCACCGCGAGCCTTGGCGTGCTCCTCCGTCTCGAGCACGAGCGCCGCGCCGCCTTCGCCCATGACGAAGCCGTCGCGATCGACGCTGTACGGGCGAGAGGCCGTCTCGGGGGAGTCGTTGCGCTTCGACAGCGCCTGCATCGCGGCGAAGGCCGCGATCGTCAGGCCGTGGATCACGGCCTCCGAGCCACCAGCGATGACGACATCGGCGCGTCCGAGACGTAGCGAGTCGAACGCGTTGATCAGCGACTCGGTGCTCGAGGCGCACGCGGAGGCGACGGTGCGCGCGTAGGCGCGCGCATTGAGGTGCATCGAAACCGCGGCCGCGGGCGCGTTCGGCATGAGCATGGGGACGCTCATCGGCATGACGCGCCGCGGGCCCTTCTCCTTGAGGACGTCCCACCCGTTGAGCGTCGTCTGCAGGCCGCCGATTCCCGTCGCGAAGTCGACGCCGAGGCGGTCGGGGTCGACGTCGGGCGCGCCGGCATCCGCCCACGCCTCCTTGGCCGCGACCAACGCGAACTGCGCCGACGGGTCGAGGCGGTTCGCCACGGGCCGCTCCAGCACGCTGTCGGGACGCACCGCCGCTTCCGCGGCGAACGTGACAGGGAGCTGGTACTGCTCCACCCAGTCGTATTCGAGGCTGTGCGTACCGGAGACGCCGTTCTTCAGCGCTGCCCAGCTCTCAGGCGCGGTGCCGCCGATGGGAGTGGTCGCGCCGATGCCGGTGACGACGATGCGGGGTGTGCTCATGTGTGTGGATCCTCGGGGTCTCGGAGCCGGTGGGGACGCGGACGTCCCCACCGGTATTCGCTAGGCCTGGTTCGACGTGATGTAGGTGACGGCGTCGCCGACGGTCTTGAGGTTCTTGACCTCGTCGTCGGGGATCGTCACGCCGAACTTCTCCTCGGCGTTGACGACGATCGTCATCATCGAGATCGAGTCGATGTCGAGGTCGTCGGTGAACGACTTCTCGAGCGCGACCTCGTCGGCCGAGATGCCGGTCTCGTCGGTGATGAGCTCGGCGAGCCCAGCGAGGACCTCTTCGCTAGTGAATGCCATCGGTTTCTCCTGTTTCTTGGGGGTTCGCGGGCCCGGGCCGGGCCGTTGTTCAGTTTAGGGTCGGGGGATCGGGCCTCAGGGGAGCACGACGACCTGCGCGCCGAACACGAGTCCGGCGCCGAACCCGATCTGCAGAGCGAGCCCGCCGCTCAGCTCGGGGTGCTCCTCGAGCAGGCGGTGCGTCGCGAGCGGGATCGAGGCCGCCGAGGTGTTCCCCGTGGTCTCGATGTCGCGGCCTACGATGACGGTGTCGGGGAGCTTCAGCTGCTTGGCGAACTCGTCGATGATGCGCATGTTCGCCTGGTGGGGCACGAAGGCGGCGAGATCGGATGCCTCGACCCCCGCGGCCTCGAGGGCCTGGCGGGCGACCTTGACCATCTCCCACACCGCCCAGCGGAACACCGTGGGGCCCTCCTGGCGGAGAGTGGGCCACGGCGCGACGCCGTCGCGGAAGTCGGTGAGGGTGTAGTCCATGCCGACGGCGTCGGCCTTCGAACCGTCGGAGCCCCACACGGTCGGGCCGATGCCCGGCGTGTCGCTGGGACCGACGACGACGGCGCCCGCACCGTCGCCCAGGAGGAACGAGATGCTGCGGTCGGCGGGGTCGACGATGTCGCTGAGCTTCTCCGCGCCGATGACGACGACGTGCTTGGCGATGCCGGCGCGGATGAGGGCGTCGGCCTGCGCCACGCCGTAGGCGAAGCCGGCGCAGGCGGCGTTCACGTCGTACGCCGCGGCGGGGTTGGCCCCGACGCGGTCGGCGACGATCGCCGAGACGGACGGCGACTGCTTGGGGTTGCTGATCGTCGCGACGATGACGGCGTCGATGTCGGCCGGCGCGACGCCGGAGCGCTCGATGGCCTCGCGCGCGGCATCCGTGGCGAGATCGATCGCGTCGGTCTCCTTCACGGCGCGAGCGCGGGTCACGATGCCCGTGCGCTGCCTGATCCACTCGTCGCTCGAGTTGATCGGCCCGATGAGGTCTTCGTTGGGCACGGCGACCTCGCCGCGGGCGGCTCCGAAGGAGTAGATGCGCGTGTGCGCGGCGCCGGTCGGCTGGATGAGCGAGCGGGTCATGCGGGTGCTCCCGTCAGAAGGGCGTCTGCGGAGGCGAGGTCGTCGGGGGTCTTGACGGCGACGCCCGGGACGCCGCGCAGCGCCCGCTTCGCGAGGCCGACGAGAGTGCCGGCGGGGCTCAGCTCGATGATGCCGGCGACACCGGACTCCGCGAACGAGGCCATGCACAGGTCCCAGCGCACAGGCGAGGCGACCTGGTCGACGAGCAGGTCGCGGAAGGCCGCACCCGAGGTCACCTCGGAACCGTCCCGGTTGGTCCAGACGCGAAGCTCCGGATCGTTCGTCACGACGTCGGCGGCGGCGGCGCGCAGCGCCTCGACGGCGGGGGCCATGTAGCGCGTGTGGAAGGCGCCGGCGACCTGGAGGGCGATGACGCGCGTGCCGGCGGGCGGCTCCGCCGCGAGGCGCTGGAGTGCGTCGAGGGCGCCCGCGGCCACGAGCTGCCCGCCGCCGTTGTAGTTCGCCGGGGTGAGGTCGAGCTCTTCGAGCCGGGCCACGACGGCGTCCTGATCTCCGCCGAGGACGGCGCTCATGCCGGTCTCTGCGGCAGCCGCGGCATCCGCCATGGCACGGCCGCGGAGTCCGACGAGGCGGAGCGCGTCCTCTTCGGAGAGGATGCCGGCGGCGGCCGCCGCGGCGAACTCGCCCACCGAGTGGCCGGCGACGCCCGCCACCTGCGCACGGTCGCCGAGGGCGTTCCACGACAGGAGGCTCGCCGCGACGATGAGCGGCTGCGCCACCTTCGTGTCGCGGATCTGATCGGCGTCCCACTCGGTGCCGGCCGCGACGAGATCGACGTCTGCCCACTCGGAGTACTCGGCAAGCCGCTCTCGAGCGCCGTCGCGCTCGAGCCAGGGTGCGAGGAACCCGGGGGACTGAGAGCCCTGCCCGGGGAAGACCGCGATGATCACCTAACCATCCTCCCAAGGATCGATTGTGGCTTTCTGGCGACGAAGTCACAGAAAAGCCGAGAAGCTTTGTTCGTGGCGTACAGAATCATGCGTGTCCGCGCCGTGGCGTCGTCGTCCGCCGACGGGTTCCGTCGGTCGCGATCGAGCCCAGGATGAGCGCGGTCTGGAGGATGAGCGCCTCGCGCGGGCCCGTGGCATCCCATCCGATGACCTCGGAGACGCGCTTGAGCCGGTAGCGCACCGTGTTCGGGTGCACGAACAGCTCGCGCGCGGTCGCCTCGAGCGACCGGCCGTTGTCGAGGTAGCTCCACAGCGTCGTCACGAGGTCGGCGCTGTGCTGCTGAAGCGGACGGAAGATCCGGTCGACGAGGGTCTGCTTGGCCAGCGGATCGCCCGCGAGAGCGCGTTCGGGCAGCAGGTCGTCGGCCTCGACGGGCCTGGGGGCATGCCGCCACGCTCGGGCGACGGCGAAACCGGCGAGGGAGGCCCGCGCGCTCTGGCTCGCGTCCACGAGGGCGGGAACGGCGGGTCCGAGGACGAGATGGCCCGTGCCGAAGCCGGGCTCCAGCCGGCGCGCGATCTCGGGGAATGGAAGCTCGGTCTGCACCTCGTCGGCGCGTGCGGGCAGTTCGGCGCGCCCGAGGACGAGCACGAGGCGCGTGCCCTGCACCCCGATGAGCACGTCGACCCCGAGCTTGCGCGCGGTGCGCCGCAGGTGGTCGACGTCCAGCAGCGGCGGCGTCGTGCCGACCAGCACCGCGACCTCTCCGTGCCCGTGCCAGCCGAGGGCCGCGATGCGGCTCGGGAGCTCTTCGTCGGCCTCGCCCGTCAGGATCGAGTCGACCACGAGCGCCTCGAGCCGGGCATCCCAGAGGCCCCGGGTCTCGGCCGCGCGCGCATAGACGTCGGCGGCGGCGAAGGCGACTTCGCGCGAGTAGAGCAGCATCGCCTCGCGCAGCGGCTCGCTCTTGCTCGCGACGCGCTCCTCGGTGACCTCGACGGTCACGCGGATGAGCTGCAGCGTCTGCTGCAGGCTCACGCTGCGCAGCAGCTCGCGCGGGGCCGCGGCGAAGATGTCCGCCGCGATCCACGGCGTCGACTTGGGGTCGTCGAACCACTGGATGAACGACGAGATGCCCGCCTGCGCCACGAGCCCGACGGCCGACCGTCGCGCCGGCGGCATGTCGGCGTACCACGGGAGGGTGTCCTCGAGGCGCTTGATCGTCGCCGTCGCGAGGTCTCCCGAGATGCGCCGCAGCCATGCGAGCGTCTCGGTCTTGTCCATCGGAGTGGAACTGGCGGGCATCCGCTCGGTCAGCTCTCGCCGCCCGCGTTGCCGCTCGTGCCGGCGGTCACGTCGTGCAGGCGGTACTTCTCGATCGCCTGCGCCGAGAGGCTGCGGTCGACGACGCCCTCCTCGGCCAGCGCCTGAAGCGTCCGGACGACGACCGACGGCCCGTCGATCTTGAAGAAGCGGCGTGCGGCGGCGCGGGTGTCGGAGAAGCCGAAGCCGTCGGCGCCGAGCGTCGCGAAGCGGTGCTGCACCCACGGACGGATCTGGTCCTGGACGGCGTGCATCCAGTCGCTCACCGCGATGACAGGGCCGGGGGTGTCGCGGAGCTTCTCGGTGATGTACGCGGTGCGGGGTTCCTCCGTGGGGTGGAGGAAGTTGTGCTCGTCGGCGGCGAGGCCGTCGCGGCGGAGCTCCGACCACGACGTGACCGACCAGACGTCGGCCTGCACGCCCCAGTCGTCGCGGAGCAGTTGCTGCGCCTCGAGCGCCCACGGCACGCCGACGCCCGACGCGAGGATCTGGGCGCGCGGCCCTTCGCCTTCGGGGCTGGAGATGCGGTGGATGCCGCGCACGATGCCCTCGACGTCGACGCCCTCGGGCTCCGCCGGCTGAACGAGCGGCTCGTTGTAGACCGTCATGTAGTACATGACATTGGGGTCGGGGTGGTTGCCGCCGTACATGCGCTCGAGACCCGACCGCACGATGTGCGCGATCTCGTAGCCGTACGCGGGGTCGTAGGACACCGTGGCAGGGTTCGTCGACGCGAGCAGCTGAGAGTGGCCGTCGGCGTGCTGCAGGCCCTCGCCCGTCAGCGTCGTGCGCCCCGCGGTCGCGCCGATGATGAACCCGCGCGCCATCTGGTCGCCCGCCGCCCACTGCGCGTCGCCCGTGCGCTGGAAGCCGAACATCGAGTAGAAGACGTAGACCGGGATGAGCGGCTCGCCGTGCGTGGCGTAGGACGTGCCGGTCCCCGTGAACGCGGCGACCGCGCCCGCCTCGTTGATGCCGACGTGGATGATCTGACCCTGCGGGCTCTCCTTGTAGGCGAGGAGGAGCTGGCGGTCGACGGACGTGTAGTTCTGACCGTTCGGGTTGTAGATCTTCGCCGTCGGGAAGTAGGCGTCGATGCCGAACGTGCGCGCCTCGTCGGGGATGATCGGCACGATGCGGTTGCCGAAGTCCTTCGCCCGCAGAAGGTCCTTGAGCAGGCGGACGAACGCCATCGTCGTGGCGATCTCCTGCGTGCCGGAGCCCTTCTTGGGCAGGGCGTAGGTCTCGTCGCCGGGGAGCGTGATCGGCACGTGGTGCGAGCGGCGCTCCGGGAGGAACCCGCCGAGGGCGCGGCGGCGCTCGACCATGTACTGGATCGTCTCGTCCTCGCCACCGGGGTGGAAGTACGGCGGGAGGTACGGGTTCTCCTCGAGCTGCGCGTCGGAGACCGGGATGCGCATCGAGTCGCGGAAGTGCTTGAGGTCTTCCAGCGTCATCTTCTTCATCTGGTGGGTCGCGTTGCGGCCCTCGAAGTGGTGACCGAGACCGTAGCCCTTGATGGTCTTCGCGAGGATGACGGTCGGCTGACCCTTGTGCTCGGTCGCCGCCTTGTAGGCCGCGTAGACCTTTCGGTAGTCGAGACCGCCGCGGCGCAGGTCGCCCCAGATCTCGTCGTCCGACCAGTCCTTCACAAGGGCGGCCGTGCGCTCGTCCCGTCCGAAGAAGTGGTCGCGGATGAACTTGCCGTCCTCGGCGCGGTACGTCTGGAAGTCGCCGTCGGGCGTCGTGTTCATGAGGTGCACGAGCGCGCCGTCGGTGTCCTTCGCGAGCAGGCGGTCCCAGCCGCTGCCCCACACGACCTTGATGACGTTCCAGCCCGCGCCGCGGAAGAAGCTCTCGAGCTCCTGGATGATCTTGCCGTTGCCGCGGACCGGGCCGTCGAGACGCTGCAGGTTGCAGTTGACGACGAACGTGAGGTTGTCCAGCCCCTCGTTGGCGGCCACCTGGAGCTGGCCGCGGCTCTCGACCTCGTCCATCTCGCCGTCGCCGAGGAACGCCCACACGCGCGAGTTCGACAGATCCTTGATCCCGCGGTTGGTGAGGTACTTGTTCGTCATCGCCTGGTAGATGGCGTTGATGGGGCCGAGGCCCATCGAGACGGTGGGGAACTGCCAGTAGTCCGGCATGAGACGCGGGTGCGGATACGAGGGGATGCCCTCGGGCGCCTTCGACTTCTCCTGACGGAAGCCGTCGAGCTGGTCGGCGCTGAGCCGGCCCTCGAGGAACGAGCGGGCGTAGATGCCGGGGGAGGCGTGGCCCTGGATGAAGATCTGGTCGCCGCCCGACGGGTCGTCCAGGCCGCGGAAGAAGTGGTTGAAGCCGACCTCGTACAGCGAGGCCGACGACGCGTAGGTCGAGATGTGACCGCCGACGCCGATGCCGGGACGCTGTGCGCGGTGCACCGTGATGGCGGCGTTCCAGCGGATCCAGCGGCGGTAGCGGCGCTCGAGCTCTTCGTCGCCGGGGAACTCCGGCTCGTTCTCGGGCGCGATCGTGTTGATGTAGTCCGTCGTCGGGACCTGCGGAACGTTGAGCTGCAGCTCGTGCGACTTCTGCAGCAGGCTCAGCATGATCTCGCGGCCACGGCCGGATCCCTTGGCCTGCACGAGCTGATGCAGGGATTCCTGCCACTCGGAGGTCTCTTCCGGATCGCTGTCGAGCGGTCCCTGGGAGTACGGATCCTGATCGTTGACAGTCACAAGAGACCTTTCGTCGTCTGGCAGGTCGTGCCAGGGAATCGGCTTCGGGATGCCGCCGGCATTGTTCGCCACAGACAACGCATCCTGCATCAGCCTAGCGAGTCAGGGGATGCCAGGATTGCCGTATGGCATTCCTGCCCGTGACCGGGCGCCGCGACGCCATCCGGGCACCTGGGCAGTCACAGGCCTGCCCATAGACTGGTCGGACGGGCCTTTAGCTCAGCTGGTAGAGCGCCACGTTTACACCGTGGATGTCGTCGGTTCGATCCCGGCAGGGCCCACCATCCCCACCTCGCCTCACTTCCGCGGGTCGCCGTCGCTGTCGTCGCGCTCGTGCGAGACGACGTGGGGGAGCGCGAAGTCCTGGTAGCCCGGCTTGCCGAGCCGCGAGTGCCGCCGCGAGTAGGCGAAGTAGATGATGAACCCGATGACGAGCCAGATGACGAACCGCAGCCACGTCTCCACCGTGAGGTTCAGCATCAGGTAGACGCAGATGAGCGCCGACAGTCCCGGCAGCCAGGGGTTCAGCGGCACGCGGAAGCTGCGCTTGAGGTCGGGGCGCTTGCGACGCAGCACGATGACGCCGACCGAGACGAGCACGAACGCCGAGAGCGTGCCGATGTTGACCATCTCCTCGAGGAGCCCGATCGGCGTGAATCCGGCGACGACCGCGACGATCCCCGTGACGACGATGGAGATGACCCAGGGGGTGCGGAGCTTCGGGTGCACCTTGGCGAGCCCCGCCGGCAGCAGCGCGTCGCGCGACATCGCGAAGATGATGCGGGTCGCGCCGATCAGCAGCGTCAGCACGACCGTCGTGAGCCCGGCGACCGCCCCGGCGGAGATGAGTGTCGCCATCCAGTCGGCGCCGTGGTACACGAAGGCGTTGGCGAGGGCGGCGGCCGGGTCGAGCTCCTGGTACGGGACCATGCCTGTGACGACGAGCGACACGGCGCAGTAGAGCAGCGTGCAGATCAGCAGCGACGCGATGATGCCGATCGGCATGTCGCGCTGCGGATTCTTCGTCTCCTCGGCCGTCGTGGCGACGACATCGAATCCGATGTAGGCGAAGAAGACGAGCGCGGCGCCCGCGAAGATGCCGCCGACGCCGAACGCGGTGGGCTCGATGCCGGAGAGGAACTGGAGGAGAGGCTGGGTCAGACCCGATGCGGCTTCGGTCGGCTGGGCCGGCGGCACGAAGGGCGACCAGTTCGCCGGGTTGACGAACAGCAGGCCCGCGACGATGACGAACAGGACGATGAAGATCTTGACCGCGACGAGAACGAGGTTGACGCGCAGCGACTCCTTGATGCCGAAGGTCATGAGTCCGCCGAGCACGACCACGAGCAGGATCGCCATGACGTCGACCGTGCCGCCGTACCCGATCGCTTCGGGGATCGGCAGGCCGAGCTGAGACATGAGCGTCCCGAAGTACGCGCTCCATCCCTGCGCGACGACGCTCGCGCCGAGGAACATCTCGAGGATCAGGTCCCACCCGATGATCCACGCGAACAGCTCGCCCAGCGAGGCATACGAGAACGTGTACGCGGAGCCCGCGACCGGCACCGTCGAGGCGAACTCGGCGTAGCAGAGCGCCGCCAGAGTGCAAGCGATCGCCGCCACGACGAAGCTGATCACGATGGCGGGTCCCGCGACGTCGTGCGCAGCGCGACCCGTGAGCGTGAAGATGCCCGCACCGATCACGACCCCCACGCCGAAGACGGTGAGGTCGAGCGCGCTGAGCGACTTCTTGAGGCGGAACTCCGGTTCGTCGGTGTCTGCGATCGCCTGCTCGACCGACTTCGTGCGCAGCATGCTCATGACGCGTTCCTCTCCGTTGCGGACCGGTCGTTGCATGCTAGTCCGCGCTCATCGCCGCGTCGACGCCCCACGGTAGGTTGGGAGGGTGAATGCCAGCCCTGCAGACCAGCGTCGTCTCCTCGAGGTGGCAGACCTCGACGCCCGCATCGACCGGGCCGATACGGCCCGCAAGAACCCCGCCCAGGCGGCGCGTGTCAACGAGCTCCTCGCCAAGCGGCAGGAGCTCAGCCAGGAGCTTGCGACGCGCCTCGGCGCCCGCGACGACCTGAGAGCCGAACTGGCGCGCATCGAGTCCGATGTCGCGGTCGTCGACGCGCGGCGCACACGCGATTCGGAGCGTCTCGCGACGTCGACGAACTCGAAAGAGGCTCAGGGCCTCGAGAGCGAGCTCGCCTCGCTCGCGCGCCGCAAGAGCGACCTTGAGGATGCAGAGCTCGACATCATGGACCGGCTCGAGCAGGCCGACGTCGCCGTCGGCGAGCAGGAGGCCGTGATCGCCGAGACCAACGCCGAGGGATCGCGGCTCAGCGCCGAGGGCAAGCAGGCTGTCGCCGACGCGACGGCCGCCTTCGAGCAGGCGACGCGCGACCGCGCCGCCGTCGCGGGAGCCGTGCCCGCCGATCTCCTGGCCCAGTACGAGCGGATCGCGAAGCGCACGACCGGCGCCGCGCTGCTGCGCGCCCGCACGTGCGAGGCATGCCGCATGGTGCTCGCGGGCACCGACCTGCAGACGCTGCGCCAGGCCCCCGACGACCTCGTCGTGATGTGCCCGGAGTGCGGTGCGATCCTCGTGCGCACGGAGGAATCCGGCCTGTGAGCCGTCGCACCGGCGAGCGTCCGGTCGATCGACGTGTCGAGCTCCGCCGGCGCTGAGCCGCCGAGCTGGATCGCGCTCGGGCTCGTCGCGGGCGAGCCGGTCGCGGCCCTCCTCGACGCCGCCGGCGCGGAGCTCGAGCGCACCTCGCCGGGCCCCGCAGACCTCGCCCGATGGGTGGCCGAGGTCGAGGCATCCCGGACCGTCCGCTGGGTGTGGAGCGACGCGCCCGCGTGGTACCCCGACCTTGTCGCGGCGGGCGTGCGCCTCGCGCGCTGCCACGACCTGCGACTGTGCCATGCGATCCTGCGCGATTCGGCGCTCGTCGAGCACGCCGACGAGCTCCGCGCGGCGGCCGCATGGGATGCGGGCCCGTCCGGCGTGGCCGTCGACGCCGCGCCTGCGCTCTTCGACCTCGACGATGCCGCGGCCTCGTCGGGACCCCCGACGGCGCTCGACGACGTGCTCGCCGAGTTCGCGCGTCAGCAGGCCGCCGTCGCCCGGTCGCCGGATGCGCGGCGTCTGCGACTGCTCCTGGCCGCGGAGTCGGCCGGCGCGCTCATCGCGGTCGAGCTGCGCGCCGCCGGCCTCCCGTGGGACCCCGCTGTGCACGACCGCATCCTCGCCGAGATCCTCGGGGAGCGGCCGGCGGGAGGCGGACTTCCGGTGCGGATGCAGGATGCCGCCGATCGCGTCCGCCGCGAGCTCGGCGATCCGGCCGCGAGCCTGGACTCCCAGCCCAAGCTCCTGCGGTCGCTCCACCGGGTCGGACTGCTCGTCGAGTCGACGAGCCGCTGGGAGCTCGCGGAGCACACGCACCCCGTCGTGGCCCCGCTCATCGAGTACAAAAGGATGGCGCGGCTGCTGAGCGCCAACGGCTGGACGTGGCTCGAGGAATGGGTGCGCGACGGGCGCTTCCGGCCCGTGTATGTGCCCGGCGGCGTCGTGACGGGGCGGTGGGCGGCCGCCGGCGGCGGCGCGCTCCAGGTGCCGCGCCAGCTGCGCGCGGCCGTGCGCGCCGATCCAGGATGGACTCTCGTCGTCGCCGATGTCGCGCAGCTCGAACCGAGGGTGCTGGCCGCCATGTCACGCGACGAGCAGCTGGCCGCCGCGGCGCGCGGGCGTGACCTCTACACGGGGATCGTCGACAGCGGCGCCGTCGCGACGCGGAGCGAGGCGAAGATCGCGCTCCTCGGGGCGATGTACGGCGCCACCACCGGCGAGAGCGGCCGGCTCGTCCCGCGCCTGCGGCGCATCTACCCGCGTGCGATGGCGCTCGTCGACGACGCCGCGCGGATCGGCGAGCAGGGCGGTGTCGTCACGACGTGGCTCGGCCGGTCGTCACCCTCGCCGTCGTCCGGATGGCGGGCGACGCAGCTGCAGGCGAGCCAGGTAGAGGCATCCGGAGCCGACGAGACCCGCGCCCGTCGCTGGGCGCGCGACCGCGGCCGGTTCACGCGCAACTTCGTCGTGCAGGGCACAGCGGCCGAGTGGGCGCTCGCGTGGCTGGCCGATCTGCGCGGACGGCTCGCCGTGCTCCCCGGCGCCGGAGTGTCCGCACCCCGCTCGGGGCCCGTCTTCGAGGGGATGCCGCACCTCGCGTTCTTCCTGCACGACGAGATCATCGTCCACACGCCCGCCGAGCTCGCCGACGAGGTGGCCGACGCGGTGCGCGGGGCCGCGGCATCCGCCGGTCGCGTGCTGTTCGGGGACTTCCCGATCGACTTCCCGCTCGACCTGAAGATCGCGCAGTCGGCCGAGAAGGGCTGATCAGCCGCGACAGGTCGCGTCGTCCGCGGAGATCGCGACGTCGTCAACCAGGGGGGTGTGCACGATCGTCGGCGCGACAGCGCCGGGCTCTGCCGAGACGAAGCGGTACTCCATCGTGTTCGTCTCGCCGGGGGAGAGGTTCACGCGCGCGCCGGTCGACGGATGCCCGTTGTCGACGACGTTCGTCGACACCTCCGGCTCGCCGTTCTTCCACACCCCGCCGTAGAACCAGCCCGGCGGCGCGGCGACCGTCACGATCGTGCCGATGTCGCCGTTGCCCGTGCCCAGCAGCCCGCCGCCAGTCACACTGAACGGGAGGCTTGCGGCCGCATCCGCCGGGGCGCGGCTGCCCATCGTCACCACGATCGACACGTCTCGGCGACCGTCCGAACGGCAGTCCGCCGTGCCGACGGTCATGCTGACGTCGAGGAAGACATCCATCTTCCCGCCGGTGACGTCGTTGAAGTAGACGGCGAAGGCATCGTCGCCCGCGTCGGCGTGACGAGCGAGGGGGCCCGCGATCGCCGTCCCGTCGATGAGAGCCTGCTCGGCGGGGTGCGCGCTCCATACCGAGACACGACCCTGCTCGACGGGCGCGGCGAGGGCCTCGGCCCAGTTGAGGACGTCGGGCGACGCGAGGAGCTGTGAGAAGACGGCGCCGGTGACAGCCTGCAGGAACGCCGTCTGCTGCACCGGGTCGAGCGTCAGGTAGGGGTCGATGAGAAGGCGCTGAACGAGGTTGTCAGAGCTCAGCTGAGACCCGTCGGGAAGTGTCACGGGACCGGTGACCGCCAGGAGCGACTTGAGCACGAGCGGGTCGATCGAAAGGACGGCGTCGGGCGTCACGCCGAACTTCTCCTGCCACCAGGTGCTCGCCAGGCCGGCCGAGAGCGCGAAGTCCGACGTTGCGGTCGCGTTCTGCACGAATCGTCCGATGACGTCGCCGTACAGCTGGGTCGTCGACTCCGGGATGGGCACGATGTCGGTGCCGCTCGGCGCGAACTGGCCCGAGTCGGCCTGCTGCACCATGGAGATCCGGCCGCCCTCTGCCCGAAGGAGCACGTAGGCGCCGGTGATGCCGCCGCCCGTGCGCAGTTCGGCGTTGTTCTGCAGCATGACGAGGATCGTCCGCGGCCCGTCCGCACCGAGGAGGGGCGGCAGCACGCTCGCCGCGCGGGCGAGGCCGCCGACGATGGGCGCCGAGGCCGTCGTGCTCTCGTCGAGCTTGTCGACGGCATCCCGCACCTGCCGGATGAGGCTCGCGCGGGGGAGCGCGCCGAAGGTGTCCGCGGCGTGATGCAGCGCGTTCGCGGCCTTGGCGAGCGGGGCCTGGGCGTCGGCCGCGAGTGCGAGATCGAAGCCGCCTGCGGCCTGCTCCGGGCCGGATCCGAGGGAGCCCATGAGGTCGACGAGCGGATGCACCGCGGAGCGGTCGAGGATCACGAGCTGGTCCGCCACGACGCGGACCGCCGTGAGGTTGGGCCCGATGGCGGGCAGCGCCTCCGCGAGGCGCCACACCGGATCGGACGTCAGCGACGCGGCGCGCTCGCTGTGCTCGCCGACGGTCGCGGAGATGTCCTCGAGCCGAGACACGTCGCGGCTCGAGGCGGCTTCCTGCAGCTCGCCGACGACCGGGACGAGGGCCTCGAGCTCGTTCTTGACCAGCACGGCGCGCACCACGACCCACGCCGATGCGGCGAGGAGCACAGCGAGGACGACGGCGCTCACGACGAGGACCGGCCGGAACCGCCTGCCGCGTCGCCGGGCGGTATCGCCCGACATGTCTCAGCTGTGGGTTCGGCGCCTGCGGCGAAGCAGCAGGAGCACGATGCCCGCGACCGCGAGCAGGGCGCCCGCGATCGAGATCGGAAGGACGGCCACACCGAGACCCGTCACCGGCAGAACCGTGGACGACGTCGTGGAGCCGACCGGCGTCACAGGCGGATTGGTCGCGCAGTTCGGCGTCGACGGCGGGTACGACAGCGGCACCACCAGCGACGGGTTCACCTCGAGCGTCGCGGTGATGGCGCCGCGCGTCCAGCGGAAGTTGCCGTCGGTCTCGACCCACTTCCCATTCTCGAACGCCCAGCCCGGCCAGCCGGTCGGGTTGCCGGCGGCGTCGACGGACGCACCCGGCCACAGCACGCGGCCGCTGAGGTGGTTGTCGACGAGCTCGCCGAGCGGGATGTCGGCCGTCTCGGTCCCGTTCGTCAGCACGAGGTGCGCGGTGTGGCTCGTCGACTGGTTGTCGGGATCCACCAGCGTCACCGTGAAGCTGATCCAGGGAACGTCCCCGTTGCACTCGCCGACGGCTGTCGATCCGGCGAGCGTCGGATTGCTCAGCTGAGTGGGGGTGTAACCCGTCGGCGACGGCGACGGCGAGGGATCGGATCCCTCGGTCGCGTACCCGGCTGTCGGAACCCCCAGAACGAGCGTGGTGGCAATGGCTGCAGACAACACCAATGCACGCATGGCAAGCCTCCCCAAAAGGCTGATGCCCGACTTTCCCCAAGTCGAAGTCGGTTGCACTGCACAATCTACTCCTGAACCGCCCCGCGCGCCGATCACGATCGCGCGTCGGCGTCGCCTCTCAGGGCGGATCGATATGATCGCGGGGCGAATGGGTCGGCCGGACGGTCGCGTCGCGGGGCTTCGGCCGCCGCGCCGAGGAACGTCCGGGCTCCACAGGGCAGGGCGGTGGGTAACACCCACCCGGAGCGATCCGCGAGACAGTGCCACAGAGAGCAGACCGCCTCGGCCTCGGCCGGGGTAAGGGTGAAAGGGCGGTGTAAGAGACCACCGGGGTCGCGGTGACGCGACCCGCAAGGTAAACCTCGCCCGGAGCAAGGCCAGACAGGGGATGATGACGCGGCCCGCCGAGTCCCCGGGTAGGCCGCTGGAGCGGCACGGCAACGTGTCGCCGAGAGAGATGACCGTCGAAGGGGCTTCGCCCCGGAACAGAACCCGGCGTACAGGCCGGCCCATTCGCCCCTATCCCAGTGCCAGCGCGGCAGCCCCGATGATCCCGGCGTTGTTGCGGTGGACGGCCGGCACGATCGGCGTCTTCAGGTCGAGCAGGTGCAGGAACTTGTCCGCGTGCTTGGACACCCCGCCGCCCACCACGAGGAGATCGGGGCTGAACAGGAACTCGATGTAGCTGTAGTACCACTGCAGGCGCTGCGCCCACTCCTCCCACGACAGCTCCTCGCGCTCCATCGCCGAGTACGCGGCGAAGCTCTCGGCGTCGCCCTTGTGCTTCGCGCGCTGCACGTGTCCGAGCTCGCTGTTCGGCACGAGCACGCCGTTGTAGATGAGTGCAGACCCGATGCCCGTGCCGAGCGTCGTCAGCAGCACGAGCCCCTCGCGGCCCTTCGCCGCGCCGAAGCGCACTTCCGCGATGCCTGCGACATCGGCATCGTTGGCGAAGTGGATGTCGCGGCCGAGGCCGTCCTCGAAGAACTTCTCGGCCTCGAAGCCGATCCATTTGTCGGAGACGTTGGCCGCCGAGAGCGTGCGGCCGCCCTTGACGATCGCCGGGAACGCCACGCCGAGGTGCACGTCGGGATCGTCGGCCACCTCGAGCGTGTCGAGCACCTTCTTCACGGCCTCGAGCACGTCGGCCGGCTCCGCCCCCTTCGGGGTGGGCACCTTGATGCGGTCGCTCTGCAGGGCGCCTGCCTCGAGATCGACGATGGCCCCTTTGATGCCCGTCCCACCGATGTCGACGCCCACCGCACGATTCGTCTTCGATGCCATGGGCTCAGCCTATCCAGCGTCGCGCGGCCGATCAGTAGGATCGAGGCAGGATCGAAGGGGAGGCGCCATGACGGACGGCAACGAGAAGTATTGGTACAACCTCAAGACCGGCGAGGTCGAGAAGGGCTTCGTATCTCCGTCGATCGATCGTGCGGGTCCCTTCGACACTCCCGAAGAGGCGGCGAACGCGCCCGAGGTCATCCGCGAGCGTTCTCGCGCGTGGGCCGAGGACGATGCGCGCAACGACGACTGGGGCTCGTCCGGCGGCACCGGCGAGGACGCCGAATAGTCTGGCCGGCGGCGGCCAGGAGAGGATCAGATGGACAAGCAGCGTGACTTCGTTCTGCGTACGATCGAGGAGCGGGGAGTCAAGTTCGTCCGACTCTGGTTCACCGACGTCATCGGAACGCTGAAGTCGGTGGCGATCGCGCCGGCCGAGGTCGAGGGGGCCTTCACCGAGGGGCTCGGCTTCGACGGCTCGGCCATCGAGGGCCTCACGCGGTCGTACGAATCCGATCTGCTCGCGCATCCCGATCCGACGACCTTCCAGATCCTGCCGTGGCGCGGCGAGATCGACCCGACGGCGCGCATGTTCTGCGACATCACGACGCCCGACGGACAGCCCGCCGTCGCCGATCCGCGACACGTGCTCAAGCGCGCGCTCGCGAAGGCCGCCGATGCGGGCTTCACGTTCTACACGCATCCCGAGATCGAGTTCTACCTGCTCAAGTCGTCGTCGTTCGGCGCCGACGGCCCCGAGCCGGTCGACTCGGCAGGCTACTTCGACAACGTCCCGGGCGGCACGGCGCACGACTTCCGCCGCCGGTCGGTGCGGATGCTGGAAGACCTCGGCATCTCGGTCGAGTTCAGCCACCACGAGGGCGGCCCCGGCCAGAACGAGATCGACCTGCGCTACGCCGACGCCCTCGCGACGGCGGACAACATCATGACGTTCCGCACCGTCATCAAGGAGGTGGCCATCGAGCAGGGCGTCTACGCGACGTTCATGCCGAAGCCGCTGAGCGGCCAGCCCGGCAGCGGCATGCACACCCACATGTCTCTGTTCGAAGGCGACGTCAACGCCTTCTACGAAGAGGGTGCGCAGTATCAGCTGTCGAAGGTCGGCCGTCAGTTCATCGCCGGGCTGCTGCGCCATGCGAACGAGATCTCCGCCGTCACCAACCAGTTCGTCAACTCGTACAAGCGCCTGTGGGGCGGCGACGAGGCTCCGAGCTTCATCTGCTGGGGCCACAACAACCGCTCGGCACTCGTGCGCGTGCCGCTCTACAAGCCGAGCAAGGGGCAGTCGTCGCGCGTCGAGTACCGCGCACTCGACTCGGCATCCAACCCCTATCTCGCGTACGCACTCATGCTCGCCGCGGGTCTGAAGGGCATCGAGGAGGAGTACGAGCTTCCTCCCGAGGCCGAGGACAACGTGTGGTCGCTCTCCGACGCGGAGCGCCGCGCGCTCGGATACGCGCCGCTGCCCGCGAGCCTCGACCACGCCTTGGAGTACATGGAGGAGTCCGAGCTCGTCGCAGAGACGCTCGGCGAGCAGGTCTTCAACTACGTGCTCCTCAACAAGCGCACCGAGTGGCAGAACTACCGCACGCAGGTCACGCCGTTCGAGTTGAAGAGCAACCTCGAGATGCTCTGAGCTCGCTGTCAGGCGATGTCGACGCGCGATCGGTCCTCAACACTCACCGAGCTCGCTCGGCTCGGCTTCAGCGAGCTCGGCGCGGCCGAGTCGCTGCTGGCCGAGCTCGAGCAGGAGCTCGGCCTCGACCGTGAGACGCTCACGGGCCAGGTCGCCGATGCGGCCGATCCGGATGCCGCGCTCGGCGCGCTCGCTCGGGTCGTGCGCCGCGACCCGGAGCCCGTCAAGGCGATCCAGCGCGATCCGCGGGGCTGGCGCGCGTTGTGGGCGCTGCTGGGCGCATCGACCGGCTTCGGCGAGTTCTACCTGAGGCGTCCCGAGGAGCTCGCCCACCTCGCGGGAGCGGGGGAGTATCTGCCGTCGGCGGAGGAGCTGCGCACGGCCCTCCTCGAATCCGTCGGCGCCCGCGACGGCTTCGCCGCGGAGGGCGGCGAGAGCGCGTGGATCGCGCTGCGGGTGCGATACCGGGCGATGCTCGCGCGCATCGCCGCCTACGACCTGCTCAGCGCGCACCCGGTCGACGAGATCGCAGCGGTCGCCGCGATCCTCGCGGATGCCGCGGGGGCGGCCCTCGAGGCATCTCTCTGCGTCGCCCGCACGCGCATCTCGGGAGGATCCGGAGCCGCGCTCTTCCCCCGCGAGCAGGTCGCCGGCACCGAGCTCGCCATCATCGGCATGGGCAAGACAGGAGCGCGCGAGCTCAACTACGTGAGCGACGTCGATGTCATCTTCGTCACGGGCGCCGATGACGGCGTGATCGAGCAGGTGGGGGAGAGCCGGGTCGTCGACATCGCGACGCGGCTCGCCGTGCAGACGATGCGCGGCGTCTCCGGAGCCGAGATCGAGCCCGCATTGTGGGAGGTCGACGCCAATCTCCGCCCCGAGGGCAAGCAGGGCGCCCTCGTGCGCACGCTCGACTCGCACCTGTCCTACTACGACCGCTGGGCCAAGAGCTGGGAGTTCCAGGCGCTCCTGAAGGCACGACCCATCGCGGGCGATGCGGCGCTCGGCGAGGCGTACGTGCGCGCGGTCCAGCCGAAGATCTGGACGAGCGCCGCCCGCGAGAACTTCGTCGACAGCGTGCAGCGCATGCGCGAGCGCGTCACGGAGCACATCCCCGCCGACGAGCTCGCGCACCAGATCAAGCTCGGGCCCGGCGGCATCCGCGACATCGAGTTCACGGTGCAGCTGCTGCAGCTGGTCCACGGCCTGAGCGACGACCGCATCCGTCAGCGCGGCACGCTCGAGGCCCTAGAGGCCCTTGTCGCCGAGGGCTACATCGGCCGTCCGGAGGCGGCGACCTTCGCCCGCGATTACGGGATCCTGCGCGTGCTCGAGCACCGCATGCAGCTGCGGAACCTGCGCCGCACGCACCTCATGCCGTCGAAGCCGGATGAGCTGCGCGTGCTCGCCCGCGCATCGCGTCTCGCCGACAGCGGGCCGGCCGTGTGGCAGGTGTGGGAGTCCGTCAAGCGCGAAGTGCGCGACATCCACGTCCGGCTGTTCTATCGGCCGCTCCTCTCTGCCGTCGCCGCGCTCCCGGCGGAGGAGCGGACGCTGTCGACCGAGCAGGCACACGACCGGCTCGCCGCGATCGGCTTCGCCGATCCCGCGGGCGCCCTGCGCCACATCGCCGCCCTCACGAGCGGACTGAGCCGCAAGGCGACGATCCAGCGGCATCTCATGCCCGTCATGATCCGCTGGTTCGCCGACGGCGCCGACCCCGACTACGGCCTCCTGGCCTTCCGCCGCATCAGCGAGCGGCTCGGCGACAGCCCGTGGTTCCTCCGAATGCTGCGCGACTCGTCCGCCGCCGCCGAGAGCCTCACGCGCGTGCTGTCCGGCTCGCGATACGTCGGCGAGCTCATGGAGTGGATCCCCGAGTCGGCCGCCTGGCTGGACGACGACGAGCTGCTCATCCCTCGCACGGGTCACGCGCTCCAGCAGGAGGCGCGGGCGATCCAGACGAGGCACACGACCACAGACGACGCGATGCGCTCGGTGCGGGCGCTGCGGCGGCGCGAGCTGCTGCGCGTCGCGATGGCCGCGATCCTCGGCGTCATCACCGTCGAGCAGCTCGCGGAGGGCCTCACGACGATCACCGAGGTGACGATCCAGGCGACGCTGCGCGCCGTCCGACGCGAGATCGTGCCCCCGGAGGACGCCGGCCTCGACTTCTCGGTCATCGCGATGGGGCGCTTCGGCGGACGCGAGCTGGGCTTCGGATCGGACGCCGACGTCATGTACGTCTACCGCCCGAACAACGTCGACCCGCAGCGGGCGCACGAGCTCGCGCTGCAGCTCGTCGCGGCGCTGCGCCGCCATTCCGAGGACCACCGCGTGCCGCTCGACCTCGACGCCGACCTGCGCCCCGAGGGGCGCAACGGCCCGCTGGCTCGGTCGCTCGACGCCTACGTCGAGTATTACCGTCGCTGGTCGCTGTCGTGGGAGGCTCAGGCCCTGCTGCGGGCGCGCGGCATCGCGGGAAGCGTCAAGCTCATCGCGGAGTTCATGAAGCTCGCCGACCAGGTGAGGTACCCGGCATCCGTCGATCTGCAGGCCGTCCGCGAGATCAAGCGCATCAAGGCCCGGGTCGAGAACGAGCGCCTCCCGCAGGGCGCCGATCCCGCCCGCCACCTCAAGCTCGGACCGGGCTCGCTCAGCGACGTCGAGTGGCTCGTGCAGCTGCTCCAGCTGCAGCACGCCCACGACGTGCCGGCGCTGCGCACGACCTCGACGATCGCGGCGCTGCGGGCCGCCGTCGAGGCCGGATTGGTTCCGGATGCCTCCGCCGACCGCCTCGCCGCGGCCTGGCGCCTGGCCAGCCGGCTCCGCTCGGCGAACACCCTGCTGTCGGGACAGACGAGCGACGTGCTGCCGGTCGACCGCAAGCGGCTCGACGGCATCGGACGCCTCCTCGAGTACCCGCCCCGGTCGGCGACGCAGGTCGAGGAGGACTACCTCGGCACGACCCGTCGCGCCCGCCGCGTGTTCGAGAAGCTCTTCTACGGGTGACTCCCGTGGCGCATCGCGCCCCGAAGGTATAGCGTGCGTCGCGGGACGTGAGGCGGCGCGCGTCTTGGGGCTGTGGGCATCGCGCCGTCAGAGCGAGCGGGACGGCGGGCGACGATGCTGTACTCGAACGGAAGAGTGCCGGACTCCGTCGTCTCGGTCGTCGTCGCCAACGGCGGATCCGGCGCCAAAGCCTGGGAGCATCGCCTCACGCCCGGCACGGCGGCGAGGTGGAAGGCCGCGCAGGAGTACGCCTTCGCGCACTTCGGCCGCCGGATATACATCACGTGGGGCGGATGGAACGCGTACCGCCCGTTCGACGTACAGAAGAGGTACCGCGACGAGGCATGCGCCAATGGCAACTGCAATCAGGCGTCCGTGGCGGGCTCCTCGTCGCACGGGGGAAACTGGCGGGGGAGCGACTGTCTCGCGATCGACGTCGATCGGAACGGGCTCGAGTGGTGGCAGGTGTGGGAGTCGTGCAGCTCGGCCGGTTTCGAGTGCAACCGGATCACTGAGAGGCGTTCCGGGATCGACGGCGGCGAGCCCTGGCACATCATCGATTTCAACGCATTCAGACCGCTTCAGGAGGATGACATGTTCACAGACGACGATCGCCGGGCGCTGCAGGAAGTGCGCGTGGCGCTGGGGGCGGGCGGCGCGACGACGGCGATCGCCGACAGCGACACCGTGCTCGGCGTCGTGCGCTCCCTCCGGGCGAACGGAGCTCTCTCCGCGGACCAGGACAACGCGCTCATCTCCATCTGGAAGGCCATCTTCTTCGGCGGCGGCAATGCCGGGCCCACGTCGATCCTCGAGACGCTCGCAACCCTCGTGGCGAGCTCGTCGGCCGACATGGCTTCGCTCGCCGACGAGCTGACGAACCAGCTCGGGACCGAGCGTGCGACCGAGCTCGCGCACGAGCTCAACCGGCGCGTCGTCACCGACTGACACACGCAGAGGCCCCTCGAGTACGCGACTCGAGGGGCTCTGCGTGAGACGTCGCTCAGACGTCGGCGATGTGCTCAGACGCCGTAGTACAGCTCGTACTCGAACGGGTGCGGACGCTGCGCGAGCGGCTTGATCTCGTTCTCGACCTTGTAGTCGATCCAGGTCTCGATGAGCTCGGGCGTGAAGACGCCGCCCTCGAGGAGGAACGCGTGGTCGGCCGCGAGGGCGTCGAGCGAGTCCTGCAGCGAGTTCGGCACCTGCGGGATGCCCTTGGCCTCCTCGGGGGGAAGCTCGTAGAGGTCCTTGTCGACCGGCTCGTGGGGCTCGATGCGGTTCTTGATGCCGTCCAGGCCCGCCATGAGCTGCGCCGCGAAGGCGAGGTACGGGTTGCCCGAGGCGTCCGGCGCGCGGAACTCGATGCGCTTAGCCTTGGGGTTGGTGCCCGTGATCGGGATGCGGATCGCCGCCGAGCGGTTGCCCGCCGAGTAGACGAGGTTGACGGGAGCCTCGAAGCCCTTCACCAGACGGTGGTAGCTGTTGAGCGTCGGGTTCGTGAAGGCGAGCACGGCGGGGGCGTGGGCGAGGATGCCGCCGATGTACCAGCGCGCGATGTCGGACAGGCCGCCGTAGCCCTTCTCGTCGTAGAAGAGGGGCTGGCCGCCGCTCCACAGCGACTGGTGGGTGTGCATGCCCGAGCCGTTGTCGCCGAAGAGGGGCTTCGGCATGAACGTGGCGGTCTTGCCCCACTGCTCGGCCGTGTTCTTGACGATGTACTTGAACTTCAGGATGTCGTCGGCCGCGTGCACCATCGTGTCGAAGCGGTAGTTGATCTCGGCCTGGCCGCCCGTGCCCACCTCGTGGTGCGCGCGCTCCAGGATCAGGCCGGCCTCGATGAGCTTGAGGCTGATGTCGTCGCGCAGGTCGGCCTGCTTGTCGACGGGGCTCACGGGGAAGTAGCCGCCCTTGTAGGGGGTCTTGTTGGCGAGGTTGCCGCCCTCTTCGATGCGGCCCGTGTTCCACGCGCCCTCTTCGGAGTCGACCGAGTAGAAGCTCGAGTTCTGCTTCACCTCGTAGCGGACGTCGTCGAAGATGTAGAACTCGGCCTCGGGGGCGAAGAACGCGGTGTCGGCGATGCCCGTCGACGCGAGGTACTTCTCGGCCTTCTTGGCGACCTGGCGGGGGTCCTTCGAGTAGATCTCACCGTTGCGCGGGTTGTAGATGTCGAAGACCATGATGAGCGTCTTCGCCTCGCGGAACGGGTCGAGGTATCCCGTCGACACATCCGGGATCAGCTGCATGTCCGACTCGTGGATGTTGGCGAAGCCGCGGATCGAGGAGCCGTCGAACAGCTGGCCGACGGTGAAGAACTCCTCGTCGACCGTCGAGGCCGGAATGTTGAAGTGCTGCTGCACACCAGGGAGGTCCGTGAAACGGATGTCGAGGAACTTGACGTCCTCGTCCTTGATGAACTTCAGCACCTCGGATGAATCATTGAACATTGAGGCTCCAGAAATAGCGCATCGGGAAGTGCCGCCCGCCCGGGCGGGCTTCCAGAACCGTATCGACAGGGGATTGCCCGCCAGTAACCCCTTTGTTTCCGGCATGTTACACGAGGCTGTATACGCTGGAAGGGTGACCCAGACAGGCGAGACGTACCCCGGCGAGCGGCTCGGATTCCCGCGCGAGGGAAGCGGCTCGATCGCCCGGCTGGGCCGACGCGTCGGCGCGATCTTCGTCGACTACGGCGCCGCCTATCTCATCTCGGGGTTCTGGGGATGGGACGCGATGTCGATCCTCGTGATCTTCGCGATCATCCAGCTCGTCTTCCTGCCGACCCTCCAGGGGAGCCCCGGGCATCGCCTCTTCGGGCTCCGCCTCGTGCGGCTCGACGGCGCCTGGGTGGGGCTTTGGCGGCCCATCGTGCGCACGCTGCTGCTGGTCATCGTGATCCCCGCCGTCATCTGGGATGCCGACCAGCGCGGCCTGCACGACAAAGCGGCCGGCACCGTCCTGCTGCGCGCGTAGACGGGCCGACCGCCGGGGGTCGTTCTCGGCGAGGTCCTAACGCGGGCGCGGCGCCCGCACCTTCGTGGGGTCGATGCCCTTCGGGATCGGCAGCGACGCGAGCGACTGCGACACCGACTCGAGGCGCTTGATGACCGCCGACTGCGTCGACTTGTCGATCTTCTTCGGCAGCCCCTTGATCGTCGAGGCGAGCTTGGCGATCGTGATCTCGTCGTCGCCGTGACCCACATACAGGACCGTCACGGGAACTCCCGAGGCGACCCGCTGCACCTTCGAGCGCTCCTCGTTCACCAGCCGCGTCAGACGTCCGCGGGCGCCTTCGCCCACGATGACGACGCCGCCGCGACCGACCACGCGGTACACGGCCTCCTGGGTCTTGGGGTTCACGCCGACCGGCATGTCCGTGGCCGACCAGTTGCGGCCGAGCGAGGTCGACAGCACGTGGCCGGCGGCTCCCGGCATCCCGTCGATCTGCTTGTACATGGCGGTCGTCGACAGTCGCGTCATGGTCATGAGCGAGATCAGGATGCCGAGCATGAGCCCGGTGACGCCCCAGAGGAGCACGCTCCACCACGCAACGGGCGGGATGAGGAAGCCGACCGCGACTCCGGCGCCGATCGAGAGCACGAAGATGCCCGCGAGGAGCCACGGAAGCCATTTGTAGGCCTTCTGGGTGAACGTGTAGAGGGTGCGCAGCTGCCGGAAGAAGCCTTGTCGCTTCTCGGGCGCAGTCGAACGGCCGGACATAGCTCCAGCCTACCTTTCGACCGCCGTCCGCTCGGCTCCTCCCCAGGCGGCCCGGACGGTGGGAACTCCCCAGATCGGGTCGCCCGCATCGCCGTCGTCGGGCTCCTCGCAAGACTCGGGGAGTGCCCTCCGCAGACCTCCTCCTCGATGCGTACCGCATCATGCGACGGCTCGACGGACCGCCGGATTCGCCGTACCCCGGCCTTCTCGCGCACTCCGCCGCGACGGGGACGTGCGTCCTCGTCGACGTCGAGATCCTGGGCGACGACTGGACCGGATGGCTCGTGCCGCACGACGGCCACATCCTCGGGCCGGCCGATCTCGTGCGACGCTCCGACGGCCACGCCGTCGCGCTGCCCGTGTGCACCGAGCGGCTCGACGACTTCCTCGGCCGCCGCCTCGATGCCCCGCTGACCGACGGCGAGCGACTGACGCTCGCGGTGAGCGTGCTCCGCGCCTGCGCCGACGCCGCAACGATCGACCAAGGCGCCGGATGCCCCGGCACCTGGTGGCTCACCGAGGGCGGGCGTCCCGTGTTCGCACCGTCGCCCGACGGCGAGCCGATCGCATCGGCGGCCGACGCCCTGCTCGACGAGCTGGCGCACGGAGCCCGCCCGGCGCTCGTCTCCGCCCTCGCCGAGGCGCGCGAGACCGCGGCCGAGCCCACCCGCCTGGGCCGAGGCCTCACACGGCTGGAGGAGCTGCTTTTCGCGACCGCCGTGCCCGAGCCGCTCGCGACGACCGTGTTCGCGCCGCGGCGCGTCCGCTCGGAGCCGACCATTCCGCAGTCGGCGCGGGCGCCCGACGACGCGCCCCGCGAGCGATCGCTCGTCGCGCGGCTGGCCGGCAACGTCGACGCCGACCTGGCCGATGCCTTCTCCCAGGCATCGACGGCCGTGTGGCGCCGCTTCCGGCGAGCCGACCGCGAGCCGGCGACGAGCCGCCGGCGTCCGCTGCTCGTCGCGGCCGCCGTCGCCGCGGTCGTCCTGGCGGGCGGACTCCTGTGGCCCACGGGAGGCGCGGGCCCCGCGACGGCTCAGCCCGATGCGACCGCGGCCGCGCCGACGGGGGCTCCGTCGGCGGAGGCGACCGCGACGCCATCCGACGTGTCAGGCCAGGAGTCGCTGGAGGCGGTGCTCGACGCGCTGCTCACGGCACGCTCGGCGTGCGGAGCCGATTCGGGATGCCTCGCCCCTCTCCAGGACGACGCGTCGGCCGTGTTCCCGCCGGGCGCGATCGACGAGCCTGCGACCGAGCGCACCATCACCCTTCTCGACGAGTTCGGGGGAGCCGCCGTCCTCCGGGTCGAGTCGTCGACGGGCGGGATCGCGGCGCAGCTCGTCGTGATCTTCCGCAGAGACGAGAAATGGGTGCTCCGCGACGTTCACGACGTCGCGGAGCACCCAGGATGACGATGTCAGATGCCGAGCTGGCCCCCGAAGTCGGCCGCCTCCAGGCGCGCCTTGACCGCGCCGAGGAAGCGGGCGGCGTCGGCGCCGTCGATGATGCGGTGGTCGTACGAGAGCGCGAGATACACGTACGAGCGCACCGAGATCGCGTCCTTGCCGTCGACCGTCACGACGCCGGGCTTCTTGACGACCGCACCGAGGCCGAGGATCGCCGACTGCGGCAGGAACACGATCGGGGTGTCGAAGAGCGCCCCGCGCGAGCCCGTGTTGGTCAGCGTGAAGGTGCCGCCGGCGAGCTCGTCGGGCTTCAGCTTGTTGTCGCGCGTACGCGCGGCGAGGTCGGCGATCTCGCGGGCGAACTGCGCGAGGCTCTTGCCGCCCGCGTCCTTGACGACGGGGGTGAGCAGGCCGCGCTCGGTGTCGACGGCGATGGAGATGTTCTCGGTGCCGGGGTAGACGATGTCGCTGCCGTCCACCGTCGCGTTGACGATCGGGTACGCCTGCAGCGCCTCGACCGCCGCGACCGCGAAGAACGGCAGGAACGAGAGCTTGTCGCCCGTCTTCGCCTGGAAGTCGGCCTTCACGGCGTCGCGATAGGCGGCGAGCCTCGTGACGTCGACCTCGACCACCGTCGTGAGCTGCGCGGTCGCCTGCATCGACGCGACGGCGCGCTCGGCGATCACCTTGCGCAGGCGCGACATCGGCTGGGTGGTGCCGCGCAGCGGCGAGACCTCGAGCTGAGGCGCGGCGGGCGCCGCGGCCGGTGCGGCTGCGGGAGCGGGGGCCGCGGCCGCCTCGGCGGCCTTCAGCACGTCTTCCTTGCGGATGCGACCGCCGACGCCGGTGCCCGTGACGGTGGCCAGGTCGACGCCCTGCTGCTGAGCGAGGCGGCGCACGAGCGGCGTCACGTAGGTCGGGGCGTCGGCGTCCTCGGCCGCGGGAGCCGCAGCGGCGGGAGCAGGTGCCGCGGGCGCCGGAGCGGCCGGGGCCGGGGGTGCGGCCGGAGCCGCGGCGGCGGGAGCAGGTGTGGCGGGCGCCGGAGCGGCCGGGGCCGGGGCCGGGGCGGCGGCGACGGGGGCGGCGGGAGCAGGAGCGGGGGCGGCCGCCTGCGGCTCGGCGGGAGCCGCGGGCTCGGCGGGGGCCGCGGCGGGTGCGCCGTCGCCGATGCGGGCGAGGGCGGAGCCGACGGCGACGGTCTCGTCCTCCTTCACCAGGATCTCCTGGAGCACGCCGCTGAACGGCGACGGGATCTCCGTGTCGACCTTGTCCGTCGAGATCTCGAGCAGCGGCTCGTCGGTCTCGACCTGGTCGCCGACCTGCTTGAGCCAGCGGGTGACAGTGCCCTCCGTGACGCTCTCGCCGAGCTCGGGAAGGACGACCTCCTTGCCGCCGCCGGTGGTGGCCGGCGCGGTCGCCTCCGCGGCGGGAGCAGGCGCTTCGGCGGGCGCCGGCTGCTCCTGCGGAGCGGCCTCGGCGGCCGGCGTCTCCGCGGCCGGGGTCTCCGCGGCCGGGGTCTCCGCGGCCGGGGCGGGGGCCTCGGCGGGAGCGGCGGAGCCGTCGCCGATCTTGGCGAGAACGGCGCCGACCTCGACCGTCTCGTCCTCCTGGACGAGGATCTCCTCGATGACGCCGCTGACAGGCGACGGGATCTCCGTGTCGACCTTGTCCGTGGAGATCTCGAGCAGGCCCTCGTCGGCCTCGATCGTGTCACCGACCTTCTTGAGCCAGCGGGTGACCGTTCCCTCGGTGACGCTCTCGCCGAGCGCGGGGAGGACCACGGATGTGCTCATAGGACTGTCTCCTTCAGAATGCCGATGTCTCGACTAGCTTAGTGACGCCGTTCCGGCGCCGGGGTTCACAGGGCGTGCAGCGGCTTGCCCGCGAGGGCGAGGAACGCCTCGCCCAGCGCTTCGCTCTGCGTCGGATGGGCGTGCACGAACGGGGCGATGTCTTCGGGGTGGGCCTCCCAGCCGACGGCGAGCTGACCCTCTGTGATGAGCTCCCCGACGCGGTCGCCGATGAGGTGCACACCGATGATCGGACCGTCCTTCAGTCGCACGACCTTGACGACGCCCGAGGTTCCGAGGATCTCGCTGCGGCCGTTGCCCGCGAGGTTGTATTCGTAGGCGACGATGCCGTCCTGGCCGTGCGTCTCGGCCGCCTTGGCCTCGCTGAGGCCGACGGAGGCGACCTCGGGATGCGAGTACGTGACGCGCGGCACGTGGGCATCGGGGACGACGACGGGATTCAGGCCCGCGATCTCCTCGGCGACGAAGATGCCCTGCTGGAAGCCGCGGTGCGCGAGCTGGAGCCCGGGCACGATGTCGCCCACGGCCCACACGTGCTCCGCCGAGGTGCGCAGGCGCTCGTCGACGACGACGAAGCCGCGTTCGAGAGCGATGCCCGCCTCTTCGTAACCCAGGCCCGACGTCGCGGGACCGCGGCCGACCGCGACGAGCAGGTAATCCGCCTCGAACGTCTTGCCGTCTTCGAGGGTCACGGTGACCGCATCCGCCGTCTGCGTCGCGCTCGCGAAGCGCACGCCGAGGGAGTAGGCGATGCCGCGCCGGCGGAAGGCGCGTTCCAGGCCCTTGCTCAGCGCGACGTCCTCGACGGGGACGAGGTGGTCGAGCGCCTCGACGATCGTGACGTCGGCGCCGAACGACCGCCACACGCTCGCGAACTCGACGCCGATGACCCCGCCGCCGAGCACGACGACGCGACTCGGGATCTCGGAGAGCTCGAGCGCCTGCTCGCTCGTCAGGATGCGGCCCCCGATCTCGAGGCCGGGAAGCGTGCGACTGTACGAGCCCGTCGCCAGGATGACGTCGGCGCCGACGTACCGGTCGTCGCCCACGCGCACGGCGCGATCCGCCTCGAGCAGGCCCTCACCGGTGACGACGGTGATGCCGCGGGCCTTGACCAGCCCCTCGAGCCCCTTGAACTTCTTCGCGACGATCCCCTCGCGGTATGCGCGGACGCCCTCAGGGTCGATCGCGTCGAAGGTCGCACGGACGCCGACCGCGCTCGCCTCGCGGGCGAGGTCGGCGACCTCGGCCGCGTGCAGGAGCGCCTTCGTCGGGATGCAGCCTCGGTGCAGGCACGTCCCGCCGACCTTGTCCTTCTCGACGAGGGCGACGGACTTCCCGAGCTCGGCCGCGCGCACCGCAGCGGCATAGCCGCCGCTCCCGCCGCCGAGCACGACGACGTCGAAGGAGTGATCGGTCATCGCGCCGCCTCGCCCTCGATGAAGCGGATGAGCGATCGCACGGTCGCGGCAGTCGGGCCCTTGTCGGTGAACCCGAATCCGCCGCCCTTGTTCATTCCGACGCCGGCGATGTCGAGGTGCACCCACGGGATCCGAGGGGCATCGGCTTGGTCGGACGTGCGCCCGACGAAGCGGCGCAGGAAGAGTCCGGCGAACAGCGAGCCTCCCGCGGGGTCGCCGACCTTGGCGTTGACGAGGTCGGCGATCGGCGAGTCGAGCTCGTCGTTCATGTGCTCGGGCAGCGGCAGCTGCCACGCGAGCTCGTCGACCTCGGCCGCGGCGGCGAGGTATCGCGAGACGGCGTCGTCATCGCCCATCACCCCCGCGTGGCGCGTGCCGAGGGCGATCGTGATGGCTCCCGTGAGGGTGGCGACGTCGACGATGAGATCGGGATGCTCGCGACTGGCCGCGACGAGACCGTCGGCCAGCACCAGCCGACCCTCGGCATCGGTGTTGAGCACCTCGACCGTGGAGCCGTCGAGGAGCCTGAGCACGTCGCCGGGGCGCGTGGCCCGCCCGGAGGGCATGTTGTCCGCGATGCAGAGCCAGGCGCTGACCCGCACGGGGAGGCCGCGCGCGGCGACGGCGCGCAGCACCGCGAGGGCGGTCGCGGCACCGCACATGTCGTACTTCATGCCGACCATCGAAGCCGCGGGCTTGAGGGACAGCCCGCCCGTGTCGAACGTGATGCCCTTGCCCACGAGCGCGATGTGACGCGGGGCGCCCTCGGGCGCGTATTCGAGATGCACGAGCCGCGGCGGCCGGTCGGAGCCCTGGCCGACGCCGAGGATGCCTCCCCAGCCGCCGGCCGCGAGAGCCGCCTCGTCGAGCACCTCGACGGTGACGGGAAGCTCGGCGACGGCGTTCGTCGCGCGCTCGGCGAAGTCGGCAGGCCCGAGCCATTCGGCAGGGATGGAGACGAGGTCCTTGACGAGCGCGGCGGCGGCCGCGGCGGCCTGCACGGCCGCGACGTCGTCGGGGTCGGCATCCGTCGTCCCGTGCACGCGAACCGTCGCGGCGCGCAGCTTGGGTGCTTCGGATTTGTAGCCGTCGAAGCGGTAGCCCCCGAGCAGCGCGCCTTCCGCCGCGGCGCGCCACAGATCGGCGTCGGCCGCAGGCAGCGCGACCGACACGGTCGTCTGACCGGTGAGCGTACGGATGCCCGTGCCGACGGCGTCGCGGACGGCGGCGGCATCGGGCTTCGCGCCCGTGCCGACCACGGCGAGCGGAAGCGATGTGCTCTCGGGCGCGTACACGCGCTGATACGACGAGGACGCGCCGGTGAAGCCCGTCGCCAGCAGGGCGTCGCGCAGCCCTGGCCAGTCGTCGAGCCCGGGGGAGTCGTCTTTGTCGAGCGGCGGGAGAGCCAGAAGGATCGCTTCGGCGTCGGTCTCTCGAATCGGGGCGGTGGTGTACTCGAGGTCGGGGAACGACATGCCCACCATCCTAAGTACCGGCTGTTCGCTGTCAGCGGGACCCGCGGCGGCCCGGGTTCGACGGCCCGGCTCGTAGCATGGAGCCATGCCCCAGTCCGCGCCCCTGTTCGAGCGTGCCGTCTCGGCCCCGCCTGTGCCGACCGGGCTGCCGCTCGTCATCGCGCTCACGGGCTTCACGGATGCCGGCAGCGCCGTCAGCGGACTCGTCGACTACGTCCGCGACGAGCTCGACCCGACACCTGTCGCGATCTTCACCAACGACGTCCTGCTCGACTACCGCGCGCGCCGGCCGATCGTCGCGTTCGATCAGGACCACCTCACCGACTACACGCCGCCGCGACTCGAGCTCTCGCTGGCGCACGACGCCCTGGGGCACCCGTTCCTCGTGCTCGCCGGCTACGAGCCCGACTTCGCCTGGGACGGGTTCGCCGCGGCCGTCGTCGACTTCGCGCGCAGCCTCGCCGTCTCGACGATCACCTGGGTGCACTCGATCCCCATGCCCGTGCCCCACACGCGACCCATCGGCACGACCGTGAGCGGCACGCGCAAGGACCTCACGGCGGCGCACTCCGTCTGGCAGCCCCACACCCAGGTGCCCGCGACGGCCGGACACCTGCTGGAGTACCGGCTGAGCGAAGAGGGGTTCGCGATCGCCGGATTCGTGCTGCTCGTGCCGCACTACCTGGGCGACACCGAGTACCCCGCCGCGACTCTGGCCGCACTCGACAGCATCACAGTGGCGACGGGCCTCGTCTTCACGGGCGACGATCTGCGCGAGCAGAACCGCGAGTACCTCACCAAGGTCGACGAGCAGGTCACCGGCAGCGAGGAGCTCTCGCGCATGCTGCAGGGCCTGGAGGAGCGCTACGACTCCTACATGGCAGGCTCGACGTCGGCGACGCCGATCATCCACGCCGGCGATCTGCCGAGCGCCGACGAGCTCGCCGCCGAGCTCGAACGGTTCCTCGCGACACGCCCGTCCGGTGACGAGGACAAGCGGCCCTGACCGGGGAATGCGCCGAACGTTCGTCGCGTTGTGGTAAACGTGTCCCCCGCCGCGATCAGCGCGCGGCGAGTGTGAGACAATAGATGACCTGACCCGTTGTCAACGTGGTCCGCGAGACAACCTCGACGGGCGGCGGACTTGACAAGGGTCTTACTAGTGTCCGAAACGATCGGAGGACGCGGCAGCCGCGTCCGCCGATGAAAGGCGAACCGTGACCTCGAGCACGAAGACATCACCTCGATCCCGAGCAGCGAAGGACACCGAGGCAGAGACCCCCGTCGAGGAGGTCGAGAACAAGCCCGCCGCCAAGCGCGCGGCGGCCAAGACGAAGGCCGCGCCCAAGGCCAAGGCCGCGGGGTCCAAGGCCAAGAGCGACGACGACGAAGAGCTCGACGACGAGGAGCTGGACTCCGACGTCGAGCTCGACGACGAGGCCGGTGACGACTCCGACGACGACGCGGCGCCGGCCGCAGGCTCGCGCAGCAAGTCGGCCGCGGGCGACTCGGAGACCGACGGCGAGTCCGCCGAGGAAGAGGACGAGGAAGAGGAGGGCAAGGCCCCTGCCTTCTCGGAGCCGCTTCCCACGGGCGCGATCGTCATCTCGTCGAGCGACGAGGACGACATCCCGGTCTACTCGACGCAGATCACCGGAGCCACGGCCGACCCCGTCAAGGACTACCTGAAGCAGATCGGCAAGGTGCCGCTGCTGAACGCGGCCGAAGAGGTCGAGCTCGCGATGCGCATCGAGGCGGGCCTGTTCGCCGAGGAGAAGCTGTCGCACATGACGGCGGCCGAGAAGTCGAACCAGCTCGGCCTCGACCTGCAGTGGGTCGCCCGCGACGGCCAGCGCGCGAAGTCGCACCTGCTCGGCGCGAACCTCCGCCTCGTCGTGTCGCTCGCCAAGCGCTACACGGGCCGCGGGATGCAGTTCCTGGACCTCATCCAGGAGGGCAACCTCGGTCTCATCCGCGCCGTCGAGAAGTTCGACTACACCAAGGGCTTCAAGTTCTCGACCTATGCGACGTGGTGGATCCGCCAGGCCATCACCCGTGCCATGGCCGACCAGGCCCGCACGATCCGCATCCCCGTCCACATGGTCGAGGTCATCAACAAGCTCGCGCGCGTCCAGCGCCAGATGCTGCAGGACCTCGGTCGCGAACCCACGCCCGAGGAGCTCAGCCGCGAGCTCGACATGACCCCCGAGAAGGTCATCGAGGTGCAGAAGTACGGCCGTGAGCCGATCTCGCTGCACACTCCGCTCGGCGAGGACGGCGACAGCGAGTTCGGCGACCTGATCGAAGACACCGAAGCGGTCGTCCCGGCCGACGCCGTGGGCTTCACGATGCTGCAGCGTCAGCTCGAGTCGCTCCTGGACTCGCTGTCGGAGCGCGAGGCGGGCGTCATCCGCATGCGCTTCGGCCTCGGTGACGGCCAGCCGAAGACCCTCGACCAGATCGGCGACACGTTCGGCGTCACGCGTGAGCGCATCCGCCAGATCGAGTCGAAGACGATGGCGAAGCTGCGGCATCCCTCGCGTTCGCAGTCGCTCCGGGACTACCTCGAATGATCGGCGAGGCCAACGCCGGCAAGGCGCTGACCGTCGATCTCGAAGGCGCATCGTTCGCCCGCATCCCGATCAAGACGCGCGTCGTCATGCCGGGTGACGATCTCGACGCCTTCGTGCGCGAGTACGCGACCGATGTCGTGCAGCCCGGTGACATCCTCTTCGTGACCGAGAAGATCGTGGCGATCACGCAGGGCCGCTCGTACCCGATCGACTCGATCAAGCCGCGGAGACTCGCGTTCTTCCTGTCGAAGTTCGTCGTCAAGACGCCCTACGGCATCGGCCTCGGCATGCCCGAGACGATGGAGATGGCGCTGCGGGAGTGCGGAACGATCCGCATCCTGTTCGCCGCGGGCGTCTCGGCCGTCACGAAGCTGTTCGGGCGCAAGGGCGACTTCTATCGCGTCGCGGGCGACAAGGCGCGCTCGATCGACGGGCCCACGAGCGGGACGATCCCGCCCTACAACAAGGCGGTCGTGCTCGGTCCGGAGCGCCCGCGCGCCGTCGCCGCGCGGCTCAAGGGCCTGCTCGGGAACGGCGTCGAGGTCGCCGTCGTCGACATCAACGACATCGGCGGCAACATCCTCGGATCGACCCTGCTCAAGGAACGCGAGAAGCAGCTCGTCGCGATCCTGCGCGACAACCCCCTCGGCCAGGGGCACCAGTCGACGCCGCTCGGCATCGTCCGCGCCTCCTGAGGTGCTCGCCACCGCATAACCCGTGAGCCTCCACTGGGCTGCCGAGAGCGTGGGTGTCACCCGCGCCCTCGGCGCTCAGATGGAGGCTCACGGTGTTCAGAACCCGATGGCCTCGCGGTAGCGCGGCTTGTGGCCGGTGCGGATGCCCGTCGCGCTCGGCTTGTTCTCATAGACGCCTGCGGCCCAGTTGCCCTCGACGAGCACAGGCCCGGTCGGCGTCACGACGATGTCCCAGCCGACGTACTGCACCTCGGGGACGACACGGGCGACGCGGTCGACGAATGCCCTGACCTCGTCCATCATCGGCAGCTGGAAGTCGGCGATGCGCACGCCCGACTCGGGGTGGAACTCGTGGATGTGCGCGTGGGAGTCGTACCCGTTGCCGGCGGCACGGCCGGAGTCGTCGAGCATCGTGTAGAACCCGCCGTACGTCATCTGGTCGCTCACCGCGCCGCGGCCGAACTTCTGCGCGACCGCGAGGATGTGCGTCGTCTCACCGTCGAAGAAGGCGGTGACGCGCGTCGTGTTCACCGTGCCGGGGCAGACGGCGGCCAGGTCGGCGTGCTGGACGATGACCTCTTCGATGAGCAGCTCACCCCGCTCGAGGAGGCCTCGGTGGAAGGCATCCCAGTCCTCGATCTCCGTCGCGTGGTAGCGGTGCACGCCGGTGCCGGCCTGGCCGACGGGCTCTTTCGTCACGATCGTGCCGAGGCGCTGGGCGAACTCGCGCACGGCGTCGGCGTTGCCCTCCTCGACGACCATCCAGTCGCGGTGCAGGTGCTCGCTGAATCGGCGGTCGAACTCGATCTTGTCCTGGAACAGCCCGCGGAAGTCGGGGTGATCGTACTTCTGCGACAGCTGGTTCGAGACGGGGTGCGTCATGTACGTCGCCCGCTCCGCCTTGTTCAGGATCGCGAAGTCGTAGTCGATGTAGTCCTGGAACCCGACGTTGCGCAGGCCCGCCTGCCACAGCATGTCGACGACGATCGCGGGGCGCCACTTGCCGTGCTCCTCCGCGGCCTCGTGGGCTCGTTCGAGCACCGAGCCGACGTCGATGCGACGAGCGCGTCCGGCGAGATAGCGAAGGCGCGGCGCGAGGCCGAGGCCCTTCCGAGGCATGGGTGCTCCAGGGTCGGGTGCGGGGGACCCCGATAGTCTAGACGGGTGACTTCGGGCGATCGGATCGAGGACGCCGCGCCCTGGCGCAGCGCTCCCGTCGCCCGCATCGATCACCGTGCACTCCGCGCCAACGTCGAGGCGCTCCTGCTCCTGACCGGCGGGGAGTACGCGATCGCCGATCTGCGGCACGACGCGTGGGGTCACGGACTCCACGAGGTCGCGCGGACGCTCGTGGACACCGGCGTCGACGGCCTCCTGGTCGATGAGCGGGAGTCGGCCGGGATGGCGGACGCCCACCCCGGCGTGGCGGTCGAATCGGTCGGCGAGGCGACGCTCGACACCTCCGCCCTCTACGGCCTGCCCGGCACCGCCGGTGTCCCGGTCATGCGCCTCTCAGGCTCGGTGCTCGTCGTGAAGGCGCTGCACGCGGGGGAGGGCGTCTCGTACGGATTCACCCATCGCGCGGCCGAGGACACCCGCATCGCGCTCGTGACGGGCGGCTACGCGCAGGGGGTCGTGCGGTCGCTCGGGGATCACGCGCGCGTGCGCATCGGCGAGGCACTGCACACGATCGTCGGCCGCGTCGCGATGGACGTCTGCGTCGTCGACATCGGCGACGCAGACGTCGCGCGCGGCGACGAGGCGGTGTTCTTCGGCCCCGAGGCCGACGACCCCGACCTGGCGCGCTGGACCGCGCACACGGGCCTGGACGGGCCCGAGATCGTCGCGGCCGTCGGCAGCCGCGCACAGCGGGAGCACGTGTCGTGACCGCCGAGCTCCGCATCGATCTCGACGCCTTCGCCGACAACCTCGCCGCCATCCGCAACCGGGTCGCGCCCGCCGCGCACATGCTCGTCGTGAAGGACGACGCCTACGGTCACGGCCTCGAGGCGATCGTGACGCGCGCGTGGGCGGAGGATGTGCGCTGGTTCGGCGCCTTCGACGTGCGCACGGGCAGCGCCGTGCGCGCATTCCTCGGCGCTGAGGCGCGCATCTTCGTCTGGATCGTCGCGACCGCCGAGGAAGCCCGGGCGGCCGTCGACGCCGACCTCGACATCGGGGTGGGGGATGCCGCACTCCTGGAGGACGTCGCCGCGGCGTCGGGCCGCGGCCGCGTCCACCTCAAGATCGACACGGGCCTGCACCGCAACGGCGTGCGTCCCGAGGAGTGGCCCGGGTTCGTCGCGCGCGCGGCCGAGCTCGAGCGTGACGGCGCGCTGGAGGTCGTCGGCGTGTGGAGCCACATCGCGGAGGCCTCCGACGCCGAGGACGACGCCGCCCGCACCCTCTTCGACGCGGCGGTGCGCCAGGCACAGGATGCGGGACTCCGACCCGTTCTCCGCCATCTCGCGGCGTCCGCCGCCGGCTTCGCGCGACCCGAGTTCCGCTACGACCTCGTCCGCATCGGCGCGTTCGCGTACGGCATCCGCCCCGCCGGCGGACCGGGGGAGGCCGAGCTCGGCATCCGTCCCGTCTCCACCCTCGCGGCGCACGTGGCGCGTGTGGACGGCGAGGATGTCACGATCGACGTCGGCGGTCTGGACGGTCTCCCGTCGACGCTCGCCGGGCGGCTCGAGGTCGGCACGATCCAGGGGTCGCGCGCCGTTCGGGTCATCGGGCTCAGCGAGAGCACGGTCGCGGGCTGGTCGACGGCTCAGGTCGGGGACGAGGTGCTGGTCCTCGGTGCCGGTGCACCTGCGAGCGTCACCGACGCGGCCGAGCGCATCGGCACGATCGGCGAGGAGATCGCACTGCGGTTCTCGCCGGGGATGCCGCGCGTCTACCGCGGCGGCTGAGCGTTACTCGCTGAGCCGTGCGGTCTCGTCGTGCCACGACGTGGCGATCGCGCGAAGCTTCTCTTCGTACTTGCGGCCGTGGTGCGCGCAGAACAGCAGCTCGCTGCCGTTGACCTCGGCGGCGATGTAGGCCTGCGCGCCGCACGAGTCACAGCGGTCCATCGCGGTGAGGCGGTATTCGAGGAGGGAGCCGGACTCGGCGGGTGTCGAAAGCGTATTCATCTCGTGGCCTCCTCGTGCTGCGTGTGCTCGGTGCTCCGCTTCTGCGGGTCATGACATACAACCACGCGAAGGTTTCGGGAATGCCGCGAACAGGTCACATTTCGCTGTGCGCGTACCGGGAATACGAGGCTCCGTGTCTGTGCTCCACGGCGTCGGCCGCCCCGGATAACCTTGACATTTGTGACCTCCGAGTATTCCGCCCATCATCTTCAGGTGCTGGAGGGCCTCGAAGCGGTCCGCAAGCGCCCCGGCATGTACATCGGCTCGACCGACTCGCGCGGCCTCATGCACTGCCTCTGGGAGATCATCGACAACTCGGTCGATGAGGCTCTCGCCGGCCACGGCGGCCGCATCGACATCATCCTGCACGCCGACGGCAGCGTCGAGGTGCGCGACCGAGCGCGCGGCATCCCCGTCGACATCGAGCCGCGCACGGGTCTCACGGGTGTCGAGGTCGTCTTCACCAAGCTGCACGCCGGCGGAAAGTTCGGCGGCGGCTCGTACGCCGCCTCCGGCGGTCTGCACGGCGTCGGCGCATCCGTCGTCAACGCCCTGTCCGAGCGACTCGACGTCGAGGTCGACCGCGACGGCAAGACGTGGGCGATGTCGTTCCACCGGGGCGAGCCGGGAACGTTCGCGGGAGGCACACCGGATGCCGCGTTCTCACCGTTCGAGGCCAGCTCCGAACTCCGCGTCGCGGGGCGTGCCGCGAAGGGCGTGACCGGCACCCGCATCCGCTACTGGGCCGATCGGCAGATCTTCACGAAGGATGCCGCGTTCAACCTCGAGGAGCTCGAGCAGCGCGCCCGCCAGACGGCGTTCCTCGTGCCCGGGCTCGAGATCGTCATCAGCGACGAGCGCGAGGGGGGCGTCAACCTCACCACTTTCCGGTTCGACGGCGGCATCTCCGAGTTCGCCGACTTCCTGGCCCCCGATGCCGCCGTCACCGACACGTGGCGCCTCACCGGCTCGGGCACATTCAAGGAGACCGTGCCCGTCCTGCAGCCGACGGGCGCCATGGTGCCGACCGAGCTCGAGCGCGAATGCCACGTCGACGTCGCGGTGCGCTGGGGCACCGGCTACGACACAGCGAACCGCTCGTTCGTCAACATCATCGCGACCCCCAAGGGCGGTACGCACCAGCAGGGCTTCGAACTGGGGCTCATGAAGGTGCTGCGCGCGCAGGTCGAGCAGAACGCGCGGCGCCTCAAGGTCGGCACCGACAAGCTCGAGAAGGACGACATCCTCGCCGGCCTCACGGTCGTGCTCACGGTGCGGCTTCCCGAGCCGCAGTTCGAGGGCCAGACGAAGGAGGTGCTCGGCACTCCCGCCGTGCGGCAGATCGTCGCCAACGTTGTGACGCGCGAGCTCACGGCCCGCTTCGCCTCGACCAAGCGCGACGACAAGAACCAGACCGCGCTCCTGCTCGACAAGATCGTGGCGGAGATGAAGGCGCGCATCTCGGCACGCGCCCACAAGGAGACGCAGCGCCGGAAGAACGCGCTGGAATCGTCGTCGCTGCCCGCCAAGCTCGCCGACTGCCGCACGAACGACGTCGCCGACTCGGAGCTGTTCATCGTCGAGGGCGACTCCGCGCTCGGCACGGCCAAGCACGCGCGCAACAGCGAGTACCAGGCGCTCCTGCCGATCCGCGGCAAGATCCTCAACGTGCAGAAGGCGTCGATCAGCGACATGCTCGGCAACGCCGAATGCGCCTCGATCATCCAGGTCATCGGGGCCGGGTCGGGCCGTTCGTTCGACATCGACTCAGCGCGCTACGGCAAGGTCATCCTGATGAGCGACGCCGACGTCGACGGCGCGCACATCCGGACGCTCCTGCTGACGCTGTTCTTCCGCTACATGCGGCCGCTCATCGAGGAGGGCCGCGTCTACGCGGCCGTGCCGCCGCTGCACCGCGTCGTCGTGATGAACCCGGGGTCGAAGCCCAACGAGACGATCTACACCTACAGCGAGCCGGAGCTGCACGGGCTCCTCACGAAGCTCGGCAAGTCGGGCAAGCGCTGGCAGGAGCCGGTGCAGCGCTACAAGGGCCTCGGTGAGATGGATGCCGAGCAGCTCGCGACGACGACGATGGACCGAAACGGCCGCACGCTGCGCCGTGTGCGGCTGGAAGACGCCGAAGCGGCGACGACCGTGTTCGAGCTGCTGATGGGCAACGAGGTCGCCCCGCGCCGCGAATTCATCGTGAGCTCGAGCGACCGGCTCTCGCGCGAGTCGATCGACGCCTGACCCACGCACGCACGGCTCGCCGACCCATCCCCTCTGTCGGTGAGACTCCACCTGAGTGCCGAGAGCGCGGGTGCCACCCACGCGTTCGGCAGCCCCATGGAGGCTCACGGGTTCCGGGTCAGCGGATGGCGGTGCCGACCGCGCCGACGACCCCGTCGATCGGCTGACCCGAGGCATCCCGCTTCGCGCCGGACGCCGGAAGGGCGCGCGTCGCGCCGTCCGCCGCCACAGCTCTCGGCTCGCTGCCGACCCACGCGATCGTCAGCGTGTCTTCGCCCTTCAGGAAGCGCTGGGCCCGCACACCGCCGGTCGCCCGGCCCTTGGCGGGGAACTCGGTGAAGTCCGACACCTTCGCCGAGCCGGCGTCGGCGCCCGCGATGGCCTGAGTGCTGCCGGCGATCGTGACGACGACGGCGTCGAACGCGGACGCGCCGACGACGCCGAAGAACACGACCCGCTCGCCCGGGGCGACGCGCACTCCCGCCATGCCGCCCGCCGCGCGGCCCTGCGGCCGCACGGAATCCGCGTCGAACCGGAGCAGCTGCGCGTCGGAGACGACGAACACGAGTTCGGCGCCGTCGCTCGCAGGGGCCGCGCCGACGACGTGGTCGCCGTCCTTGAGCGCGATGATCTCGAGGTCGTGCTTGTTGCCGAGCTCGCTCGCCGCGACCCGCTTCACGACGCCCTGCGCCGTGCCGAGTGCGATCGGTGGCCCGTCGGTGAGCGGCACGATCCCGACGACGTGCTCGCCGGACGCGAGCCCGAGGTACTGGTCGGCGCGCGTGCCCGCCGCGAGCTGCACCGAATTGCCGGGCACCGACGGAAGGTCGACCGGGGTGAACCGCACGAGGCGGCCCGTCGACGTGACGGCGCCCACGTCGCCGCGCGTCGTCGCGTCGACGGCGGCGAGGATCGCGTCGTGCTTCGCACGCCGCGACGGCGCCACGATGCCGCCGCTGGGCGCATCCGGGGTCAGCTCCGCGCGCACCATGCGACCCGTCGCCGAGAGGTAGACACGGCACGGGGCGTCGGCGATCTGCAGATCCGGCGCAGACGCCGCGGCCCGGGAGCGGGGCGCCACGGGGCCGCCGTTGAGCAGCAGGGTGCGCCGGGGGGTGCCATAGGTCTCGGCGGCGGCATCCAGCTCGCGCGCGACCTGTGCGCGCAGGAGCACCTCGCTGCCGAGCAGCTCTTCGAGCGCGGCGATCTCGCCGAGGAGGGCGTCGCGCTCGGTCTCGAGCTCGATGCGCGAGAACTTCGTGAGGCGCCGGAGGCGCAGCTCGAGGATGTACTCCGCCTGCAGCTGGGACAGGTCGAAGACGTCCATGAGGCGCGTGCGGGCCTGCTCGCCGTCGTCGGACGCGCGGATGACCTGGATGACCTCGTCGATGTCGAGGATCGCGATGAGCAGGCCCTCGACGAGGTGCAGGCGTTCCTTGCGACGGGCGAGACGGTACTCGCTGCGACGCGTGACGACCTGGAGCCGGTGGTCGAGGTAGACGCGCAGCAGCTCCTTGAGGCCGAGCGTCTGCGGCTGCCCGGCGACGAGGGCGACGTTGTTGATGCTGAACGAGTCCTCGAGCGGTGTGAGCCGGTAGAGGTGCTCGAGCACGGCCTGCGGGTCGAACCCGGTCTTGATGCCGATGACGAGGCGCAGGCCGTTGTGCCGGTCGGTCAGGTCGGTGACGTCGGAGATGCCCTGCAGCTTCTTCGACTGGACGGCATCCTTGATCTTCTCGATGATGCGCTCGGGGCCGACGAGGTAGGGCAGCTCCGTGACGATGAGACCCGTCCGACGGGGTCCGAGCGACTCGATCGCCACCTTGGCGCGGGTGCGGAAGCTGCCCCGGCCGTTCGCGTACGCGTCCTTGATGCCGTCGAGGCCCACGATGATGCCGCCCGAGGGGAAGTCGGGGCCCGGCACGAACTCCATGAGCTCTTCGACCGTCGCCTCGGGGTGCTCGAGCAGGTGCACGGCGGCGCCCACGACCTCGATGAGGTTGTGCGGCGCCATGTTGGTCGCCATGCCGACCGCGATGCCCGTCGCGCCGTTGACGAGGAGGTTGGGGAAGGCGGCCGGCAGCACGGAGGGCTGCTGGAACTGGCCGTCGTAGTTGGGGATGAAGTCGACGACGTCCTCGTCGAGGTTCTCGGTGAGCGCAAGAGCGGCCGGAGCGAGCCGGGCCTCGGTGTAGCGCGGCGCGGCGGGGCCGTCGTCGAGCGAGCCGAAGTTGCCGTGCCCGTCGACGAGCGGCACGCGCAGCGAGAAGGGCTGCGCCAGACGCACGAGCGCGTCGTAGATCGGCGCGTCGCCGTGCGGGTGCAGCTTTCCCATGACCTCGCCGACGACGCGGGCGCTCTTGACGTGACCGCGGTCGGGCCGCAGGCCCATGTCGGCCATCTGGAAGAGGATGCGCCGCTGCACGGGCTTGAGCCCGTCGCGCGCGTCGGGAAGCGCACGCGAGTAGATGACGGAATAGGCGTACTCGAGGAACGAGCCCTGCATCTCCGCCGCGACGTCGATGTCTTCGATGCGTCCGTGATCGGCGGGAACAGGTTCAGTGCGGGAAGCGGGCATGACGATCTGGCCTCGGGGACGGGCCGGCGGAAAGAGCCGGCGGGGGCTGCTCGCCGGTGTGCGAGACTGGCCCGGATGTCCCTCAGCCTACCCGCGGAGCCGCCGCGCGCCCGGAGCCTGACCCGTGTCGTACCCGAGCTGCTCGCCGCCCTGGGCGGGGGAGGAGACTGGTTCGGCCCCGCAATGAGCGCCGTCGTCTTCGTCGTCGACGGTCTCGGCGCACGCAATCTGTCCGCCCGCACCGGCCATGCCCGCTTCCTCGCCGAGCGAGGTGGACGCAAGGACGTCGCGCGCTCGGTCTTCCCTTCGACGACAGCCGCGTCGCTCACGTCGCTGCTGACGGGCGTCGAGCCCGGCGAGCACGGACTCGTCGGCTATCGCGTGCGGATCCCCGGCACCGACGACGCGCCCAACCAGCTCAAGGGCTGGGAGACCGACGGCCTCGACCCGCTGACGTGGCAGCGCGCGCAGCCGATCCTGTCGCGCGAGTCGGCCGCGGGACGGCCGTGCTTCGTGGTCTCGCGGCCCAAGTTCGCGGGCTCGGGCTTCACGCACGCGACGATGCGCGGCGCCGAGTTCGTTCCGGCGCCCGACGCCGGCACGGGCGCGAGCATCGCCGCCGACGTCGCGGCGCAGCATCCCGGATCGCTCGTGTATCTGTACGCTCCCGAGCTCGACGGCATCGCGCACAAGCACGGCTGGGAGTCGGACGAATGGGCGGAAGGCCTCGAATCGGTGGATGCCGCGGCCCGCTCGCTGTCGGCGGGGCTGCGCCCCGGCATCGGCGCCCTCGTCACGGCCGACCACGGCATCGTCGACGTCCCGCGTCACCGCCACGTGCTGCTCACGGCCGGTGACGGGCTGGTCGACGACGTGCGGGTCATCGGCGGCGAGCCGCGCATGCTGCACCTGTACACCGAGGAGGGCAGGGCGGATGCCGTGCTCGACGCCTGGCGCGCGTCCGAGGGCGCACGGTCGTGGGTCGTGTCACGCGACGAGGCGATCGCCGCAGGCCTGTTCGGGCCCGTCGACGACGGTGTGCGCGAGCGCATCGGCGATGTCGTCGTCGCCGCACGCGCGGGCATCGCGTATTACGACGATCGGTTGGCCGACAAGGGCCCGCAGAACATGATCGGTCAGCACGGCTCGCTGACCGACGAGGAGCGGACGGTGCCGCTCATCCGGCTGGGAGCCTTCGCCCAGCCTCGCTGACCGGGCGGCTAGTCTTCGCCGCGCGCGCCGGCGCCGAAGACGATCTCGTCCCACGACGGCATCGAGGCCCGCCCCTTGCGGCGGCCGGACGCCTCGGCGGCGACGGGCCGGTCGGGCGTGAGGTCGGGCTCCTTCTCGGACGGCGTCGACTCGACGTAGCCGGGCTCGAGCGCGTCGAACAGCGCGACCGGCGTCGACGATCGCGACGCCGCGACCTCTTCGGCACCCGGGAGCGGCTCCCGCTGACCTCGCCGGCGTCGCAGCGCCTCGAGCAGGTCCGCGGTCTCGGGCGAAGTCACGAGGGTCTCCTCGGCGCGCTTGATCGCAGCCTGCTGCACCGCTGCCGGGGCGGGCGATGGCACGTCGGGCTTCTCGAGGTCGGCGTCGGGGACGGGCAGGCGGCGCGGGCCGAACGCACCGCTGTCGAAGCGCGAGTCATCCTTTACGAGCGGCGTCTCGAGCGCCCGCAGCCGGGGTATGAGCCCCTCGGGCAGCGAACCCTGGCGGGACAGCTGGATCGCGTCGGGGTTGAGGGGGGAGAGCGTCGATCGCCGCGGTTCGAAGCCCCAGCGCGCATCGTGGCCGATCTCGGCCGCCGTGAACTCGAGCTTGACGATCCAGCCCGTGGATTCCTTCCAGCTCGTCCAGCGCTCACCCGTCGCGCCCGCCTCGGCGAGCTTCGCGCGCACGGCCGTGCCGAACGTCGGGTGGGTGTCGCCGTCGAGATCGGAGCCGAGCAGCACGGGCACGGCGAGAGCCTGGCCGACGACGTGCTCGCGCTCGGCGAGCACGGGCCCCTCGAAGCGGGCGACGTCCTCGACGCGCGCGCCCAGGAGGCTCGCGACCTCCTCGGCCGACAGACCTGCGCGGATGTGCGCCTGGATCTCGCGCGGGCTGGGCCGCGATGCCGAGCGTTCGTCGCCGTCGCGCTCGCGACGGGCTCGGCGCACCTCGGCACGCAGCACGTCGTCGATCGCCAGCGAGAAGCGCTCGCCCGACTCGGTCGCGAGGACGATCACGTCGTCCTCGGTTGCGATGACCTTGAGCTGTTCCATGCGAAACGCCCTCTCCGATCCAGCCGTGGTGCGTCCATGCTCACACGGCCGCAGGGGAGCGGCCGGGAATAACGCGGGCGCGCCGCGAGTTTCACGGATGCACACGTCGGGAAACCCGCTGAGTGAGCATTTGCGAAATGCTCCGCCGTCGTGCAAACTATCGCCGCCCATACGGGCATGCGACACCAAGATTTCCGGAAGTAGAGACGTTCACGCATGGCTACGGATTACGACGCCCCCCGCAAGACCGAGGACGACAGCGAGTCGATCGAGGCCCTCAAGGAGCGGGTTCCCGACAAGATGTCGGGTTCGGTGGATGTCGAGGATGCCGACAACCCGTCGGGCTTCGAACTCCCCGGCGCCGACCTCTCCGATCTCGAGCTCGACGTCGTCGTGCTCCCCGCTCAGGAGGATGAGTTCACGTGTGTGAACTGCTTCCTCGTGAAGCACCGCTCGCAGCTCGACCACGAGCGCGCCGACGGCCCCATCTGCACGGAGTGCGCGGCGTAAGGCCTACTCGGACGCAGTTCTCGAGGCAGCCTGCGCCTTCCGGATCGCGGCGGCGAGGCGGTCGGGCGTCCGCGACGACACGACCCACACGGGGGTCGGGTCGTCGGGATCGTCGACCGACACGACCACGACGCCGTCGATCCCGCCACGGATGACGTGCCACGCGCGCGGGTCGAGTCCCGGCCCGCGCGCGTTGCGCGCGTCCTCACCCGTGGCGATCGCCGGATCGCCCAGCAGTTCCACGGGGATGCGCGCGCGACCGGCGTGCAGCATCCCGTCGCGCACCGCCACGACGGGCGATCCTGCGATGAGCAGCGTCACGAAGGCGACCCCCGCGACGATGCCGGCGACCAACGCCGCCGTCGTGTCGATGGGCGCGAAAACGAGCGCCGCCATCGGCGCGACGACCGCCGCGCCGACGAGCACCCAGAGCGATGGACTGAGTCTTTCCCGGAAGAGCGGGGGTGCATCCGCACCGACGCCGCTGCCTGCTGTCTTCTGCATTACCCTCTACGAGTGACCGAAACCGTGGACGTCCTCATTATCGCGCCCGAGGTTCCGAGCTACGCCCACCCCGGCGACGCCGGCGCCGATCTGATCGCCGCCGAGGCGGTCCGTCTCGAGCCCGGCCGCCGCGCCCTCGTGGGCACGGGCGTGAGCATCGCGCTCCCCGAGGGCTACGCCGCATTCGTCGTCCCGCGCAGTGGCCTGGCCGCCAAGCACGGCATCACGGTCGTCAACTCGCCGGGCACGGTCGACGCCGGCTACCGCGGCGAGATCAAGGTCACCCTGTTGAACACCGACACCGAGCACGCGTACGACATCGCCGCGGGGGACCGCATCGCGCAGCTCATCGTGATGCCTGTGGCACGCGCGCGGTTCATCCCCGTCGAGACGCTGCCCGAAAGCGTCCGCGGCGACGGCGGGTTCGGCTCCACCGGCTATCAGAGCTCCAGCGACTACCAGAAGGAGGGGGTTCAGGCATGACCGACGCCACTCCCGCAGACAGCACCCCGGACGAGATCGAGGCCGAGGTCGTCTCCGAGCCCGCCATCGCGGACCGTGCCACGACAGGGCCGTTCGACGAGTCCGAGGCGAACCCGGTGCGCCCCTACATCGACCTGGGCGGCATCAAGATCCTGCCCCGCGAGGGCCTGAACCTGCGCCTCGAGGTCGAGGAGCAGACCAAGCGCATCGTCGCCGTCGGCCTCGACTACGCGAACTCGACCCTTCAGGTGCAGCCCTTCGCGGCGCCGCGGTCGACGGGCCTGTGGGAGGAGACGCGCGAGCAGATCCGCCAGCAGATCCGCCAGCAGGGCGGTCGCGTGGAGGAGCGGGAGGGTCCGCTCGGCCCCGAGCTCCTCGCCGAGGTGCCCGTCATGGCCGGGCCCGAGGGCACGACCGGAAAGCGTCTCGCGCGGTTCGTGGGCGTCGACGGCCCCCGCTGGTTCCTCCGCGGCGTCATCGGCGGAGAGGCCACGACCGACGTGGATGCCGCAGCCAAGGTCGAAGACCTCTTCCGGTCGATCGTGGTCGTGCGCGGCGGCTCGCCCATGCCCCCGCGCGACCTCATCCCGCTCAAGATGCCCGCGACGCCGGGCACGGCATGACCGACGACCGCGACCAGGCGGCGGCACCCGACCCCGACGACGCGAAGTCCGACCAGTCGGCATCCGACCTCCTGGGCGCCGCTCTCGGCGGCGCTGCGCGCCGCGCAGGGCTCGACCCGGCGACGGGGGCGAGCACGGGGCATGTCGTCTGGCGCGCGATGGGCGGGTGGCGCGGCATCCTGGAGTCCGTCCTTCCGTCTCTCGCGTTCCTCGTGCTCTACACGGCCACGCAGGAGCTGCTCCTCTCGCTCATCGTCTCGGTCGGCATCGCGCTCGTCTTCACGATCGTGCGATTGTCCATGCGCCAGCCCGCGAGCGCGGCCATCGGCGGCCTCGTCGCGACCGGTGCCGCTGCGGCCCTCGCCCTGTGGACCGGGCGGGCGGCCGACAACTTCGTGTGGGGATTCATCACGAACGGCCTCTACGGCACGGCCTTCCTGGTGTCGGCCCTCATCGGATGGCCGCTCATCGGCCTCGCCGTCGGATTCCTCATGAGCGAGGGCACCAGGTGGCGCGCCGACGCGCGCAAGCGCCGGGCGTTCTTCTGGCTCTCGATCGCGTGGGCGGGCCTGTTCGCCCTGCGCCTCGCGGTGCAGCTCCCGCTCTATTTCGCCGACAACGTGACGGCTCTCGCGACGACGAAGCTCATCATGGGCCTGCCGCTGTTCGCGCCGCTCGTCGCGGTCACGTGGCTCGCCGTGCGCGCGCTCTACCCGCGCTCGGAGCCCTCCGCCGAGTGATACATTTATCTCGATATCGAGATAAATCTCCCCTCGGATCCGCTTAGGCGATCCTCACTAGCCGCGGCATGCCACGAGGGGAAAGATAGGGGAGTGCTGGGCTTCGCGCCCGGTCCCGCCGCCGACGAAGGAGACAGACGTGTCCACGGTTGACAGCTTCGGTGCCAAGAGCACCCTGACGGTCGGCAGCACCGACTACGAGATCTTCCGCATCGACACGGTGCCCGGCTACGACAAGCTGCCGTTCAGCCTGAAGGTGCTCCTCGAGAACCTGCTTCGCACCGAGGACGGCGCGAACGTCACGAAGGCGCAGATCGAGGCTCTCGGATCGTGGGATGCCGCAGCCGAGCCCGATACCGAGATCCAGTTCACGCCGGCCCGCGTCGTGATGCAGGACTTCACCGGCGTGCCCTGCATCGTCGACCTCGCCACGATGCGCGAGGCCGTCACGAGCCTCGGTGGCGACCCCAACCGCATCAACCCGCTGTCGCCGGCCGAGATGGTCATCGACCACTCCGTCATCGCCGACCTCTTCGGCACCGAGAACGCCCTCGAGCGCAACGTCGAGATCGAGTACGAGCGCAACGGCGAGCGGTACCAGTTCCTCCGCTGGGGCCAGACCGCCTTCGACGACTTCAAGGTCGTCCCGCCGGGCACCGGCATCGTGCACCAGGTCAACATCGAGCACCTGGCCAAGGTCATCTACGACCGCCAGGTCGGGGGCGTCCTGCGCGCCTACCCCGACACGTGCGTCGGCACCGACTCGCACACGACGATGGTCAACGGCCTCGGCGTGCTCGGCTGGGGCGTCGGCGGCATCGAGGCCGAGGCCGCGATGCTCGGCCAGCCCGTCTCGATGCTCATCCCGCGCGTCGTGGGCTTCAAGCTCACCGGCGACATCCCCGCCGGCGTCACCGCGACCGACGTCGTGCTGACGATCACCGACATGCTCCGCAAGCACGGCGTCGTCGGCAAGTTCGTCGAGTTCTACGGCGCGGGCGTCGCCTCGGTCCCGCTCGCCAACCGCGCGACGATCGGCAACATGAGCCCCGAGTTCGGCTCGACCGCCGCGATGTTCCCCATCGACGACGTCACACTCGAGTACCTGCGCCTGACCGGCCGCGACGAGCAGGCGGTCGCCCTCGTCGAGGCCTACGCCAAGGAGCAGGCGCTCTGGCACGACGCCGACAACGAGCCGAGCTTCAGCGAGTACCTCGAGCTCGACCTCTCCACGGTCGTGCCGTCGATCGCGGGTCCCAAGCGTCCGCAGGACCGCATCCTGCTCTCACAGGCCAAGGAGCAGTTCAACTCCGACCTGACGAACTACGCCGACGCCGACCACGACCTCGTCGACCTCACCGTCGCGGAGTCGTTCCCGGCGTCCGACCCGCCCGGATTCACGCCCGAGGACGAGCACAGCCACCACGAGCACCACCACCACTCGCACGCGCCGCACACGGTCTCGAAGCCGACCGCCGTGACGACGGCGGGCGGCGCGTCGTTCACGCTCGACCACGGCTCGGTCGCCCTCGCCGCGATCACCTCGTGCACCAACACGTCGAACCCGTCGGTCATGATCGCCGCCGGCCTGCTCGCGCAGAAGGCGCTCGAGCGGGGTCTGAAGAGCAAGCCGTGGGTCAAGACGACGCTCGGCCCCGGTTCGAAGGTCGTCACCGACTATTACGAGAAGTCGGGCCTCGACAAGGCGCTCGAGGGCCTCGGCTTCTTCACCGTCGGCTACGGCTGCACGATCTGCATCGGCAACTCGGGTCCGCTCATCGAAGAGGTCTCCGCCGCGATCAACGAGAACGACCTCGCCGTGACGGCGGTCCTCTCGGGCAACCGCAACTTCGAGGGCCGCATCAGCCCCGACGTCAAGATGAACTACCTCGCGTCGCCGCCCCTCGTGGTCGCCTACGCCCTCGCCGGCTCGATGAACTTCGACTTCGAGACCGATCCCCTCGGCAAGGACCAGAACGGCGCCGACGTCTTCCTGAAGGACATCTGGCCGGCTCCCGACGAGGTGCAGGAGATCATCGACTCGTCGATCTCGCGTGAACAGTTCATCAAGCAGTACGCCACCGTCTTCGACGGCGACGAGCGCTGGACGAGCCTGCCGACCCCGACCGGCCCGGTCTTCGAGTGGGACGTCGACTCGACGTACGTGCGCAAGGCGCCCTACTTCGACGGCATGACGATGGACCTCACTCCCGTCGCCGACATCCACGGCGCCCGCGTTCTCGCGACGCTCGGCGACTCGGTCACGACCGACCACATCAGCCCCGCGGGCAACATCAAGGCGGGCACCCCTGCCGCGCAGTACCTCACCGAGCACGGCGTCGCGCAGAAGGACTTCAACTCCTACGGCTCGCGCCGCGGCAACCACGAGGTCATGATCCGCGGCACATTCGCGAACATCCGCCTGAAGAACCTGCTCGTGAGCGCCGTCAACGACGGCGCGATCGTCGAGGGCGGCTTCACGCGCGACTTCACGCAGGAGGGCGGCCCGCAGTCGTTCATCTACGACGCGAGCCAGAACTACCAGGCCGACGGCACGCCGCTCGTCATCTTCGGCGGCAAGGAGTACGGCTCGGGATCATCGCGCGACTGGGCGGCGAAGGGCACGAGCCTCCTGGGCGTCAAGGCCGTCATCACCGAGAGCTTCGAGCGCATCCACCGCTCGAACCTCATCGGCATGGGCGTCGTGCCGCTGCAGTTCCCGGCCGGCTCGAGCTGGGAGTCGCTGGGCCTCGACGGCACCGAGATCGTCTCGATCGAGGGCCTCGAGCAGCTCAACGACGGCGTCACGCCCAAGACCGTCAAGGTCACTGCGGCCCCGAGCGAGTTCTCCGCGCCCGACAAGCAGCCGATCGAGTTCGACGCCGTGGTGCGCATCGACACGCCCGGTGAGGCCGACTACTACCGCAACGGCGGCATCCTGCAGTACGTGCTGCGCTCGCTCGTCTGAGCGACCGGCGATCGGAGGTCCCGGGGCTCGCCTGCCCCGGGACCTCCGTTCTGCCCGGGTAGACTTGGCCAGGCATCCGCACACGCGGGACATGCTGTCGATCGTTGCGAGGGAGAGCCGGATGACGCTGCTCGCGTCCGTCACAGGACCCCGCGACCTCGACGCGATGACGATGGAGCAGCTCGAACAGCTCTCGTCGGAGATCCGCGATTTCCTCATCGAGAACGTGTCGCGCACCGGCGGCCACCTCGGACCCAACCTCGGCGTCGTCGAGCTCACGATCGCGCTGCACCGCGTGTTCGACTCGCCCGCCGACCCGATCATCTTCGACACGGGCCACCAGTCGTACGTCCACAAGCTGCTCACGGGCCGCCAGGACTTCTCGCGGCTGCGGTCGCGCGAGGGTCTCGCGGGCTACCCCCAGCGCTCCGAGAGCCCGCACGACGTCGTCGAGTCATCGCACGCCTCCAGCTCGCTGAGCTGGGCCGACGGCGTCTCGCGCGCCCTGACGCGCACGGGCCGTCGCGACCGCCACGTCGTCGCGGTCGTCGGCGACGGCGCCCTGACCGGCGGCATGACGTGGGAGGCGCTCAACAACATCTCCGACGACAACGACCGCAACCTCGTCATCATCGTCAACGACAACGGCCGCTCCTACGCGCCGACGATCGGCGGCATGGCGCGCTATCTCAACCGCGTGCGCACCGCCGACGCCTACGAGACGATGCGCGGCGGGTCCGAGTCGTTCTTCCGCGCCTTCGGCGCCGCCGGCCGGGCCACGTACCGCGGCCTGCGCGGCGGCACTCACGGGTTCCTCAGCCGCTTCACGAACAACGCCGCGCTCTACTCCAACCTCGACATCAAGTATCTCGGGCCGGTCGACGGACATGACCTTCCGTCGCTCATCGAGACGCTGAAGCTCGCGAAGGACTACGGCGCACCCGTCATCGTGCACGCGATCACAGAGAAGGGGCGCGGCTACGAGCCCGCCCTCCTCGACGAGGCCGACCAGTTCCACGCCGTCGGTCGCATCGATCCCGTCACGGGTGAGGCGCTCGGCAGCAGCGGCGGCACGGCGTGGACCGACGTCTTCGCCGAGGAGCTCCCGCACATCGGCGAGGAGCGCGCCGACGTCATCGCGATGACCGCGGCGATGCTCCGCCCGACGGGCCTGCTGCCGTTCTCGCAGCGCTTCCCCGACCGCGTGTTCGACGTCGGGATCGCCGAGCAGCACGCCGTCGCGTCCGCCGCCGGCCTCGCCTTCGGCGGGCTCCACCCCGTCGTCGCGATCTACGCGACCTTCATGAACCGTGCCTTCGACCAGGTCCTGATGGATGTCGCCCTGCATCGCGCGGGCGTCACGTTCGTGCTCGACCGGGCCGGCGTCACGGGCCCCGACGGTCCGAGCCACCACGGCATCTGGGACCTCGCGATGCTGCAGATCGTGCCGCACATCCGCATCGCCGTGCCGCGCGACGCCGAGCGCCTGCGCGAGGAGCTGCGCGAGGCGGTGGCCGTCGGCGACGCCCCCACCGTCATCCGCTTCCCCAAGGGCACCGTCAGCCCCGAGCTGCCGGCCGTCGAGCGCCTCGCGGACGGGGTCGACGTGCTCGTGCAGAGCGACGCGAAAGACGTCCTGCTCGTCGGCATCGGTCCCATGGCGCACCTCGCGGTCGACGTCGCAGAGCGCCTGCGCGCGCAGGGGATCGGCGCGACCGTCGTCGACCCGCGATGGGTCGTGCCCGTGCAGCCGTCGATCGTCGAGCTCTCGGCATCCCATCGCCTCGTCATCACGATCGAGGACGGCATCCGTGTCGGAGGCATCGGCACACGCGTGCGTCAGGTGCTGCGCGAGGCAGGCGTCGACACCGCCGTCGACGAGCTCGGCGTGCCCGACGAATTCATCGACCACGCGACGCGCGAGCAGATCCTCGAAGACGCGGGCCTGACCGCCGCCAAGATCGCTCAGGACGTCGTGGCCCAGGTGCTCGGCACCCGCATCCCGGTCGCGCGCCAGACGCCGACATCCGAGATCCCCACGATCCCGGAGTGGGCCTCGCACCACGACTCCTGAGACGGCGAAGGCGGCGTCGAGTTCATCGGCCACGAGTCGGGTGGGGGCCCGTACTCGCGAGCCGATACGAAGCCGACGAGCCGACACGCTCCTGATGACACAGGGCGTATCGGCTCGCCAGGAACGTATCGGCTCGCGGAGAAGGGTCTCAGCCGCCGATCCCGCGGATCACCGGGTGGTGGAACGTGTCGCCGAAGACGCGCTCCGAGGCGCCCTCGCGGTCGAGGTAGGGCGATGCTCCGCCGTCGATGAAGGGCCACGCAGCGCCGAGGATGAGGCACAGGTCGATGTCCTCGACCTCGGGGACCACGCCCTCGTCGAGCATGAGCTTGATCTCCTGCGCGAGACCGTCCTGCACGCGGCGGAGGATCTCGTCCTCGCCCGCGGGCGCGTGACCGACGGCGCCCTTGAGCACGGTCGAAGCGGCCTTGGACCAGCCGGTCACCCGGCCCGACTTGTCCTTCTCGACGACCTCCGGCAGTTCGGCGAGCCGATGGAAGTTCTCGTTCGCGTAGAACCGGTCGGGGAACGCGTGCGCCATGGTGTCCTGCACGTGCGCGGCGACCTTCCAGCCGACGAGGTCGATGAGCGCGAACGGCGTCATCGGCAGGCCGATCGGCGCGAACGCCTTCTCCACCGTCAGCAGGGGAGTTCCCTCGTAGACGGCGCGCGCTGCCTCGCCCATGACCTTCGCCAGGAGCCGGTTCACGACGAAGCCCGGCGCGTCGGCCGTGAGCACGGCGTTCTTGCCGAGGCCCTTCGCGACGACGAAGGCGGTCGAGAGCGCGGCATCCGTCGTGTGCGGAGTCTTGACGATCTCGATGAGCGGCATGACGGCGACAGGGTTGAAGAAATGGAAGCCGACCAGGCGTCCCGGGTGGGCGAGCTTCGCACCGATCTCCTCGACCGACAGCGACGACGTGTTCGTCGCGAGGATCGCGTCCTCGGCGATGAACTGCTCGATCTCGCCGAACACCTGCTGCTTGACGCCGACCTCCTCGAACACGGCCTCGATGACGAAGTCGCAGTCGGCGTAGAGGCTCTTGTCGGTCGTGCCCGTCACGAGCGCGCGCAGCTTGTTGGCGGTGTCGCCGTCGAGACGGCCCTTCGCCTCGAGCTTGCCGATCTCTTCGTGGATGTACGCGATGCCCTTGTCGACGCGCGCCTGATCGAGGTCGGTGATCAGCACCGGCACCTGCAGCTTGCGTACGAACAGCAGCGCGAACTGGCTCGCCATCAGGCCCGCACCGATGATGCCGACCTTCGTGACCTTCTTCGCGAGCTCCTTGTCGGGAGCGCCGACGGGACGCTTGGCGCGCTTCTGCACGAGATCGAAGGCATACATGGATGCCGCGAACTGGTCGCCCGTGACGAGCTCGGCGAGAGCCTCGTCCTCGCGCGCGAAGCCCTCGGCCTTCGTGCCGCCCTTCGCCTTGTCGAGCAGCTCGAGCGCCGCGTACGGCGACTTGGGAACCGTGCCGATCCTCGACTCGAGCATGCCGCGCGCGACCTTGATGGCGATGGGCCACTTCGTCAGGCGCTCGATCTTGCCCGGCTCGTTCTTGCGGACGACCTTGATGGAGCCGCCGAGCACGCCGTCGGCCCAGCGCAGCGAGTCCTCGAGGTAGTTCGCGGCCGGGAAGATCGCGTCGAAGATGCCGTAGTCGTACGCCTGCTGGGGCTTGAGCATCCGGTTCTGCTTGAGGGGGTTCGACACGACGACCTCGAGCGCGTTCTCGATGCCGATGAGGTTCGGCAGGAGGTAGGCGCCGCCCCAGCCGGGGATGATGCCGAGGAACACTTCGGGAAGCGCGACGGCCGCAGCCGAGGCATCCACCGTCCGATACGTGCTGTTGAGCGCGATCTCCAGTCCGCCGCCCAGCGCGAGCCCGTTGACGAAGGCGAACGCGGGCACGCCGAGCTCGCCGAGCTTGCCGAACACCTTGTGGCCGAGCTGCGCGATGAGGCGCGCGTTGTCCTTCGAGCCGACCTTCGAGATGTCGCTCAGGTCGGCGCCGGCGGCGAGGATGTACTGCTTGCCGGTGATCGCGACGGCCTGGATCTCGCCGGCGGCCGCACGGGGCTTCAGCCCGTCGAGCGTCGCCGCGAGCTCCGTGAGCGTCGTGGGACCGAGCGTGTTGGGGCGGTTGTGGTCACGGCCGTTGTCGAGCGTGATGAGAGCGAGCACCTTGCCGGACGGCAGGCGGACGTCGCGCACGGGGGAGTGCGTGACGACCTCTCCGTCGGCGAGGGCATCGAGGGGCGAGAAGTCGATCTCGTCGTAATTCGTCATTCGTGCGTGGCCTTACTTCCGCTTCTTGCCGTCGTAGTGCGGGTTCTCCCAGATGACCGAGCCGCCCTGTCCGAGGCCCACGCACATCGCGGTGAGGCCGTAGCGGACGTCGGGACGCTCGGCGAACTGCGCCGCGAGCTGGATCATGAGACGCACGCCGGAGGCGGCGAGGGGGTGGCCGAGCGCGATCGCGCCGCCCCACTGGTTGACCCGCGGGTCGTCGTCGGCGATGCCGAAATGGTCGAGCAGCGAGATGACCTGGATCGCGAACGCCTCGTTGAGCTCGAAGAGGCCGATGTCGTCGATGGTCAGACCGGCCTTCTTGAGGGCCTTCTCGGTCGAGGGGATCGGGCCGATGCCCATGATCTCGGGCTGCACGCCCGCGAAGGCGAACGAGACGAGCTTCATCTTGGGGGCGAGTCCGAGCTCCTTGACGGCGCCGCCACCGGCCAGCAGCGACATCGTCGAGCCGTCGGTGAGCGGCGACGACGTGCCCGCCGTCACGCGGCCATGCGGCCGGAAGGGGGTCTTCAGACTCGCGAGGTCTTCCATCGTCGTCTGCGGACGGCGACCTTCGTCCTCGGTCGCGAGGCCCCACGCGCCGTCGGCGTCCTTGATCGCGACCTGCACGAGGTCGGGCTGGAACCTGCCGGCGTCGTACGCGGCCTGCGCCTTGTGCTGGCTGAGCATGCCGAAGCGGTCGGAGCGCTCCTTCGTGAGGTGCGGGAACCGGTCGAAGATGCGCTCGGCGGTCACGCCCATGTTGAGGGCGCCCGGGTCGACCATGCGCTCCGCGACGAAGCGCGGGTTGGGGTCGGCGTTGCCGCCGATCGGGTGGTGGCCCATGTGCTCCACGCCGCCCGCGAGGGCGAGGTCGTACATGCCGACGCCGATCGACGCCGCCATCGTCGTGACGCTCGTCATCGCGCCGGCGCACATGCGGTCGATCGCGAACCCCGGAACCGTCTGCGGAAGGCCCGCGAGGATCGCCACCGAGCGGCCCAGGGTCAGGCCCTGGTCGCCGGTCTGCGACGTCGCGGCGATCGCGACGTCGTCGATGCGGTCCGCGGGAACGCCCGGGTTGCGCTCCATGAGCCCGATGGTCGCCTTGACGGCGAGGTCATCGGCGCGGGTGTTCCAGTACATGCCCTTTTCGCCGGCGCGCCCGAACGGGGTGCGCATTCCATCGACGAAGAAGACGTCCGAAATCTCGGCCACTCTGCCTCCAGAAAGTAGGGATGCGGCCAGCCTAGGAGGGGCCTTCTGCGCCCCGGAATCGGGTGGCGGAAACCTACGAAGCCGTTTCGGATGCCTCGGAGGGGCCTTGCACGGAAACCACAAAGGCATCCGCGATCACCTGTGCGGTTTGCTCAATCTGCCAGGGCCGCGCACCCAGTTCGGCGAGGGCCTCTTCGATGCCGGCCGCTGTCGGAGGCTCGGGCGGAGCCCAGGCCACCCGCCGCAGGAGCTCGGGCGTGAGGAGGTTCTCGACCGGCATGTCGAGAGTCGTCGCGACAGCCTCGACGAGCGGTCGGGCGGTCTTGAGGCGCGCGTCGGCGGCGGGATTGCGGTCGGCCCATGCACGCGGGGGCGGGAGGGAGTCGCCGCCCGTCGCGCGGTCGTTGGGCAGGTCGGGCGTGGCACGGCCTGCCTCGATCGCCGCCCACCACCGGTCGAGCTGCGTGCGGCTCGCGCGGCCCGTGAAGTCCTTGACGCGCGCGAGATCCTGCTTCGTCTTGGGGTCGGCCAGGACGGCCGCCACGAGCGAGCGGTCGGGCACGAGCCGACCCGGCGACACGTCCTCATCGCGCGCGAAGTCCTCGCGCGCGACCCACAGCGCGCGGGCGATGGCGAGGTTGCGACGGCCGCGCACCGTGTGGAGGCCGCTGAGGCGCCGCCACGGCTCCTCGCGCGCAGGCTTGGGCGGCCGCTCGAGCACGGCCTGGAACTCCTCGGCGGCGAACCGCGTCTTGCCCTGCACGTCGAGCTCCCTGGCGAGCGCGTCGCGGACGTCGATGAGGTGCTCGACATCCAGCGCGGCGTATTCGAGCCATTCCTGGGGGAGGGGCCGCTGCGACCAGTCCGAGGCGGAGTGGGCCTTCGCCAGCGTCACGCCGAGGGTCTCCTCCACGACGGCGCCCAGTCCCACGCGCTCGCGCCCGAGCAGACGAGAGGCGAGCTCGGTGTCGAAGATCGAGCGCGGCACGAGGTCGAGCTCGCGGAGGGAAGGGAGGTCCTGGCTCGCCGCGTGGAAGACCCATTCGGCATCGCCGATCGCGGCCTGCAGGGCCGAGAAGTCGCCGATCGGAGGCGGGTCGAACAGGTAGATGCCCGCGTCGCGGCGGTAGACCTGGATCAGGTAGGCGCGCTGCGAGTAGCGGAAGCCCGATGCACGCTCGACATCGACCGCGACCGGCCCCGAACCTTCGGCGAGGCGGGATGCCGCGGCTTCGAGTCCCGCGAGATCGTCGATGACGTCGTACTCAGCCACGCGGAGACCTGCGCGAACCGAGCATCGTGATGCCCTCAGACCCGGGCGGGAGGCCCGCCAGCATGCACACGAGCTCGCCCCATGCCCGCGCGTGCGGGCCGATCGGACCCGTGGGCGACCACGACGCGCGCAGCTCGATCTGCGCGCCGTCGCCCTCGGCCGCGAGCGCACCGAAACCCTTCGACAGCGTCTTGGTCGCGGTTCCCGAGGCCGCGTGATAGCCCGCGCGTCGCGAGTCGAGCGCATCGATCAGCCACGACCACGCCACATCGGCGAGCATGGGGTCGATCCCGATCTCAGGTTCCAGCGGTGCCTGCGCGAAGCAAACGATGCGCCACGCTCCTTCCCATGCGGCCGGCTCCTCTTCGTCGTAGAGGAGGATGAACCGACCGGTTCCGTATGCCGAATCCTCACCAGTCTCGTCGGGACGGACGTCTCCCGCGAGTGCGAGCGAGTGCGGGGCGAGCCCGGAGGGCGACGGGATCTCCCTCACGACGAAGTCGTCGCGGAAGGCGGTGTCGCGCACATCGGCGGCCGCGCGTTCGAACGACGGCGGCGGCGCCGGGGGACGAAGCTCAGCCACGCGGACAGACTAGAGTGAGGCCTCGATGGTCACTCCCAGGCGCGCCGCGACGCGTGGCGCATCCCCCTCGCTGATGGCCGGCATCCGCGCCGCGCTCGTGACGCTGAGCCTCGCGCTCACGGGGGTGCTCACCGTCATGGGCTTCCTCTCCGTGCGGATCGCGCGGACGATCGTGACGCCCGCGGCCCGCAGGACCGATACGAAGATCCTCGACCTGGATACTGCCGCCCAGACGATCACCCTCGCCAAGACGCCCGACACCGTGCTGCCCGGACGCTACGGCCTGTTCACGACGGGCACCGCTTCGTACGTCAAGCTCGGCTCCGTGCTCGGGGAGAACGACAGCACCGTCAAGCGGAAGCTGCTGACGCACGTCGCGCCGTCGTCCCAGCTCTCGTCGGAAGCCGCCTTCAGCGGCTGGTACTACGCGCAGCCCGAAGAGCTGCACCTTCCCTTCACGCCCGAGCTGATCGGCTCGTCGGTAGGCCCGTGCCCCGCCTGGCTCTTCCCCTCGTCCGAGCCGAGCGAGACCTGGGTCATCCAGATCCACGGGCGCGGCACCAACCGGCAGGAGTGCCTGCGCGCCGTGCCGCTCTTCCACGCCGCCGGCATCACGTCGCTCGTCGTGTCCTACCGCAACGACGGCGAGGCGCCGCGCAGCCGCACGGGCACCTACGCGCTGGGCGCGACGGAGTGGCGCGACGTCGACGCGGCCATCGGCTTCGCGCGCCGGCGCGGCGCCCGGCGCATCATCCTCATGGGCTGGTCGATGGGCGGGGCGATCGCGTTGCAGGTCGCGCTCAACTCGGCGCACCGGGACCTCATCGCGGGGCTGGTGCTCGAGTCGCCGGTCGTGGACTGGCGCATCGTGCTGGACTACCAGGCCAAGCTGCTGCGGATCCCGCACACGGTGGCCGACCTCGCCATCGGTGCGCTGAAGTCGGAGTGGGCGACGCCGCTGACCCGGACCGGGAGCCCGATCCCCTTCGATCGGCTCGACGTCGTCGCGCGGGCCGACGAGCTGCGGCATCCCATCCTCATCCTGCACAGCGACGACGACGGGTTCGTCCCGTCCGACGCGTCGCATGACCTCGTCGTGCGACGGCCCGACCTCGTGGAGCTTCAGGTGTTCGAGGTCGCCCGCCACACGAAGCTGTGGAATTACGACCAGGAGCGCTGGAGCGCCAGCATCCGGTCGTGGCTCCAGCGGCACGACCTCACCGCGACGGGCGCAGCCGCAGATAGCTGAAGCCCGCGTCGTCGACGAGCATCCCCGCGACGCTCGACTCGATGCGCGCAGCGGGACCGATGAACGGGTGGCCCGTCGCCTCGAGCACGGGCGACACGGTGACGCAGATCTCGTCGACGACCCCCGCCTCGACGAACTGCGTCGCGAGTGCGGGGCCGCCTTCGCAGACGATGCGGCGGAGTCCCCGCCCGCGAAGCGCGTCGACGATCGCGCGCGGTGTCAGCTGATCGGATTCGGCGGCCACGCCCCACACCTCGGCGGGGGCATCCCGGATGCCGTCGCGAACGACGTCGACGCGCGAGACCGGACACAGCACGATCGCGGGCGGCCGATCGTCGCGCCCTTCCGCGCTGAGCCTGCCGTCGCCGAGATCGCCGGACGACGTCACGATCGCCAGGCGCGCGGTCTTGGGGAGGAGGTACCCCTCGGCGCGGACGGTCTGAGCTCCGACGACCACGACGTCCGCGTTGCGGCGGATACCGCCGAGCACGTAGCGGTCGGTGCGCGAGGTGATCGTCTCGCTCGTCCCGTCGGCTCCGGCGGTCGCACCCGTGATCGTCGTGATGAGGTTGAGGCGCACGAAGTCGTCGGTCGGCAGACCGTAGCGCAGCGACATCCAGGCATCCGTACCGTCCGCACCGATCTCGGCGGACTCGAGGGTGCGCGGTACGACCTCGGTCACGACGCCGGCCCGACCGGGGGACTCCGTCCTGGGAGCGTCGACCGTCATGCGGCGAGCTTCGCCCGCACCTGACGTTTGGCACGCATCAGCATGCCCGTCATCCCTGCGATGCGCAGCGGCGAGACCGCCCGGGTGAGGCCGATGCTCTGGGGGAAGTCGTCGGGGATCGCGAGCACCTCCTCGGCGCTGAGGCCAGTGATGCCCTGCGCCAGGATGCTCGCGAACCCGCGCGTCGTAGGCGCTTCCCGGGGCGCCGTCGCGTGCATCGCGACACGGCCGTCATCGTCGACCTCGACGATGATGTAGACGGGCGACTGGCACTCGACCACTCGCTCGGCCAGCTCCGGGTGCCCCTCGAACTCCGCAGGCACCGGCGGCAGCTCGTTCGAGAATTCGAGGAGGAGCTGCAGGCGGTCGGACTCGGGAAGCTCGAGGAACTCCTCGCGGATGCCGGCCAGCGACGCGGGAAGAGCGGTCTCAGTCATCCCTCCCATCCTCCCACGCCGGGAGGCCACATGCTCAGGCGGGGAGCGCGCCCGGCTCGTCGCCCGTGACGATCGGCACCCGCACGGCGCTGCCCCACTCGGTCCAGGACCCGTCGTAGTTGCGGACGTCCTGGAAGCCGAGCAGGTGCTTCAGCACGAACCAGGTGTGGCTCGAGCGTTCGCCGATGCGGCAGTACGCGACGATCGAGTCACCGGCGGCAAGACCAGCCTCGCCGCGGTAGATCGCGTCGAGCTCGGCGCGCGTCTTGAAACCGCCGTCAGCGGCCACGGCGCGCGCCCACGGCACGCTCTGCGCCGTGGGGATGTGGCCGGCGCGCAGCGCGCCCTCCTCGGGATACGCGGGCGCGGAGGTGCGCGAGCCGTTGTACTCCTCGGGCGAGCGGACGTCGATGAGCGGGTTGCCGAAGTGGGCGAGCACGTCGTCCTTGTACGCCCGCAGCTTCGAGTCGTCGCGCTCGACGACGGGGTACTGCGTCGGCGCGAGCGATGCGGGGTCGGTCGTGATGGGCCGGCCCTCGGAGATCCACTTGTCGCGGCCGCCGTCGAGCAGGCGCACGTCCTCGTGGCCGAAGAGCGAGAACACCCAGAGGGCGTACGCGGCCCACCAGTTGTTCTTGTCGCCGTAGATGACGACCGTGTCGTCACGCGAGATGCCCTTGCGGCTCAGCAGTTCGGCGAAGCCCACGCCGTCGACGTAGTCGCGCACGACGGGGTCGTTCAGCTCCGTGTGCCAGTCGACCTTCACGGCGCCGGGGATGTGGCCCGTCTCGTAGAGGAGAACGTCCTCGTCGGACTCGACGACGACGAGCCCGGGCCGGCCCAGGCGCGGTTCGAGCCATTCGCTCGTCACGAGCCGACCGGGCTCGGAGTAGTCGGCGAACTTGGCGGACGACGTGTCGATCTCGACGGACACTTCAGGCTCCTCGGGTCGGGGGCTGCGCTGCGACGGCGTAGGGTTGAACCGCCCTCCTCGACCCTAGATTCCCGCGCAGGACGGCGCACCACCCTTGTAAGACGGCGACACAGGATGAGATGAGCACCAAGGCTGCCGGAATCGCGCACCTGACCGAGCGCGCACCCCAGGTCTCCGGGGCCGAGATGGTCGCCGCGCTCGTCCCGCCCCCGCAGTTCGACGGCGCGACGTTCGACTCGTACCGCGCCGACCCCGCCTTCCCCTCCCAGCAGGAGGCGAAGGATCTGCTCATGACCTTCTCCGGGCTCGGGCAGCCGGCCGCGAAGGGCGGCTTCTTCCGCCGCGCGAAGAAGGGTCCCGAGCTCAAGCCCGGCGTGTATCTCGACGGCGGGTTCGGCGTCGGCAAGACGCACCTCCTCGCGTCGATCTACCACGCGATCCCCGCCCGCAGGAAGTACTTCGGCTCTTTCATCGAATACACGGCGCTCGTCGGGGCGCTGGGGTACAAGAACACCGTCGAACTCTTCCGCGGCGCCGATCTCCTGTGCATCGACGAGTTCGAACTCGACGACCCGGGCGACACGATGGTCATGACCCGCCTGCTGGGCGAGCTGGTCTCCGGCGGCACGCGCATGGCCGCGACGTCCAACACCCCGCCCAACGCCCTGGGCGAGGGCCGCTTCGCGGCGCAGGACTTCCTCCGCGAGATCCACGCGATGGCGGCGAACTTCCAGACCATCCGCATCGACGGCACCGACTACCGCCAGCGCGCGATCGACGGGCACGCGGCGGTTCTCACCGAGTCCGAATACGAGCGGACGACGGCGGATGCCGCGACCCGCGGTCTCGTCTCCGACGACGCGTTCTCCGCCTTCGTCGAGCATCTCGCGCACGTCCACCCCAGCCGCTACATCCGCCTCATCGACGGTCTGGCCCAGATCGGGCTGCGCGGGGTCGCCGAACTCGACGACCAGTCGGCCGCCCTGCGGTTCGTCGCCTTCGTCGACCGCGCGTACGACGCGCAGATCCCGATCCGGGCGACCGGCACGTCGCTCGACCTCGTCTTCGGCGAGGAGATGCTCGGCGGCGGGTACCGAAAGAAGTACCTCCGCGCCATCTCGCGGCTCGTCGCCCTCACGCACGAGTAGGACGTCCGTTTTCGGTGGCCGACTCCCGGCATCCCGAAATCTGATGTTTACACAGGCGGCGCACGCGTAACCAACGCGAAACAGCCACCCGAGGGCCACGGAAACGGGCTCTGGTCAGAATGGGCGAACCCGACGCTTTTTCCTGCGTCCCTGCAGAGAGGTTCCTCCCGAGATGGATCAAGGCAACACCGCATTCATCCTCATCGCAGCCGCCCTCGTCCTCCTGATGACGCCCGGACTGGCGTTCTTCTACGGCGGACTCGTCAAGGCCAAGAGCGTGATCAGCATGATGATGCTGAGCTTCGGCGCGATGGGTCTCATCGGAGTGCTCTGGGTGCTCTACGGCTACGCGATCGCTTTCCCGACGACGGCCGTGGGACAGATCCAGTTCCCCTGGACGGTCGACCCTGCCGAGTTCGGGCTGTCCAGCCTGCTCACGACGCCGGAGGGCGCTGCGTACCCGCCGCTCGCGTTCGTGGCGTTCCAGGCGACCTTCGCGATCATCACCGTCGCGCTCGTCTCCGGCGCCATCGCCGACCGCGCGAAGTTCGGCGCCTGGATGCTCTTCGCGACGGTCTGGGCGACGATCGTCTACTTCCCGGTCGCGAGCTGGGTGTTCAACTTCGGCCTCGCCGACGACGGCAGCTTCTCCTACGGCGGCTGGATCACCTACGGCATGCAGACCTGGTTCGGCGTCGGCGCGATCGACTTCGCCGGTGGAACAGCGGTCCACATCAACGCCGGTGCCGCCGCCCTCGCCCTCGCGCTCGTCCTCGGCAAGCGCGTCGGCTTCCAGAAGGGCATCGCCGTCCCGCACAACCCGCCGTTCGTCCTCCTCGGCGCCGGTCTCCTGTGGTTCGGCTGGTTCGGCTTCAACGCGGGCTCGGAGCTCGCCGCCGACAACACCGCAGCCATCGCGTTCGTCAACACGATCGCCGCTCCCGCCGCGGCCCTGCTCGCCTGGCTCGTGGTCGAGAGGATCAAGGACGGCAAGCCCACCTCGGTCGGCGCCGCCTCGGGCGCCGTCGCGGGTCTCGTCGCGATCACCCCCGCCTGCGCAGCTCTGACGCCGTTCTGGGCGATCGTGCTCGGCCTGCTCGCCGGCGCTGTCTGCGCCCTCGCGATCGAGCTGAAGTTCAAGTGGGGCTTCGACGACTCGCTCGACGTCGTGGGCATCCACCTCGTCGGCGGCCTCATCGGCACGCTGTACCTGGGCTTCTTCGCCAACGGCACGGGCCTCATCTACAGCGGCAGCTTCACGCAGCTCATGGTGCAGGCGATCGCCGCCTTCTCCGTGCTCGTCTACTCGTTCGTGCTCGCCTACGCGATCGGCTGGATCATCCAGAAGACCATGGGCTTCCGCGTCAAGAACGAGGACGAGATCGCCGGGATCGACACCGTCGTGCACGGCGAGGAGGGCTACGTCCTCACCGACGTCCGCGGCTGAGTCGCACACACGACACAGAGGGGCGTCGCGCATCGCGCGGCGCCCCTCTCGCACGTCGGATTAGGGTTGCGCCTATGACACCTCGCCGCGGGTTCCTCGGAGCGCTCAAGAGCCTCCTGACGCCTCCGTCGCGCAAGGCTGCCACGCCCGAAGCCCACCAGGAGGGCCGTGCCGGCGTCGCCGCGACGATCGAGATCGAACCGCCGGCCGCGAACGCGCTGCGCATCACCTACGCGCCCGACCCCGACGGCGACCCCGACGCGGGGGAGATCATCTGGACGTGGGTGCCCTACGCGGAGCGCGACGGGCGTGGCAAGGACCGCCCCGTGCTCGTCATCGGTCGCGAGAGCGACTCGCGCGTCTACGCCGTGCGCCTGACGAGCAAGTCGCACGACGGCGATCGCGACTTCCTGGGGATCGGCTCGGGGCCGTGGGACTCGCAGGGCCGCCCGTCGTGGATCGACATCGAGCAGCTCTACAGCGTGCACACGGACGGCATGCGCCGGGAGGCATCCGCCCTGGATCTCGATCGGTTCACGCGCGTGGCCGCCGCACTGCACGACCGCTACGGCTGGGCCGTGGGGGACAGATGACGAAAGCCCGGGATCGCTCCCGGGCTTTCTGGATGGTGGGCGATACCAGACTCGAACTGATGACCTCTTCCGTGTGAAGGAAGCGCGCTACCAACTGCGCCAATCGCCCGTCGCCCCGTGGGGCCGAGTCACGATCCTACTAGATGCGGCGGGGTCGCACGAATCGGGACGCGTGACACGCGCGGGCGTCGCTCGGTTTGGTGCACGCCGATTCCTGGGTTAGAGTCTTTCAAGTGCCCGGGATGCGAATCCCGGAAACGAAATGCGGATGTAGCGCAGTTGGTAGCGCATCACCTTGCCAAGGTGAGGGTCGCGAGTTCGAGTCTCGTCATCCGCTCGAGTGCAGGGATCCCTTCCGGGGATCACGGCACGTGGGGTCAAACCACACGCGGTGGCGTGGCCGAGCGGCTAGGCACCGGCCTGCAAAGCCGTTTACACGGGTTCGAATCCCGTCGCCACCTCCACTCTCCCTAACTGAACAGCCTTTTCAGGCGCGATTGGCGCAGCGGTAGCGCGCTTCCCTGACACGGAAGAGGTCACTGGTTCGATCCCAGTATCGCGCACCACCCACGAAGCCCCCGGTCCTCCGGGGGTTTTTCGTTTGCCGGTGATTAACCTCGGCAGGTCATCCTGCTCCGATGCACGACAAGACCGACTCGGGCCACTGGTTCCACCGCGTGGCGACCGAGGTGCAGGACTGGCTCAACGCGAACCCCAGCACGCCGCTCAGCACCGAGGCATTCGACGCCGTCGTCGGCGCGGGCGGCGCACCCGAGCAGCGCGGGGGAGCGGACTACCTCTCCGACGCCGACGAGGAGTACGTCGCCGAGCAGCGCCGGGCGCGCGAAGCCGGCGACTGACGCTCCGCGGCTAGGGTGGGCGCGTGACCGCGCTCGCCGACGACCTCCGTGCCCGACTCGCGGCCGCGGGGGACCCCGTGCGCGCCGTCGCGCAGCAGGCGTACATGAAGTCGTCCATGCCGTTCCACGGCGTCCCGGTTCCGGAGGTGCGGCGCCTCACACGTGCCGCCGCGAAGGAGACGACGGATGCCGCAGCGCTGCGCACGACCGCGCGGGAGCTGTGGGACGAGGCATCCCGCCGCGAGGAGCGGTACGCCGCGATGCAGCTGCTCGCCCTCCGGCCCGTGCGAGCGGACCCCGCGGTCGTCCCGCTCGTCGAGCACATGGTGCGCGCGGGGCAGTGGTGGGACTTCACCGACGATCTCGCGCATCGCCTCGCCGAGGCGCTCGACGCGCGTCCCGAGGACACGGCGGCACTGCTGCGCGTCTGGAGCCGCGACGAGGACTTCTGGATGCGGCGCATCGCGATCATCGCCCAGCTCGGGCGCGGCGATCGCGTCGATCCCGTGCTCCTGACCGACGTCATCGAACCCAACGCCGCCGACCGCGAGTTCTTCATCCGCAAGGCCATCGGGTGGGCGCTGCGCGAGTACGCGCGCGTCGAGCCCGACTGGGTGCGCCGTTTCGTCGCCGGGCACGAACTGAGCCCGCTCAGCGTCCGCGAGGCCCTCAAGCACCTCTGACCGCCGCGATCACGCCTCGCGGTTGAGCTCCTCCAGCATCGACGGGAACACATCCAGATGCGCCCGATGCCCGACGAACACGTCGGCGTGCCCGTAGTCGGGGATCACGTGCACCGTGTGGCGGCCCGGCTGGTGCTTCTCGAGGTAGGCGTGGGTGGCCTGCTGGCTCTGCGGCAGGAATGCATGGTTCTCGGAGCCGGTGAACAGGGCGAACCGCGCCGTCGACTGCGGAGCGGCGCTCGCGTAGCGCACCGGCATCCCCTCGGTCGGCTGGAACGCGACGAGCTGTCCGGCGCGCTCCGATTTCGCGATCTGAGCGTAGAGGGCGAGCGGAATCTTGCCGAATTCGGTCGCGAGCCAGGCGTGCGTCTCGCGGTCGAGGTTGCGGTGGCGCCAGATCGCGGGATGCCCCGATCCGAGGGCGAAGCTCGCCATGTTGCACGCCGGATTGCTGCACTCGACGTGCCAGAGACGCACCATGGAGCGCGTCACGAGGTGCACGCCCTTCTCGGGGCCGTCACCCCACGCGACGTCGACGTACGGCTGACCGCTCTGGAAGAGCGGACGCAGCGCGTGCAGCTTCACCTTCGAGAAGCGGGGCACGACGGGATGCAGCGACACGCCGTTCGAGACGACGGTGTCGATCTCGGGCACGAGGCCCGCGACGACGGCCATGCTGAGGCTCGTCGAGCCCTGGCAATGCGCGATCGCCTTGATCGAGGTCGCACCCGTCTGCGCAACGATGTACCGCACGGCTGCGGGGTGGTCGTATCGGGCGACATCGTCGAGCGTCCAGGGCACCGCGTCGAGATCGGTCGACCCGCGCCAGTTGAAGAGCCAGACGTCCCAGCCGTCCTCGAGGAGGGCATCGACCAGCGACCGGATGGCGGGCGGACGGAACGATTCCGCGCGCATCCCCGCGCCGTGGACGAGGAGCACAGGCGGCTTCGTCGGGGCGGCGGCACCTCGGACGTGGATGAGGGTCAGCGCCACGCCGTCGTCGGCCTTGAGGAAGTGATGCTCGTCGACCTGCGCCCTGCGGGCCGCTGTGACGGTCGTGGTCATCGTGCGGCCCCCTCCGGTGCGCCTGCGGTCTCGTGCGGGGGAGCGGGGGGCAGATAGGCGTCGGCGACGGACTTGCCGAAGAACATCCCGAACCGGCCGATCGAGGCGAGCGGCCCGCGGCCCGCGCCGCGGAAGGTCGTGAGCTGTCGCGCGAAGTCCTGCGGCAGGATCCGCAGCATCCCGGCGGCGATCGCCTGCACCGTGCCGTCGTCGGCCCCGTTCTCGCCCGGCGGCACATGCCCCTTCATGATCCGGATGTACAGCGTCGACGTGTCGCTCCAGATGTCGAGTCCGGGATCGTCGCGCACGGTCTTGAAGCCGTACATCGTGTAGGGAGTCCCGGAGATGTCGCTGAACCACAGGCGGTAGCGCATCTCGCGGGTGCGCGCCTGATCCGTGTCCACGAACAGGTTCGCCCACCCGCGCTGGACCGGCAGCTCGCCGCCCAGCAGGTCGCAGGCGACGTAGCCTTCGGCGACGGCGGTGTGGTCCTCGGTGGAGACGAAGCGCTCGACATCGGGGGCCGTGATCGTGAGCTTGAACATGAAGCGCTGCGAGAGCCGCCGCCCGGTGCGCCAGCCCGTCATCGAATCCGCCGCACCGAGGGCGATGTAGCCCTTCATCTTCTCGGTGAACTCCATGCTGCGCCCCGGAACGGGATCGACGACGGGCGCGACCTCGACCTCGGGTTCGGCGGGCACGGCAGGCGCGCGGCGCTTGGTCCGCGGCTTCTCGAGGATATGCTCGATCGCGCGATCGGCCATCGCCGCGATCGTGAGAGACGGATTGGGCCCGACGGGCCCCGGCACCGCCGAGCCGTCCACGACGAACAGGTCGGGATGCCCGAACGACTCGTTCCAGTTGTCGACCACGCCCTCGTGCACGTGACGGCCCATGGGGCTGCCACCGAGGGGGTGGACCGTGATGACCCGCTTCGTCCACCAGAGCGGATTGTCGCGGAAGGTGCCGCCGAGGGTCTCGGTGATCTCCTTCATCGTGCTGCGCATCGCGTCGAAGTACGCGGCGCTCGTCGCCGTGGTCCACTCGATGTCGAGCTCGCCGTCCCTGATCGTCATCCTCCCGTCCGGCGTGTCGCGTCCCATACCCAGCAGGGGGAGCGAACTCGAGGTGAGCCGTCCCTGGCCGACCAGCTTGGCGACCTCGGCCGAGATCGTCGATTCGTTGCGCCCGCTGAGGCGATTGCCCACCATCTGGCGGACGACGGCTGCGGCGGTCTTGAGCGACGACGTGACCTGCGACGTCTCGATGAGCCAGTTCGCGAACTCGGGGAATCCCGCCTCCTGGACGTAGTAGCCGCGGCCGCGGCCGGCCTCGTCCACGCCGTCGGGCTGGCGGATGGCCGTCGTGATGACGGGGCCGTAGGTCGGATCGATGAACCGGATCTGCCCCGCCTCCGACGTCGAGGTCGCATCCATGCAGAACGTGATGAGATCGCCGTTCCCGCTGAACCGGCTGCCGAGCGCGCGGCCCAGCGCCGGCAGGTTCGCGCGGTTGCGCAGGAGGAGGGCCGTCGTCCCGAACGTGCCCGCGCCGAGCAGGAGCTGATCGCACGTGATCCGGGTCTCAGTGCGCGACCGCTTGCCGTCGGCCTCGGCCTCCGTCCCGTACTGCCGGTATCGCACCTCGTAGCCGCCTCCCGGCAGGGGGACGATGCCGTAGACCTCGGCGAGGGTGCGGATGTCGGCCCCCTTGGCCGCCGCCGCCGAGAGGTAGTTGTGGTCGAGGGTGTTCTTCGATCCCTCGTTGCAGCCGATGTCGCACTCGCCGCAGAGTCGGCAGGTCAGCCGCGTCGCGCCGTGGATGTTGCCGTAGGCCGGCTCCTCGATCATCTGCTTCGGCTGGGGCGCGGCGCCCGGCCGTGGCGCGAACGTCACGGCGAGCGGGGGCGCGAAGCTCGGCATGCCCAGGCTCACCGCGGCATCCCGGAGCGCCTTCGACTTGGGCAGATCGGGGTACGGGTTCGGTGACGGCGTCATCATCGCCTCGACGGCGTCGTAGTGCCGGTCGAGGTCGCTGCGGCCGATCGGCCAGTTCTCGTAGCCGCCGCCGGGAAGCGGCGAGTCGTGGACGAACCAGCGCTCGTCCTTGCGCAGCAGCACGTTGGCGTAGATGAGGGACCCGCCCCCGAGGCCCGCCGACACGATGCCCTCGAGCTTGCGGAAGGACCGGATGTCGAAGAGCCCGAACAGCTCGTCCTTCGGCTCCCAGAACGCGCGGCTCATCTCGTATGGATTGCGGGCGAAGCTTCCGGGCGGGTACGCGCGGCCGCGCTCGAGCACGACGACCGAGCGTCCCGCCTCCGCGAGGCGGTACGCCGAGACCGAAGCCCCGAAACCCGAACCCACGACGACGGCGTCGACGTGCTCAACCTGTGCCCCCACGGCAGTCCCTTCCGGTGCACGGTCTGTCGCCGACCCACAACGGGCTGTGCCGACCCCCACCCGCACCTGAAACCACACGCTAGTGAGCGTGAGCCTCGCGCCGCAACGCATAACCGCGCGCGTATGCGTCGGCCTCCGAGATCGGAGGCCGGGATGACGGCACTCGGCGGTTCCCGACGAATGATGATGGCCGCGGCATCCTCCCCTTCACTATGATTCGGGCAGATCCACTGGGATGAGGGCAGATCCACTGGGGGACCGCCGTCCCTGCGCGATTGGAGTCGAGCAGTGAGCAGACCATCCGTGTTCGGGCGTGCGTTGATCGGGATCTACACGCGCGTGAATCGGCGCACGCCGTGGCACAAGCTGCCCTTCCTCTTCGGGCTGTTCAATCTGATCGCCCTGCGCGATCAGCTCCGCGAGGACAACCTCGTCGACACCCGCACGCCGGGCGGCGTGGGCCTGGCTCCGGGGGTGGCGCTCGCCGACGCGCCCGACGACGAGCGGCGCTTCCGCACGGCCGACGGGTCGTTCGACGATCTGAGCGATCCCGACATGGGCAGGACGGGCACGCGCTTCGCGCGCAACGTCGCGCTCGACAAGGTGTGGCCCGGCACGCCCGAGGAGCTGATGACGCCGAACCCGCGCGAAGTGAGCCAGCGGCTCATGCGACGCGATCAGTTCACGCCGGCGACCTCGATCAACCTGCTGGCTGCGTCGTGGATCCAGTTCCAGACGCACGACTGGTTCGCCCACGGCCGCGAGGACCACGACGACATCGAGATCCCGCTGCCCGAGGGCGACGAATGGTTCGAGGACCCCATGCGCATCCCGCGCACGAAGCAGGACAACACGCGGACCGATGCCGACAAGGACCTCCCGCCGACCTACCTCAACATCAACTCGCACTGGTGGGACGCCTCGTCGATCTACGGCAGCACCGCTGCGAAGCAGAAGGCGGTGCGCAGCTTCGTCGACGGGAAGCTCGTGCTCAAGAACGGGCAGCTCCCGCTCGACCCCGCCTCCGGCGTCGCCCTCACCGGATTCAGCGAGAACTGGTGGGTGGGGCTCGGGATGCTTCACACCCTCTTCACGCTCGAGCACAACGCGATCTGCGACGCCCTGAAGACGAACCATCCGCACCTCACCGACGACGAGCTCTTCGGCATCGCCCGGCTCGTGAACTCCGCGTTGCTCGCGAAGATCCACACGGTCGAGTGGACCCCGGCGATCATCGCGCACCCCGTCCTGAAGGTAGCCATGCGGGCGAACTGGTGGGGCCTCGCGGAGGAGAAGATCCACCGCCGCTTCGGACGCATCAGCAAGAGCGACGTCATCAGCGGCATCCCGGGCTCCGCCCACGATCACCACGGCGCGCCGTACCAGCTCACGGAGGAGTTCGCGGCCGTCTACCGCCTGCACCCGCTCCTGCCCGAGCAGCTCGAGGTGCGCTCGCTCGACGACGGGTCGCTCTTGGACTCGATGGAGTTCCAGGAGATCATCCTGCTCAACGCGCAGCGGGTGCTCGAGGGGCCGCAGGAGGTCGAAGACCTCTGGTACTCGTTCGGCACCCAGAATCCCGGCGCCGTCCAGCTGCACAACTTCCCGCGCTGGCTTCAGGACATCACCCTCCCCGACGGCGTGCGGCTCGACATCGCCGCGCTCGACATCACCCGCGATCGCGAGCGGGGCGTGCCCCGGTACAACGAGTTCCGCCGTCAGCTGCACCTCAAGCCCGCTGCGACCTTCCAGGAGCTCACCGACAACCCCGTGTGGGCGAAGGAGCTCGAGGAGATCTACGGCGACGTCGAGAAGGTCGACCTGCAGGTCGGGATGCACGCCGAGACGCCGCCGAAGGGCTTCGGTTTCAGCGACACGGCCTTCCGCGTCTTCATCCTCATGGCGAGCCGGCGCCTCAAGAGCGACCGGTTCCTCACCGACTGCTACACCGAGGAGTACTACACGAAGACGGGTCTGCAGTGGATCGCCGACAGCAACATGCGCACCGTCCTGCTGCGACACTTCCCGCAGCTCGGAAAGGCGCTCGACGGGGTGCCCAACGCCTTCGTGCCCTGGAACGTCAGCACCTCCCGCACCGCCCCTGCCGCAGCGGCTGCCGTCGCCGGCCAGCACGAGTGACGCATCGCAGCGTCCTGACAAGGAGTTCCATGACCGCGACAACGACCGAGGCGGACCGCGAAGCGCGGATCACCCTCATCCGCACCTACTGGGATGTGCTCATGGCCGCCGACATGGTGGCCTTCCGGAAGCTGCTCGCGCCGGGCGCAGTCATCCACTATCCGGGCCAGAACCACATGTCGGGCGACTATCGCACGACCGACGACATCGTGGGGCTGTACACGCAGCTCACGCAGTTCATCAAGGACGGCGTGTTCGTCGGCGAGGTCCTCGACATCACGGTCGGCGAGATCTTCACGACGGTCATCCTCAAATACGAGATCCGGATGCCGATCAAGACGCTGCACGGACGGGCGACGGGCATCTTCATCCTCGACGAGAACCACCTGATCCAGGAGTACTGGCTCCACGAGTGGAACCAGCAGATGATCAACTGGGTCTTCCGCTCGTCGCGCTGGTTCGGCTGGGTGACCAAGCTCGTGCCCAAGAAGAACAAGAAGAAGTGACGATGGCGCGCCCCACGAAGAAGCAGAAGCCCCTCCCGCCCGGCCGCTTCGGCATGCCGTGGCTGGGGGAGACCCTCGACATCATCAAGAACAACCACGCGTTCTACAAGGACCGGCTCACGAAGTACGGACCGATCTTCAAGACGCGGCTGTTCGGCAACAGCTTCGTCGTCTTCTCGGGCCACGAGGCGTTCCACACCTTCGCGACCGACGAGCGCATCGTGCGCGGCGACGCGGACCCGATCTCGGCGGAGCAGATCTTCCTCAACTCGCTCGCGCTGATCGACGGCGTCGAGCACCACACCCGCAAGGCCGTCATGCTCCGCGCCGTCGGGTTCCGCTCGGCCATCGCGTCGTATCTGCCGACGATGCAGTCGCTGCTCGAGCGCACGATCGACCCGTGGCTGGAAAGCGGGAAGGGCATCAACCTGCGCGCCGACCTCCAGCGGTTCGCGGCGCGGCTCACGGGCGCGCTCTATACAGGCGATCTGAGCGAGGAGCACGCCGCCGAGCTCGACTACCACCTGGCGAACATGCGCGAGGCGTTCATGACGCTGCCCCTCGCGATCCCCGGGACGAAGTACGGCAAGGCCATCGCGGGGCGCAAGCGCATGGACGTCATCATCGCCGACGCGCTCGAGAAGCATCGGCGCGGCGGCTACGACGACATCGTCTCGCGCATGATCACGGCCGCGAACGAGTCCGACGTGCCCATCGAGAAGCTCCGAGGTGACATCCGGCACCTCATCTTCGCCGGGCAGGGCGGCTACTTCGTGCCGCTGACCCTCGTGACGATGATCCTGGGACAGCATCCCGACATCATGGAGAAGGCGAGGGCGGAAGTGCTCGCGATCTCGCCCGACGGCCCCGTCACGATGGAGCAGGTCGAGCAGATGGAGTACCTCGAAGCGATCTCCAAGGAGCTGCGCCGCTACTTCGCGATGAACTCGGCGACGTTCTTCGGTCGCGTGCAGGAGGACATGGAGGTCGGCGGCTACCGCATCCCCAAGGGATGGGGCGCCATCGGCGGCATCCACATCAACATGCGCAACCCCGACGTGTTCCCCGACCCCGACCGCTTCGACCCCGACCGATTCGCACCGCAGCGCGAGGCGGCGCTCGCTCCGGGAAGCTACGTGCCGCACGGCGACGGCCAGTCGACGCACCACCGCTGCCCCGGCGAGAACATCGTCACGGTCGCCGTCAAGGTCTACCTGACGCTCCTGCTGCGCAAGGCCGAGTGGTCGCTGCCCGATCAGGACCTCACGCTGACGAACGAGCTGTTCCCGCTGCCCGCGAGCGGGCTGCAGGTGAACTTCCGGCAGCACGTCCCCGTCGCGAGCTGATCGAGGGGAGCCTGCGAAATGTCTGACCAACGAGGGCTGCGCAAGCTCATGCACCTGACGAACCTCATGGTGTACGGCGACCGCCAGCCCATCACACGGACGCCCGCCGATGTCGGGCTCGCGTTCGAGGAAGTGGCGTTTCCTGCGACCGACGGCGTCGACCTGCGCGGCTGGTTCGTGCCGGCGGGCGACGCGAAGGCGCCCGCCGTCGTGTGGGTGCACGGGTGGCTGTGGAACCGCGCGGGCAACGCCGCGGGGCGCGTGCCGTTCGTCGACCGCGACGTCGAGTTCCTGACCGCGACGAAGGCGCTGCACGACGCCGGCATCCACGTGCTGATGTTCGATCTCGCCAACCACGGCGAGAGCGGCAAGCGCCCACCCCTCACGCACGGCGTGTGGGAGGCGCGGGACGCGGCCGGGGCGGTGAAGTACCTGCACAGCCGGCCCGAGGTCGATCGCGATCGGATCGGAGTCATCGGCACGTCGGCGGGCGGCAACACGGCGATGTACGCGATCGCCGGCGGGACGCCGGTCAAGGCGCTGCTGTCCATCCAGCCGACCAAGCTCAAGGTGTTCAACCGCAACTTCGCCCGCACCGAGCTGGGTCCGTTCGGCCCCGCCGGGGCGAGCAGCACGAACATCGTGTACTTCTTCATGCGCGCCCCGCTCCCGATGCGCCACGACCCCGGCATCCCCGCCCGCAAGCTCGGCGACACCGTCGTGCAGTACGTGCAGGGCACGGGCGATCCGTGGGGCGAGATGGGCATCGTCGAGGGCTTCTCGCGGGTCACGCCGCACTCGCTCGGCGTCATCGCCTACCCGTCGACGGGACGGTACGAGGGGTATCAGTACGTCACCAAGGAAGCCGGCGCCGTCGTGGACTTCTTCACGACCCACCTGTAGCTCCCACGACCCCTTCGGACGAGGACCGCCCCGGGCGCCTGCGGCGCGCGGGGCGGTTTCTCATCGCGAGGGAGGTTCCCTCTGCGTCAGGGGTGCCAGAGGCCGTCGTGCGCCTTCTGGCGCGTGTACTGGCGCGGGTCGAAGAACCGGTCGTAGTACTCCAGCTCGAGGTGCGAGAACTGCAGCCACATGCCGGGCGTGTAGAACGCGTCGACGTGCGCCGGGAAGCGGCCGTACGTGTCCCAGATGTAGTTGCAGATGTCCTTCGTGTAGGCGATCTCGTCGGGGCCGAACTTCGTGCCCTTCTCGAAGAAGGCGCGCGCGTCGTCCTTGCTGCGGTACGGGCTGGACCACACCGCCTCGTTGCCGTAGGCGGGACCGGTGGCGCTGTACTTCGACTCGACGACGCGGTCGACGGCCTCGTCCATCGACGACACGTACGGGGGCGTGAGCCCCTCGAGGATGCCGTCGATGCCGACGGGGTTGGGTTGCGAGGCGGGCACCGGCGGCCACTTGCGGTGCTTCTTCGGCTCCTCCAGCCGGAACCCGAGCCCATGCCAGCCCTTCGACTCGTCCTGCTGCCAGATGTAGGGCGGGAAGACGGAGCCGTGGATCCAGCCGCCGAGGCCCATGGCCTGCCCGAGCAGCATGAGGTTCTGGAAGTAGAAGAACGACTCGTAGTCGGTGCGCAGCGCGTGACCGAACCCGAGGGGGGCCTGGCTGTCCTTGTTGACGTAGCCGCTGCGCACGCGCGACAGCCCGCCGATCGGGTGATACGGGATCTTGGGGGAGATGCCGAGGCCCCCGCCGATCTTCGCGAACCACTCGACGAAGCCCTTGGGCTGGAAGCTGCGCCAGTCGTCGAGGAAGAGCGGCCGCATGCCGCCCGGCTCGGTCAGCAGGATGATGATCGCGTTGATGTACTGCCACGTGCAGTCCACGACGGGGAAGAAGATCGTCGTGCCGGGCGTGTTCGAGGCCTGGTTGTTCCAGCCCAGGTAGTACGGCCACTCGCGCGGGAAGTCGAGCCGCTTGTCGGAGATGCGGATGGTGCACTCCGCCGCGGCCGAGACCCAGTCGTCCTCGGTCCAGTCGCCCCACTTCGGCGGGAGCTCCTTGAGCAGCTCGAGCGCGCGGGTGCCCTTCGGCGGCTTGAGCAGGAAGATCCCGTCGTCGTTGATCATGAAGAAGTAGGTGGCCTGTGCGTTGTCTGCGCTGCTCGCCGTGCGCGCGAGGATGTTGAGGAACGGCGTGCCGAGCTCGGGGAGGCCGTTCTTCTCGAGCAGCGGCCCGTCGTGCGTCGTGATGCCGGTGATCCCCGTGACGCACGTGATGAGGATGGCCTCCTCGAGCTTGCTCAAGGGAGCGGGGGCGTTGTGGCTCTCGTGGCTGAGCGGGCCCGCGTCGACCGAGAATCCGCGGGGGATGCGGCGAGTGCGACGATCCGTCAGCGCTGACAGGAACGGGTAGCTCGCCAGGTCTGCAAGGGCGGGGTTGATCCCCGTCTGTGCGGGCCTCGGCGCGGAGTCATCGATCGTGGTCATACGTGCGCTCCTGGTTCGTCAGTTGTGGAGGTCGAGCTGGGCGGTGATGGTGGGATAGACGTCGCGCGCGGCATCCTTCCCGATGAAGCAGTCCATGTGGGCGTAGTCCGGGATGATGTGGCGCGAGTACAGCTCGGGCCCGTTGCGCTCGACGAGGAACTCGTAGGTGAGCTTGCTGCCCTCGGGCAGGAACAGCCGGTTGTGCTCGCCATGGATGAAGGCGATCGGCACCTTGAGCCCCTCGACGTCGTCGAGGTAGTCGTGGTCGCCGTCCCAGCTCACGGCGTGGTCGGCACGGAGCATCTTCGTGACGTGCGTGAGGGTGCGGATGTTCGCGACGCCGAAGGCCTCCTCGAGGTGATCGTGGGTCGCGTCGTTGAGCTTGTCGTGGTCGTAGACCTCGCCGTACATGAACATCACGCGGCGGCAGAACGGGCGGTCGCACGGCTCGTCCCCCGACGGGTAGATCGCGAGCGCCTTGTCGTAGAGCTTCTCGCCCCACGACGGATCGTCGTCGAACTCGGTCGTGAGCGTGTCGAACCCGAGGGCGTCGAGGATGTTCCCCGCGTAGATGCCGGCGCGCAGCTCGTTGAGCGTGCCGCCCCGCGGATGCAGGGTCACCTGCGACGCGACCGCCGAGCGGACCCCCGGAAGGCCCAGCTGAAGCGCCATGAGCATCGTGAGCGAGCCGACGCAGTGGGCGACGATCTGCACGTCCGCGACGCCCGCGACCTCGCGGACCTTGTCCACCGCGGCCGGATAGTCGTGGGCCGCGATGTCGTCGAGCGTGAACTGCGTGCTCGCCGACTCGAGGAGCGGACTCGCGCGGTAGTCGAGCACCCACACGTCGTACCCGTGCTCGAAGAGGTACTCGGGATAGTTCGTGTCGGTCGTGTCGATCGTGTACGCGATCGACGACGTGCCGAACCCCGGCGTCAGGATCACGGGGCCCTTCGTGCCGCCCTCGAAGCGCGTCAGCTGCAGCTCGACCCCGTCATCCGTCGTGAACCGGTACACCGTCGGCTCGCCGCAGCGCAGCGGCCTCCGAACCCGATCAGGGGCGTCGGTGACCGCGCCCACCCCGTCGCCATCGCTCATTTCGACCCCCGAATGGATGCCGGACCATGCGTCGTCGAGGTTGAGCCCCCATCTGCCCCGCCCGCGCGACGATTCAGCATATTGGCATAGGTGCGCCCACGTCACTGGATTCTCCGCGACACGGCGGAGGGTAGCCTGGACCGAACCACATCTTGGAGATCTCCCTTGACTGACGTCGCCCTTCCGTCGGAGGTGGCCTTCCCCGCCGACGGCTTCGCTCTGTTCCCCGACCGCTCCGTCATCGCCCTGCGTGTCAACGGCGAGCTGAAAGACCTCGCGACGGTCGTCGATGCGACGGATGCCGTCGAGCCGGTCACGATCGGCAGCGCCGACGGACTCGCGATCCTGCGCCACTCGACGGCGCACGTGCTCGCGCAGGCGGTGCAGCGGATCAAGCCGCAGGCGAACCTGGGCATCGGCCCGCCCATCACGGACGGCTTCTACTACGACTTCGGCGTCGCCGAGCCCTTCACTCCGGAGGACCTCAAGGCGATCAAGAAGGAGATGGAGCGGATCGTCCGCGAGAACCAGCGGTTCGTCCGCCGCGTCGTGACCGACGACGAGGCGCGCGCCGAGCTCGCCGACGAGCCGTTCAAGCTCGAGCTGATCGGCCTGAAGGGCGGCGGCGCCGACAAGACGGAAGGGGCTTCCGTCGAGGTCGGCGCCGGCGAGCTCACGATCTACGACAACGTGAACCGCGACGGCGAGACGGTCTGGAAGGATCTCTGCCGCGGACCGCACGTGCCCGGCACCCGCCTCCTCGGCAACGGCTGGGACCTCACCCGCATCGCCGGCGCATACTGGCGCGGCAGCGAGAAGAACCCGCAGCTGCAGCGCATCTACGGCACGGCCTGGCCGAGCAAGGACGAGCTGCGCGCGTACCAGGAGCGTCTCGAGGAGGCCGCGAAGCGCGACCACCGCAAGCTCGGCAAGGAGCTCGACCTCTTCTCGTTCCCCGACGAGATCGGCTCGGGCCTGTCGGTCTGGCACCCCAAGGGCGGCGTCGTCCGCGGCGAGATGGAGCAGCACGCCCGCCGCCGCCACGTCGCGGGCGGCTACACCTACGTCTACACGCCGCACATCTCGAAGGAGGACCTGTTCCTCACCTCGAACCACCTCGTCACGTACAAGGAGGGCATGTTCCCGCCCATCCACCTCGATGAGGAGCGTGACGAGGACGGCGCGATCACGAAGCACGGCCAGGACTACTACCTGAAGCCGATGAACTGCCCGATGCACATCCTGATCTACCGGGAGCGGGCACGCAGCTATCGCGACCTGCCGATGCGTCTCGCCGAGAACGGGACCGTCTATCGCAACGAGCTCTCCGGCGCCCTGCACGGGCTCACCCGCGTGCGCGGATTCACGCAGGACGACTCGCACCTGTTCGTCACTCCGGATCAGCTCGAGGAGGAGACCACTCGAGTCCTGGAGTTCGTCATCTCCATGCTGCGCGACTTCGGTCTCGAGGACTTCGAGCTCGAGCTGTCGATGCGCGACGACGAGAAGGACAAGTGGATCGGCTCGGACGAGTTCTGGGACTACTCGACCGACGCCCTGCGCAACGTCGCGGTCGCGAGTGGCCTGAAGGTGACCGAGGTGCCCGGTGAGGCGGCCTTCTACGGCCCCAAGATCGATCTCAAGACGAAGGACGCCATCGGGCGCACCTGGCAGCTGTCGACAGTCCAGGTCGATGTGAACCTGCCCGAGCGCTTCGAGCTCGAGTTCACCGACCGTGACGGCCAGAAGAAGCGGCCGATCATGATCCACCGGGCCCTGTTCGGGTCGATCGAGCGGTTCTTCGCGATCCTGCTCGAGCACTACGCGGGCGCCTTCCCCGTGTGGCTCTCGCCCGTGCAGGTGGTGGGCATCCCGGTCGCCGACGAGTACGCCGACTATCTCGGCGGGATCGTCGAGCGCCTGCGCGCGGAGGACGTGCGCGCCGAGCTCGACCGCAGCGACGACCGCATGCAGAAGAAGATCCGCACGCACACGACCCACAAGGTGCCGCTGCTGCTGATCGCCGGCGATCAGGACCGTTCGGCGGGCACCGTCTCGTTCCGGTTCCGCGACGGCTCGCAGCGCAACGGCATCCCCGTCGACGAGGCGATCGCGCTCGTGAAGGGCGCGATCCAGGCGAAGACGCTCGTCAACACCGCGGAGGACCTGGCGTGACGGACGACGCGGGGGACGCGGGGCTCGTCAAGGCGAGCACGCTCCCCGGCGTCCCCGACGAGTTCCAGCGGCTGTGGACGCCGCATCGGATGGCGTACATCCAGGCGGGGCCCGAGCCGCTGCGCGAGACGTGCCCGTTCTGCGCCGCGCCGGACATGTCCGACGTCGACGGGCTCATCGTGCACCGCGGCGTCACGTCGTACGTGCTGCTGAACCTGTTCCCGTACAACTCGGGGCACCTGCTGGTGTGCCCGTACCGTCACATCTCGACGTACGACGAGGCGACCGCCGAGGAGGTCGCCGAGATCGGCGCCCTCACGCAGCAGGCGATGCAGGTGCTCCGGGCCGTGTCGAGGTGCGACGGCTTCAACATCGGCATGAACCAGGGGAGCGTCGCCGGCGCCGGCGTCGATGCGCACCTGCACCAGCACGTCGTGCCGCGGTGGGCGACCGACGCGAACTTCTTCCCGATCATCGCCAAGACCAAGGCCCTGCCGCAGCTGCTCGGCGACGTGCGCCAGGCCGTCGCCGACGCCTGGGACGCCTGACGCGCCCGACCCGCGGGGGAGTCAGCGCACCTGACGCGCCTCGAACTGCAGGCGGGGGTGGGCGTAGGCCTCCTGCGATTCGACGAGCTGCAGCTCGCGCTGCCCCGAGTCGAACGTGTTCTGGAGGAGGTCGAAGACGCTCGACGTCGTGCGGGCGAGGGCGAGCGCGGCGTCGCCCGTCGCCTGGTAGTGCGCCGTGAAGAGCGCCGCCGTGACATCGCCCGACCCATTCGCCTTCATCGGGATCTGCGGCGTCTGCACGATCCACGCGCCGTCGTCCGTGACGGCGAGCATCTCGATCGTGCCCTCCGGACGGTCGGGCCGCTCGACGCTCGTGACGAGCACCGTGCGCGGACCCATCTCGCGGGCCCGGTCGGCCGATTCCAGCGTCGAGGCGAGGTCGGCGGGCTCTGTGCCGGTCAGGAAGCCGAGCTCGAACTGGTTCGGCGTGATGATGTCGGCGTGCGGCACGACGCGCTCGCGCAGCAGGATCGGGATGGCGGGGGCGACGAAGCATCCCGATTTCGCATTGCCCATGACGGGGTCGCACGAATAGATCGCGGAGGGGTTCGCCGCCTTGACGCGGGCGACGGCATCCAGGATGACGTCTCCGATGCCCTCGCTGCCCTGATAGCCGGACAGCACGACGTCGACCTCGGGGAACGCGCCGCGCTCCTCGATGCCCGTGATGACCTCCGCCACATCCGCAGGCGCGATGAGGGGCCCGCGCCACGCGCCGTAGCCCGTGTGGTTCGAGAAGTTGACCGTGTACACGGGCAGGACCTCGACGCCGATCCGCTGCAGCGGGAACACGGCGGCGGAGTTCCCGACGTGACCGTAGGCGACGGCGGACTGGATCGACAGGATCTTCACCGGTCGATCATCCCACCTTGCGCAGGGCGTCCCCGGCGCGCACGGCGGCGGCGAGGTCGGCTGCCAGCTGCTCGGCGTCCTCGTCGTCGAGGTCGTGCACGGTCAGGCGCAGATGCCACGACGCGTCGTCGTCGGAGAGCACGAATTCGTCGCCGGGGCGGGCGAGCCACCCTCGCCGCATGAGCCGCTCGGTCACCCCGCGGGCAGGCACGGGCACGCGCACCCAGAGGTTGAGGCCGTCGCCCGCGACCGCCGGCACGCCGTGGAACGTCAGGCGCCGGGCGAACTCGGCGTTGCGGTCGGCGTAGTGCGCACCTGCCTCCGCGATCCCGGTCAGCACGTCCTCGTCGGTGACGAGGGCGTGCGTGAGGCGCTGCAGCAGGTGGCTCACCCAGGTCGTGCCGGGGGTCAGGCGCATCGCGAGCCGCTCGGCCGTCCGGGGATCGGATGCCGTGACGGCCAGGCACATGTCGGGTCCGAGCGACTTCGACACCGAGCGCACGAGCGCCCAGCGGCGATGGCCCGGTCCGATGAGCGAGTGGTGGGGCCGTGTCGAGAGCATCGCGAAGTGGTCGTCCTCGATCACGAGGACGTACGGGTGATCGGCGAGCACGGCGCGGAGGTCGGCGGCGCGCCGTGCCGAGAGGCTCGCACCCGTGGGGTTCTGTGCGCGCGGCGTGCACACGACCGCCCGCACGCCGTCGGCGAGCGCGGCGCGCAGGCCCGGGACCGTCATCCCCTCGTCGTCGACGGGGATCGCGACGGGACGGTAGCCGCCGAGACGCACCGTGTGGATGCTCGCGAGGAAGCAGGGGTCTTCCAGGCCCACGGCGTCATCGCGTGTGAGGGCCTGCGCGAGCAGCCGCTCGATGGCATCCGACGCGCCGCTCGTGATGGTCAGACCGAACGGGAGCGCCGCATCGACGGCATCCCGCATCCAGCCGTTCGCCCACTCGGCGAGGTCGGGGTCGATGACCGGCTCTCCGTAGAGCACGGGCCTCCCGGCGACCCGCGCGAGCGCGGCCGACGGATCGGGGATGAGATCGGGATCGGGATTCCCCGTCCCCACGTCGCGCAGCACGCTGTCGCTCGCGTAGCCCTCCTGCGCGACCGGGGCGCGGTCGGCGATGCGGGTGCCGCCGCGCCCGCGGGTCACGACGACCCCGGCCCGCGTCAGCTGACCGTAGGCGGCGACGACGGTGTTGCGGTTGACGTGCAGCCGGTCGGCGAGCGCCCGCACCGGCGGCAGCGCGTCACCGGGAGACAGCGCGCCGCGATCGAGCAGCCGCCGCACGCTCTCGGCGATCTCGGTCGCCGTGCCGCCGACGATCTCGTCGTCCATCGAGCCCCCTCCGAGCCGTGAAATGTTCGAGCTGGGTCGTGCTATGTTTTGGCCTAGGCCAATACCGAGGAGTCTATCCATGTCTGCCCCCACCACCGGTTCCTCGCGCGTCAAGCGCGGTCTCGCAGAGATGCTGAAGGGCGGCGTCATCATGGACGTCGTCACGCCCGACCAGGCGAAGATCGCCGAGGATGCCGGCGCCGTCGCCGTCATGGCGCTCGAGCGCGTGCCCGCCGACATCCGCGCGCAGGGCGGCGTGTCGCGCATGAGCGACCCCGACATGATCGACGGCATCATCTCGGCCGTGTCGATCCCGGTCATGGCGAAGGCGCGCATCGGCCACTTCGTCGAGGCGCAGGTGCTCCAGGAGCTCGGCGTCGACTACATCGACGAGTCAGAGGTCCTGTCTCCGGCGGATTACGTGAACCACATCGACAAGTGGGGCTTCACGGTTCCCTTCGTCTGCGGTGCGACGAACCTCGGCGAAGCGCTTCGCCGCATCAACGAGGGCGCCGCGATGATCCGCTCGAAGGGCGAGGCCGGCACGGGCGACGTCTCGGAGGCGACCAAGCACATCCGCAAGATCACCGGCGAGATCAACGTCCTCAAGTCCCTCACGAAGGACGAGCTGTACGTCGCGGCGAAGGAGCTCCAGGCGCCCTACGAGCTCGTCGCCGAGGTCGCCGAGACCGGCAAGCTGCCCGTCGTGCTCTTCGTCGCGGGCGGCGTCGCGACGCCCGCCGACGCGGCCATGATGATGCAGATGGGCGCCGACGGCGTCTTCGTCGGCTCGGGCATCTTCAAGTCGGGCAACCCCGCACAGCGCGCGGCGGCCATCGTCAAGGCGACGACGTTCTACGACGACGCCAAGGTCATCGCCGACGTCTCCCGCGGCCTCGGTGAGGCCATGGTCGGCATCAACGTCTCCGACCTGGCCGCACCGCACCGCCTCGCCGAGCGTGGCTGGTAGTCGCACACCGCACGTCGGCATCCTCGCCCTCCAGGGAGACGTGCGCGAGCACGCGCAGGTGCTGCGCGCCCTGGGTGCCGAGGTGTCGCTCGTGCGCCGCCCGACCGAGCTCGCCGCGGTCGACGGACTGGTGATCCCGGGCGGCGAGTCGAGTGTCATCGACAAGCTCGCTCGCGCCTTCGACATGCAGGGTCCCGTCCGCGACGCGATCGCGGCGGGGATGCCGGTCTACGGCACCTGCGCCGGGATGATCATGCTCGCCGACCGCATCACGGGTGCGATCGACGGACAGGAGACGTTCGGCGGCCTCGACATCGTGGTCGCACGCAACGCCTTCGGCAGCCAGGTCGACTCGTTCGAGACAGACCTCGCCGTCGACGGGTTCGACGGCGGGCCCGTGCACGCGACCTTCATCCGGGCGCCTCTGGTCACCGAGGTGGGGGAGCGCGCCACGGTGCTCGCGGCGCTTCCCGACGGAGGGGTCGTCGCCGTCGAGCAGGGATCGCTGCTCGCCACGGCGTTCCACCCGGAGGTCTCGGGCGAAGTCCGCTTCCACGAGCGATTCCTCGACCGCGTGCGCGCCGCGGCGTGAGAACCGCACCCGCGGCCGGTTAGGGTTCACGCATGGGGATCAACGACTGGTGGCGCGATCATCCTGAAGAGCGGTACTGGATGATCGCGCCGTCGCGCGGAGTCGTCGGCGAAGCCCTGAGCGCGCCGGTCTCGGCCGACGACCGCCGCTTCGAGTGGTCGCACGAGCTCGTCGGCCACACGCAGCCCGGCGACACGATCTTCGTCTGGGACCGCACGCTCGCCACGCCCGGCATCGGCGCGTGGGGTCGCATCCTCGGCCCCCTCGGCACCGACGAGCGGATGCGGCACGGCGACTCGCTGCCGCACTGGCGCATGCCCGTCAGCGATACCCTCCGCCTCGCGTCGCCCATCAGCCTGACGGCGCTGCGGCGCATCGGCTCCGACATCGTGTCGGTGCGCGACGCGATCGAGGGGCTCACCGACGGTCCTGTGTACTTCCCGTTCATCGGCGGCCCCGACACCCTCGTGCCGGCGCCCGCCTACCTCACCAAGATGCCCCGCGACCTCGTGGCGCTCCTCTCGTCGCGGTTCGGGTTCGAGTTCGCACTGTGACCGCGTGGGTCGCGCTCCTGCGCGGAGTGAATGTCGGCGGCATCACGATCCGCAGCGCGGAGCTCGCCGACGTCTTCCGAGAGCTGGGCTTCGACGGGGTGCGCACCGTGCTCGCGAGCGGCAACGTCGTCTTCGAGACGGGCGCCGCGCGTCGGGACGACCTCAAGGCGACCATCGAGCAGGCCCTCGGGGACCGCTTCGGCTACGACGCCTGGATCCTCCTCGTGACGCAGGAGGAACTGGCCGCGGCGATCGACGCCTTCCCCTTCGACGACGCCGACGATGCCCGCCAGCCGTGGGTGATCTTCTGCGTCGACGACGCCACGCGTGACGAGCTGACGGATGCCGCGGCATCCCTCGATCCCGCCGTCGACCCTGTCGCCGCCGGCCCGGGAGTCGTGTACTGGAACCCCGCGAAGGGCACGACGACCGACACCGCGTTCGCGAAGGTCCTGGCGAAGAAGGCGTTCAAGCCGCGCACGACCAACCGCAATCTCCGCACGCTGTGCAAGCTCGCGCTGTGACGAGGCGCCCGCCCGCCTAGGATCGTGCGATGGCGCACAACCCCGACATCCCCGACGCCTTCGACGTCTACACCGTCGTCATCCTCCGTCGGCCGGCGGATGCGCCCGAGCTGCCCGAGGCCGACCTCGACGCCCTCCAGGCGCGGCATCTCTCCTACCGCGCGGAGCTGCGCCGTCGCGGCGTGCTCGTCGCCAACGGGCCGTTCGACCGGCAGAGCGACGAGGCGTACCGCGGCATGTCGGTGTTCGCGTGCGACCCCGCCGAGGCGGCGCGGCTGTCCGATGAGGACCCGTCGGTGATCGCCGGACGGCTGGCCTACGACGTCATGGAGTGGTGGGTGGCCGCGGACTCGCTCGCATTCCCGCACGCGTCGGCCCCCGTCGGCGACCGGCGCGCCATGCCCGACGAGTGAGCCCGGGCGAGGGGCACGGCACCGCCCTCTAGACTGGAATCCATGTCCGGGCACTCCAAATGGGCGACCACCAAGCACAAGAAGGCCGTCATCGACGCGCGCCGTGCCAAGTCGTGGGCCAAGCTCATCAAGAACATCGAAGTAGCCGCCAAGCTCGGCGGCCCCGACCTTCAGGGCAACCCGACCCTGTTCGACGCCGTTCTTAAGGCGAAGAAGACGTCGGTCCCGAAGGACAACATCGACCGCGCGATCAAGCGCGGCGCCGGCATCGGCGGCGAGTCGGTCGAGTACGCGTCGATCACGTACGAGGGCTACGGTCCCAACGGCGTCGCGCTCATGATCGAGTGCCTCACCGACAACAAGAACCGCGCCGCCGCCGAGGTGCGCACCGCGCTGACCCGCAACGGCGGCACCCTCGCCGACCCGGGCAGCGTCGCGTACAACTTCACGCGCAAGGGCGTCATCGTCGTCGCCGGCGAGGGCACGAACGAGGACGACGTCATGCTCGCCGTGCTCGAGGCCGGTGCCGAAGAGGTCGAGCCGCACGCGCAGGGCTTCGAGGTCATCACCGAGGCGTCCGACCTCGTGACGGTCCGCTCGGCCCTGCAGGACGCCGGCATCGACTACGAGTCGGCCGACGTCGAGTTCGTGCCCAACCTCAAGGTCGAGATCGACGCCGACACGGCGCGCAAGGTCTTCCGCCTCATCGACGCCCTCGAGGACAGCGACGACGTGCAGAACGTCTACGCCAACTTCGACCTCACCGCCGACGTCCAGGCCGAGCTCGAAGAAGAAGAGGACTGACCCGACGCCACGAGCCGATCGGGCGCGCGCGAGCAGGGCGCGCCTGAGCGTGAGCCCCACCGACCACGCCTAGCGTGGGGGAGTGACCCGCGCTCAGGCATCCGTCCGCGTCCTCGGGGTGGACCCCGGACTGACGCGGTGCGGAGTCGGTGTCGTCGACGTCGCCCGCGACCGCTCGGCGACCCTCGTGCACGTCGGGGTCGTCCGGTCCGACCCCGAGCTGCCCATCGAACGGCGTCTCGCGGCGATCGCGGCGGGGCTGCGCGCCGTCCTCGAGGAGCACAGGCCTGACGTCGTGGCGGTCGAGCGCGTCTTCGCGCAGCAGAACCGCAGCACCGTCATGGGCACGGCCCAGGCGAGCGGCGTCGCGCTGCTCCTGGCCGCCGAGCGCGGCCTTCCGGCCGAGACGCACACGCCGTCGGAGGTGAAGGCCGCCATCACGGGCTACGGCAACGCCGACAAGCGTCAAGTGCAGACGATGGTCGCCCGCGTGCTCCGCCTCGACGAGCTGCCCAAGCCCGCCGACGCCGCCGACGCGCTCGCGCTGGCCCTCTGCCACGCGTGGCGATCGGGCGGTCCGGCCGCGCCCAGCGTGCGCGGGCGCGGGGCGCTCACCCCGGCGCAGCGCGCGTGGGCCGACGCCGAGCGCCTCGCCCGGCGCTGAGCCCGACGCGTGTCGGTCGAACAAAAGTCCGAACCCCTGCCTAGGCTCGAACCATGATCTCCTCCGTCCGCGGGCGCGTCGTTCATGCCGACGCCGACTCCGTCGTCGTCGAAGTCGGAGGCGTCGGCCTCGCCGTCGCGGTGCCTCCGCAGGTCGTCCACACGGCGCACCTCGGCGACGAGCTGCACCTGCACACGACCCTCATCGTGCGCGAAGACGCCCTGTCGCTCTTCGGCTTCGGGTCGCGCGAGGAGCTCGCGGTCTTCACGCTCCTGCTCGGAGTGACCGGCGTCGGCCCCAAGTCGGCGCTCGGGGTGCTCTCGACACTCACCGTCGCCCAGATCGCCGACGCCGTCGCGGCCGACGACGACGCCCCGTTCCGGCGCGTGTCGGGGATCGGCCCCAAGACGGCCAAGCTCATCGTCGTGCAGCTCGCGGGCAAGCTCGCTCCCGTGCACCAGGCGCAGCCGCCGCGGACGGATGCCGCCACCGCCGTCGTCGCGCAGGTGACCCAGGCCCTGGTCGGCCTCGGCTGGTCGGAGCGCACCGCCGCCGAGGCGGTGACATCCGTCGCCGACGACGCCTCCGCGATCGACCGCGCCTCCGTGCAGGCACTGCTGCGACTGACCCTTGCGGCGCTGGGACCTGCACGCAAGGAGCCTGCGGGTGGATGACCTGAGAGACGTCGGCGATCCGGTCGACGAGACAGAGCTCGCGATCGAGGGCGCCCTGCGCCCGACGTCGCTCGCCGAGTTCGTCGGCCAGCAGAAGGTGCGCGGGCAGCTGCAGCTGCTGCTCGACGCCGCACGCATCCAGCAGCGCCCGCCCGACCACATCCTGCTGTCCGGCCCTCCGGGCCTGGGCAAGACGACGCTCGCGATGATCGTCGCGCACGAGAGCGGCCGGCCGCTGCGGCTGTCGAGCGGGCCCGCCATCCAGCACGCGGGCGACCTCGCGGCCCTCCTGTCGAGCCTCACGCCCGGAGAGGTGCTCTTCATCGACGAGATCCATCGCATGGCGCGCTCGGCCGAGGAGATGCTGTACCTCGCGATGGAGGACTTCCGCATCGACATCATGGTCGGCAAGGGCGCGGGCGCCACGAGCATCCCGCTCGACCTCGCTCCGTTCACCCTCGTGGGCGCCACGACGCGCTCGGGGCTCCTGCCCAACCCCCTGCGCGACCGGTTCGGCTTCACTGCGCACCTCGAGTACTACGAGCCCGAGGAGCTCGAACGCGTCGTCGAGCGCTCCGCGCTCATGCTCGGGGTCACGGTGCCTCCCGAGCCGCGTGCCGAGATCGCACGCCGCTCGCGCGGCACGCCGCGCATCGCCAACCGCCTGCTGCGGCGCGTGCGCGACTACCTCGTCGTGCACGGCGACGGCGGGGGAGCCGACGCCCGGATCGTCGACGCCGCGCTCGATCTGTACGACGTCGACGCGATCGGCCTCGACCGGCTCGACCGTGCGGTGCTCGACGCCATCGTGCGACGCTTCCGCGGCGGACCCGTGGGGCTCAGCACGCTCGCGGTGACGGTGGGTGAAGAGGCCGAGACGATCGAGTCCGTCGTCGAGCCTTATCTCGTGCGCATCGGGTTCCTGGGCCGCACTCCGCGCGGACGCATCGCGATGCCCTCGGCGTATGAGCATCTGGGGGTCGCCCACGCCGACTCGGCGCTGAGATTCGATGACTTATAATCCTTGGAGGCTTTCGCCGATCCTCCTTCTCCTAGGCAGCGCCGCCACGGCGCGCGCCTGACCTGAAAGGTCCCCCTACCTCCATGGACTTCGCTTCGTTCTTCGCCAACTACGGCCTGATCATCCTGCTGGTCGCGCTGCTGGTCTTCATGTTCTGGAGCTCGCGCCGCCGGATGGCGAAGCAGAAGGCCGAGCAGGAGGCGAAGGCCCGCCAGACCGTGCCGGGCGCCGAGGTGCTCCTGCAGGGCGGCCTGTACGGCACGATCGTCGAGTACGACCCCGACAACCTCGACCGTCCCGCCGTCGTGGAGATCGCCCCCGGCGTCGACATCAAGGTGCACAGCCAGGCCATCCTCCGCGTCGTCGACCCCGTCGCGGGCGCCGTGACCGGCGACGAGTACGTCGAGTCCGAGGCGGAGGCCGTCGAGAACACCGACGCCATCGACGACGACGACACGGACTCCAAGCCCAAGGCCTGATCCCTTCGCCCTTCCCGGGCACTTCAGAAAGCTGACCCCCTCGTGGCGACATCCACCCCCGTGCGGCATGCCTGGCGCGCACTGATCGGCCTCGGCGTCATCATCGCCATCCTCTTCGGCATCAACGCCCTCGGCGTCTATGTCTTCAAGGAGAGCTCCTGGACGCCCGAGCTCGCGCTCGACCTCCAGGGCGGCACCCAGATCATCCTGGAGGCCCAGACCACCGACGGCGCCGACCCGTCCCAGGACCAGATGAACCAGGCGGTCACGATCATCCGCCAGCGCGTCGACGCCTCCGGCGTCGGCGAGGCCGAGGTCACGACCGAGGGCGGCAAGAACATCGTCGTCCAGATCCCGGGCGAGGCCGACGACCAGACGCGCCAGCGCATCGAGGCCTCCGCGCAGCTCCAGCTGCGGCCCGTGCTGTACGCCGGCGCGCCGGCGAACACGTTCGTGGGCGACGACGGCAAGACGACGCCCTACCCGACGCCCGACCCGTCGCTCGTCGCGACCCCGACGGCGTCGCCGACCAACGCGAGCGACACGGCGTGGATCACGCCTGCCCTGCAGGCCGAGTTCCTGGCGTACGACTGCAACGACAAGGCGAACAACCCTGCGGCCGAGCCGACCGATGAGCCGCTCATCACGTGCGACGTCACCGGCACCGTGAAGTACATCCTCGGCCCGGTCGAGCTCGACGGGTCGTCGATCTCCGACGCGACGTATGGCCTGCAGCAGAACAACGGCGTGTGGGCCGTCAACCTCGCGTTCGACAGCAAGGGCACCGAGACGTTCGGCGAGATCAGCCAGCGCCTCTACGGCGCCCAGTCGCCCCTGAACCAGTTCGCGTTCGTGCTCGACGGCAACGTGCTCTCCGCACCCGCCATGCAGGGCGTCATCCTCGACGGCAAGCCGAGCATCACGGGCAGCTTCACGCAGGAGTCGGCCAAGACCCTCGCCGACCAGCTCAAGTACGGCGCCCTGCCGCTGAGCTTCGAGGTGGTCAGCTCCGACACGATCTCGGCGACGCTCGGCTCGCAGCAGCTCGCGATCGGTCTCATCGCGGGCCTCATCGGTCTCGCGCTCGTCGCCGTCTACTCGCTCATCGTCTATCGCGCGCTCGGCTTCGTGATCATCGCGTCGCTCATCGTGATGGGCGTCATCACCTACCTCGCGCTGTGCATCCTGGCGTGGCGCATGGGCTTCCGCCTGTCGCTCGCCGGCGTCGCGGGCCTCATCGTGTCGATCGGCTTCACCGCCGACTCGTTCATCGTGTACTTCGAGCGCATCCGAGACGAGCTGCGCGACGGCAAGTCGATCACGGGCGCCGTGGAAGACGGCTGGGGCCGCGCCAAGCGCACGATCTACATCTCGAAGTCGATCAACATCCTCGCGGCCGTCGTGCTCTACATCCTCGCCGACGCGACGGTGAAGGGCTTCGCGTTCACGCTGGGTCTGACCACCGCGATCGACGTCCTGATCTTCATCCTCTTCACGCACCCCGTGATGCAGCTGCTCGCCCGCACGAAGTTCTTCGGGTCGGGGCACCGCCTGTCCGGCATGGACCCCGAGGCGCTCGGCGCCGTCTACCGCGGACGCGCGCAGTTCCGCGCGCCCGTCACGACGGGCCCCGCCACGGCGGCGAACCGCCGCACGGGGCGCTCGCGCGGCGAGGCCGAGCGACGCCAGACGATCGCCGAGCGCAAGCAGGCCGAGCTGTCGGCGTCCGATTCCGCCAAGACGGCGACCGCCGTGAAGGACAAACCGAGCACGACCGGCAAGGAGGGAGACGACTGATGCGCTCCATGAATCAGCTCGGCAACGACCTCTACACCGGCAAGACCTCGTTCCCGTTCGTCGGCCGCCGGCGTCTGTGGTTCATCATCGCCGCGGCGCTCGTGCTCGGCTCGGTGCTCGTGCCGCTGTTCCGCCCCATCCAGTTCTCGATCGAGTTCACGGGCGGCTCGCAGTTCACCGTCTCGGGCGTGGCGACGACGGACCAGGACATCGCGACGGAGGCCGTGCACTCGGTCGTCCCGGATGCCACGACCAAGGTCACCACGATCGGCGAGGACACGATCCGCGTCCAGACCAACCAGATGACGGCCGCCGAGACGCGCCAGGTCACGACGGCTCTCGCCGACGCCTACAAGGTCGACGAGAGCGAGGTCACGACCTCGTTCATCGGCCCGAGCTGGGGCGCCGACGTGACGCGCCAGTCGCTGTGGGGTCTCGTGATCTTCCTCGCGCTGACCTTCGTCATCCTGGGCCTCTACTTCCGCACGTGGAAGATGTCGGCCGCCGCCATCATCGGCCTGATCGACGTGCTCGTCATCACGATCGGCGTGTACGCGCTGTTCGGCTTCGAGATCTCGCCCGCCGCCATCATCGGCTTCCTCACGATCCTGTCGTACGCCCTGTACGACACGACCGTCGTGTTCGACAAGATCAGGGAGAACACGAGCGAGGACGGAGAGGTGTCGGGCCGGACGTTCGGCGAGTCGGTCAACCTCGCGGTCAACCAGACGCTCGTGCGCTCGATCAACACGACGGTCGTCGCGATCCTGCCCACCGGCGCGATCCTGTTCATCGGCGCCCTGTGGCTCGGTGCGCAGACGCTCACCGACATCTCGCTGTCGATCTTCGTGGGAACGATCGTGGCCGCGTACTCGACGATCTTCGTCGCGGCGCCGCTGTACTCGCTCCTGCGCGAGAACGAGCCCGGGATCGCCTCGCGCGACCAGAAGGTGCTGCACGCGCGGGAGCGGGCCGGCGTCCCGGCCTGATCGGCGAGGATACCCGCGGGCGTAGGATTGACGGATCCAGCGGAGGGGAGACGACCGGCATGACCGAGACCGTCCCCGCGTCCGCTGGAGCGTCGCAGACGTCGTCGTTGCGCCGGCTCGTACCGAGGATCTTCTCCCGGTCGGCCCGGCGCGACGACGTCGAGCAGCTCCTGCGGACGGTGCGCACGCACCATCCCAAAGGCGACCTCTCGATCGTCGAGCGCGCCTACACCGTCGCCGAGCAGGCCCATTCCGGGCAGACGCGGCAGAGCGGTGAGCCGTACATCACGCACCCGCTCGCGGTCGCCCAGATCCTCGCCGACCTCGGCCTCGGTCCGCGCGCGATCGCGGCGGCACTCCTGCACGACACCGTCGAGGACACCGACTACTCGCTCGACCAGCTGACCGCCGACTTCGGCGACGAGGTCGCGATGCTCGTCGACGGCGTCACGAAGCTGGACAAGGTCAAGTACGGCGAGAGCGCCCAGGCCGAGACGGTCCGCAAGATGATCGTCGCGATGTCGAAAGACATCCGCGTGCTGCTCATCAAACTGGCCGACCGGCTCCACAACGCCCGCACCTGGGGCTTCGTGCCGCCCGAGAAGGCGCACCGCAAGGCCACCGAGACGCTCGAGATCTATGCGCCGCTCGCGCACCGGCTCGGCATCCAGACGATCAAGGCCGAGCTCGAAGACCTGTCCTTCGCGGCGCTGCACCCCAAGCTGTACGCCGAGATCGAGAGCCTCGTGCGGCAGCGCACGCCGCAGCGCGAGCAGTACGTGCACAACGTCATCAACGCCGTCGACGATGATCTGCGCGAGCTGCGCATCCGCGGCCGCGTCATGGGCCGGCCCAAGCAGCTCTATTCCGTGTACCAGAAGATGGTCGTGCGCGGTCGCGAGTTCGACGACATCTACGACCTCATCGGCATCCGCGTCATCGTCGGCAGCGTGCGCGACTGCTACGCGGTCCTCGGCGCCATCCACGCGCGCTGGACGCCGCTGCCGGGCCGTTTCAAGGACTACATCGCGACGCCGAAGTTCAACCTCTATCAGTCGCTGCACACGACGGTGATCGGCCCGGGCGGGCGCACGGTCGAGATCCAGATCCGCACGAACGAGATGCATCAGCAGGCCGAGTACGGCGTCGCGGCGCACTGGAAGTACAAGGAGCAGATGGCGGGCGGCAAGCCCGATGCGAAGTCGGTCGACGCCGACATGGCGTGGCTCGCGCACATCTCCGACTGGCAGGCCGAGACGGCCGACCCCGGCGAGTTCCTCGACTCGCTCCGCTTCGAGATCGGCGCGAAGGAGGTCTACGTCTTCACGCCCAAGGGACGCGTCATCGGGCTTCCCGCCGGCGCGACCCCGGTCGACTTCGCGTACGCCGTGCATACCGAGGTCGGGCACCGCACGATGGGCGCGAAGGTCAACGGCCGTCTCGTGCCGCTGGAGTCGGAGCTCAAGAGCGGCGACGTGGTCGAGGTCTTCACGTCGAAGAATCCGGATGCCGGCCCCAGCCAGGACTGGCTGGGCTTCGTCAAGAGCACCCGCGCCCGCAGCAAGATCCGCGGCTGGTTCACGAAGGAGCGCCGGGAAGAGGCGATCGAGCAGGGCAAGGAGGCCATCGCCCGGGCGATGCGCCGCCAGAACCTCCCGCTGCAGCGCCTCATGAGCCAGGACTCGTTCGCCGAGGTCGCCTCGCAGCTGCGGTACGAAGACGTCTCAGCCCTTTACGCCGCCGTCGGCGAGGGCCACGTCTCGACGCAATCGGTCATCGAGAAGGTCACGGCGCTCGTCGCGGCCAACGACACGTCGACGGGGCCCATCGACCTGCCGCACGTGGGGCGGTCGCGCGCGCCGCGCAACGGCGACTCGGGCGTGCTCGTGCGCGGAGCCCCCGACATCCTCGTCAAGCTCGCGAAATGCTGCACGCCCGTGCCCGGCGACCAGATCGTCGGCTTCGTGACGCGCGGAAGCGGCGTATCGGTGCACCGCGCCGACTGCACCAATGTGAACTCGCTGATGTCCGATCCCGAAAGGATGATCGAGGTCGAGTGGGCGCCGACGACCAAGAGCGTCTTCCTCGTGCAGATCCAGGTCGAGGCGCTCGATCGCTCGGGCCTGCTCAGCGACATCACGCGCGTGCTCAGCGAGCACCACGTCAACATCCTGTCGGCGTCCGTGCAGACCACCAACGAGCGCCTCGCGCTCAGCCGCTACGTCTTCGAGATGGGCGATACCGTGCATCTGGACCGCGTGCTCAACGCCGTGCGGCGCATCGACGCCGTCTACGACGTCTACCGCGTCACGTCGTCCTGACCGGCGCGACGGGTTCGCGTGCGGCGAGGCCGCGCAGGAACGCGACGGCCGACCGCTTGTGCGGAACGGGGCCGCGCTCCTCGAACCACCCGACGGCGTCCAGAGCGAGTCCGGGCACGACGTCGGCGAGCCTGCGCGCCGCGTCGGCGTAGTCGTCGTCGGGCACCCGCGCGAGGTCGGCGAGCGTGCGGCGCGGCGAGGTGACCAGGACGCCGCCGATGGGCAGCAGGTCCTCCGGCGGGATGCTCGGGTCGCGATACACGACGCGGCGCCCGATCACCTGATGCAGTCGCCACGGCACGGCGCGCTGCACGGTGTGGCGGGTCGGCGGCTCCTCGAGTCCGCCGTGCACCCACGCGGCGCTCAGATGCGTCGCGGCCAGATGGTCGCCCAGGATGCCGCGCAGCGACCCCGCTCGCAGACCCCTCGTCTCGACGGCGTCGGCGGGGATGTACGCCTCGCCGAGCTCCACCACGTCGCCGTCGAGCCGCGCCGCCGACAGCTCGGCGGGGGAGAGGCGGTCACCGGGGAAATACAGGAACGGGGACGTCATGAGGGCAGTGTGCCCCACCTCGCCCACGCGCGATCGCGCATCCGGTGTCGCTGTGGAGAACCGACGGCGACGTCAGGCTGAACAGGACCGCACGTCCGAGGCGCGGCGGAACGGCCTCAGCCTCCGAGCGCCCGCAGCCATCCCCTGCGCGCCTCGAGCGCCTCGGACGCCTTTGCGATCGAGGCCTTGTCGCCCGACTTCTCCGCCGCGGCCAGTTCGTCCTCGAGCTTCTCGATCGCCTCGGTGAGCTGGCGCGTCATGTCGTTGGCGCGCGCCTTCTGCTCGGGGTCGTTGCGCTTCCAGTCGGCGTCCTCGCGCGTGCGCAGCGACTGCTCGATCTTGCGGAGATCGTCGTCGAGGCCGCGCTCGGCCTCGCGCGGGAAGATGCGCCCGACCTCGTCCCAGCGGCGCTGGATGCCGGTCAGCAGCGCGCGCGCCTTGGCGAGGTCGCGCTCGTCGGGCACGGCCTTCGCCTCTTCGAGGAGCTCCCGCTTGGCGGCGATCTTCTCGCGCGACGCCTCGGCGTCGGCGGTCTCGCGTTCGCTGCGCGCGCCGTACAGGGCATCGCCGGCGGCCTTGAATCGCGCCCACAGCGCGTCGTCGGCCTTCTTGCCGGCACGGCCGGCGGTCTTCCACTGGTCGAGGAGCTCGCGGTACGCCGCGATGCCCTCCTCGCCCTTCGGAGCCAGGGCCTCGGCCTTCTCCACGAGGCGCGTCTTGCGGTCGCGCACCTCCTTGTGGGCCTCGTCGAGCTCGGCGTAGAACTCGCGGCGGTGCTTGTCGACCGTGGCGCGGGCGTCACGGAACCGCTTCCAGAGCTGCTGCGCCGTCGACTTGGGCAGGCGCGGGCCGTTCTGCTGCTGCGACTGCCATTCGTTGAACAGCGTGCTGAGCTCGGCCGATGCCTGCTTCCACTGCACGGTGCGAGGATCGCGCGCGGCGAGCGCCTCGGCCTTCTCCACGAGCTCGGTGCGCACCTTGACGGCCTCGTCGACGGCCTCGCGCGCAGCCGCGGCCTCGGTCTCGGTCTCGGCGGACAGCGTCTCGGTGAGCGCCGCGACGCGCGCGTCGAGCGAAGCGAGGTCGCCGACGGCGGAGGCGCCGTTGATCTTCGCCGAGACGGCCTTGGCGGCCGAGCGCAGGTCGGCAGCCGAGGCGCCGCCGCGGCGGTGGCGCACCTCGAGGAGGGTCACCTCGCTCGCGAGGTCGGAGTACTTGCGCTCGTAGTAGGCGAGCGCCTCCTCGGGAGGACCGTCGGGGAACTGGCCCACGACGCGCCAGTCGTCGCCTTCGCGCACCGAGACGGTGCCGTCGTCATCGACGCGGCCCCAGGGCTGGGCGTCGGCGGTCTGCGGAGTGGGGTCTGCTGCGGCAGTCACGATTGCACCTCAATGCGGCACACGCCGCCTGCGGGGGATGGACGCGCACAAGCCTAGTACGGCGCACGGGCAGCCCTCAGGCCGGGAGTCGGCCCGGATCGGCGGGATGGGTCAGGAGCTCGGCGTCGGGCTGGGCGTCTCGTCGGTCGTCGGCGACGGGGCGTCGGTCGGGGCCGGTGTGACGCTCGGCGAGACGCTCGGGACGGGCTCGGGCGCGCCGGGACCGACCAGGAAGTACGCCGCCTGCGCGCCGATGACGCCGAGGATCAGCACGCCGCCGATGATGCCCGCCAGCAGATTGTCGCGACGCCGGCGACGCGCCTGGTCTTCGTGCAGCTGCTGCCGTGCCTGATAGACGCGAGCCCGCTCGCGCGATTCGCGCGCCTCACGGTCCTTGCCACCCGTCGCCACAGGGCCTCCTCGTCTGGCCGGACGACGTCCTGGGCCGGGATGATCCTACGGGGCACGCCCGAGCCCGACAAACCGCAGCGGCGCCCGCGTCGCAGGCCCCGACTAGCCTGGAACGATGACTTCGCCCGCCGCGCTCTTCCAGGGGCAGACGCCCCTCGCCGTGCGCATGCGGCCGACCTCTCTGGAAGAGGTCGCGGGGCAGTCCCACCTGCTGCGGCGCGGGTCCCCCCTCGTGGCGCTCGCCGATCCGGATGCCACGGCCACGGCGACGTCGGTCATCCTGTGGGGCCCGCCGGGCACGGGCAAGACGACCCTGGCGCAGGCGATCGCGCGCTCGTCGGGCAGGCGCTTCGTCGAACTGTCCGCCATCACTGCGGGGGTGCGCGACGTCCGCGAGGTCATGCAGGAGGCGCTCACGCAGCGCGACCTCTACGGGCAGTCCACGATCCTCTTCCTCGACGAGATCCATCGCTTCACGAAGGCGCAGCAGGACGCGCTGCTCCCGGGCGTCGAGAACGGCTGGGTCGTGCTGATCGCCGCGACGACCGAGAACCCGTCGTTCTCCGTCATCTCGCCGCTGCTGTCGCGCTCGCTCCTGCTGACCCTCAAGCCGCTCACCGACGAAGACCTTGGGATGCTCGTCGACCGCGCCCTGGAAGACCCCCGCGGGCTCGCGGGCGCGGCATCCCTCCTCCCCGACGGCCGTGACGCTCTCGTGCGACTCGCTTCCGGCGACGCACGCCGCGCGCTGACGGCGCTCGAGGCCGCGGCATCCATCGCGGCGAGCGATGCCGCCGACGTCATCTCGATCACGGCCGACGACGTGGCGCAGGCCGTCGACCGCGCGCTGCTGCGGTACGACCGGCAGGGCGACGAGCACTACGACGTCATCAGCGCCTTCATCAAGTCGATCCGCGGCTCCGACGTCGACGCCGCGATGCACTACCTCGCACGCATGATCGAGGCGGGGGAGGACCCGCGCTTCATCGCGCGCCGGCTCATCATCTCGGCGTCCGAGGACATCGGGCTCGCCGACCCGCAGGCGCTGCCCCTCGCGGTGGCGGCAGCCGACGCCGTGCAGTTCATCGGCATGCCCGAGGGCCGCATCCCGCTCGCCGAGGCGACGGCGTACCTCGCCACGACGGCGAAGTCGAACGCCGCCTACCTGGCGATCAACAAGGCGATCGAGGACGTGCGCGCCGGCGGCTTCGGCCGCGTGCCGGTGCACCTGCGCGACGCGCACTATCCGGGTGCCAAGCGGCTCGGCCACGGCAAGGGATACGTGTATCCGCACGACACCGAGATCGGGGTCGTCGCGCAGCAGTACCTGCCCGACGAGCTGAAGGGCCGCCGCTACTACGAGCCGACCAGTCACGGCCAGGAACGCGACGTGCAAGCCCGCCTCGAGAAGATCCGCCGCATCATCGCGGGCGAGTGAGACCGGCCGGGCGAGGCATCCCGCCCCTCATCAGGGGATCAGGGACCGGTCTGATAGACTTGATCGGCTCGAAACCGGGTTTTCGGGCATCCCCTCTCTTCTGTACCACCTTCCGGCATGCCCCGACGTGCAGCCCGGACAGGGCGAAGACAGGCGATACGTCCGCGAGCCGTGAACGACACGGCCGCGTCATCGGAAGGAACACTTCGTGGCAACGAAGTCCCAGGACCGCCGCAAGGTGCGTCTCTCGCGCGCCCTCGGCGTCGCACTGACCCCCAAGGCCGCCCGCTACCTCGAGAAGCGTCCCTACGCTCCGGGCGAGCACGGCCGCACGAAGCGCAAGGCCGACAGCGACTACGCCGTCCGCCTCCGCGAGAAGCAGCGTCTGCGCGAGCAGTACGGCATCCGCGAGAAGCAGCTGCGCATCCAGTTCGAAGAGGCCCGCCGCAAGGACGGCCTGACGGGTGAGAACCTCGTCGAGCAGCTCGAGATGCGTCTGGACGCCCTCGTGCTCCGCGCCGGCTTCGCCCGCACGACCGCGCAGGCCCGCCAGCTCGTCGTGCACCGTCACATCCTCGTCGACGGCCAGCTCGTCGACCGCCCGTCGTTCCGCGTGAAGCCGGGCCAGCTCATCCACGTCAAGGCCAAGAGCGAGGGCCTCGAGCCCTTCCAGGTGGCGGCGCTCGGCGGTCACGCCGAGGTCCTGCCCCCCGTTCCGGGCTACCTCGAGGTCGAGCTCGACAAGCTGCAGGCGCGCCTCGTGCGTCGCCCGAAGCGCGCCGAGGTCCCCGTGGTGTGCGAGGTCCAGCTCGTCGTCGAGTACTACGCCGCCCGCTGATCGAGCGAGCACGAAGGGCGTCGGGAGAACCCGGCGCCCTTCGTCGTTTCCGCCTACGATGGGGGGATGCCGCGACCGCGGCCGAGGAGTGGTGACATGAAGAACGTCCTGTGGTTCCTGGTCGGCGTCATCGGCGGTTTCGTCGTCGCACACCTCGTGAACAAGGACCCGCGCGGCCACGAGCTCCTCGCCGAGCTCGATGCGCGCATCAGCGAGTTCACCGACCGCATCGGCGACGCGTACCGCGAGCAGGAGGCCCGCTTCGGCGACGCCTTCGAGACGGCTCGGGATGCCGCCGGCGACGCGTTCGCCGCCGTGCAGGACGCGGCATCCGATGCCATCGACTCCGCACAGGATGCGGCATCCGACGCCGTCGACGCCGCGAAGACCGCCGCCCAGAAGCTCACCGACTGAAACCCGCTCGCTCCGTGACCCCGTGCGCCGGGGTCGACGTCGCTCGCCCTCGAGGAATCCACACGCAATGAAGACCGCGGAGATCGCCCGCCGCTTTCTCGACTATTTCGAGAAGAACGGGCACACCATCGTCCCCTCGGCGTCGCTCGTCACCGACGACCCGGCCCTGCTGTTCACCGTCGCGGGCATGGTCCCGTTCATCCCGTACCTGTCGGGCGACGTCCCCTCGCCGTACCCGCGTGCGGCCGACAACCAGAAGTGCATCCGCACGAACGACATCGAAGAAGTCGGCAAGACGCCGCGCCACGGCACCTTCTTCCAGATGCTCGGCAACTGGTCGTTCGGGGACTACTTCAAGGAAGGCGCGATCCGCTTCGCATGGACGCTGCTGACCTCACCCGAGGAGGAGGGCGGCCTCGCCTTCGATCCCGCGGATCTGTGGGTCACCGTCTATGAGGAGGACGACGAGGCGTACGGCCTGTGGCAGTCCGTCGCGGGCGTCTCGGAGGACCGCATCCAGCGGCTCGGCAAGGACACGAACTACTGGAGCACGGGGCTGCCCGGCCCCGCCGGCCCCTGCTCGGAGATCTTCTTCGACCGCGGCCCCGCGTACGGCATCGACGGCGGTCCCGCGACCGACGACGACCGCTACGTCGAGATCTGGAACCTCGTGTTCATGCAGTACGAGATCACCAATGTGCGCTCGAAGTACGACTTCGACATCGTGGGCGAGCTGCCGGCGAAGAACATCGACACGGGCATGGGCCTGGAGCGCGTGGCCTTCATCAAGCAGGGCGTCGACAACATGTACGAGACGGATCAGGTCCGCCCCGTCCTCGACCGCGCCGTCGCCCTGTCGGGCCGCACGTACGGCGCAAACCACGAAGACGACGTGCGCTTCCGCGTCGTCGCCGACCATGTGCGCTCGTCGCTCATGCTGCTCTCCGACGGCGTGACGCCCTCCAACGACGGCCGCGGTTACATCCTCCGCCGTCTCATGCGACGCGCAATCCGCTCGATGCGACTGCTGGGCGTCGACGGCCCGACGTTCGCCGAGCTCTTCACCACCTCGCGCGACGCGATGAAGGAGGCGTACCCCGTCGTCGAGACCGACTGGCAGCGCATCTCGCAGTACGCCCTCGCGGAGGAGGAGACGTTCCTTCGCACGCTCGCGGCGGGCTCGACGATCCTCGACGAGTCGGTGGCGCAGACCAAGGCGTCGGGAGGCACGAGGATCGCCGGTGCCGAGGCCTTCCTCCTGCACGACACCTACGGCTTCCCGATCGACCTGACGCTCGAGATCGCCGAGGAGGCCGGCCTCACGGTCGACCGCAACGCGTTCGACACGCTCATGCAGGAGCAGCGGGCGCGCGCGAAGGCCGACGCGAAGGCGCGCAAGCGCCAGCTCGCCGACACCAGCGTGTACCGCGACCTCCGGGCGCAGGGAGAGACCGTCTTCACGGGCTACACCGACCTCGAGACCGAGTCGAGCGTGCTCGGCCTCCTCGTCGACGGCGTGTCCGTCGACCGCGCGACGACGGGGCAGATCGCCGAGGTGATCCTCGCCGAGACGGCGCTGTACGCCGAGTCGGGCGGCCAGGTCGCCGACAAGGGCGTCATCGTCGGCCCGGGCTACGAGCTCGAGGTGCTCGACGTGCAGAAGCCCGTGCCGGGCCTCGTGAGCCACACGGTCGAGGTGACCACCGGCGAGGTCGGCGTGGGCCAGGCTGCGACGACGGTGGTGGATGCCGCCAACCGGCGCGCCGCGCGCCAGGCGCACTCCGCCACGCACCTCGTGCACGCCGCGCTGCGCGACACGCTCGGCAAGACGGCCACGCAGGCTGGATCGCTCAACCGCGCCGGCTACATGCGCTTCGACTTCGCCTGGGGGCAGGCCCTGTCCGACGCGACGAAGAGCGAGATCGAGGAGATCTCGAACAACGCCGTGCGCGACAACCTCGAGGTGACCACGCGCGTGCTGGCCCTCGACGAGGCGAAGGCGGCCGGCGCCATGGCCCTGTTCGGCGAGAAATACGGCGAGACGGTGCGCATGGTCGACATCGGCGGCCCGTGGTCGCGCGAGCTGTGCGCCGGCACGCACGTGTCGACGAGCTCCGAAGTCGGCCTCATCAGCCTCGTCGGCGAGTCGTCGGTCGGCGCGTCGAACCGCCGCGTCGAGGCCCTCGTCGGACTCGACGCGTTCCGGTCGCTCGCCGCCGAGCGCGCCCTCGTCTCGCAGCTGACCTCGACGCTCAAGACGCCGCGCGAGCAGCTGCCCGCGCGCATCGCCGAGCTTCAGGCGAGCCTGAAGGCCGCCGAGAAGAAGATCGCGCAGTTCGAATCGCGCGCCCTCGCCGATCGCCTGCCCGCGCTCGCGGGCGGCGCGACGACGGTCGGTACGTACCGGGTCGTCGCGGAGTCCCTCGGCACGGCGGCATCGGCCGACGATGTGCGCTCGCTCGCCCTGCAGGTGCGGGACCGGCTCGGCTCCGACGCGGCTGTCGTCGCGCTCGGTGCGGCGGTGGGCGATCGGCCCGTCGTGGTCGTCGTGACCAACGAGGCGGCCCGCGCCGCCGGCGCCAAGGCGGGCGTGCTCGCCAAGGCCGCGGCAACCGCCCTCGGCGGTGGCGGCGGCGGACGCGACGACGTCGCCCAGGGCGGCGGAACGGATGCCGCGGCCCTGCCGTCGGCGCTCGGGGCCGTGAAGGACGCCCTCGGAGCAGCGTGAGCGGATTCCGCCGCGGGGTGCGCCTGGGGATCGACGTGGGCAAGGCCCGCGTCGGGGTCGCACGCTGCGACCCCGACGGCATGCTCGCGACACCTGTCGAGACGGTGACCCGGGACGACGCGTCGATCACGAGGGTCGTCGAGCTCGCGCGCGAGCACGAGGCGGTCGAGCTCGTCGTGGGGCTGCCCATCAGCCTGAGCGGCGCCGACACGCCGTCGACGGCCGACGCGCGGGAGTTCGCGGCGGCCCTGGCGGGGGCCTCCGGCCTGCCCGTGCGGCTCGTCGACGAGCGGCTCAGCACCGTCTCGGCGCACTCGGCCCTGCGCGGTTCGGGCAAGACACAGCGTCAGTCTCGTAGGATTGTCGACCAGGTCGCCGCAGTGGTGCTGCTCCAGCAGGCACTCGATGTCGAGATGAACTCGGGGCGGCCGCCCGGAACCCCCGTACCCCCGGCCCAGGAGCCCGCCTGACAATGCCCCGCTCGTCCTCGCCGTACGACGATCCGTTCGCGGATCTGTTCGGCAAGCTTCCCGATCCGCGGTCGCGCGGCGGGGAGATCCCCGGTCCGCGCCGCACGCCTGCTCCCGAACCGGGCCCCGAGGACATCGAGTACGACTACGCTGCACGCCCCGCGACGCCGCGGCTGACCCCGTTCTCCATCGCCGAGCCGATCGGCGGTGCGGTTGCCGCGCCGGTGGCCATGGCGACAGCGGCGGATGCCACGCCTGCGGGCTTCGTCCCGGATTCGACGATCAGCGGCCCCATCCCCTCCGCGTCGATCCCGCCCGCCGGCCCTCCCACGAACGCCGCCCCCGGCGGCCCGGCGAACTCGGCCCCCGGCGGCCCGGCGAACTCCGCATCCGGCATTCCGGCGAGCTCGGCCCCCGGCGACCCGGCGAACTCCGCATCCGGCATTCCGGCGAGCTCGGGCTCCGGCGGCGACCTTCCGACCGGGTCGGCTCCCGGCGGCACGCCCGGCGGTCCTGCCGCGTCCGGCGGCCAGACCGGCCCGACGCCGACAGGCGAGCCGCCGGCCGCCCCACCGCTGAGCCGGCGGGCCGCGCGCGAAGCACGCGCATCGCAGACGTTGACGGGCGAGACGCCCACGACGACACCGCCCACGGCCTCAGGCCCGACGCCGCCGCCGGCATCGGGTCCGGCGACGCCGCCGACGGACGACGCGGCGGGCGAGGCATCCACCGACCCGACAGCCGAGCCTGCCGACGAGACGCCCGCCGAGGCATCCCTGCCGGCGACGGCCATCCTGCCGGTGACCTCCTTCGACGACCTCCTCGCGCCCGCCGCGGCGGCGGTGCCGGCGCCCACGCCGCAGGAGAGCGCTCCCGCGGCGCGCGAGTCGCGCCCCGTCGCGCCGTCGGCGAGCCTCGAGGACCTCTTCACGGGCACAGCGTCGTCCGACGAGATCGGCCGCGTTCCGCCGCCGCCGAACAAGCGACGCCGTCGCGTGGGCGGCTGGATCGCGCTCGGCATCGTCCTGCTGATCCTCGGCGGCGTCGCCGCCGGCGGGCTGTGGGTGTGGAACACCTACGAGGACAAGATCCGCGCGTTCATGGGCTGGGAGGAGCCGAAGGACTACGAGGCCGGACAGGCCTCGGGTGAGGCGCTCGTCACGATCTCGTCCGGCGACACGGGCAGCACGATCTCGACGTCGCTGTACAACGCCGGGGTGACCAAGACCTCCGACGCGTTCTACGACATGCTCGTGAAGTCCGGCCAGAACCCGACCTTCTATCCGGGCGTGTACAAGCTGCAGCAGAAGATGACCTCGGATGCCGCGCTGACGGCGCTGCAGGATCCGGCGAACAAGCTGGAGAACTCGGCACTTCTGCGAGAAGGCCTCACGGTCGACCAGATCCTGCCGATCGTCTCGGAGGGCGTCGGCGTGCCGCTGGCGGATCTCCAGGCCGCTGTACAGGATCCGTCCGCGTACGGAGTGCAGGCCGACAGCCTCGAGGGCTGGCTGTTCCCCGCGATGTACACGTTCGACCCGGGAGCCACGGCGCCGCAGATCATCCAGACCATGGTCGATCGCACCGTGCAGTCGCTCGACGCGGCCGGCGTGCCTGCCGAAGACCGCCAGCGCGTCCTCACGATCGCGTCGATCATCCAGCGCGAGGCGCGCTTCGAAGACGACTTCTACAAGGTCTCGCGCGTCATCGAGAACCGCCTCGACCCGAACAACGACCAGACGTTCGGCCTGCTGCAGATGGACTCCACGGCGCAGTACGGCTACGGCGAGATGCACGACGGCACGGTGTCGTCGTCGCAGGCGGCGCTCGACGACGACAACCCGTGGAACACGTACAAGCATCCCGGCCTGCCGAAGGGTCCGATCGCCAACGCCGGCGACAAGGCCATCGACGCCGCGATGCATCCCGCCGACGGGCCGTGGCTCTACTTCGTCACGGTCAACCCCGACACGGGCGAGACAGTGTTCACGACGAACGTCCAGGACCACGAGAAGGCAGTGAAGCAGTGGCAGGAGTGGTGCGCCGCCAATCCGGGCAAGTGCTGACCGGCACGGCGACGCGGCTCGAGGTGTGGGGCGACCCCATCGCGCACAGCCGCTCCCCGCAGCTGCACGGCGCCGCCTATCGCGTGCTCGGGCTCGACTGGACGTACACGCGCCGACAGGTCTCGGAGACCTCGTTCGCCGGCGAGCTCGCTTCGCTCGACGAGCGCTTCCGCGGGCTCTCGCTCACGATGCCGCTCAAGGGCGTCGCGTTCGAGGCGGCGCGCGTGCGCGATCGCCGCGCCGAGCTGACGGGCGCCGTCAACACGCTGCTCCTCGATCCCGAGGGGCCGCACGGCTTCAACACCGACATCGGCGGGATCGTCCGCGCGCTCGGCGAAGAGGGTGTCGACGACCTCGAAGAGGCGCGCATCGTCGGCGCGGGTGCGACGGCGACCTCGGCCCTCGTCGCCCTCGCCGAGCTCGGCGCACGGCGCGTCGAGGTCGTCGCCCGCAGGCCCGAGGCGGTCGTGCCGCTCGCCGAGCTGGGCGACCGGCTCGGCGTCGCGGTCCAGGCGGCGCCGTTCGCGGCATCCGTTCCCTCACCGGTGCCCGTCACGATCGCGACCCTTCCCGGCGATGCACCCGTGACGGATGCCGCCGCCGATGCCCTCGCGTCGGCGGGCGGCCTGCTCATGGACGTCGTCTACGGCCACTGGCCGACGGCGCTGTCGTCCGCGTGGGAGCGGGCGGGGCATCCCGCCGTCTCGGGTCTCGGGATGCTGCTGCACCAAGCCCTCCTGCAGGTGCGGATCTTCATCACCGGCGAGGTCGACCAGCCTCTGGACGGTGAGGAGGAGGCCCTCGCCGCGATGCGCTCGGCGATCATGGGAGACTAGAGCAATGCTCCGCGTGCTCACGGCCGGCGAATCGCACGGCCCCGAACTCGTCGCCCTCATGGAAGGTCTGCCGTCCGGCGTCCCGATCTCGCGCGCCGCCATCCAGGCGGATCTCGCGCGCCGCAAGCTCGGCTACGGCCGCGGCTCGCGCATGAAGTTCGAGGAGGACGAGCTCACGATCTCCGGCGGCGTGCGCCACGGCCTGTCGCTTGGCAGCCCCATCGCACTGCGCATCGGCAACACCGAGTGGCCGAAGTGGGTCGAGGTCATGAGCCCCGAGCCCGTCGAGCTCACCGACAAGTCGCGCGGACGCGGCGCGGCCCTCACGCGACCGCGGCCCGGCCACGCCGACCTCGTCGGCATGCAGAAGTACGACTTCGACGAGGCCCGCCCGATCCTCGAGCGTGCGAGCGCCCGTGAGACGGCCGCGCGCGTCGCCCTCGGCGCCGTCGCGCGCGGGTTCCTCGGCGAGCTCGGCATCCGCCTCGTCAGCCACACCCTCTCGATCGGGCCGGTGCGCGTCCCGAAGGACGCCGCGCTGCCGACGCCCGACGACGTGGACGCGCTCGACGCCGATCCGCTGCGCTGCTTCGACGCCGCCACGAGCGAGCGGATGGTCGCCGAGGTGGACGACGCCCGCAAGGACGGCGACACGCTCGGCGGCATCGTCGAGGTGCTCGCGTACGGCCTGCCGCCAGGGCTCGGCTCGCACGTGCAGTGGGACCGCCGCCTCGACGGCAAGCTCGCCCAGGCGCTCATGGGCATCCAGGCGATCAAGGGCGTCGAGGTCGGCGACGGCTTCCTCACGACGACGCGCCGCGGCTCGCAGGCGCACGACGAGCTCTTCGCGACCGACGCCGGCATCTCGCGAGGGTCCGACCGCGCGGGCGGCACGGAGGGCGGCATGTCGACGGGCACCGTCCTGCGCGTGCGCGCCGGCATGAAGCCGATCGCGACCGTGCCGCACGCCCTGCGCACGGTCGATGTCGCGACGGGCGACACCGCGGCGGCGCACCACCAGCGCTCCGACGTGTGCGCCGTGCCCGCAGCCGGCGTCGTCGCCGAGGCGATGGTCGCCATCGTGCTCGCCGACGCCGTGCTCGAGAAGTTCGGCGGCGACAGCGTGCGCGAGACGCGGCGCAACCTCGAGAGCTACCTCGCCGCCATCCCCGAGTCGCTGCGCACGACGCCGGCGTCGGAGGCGGCGCTGCTCGAGCACGAGCTCTCGTCCTGATGGCGGAGGGCACCACCGCGGCGATCGTCCTCGTCGGCCCCATGGGCGCGGGCAAGACCAGCATCGGCCGTCGCGTCGCGCGTGAGCTCGGCGTGACGTTCACCGACACCGACAGCATCGTCGTGCGCGATCACGGCGCCATCGCCGACCTCTTCGCGACCCAGGGCGAGACCCGCTTCCGCGAGATCGAGCGCGCGGCCGTCGGCGAGGCGCTGGCCCGTGGCGGCGTCGTCGCGCTCGGCGGCGGAGCCGTGCTGAACGCCGACACGCGCCACGACCTCGCGGCGCACCGCGTCGTGCTGCTGACGGTCGCACCCCACATCGTGCGCTCGCGCATCCAGGGCGAGGCGCGTCCGCTCCTCGCGACCGACGACGACCCCGTCGCGCGCTGGCAGACCATCATGGCGGCGCGCAAGCCCCTCTACGAAGAGGTCGCCGACGTCACGTTCGACACGTCGTCCGGTCCGCTCGCGCTCGTCGTCGCGGACATCGTCGCGTGGGTCCGCGGACAGCAGCCCGCCGCCGACGGCGCATTCGGGGTTTTGAGCGAGGAGACGAAGTGACCGACCTCACGACCATCACGGTCGCCGGAGACCAGCCGTACGACGTGACCGTGGGCCGCGGCATCCTGGACCGCGTCGGCGAGGCGATCCCCGCCTCGGCACGCAAGGTGCTCGTCATCCACCCGCCGACCCTCGCGGCGCAGGCCGCGAGCCTGCGCGAGCGGCTGCTGGCCGACGGCGCGCGCGAGGTGCTCATCGCCGAGATCCCCGACGCCGAGCAGGGCAAGCGCGTCGAGGTCGCCGCGTTCTGCTGGCAGATCCTCGGGCAGGCCGACTTCACCCGGACCGACGCCATCGTCGGATTCGGCGGGGGAGCGGTGACCGATCTCGCAGGCTTCGTCGCGGCGACCTGGCTGCGCGGCGTCGCGGTCGTGCAGGTGCCGACGACCGTGCTCGGCATGGTCGACGCCGCCGTGGGCGGCAAGACCGGCATCAACACGGCGGAGGGCAAGAACCTCGTGGGCGCCTTCTGGCCGCCGACGGCCGTCGTGTGCGACCTCGAGCTGCTCGACGGGCTCTCGGTCAACGAGCGCACGGCCGGGTTCGCCGAGGTCGTCAAGGCCGGGTTCATCTGGGCGCCCGAGATCCTCGACCTCATCGAGGCCGATCCCACCGCCGCCGTCGACCCGGCGAGCCCCGCCTTCCGGCGCTCGATCGAGCTCGCGATCGACATGAAGGCGCGCGTCGTGGGGGAGGACCTCCGCGAGGCGGGCCTGCGCGAGATCCTCAACTACGGCCACACGCTGGGGCACGCGATCGAGCACGCCGAGCGCTACCGCTGGCGCCACGGCGCCGCCATCTCGGTCGGCATGCTGTTCGCCGCCGAGCTTTCGCGCCTCGCCGGACGGCTTCCGGATGCCGCGGCCCAGCGCCATCGCGACATCCTCGAGACCCTGGGCCTGCCGACCTCGTACCGGGCGGGGGCGTGGCCCCAGCTGCTGGCGACGATGCAGCGCGACAAGAAGAGCCGCGGCGGGATGCTGCGCTTCATCGTGCTCGACGACATCGCCAAGCCGACGGTGCTGCAGGCCCCCGACGAGTCGTTGCTGTTCGCCGCGTACCAGGAGGTCTCGGGCTGACGCCGCGCCGCGGCATCCACCGTCCCCAACCATGCACGAGGCCCCGTTCCGCACGATGCGGGACGGGGCCTCGGGGCTCGGACTCAGACGGCGGGAACGAGGTCGTGACGGTGCTCCGAGGCGACCCCGAGCTGAGCCGTCGGGACGTTCTTGGTCTCCCGCGCCGTCAGGGCGCTGATCGTCGCGATGATCGAGATGACGGCGGTGAAGGCGCTGATGACGACCCAGCCGCCCTGCTGCACGCCGCCGAGCGCCGCGACGATCGAGGGCGCGAAGCCGGCCATGAGGAAGCCGAGCTGCGTGCCGATCGCCATGCCGGAGAAGCGCACGCGGGTCGAGAACATCTCGCCGTAGAACGAGGGCCACACGGCGTTGGCGGCGGCGTAGCCGAACGAGAAGGTGACGACCGCGAGGAGGAACGTCACGAAGGCGTTCCCCGCGCCCATCGACAGCATGTAGAAGGGCATGAACACCGCCGAAGACAGGGCGCCGTAGATGAAGACCGGCTTGCGGCCGATGCGGTCGGCGAGCATGCCGAACAGGGGCTGCGTGCCGAGTGCGACGAAGTTCGCGGCGACGACGAGCCACAGCGTGATGGCCGCGTCGAGTCCGACCTCGACGCCGTAGGCGATGGCGAGGTTGCCGAACACGGTCGAGACGGCGGCGATGAAGGCGCAGCAGATGACGCGCAGCACGTCCCGCCAGTGGTCGCGCAGGAGGGGGAGCAGCGGCATCCGCGCGATCCGTCCCTCGGCCTTCGTCTGCTCGAACTCGGGAGTCTCGTGCAGCGTCCGGCGGATGAGCCACGCGACGAGCACGACGACGGCGCTCAGCCAGAACGGCACCCGCCAGCCCCACGTGTACTTGATCTCGTCGGGCAGCGCCACGACGGGGATGAGCACGAGTGCCGCGAGGATCTGGCCGCCCTGCGTGCCGGTCAGGGTCCACGATGTGAAGAACGACCGGCGATCGTCCGGCGCGTGCTCGAGCGTGAGCGATGAGGCGCCCGCCTGCTCACCCGCCGCCGACAGGCCCTGCAGGAGCCGGCAGAGCACGAGGATCGCGGGAGCGGCCCAGCCGATCATGTCGAAGCCGGGGATGCAGCCGATGGCGAAGGTCGAGATGCCCATCAGCAGGAGTGTGAACATGAGGACCTTCTGGCGGCCGATGCGGTCGCCGAAGTGTCCCAGGATGACGGCGCCGAGGGGCGCGCGATGTAGGCGAAGCCGAAGGTCGCGAACGACATGATGAGCGCGGCCTGGTCGTCGGAGGGGAAGAAGACGGTCGGGAAGATGAGCGCTGCGGCCGAGCCGTACAGGAAGAAGTCGTAGTACTCGACGGCGCTGCCCATGAAGCTCGCGACTGCGGCCCTCACGGGGGTCTTCCGCGCCATTGCGGTGGTGGTCATCGGGGTTTCCTTCTCTCAGGAGTCTTAGGCGAGAACCTCGTGCGGCGCAACGAGGCTGTGGAAGTGGCGGATCATGCGGTCGGGGTCGGGGGTCAGACCCGTGATGAGACGGAAGGCGTCGACGGCCTGATGGACCGCCATCCGTCCGCCGTCGAGCGTCGCGCAGCCGGCCTCGCGCGCGGCCTGCAGCAGCGCCGTGTCGAGGGGGCGGTAGACGATGTCGGCGACCCAGAGATCGGGCCGCAGGAGATCGGGGGAGAACGGGGTGCCGGGGTGCTCCTTCATGCCCGTCGGCGTGCAGTGCACGAGGCCCGACGCCGACGCGAGCAGGCGGGGGAGCGCGTCGGGCGCAGCGAAGTCGACGTCGGCCGCGTGGCGCCCGGCGAGGTCGGTCGCGAGCTCCTCCGCGCGGCCGCCGTCGAGGTCGACGACGGTGAGGCGGCGCGTGCCGACCCGCAGCAGCGCGTCGGCGACGGCGGAGCCGGCCCCGCCCGCGCCGAGCATCGTGACATGGTCGACGGGTGCGCCCGGAAGGCCCGTGCGGAACGCGGTCTCGAATCCGGTCGTGTCGGTGTTGTAGCCGACCTGACCGTCCTCGGTGAACAGCACGGTGTTGACCGAGCCGAGGGCGGCGGCGATCGGGTCGATGCGGTCGAGGTATTCCACGACGAGGCGCTTGCACGGGTGGGTGATGTTGAGGGCGTCGAAGCCCAGGCGCCGCGCCCACGTGAGGATGTCGGGCAGCTGGTCCGGGGCGAGGCCGAGGGTCGTGAGGTCGATCGTGCGGTACACGTAGTCGAGGCCGAGGGCGCGAGCCTCCGCCATGTGCATGGCGGGCGTGAGCGATGGCGTCACACCCGTTCCGACGAGCCCCACGAGATAGGGCGGGGTCTGGGTCATGGCACTCCTTCGTCCGACCACAATGTACTAACTGGTACGTTCAGAGGAAACCACGAGTGAGAGGCGCTGTCAAGGGACGCGCTGTGGAGTGTGGGCTCGCGAGTGGAGGGATGCCGCGTCGCGGCGTGGGCGACTACGCCTGGGGCGCGGTCAGCCAGCCCACGACGACGTCGCCGATGAGGCCGCGCAGGTGGCGGCGGCGTTCGGGGTCGGTGAAGGACATGTCGAAGAGGTACCCGAACGTGTACTGGTTCGCGATCTGGAAGACGCAGTAGGCACTGATCACGAGGTGCACATCGATCGCGTCGACGTCGGCCCGGAAGACCCCGGCGGCACGGCCGCGCTCGAGGATCTCGTCGAGCAGGGTCTTGGCGGGCTGGGCCAGCGTGCGCAGCGAGTCGATCCGCCGGATGAACTCGCCGCGGTGGATGTTCTCGATCGCGACGAGGCGGATGAACGCGTCGTGGGTCACGTGGTGGTCGAACGTGAGCTCGGCGAGCTGGCGGATGGCCGCGACGGGATCCGTGTGGTCCACGTCGATCGCGCGCTCGGCCTCGCGGATCCCCTGGTAGGCGTTCTCGAGCACCGCGAGGTACAGCTGCTCCTTGCCGCCGAAGTAGTAGTAGATCATCCGCTTCGTCGTGCGCGTGCGCTCGGCGATGTCGTCGACGCGAGCGCCCGAGTAGCCCTCCTCGGCGAAGACCTCGGTCGCCACGGCGAGGAGCTCGGCTCGCGTCCGCTCGGCGTCACGCGATACGGGGGGCACGGTTGTCAGGATAGTCGGCACCTTTCGCCGATCCGCGGAAACAGGGGAGTGCGCCACAATGTACTAACTGGTACATTGTGGCGCATGAAGACCTCGATCGCGACGGTGTGCTTGAGCGGGACGCTCGCCGAGAAGCTCCACGCGGCGGCATCCGCGGGCTTCGACGGCGTCGAGATCTTCGAGCCCGACCTCATCGCGGCGCCCGAGAGCCCCGAGGAGATCCGTGCGCTCGCCGCACGCCTGGGTCTCACGCTCGACCTGTACCAGCCCATGCGCGACGTGGAGGGAGTGGACGAGGATGCCTTCCGCGACGTCCTGCGCCGCGCCGAGGCCAAGTTCGGCCTCATGCAGCGCCTCGGCATCGACGTCGTGCTGTGCTGCAGCAACGTCGCCACCGCGACGATCGACGACGACGAGGTGTCGGCGTCGCAGCTGCGCCGTCTCGGCGAGCTCGCGCGGGGATACGGCATCCGGATCGCCTTCGAAGCCCTCGCCTGGGGGCGATTCGTCGACGACTATCGCCGGGCGTGGCGCATCGCCCGACTCGCCGACCACCCGGCAGTCGGCGTGTGCCTCGACTCGTTCCACATCCTCTCGCGCGGCCACGACCCCGCCGCGATCGAGCAGATCCCCGGCGAGAAGATCTTCTTCCTGCAGCTCGCCGACGCCCCCGCGCTGTCGATGGACGTCCTGTCGTGGAGCCGGCACCACCGGCTCTTCCCGGGCGAGGGCAGCTTCGACCTGACGCGCTTCCTGACGCACGTCGTGCGCGCCGGCTACACGGGCCCCGTGTCGCTCGAGGTGTTCAACGACACGTTCCGGCAGACGGACGTGCGCAGCACCGCCGTGCACGCACGCCGGTCCCTCCGCTGGCTCGAGGATGCCGTCGCCCGCGAGCTCGGCGCGGAGGCCGGCTTCGCACCGCTTCCCGGCGCCGGCGCACCGGCCGCATTCGACTTCGTCGAGATCAAGGCCGAGGACACCTCGAGCATCGAGGCGCTGCTCGAGACGGTGGGGTTCACGCCCCGCGGCAAGCACCGCACGAAGCCCGTCACGCTGTGGACTGCGGGCGCTGCGCGCGTCGTGCTCAACGAGCAGCACGCGCGCGGGCTCGACCCCCACCTCGCCGCGCTCGGCTTCGCGGTCTCCGACCCCGCGGCGCTGACGGCGCGTGCCGGCGAGCTCGGCACGCCGTTCGCGTACCGCCGGACGTACGCGGGGGAGCAGGCGCTCGACGGGGCCGTCGCGCCGGACGGCACCGAGATCTACTGGGCCCCGCAGGGCGACGGCGGCGGCGAGCCTGCGTGGGCGGCGGAGTTCGAGCACGGGGCATCCGTCCGCGACAGCCCCGTCGTGGGCATCGACCACGTGAGCCTCGGCCAGCCGTGGCAGGTGATCGACGAGGCCATCCTGTTCTTCGCCTCGGTGCTGGAGCTTCCGACAGCGAGTTCGACGGAGGTCGCGAGCCCGCAGGGCCTCGTGCAGAGCCGCGTCATCCAGTCGCCGGACGGGTCGATCCGCATCCCGCTCAACGTCTCTCCGCCGATCCTGTCCGGACGCCGCGCGGCACTTCCGCAGCACGTCGCGTTCGCGTGCGACGACATCGTCGCGCTCGCCCGCGCGGCGCGGGCCCGTGGCCTGTCGCCCCTCCCGATCCCGCAGAACTACTACGACGACCTGGCGGCCCGCTTCGACCTCGATGACGCCTTCCTTGCGACGCTGAAAGAGCTCGACCTCGTGTACGACCGCGACGCGGACGGCGAATACCTGCACTTCTACACGGCCACGGTCGGCGACCTGTTCTGCGAATTCGTCGAGCGGCGCGGCCGATACGACGGCTACGGCGCCGGCAATGCACCCGTACGGCTCTCCGCGCAGCAGGCGGGTGCGGAGCCCGCTGATATCGTGCGAGCATGACCGCTCCGCGCCGGATCCTGCTCGTCAACGGACCCAACCTGAACCTCCTGGGCGTCCGCGAGCCCGAGGTGTACGGCACCGAGACGCTCGCCGACGTCGAGCGCATCGCGAGGGATGCCGCGGCGGCGCGCGGCTTCGAGCTGCGGGCCGTGCAGAGCAACCACGAAGGCGTCCTGCTCGACGCCATCCACGCGGCGCGCGAAGAGTGCGCGGGCATCGTGATCAACCCCGGCGGCCTGACGCACACCTCCGTCGTGCTGCGCGACGCCCTGTCGGGCGTGGCCCTCCCCGTCGCCGAGGTGCACATCTCCGACGTCATGAAGCGCGAGGAGTTCCGCCACCACTCGTACGTCGCCGACGTCGCCGTCGTGCACGTCATCGGCGAGGGCGTCCACGGCTACGCGACCGCGGTGGCCCGCCTCATCGCCGTCATCACCGGCCAGACCGACTGACGGCATCCCGGGCATCCCGGGCATCCCGGTCCCTCCCGGCCCGCGGACGAAGACCGTGAGCCTCCACCCGACTGCCGAGCACATGGGTGTCACCCGCGTGGTCGGCAGCCCAGTGGAGGCTCACGGGCAGAGGGTCAGGCGGGCTCGGCGACCGCCGGGGGCGCGGAGGCCGGGACGGGCGCGGGCCTGGCCGGCAGGGCGAAGCAGACCCCGATCGCGACGACAGTGAACCCGACCGCCGTCCAGAACGCGACGACGAAGCCGGCCGCGACATCCGCCGCCGTCGTCGCACCGTCCGTCGCGAGCTCGAGGACGACCGCGAGGAGCGCCGTGCCGAAGGCGCCGCCGAGCTGCTGCGTGAGGCGCGTGATGATGCTCGCGTGCGGCACCTCGTCGTGCTCGAGGCCGAGGAAGGCGACCGACATCACGGGGATCATGACGGCGCCCATGCCGAAGCCGCGAACGAGCAGCACGGCCATGAGCCACCACTGGTTGGTCGCCCCATCCGCCATGGCGAAGGGGATCGTCGCGGCGCCCATGATGACGAAGCCCGCGATCGCGACGAACCTCGCGCCGATCGAGTCGGTGAACCGGCCCGCAAGTGTGCGGCTGAGGAGGGCGCCGACGCCCTGCGGCACGAGCATGAGCGCCGCCCCGAGCGGGTCGAGACCGCGCACGATCTGGAAGTACAGCGGCAGCAGCAGCATCGCGCCGTAGAGCGACGCGCCCGACAGGAAGAGCACGGCCGACGACGATGCGACGGAGCGACGGCGCAGCAGCCCGACGTCGACGAGCGCGCCGTTCGGGCGGCGGACCTGGGTCACGACGAACGCGGTCATGAGCACGAGTCCCACGGCCACGGGGATCCAGACGTCGGGACGCGCGAACCCGCCGTCCTGGCTGACGTTGGACAGGCCGTACAGGATGCCGACGAGGGCGGGGGAGACGAGCACGAGGCCGACCCAGTCGAGCACCGGCTTGCCGCGCGGGGCGTCGGCGGGGATGAACCGCCACGCCAGGAGCAGCCCTGCGACGCAGAACGGGACGTTCACCCAGAACAGCCAGCGCCAGTCGGCGAAGCTGAGGATGAGGCCGCCGATCGTGGGGCCGAGGATGGGGCCGAGCGCGGCGGGGAGGCTCACCATCGCCATGAGCCGCCCGAGGCCCACTCCGCCTGGCACCTGCTGGATCGCGAGCGTCGCCATGAGCGGCATCATCAGGCCGCCGCCGATGCCCTGCAGCACCCGGAAGGCGATGAGGCTCGGCGCGTCCCACGCGAGGCTGCACAGGATCGACGCGATGAGGAAGATCGTCAGGGCGATCATCCAGAGGCGCTTGCCGCCGACGCGCGCCTGCGCCCACCCCACGACGGGGATCGCGACGCCGAGCGCGAGCAGGTACGCCGTCGTCACCCACTGGATCGTGCTGACCGGCACGCCGAGGTCGATCGACAGCGTCTTGAGCGCGATGCTCATGATCGTGCTGTCGAAGATGACGGCGAGCCCACCGACCACGAGCACAAGGGCGGTGACGATGGCGCGGCGCGGGACGGCCGGAGCGGCGGGGACGGTGGTCACGAGAGTGCTCCTCAATAAGATACAGATATGTATCTCTATCGCCCCGAGTGTACGCCGAGCCGATAAGATACACAAATGGCTCTTGAAGAGACGCAGACGCGCCGCCGCGGCAAGGAGCTGGAGGACGCGATCCTCGCCGCGGGCTGGGCGCAGCTGCTCAACAGCGGGTACTACGGCTTCACGATCGACGCCGTCGCCGAGCGCGCCGAGACGAGTCGCTCCGTCATCTACCGGCGCTGGGCGGACCGCGACGAGCTCCTCAAGGCCACGCTCATGTTCGGGCTCAATCAAGGACGCACGGAGCCGCCCGACACGGGGAGCCTCCGCGAGGACCTCATCGAGCTCCTGCGCGGCGCGAATCACCGCAACGCCGTCATCGCCCCCGTCATGAGCGTCTTCATGGGCGCCTACTACTCCGAGTCGGGCCGCACGTTCGCCGACGTCCGCCGCGAGGCGTTCGGCGACCGCGCCGGCACGTCGCTCGACACGATCCTGAAGCGCGCGATCGCGCGCGGCGAGGTCGACCCCGACCGGCTCACCCCGCGCGTGCGCACCGTCGCCACCGACCTGTACCGCCACGACGTGCTCATGACGGCGGCGCCGCCCAGCGACGACGACATCGTCGCCATCGTCGACGAGGTGTTCCTGCCCCTCGTCGCCCCGCCGCGGCGGGGCTGATCGCGGGGTCGGGTGCGGCATCCCGTAGAATCGAACGTCGGTCTTCCGCGCCTGCGCGACCGACCCCCTGACACGAAACGGACTTCTTCAGCCATGGCATCGACCGCAGACATCAAGAACGGCGTCGTCCTCAGCATCGACGGGCAGCTCTGGAGCGTCATCGAGTTCCAGCACGTCAAGCCCGGCAAGGGTGGTGCGTTCGTCCGAACCAAGCTCAAGAACGTCGTCTCCGGCAAGGTCGTCGACCGCACGTACAACGCCGGCGCGAAGATCGAGATCGAGAACGTCGACCGCCGCGACTTCACGTACCTGTACAACGACGGCGAGGGCTTCGTCTTCATGGATGTCGCGGACTACGACCAGCTGACGGTCGGCGCCGCGACCGTGGGCGACGCGAAGAACTTCCTGCTCGAGAACCAGCAGGTGCAGATCGCCCTCAACAACGGAAACCCGCTCTACGTCGAGCTGCCGGCCTCCGTCGTGCTCGAGATCACGTACACCGAGCCGGGCCTCCAGGGCGACCGCTCGTCGGCCGGCACGAAGCCCGCAACCGTCGAGACGGGCTACGAGATCCAGGTTCCGCTGTTCCTCGAGACCGGCACCAAGGTCAAGGTCGACACGCGCACGGGCGACTACCTCGGCCGCGTGAACTGAGCCTTGAGCGCCCGTACGAAGGCGCGCAAGCGCGCGCTCGACATCCTGTTCCAGGCTGACGTCCGCGGCGACGACGTCGCGACGATCCTTGCCGCCGAGGCCAAGCGCGCCGCGAGCGAGCCCGCCCGCGAGGCCTCGTGGCTCTACGCGCGCGACATCGTCGACGGCGTGATCGACAACCGGGACGCGATCGACGAGCAGATCACGACGTTCGCGAAGGACTGGTCGCTCGCGCGCATGCCGGCCGTCGACCGCGCCCTGCTGCGCATCGGCGCGTGGGAGATCCTCTACAACGACCAGGTGCCCGCCGCCGTCGCGATCGACGAGGCGGTCGAGCTCGCGAAGGAGTTCTCGACCGACGACTCCGGCTCGTTCGTGCACGGAGTGCTCGCACGCATCTCGCGCGCGTCCTGACGAGGCAGCGCCGCTGTCGGCGGGCGGCGGGATGATGGATGCCGTGATCCCCCCGCACGTCGCCGTGTCGCACATCCGCGGCCGGGCCGGCCTGCAGACGTACGAGCGCGGCGCCGGCTACTTCGAGTCGGGCGCCGTGCACGGGCTGACGTGGGATCCCGCGACGTCGGTGCTCGAGTCCGACGTCATCGGCAGCGCGGGACGCGTCTACCGCGCGCGGGTGCGCCTCGACCCGCACCGCCCCGACCGGCCGATCGCGGCCATGGCGTGCACGTGCCCGGTGCAGTTCGACTGCAAGCACGGCGTCGCGACGATCCTCGCGGGCAACAGCCTCGCCGAGCACGCCCCTCCGCTCGGGCCTGCGGTCTGGCGCACGCTCCTGGGCGCCCAGGACGGTGGGCACCGGCGGACCACGACGGCGCTCGCCCTCGGCGTCGAGCTGCGCCAGCGCGTGCGGCGCGGGGCCTCGACATGGTCGCCTGCGCGGGTCGAGTCGGCGACGCCGCGCGGCCTGCACCAGTTCGGGCCCGACGTGCTCGTTGGGCTGCGCCCGCTCGAGCACAGCCCGCGCAGCGACGCCTGGATCAAGGGCGACGCGTCGTGGGACGCCGTGCGCCGCCCCACGACGCGCTTCGATCCCGCCCAGGCGCGGTGGTTCGCCGAGCTGCACAGCATCGGCCGCGACCTGCGCACGCTCGGCACCTTCACCGACGGCTCGGAATGGCTCACGCTCGACGACATCGAGTCGAGCCTGTTCTGGCCGCACCTCGACGCGGCGGCGGGGCACGGCATCCCGATCGTCCCGACGCGCCGTCAGCACACGATCGCGCTCGCACGCGCTGAGGCCGCACTGCATGTCGCCCGACAGGACGCCTCATTCGTCGTCACCGCCCGCGCGACGATCGACGACGAGCAGGTGGATGCCTCCGCCCTTCGGCCGATCGGACGCATCGGCGTCTACCGGTTCGAGGTCGTCCGCGCGGGCATCGCGCTGACCCTCGCCCCCGTCGCGCTCTCCGAGCCGCTGCGCTCGCTCCTCGCCGGCGACGTCTCGGCGCTGGTGCCTGCGAGCGACTCTGCGGAGTTCCTCGCCGACCACCTCCCGCGCCTCCTGCGGCTCGGGCCGGTACAGGCCAGCGGGCTCGCGCTTCCGACGCCCGTGCGCCCGACGCTGGTTCTCGCTGTGGCCTTCGCGCCGTCGCACCGGCTCGAGTTCGCCTTCACGTGGCGCTACGGCCGCGAGTCGGGGCTGCCCTTCACCTCGCCGGCGACGGCGGATCGAGACGAGGCGGCCGAGTCGGCGATCGCGGCACGTGTGCGCTCCGCATGGGACGAGGCATCCGTCGTGCCCTTCGAGGCCACGGGCACGCTCACGGGTCTTCCGGCCGCGGAGTTCGCGGCGCACGTGCTCCCGGCGCTCGAAGCGCTCGACGACGTCGTGGTCGAACTCTCCGGCGAGCGCCCGCGCTACCGCGAGCTGACCGGCGACCCGCGGATCGAGATCACGACGGTCGAGTCGACCGACCCGGACTGGTTCGACCTCGGCGTCGTCGTGACGATCGACGGGCGCAGCATCCCGTTCGCGCCGCTGTTCACGGCGCTCACGCGGGGGCGGAAGAAGATCCTGCTGAGCGACGGCGCCTACTTCTCCCTGTCCCATCCGTCGCTGCAGCGCCTGCGCGACCTCATCGAGGAGGCGGGCGAGCTGGAGGAATGGGAGACGGGGCCGCGCCTCAACCGGCGCCAGACCGACCTCTGGGCCGACTTCGAAGACCTCGCCGACGAAGCTCAGCCCGCCGTGTCGTGGCGGACCACGGCCGAGGGGCTGCGCGCCGCGGACGGCGTGCCGGCGGCGCCCGTGCCCGCGGGCCTGCGCGCCGAGCTCCGCCCGTACCAGCGCGCCGGCTACGACTGGCTCGCGTTCCTGTGGGACCACCGGCTCGGCGGCATCCTCGCCGACGACATGGGGCTCGGCAAGACGCTGCAGACCCTCGCGCTCATCGCCCACACGCGCGACGCGGGGGAGCGGCGGCCGTTCCTCGTCGTGGCCCCGACATCGGTGCTCTCGACCTGGCGGTCCGAGGCCGCCCGATTCACCCCCGACCTGCGCGTCGAGGTCGTCGGTGCCCGCAGCAGGTCGGTTCGGGATGCCGCCACCCGCGTCGACGTCATCGTGACGTCTTACGCCCTGCTGCGGCTCGACGAACGCGAGTACGCGCGCGTGGAGTGGGCCGGCGTCGTGCTCGACGAGGCGCAGTTCGTCAAGAACAGTCAGACGAAGGCCTATCGCGCCGTCCTCGCGCTGAAGGCCGACGTCGTCTTCGCCATCACCGGCACGCCGCTGGAGAACAGCCTCACCGAACTGTGGGCCCTCCTCGCGCTGGTGGCACCGGGCCTGTTCGCCTCGGCGCGCAGGTTCCGCGAGGAATACGTCAAACCCATCGAGAAGGGCAAGGTTCCCGACGACCAGGAGGGCGGCGAGTACCGCGCGCGACGCCTCGCGCGCTTGCGGCGCCGCATCCGCCCGCTCGTGCTGCGCCGCACGAAGGAGCAGGTCGCCGCCGACCTGCCGCCCAAGCAGGAGCAGGAGGTGCGCGTCGAGCTCAGCCCCGCCCACCGCGCCCTGTACGACACGGTGCTGCAGCGCGAGCGCCAGAAGGTGCTCGGCCTCCTCGACGACCTCGACCGCAACCGCTTCATCGTGTTCCGCTCGCTCACGCTGCTGCGGATGCTGAGCCTTGCGCCCGAACTCGTCGACGCGGCCCACTCCGACATCGCGCCGAGCAAGCTCACGGCCCTGTTCGAGCAGCTTGACGAGGCCCTCGAGGAGGGGCACCGGGCGCTCGTGTTCAGCCAGTTCACGTCCTTCCTCGGCCTCGTCGCGAAGCGGCTCGAAGCCCGCGGCATCCCGTTCGCCTACCTCGACGGATCGACGCGAGACCGGGATGCCGCCGTCGCCGGCTTCCGCGACGGCGACGCGCCGGTGTTCCTGATCAGCCTCAAGGCGGGCGGCTTCGGGCTGACGCTCACCGACGCCGACTACGTCTTCCTGCTCGATCCATGGTGGAACCCGGCCGCCGAGGCGCAGGCGGTCGACCGCGCGCATCGCATCGGACAGACCCGCAGCGTCATGGTCTACCGCCTCATCGCGAACGGCACGATCGAGGAGAAGGTCATGGCGCTGCAGCAGCGCAAGGCGCGCCTGTTCCGGTCGGTCATGGACGACGACGCCCTGTTCGGGCAGGCCCTCACGGCCGACGACATCCGGGGGCTCTTCGAGCCCTGATCCCTCCGCACGGCCCGCCGCCGCGGCGAGGCCGGAGGTCTTGATTAGACTCGACGGGTTCGACTCAGGAGGACTCCCCATGCGCATCACGGGCCTCGGCCATGCCGGAATGTTCATCGAGACCAGGGGTGGCAGCATCCTGTGCGACCCGGTGATCGGGCCGACGTTCTTCGGCTCATGGTTCCCGTTCCCCGACAACCGGGGCCTGGACTGGGAGCGGTTCGGCAAGGCCGACTTCCTGTACATCTCGCACCGCCACCGCGACCACTTCGACCCGAAGCTCATGGAGCGGGTCGTCCCGAAGACGATCAAGGTCCTGTTGCCGGACTATCCGACCGACGACCTCGAGCAGGACCTCCGGGGGCTCGGCTACGACAACATCGTCTACACGCAGGCCGGCGTCCCTCTCGAGTTCGGCGAGCTCAAGGTCATGGTCACCCCGCTGCGCGCGCCCAGCGACGGCCCCATCGGCGACTCCTCGCTGTCGGTCGACGACGGCTCCGCGAGCATCCTGAACCAGAACGACTCGCACCCGCTCGACCTCGAGAAGCTCATGTCGTTCTCCAAGCCCGAGGCGTACTTCACGCAGGTGTCCGGCGCGATCTGGTGGCCCATGGTCTACGACCTCCCGCAGGACGCGAAGCAGAACTTCGCCAAGCTCAAGCGCGACGCGCAGAACAAGCGCGCCATGTACTACATCGAGAAGGTGGATGCCGAGCACGTCTTCCCGATGGCGGGCCCGCCGATGTTCCTGCGCGAAGAGCTGTTCCGCTACAACGGGCAGGGCCTGGAGGGCGACGCGATCTTCACCGACCAGCGCGAGTTCCTCGCCCACATGCGGGAGCTGCGGCCCGAGCAGAAGGGCTACGAGTTCGTCCCCGGCACCGTGGTGGAGCTGAACGGCGGCGAGCTGTCGGTCACGCAGTCGCTGTACACGGATGCCGAGATGGACCGGTTCTTCGACGACAAGTGGGCCTATCTGGCCGAGCAGCGCGACTCGCGCCAGGACGAGATCCGCGCGGAGGAGGCATCCCGCGCCCCTGTCCTTGCGCCCGACGAGATGCTCGCCGCGATCAAGGAATGGTGGGAGCCGCTCCTGCGCCGCGCCCGCACGATCCGCAACGGGGTCGGCGGAAACGTGCGGTTCCGCATCGGCGAGCTCGACATGGTCGTGGACTTCCCCAAGGCGAAGGTGCGGGAGTACGCGGGGGAGGAGTGCATCTACTGGTACACGATCCCCGCCGACCTCGTCTCGACCAACATCGCCGACGGCGAGATCGACTGGTCGAACTCGATCTTCCTGTCGATGCAGTTCGAGGTGGGGCGCAGCGGCAAGTTCAACGAGTTCCTCACGACGTTCCTCAAGTGCCTGTCCCGCGACCGCATCGAGTACGTCGAGAACTGGTACGCCGAGCAGACCGACCAGACCGAGGACGCCCGGCTCGGCGACTGGATGGTGCAGCGCCGCTGCCCGCACCTGCGCGCCGACCTCACCAAGACCGGCAAGATCGAGGACGGCGTGCTGACCTGCTCCCTGCACGACTGGAGCTGGGACCTCGCCAGCGGCAAGTGCCTGACGTCCCAGGGCCACCCGATCCGCGCCTCGCAGGTCGAAGAGGAGGCGGACCAGCCCGCGGCCTGAGGCGAGCTTGTCGCCGGCGTTTTCACCGAGACAGGGGATCTCGCCGAGACACGGCGTCCTGATCCCCGGTCTCGGAGAGATCCCCTGCCTCGGCGGTGCCGGGGCGTCCGATAGACTGGGGCGGTTACCACAGCAACCTTTAACCCCGTCCTGTGAGGCGGAGAAGGGAGCGGCGGATGAGCACGCGCACCGTGTTGCACGAGGCCGACATCGCCCGGGCACTGACTCGGATCTCGCACGAGATCCTCGAGTCCAACAAGGGCCCCGAGAATCTGGTCATCCTCGGCATCCCCACTCGAGGAGTCACCCTCGCGAACCGCGTCGCTGCGCTCGTGTCGGAGTTCGGCGGGCAGCCGATCCCCGTCGGGTCGCTCGACGTCACGATGTACCGCGACGACCTGCATCGCAATCCGACCCGCGCGCCGCATCCGACGCAGATCCCGCCGGGCGGCATCGACGGCAAGACCGTCGTGCTCGTCGACGACGTGCTGTTCTCGGGGCGCAGCATCCGCGCCGCCCTCGACGCCCTGCAGGACATCGGCCGTCCCGCGGCCGTGCGCCTCGCGACGCTCGTCGACCGCGGGCACCGGGAGCTGCCGATCCGGCCCGACTTCGTGGGCAAGAACCTGCCGAGCGCGCGCGAGGAGCGGGTCAACGTCCGCCTCGCCGAGATCGACGGCTCGGAGGAGGTGACGATCGAGTCATGAGGCACCTCCTCGACACCCAGACCCTCGGCCGCGAGGACGCCCTCCGCATCCTCGACGTGGCCGAGGACATGGCCGATACGCAGCGACGCGAGGTCAAGAAGCTCCCGACGCTGCGCGGCAAGACCGTCGTCAACCTCTTCTTCGAGGACTCGACGCGCACCCGCATCTCGTTCGAGGCGGCCGCCAAGCGGCTGAGCGCCGACGTCATCAACTTCTCCGCGAAGGGCTCGAGCGTCTCGAAGGGCGAGTCGCTGCAGGACACCGCCCAGACGCTGCAGGCGATGGGAGCGGATGCCGTCGTCATCCGCCACGGCGCCTCCGGCGCCCCCCGCACGCTCGCGACGAGCAGCTGGATCACGGCCGGCGTCGTCAACGCGGGCGACGGCACGCACGAGCACCCCACGCAGGCCCTGCTCGACGCCTTCACGATCCGCAAGCGCACGTTCGGCGCCCACAGCCGCGGCCGCGATCTCGCGGGCCTGCGCGTCACGATCGTGGGCGACGTGCTGCACTCGCGCGTCGCACGCTCGAACGTGTGGCTGCTGCACACGCTCGGCGCCGACGTCACGCTCGTCGCTCCGCCCACCCTCGTGCCGCAGGATGTCTCGGCCTGGCCCGTGCGGGTTCTCTACGACCTCGACGAGGCGATCGCCGGCGGCTGCGACGCCCTCATGATGCTGCGCATCCAGCTGGAGCGCATGAACGCCGCGTATTTCCCCACTGAACGGGAGTATTCCCGGCGGTGGGGTCTCGACGCCACGCGGCTCGCGGCCCTCGGCACCGATAGCATGGTGATGCACCCGGGCCCCATGAACCGGGGCCTGGAGATCTCCGCCGACGCCGCCGACTCGCCCCGCTCCACTGTGCTCGAACAGGTGACGAACGGCGTGTCGGTGCGCATGGCGGTGCTGTACCTGCTGCTCGCGGGCGCCACGGACGAGAGGGAGAACGACAAGTGACCGAGGTTCTTCTCTTCCGGGGCGCTCGACTCGAAGGCGGCGAGGCCGCCGACCTGATCGTCGAAGACGGCCTGATCGCCGAGGTCGGCGCGGGGCTGTCGCGCGCCGGCGCGACCGAGATCGACGTCGACGGTCTCATCGCCCTGCCGGGTCTCGTCGACCTGCACACGCACCTGCGCGAGCCCGGATACGAGGCATCCGAGACGATCCTGACCGGCTCCCGCGCGGCCGCCGCGGGCGGCTACACGGCCGTCTTCGCGATGCCCAATACGTCACCGGTCGCCGACACGGCCGGAGTCGTCGAGCAGGAGCTGGCCCTCGGCGAGGCCGCCGGCTACGTCACGGTGCAGCCGATCGGCGCCGTCACCGTCGGGCAGAAGGGCGAGAGGCTCGCCGAGCTCGGCGCCATGGCCGACTCGCGCGCCCAGGTGCGCGTCTTCAGCGACGACGGCTTCTGCGTCTGGGACCCGCTCATCATGCGGCGAGCGCTCGAGTACGTGAAGGCGTTCGACGGCGTCATCGCGCAGCACGCGCAGGACCCGCGCCTCACGGAGGGCGCGCAGCTCAACGAAGGTCGCGTGTCGGCGGAGCTCGGGCTCGCGGGCTGGCCCGCGGTGGCCGAGGAGTCGATCATCGCGCGCGACGTGCTGCTCGCTGAGCACGTCGGCTCGCGCCTTCACGTCTGCCACCTGTCGACGGCGGGATCGGTCGAGATCATCCGCTGGGCCAAGCGCCGCGGCGTCAACGTCACGGCCGAGGTCACGCCGCACCACCTGCTCCTCACCGACGAGCTCGCGCGCGGCTACGACGCGCGGTTCAAGGTCAATCCGCCGCTGCGCCGCGAAGAGGATGTTCTCGCGGTGCGCGAGGGCCTCGCCGACGGCACGATCGACATCGTCGCGACCGATCACGCCCCGCACCCCGCCGAGGCGAAGGCGTGCGAGTGGCAGGCCGCCGCGAACGGCATGGTGGGCCTGGAGAGCGCGCTGCGCGTCGTGCAGCAGGCGATGGTCGACACGGGTCTCATCGTGTGGGCCGACGTCGCCCGCATCATGTCGCGCACACCCGCCCGCATCGGCCGGCTCGAAGGCCACGGCACTCCGCTCAGCGCGGGGCACGCGGCATCCGTCACCTTCTACGACCCGGAGCCCGTGCGTGCCTTCTCGACGGACGACCTCCGCGGCCGCAGCGTGAACTCGCCCTACCTCGGCCGGGAGCTGCCCGGCGAGGTGCGCTGGACGCTGCACCGCGGCATCCCGACCGTCGCCGACGGATCACTCCTGGACACGCCGGGGGTGCGCGGATGAGCCAGCAGGGCGCGCTCCTGACGATGATCAGCGTCGCCGTGGCGCTGCTGGTCACGCTCGTGTGGGCGTGGATCCGGCGAACGCGCCGCGACCAGGCGCTCCGCGCTCCGGTCGTCGACGCGCCCGCCGGAGCGAACGTCACGACGAGCTTCGACGGCTTCTACGTCGCGACCACGAAGCACGGCGAGCCGCTCGAGCGCCTCGCGATCCGCGGCCTCGGCTTCCGCTCGCGCGCCGAGGTCATCGTCACCGATCACGGCGTCGCGCTCGACCTCACGGGTCAGCCGCGCGTCTTCCTCCCCACCGCACGGATCGTCGGCGTCGCCCAGGCGACCGTCGCCATCGACCGTGCCGTCGAGCCCGACGGCCTCGTGCGCCTCGATTGGCGCACCGACGACGGCACCGTCGTCGACTCCTACTTCCGACCGCAGGATGCCTCGGCCCGTTCCCTCGCGGACGCCGTCGCCGCCATCCTCACCCCGACCCCGACAGGAAACGACGCATGACCTCCCTGTTCTCGGCCGACCCCGCCGTGCTCGTCCTCGAGGACGGCACCCGGCACGTGGGCCGCGCCTACGGCGCCCACGGCACGACCCTCGGCGAAGTCGTCTTCGCGACCGGCATGACCGGCTACCAGGAGACCCTCACCGACCCCTCCTACGCCGGCCAGATCGTCCTGCAGACGGCCCCGCACATCGGCAACACCGGCATGAACGGCGAAGATCCCGAGTCGCGCCGCATCTGGGTGTCGGGCTACATCGTCCGCGACCCCTCCCGCGTCGTCTCCAACTGGCGCGCCGACGAGTCGCTCGACGACGCCCTCGTGAACGACGGGGTCGTGGGCATCAGCGGCATCGACACGCGAGCCGTGACGCGCCACATCCGCTCGGCCGGCAGTATGCGCGGCGGCATCTTCTCCGGCGAGGCGGCGGGCATCGACGCCGAGGAGCAGCTGCGCCTCGTGCGCGAAGCGCCCGAGATGGCGGGGCAGAACCTCTCCGCGCAGGTGTCGGTCGCGGCCGCGGAGGTCACTCCGGCCAAGGGGGAGCGCATCGGCAACCTCGCCGTGCTCGACCTCGGCGTCAAGCAGGCGACCGTCGACAACCTCGCCGACCGGGGCTTCGACGTGCACGTGCTCCCGCAGGACGTCACGATCGACGACATCCGGGCGATCGAGCCCGTCGCGGTGTTCTACTCGAACGGCCCCGGCGACCCCGCGGCCTCCGGCGACCACGTCGAGCTCCTCCGCGGGGTCCTCGACGACGGGCTGCCGTTCTTCGGAATCTGCTTCGGAAACCAGCTGCTCGGCCGCGCCCTCGGCCTCGGCACCTACAAGCTCCCGTTCGGACACCGCGGCATCAACCAGCCGGTGCTCGACAAGCAGACCGGCCGCGTCGAGATCACGGCGCACAACCACGGCTTCGCGGTCGACGCACCGCTCGACGGCTCGTTCGAGAGCCCGAACGGCTACGGCAAGGTCGAGGTCTCGCATGTCGGGCTGAACGACCAGGTCGTCGAGGGCCTGCGCGCGCTCGACATCCCGGCCTTCTCGGTGCAGTACCACCCCGAGGCCGCCGCCGGCCCGCACGACGCCAACTACCTGTTCGACCGCTTCCGCGACCTGGTCGTCGCGACCCTGGAGACCAAGAAGAATGCCTAAGCGCGAAGACATCAAGAGCGTCCTCGTCATCGGGTCGGGCCCGATCGTCATCGGCCAGGCCTGCGAGTTCGACTACTCCGGCACCCAGGCGTGCCGCGTCCTGCGCGAAGAGGGGGTGCGCGTCATCCTCGTCAACTCCAACCCGGCGACGATCATGACCGACCCGGACTTCGCCGACGCGACCTACATCGAGCCGATCACGCCCGCCGTCATCGAGACGATCATCGCGAAGGAGAAGCCCGACGCGATCCTGCCGACGCTCGGCGGCCAGACGGCCCTCAACGCCGCGATGGCGCTCGACAAGGCGGGCATCCTCGCGAAGTACGACGTCGAGCTCATCGGCGCGAAGGTCGAGGCGATCGAGAAGGGCGAGGACCGCCAGATCTTCAAGCAGCTCGTCCTCGACGCGGGCGCCGATGTCGCGGCATCCGTCATCTGCCACTCGATGGACGACCTGCTCGCCGGTGCCGAGAAGCTCGGCTACCCGCTCGTCGTGCGCCCGTCGTTCACGATGGGCGGCCTGGGCTCGGGCTTCGCGTACGACGAGACGGACCTCCGCCGCATCGGCGGCGCGGGCCTGCACGACTCGCCGACCAATGAGGTGCTCCTCGAGGAGTCGATCCTCGGCTGGAAGGAGTACGAGCTCGAGCTCATGCGCGACACGGCCGACAACACGGTCGTCGTCTGCTCGATCGAGAACGTCGACCCCGTCGGCGTGCACACGGGCGACTCGATCACCGTCGCGCCGGCACTGACGCTGACCGACCGCGAGTACCAGAAGCTCCGCGACATCGGCATCGACATCATCCGCGCCGTGGGCGTCGACACGGGCGGCTGCAACATCCAGTTCGCCGTGAACCCCGACAACGGCCGCATCATCGTCATCGAGATGAACCCGCGCGTGTCGCGCTCCTCGGCGCTTGCGTCGAAGGCGACGGGCTTCCCAATCGCGAAGCTCGCCGCGAAGCTCGCGATCGGCTACCGCCTCGACGAGGTGCCCAACGACATCACGAAGGCGACCCCGGCGAGCTTCGAGCCGACCCTCGACTACGTCGTGGTCAAGGTGCCCCGCTTCAACTTCGAGAAGTTCCCGGCCGCCGACGTCACGCTCACCACGACCATGAAGTCGGTCGGCGAGGCCATGGCGATCGGCCGCAACTACGCGACCGCGCTGCAGAAGGCGCTGCGCTCGCTCGAGAAGCGCGGTTCGAGCTTCCACTGGGGCGACGAGCCGCGCTCGGTCTCGGAGCTCCTCGAGGTCGCGAAGATCCCGACGGACGGCCGCATCGTCGTCGTGCAGCAGGCCCTGCGCAAGGGCGCCACGGTCGAGCAGGTCTTCGAGGCCACCGCCATCGACCCCTGGTTCATCGACCAGATCGTGCTCATCAACGAGGTCGCGTCGTTCGTGAAGAACGCGGGGGAGCTGGATGCCGCGACCCTGCGCATCGCGAAGGAGCACGGCTTCAGCGACGCCCAGATCGCGCAGCTGCGCGGCGACAGCGAGGCCGAGGTGCGCGGCGTCCGCCACGGGCTCGGCGTCCGCCCCGTCTTCAAGACCGTCGACACATGCGCAGGGGAGTTCCCCGCCCTCACGCCGTACCACTACTCGAGCTACGACTTCGAGACCGAGGTGACGCCCTCCGACCGCACGAAGGTCGTCATCATCGGCTCGGGGCCCAACCGCATCGGCCAGGGCGTCGAGTTCGACTACTCGTGCGTGCACGCGTCGTTCGCCCTCGCGGCGGCGGGCTACGAGACCGTCATGGTCAACTGCAACCCGGAGACGGTCTCGACCGACTACGACACGAGCGACCGCCTCTACTTCGAGCCGCTGACGCTCGAGGACGTCCTGGAGGTGCTGCACGCGGAGGCGCAGTCGGGAGAGATTCTCGGCGTCATCTGCCAGCTCGGCGGACAGACGCCGCTCGGCCTCGCGAAGGGCATCGAAGAGGCGGGCTACCGCATCCTCGGCACGAGCCCCGCGGCGATCGACCTCGCCGAGGAGCGCGAGCTGTTCTCGCGCCTGCTCGACCGGGCCGGCCTCGTGGCGCCGCGCAACGGCACCGCGATCGACGAGGCCGGCGCGATCGCCGTCGCCGAGGAGATCGGCTACCCCGTGCTCGTGCGCCCGTCGTTCGTGCTGGGCGGCCGAGGCATGGAGATCGTCTACTCGACCGAGGCGCTGAGCGACTACTTCGTGCGCATCGCCGATCAGGCCATCATCGGCCCCGGCCTGCCCCTCCTGGTCGACCGCTTCCTCGACGACGCCGTGGAGATCGACGTCGACGCGCTCTACGACGGCCAGGAGCTCTACATCGGCGGCGTCATGGAGCACCTCGAGGAGGCCGGCATCCACTCGGGCGACTCCAGCTGCACCCTCCCGCCGATCTCGCTCGGCCGCACCGAGATCGACCGGGTCCGCGAGGCGACGCACGCGATCGCGGAGGGCGTCGGCGTGCGGGGCCTGCTCAACGTGCAGTTCGCCGTCAGCGCCGGCGTGCTCTACGTCATCGAGGCCAACCCGCGCGCATCGCGCACCGTGCCGTTCGTCTCCAAGGCGCTCGGCATCCCGCTCGCGAAGGCCGCGTCGCGCATCATGGCGGGCGCCACGATCGCCGAGCTCAAGGCGGAGGGCGTCCTGCCCGAGGTCGACGGCTCCCGCGTGCCGCTCGACGCGCCGGTCGCAGTGAAGGAGGCCGTGCTGCCGTTCAAGCGGTTCCGCACGAAGGAGGGCCTGATGGTCGACTCCGTCCTCGGACCCGAGATGCGCTCGACCGGCGAGGTCATGGGCATCGACCGCGACTTCCCGACGGCGTTCGCGAAGAGCCAGGAGGCCGCGTACGGAGGCATGCCGCTGGAGGGCACCGTGTTCATCTCGGTCGCCGACAGCGACAAGCGCGCCGTCATCCTCCCCGCGCACCGCCTGCAGGAGCTCGGCTTCGACCTCGTCGCGACGGAGGGCACGGCCGAGATCCTCGCTCGCAACGGCATCGACGTCGAGGTCGTGAGCAAGTACTCCGAGACCCAGACGAGCGGCGAGACGAACATCGTCGACCTCATCAACTCCGGTCAGATCGACATGATCGTCAACACGCCCAGCGGCGGCACGGCCCGCGCCGACGGCTACGAGATCCGCGCGGCGGCCGTCGCGGCCGACAAGGCCCTGTTCACGACGATGGCCGTGCTCGGCGCCGCCGTCTCCGCGCTTCCCGTCCTCCGCGAGGGCTTCGACGTGAAGAGCCTGCAGGAGTACGCGATCGACCGAGCGGAGCGCGCGTGACGACCTTCGGGGAGCGGCTCACCAGCGCTTTCCAGCAGCACGGACGCCTGTGCGTCGGGATCGACCCGCACGCACACCTGCTCCAGGAGTGGGGGATGGATGCCTCCGGCCACGGCCTGCGCGAGTTCGGCCTCCGGGTCGTCGAGGCGGCCGCGGGGCGCGTCGGGATCGTCAAGCCCCAGGTCGCGTTCTTCGAGCGCTTCGGATCGGCGGGTTTCGCCGCCCTCGAGGACGTCCTGTCCGCGGCGCGCGTGGCGGGGCTCCTCGTGATCGCCGACGCCAAGCGCGGCGACATCGGCTCGACGATGGACGGCTACGCCTCCGCATGGCTCGAGCCGGGATCGCCCCTCGAAGCCGACGCGCTGACCGTGAACCCGTACCTCGGCCCGGAGTCGCTGCGCGGGGCGCTGACCTCAGCGGTCAAGGCCGGCAAGGGCGTGTTCGTCCTCGCCGCGACGAGCAACCCCGAGGCGGCGGCCCTCCAGACGGCGCAGACGACGGATGTCGCCGCCGGCGACGGCGAGACGGTCGCGGCCCGCGTGGCACGCGACATCGCGTGGGTCAACGGCTCCGCGGCCTTCGCGGGCGGTCTCGGTCCCGTCGGGCTCGTCGTCGGCGCGACCGTCGACCGCCAAGAGTTCGGCCTGACCGACGAGGTGCTGGCGGGCGCGCCCATCCTCGCACCCGGATTCGGCGCGCAGGGCGCAGAGCCGGCCGACCTCACCGCGCTCTTCGGGACCGTGGCGGCGAACGTCATCGCCTCCGAGAGCCGCAGCATCCTCTCCGCCGGACCCGATGGGCTCGTCGCGCGCATCGAAGAGCGTTCGGCCCTGTACCGTGGGGAATCCCATGGCTGACGCGCAGCACCCACCCGAAGTCGACCGTGTCGCGGCATCCCGTCGCGCCGTCGCCGCGCGACGTGCTCGCGCGTCGCTCAAGAAGGACGTCGCGATGCGCGTCCTCACTCCGCAGGAGCTGCTGCGTCGCGCCTTCGCCGAGCCGGCATCGCCGGCCGGCACGATGCGCGTGACGGAGTTCCTCACGAGCATCCCCGCCATCGGCGAGGGCAAGCGCGACCGCATCCTGGAGCGCCTCGGCATCTCTCCGGTCAAGCGCCTCGGCGGCCTCGGCGCTCGCCAGCGGCGCGCGATCGAGGCGTTCCTCGACGAGCGCTGGCCGGAGCTGCAGCCCCGCGACGGCCGCAGCCGGCTCGTCGTGCTCGCGGGCCCCACGGCGGTCGGCAAGGGCACCGTCGCGGCGGCCATCGCCCGGCAGCATCCCGAGATCCACCTCTCGGTGTCGGCGACGACGCGGGCACCTCGCCCCGGCGAGGTCGACGGCGAGCACTACTACTTCGTCGACGACGCGGAGTTCGACCGCCTCGTCGACGACGGGGAGCTGCTCGAGCACGCGACGGTGCACAACCGCTTCCGCTACGGCACGCCCCGCGAACCCATCGAGCGGGCGCTCGGCGAGGGCAAGACGGTGCTCCTCGAGATCGACCTGCAGGGCGCGCGTCAGGTGCGCGAGGCCGACCCCTCGGCGACCCTCGTCTTCCTCCTGCCGCCCAGCTGGGACGAGCTCGTGCAGCGGCTCGTGGGCCGCGGCACGGAGGGCGCCGAGGAGCGCGCGCGGCGCCTGCGCACCGCGAAGGTCGAGCTGGCCGCACAGCACGAGTTCGACTACCGCGTCGTGAACGACGAGGTCGGCCACGCCGCCGAAGAGGTCGTCTCCCTCACGCGGTAGCATCCGGCTCGGCGCTTCGGGGTTCGAGTCGGCGTCCGGCGCGCGAGTCGAGCCTCGGGGTTCGAGTCGGCGTCTGGGGCGCGAGTCGAGCCTCGGGGCGCGAGTCGGCGTCTGGGGCGCGAGTCGGGCCTTGGGGCGCGAGTCGTGGTGTCCCGGGCCTCGAGCCGAACCCCGAGTCTCGACTCGGCCCCGGAGCCCCGACTCGGGGGAGCGCCGGCGTCTCCTGCACAGGGACCGCGGATGCGCGTGCCACCACAGATCCACGCACGCGACCGGTGCGACGAGCGACGCCTGCGACGGTGAGGCGGTGAGTAGCGAACAGGCCAAGCGCCTCATCTTCACCGACCGACACCATCGCGGGGCGAGCGGTCGACGCGTCGTCGCCATCAGACGTGGGGTAGGGGCGGATGCCGCGTGGTGGCGCGGGATGAAGCCCTGGGACCGATACCGGCTCCGCGTCGAAGCTGCCGCTCACGCGCTGCGCGATCCGGTGTTCGCGCTGGAGTCGGCCGCCGTCGTTCATCGGCTGCCGACGTTCGGCGAGCCCGTCGATCTGCACGTGCTGGCCGCCGAGGGGAGTCGTGGCTACCGCAGGGGTGGCATCGTGCGACACATGCGCCGGCCCGGGGTCGCCATCGTGCGGGTCGAGGGTGTCCTCGCGACGTCGCTCGAGGACACCGTGCTCGATCTCATCCGCGTGCTGCCCCTCGTCTTCGCCGTCGCTGTCCTGGAGGCCGCGCTCTGGCGTGGAGTGACGGTCGATGGACTGCGCGGGATGCTCGACGCGCACAGCGACCGCCGCGGGCGGCGGCGTGCGCAGGCCGCGCTCGACCACGCGGACGGACGCTCGGAATCCGTGCTGGAGAGCATGAGCCGCGTCGTCATCGAGCTCCTCGGCTATCCGGCGCCAGAACTGCAGGTGGAGTTCGCGACGGCATCCGGTCAAGCGCGCGCGGACTTCTTCTGGCGCGCCGAGGGCGTCGTCGGGGAGGCGGACGGCAAGTCCAAGTACTTCGGCGAAGCGGCGGGCACGGATGAGGTCGTGCATGCCGAACGCCGTCGGGAGATCGCCCTGCGCCGAGTCGTGCGCGACATCGCGCGATGGGAATGGGCCGATGTCGTCGACCCGGCACGTCTCGACGCCATCCTTGCGGCCGTGGGCCTGGAGCGTGTCCGCCCGATGGATCCGCACCTCGCGGAGGCGGTGACGAATCCGCGGAGCGACGCCCAGTCGAGCCGTCGTCTTCGAGTCGAGCACTCGTGATCGAGTCGAGCCGCCCGGAGGTGCGACCCGCCCCCCGCGTCTCGACTCGCGCCCGCACGATCGACTCGCGCCCGCACGATCGACTCGGGCGATCGCGGGCCATTGTAGAATGATCGGATGCGCGTTTACGCGCGAACGACTTCAACCCCGTCCCGAACCAGGAGGTTCCCCATGGCCGGAACGAACCAGGGCATCATCGAGCCCCCCATCGACGATCTGCTCGGCAAGGTCGACTCCAAGTACCAGCTCGTGATCTACGCATCGAAGCGCGCGCGTCAGATCAACGACTACTACTCCGACCTCCACGAGGGAAACCTGTTCGACAACGTCGGCCCGCTCGTCGACTCGACCGTCGAGGACAAGCCCCTCACGATCGCGCTCCACGAGATCCACGAGGACAAGCTCCGCCTCCGCAACGTCGAGTAATCCGGCGCCTCACCCCCCGTGGCGCCCATCGCCGCGGTGTCGGCGGTGGGCAGCAGACTGGTGCAATCCCTCGCCCGCAACGATCCTGGAGCACGATGACCGAGCTGCGCCTGTTCACCTCCGAATCCGTCACGGAGGGGCACCCCGACAAGATCTGCGACCAGATCTCCGACAGCATCCTCGACGCCATCCTGCGTGACGACCCCCAGGGTCGCGTCGCGGTGGAGACCCTCGTCACGACGGGCCTCGTGCACGTCGCGGGCGAGGTGTCCACGAGCGCCTACGTCGAGATCCCCGCGATCGTGCGCGACGTCGTCAACCGCATCGGCTACACGTCGAGCGAGACGGGCTTCGACGGCGATTCGTGCGGCGTGAGCGTGTCGATCGGCGCGCAGTCGTCCGACATCGCCGCGGGCGTCAACAAGGCGTTCGAGCGCCGTGAGGCGGGCTCGGAAGACCCGCACGATCTCCAGGGCGCCGGCGACCAGGGCATCATGTTCGGCTACGCCACGAAGGAGACGCCGCAGCTCATGCCGATGGCGATCTGGACCGCGCACCGCATCGCCGAGCGGCTCACCGACGTGCGGCGCTCCGGCGCGCTGCCCTTCCTGCGGCCCGACGGCAAGACGCAGGTCACGCTGGGCTACGACGGCCAGACGCCCAAGACGATCGAATCGGTCGTGCTGTCCACGCAGCACAACCCCGAGATCTCGCAGGCCGAGCTCCGTGAGCGCGTGCGGGCCGAGGTCATCGAGCCCGTCCTCGCGCAGACGGGCCTCGACTTCCCGTCGGTCAACTACTACATCAACCCTGCGGGCCCGTTCGTGACGGGCGGCCCCAAGGGCGATGCCGGCCTCACCGGCCGCAAGATCATCATCGACACGTACGGCGGCGCGGCGCGCCACGGCGGCGGCGCGTTCAGCGGCAAAGACCCGTCGAAGGTCGACCGCTCGGCGGCGTACGCGATGCGCTGGGTCGCGAAGAACGCCGTCGCGGCGGGCCTCGCCGATCGCCTCGAGGTGCAGGTCGCGTATGCGATCGGCAAGGCGAAGCCCGTCGGCCTGTACGTCGAGTCGTTCGGCACCGGCCACGTCGCCGACGACGTCATCACGGCGGCCGTCCGCGACGTGTTCGACCTTCGGCCGAAGGCCATCATCGACCAGCTCGACCTGCTTCGTCCGATCTACGCGCAGACGGCGGCCTACGGCCACTTCGGCCGCGAGCTGCCCGACTTCACGTGGGAGCGCACCGACCGCGTCGACGAGCTGCGCGCGGCCGCCGGGCTCTGACATGGCGTCGCGTCCACACGCGGCCATGACACGCGCGGGGCGCTGACGTGACCGCGCGGCCCGTCGCGCGGGTCCTCCTGGACTCGCCGCTGCCGCAGCTCGACCGGCTCTTCGACTACGCCATCCCTTCCGAATGGGAACGGGATGCCGCGCCCGGCGTGCGCGTCCGTGTGCCGCTGCGCACCGCCGGACGGGTCGTCGACGGCTACCTCGTCGAACGTGTCGAGGAGGAGCCGGGTGATCGGCCGCTGTCCGAGCTCGATGCGGTCGTCTCGTCCGTGCCCGTCCTGACGCCCTCGCTCTACGCTCTCGCACGCCGCGCCGCCGACCGCGCCGCGGGCTCGGCATCCGACATCCTGCGCCTGGTCATCCCCAAGCGCATGGTGCGTGCCGAGAAGGCGTGGAGCGCGGCCCCGACTCCCGAGGCGCCTGTCGTCGAGCCCTCCTCGACGGCCTGGGCCGACCGAGTGCTCGCGGCCTTCCCCGGCCTGGCCGCGGGCATCGACGAGGGCGCACGCCTCGCGGTCGAAGCTCCCGCGCGTCCCGCCGGGGTGGCCGACGGGTCGGTGACGGTCGGCGCGTGGGCCGAGCTGCTGGCCGCCGCCGCCGTGCACACCCTGGCCCAGGGTCGCAGCGCCGTCCTCATCGTGCCCGACCACCGCGACCAGGCCCAGCTCGAGGCCGCGCTGGCCGCGCGCGTGCCCGAGGCCGCGGTCGTGCGCCTCGACGCACGGCAGCCGTCGCCCGCCCGCTACGCCGGGTTCCTCCGCGCCCTCGATCCCGTGCCGTGCATCGTCGTCGGAAGCCGCTCGGCCGTGTACGCGCCCGTTCACGCGCCGGGCCTGGTCGCCGTGTGGGATGACGGCGATCCGCTGCTGTCCGAGCCGCTGACGCCGGGCGTGCACGCGCGCGACGCCGCCTTGGTCCGCCAGGAGCTCGACGGCTGCGCGCTGCTGTTCGCCGGCCACACCCGCACGACCGACGTCGAGCGCCTCGTCGCGGTCGGCTGGGTGCGCGACGTCGCGCCGGCGCGCCGTTCGAGCCCCCGCGTCGTCCTCAGCGCGACGCGTGAGGGCGAGTCGCGCGGTGCCCGCGTGCCGTCGGCGGCCTTCGCCGCGGCCCGTGAGGCGCTCGCGTCGGGCCCCGTGCTCGTGCAGGTCGCACGGCCCGGCTACGCGCCCGTGCTCGTGTGCGCGGAGTGCCGTCGACCCGCGCGATGCGCGCACTGCGCCGGGCCGCTGCACGCGGCGCGCCCCGGGGCGGTGCCCGAGTGCGGCTGGTGCGGCCGCGCCGCCAACGGATGGGCGTGCCCGCACTGCGAATCACCGCGCGTGCGCATGGCGTCGTCAGGCAGCGAGCGCACGGCCGACGAGCTCGGCCGCGCATTCCCGGGCGTGCGCGTCATCATCGCCGACGGCGAGCATCAGGTGCTGCGAGTCGACGCCCGCCCTGCGCTCGTCGTCGCGACGCGCGGCGCGGAGCCGATCGCGGAGGGCGGCTACCGTGCCGTCATCCTGCTCGACGGGGAACGGATGCTGCTCGCCGACGATCTGCGCATCGGCGAGTCCTGCCTCCGCTGGTGGATGAACGCCGCCGCACTGGCGGCCCCCGGCTCGCCCGTGCACCTCGTCGGGGTCGCCGGCCCGGTCGCCCGGGCCCTCGCGACGTGGACGCCTGCGGCCTACGCACGCGCCGAGCTCGCCGACCGTGCGCCGCTGCGGATGCCGCCCGCCGTGCGCGTCGCCGCGCTCGACGGGCCCGCCGACGCCGTGCGCAGATCGATCGAGACGCTCCGGGACGATGTGCCCGAGGTCGACGCCGACGACATCCTCGGCCCCGTGACCGGCACCGACCGCCCCGCGCGCGCCCTCGTGCGCTTCGACTACGGCCAGGGCACGCGGGTCGCCGACAGCCTGCGCTCGTCGGTCGTGTCCGACGCCCTGCGTGCACGCAAGGCGGCGAAGGGGAGGGCACCGGGAGCCCGCAATACACTCAGAGTGCGGGTCGACGTGCCCGATCTCGACCTGTGAGGAACCTCATGCGCCTCGTCTTCGCCGGGACCCCGGATGCCGCCGTGCCCTCGTTGCGGCGCCTCGCCGACTCCGATCACGAGATCGCCGCCGTCGTGACCCGCTCCGACGCCCCCCTGGGCCGCAAGCGCGTGCTGACGCCGTCGCCCGTCGCACAGGCCGCGGCCGAGCTCGGCCTCGAGGTCATCAAGGCCGACCGCCTCGACGCCGCCACGACGGAGGCGATCGGCGCGCTCCAGCCGGACCTCGGCGTCATCGTCGCGTACGGGGGACTCGTGCGCGAGCCGCTGCTGTCGCTGCCCGCGCACGGCTGGATCAATCTGCACTTCTCGCTCCTGCCCCGGTGGCGCGGCGCCGCGCCCGTGCAGCGCGCGCTCATCGCGGGCGACGCCGAAACGGGCGCCGCCGTGTTCCAGCTCGTGCCCGAGCTCGACGCGGGCGATGTGTTCGACGAGCTGCGCATCCCGGTGCCCGACGGCGCGACGTCGGCCGACCTGCTCGCCGATCTGGCCGCGCGCGGGGCGGAGCTCGTCGCCGAGGTCGTCGACGGCATCGGCGCCGGCACGGCCTGCGCAACGCCCCAGCAGGGGGAACCGACGCTCGCCCCGAAGCTCACCCTCGACGACGGCCGCATCCGCTGGGACGAGCCGCGCGACGCGGTGCTCGCCCGCATCCGCGGCGTCACGCCCGAACCCGGGGCGCACACGACGCTGTCCGACGCGCGGCTCAAGGTGCTCGCGGTGGGCGCCGCGACCGGCGGCGAGGCACTGCGACCCGGTGAGATCAGGCTCGTCGGCCGCGCGGTGCACGCCGGCACTGGCACCGAGCCGATCGTGCTGGAGCGCGTGCAGCCCGCGGGCAAGGGCGCGATGGCCGCCGCCGACTGGTGGCGCGGGCTCCGCGTCGACGGATCGGTGGTCGCCCGGTGAGCGCCAGCGCCGCGCGCCAGGTCGCGTACGACGTGCTCCGGGCCGTCAACGAGTCCGACGCCTACGCCAACCTGCTGCTGCCGACCACCATCGACCGCGCGGGGCTCTCGACCGCGGACGCGGCACTCGCGACCGAGCTGACGTACGGCACGCTCCGACGCCGCGGCACCTACGACGCCGTCATCGCCCTGGCCGCCGATCGTCCCGCACAGGACATCGATCCGCCCGTCATCGACGCCCTGCGGCTCGGCGTGCACCAGCTGCTCTCCACCCGCGTCGCCTCGCACGCGGCGGTGCACGAGTCCGTCGAGCTGGCGCGGCCCGCGGGCCGAGGGGCGGCGGGCTTCGTGAACGCGGTGCTGCGGCGCGTCTCGCGCGACACGCCGGGGGACTGGATGACGCGGGTCGAGGAGTCGGCGCGCTCCGACGATGAGCGGCTCGGCCTCGTGTCGGCGCATCCCGTGTGGATCGTGCGCGCATTCCGGCGCGCTCTGGCGGCGGAGGGCCGCGCCGACGAGCTGGAAGCGCTGCTGACGGCCGACAACGCGTCGCCGCGCGTCACGATGGCGGCCCTGCCCGGCCTCGCCGAGCCGCCCGCCGACGCGCGACACACCCCGTTCTCCCCGCTCGGCTTCCGCCTGGGCGGGGGAGACCCGGAGTCGCTCGTCGCGGGCTCCGACGGCCGCGTCCGCGTGCAGGACGAGGGCTCGCAGCTCGCGGCACTCGCGCTGACGCGCGCCGAACCCGTCCGGGAGGGGGAACGCTGGCTCGACCTGTGCGCGGGGCCCGGCGGGAAGACCGCGGTCCTCGCGGCCGAGGCGCTCGCGGGCGGCGCGACGCTCGAGGCGAACGAGGTCTCGCCCGCGCGGGCCGGGTTGGTCCGACGTGCGATCGAGGGCGTTCCGCTCGACGTTCCCGTGTCGGAGGAGGACGGCCGCGTGCGCGCCGCCGACAACCCCGGTGCCTACGACCGCATCCTCGTCGACGCGCCCTGCACGGGCCTCGGGGCGCTGCGACGCCGGCCGGAGGCGCGGTGGCGCAAGTCGCCGGCCGACGTCCCGTCCCTGACCGAGCTGCAGACCGAGCTGCTGAGCGCCGCCGTCGTCGCGCTCAAGCCCGGCGGGATCGTCGCCTACGTGACGTGCTCGCCCCACCTGGCCGAGACGTCCGGCGTGATCGGGGAGATCCACCGCGCGTTCGGGGGCGCCGTCGAGGAGCTCGACACGCGCGCCGTCGTCACGGCGATCTCGACGACCGATCCGCGCCTGCCCGAGCAGGCCGACGGCTCGAAGCGCGCGCAGCTGTGGCCGCACCGGCACAACACCGACGCGATGTCGATCTCGCTCCTGCGCAAGCTCTGACCCGGGGCATCCCGTCCCGGGCACAACCGCGGAGATTCCGCTCGACACGCCGCCCCGTACCGGCGCGCCGCGCAATCCGCCCGCAGCTGTGCACGCCGGAGGAAACCCCCGGGCTACTCCACGAAGCGGATCGTCGCCGGGAGCGCCTCGAGCTCCGACCGCAAGGCGACCATGGCGGCCGGATGCGAGCGGGCGAGCTCGCGCCCGTCGACGAGGATCACGGCATCCGGAGGAGCCATCGCCGCCATGTCTCCCAGCACGACCAGCACGCGCTCGGCCGCAGCGTACCCCAGCTCGCCGTTCAGCCGGATGACGCGGCCCTCGTCCGTGTCGACGGCGTCGACGACGGGGTGGGAGATGCTCTCGTGCGGCTCGAGCAGATGCATGCCCATGCGGTCCGAGAGCGCCTCGACGATCGCCTGTCCGCGCACGCTGTTGCCGTGCTCGTCGAGCCGCGGGCTGAACGCGGCGACGCCGAACTGCGACGGCGCGACGGCCAGGACGCCACCGCTGACGCCGCTCTTGGCCGGCAGCCCGACACGCAGGAGCCATTCGCCGGAGAAGTCGTACATGCCGCAGCTCGACATGATCGACAGAACGTCGCGGGCGACGCGCTCGTCGACGACACGCTCGTCGGTGACGGGGTTGACGCCGCCGAAGGCGAGCGTCGACGCCATGACCGCGAGGTCGCGGACGGTCACGAGGATCGAGCATTGCCGGAAGTACGTCTCCACCGCGAGCTCGACGGGCGCCTCGATGATGCCGTAGGAGCGCATGAGGTGGGCGAGGGCGCGATTGCGGTCGCCCGTCGTCGACTCGGAGCGGTAGACGTCCTCGTCGACCCGCAGGCGCCGACCCGCGAATGCCGACAGCGTCGTGAGGATGCTCTCGGTGCGCTCGTCGACGTCAGCGCCCGACACCATGCCCGTCGTCGCGATGGCACCGGCGTTGACCATGGGGTTGGCGGGGCGCCCGCTGCCCTCCTCGAGGCTGATCGCGTTGAACGGCTCTCCGCTGGGCTCGGCACCGACACGCTCCAGCACGGCGGTCAGCCCGCGCTCGGCGAGCACGTGCGCGAGCACGAACGGCTTCGACATCGACTGGATCGTGAACTCGACCTCGTCGTCGCCGACCGATCGGATGCGCCCGCGCGGGCCCACGACGCCGAAGGCGAGCCGGTCGGGATCGACGGTCGCGAGCTCGGGGATGTACGAGGCGGGGGCGCCGCGATCGTCCCCTCGGATCTCGTCGAGCACGTCCTGCAGCACCGCCGTGATGGGATCCACGGCTCGACCATAATGGACGGATGACACCCCGCGACGAGGACGCCATCCGGATCAACCCCAGCATCCTCGCCGCGGATTTCGTGAACATGCAGGCCGAGCTCGCGCGCATCGCGGGCGCCGACTTCGTGCACGTCGACGTCATGGACAACCACTTCGTGCCCAACCTCACGTTCGGCACCCAGATGGTCGGGCGCATCCAGGCGACGAGCCCCGTGCCCCTCGACGTGCACCTCATGATCACGAACCCCGACCGCTGGGCTCCCGGCTACGCCGAGCTCGGCGCGGCATCCGTCACCTTCCACCTCGAAGCCGCGACCGAGCCGGTCGCCCTGGCCCGCCGCCTTCGGGCGATCGGTGCTCGCGCCGGCGTCGCGGTCAAGCCCGCGACCCCCGTCGAGGGGCTGTTCGACCTGCTCGACGACTTCGACCAGATCCTCGTCATGACCGTCGAGCCCGGCTTCGGCGGGCAGTCGTTCATGCCCGAGACGATGCCCAAGCTCCGCCGACTCGCCGACGAGGCCAAGCGCCGCGGGTCTTCGGTGTGGCTGCAGGTCGACGGCGGCATCGGCGAGTCGACGATCGCGCAGGCCGCCGAGGCGGGCGCCGACACCTTCGTCGCGGGATCCGCCGTGTTCGGTGCGGGGGATCCGGATGCCGCGATCCGGGGCCTGCGCGACATCGTCCGCGCCCATCACCACTGACCAGAGCGTCACGCGGCGCCGGAGCATCCCGCCCGCCCGGTACCCTGGCATGGTGAAGACGTTCGACGAGCTGTTCGCCGAGCTCTCCGCGAAAGCGGTCGAGCGGCCCGAGGGATCGGGTACCGTCGCCGAGCTCGATGCGGGTGTGCATTACATCGGCAAGAAGATCGTCGAGGAGGCCGCCGAGGTCTGGATGGCGGCCGAGTACGAGTCGACGGATGCCACGGCCGAGGAGGCCTCGCAGCTGCTGTACCACCTGCAGGTGCTGCTGATCTCGAAGGGCCTGTCGCTCGAGGATGTCTACCGACATCTCTGAGCGCCGCTCCGAGACCCCTGACGCCCAGACACCGAAAGCCCCGCTCATGCTGCGCATCGCCGTGCCCAACAAGGGCTCGCTCGCCGAGACCGCCTCCGACATGCTCCAGGAGGCCGGCTACGTCGGCCGCCGGGACCCCAAAGACCTCCACGTCATCGACCCCCAGAACGAGGTCGAGTTCTTCTACCTGCGCCCCAAGGACATCGCGACGTACGTCGGATCCGGCGCGCTGGACGTCGGCATCACGGGCCGCGACCTGCTGCTGGATGCCCGGATGCCGGGTGCCCGCGAGATCGAGTCGCTCGGGTTCGGCGGCTCGACCTTCCGCTTCGCCGGCCCTCCCGGACGCTTCTCGACCGTGGGCGACCTCGAGGGCCAGCGCGTCGCGACGGCCTATCCGGGCCTCGTCGACGCGTTCCTCGACGAGCACGGCGTCGCCGTCGACCTCGTGCCGCTCGACGGCGCGGTCGAGTCGGCCGTGCGCCTCGGCGTCGCCGACGCGGTCGCCGACGTCGTCTCGACCGGCACGACCCTCAAGCAGGCGGGACTCGAGATCTTCGGCCCGGTGCTCCTGGAGTCCGAGGCGGTCCTCATCGCCGCGCCGACCGAGGCCGACGGCACCGACACGCTCCTGCGCCGCCTCCGCGGCGTCATGGTCGCCCGTCGCTACGTGCTGATCGACTACGACCTGCCGGCCCACCTCGTCGACGAGGCCGTCAAGGTCGCGCCCGGCATCGAGTCGCCCACGATCTCGCCGCTGCGCGACCCGGAATGGGTCGCCGTGCGGGTCATGAGCCCGCGCAAGGGCGTCAACCAGGTCATGGACGCGCTGTACAAGATCGGCGCACGGGCCATCCTCGTGACCGCGATCCACAACGCGAGGCTCTGATGGCCCTCGTCTGCCGCGTCATCCCCTGCCTCGACGTCGCGGCCGGCCGCGTCGTGAAGGGCGTCAACTTCCAGAACCTCCGCGACATGGGCGACCCCGTCGAACTCGCGCGGCTCTACTTCGAGCAGGGCGCCGACGAGATCACGTTCCTCGACGTCACCGCGACGGTCGACGAGCGCTCGACGACCTACGACGTCGTGCGCCGCACCGCGGAAGAGGTCTTCATCCCGCTCACAGTCGGCGGGGGAGTGCGCTCCGCCGACGACGTCGCGCGCCTGCTGTCCGTCGGGGCCGACAAGATCGGCGTGAACTCCGCCGCGATCGCCCGCCCCGCCCTGCTCGACGAGATCGCCGACCGCTTCGGCGCACAGGTGCTCGTGCTGTCGCTCGACGTCAAGCGCTCCGCGGCGACCGACTCCGGCTTCGTCGTCACGACCCACGGCGGTCGCACCGAGACGACGCTCGATGCGCTCGCGTGGGCGCGCGAGGCGATCGAGCGCGGCGCCGGCGAGCTCCTGGTCAACTCGATCGACGCCGACGGCACGCGCGAGGGCTTCGACCTCGAGCTCGTCGGCCTGATGCGCGAGATCTCGAGCGTCCCCGTCATCGCCTCGGGCGGCGCGGGTGCCGTGGAGCATTTCGCGCCCGCCATCCGCGCGGGCGCCGACGCGGTGCTCGCGGCATCCGTCTTCCACTCCGGCCAGCTGACGGTGGGCGACGTGAAGTCGGCACTCGTGGGCGACGGGATCGACGTGCGCGAGACGGAGACGGCGAAATGAGCGAGACGGTCGAGGAGCGCGTGTCCCGCGTCGCCTTCAACGATCAGGGCCTGGTCGCCGCGATCGTGCAGCAGTGGGACTCCCGCGAGGTCCTGATGCTCGGGTGGATGGATGCCGAGGCCCTGCGCCGCACGCTCACGGAAGGCCGCGTGACCTTCTGGTCGCGGTCGCGCCAGGAGTACTGGCGCAAGGGCGACACATCGGGGCACATCCAGCTCGTGCGCGGCGCGCGCCTGGACTGCGACGGCGACGCGATCCTCCTCGAGGTCGAGCAGATCGGCCCCGCGTGCCACACGGGCACGCGCACGTGCTTCGACGCCGACGACCTCGAGCCCGTCCGCGGGCCCGAGCGATGACGGCCCGCGCGCGCCTCCTCGCCGTCGCCGCGACCGTCCTCGCAGGCGCACTCGGCGTCATCTCGTCGACGCAGACCTGGCTCACCGTGATCCTCGCCGACGGCGCGGAGCACGCGCTGCCGGTGCCCGGCGCCTCGGCGATCCCCGTGCTCGCGCCGCTCAGCCTCGCCGTGCTCGCGCTCGGCGGCGCCCTGTCGATCGTCGGCCTCGTGCTGCGCTACGTGTTCGGCGCGCTCACCGTGATCATCGCCGTCGTGCTCGGCTTCCTCACTGCACAGGTCGCCTTCGCCCCGCCCATCGCCGCCGTCACCGCGACCGTGACGACCGCGACCGGCATCACGGGCGCGGAGGCCGTCGCGGCGCTCGTGCTGCGCATCGAGACGACGGCATGGCCGTATGCGGCCCTCGCCGGCTGGGTCGTGCTGCTCGCCGCGGGCCTGTTCACCCTCGCGACGGGGCGCCGCTGGCGGGGGAGCAGCAGGCGATATCAGAAGGATGCCGCCACCGCTGCGACGGGCGGGTCCGCGGCATCCCGCCCGCACGACGCCATCGACTCGTGGGACGACCTGTCGCGCGGCGACGACCCGACCGCCCGCTAGACTGGCCAGGCCCGCAGCAACACGGAGGAGATCCATGAGCAACCCCATCGGCGACCCTGGCCACGGACACTCGCCGGCAGCCTGGACGGCCGTGATCATCATGCTCGTCGCGGTCACCATCGGCACGTTCTTCTTCTTCCTGGACGTGCCCGCACTGGTCTGGGCGTCCGCGGTGCTGCTCGTCATCGGCCTCATCGTCGGCTGGATCATGGCCAAGGTCGGCTACGGCGTCAACGGCCCGAAGTACAAGGCGAAAGAGCACTGAGCATGCTCGCCGACCTCACGGCCGGCGCGGTGGAGGATGCCGAGGCGCGCGCTTCCGAGCGCCCGCTCGCGGCCGTCGAGGCAGCCGCCCTGGCACAGGCTCCCGCGCGCGATGCCCTCGCGGCTCTGGCTCCCCGAGACAGCGTCAAGATCATCGCCGAGGTCAAGCGGGCGAGCCCCTCGCGCGGCGACCTCGCCGCGATCCCGGACCCCGCCCTGCAGGCGCGCCTCTACGAGCAGGGCGGCGCCTCGGCGATCTCCGTCCTCACCGAGGGCCGCAAGTTCAAGGGCAGCCTCGCCGACCTCGAGGCCGTCAAGGCCGCCGTCTCGCTGCCCGTCCTGCGCAAGGACTTCATCGCGACCGAGTACCAGGTGCTCGAGGCGCGCGCCTCGGGCGCCGACCTCGTGCTCCTCATCGTCGCGGCGCTCGAGCAGGACGTCCTGGCGCGGCTGCACGCGCTGACGCTCGAACTGGGCATGACGCCGCTCGTCGAGACGCACTCCGCCGAAGAGGTCGAGCGCGCCGCCGACGTCGGCGCACGCCTCGTCGGCGTCAACGCCCGCGACCTGTCGACGTTCGCGCTCGACCGCGACCTGTTCGGCCGTCTGGCCGACCGCATCCCCGCGGGCACGATCAAGATCGCCGAGTCCGCCGTGCTCGTCCCCGCCGACGTCGCCCACTATCGCGCTGCGGGCGCGGATGTCGTGCTCATCGGCGAGGCCCTCGTGACGGGCGACCCCGTCGCGACGCTCGGCGCGTTCCTGGAGGCAGGCGCATGACCACCACGAAGCTCCGCGAGGCCAAGGGCCCGTTCTTCGGCGAGTTCGGCGGGCGCTACATGCCCGAGTCGCTCATCGCCGCGATCGACGAGCTGACCGCCGTCTACGAGGACGCGATCGTCGACCCGGCCTTCCAGGCCGAGTTCGCCGGCCTCCTGCACTCGTACGCGGGCCGGCCGTCGGTGCTCACCGAGGTGCCCCGCTTCGCGGCGCACGCCGGCGGAGCGCGCGTCTTCCTCAAGAGGGAAGACCTCAACCACACCGGATCGCACAAGATCAACAACGTGCTCGGCCAGGCGCTGCTCACGAAGCGGCTCGGCAAGACGCGCGTCATCGCCGAGACGGGCGCGGGCCAGCACGGCGTCGCGACGGCGACGGCGGCGGCCTTGTTCGGCTTCGAGTGCACGATCTACATGGGCGAGGTCGACACCGAGCGCCAGGCACTCAACGTCGCGCGCATGCGCCTGCTCGGCGCCGAGGTCATCCCGGTCAAGACGGGCTCGCGCACCCTCAAGGACGCGATCAACGACGCCTATCGCGACTGGGTCGCGACGGTCGAGAACACGAACTACATCTTCGGCACGGCCGCGGGTCCGCATCCGTTCCCCGCGATGGTGCGCGACTTCCAGAAGGTCATCGGCGAGGAGGCGCGCGCGCAGCTGCTCGACGAGCTCGGAAAGCTCCCGGATGCCGTCATCGCGTGCGTCGGCGGCGGCTCGAACGCGATCGGCATGTTCGACGCGTTCCTCGACGACGACGGCGTCAAGCTCTACGGCGTCGAGGCGGCCGGCGACGGCGTCGACACACCCCGCCACGCGGCCTCGATCGAGCGCGGCCGGCCCGGCGTGCTGCACGGCGCCAAGACCTTCGTCCTGCAGGACGAGGACGGCCAGACGATCGAGTCGCACTCGATCTCGGCGGGCCTGGACTACCCGGGCGTCGGCCCCGAGCACTCGTGGCTCGCCTCGATCGGGCGGGCCGAGTACATCCCGGCGACCGACGACGAGGCGATGCAGGCGCTGCGCCTGCTCTCCGAGACGGAGGGCATCATCCCCGCCATCGAGTCCGCGCACGCCCTCGCGGGTGCGCTGCGCATCGGCCGCGAGCTCGGCCCCAACGCCGTGCTCGCCGTGTGCCTCTCGGGCCGCGGCGACAAGGACATGGACACCGCTGCGCAGTACTTCGGTCTCTACGACGGCGCCGAGCCGGTCGCCGAGCCGACGACCGACGACGCCGCCAAGGGCGAAGGGACGAAGCTGTGAGCTCGCGTGTCGCCGCCGCCATCGAGGCGGCCCGCGCCGACGGGCGGGGCGCCTTCGTCGGCTACCTTCCGCTCGGCTTCCCCGACCTCGAGACGAGCATCGAGGCGGCCGTGACGCTCGCCGAGAACGGCGCCGACGTGCTCGAGCTCGGTCCGCCCTACTCCGACCCGGTCATGGACGGCGTCGTCATCCAGGAGGCGACGCAGGCCGCTCTGGCCGCGGGCTTCCGCATGCGCGACACCTTCACGGCCGTGCGCGAGATCACGCGCCGCGTCGATGTGCCGGTGCTCGTCATGACGTACTGGAACCCCGTCGTGCAGTACGGCGTCGACCGCTACGCCGACGACCTCGCCGCGGCTGGCGGCGCGGGGCTCATCACCCCCGACATCACGCCCGAGGCCGCGGGGGAGTGGATCGCCGCGAGCATCCGCACGGGCCTGGATCGCGTCTTCCTGGCGGCGCCGACCTCGACCGACGAGCGCCTCGACCTCATCGTGCGCAACTCCACGGGATTCGTCTACACGGTCTCGACGATGGGCATCACGGGCGAACGCGCGCAGCTGGATGCCGCGGCCCGCACCCTCGTCGCACGACTGCGCGAGCACGGGGTCGACCACGCGTGCGTCGGCATCGGCATCTCCAACGCCGAGCAGGTCTCCGGCGTCCTCGACTACGCCGACGGTGCGATCGTCGGCACGGCGCTCGTCCGCGCTCTGCGCGACGGGGGCCTCGACGGCCTCGCCGAGACGGCTCGCGCGCTCGCGGCGGGCACGGGCCGCGCCGCTTAGACTTCCACAGTCGGCCCGTCGCCGGCGAACCCTCTTCGAAGGACCAGCATGATCCGCGCCGCAATCGACGTCGTCACCAGCATCCCGAGCCCTCCCGTGAGCTCCTTCACGATCCAGCTCTTCTCGTGGACGCTGACGATCCACTACTACGCGCTGTGCATCATCGCGGGCATCATCGTCGCGGTCTTCATGACCAACCGGCGTCTCACCAAGCGCGGCGCCGAGCCGTGGGTCGTGATCGACATCGCGCTGATCGCCGTGCCTCTGGCCATCATCGCGGCGCGCATCTACCACGTGCTCACGCACTACAGCTTCTATTTCGGCCCGGGCTCGCGGCCGTGGTCGTTCCTCTACATCTGGGAGGGCGGCATCGCGATCTACGGCGCCCTCATCGGCGGAGCGATCGGCGCCTGGCTCGGCTGCCGGTGGACCGGCATCCGGTTCACGGCGTTCGCCGACGCGCTCGCCCCGGGCCTCCTGCTCGCGCAGGCGCTCGGCCGATTCGGCAACTGGTTCAACCAGGAGCTCTTCGGTCTGCCGACCGACCTGCCGTGGGGCCTCGAGATCGACAGCGACAACGCCGCGTTCCCGCCCGGACTCGCCCCCGGGACCCTGTTCCACCCGACGTTCCTCTACGAGGTCATCTGGAACACGCTCGGCGTCATCGTGCTCATCTGGGCAGGCCGGAAGTTCACGCTGCAGTGGGGGCGCCTGTTCGGCCTCTACCTCGTCTGGTACAGCGCAGGGCGCATCGTGTGGGAGTCGATCCGCATCGACCCGAGCGACGTCTACCTCGGTCTGCGCACCAATGTCTGGGCCGCCATCATCGGCGTCGTGCTCGGTCTGATCGTCATCTTCTGGCAGAAGCGGCGCCACCCCGGCCTCGAGCCGTCGCCATACGTGCCCGGTCGCGAGTGGAAGGGCAAGGGGGCTGTACAATCGCAGGAGACCGCAGACTTCGTCGATGTGAGTGAACCACCGGCGGAGCGGGTCGAATCGGGCAGCGCCACAAGCTCAGTCGCCTCGAAGTAATCGCATTCCACCAGTGCTCTTCAGCTAGAACCCGGGCCGACGTCGTCCCATTGTCAGCATCAACGTGAGGACGGTTGGTATGGCATCGAGCCCCCGTCACAGCGCCGGCCAGCCAGGCATGAGCGCTTTCCCGCCCAAGCAGGGAATGTACAACCCTGCATTCGAAAAGGACGCCTGCGGTCTCGCCATGGTGGCGACACTGCGCGGCGAGCCCGGGCATGACATCATCGCGCTCGCCCTCACGGCGCTGCGCAACCTCGAGCACCGCGGGGCCATCGGGTCCGACGCGGGCACCGGCGACGGTGCGGGCATTCTCACGCAGATGCCCGACGCCTTCCTGCGTGCCGTCGTCGGCTTCGAGCTGCCGCCGGTCGGCGAGTACGCGGCGGGTCTCGTCTTCCTGCCGCGCGACGCCGAGGCGCGCGCGGCGCAGAAGGCCGGCATCGAGAAGATCGCGGCGAGCGAGAACCTCGTCGTGCTCGGGTGGCGCGACGTGCCCACCGACGACGCGCACCTCGGCAAGCTCGCCCACGCGGCGCAGCCCGCCTTCGAGCAGCTGTTCGTGTCGCGGCCGGCGGTCGGCTCCGAGCCGGCGCTGTCGGGCATCGCGCTCGACCGCCGCGTGTACCGCCTGCGCAAGCGCGCCGGCCGCGAGCTCGACGCGTACTTCGTGTCGCTCTCCAGCCGCACGCTCGGCTACAAGGGCATGGTCACGACCCTCCAGCTCGAGCCGTTCTACCCCGACCTGTCCGACGAGCGCTTCATGTCGGAGCTCGCCGTCGTGCACTCGCGGTACTCGACGAACACGTTCCCGTCGTGGCCGCTCGCGCAGCCGCTGCGCATGCTCGCCCACAACGGCGAGATCAACACCGTCAACGGCAACCGCAACTGGATGCGGGCGCGCCAGTCGCAGCTCGAGTCCGAGCTGCTGGGCGACCTCGACCCGCTGCTGCCCATCTGCACGCCGGGTGCGAGCGACTCCGCGTCGTTCGACGAGGTGCTCGAGCTGCTCACGCTGACGGGCCGCAGCCTGCCGCACGCGATCATGATGATGGTGCCCGAGGCGTACGAGAAGCAGGTCGGCATCGACCCGACGCTGCGCGCCTTCTACGACTACCACGCGATGCAGATGGAGCCGTGGGACGGCCCCGCCGCGCTCATCTTCACCGACGGGACGCTCGTCGGCGCGACGCTCGACCGCAACGGCCTGCGCCCGGGCCGCTGGACCGAGACGACCGACGGACTCATCGTCATCGGCAGCGAGACCGGCGTGCTCGACTTCGAGCCCGAGCGCATCAAGCGCCGCGGGCGCCTGCGCCCGGGCCGCATGTTCCTCGTCGACACGGCCCAGGGCCGCATCATCGAGGACGACGAGATCAAGACGCAGCTCGCGCAGCTCGAACCGTGGAAGGAGTGGCTCGACGCGGGCCGCGTGCGGCTTGCCGACCTTCCCGAGCGCGAGCACATCGTGCACCCGATCGCGTCGATTACGCGCCGCCAGCGCACGTTCGGCTACACCGAGGAGGAGGTGCGCATCCTCCTGACGCCCATGGGCCAGAACGGTGCGGAGCCCCTCGGCGCGATGGGCAGCGACACGCCCGTCGCCGTCCTGAGCGACCGCCCGCGGCTGCTCTTCGACTACTTCACGCAGCAGTTCGCGCAGGTGACCAACCCGCCGCTCGACTCGATCCGCGAAGAGGTCGTCACGTCGCTCGCGCTGGGCCTCGGCCCCGAGCGCAACCTGCTGTCGTGGGGTCCCGACCACGCACGCAACGTCACGCTCGACTTCCCCGTGATCGACAACGACGAGCTCGCGAAGATCCAGCACATCGACACGGCGCTGCCGGGCCGCACGTCTGTCACGATCCGCGGCCTGTACCGCGTCGAGGCCGGCCACAAGGGCATGCAGAAGCGCCTCGCCCAGATGTGCCAGGAGGTCGACCAGGCCATCGAGGACGGCGCCGAGTTCATCGTCCTGAGCGACCGCGACTCCAACAAGGACCTCGCGCCCATCCCGTCGCTGCTCATGCTCGCGGCCGTGCATCACCACCTCATCCGCAAGCAGACCCGCATGAAGTGCGGTCTCGTGGTCGAGGCGGGCGACGTGCGCGAAGTGCACCACGTCGCGACGCTCATCGGATACGGGGCATCCGCCGTCAATCCCTACCTCGCGATGGAGACGGTCGAGTACCTCGTCCGCGCCGGCTACATCAGCGGCATCGCCCCCGAGAAGGCCGTCAAGAACCTGATCTACGCGCTCGGCAAGGGCGTGCTGAAGATCATGTCGAAGATGGGCATCTCGACCGTGTCGTCGTATGCCGGCGCGCAGGTCTTCGAGGCGATCGGCCTGTCCGAGGAGTTCGTCGCGAAGTACTTCACCGGCACCGAGACGAAGCTCGGAGGAGTGGGGCTCGACGTCGTCGCGGCCGAGAACGCCGCGCGGCACGCGTACGCGTATCCCGAGGATGCCGCGGTCCGCGCCCATGAGCGGCTCTGGACCGGCGGGGAGTACCAGTGGCGCCGCGACGGGTCGCCGCACCTCTTCAACCCCGAGACGGTCTTCCGCCTGCAGCACTCGACGCGCACGCGCCGGTACGACATCTTCCGCGAGTACACGAAGCTCGTCGACGATCAGGCGAGCGAGCTGAAGACGCTCCGCGGCCTGTTCAAGCTGCGCACGGGCCGGCGCCAGGCGGTGCCCCTCGACGAGGTCGAGCCGGTCTCCTCGATCGTCAAGCGCTTCTCGACGGGTGCCATGAGCTACGGCTCGATCTCGCGCGAGGCGCACGAGACGCTCGCGATCGCGATGAACCGCATCGGCGGCAAGTCGAACACGGGCGAGGGCGGTGAGGACGTCGACCGGCTCCTCGACCCCGAGCGCCGCAGCTCGATCAAGCAGGTCGCGTCGGGCCGCTTCGGCGTCACGAGCCTGTACCTCACCGAGGCCGACGACATCCAGATCAAGCTCGCGCAGGGCGCCAAGCCCGGCGAGGGCGGTCAGCTGCCGCCGACGAAGGTGTACCCGTGGGTCGCGCGCACGCGGCACGCGACGGCCGGCGTCGGGCTCATCTCGCCGCCGCCGCACCACGACATCTACTCGATCGAAGACCTCAAGCAGCTCATCTTCGACCTCAAGCGAGCTAATCCGGGCGCGCGTGTGCACGTCAAGCTCGTGAGCCAGTCGGGCATCGGCGCGGTCGCGGCGGGCACGGCGAAGGCCCTGGCCGACGTCATCCTGGTCTCGGGTCACGACGGCGGCACGGGCGCGAGCCCGCTGAACTCGCTCAAGCACGCGGGCACGCCGTGGGAGCTCGGCCTCGCCGAGACCCAGCAGACGCTCATGCTCAACGGCATGCGCGACCGCGTGGTCGTGCAGGTCGACGGCCAGCTCAAGACCGGCCGCGACGTCATCATCGGCGCTCTGCTCGGCGCCGAGGAGTTCGGCTTCGCGACGGCGCCGCTCGTCGTCTCGGGCTGCATCATGATGCGCGTCTGCCACCTCGACACCTGCCCCGTCGGCGTCGCGACGCAGAACCCCGTGCTCCGCTCGCGCTTCAACGGCAAGCCCGAGTTCGTGGTGAACTTCATGGAGTTCATCGCCGAAGAGGTGCGCGAGTACCTCGCAGAGCTGGGCTTCCGCTCGCTCGACGAGGCGATCGGCCACGTCGAGCTGCTCGACGTGAACGGCGCCGTCGACCACTGGAAGGCGAACGGCCTCGACCTGACGCCCGTGCTCGAAGGCCCCGCCTTCGCCGACGACGAGCCGCGCCGCAATGCGCGCGGGCAGAAGCACGAGCTGGAGGAGCACTTCGACGTGCAGCTCATCGAGCGCGCGCAGGACGTCGTGGCGCACGGCGGCCACATCGAGATCGACCTCCCGATCCGCAACACGGAGCGGGCGGTCGGCACGATGCTCGGCCATCACGTCACCCGCGCCCACGGCCAGAACGGCCTTCCGTCGGGCTCGATCGTCGTCAACCTCACCGGCTCGGCGGGCCAGTCGTTCGGCGCGTTCATGCCCGCCGGCATCACGCTGCGCCTCGAGGGCGATTCGAACGACTACGTCGGCAAGGGACTGTCCGGCGGGCAGATCGTCATCCGTCCGCCGCGCGGCGCGAACTTCGACGCCTCGCAGAACGTCATCGCCGGCAACGTCATCGGCTACGGCGCGACGCAGGGCACGATGTTCCTGAGCGGCGTCGTGGGCGAGCGCTTCTTCGTGCGCAACTCGGGTGCGACCGCCGTCGTCGAAGGTGTCGGCGACCACGCGCTGGAGTACATGACCGGCGGCCTCGCGATCATCCTCGGCAGGACGGGCCGCAACCTCGGCGCCGGCATGTCGGGCGGCACCGCGTACGTCCACAAGCTCGACCGCGATCTCGTGAACCGCGAGGCCCTCGCCAGCGGCGAGCTCGTCCTCGAGGAGATGGGATCCGGGGATGCCGAGATCCTCCGCGACCTGCTCGAGCAGCACGTCGCGGAGACGGGCTCCGCTCTCGCCCAGTCGTTCCTCGACGACTTCGACAACGCACTGGACGACTTCGTCCGCGTGCTCCCACGCGACTACGCCGCAGTCCTGCAGACCCGCCAGGAGGCGGTCGCGCAGGGACTCGACCCCGACGGCGACGTCGTCTGGAACCGCATCCTGGAGGTGACGGGTGGCTGACCCGAAAGGCTTTCTGAAGGTCACCGAGCGCGAGCTTCCCGCTCGCCGTCCGGTGCCCGTCCGCATCCTCGACTGGAAAGAGGTGTACGAGCCGGGCGACTCGGCCGTGCTCCGCCGGCAGGCCGGTCGCTGCATGGACTGCGGTGTGCCGTTCTGCCACAAGGGCTGCCCGCTGGGCAACCTCATCCCGGAGTGGAACGACCTGACCTGGCGCGGCGAGGGCCGCGCCGCGATCGAGCGCCTGCACGCGACGAACAACTTCCCGGAGTTCACCGGGCGCCTGTGCCCCGCGCCGTGCGAGAGCGCGTGCGTGCTCGGCATCAACCAGCCCGCCGTCACGATCAAGCAGATCGAGGTCTCGATCATCGACGACGCGTTCGGCAACGGCTGGGTCGAGCCCGAGCCGCCGGGGCGCCTGACGGGCAAGACCGTCGCGGTCGTCGGCTCCGGTCCCGCGGGACTCGCGGCGGCGCAGCAGCTCACGCGTGCGGGCCACACGGTGGCGGTCTTCGAGCGCGACGACCGCATCGGCGGCCTCCTGCGCTACGGCATCCCCGACTTCAAGATGGAGAAGAAGCACCTCGAGGCGCGACTTCGCCAGATGCAAGACGAGGGCACGAAGTTCCGCGCCGGCGTCGAGGTCGGCAAGGACCTCTCGTGGAGCGACCTGCGGTCGCGCTACGACGCCGTCGTGATCGCGACCGGCGCCACGGTGCCCCGCGACCTGCCGATCCCCGGCCGCGACCTCGCGGGCGTGCACTACGCGATGGAGTACCTCGTCGAGTCCAACCGCGCGACCGCGGGCGACTCGGTGCCCAACCAGATCACGGCCGAGGGCAAGCATGTCGTCGTGATCGGCGGCGGCGACACCGGCGCCGACTGCATCGGCACGGCCCACCGCCAGGGCGCCCTGAGCGTCACCAACCTCGCGATCGGCAAGCGCCCCCCGGGCGACCGCCCCGACCACCAGCCGTGGCCCATGACGCCGACGCTGTTCGAGGTGCAGTCCGCGCACGAGGAAGGCGGCGAGCGGTCGTACCTCGCGTCGACCGTCGAGTTCGTCAAGAACGACGCGGGCGAGGTCCGCGCCATCCGCGTCGCCGAGACGGAGTACACCGCCGACGGCCGCCGCGTGCCCAAGAGCGGCACCGAGCGCGACATCCCGGCCGACCTCGTCCTCATCGCGATGGGCTTCACGGGTCCCGAGCGGACGCTCCTGGAAGAGCAGCTCGGCACGCAGTTCACCGGTCGCGGCATCCTCCAGCGCGAAGACGACTTCGCCACGACGGTGCAGGGCGTCTACGTCGCCGGCGACGCCGGCCGCGGCCAGTCGCTCATCGTGTGGGCGATCGCCGAGGGCCGCGCCGCGGCCGCGCAGGTCGACGCGTACCTCATGGGGCACACATCGCTGCCGTCGCCCGTCCGGGCGTCCGATGTCGCGATCGGCCTCCAGCCCGCGTAGGCTGGCTGAGGTCGATTCCGACCGCTTTCCCGACAAATTCCCTCCCACGGAGCTATTACGGATGAGACGCGCCAAGATCGTCGCAACCCTCGGCCCCGCAACCTCGACGTACGAGATGGTCCGCGCGATCATCGAGGCCGGCGTCGACGTCGCGCGGTTCAACCTGAGTCACGGCGATTACTCCGTGCACGAGAACAACTTCGCCAACGTCCGGAAGGCCGCTGACGACGCGGGCCGCCCGGTCGCCATCCTCGTCGATCTGCAGGGCCCCAAGATCCGCCTCGGCAAGTTCGAGAACGGGCCGCACGAGCTCGCCGTCGGCGACATCTTCAAGATCACGACGGACGACATCCTCGGCACCAAGGAGATCGTCTCGACGACCTTCAAGGGGCTGCCGCAGGACGTCAAGCCCGGCGACTTCCTCCTCATCGACGACGGCAAGGTCCGCGTCGAGGTCGTCGAGACCGACGGCACGGTCGTCACCACCAAGGTGATCGTCGCCGGCCCCGTCTCCAACAACAAGGGCATCAACCTGCCCGGCGTCGCGGTCAACGTGCCCGCGCTGTCGGAGAAGGACGAGGCCGACCTCCGCTGGGGCCTGCGCATCGGCGCCGACCTCATCGCGCTGTCGTTCGTACGCGACGCGAAGGACGTCCAGCGCGTGCACGTCATCATGGCCGAGGAGGGACGCCACGTCCCCGTCATCGCCAAGATCGAGAAGCCGCAGGCCGTCGACAATCTCGAGGAGATCATCGACGCGTTCGACGGCATCATGGTCGCCCGCGGCGACCTGGGCGTCGAGCTGCCGCTGGAGGCCGTGCCGATCGTGCAGAAGCGCGCCGTCGAGCTGTGCCGCCGCATGGCCAAGCCCGTCATCGTCGCGACGCAGATGCTCGAGTCGATGATCGAGAACCCGGTCCCCACGCGCGCCGAGACGAGCGACGTCGCCAACGCCGTCCTCGACGGCGCCGATGCGGTCATGCTGTCGGGCGAGACGAGCGTCGGCAAGTACCCCGTCGTCGTCGTCGAGACGATGGCCCGCATCGTCGAGTCGACCGAGGACCACGGCCTCGAGCGCATCCTGCCCCTCACGGCCAAGCCGCGCACGCAGGGCGGCGCCATCACGCTCGCCGCCGTCGAGGTCGCCGACTTCGTCGAGGCGAAGTACCTGTGCCTGTTCACCGAGTCGGGTGACACGGCGCGGCGCATGTCGCGCATCCGCTCCAAGATCCCCATGATCGCGTTCACGCCCGAGCCGGCGATCCGCCGCCGCATGGCGCTCACGTGGGGCGTGCGCTCGACGCTCGTCGAGCACGTGCCGCACACCGACCGCATGTTCATCCAGGTCGACGACTACCTGCTCGCCAACGACCTCGCGAAGGTCGGAGACAAGGTCGTCGTGATCTCGGGATCCCCTCCCGGGATCATCGGGTCGACCAACGACATCCGCGTCCACAAGGTGGGCGACGCCGTCCACGGGGCGGCCCCGATCTACCGCCAGTAGAGCCGTTCACCCGGCTCAGGTGAGGCCCGCGCCCCTCTCGGGGTGCGGGCCTCTATGCTGGGGCCACTCTCTCGAAAGGACGGTGACACCGGTGTTCTTCTGGTGGCTCCTGTGGGCGTTCTACTTCTTCGCCTACCTCTATGTGATCATCTTCGTCATCCGCGACCTCTTCCGCGACGACAAGGCAAACGGCTGGATCAAGGCGCTCTGGATCATCCTGCTCGTCTTCGTGCCGTTCCTGACGGGCATCATCTACGTCATCGTCAACGGCAAGGGCATCGCCGAGCGCGAGTACCAGGCGCGGTCGCGCACGGTCGCCGAGTACGACGACTACCGCCCCGCCGCCTCCGCGAGCCCTGCCGACGACATCGCGCGCGCGAAGGCGCTGCTCGACGCCGGCACGATCTCGCAGGGCGAGTACGAGGCGCTCAAGAGCAAGGCTCTCGGCAACCAGTACTACGGCGCGTAGACGACCGCATCACGAGGAGCGGCGCGGAGCAGATGCTCCGCGCCGCTCCTCTGTTTCGGACGGATCGTCCTGCCGCTGTGGATATCCTTCCGGACCGGGATCCGGAGGTGTATCGTCCCCTCCGGTCGCCATGGTGGCGACCGTGGTCGCCGATGGAGGCGACAGTGAGGGGACCCGATGACCCAGAACAGCTCCCAGGTCGTGCCCGACGGCCAGAGGGATGCGGGCGGACACAACCTGCAGGAAGGCGGCGTGAGCGCCGCCGGCTCGATCGTGATGGCCGTGGCGGGCAGTGCACCCGCCTATTCGATCGCGGCCACGACCGCGACACTCGTGGGCGTCGCAGGCCTCGGCGCCCCCGCCGCGCTCCTGTGGTGCGGCATCCCGATGCTCGGCATCGCCTGGGCATTCCTGTACCTCGGACGCGCCGACGTCAACGCCGGCGCCGCCTACTCGTGGGTCGCCCGCGCGCTGCACCCGGCGCTCGGCTTCCTGTCCGGCTGGGCGCTGGTCATCTCGGCGACGATCTTCATGGTCGCCGGCGCGCTGCCGGCCGGAGCGATGACGGTGTCGCTCTTCGCCCCCGAGCAGGCCGACAACGTGCCCCTGATCACGTTCGTCGGAGCGATCTGGTTCGTCATCATGGCGGCGTGCGTCTACTTCGGCGTGAGCATCACCGCTCGTGCCCAGTGGATCATGTCGTGCATCGAGGTCGGCATCCTCGTCGTCTTCGCGGCCCTCGCGCTCTTCCGCGCGGGCACCACGGCGCACGACGGGCCGGACTTCTCGTGGGACTGGCTGGGCTTCCAGCACCTCACAGGCCCCGGCGTCTTCGTCGGAGCGGCCCTCATCGCCGCCTTCTACTACTGGGGCTGGGATGTCTCGTCGAACCTCAATGAGGAGACGAAGGACGGCCACAAGTCGGCCGGTGCCGCGGGCCTCATCGGCGTCGGCATCGTCTTCGTGCTGTTCGAGGTCTTCACGATCGCGACGCTCATCATGCTGTCGCAGCAGGAGATCGAGGACAACAGCGCCAACATCCTGTCGGTGCTCGGCGATGTCATCTGGCCCGGGATCGGCGGCAAGATCCTGATCATCGCGGTGGCCCTCTCGACGATCGCCACACTCGAGACGACGCTCATCCAGGTCACGAGGACCCTCTTCGCGATGGGTCGCGACCACACGATCCCGCGCGTCTTCGGTCGCGTCCACCCCCGCTGGAAGACTCCGACGTTCGCGACGCTCGTCATCCTCGGCGTGTCGCTCGTGCTGTTCGTCGGATCGAACTTCCTCGGCAGCGTCGGCGACATCATGGAGAACGCCATCCTGTCGATCGGCCTGCAGATCGCGTTCTACTACACCCTCGCCGGCGTCGCCGTCGTGGTGGCCTACCGCAGGGTGCTGTTCCAATCGACCAAGAACTTCATCCTCATCGGGCTGTGGCCGGCAGCGGGCGCGATCTTCATGGGGTGGGCGTTCTTCGCGTCGATCCCGCAGAACGATCCGATCGTGAACTGGCTCGGCATCGGGCTCATCGTGCTCGGCGTCGTGCCGCTCGTGCTGTTCTACCGCAAGGCGAAGGTGTACTACTCGCGGCGCCCGCTCGAGCTGCCGGCCGAGCTCGACAAGAAGGCACCGGTCGACGTCGACCTGCGCTCGCCCGAGCAGGTCGAGACGCTGCCCGACCCGAACACGCAGGTCATCAAGACCGTCGACGACTGAACCGGAAGGGGAGTGGATGCCTCAGCCGAGGCATCCACTCCCGTCGTGCCGGTGGTGGGAGTCGAACCCACACGTCCTTGCGGACAACCGAGTTTGAGTCGGTCGCGTCTGCCATTCCGCCACACCGGCGAGTCCGCGATTGACCATACCGTAGGATTCAATGGTGACAGAGCAAGAGCAGACCGCTTCGGCATCCGCCCCCCGTCGCGTCGTCGTGGCCGAAGACGAGTCGCTCATCCGGCTCGACATCGTCGAGATCCTCCGCGACAACGGGTTCGACGTCGTCGGCGAGGCCGGTGACGGCGAGACCGCCGTGGCCCTCGCGACCGAGCTGCGTCCCGACCTCGTGATCATGGACGTCAAGATGCCCCAGCTCGACGGCATCAGCGCGGCCGAGAAGCTCAGCAAGAACCACATCGCCCCGGTCGTGCTCCTGACGGCGTTCAGCCAGAAGGAGCTCGTCGAGCGTGCGAGCGAGGCAGGCGCCCTTGCCTACGTCGTGAAGCCGTTCACACCGAACGACCTGCTCCCGGCGATCGAGATCGCGCTGGCCCGCTACGACCAGATCATCACGCTCGAGGCCGAGGTCGCCGACATGGTCGAGCGCTTCGAGACCCGCAAGCTCGTCGACCGCGCGAAGGGCCTCCTCAACGAGAAGATGGGCCTCTCGGAGCCCGAGGCGTTCCGCTGGATCCAGAAGGCGTCGATGGACCGCCGCCTGACGATGCAGGACGTCGCGAAGGCCATCATCGAGCAGCTCGCCCCCAAGAAGGGCTGACCCCCACCCGCTTGGACGGATGCCGCGGCCCGGGGTCGCGGCATCCGTTCTTTCATTCCCGGGGGAGGTCCCGGATCATGTTCGTGATCCGGACAGTCGAGCACCGCCGGCCCTGATCGTCGCTCACGACGATCTCGTGCACCGTGAGGGTGCGGCCGAGGTGGATGGGCGTGCAGACGCCGGTCACGAACCCCGATGTCGCCGAGCGCGTGTGCGTCGCGTTGATGTCGATGCCGACGGCGAGGCGCCCGGGGCCGGCGTGCAGGTTGGCGTGCATCGAGCCGAGCGACTCGCCGAGCACGCAGTAGGCGCCTCCGTGGAACAGTCCGACCGGCTGCGTGTTGCCCTCGACGGGCATCCTCCCGACGGCGCGATCCAGCGTGAGCTCGACCCATTCGAAGCCCATCTTCTCGGCGAGGGCGCCGACGCCTCGGGCGCGCGCCCAGTCGAGCCGGTCAACGGTCGCGGGGGCGTCGGACATGGTCCTCCTCGGGGTCACGAACGGAGCGCGCGCGCCGGCGCGGAGGTCGGCGCAGGGGGTCGGATGCCTGTCGTAAGCCCTGACTAGGCTTGCAGGGTGACGGACTCCGCAAAGCCTACCCTTCTCGTCGTGGACGGCCATTCGCTCGCATATCGGGCGTTCTACGCACTCCCTGTCGAGAACTTCTCGACGAAGGACGGGCAGCACACGAACGGCATCTACGGCTTCCTCGCGATGCTCATCAACCTCATCAAGGCCGAGCGGCCCACCCACATGGCGGTCGCCTTCGACACGTCGCGGCAGTCGTTCCGCACGCGGGAGTACGCGGAGTACAAGGCCAACCGCTCCGAGACGCCGTCGGAGTTCAAGGGGCAGATCCCGCTCCTGCAGGACTGCCTCGCGGCCATGAGCATCCAGGTGCTCCAGCAGGAGGACATCGAGGCCGACGACATTCTCGCGACCCTCGCGACGCAGGGCGCCGAGGCGGGCTTCTCGGTGCTCGTGTGCTCCGGCGACCGTGACACGATCCAGCTCGTCAACGACGACATCACTCTGCTCTACCCGAACGTCCAGGGCGTCTCGCAGCTCAAGCGCTACGACCGGCAGGCCGTCATCGACCGCTACGGCGTGCCGCCCGAGCAGTACCCCGACATCGCCGCGCTCGTCGGCGAGACCAGCGACAACCTCCCCGGCGTGCCCAAGGTGGGGGAGAAGACCGCCGTCAAGTGGCTCACCCAGTTCGGGTCGCTCGACAGCCTGCTGGAGAACGCCGACAAGGTCACCGGCGTCGTCGGCGGCAACCTGCGCGAGCACCTCGACTCCGTGCGCCGCAATCGCGCCCTGAACCGCCTGCTGCGTGACGTCGACCTGCCCTTGCATCCCACCGATCTCGAGGTGCAGCCGATGGACGCGCAGGCCGTGCGCGACATCTTCGCGCGCCTCGAGTTCAAGACGCTCATCCCTCGCGTCGCCGAGCTCGCCGGCATCGAGCAGCAGATGGCGGCCGTCGCGTCAGCTGCCGCCGTGCCGATGCCGGTGCCCGCCGAGCCGTCGGCCGACGGGCTGCGCGCGTGGGTCGACGCCGCGAAGGGCGACGTCGCGGTCACGCTCGTCATCGAGGGCGGCCTGCCCCGGCGCATCGGCCTGGCGACGAAGGACGCCGCGGTCGAGTCCGACTGGACGCCGGCCGTCGCCGACGCGCTCGGCGAGTGGCTCGCCTCAGACGCGCCGAAGGTCCTGGGCGACGCGAAGCCCCAGGTCAAGGCGCTGACGCGCGCGGGGCAGCGGCTCGGCGGGCTCGTCTTCGACACGACCCTCGCGGGATGGCTCCTGCGGCCGAGCTTCCCCGACAAGACGCTCGCCGACCTCGTCGACCGCTACCTCGATGAGAAGCTGCCCGAGTCCGACCCCGCACAGCTCGTACCCGAGACCGAGGGCGCGACCCCCGGCCAGCTGTCCTGGTACACGCTCCGCGTCGCCGAGATGCTGCGCGCCGAGCTTCCCGAGTCGGTCGCCGCCGTCCTCGCCGACATCGAGCTGCCCACGCTGCAGACGCTCGCCGACATGGAGCTCGCCGGCGTCTCCGTCTCGCACGCCAAGCTCTCCGGGTTCTCGGGAGAGCTCGGCGACCGCGCCGACGCCATCGCACAGGACGCGTATGCCGCGATCGGGCGAGAGGTCAACCTGGGCTCGCCGAAGCAGCTGCAGGAGGTGCTCTTCGACGAGCTCGAGCTCCCGAAGACGCGCAAGACGAAGACCGGGTACTCGACGGATGCCGCGGTGCTGGCCGATCTGCAGGAGACGAACCCGCACCCGTTCCTCGACCTGCTCCTGCAGCATCGCGAGGCGACGAAGCTGCGTCAGATCATCGAGTCGCTCGACGTCGCCATCGCCGACGACGGCCGCGTGCGCACGACGTACCTGCAGACGGGAAGCCAGACGGGGCGGCTGTCGAGCACCGACCCGAACCTGCAGAACATCCCCGTGCGCACGGAGGAGAGCCGCCGCATCCGCTCCGCCTTCGAGGTGGGCGCCGGCTACGAGACGCTCCTGACGGCCGACTACTCGCAGATCGAGATGCGCATCATGGCGCACCTGTCGGAAGACCCGGGCCTCATCGAGGCGTTCAACTCGGGCGAAGACCTGCACCGCTTCGTCGGCGCGCGCGTGTTCGGCGTCGCCCCCGAAGACGTCACGGCGGCGATGCGCACGAAGGTCAAGGCGATGTCGTACGGCCTCGTCTACGGCCTGTCGGCGTTCGGCCTGTCCAAGCAGCTGCGCATCGAGCAGTCCGAGGCGAAGCAGCTCATGATGGAGTACTTCGCGCGCTTCGGTGCCGTGCGCGACTATCTGCGCTCGTCGGTCGAGCAGGCGCGCGTCGACGGCTACACCGAGACGATCTTCGGCCGCAGGCGCCCGTTCCCCGACCTCGCGAGCCCCAACCGGGTGCTGCGTGAGAACGCCGAGCGCGCGGCGCTCAACGCCCCGATCCAGGGCAGCGCCGCCGACATCATGAAGATCGCGCTGTTCCACATCCACGACGACTTCCGCGCGGAGGGGCTGCAGTCGCGTGTGCTCATGCAGATCCACGACGAACTCGTGGTGGAGGTGGCCGAGGGGGAGTGGGATGCCGCCGAGCGGGTCGTGCGCGAACGCATGGGCGATGCGGCACGCCTCTCCGTGCCCCTCGACGTGCAGATCGGACGCGGCGCCGACTGGAACGAGGCGGCGCACTGATCCCGCTCCCGCTCCTGCTGAGCGGGTGAGACCGCGTCCTGGATTGGTAGCGACGCGGTGCCATGCCTAGGCTCGACGCATGAGTGATTCTCTGCGCGCCTCCACCCCGATCGACGAGATCGCCGACCGCTGGGTCGACACCGTCGCCGAGCTCGACCCCTCGCTGGCCACCTACATCGGGCGCAACGAGTTCAACGACCGGTACGCCGACTTCTCGCCGGCCGGGCAGGAGCATCTCATCGAGGCGACGCGCGCCACGCTCGCGGCGCTCGAGGCGGCGACCCCGGTCGACGCCGTCGACGCCGTGACGCAGGAGGACCTGACTCGCGAGCTGCGGCTCGCGCTCGACCTGCACGAGGCGCAGTGGCACCTGCGCGACCTCAACGTCATCGCCTCGCCGGCGCAGGACATCCGCTCGGTCTTCGACCTCATGCCCACCGACACGGTCGACGACTGGACGGTCGTCTCGACGCGCCTGAAGGCCCTTCCGGCAGCCGTCGACGGCTACATCGCGACGCTGCGCGAGGGAATCTCGCGCGGAGTCGTGCCGGCACGCCGCCAGGTCGCCGAAGTCGTCACCCAGATCGCGCGGTACACGAACGAGACGGGGTTCTTCGCCGAATTCGCGGTCGAGGCGGCTCCCGAGGAGGGCCAGCTCCCGGCATCCCTCGCCCGCGACCTCTCCGACAACGCGAACGCCGCCCGCGTCGCGTACGACCGGCTCGCCGACTTCCTGAGCGGCGAGCTCGCTCCCGTCGCCGGCGAGGGCGACGCCGTGGGCCGCGAGCTCTACGCCCTCCACTCGCGCAGGTTCCTCGGCGCGACGATCGATCTCGACGAGACGTACGAGTGGGGCGTCGAAGAGCTCGCACGCATGGTGGCCGAGCAGGAGGAGATCGCGCACGAGATCAAGGCCGGCGCGAGCGTCGAGGAGGCCGTCGCCATCCTCGAGCAGGATCCCTCGCGCAAGCTCGTGGGCACCGAGGCCCTGCAGCGGTGGATGCAGGAGACGAGCGACCACGCCGTCGCAGAGCTCGGCAAGACGCACTTCGACATCCCCGAGCCGATCCGCAGGCTCGAGTGCATGATCGCGCCGACGAAGGAAGGCGGGATCTACTACACGGGCCCGACCGACGACTTCTCGCGTCCCGGCCGCATGTGGTGGTCGGTGCCCGAAGGCGTCGAGGACTTCGACACGTGGCGCGAGCTGACGACCGTCTACCACGAGGGCGTTCCCGGGCACCACCTGCAGATCGCGCAGGCGGTCTACAACCGCGCCGAGCTGAACTCGTGGCGGCGCCTGCTCGCCGGCACGTCCGGGCACGCGGAGGGCTGGGCGCTGTACGCGGAGCGGCTCATGCAGCAGCTCGGCTACCTCGACGACCCCGCCGACCGGCTCGGGATGCTGGACGGCCAGCGCATGCGCGCGGCCCGCGTCGTGCTCGACATCGGGGTGCACCTCGGAAAGCCCCGCCCCGACGGCCGCGGCACATGGGACGGCGACTACGCGCTCGAGTTCATGCGGCACAACGTCAACATGTCCGACGAGTTCATCCGCTTCGAGGTCAACCGCTACCTCGGCTGGCCCGGACAGGCGCCGTCGTACAAGGTGGGTCAGCGTATCTGGGAGCAGCTGCGCGACGACGTCAAGGATCGCGAGGGCGTCGAGTTCTCGATCAAGGCGTTCCACAAGCGCGCGCTCGAGCTGGGCGGCGTCGGTCTCGACACGCTGCGCTCGGCGCTCGTCCGCTGAGCCTGTCGAAGCGTGAGCCTGTCGAGCCTGAACCCGCTGCTGCGTCAGGGGAGGTCGCGCGCCAGCAGGCGCGCGACCTCCTCGTCGCTCGTCTGGGTGAAGTCGTCGTAGAACTGGCCGACCGCCCAGAACTCCCGCTCGCGGTGCGGGCAGACGAACTCGTCGACGACGGTGTCCTCGGGCAGCCACCGCAGGGGCGCGACCGGTGCGGCCAGCACGATCCGTGCGGCTCCCCGGCCGCGCTGAGCACGGCAGGCCGCGGTCGCCGTGGCACCCGTCGCGATGCCGTCGTCGACGATGATCGCGGTGCGGCCCTCGACCTCGAGCGGTGTCTCCGCGAAGAGGCGGTTGCGACGCTCGAGCTCGACCCGCTCGGACGCCTCGACGGCGGCGAGCTCCTCCGGCGTCACACCATGCAGCCGCGTCGCGGCGGGATCGACGACCCGCACGCCGTCGGCGATCGCTCCGACCGCGAACTCTTCGCGCGACGGCGCGCCGAGCTTGCGGACGACGGCGACGCCGAGGGGGAGCGCGAGCGCCCGCGCGACCTCCGCCGCCACGACGACGCCGCCGCGTGGGATGCCCAGGACGACGGCATCCGCTCCGCGATGATGTTCCAGCGCCGCCGCGAGCTCTCTGCCCGCCGCGACGCGATCCGGGAAGATGGCCATGCGCGCACTCTACGTCGCCGACCACGACGAGGGAATGCCCTCGCCGCCCTCGTGGTTCTATGCGTTCGAATGGAAGGAAGCACACCATGGCCACGAGCGATCAGTCGCAGGTGCAACTCGGACTCGACACCTTCGGGGACGTGACGCGCGACGAGTCGGGAGCGCTGCTGAGCGACGCCGAGACGATCCGCAACGTCGTCGACCAGGCGGTGCTCGCCGACGAGGTGGGCCTGTCGTTCTTCGGGGTGGGGGAGCACCACCGCCCCGAGTTCGCCGTCTCGAGCCCCGAGATCGTTCTCGCCGCCGCGGCGGGCCGGACGCAGCAGATCCACCTGGGCACCGCTGTCACGGTGCTGTCGAGCGATGACCCGGTGCGTGTGTACGAGCGGTTCGCGACGCTGGATGCCGTCTCCCGGGGTCGTGCGGAGGTGATCCTCGGCCGCGGGTCGTTCATCGAGTCGTTCCCGCTGTTCGGCTACGACCTGCGCGATTACGAGGTGCTCTTCGACGAGAAGCTCGACCTGTTCTCTCAGCTGCTTGCCGAGAAGCCCGTGACCTGGAGCGGCACGAAGCGCGCGGCACTGGAAGACGCCGACGTCTTCCCCAAGACGGAGAGCGGCCTGAAGGCGTGGGTCGGCGTCGGCGGCACCCCCGAATCGGTGGTCCGCGCCGCACGGCACGGCTACGGGCTCATGCTCGCGATCATCGGGGGACCGGCGGGACGGTTCCGCCCCTTCGTCGACCTCTACCACCGCTCGCTCGACTCGTTCGGCCGCGACCGGCTCCCGATCGGCGTGCACTCGCCCGGTCACGTGGCCGACACCGACCAGCAGGCGTGGGACGAGGCTTTCGAGGGATTCGAGGCGATGAACAACACGATCGGCCGCGAGCGCGGCTGGCCCGCCTACAATCGCCTGCGCTTCCAGCACGACGTCGGACCCGAGGGCGCTCTGTACGTCGGCTCGCCCGAGACGGTGGCGCGCAAGATCGCCGACACCGTCCGCACGCTCGGGGTCGATCGGTTCGACCTCAAGTTCTCGACGGGCACGCTGTCGCACGGCCGCATGATGCGCTCGATCGAGCTGTACGGCACGAAGGTCGCGCCGCTCGTGCGAGAGCTGCTGGCCTAGGTCGCGTCGCGAGCCGGGGCGACCGACGCCGCCTAGGCTGGTCGGATGGCATCCGTTCGATACGTCGCGATCGGCGACTCCTTCACCGAAGGCGTCGGCGACGAGCTTCCCGACGGCCGCGTGCGCGGATGGGCCGACCTGGTCGCGGAGGGCTGGGCGCGCGCGTCGGGCGAGCCGGTCGAGTACGCGAACCTCGCCATCCGCGGAAAGCTCGTGTGGCCGATCGTCGAACAGCAGCTCGAGCCCGCGCTCGCACTGCGACCCACGCACCTGTCGTTCAACGGCGGCGGCAATGACATGCTGCGGCCGCGCACCTCGGTGTCGCACATCGTCGCCGCGTTCGAGCGCGTGATCGCGCGCTGCGACGAGGAGGGCGTGAAGCTCGTCGTGCTCTCGGGTGCCAACCCGTCTGCCCAGCTTCCGCTCAGCCGGGTCATCCAGCGTCGCGGCGACGTGCTGTCGGCCGCCGTCGCGGAGCACCTCGATGCGCGACCCGACATCGTGCGCGCGCTCAACTGGCCCGACCGCGAGCTCTCGACGCCCGGGTACTGGTCCGACGATCGCCTGCACATGAACGCCCGCGGTCATCACCGCGTCGCGGCCCGTGTGCTCACGGCGCTCGGCTATGAACCGGCCGCCGGCTGGTGGTCGCTTCCGACGCTGCCCGACAGCGCCCGGTTGCGCAACGCTGCGTACTACCGGCAGCACGTCGGGCCGTGGGTGCGCCGCCGCGTGACGCGGACCTCGTCGGGGGACGGCCGCGAGCCGAAGTACGGCGCGTGGACGACGTTCGACCCCGTGTGACTGCCTACTCCGTCGCGCGCACCGAGTAGACGAGCTCCGCGAACTGCCCCCTCTGGGTCACCGACTCGAGTCTGAGCCGATCGGCCCCTAGTCTGCGGGGGAGCAGGGGCCGCCCCGAGCCGAGCGTCGCGGGCGCGATCGAGACGCGCACCTCGTCGAGCAGCCCTTCGTCGGCGAACTGGCCGACGACGTCGCCGCCGCCGACGACCCAGACGTCCTTGTCGCCGGCGGCCGCGACGATGTCGGCCCAGATGTCGCGCACCGCGCCCGAGTGGAGCCGCAGCCGCGCGCCGGGGATGAGCGGGAGGGTGCGGGTCGTCAGCACGAAGCTCGGCCGCTCGCCGTAGATCGCCTTCCACTTCTCGGGATGCTCGAGCAGGTTCTCGTGCCGCAGCACCCACTCGTAGGTCGTCGAGCCCATCACGAGCACGCCGATGCCCTCGAGGAACCGGGGGAACGCCGCCTCGGCCTCGGCGGAGCCGGGCACCGCGAACAGCCAGTCGAGGGAGTCTTCGTCGTCGGCGAGATAGCCGTCGAGTGTCGTGGCGGTGTTGAAGACGACGCGTGTCATGCGCACAGGCTAACCGCGGCATCCGACATCTTGACAGCGTATTCAACCGATTGGTATTGTACTTATCGGTTGAATAAGGAGGTCGAGATGGCGGCGAACTCTGAGGATGCCCTCAGTCGCACATTCGCGGCCCTGGCCGACCCGACCCGCCGCGAGATCCTCGCGAGGCTCGCGCGGGGCGAGGCGACGGTGGGGGAGGTCGCTGCGCCGTTCGACATGACCCTCGCCGCCGTGTCGAAGCACCTCCGAGTGCTCGAGGCCGCCGGGCTCGTCACCCGCGGGCGCGACGCCCAGTTCCGGCCCGCCCGGCTCGACGCGCGCCCTCTGGCCGCGGCATCCCAGTGGATCGGCGACTATGCGCGGTTCTGGGGCGATTCGCTCGACGCCCTCGACTCCTACCTCAACGCCTTTCAGCAGCTCACACCGCACCACAACACGCAGGAACCACACGACAAGGAGAATCCCCATGGCTGAGTACTTCACGATCACGCGGCAGCTCGCCGCTCCGCGCGAGCTCGTCTTCGACGCGATCACCAAGCCCGAGCACTTCGCGGTCTGGTTCGGCACGGCGGCCGTCGAGGTGCCGCAGGACTCGCTCACGATGGACGTCCGGGTCGGCGGCGACTTCCGCGCGACGATGCTGCTGCCGGACGGCAACCGCATCGACTGGGCGGGGGAGTACGTCGAGGTCGACCCGCCGGCCCGCCTCGCGATGACCCTGACCGACAACCCCGACCAGTACGCGGGTCTTCCGGTGCTCTTCGACCTCGAGGAGGTCGACGGCGGCACGCGGCTCACGATCAGCCAGGATCGCGCCGACTTCTCCGACGAGCAGGTCGCGGCGACGATCGCCGGGTACAACGCCTTCATCGACGACATCGAGAACGAGCTCGCTCGCATGCAAAACGGCTGATCGCATGGATTTCGAGGGGTTGTCAAGCCCCTCCTGGGCCTCCGCGACCGCTGTCAGCATGGTTTCGGATGGGAGGCCGCATGGGGTCTTCCCGGAAAGGAACCTCGCATGAGCATCGGTGCAGGAATCGTCCTCTTCGTGATCGGCGCGATTCTCACGTTCGCCCTCAACGTCCAGCTGGACTGGGTGAACCTCGACCTCGTCGGGTACATCCTGATGGGCGCCGGCGTCGTCGTCGTCATCATCGGGATCGTGCTTCTCATGCGTCGTCGCCGGTCGGAGGTCGTCACGCGCAACACCGTGGACCCCGTCGCGGGCGAGCAGGTGACGCGCCGCTCCGCGTCGCACCCCGACGACGCCGCGGGTCTGTAACAGCTAGAGCGCACCGGGCCGGTGCAGCGCTCCTCTCGCGAGCGCTGCGCCGGCCCTCGCGCATCGTGCGGGCGTCTCACCCGTGAGCGCGGCAGCGAGGAACCCGGCGGCGAAGGCGTCGCCGGCACCCGTCGAGTCGACGACGCCATCGACCTGCTCGACCTCGACCTCATCCTCGACGCCGCGTGCGCGCAGGATCACCGGCTCGCCGCCGCGCTTCACCACGAGCCGGAGCTCACCGGGCAGGTCGAGCTCGAAGCTGTCCAGCAACTCCGCCTCGTCGGCGTTCGCGAAGACGACCGCGGGGGAGAGCGCGTCGACGACGGCGCGCAGGCCCTCGACACCGAGTTCGCGCATCGCCGAGACGCTCGACAGGTCGAGGCTCACCGGAAAGGCAGGGGAGGGCCCGACGGCCTTCAGAACGGCCGCGCGTGAAACCGCCGTCGCGAAACCGTACAGCGGGACGTGCAGCCACCGCGTTCCGTCGAGCCACGCCGGCTCGATCGCATCGAGCTCCGCCGCCGCGCCGCGGTCGGTCAGCATCGTCCGCTCGCCCGCCTCGTCGACGAGGATCACGATGCTCCCGGTGCGGCCGCCGCGCTGCACGCGCACCTCGACTCCCGCGGCCTCGAGCTCCGCGACGAGCGCCTGGCCTTCGGCATCCGTCCCCACCCGCCCGATGAAGCGCACCCGCGTGTGCGGCGCTGCCGCCGCCGCGACGTTCGCCGCGCTGCCGCCGCGCGTGTGGGTGATGGCCGCCGGGTTGTCGGTGCCGCGCACGAGGTCGGCCGCCCCGAGCACGATCACGTCGGCGATGAGGTCGCCGATGACCGTGAGCATCAGCCCTGCCCGGCGAGCGCCGCCGCGATCTCGGCGCCGAGCGAGACGTTGCCCCGGTACACCGCGACGTTGACGTCGAGGCTGCGTCCGCCGGTCTCGCGCTGCATGTAGTCGAGCAGGAACGGGGTCGTGTCGTGGCCCGAGACGCCCTGAGCCGCCGCGTCGGCGAGTGCGCGGCCGAGCACCTCGTCGTGGAGCTCCGCGGGAAGCTGCGCCGCCGCGTCGACGGGATTCGCCACGAGAAGCGTGGAGGGGATGCCGAGGGCATCGCGTGCCGCGGCGACGGCGGCGATCTCGGCGGGGGAGTCGACCGAGTACTCGATGTCGAACCCCGAGTCGGCGATGTAGAACCCCGGATAGTCGGTCGTGCGGTATCCGACGACGGTGAGGCTCAGCGTCTCGAGGCGCTCGAGCGTCAGCGGGATGTCGAGGATCGATTTCACGCCCGCGCTCACGACCACGAGCGGGAGGGTGGCGAGAACGGGCAGGTCGGCCGACTCGTCGAAGGTCTGCGGCGCGTCACGGTGCACGCCGCCGAGGCCCCCCGTCGAGAAAACGCGGACGCCGGCGCGATGCGCGAGGTACGCCGTCGCAGCCACCGTCGTGCCGCCGTCGAGGCGCTTCGCCGCGGCGACGGGCAGATCGCGCAGGCTCAGCTTGACCGCCTCGTCGGTCGTGGAGAGCCGCTCGATCTCGGCCCGCGACAGCCCGACCACTGGTGTTCCGTCGACGACGCCGATCGTCGCGGGCACGACGCCTGCGGCACGCACGCGGTCCTCGGCCTCGAGTGCGACCTCGAGGTTGCGGGGCCGGGGGAGCCCGTGGGTGAAGATGGTCGACTCGAGCGCGAGGATCGGGATGCCGCGGTCCGCGGCATCCTGCACCTCGTCGGCGATGCGCAGACCGGACGGCGTCATTCCGCGTCGATCCGCTCCAGCAGGAAGACCGGGATCTTGCGCTCCGTGCGCTTCTGGTAGTTCGCGTAGTCCGGCCACGCCGCGACGGCGTGCTCCCACCAGGTGTCGTACTCCTCGCCGTGCAGCTCACGCGCGAGGTAGTCGCCCTTGTCCGCGCCGTCCTGCAGCTCGACGTGCGGATTGTGCACGAGGTTGAAGTACCAGGCGGGATGCTTCGGCGCACCGCCCAACGACGCCACGACGGCGTACACCCCGTCGTGCTCGACACGCATGAGCGCCGTCTTGCGCAGGGCGCCGGTCTTGGCGCCGACGCTCGTCAGGACGATGACGGGCTTGCCGCGCAGGAGCCCTTGAGCGGCGCCGTCGCTCGACTCGTAGGCCTCGGCCTGGCGCTGCGCCCAGGCGGCCGTGCTCGGCAGGTATTCGCCTTCCAGCGGCATGTGCTCCTCCTCGGATCGACTCACGGCCCAGTCAACCAGCCTTCGCGACCATCGAGGCGTGCCGAAGCTCGGCTGTGCCGACCCCGATGAAGGGGAGGAGCCGGTGGGGGGAGGAGCAGGTAGGCTTCTCGGCGAACGTGACACGAATCGAGGAGGTGAGCCCGATGCACACACCGTCCATTCCGGGCGCTCCTTCGAGTTCACGGTCGAGCGACTGACGCAGTCGTCGCGGGGAGCGCCGCAGCACTCTCGAAAGCAACGACCATGAACACTTCGCACTCTTCACGCACGGCCCTCGTCCTCGGCGGCGGGGGATCGGTGGGCAACGCCTGGCTCGTCGGCGTCGTCGCCGGCCTCGCCGAGGGCGGACTCGACGTCACCCACGCCGACCTCATCATCGGCACGTCTGCCGGCGCGACCGCCGCGGCCCAGATCACCGGCGCGAGCCCGGCACACCTGTACGACCAGACCATCGCGCCGATCCCGGCCGGAGCGGGCCGCCCCGCATCGCGGCCGATCCTCAACCGCGATCACCTCGACCGCACGAACGCCGTCATCGCGGCATCCTCCGACCCGGCCGACATGCGCCGCCGCATGGGAGCAGAACTCCGGGCGGATGCCATGTCCGACGACGCCGGCACCGCCCGATGGAGGGCGATCGTCACCCCGCGCCTTCCGCGCCAGGAGTGGCCCGAGCAGCGGGTGCTGATCACGGCCGTCGACGCCGACACGGGGGAGCCGGTCGTCCTCGATCGCGACAGCGGCGTCGACCTCGTCGATGCCGTCGCGGCGAGCACCGCGGGCGGCTTCGCCTATCGCATCGGAGACCGCCGGTACATCGACGGCGGCTATCGCTCCAATGCCGAGAACGCGGACCTCGCGTCCGGGTACGACAAGGTGCTCGTGCTGTCGCCGTTCGGCGGCCGGACGCGGCTTCCCCTGGGGTGGCACCTCGACCTCGCGCACCAGATCGACGATCTGCGCGCCGAGGGCAGCACGGTCGAGGCGATCCACCCGGATGCCGATGCGCTCGAGGCGTTCGGCGACAACATGATGAATCCCGCGGCGCGCCCGCCGGCCGCACGTGCCGGCTACGAGCAGGGTCGCGCGCTCGCGGCGCAGCTCAGCCCCTTCTGGCGCTGACGCCGCCATCTCGTAGGGGAGCGCCTCGACGACGCACCAGACGGGAACTCTGGGCGCTCTCCTGCGCGAGTTGACATAATGTGCATTATCGGCGATTACGGTCGCAGATCATCCACGAGGGGCGATGGATGCCACAGCTGGAGCGCCCGCGCGAGCGTCGAGGCGCGGCATCCGCCGTCTGGGCGATCCCTCAATGCGCAGCATCCGTCGTCCGCGCGATCCTCGAGGAACCTCGCGGGCCGACGGATCCGCGTCACTCGGCGACGCGACATTCCGACAGCTCCACAGGCCGCGCAGGCGAATCCGGGGGTCGTTCTGCGAAGTCTTTGTGCTTCCTATGCGTGTCCTCATATCAATGTGAGCGCTAACTGGATAGCGTTTCCCCAACTCCGCGCATGGACGCGCGGGGTGCCGGCCGCGAAGGAGAGGTTGTCGTCCTCCGCGGACGGGAGACGCAGTTCACCCCGAATGGAGCAGTCCATGGCGCTTTTCCACACTCCGCCACCGACGAAGACCAGGAAGTCCCGAGGCCGAGCAGTCGGCCGCATCCTCGCCGCCGGCATCGCCGGCGCCGTGTGCGTCGGCATGATGGCCGCGACGCCTGCCATCGCCGGACCCACCGACCAGCCGAACGGCGACACCGGCACGACGGCGACCGAGACGAGCGCCGCGAGCGACCAGACCTTCGAGCGCTACCTCTTCGCGTCGTTCCACGGCGGCGACGACGGTGGCCGCAACGGCGAGCAGATCTGGATCAGCGCGTCGAAGGGCAACGACCCGCTCAACTGGTACGAGGTCAACTACGACCAGGGCACGTCGGTCTCGCAGCCGATCCTGCAGACCGTCAACCCGCCGCAAGGCCAGCAGGGCCTGCGCGACCCCTCGCTCATCCGCTCGGCCGACGGCGAGCACTTCTACCTGCTCGCGACCGATCTCAAGACCTACCAGGACGGCCAGTCGTGGTCGTACCGCCAGTCCCGCGGCTCGCGGAACCTCGTGGTCTACGAGTCCAGCGATCTCGTGACCTGGTCAGAGCCCCGATTCATCAAGGTCGAGGACGACCACGCGGGCAACGTGTGGGCGCCGGAGGCCTTCTACGACGCGAAGAACGAGCAGTACATCGTGTTCTGGGCCTCGAACCTCTACCCGGACGAGGACATCGCGAACCGCAACACGTCGCAGATCTCCTACAACCGCATCCGGATCGCCACGACGAAGGACTTCAAGACCTTCTCCGAGCCGACCACGTGGATCAACCTCGACCGTTCCACCGGCCGGCAGGGCTGGGGAATGATCGACTCGACGATGATCGCGGCGAACGACAAGATCTACCGGCTGACGAAGGACGAGAACGGCTTCCGCGTCCTGCTCCAGTACATCGACTCCCTGGACGACCTGTACGACACGTGGGGCCCGGAAGACACGACGCCGCACGCCGTCAACAAGAATCCGATCACGGCGCTGACCGAGAGCCCGAACGCCTGGACGATGGTCGGCAACGCCAACGGCTCGAGCAAGTGGCAGATCCCGGGTCTCAGCGGCGGCAACCTCGAGGGACCGCTCGTCTTCAAGGACAACGTCGATGACAAGTGGTATGTCTTCATCGACTACGCCTCGGGCGGTGGCTACGTCGCGTGGCGCTCGGACTCGATGGACAAGGCGCCCAACGAGTGGGAGTACCTCGGCCAGTCGTGGTGCAATACGACAGGCCTGTCGAGCACGTGCAACGCGAAGTCGGCGACCTCGCCGTACTGGTCGCTGCCGGTCAGCCCGCGGCACGGCTCGGTGCTTCCCGTCACGCTCGAGGAATGGGAGCGCGTCATGTCGCACTACAACTCCCCCGTCCACGTCGAGACTTCGCTCGTGAAGGCCGACGGCACGGCGGTCGGCAAGAACGCCTGGGTCAACGAGGTCCCGAAGCTCGAGATGAACTGGACCGACTTCAACGGCACGGGTCTCTTCCCCGCCTGGCTGCGCCTCATCGAGGGCCACAACGGCGGCGCCCGCGTCGTGGCCGACTCCACGATCAGCTCAGGCATCAGCCAGGGCATGACCGTGCCGGTCAATGCGGTCGAAGGCACCAACTGGGCTCAGCTCGAATACCGGGATGCCTCCCTCGGCGGCGACGCCGTGATGCTGTGGACGACCGACGTGTCGTACAGGCTCGACACGACGGCTCCCCGAGCCGACATCACCGTGGACGGCTGGGACGTCGATGTCGCCGCGACCGATCCGGCCCCGGCGAACGGCGCGGAGAGCTCGGGCGTGGCTTCGTGTCAGCTGCGTGTCGAGGGCGGCGCGTGGTCGGACTGCGCACCCACGACCCTGGCACCGGCGATCCTCGATCGCACCGCGTCGGTCCGCGTGACCGACAAGGCCGGCAACGTGTTCGACACGACGGCGGTCGTGGCGGGGACGGGCCTGAAGGTCGAGCTCGACGTGACGACCCGCTGCGTCGGATCGAAGGTCATGCAGGTCCTGACCGTCAGCAACGGTGAGGATGTGCCGGTCTCGTCGACGGTGACCACTCCCTACGGATCCAGGCCGGTCCCCTCGATCGGCTCCGGCAAGGCCAGGTCGCAGGTGTTCAGCACGCGGCTCGAGAGCATCCCGGCCGGGTCCGCCGAGATCTCGACCACGGCGACGATCGACGGCCAGAACGTCACCGTCGAGAAGGTCGTCGACTATCCGGCGGCCTCCTGCCGCTGACCCACTCGCAGCACCCTGAACGAGGGGCGCGTCGCCGGAACCCCGGCGGCGCGCCCCTCGTCGCGTGTAACGTCTGCGCTGTGCCGCACCGTCCCCGCCATGTCTGCACGGGATCCCTGACCGTCGCACTCCCGTCCGAGGAGGCGTTCCCGCTTTTCACAGCCCGCGGCGAGACGCTGTGGGTCCCCGACTGGACTCCGGAGTTCTTCGCCGACGTCGACGACGACACCGCCGTCGGCACGGTGTGGCGCACGCACGCCGGCGATCACGAGACGACGTGGATCGTCGTCGCGTCCGAGCCGCCGCACGCCGCGACTTATGCGCGGGTGACACCGGGACACAGTGCGACGACCGTGCGCGTGCGCCTCGAGCCGTCGCCGGAAGGCTCGATCGTCCGCGTCGGCTACGACATCACGTCGCTCGACGAGTCGGCCGACGATGAGCTCGCCTCGTTCGCGGCGCACTTCGACGACATGCTCGCCGAGTGGGCGCGTCTGATCGCCGCGGCGCTCGACGGCAGCTGAGCTCGCGAGACTTCGCGAACGGGGCACGACACGCCGCGCGGACGCACCAACCCTGAAGTCTCGCGCAGGTCAGGTCGTGGCGATCTCGATCGCACCCTCGAAGCGCAGGCGGATGCCTCCCCCCGCGCCGCGCAGGATCACGAGCAGCGTGTGCTCGCAGCCGTGGCACCGCACGATCGAGCCCACGTCGTCGCGTTCGACGATCACCTCGGCCATGTCGCCGTGCAGCCCGCAATGCCGGCACACGATCGTGAGGGTCGAGGCATCCGCGCTCATGAACTCCGCGAGCACGCCCGCGAGGGCGTTCCCGTCGACGTGATCGACATGCGACCGCATCAGGCACCTCCGAAGCGCTCGGTCTTGATCCGGCCAGCAGGATGTCCGCGCGCGACGAGCTCTCGCGCGACGAACTCGACGAAGCCCGTCGGGCCGCACACGTACACGACGGGATCGTCGGCGACCGGCCAGACTGCCGCATCGATGGCCTCCGGCGTCAGACGGCCGACCCGCCCTTGCCATCCGTCAGGCGCGGATCGCGTGTAGGCCCACGCGGCCCCTACTCCCCCGTCGCCGTCGAGCTTCTCCAGCTCTTCGCGATATATCGCGTCCTCCGGGGTGCGCACCGACACGAGGAGCCGGAACGGCTGATCGGTGGATGCTGCGAGCCGGGCGCGGATCATCGCGCGCAGCGGCACGATCCCGGAACCGCCCGCGATGAGCTGCACGGGCGACGGATCGTCGTCGCGCCACACGAAATAGCCGCCGAGCGGACCGAGCACCTCGAGCGAGTCGCCGGGACCGACGTCGTGCACGAGATACGGCGACACCTCCCCGTCGGGCACCTCGTCGATGCCGAGCTCGATCGTGTCGCCGTCCCCCGCGAGGCCCAGCGAGTACGAGCGCACGGCTTGATAGCCGTCCTCGGCCGTGAGGCGCACGTCGACGTGCTGCCCGGGAAGACTGCCGGGCCAGTCCGACACGGCGAGCGTCAGCAGCCGGGCATGCGCGTTCGCGGCGACGGCGCCCACGACACGGGCGTCGCGCCACACCGCACGGACGGCGGGGGCCGCCGTCACCAGTACCGTTCCTCGGTCCATGGGTCGCCGTGCAGGTGATAGCCGTTCTGCTCCCAGAAGCCCGGGTCGTCGTGGGGCTGCAGCGAGAGGCCCCGCACCCACTTGGCGCTCTTCCAGAAGTAGAGGTGCGGAACCAGCAGCCGCGCCGGACCGCCGTGCTCCGGGTCGAGGGGCTCCCCGTCGAATTCGTACGCGATCCACGCCTTGCCGTCCAGCAGATCCTCCAGCGGCACGTTGGTCGTGTAGCCGCCGTAGGAGTGGGCCATCGCGTACTCGACCTCGGTGTCGATGTCGGCGAACAGCGTGTCGAGCGACACGCCGCGCCAGGACGTGCCGAGCTTCGTCCACCGTGTGACGCAGTGGATGTCGGTCGAGATCTCTTCGCTGGGGAGCGCCATGAACTCGTCCCACGTCCAGCGCTTGCCCGACCCCGTCTCGGTGCGGATCGTGAACCGCCACTCCGCCAGGTCGATGTCGGGCGTCGGACCGGCCGACAGCACCGGGAAGTCCTCCGTGAGGTACTGCCCCGGGGGCAGTCGCGGATCGGACTCGCGGCGCCGGGCGCCGAAGCCGCGCGAGAACACAGCCATGAACCCCTCCTCGCTTCGCGGCGGGGAAGCCCTGCCGACGGCACCAGGCTAGCGACAGGCATCCGATCAGGAAAAGGGATGCCGCGCGCCAGGGCGGAACGCGCCGCGCACGGCGCTGGCTACCCTGGGAACGTGGCATCCCCCGGCTCCGCCCCCGTTCGCACGTGATCGAGTCGCTCACCGGATTCGTCGTCGTCGGCGTCGCCATCCTCGTCGGCTGGATCATCGGACGTATCGACCTGCTCGGTGAGCACGCGAGGCCTGTGCTCAGCCGCCTGACCTTCTTCGTGCTCTCGCCGTTCCTCCTGTTCGTCGTGCTCGCGAACGCCGACGTGCACACGCTGTTCTCGGCTCTCCTTCCCGTCTCGGCGATCGCGGCCCTCACCGTCATCGCCGCCTACGCGCTCATCGCGAAGCTCGCGTGGCGCCGGCCCGTGGGCGAGGTCGTGATCGGTGCACTGTCGGCGGGTCAGGTCAACTCGAACAACATCGGCATCCCCCTGTCGCTCTATCTGCTGGGCTCGGCCGCCTACCCCGCGCCGGTCATCCTCATGCAGCTGCTCCTGTTCACGCCGATCTCGATGACGATCCTGGAAGCGGTGACGTCGGGGAGCTCATCGCTCCGGCGCGCGGTGCTGCGGACCCTCACGAACCCGCTCGTGATCGGATCGGTGCTCGGCACGCTCGTCTCGGTGATCGGGCTCGACCTCCCGCCGATCGTCATGCAGCCCGCGCAGCTCATCGCGAACGCGTGCGTGCCGGTGCTTCTCATCTCGTACGGCATCTCGCTGCACGGCCAGCGGGTGCTCGCGCCGTCGGGGCGGCGCCGCGACATCACCCTCGCAACGCTTCTCAAGCTGTTCGCCATGCCGCTCGTCGCGTGGGCGGTCGCGGTCTACGTCTTCCACCTCGCGCCGCACGACGTGCTCATCGTGGTCGTGCTCGCCGCGCTCCCCACGGCGCAGAACGTCTTCAACTACTCGCAGCGGTACGGCGTGGGCGAGACGATCTCGCGCGACACGATCTTCCTCACGACGATCGCGTGCGTGCCGATCCTGTTGCTGGCGACCTTCCTGCTCGGCTGAACGACTCCCCCGACATGTGCGGACACCTGCGGACACATGCGGTGAACGCACCGCGACGTTGACGGGCAAGGGCCGGGCCGGGGTCTAGGCTGTTGTCCCGAACCTTCACAGGAAACATTCAGAAAGGGCTCGCTCCCATGTCAACCGAATCCGCCGCCGAGAAGTCGGCTGTCAACGGCATCCGCACCGCCTTCGGCGTCGGCGGCGTGCTCTCCATCATCATCGGCATCCTGATCCTCGCCTGGCCGGGCAAGACGGCCGTCGTCGTCGCGGCGATCATCGCGATCTACGCGATCGTCGCCGGCCTCGTCTACGCGGGTCTCGGGATCTTCTCGAAGTCGAAGGGCGGCTGGGCGCGTGTGGGCCACATCGCCCTCGGCGCCCTGTTCGTGATCGCGGGCGTCGTCGCGCTGTTCAACCTGCAGCAGACGACCGCGTGGCTCGGCGTCTTCGTCGGCATCCTCGTCGGTATCCTCTGGATCGTCGAGGGCATCGTGTCGCTCTCGACGCTCGGCGACGCCGCCTCGAAGGGCTGGACGATCTTCTTCGCGATCATCAGCATCCTCGCGGGCCTCGTGCTGCTGTTCAACCCGTTCTACGGCACGGCCGTCCTGTGGTGGCTGCTGGGTATCGCGCTCATCGTCCTGGGCATCATCCAGGTCGTGCGCGCGTTCCGCTTCTCGGGCCGCGACCTCTGATCGACGCATGAAAGAAGGGCCTCGGGGATCATCTCCCCGAGGCCCTTCTTCTCTGTGTTCAGATCACTCGGCGCCGAAGGACTCCGTGTCGCCGACGAGGCGGGTGTTGTCGGCGGGCACGGGCTCGACGGCGGCGCGCGCGACCTCGGCCGCGAACTCCGAGACGTTGTAGAGCTTGCCGGCGTCCTCGCGGCGCGCGGCGATGGCCCCGGGGTTGGCGCGCTCGAGGAGGGTCGCCGTGATCGTGCCTTCGATCATGTCGCCCGAGACGACGACGAACTCGATCCCCTTCTCGGTGAGCGCGGGGATGCGCTCACGCAGCGCGTCCTCGCCGGCGCGCTTGGACAGGGCGACGGGCTCGTACTCGGGCATCGTGGGCGTCGTGCGGATGAAGTGGGCCTGGTGGCTCGTCACGAAGACGACCCGCGCGCCCTCGCCGAGGAGAGGCAGCGCGGTCTCCAGCACGCGCACCTGCGCGTCGCGGTTGAGCTGGAGCGCGTAGTCCTCGGCCATGCCCGACTCCATGCCGCCCGAGGCGTTGAGCACGAGGATGTCGAGGCCGCCGAACGTGCGCTGCACCTCGTCGAACATCGCCTGCACCGACTCCGCGTCGGTCAGGTCGGCGCCGACGACGAGCGCCTCGACACCCAGTCCGCGCAGCTCGGTCGCGAGCTTCTCGGCGCGCGGCGCCTTGTTGCGGTAGTTGATGACGACGTTCGCGCCAGCCTCGGCGAGGTAGCGCACGGTGTCGGCGCCGATGCCGCGCGACGAGCCGGTGACGAGGGCGCTCTTGCCGGCGAGGGAGCCGGGAGCCAGGGGCGTGAGGGATTCGGACAAGTGATTTCCCAACGGGTGGCGGAGGTGCCGATCAGCGGATGCCGCGGCCGCCGCGCGGTGCCGCGCGACGCTGAATCGACCCTACCAACGGCGGCCCCGCACAACGGATCCGGGCCCGATGGCGCGTGGTAGGTTCGAGCCGAGGAGGCACATCGTGGAGGTCATCCAGACGATTCAGGATTGGGCGTGGATCGGGTGGCTGGTCCTGATCCTGATCTTCCTCGTGATCGAGATGCTCACGCTCGACTTCACCTTCCTCATGATGAGCATCGGCGGGGTCGCGGGCCTCGCGTCCGACCTGCTGGGCGCGCCGCTCTGGCTGCAGGTCGTCATCGCCGGCGTCGTCGCCGGCGCCCTCATCTTCCTGCTGCGCCCGCCGCTGCTGCGGCGCCTGCGACGCGGAGAGGACCCGACGCCGAGCAATGTGGCGGCGCTCATCGGGCTGCCCGGCCGCGTGCTCTCCACCGTCTCCGGCGACGCGGGCCAGGTGAAGCTCTCCAACGGCGACATCTGGACGGCCCGCACCGAAGCCAAGGGTGCGATCGAGCCCGGCACGCCCGTGCGGGTCAGCCGCATCGACGGCGCGACCGCCTTCGTCCGCCCCGAATCCGAGGAGACCCCCGCATGACCGTCGAGGAAGTCGTCCCCATCGCGATCGGCTGGACCCTCGCCGTCGCGGTCGTCATCTTCGTGTTCGTCGTCATCGTGCGGTCCGTCCGCATCATCCCGCAGGCCACCGCCGGCATCGTCGAGCGCCTCGGCAGATACCACAAGACCCTCGCCCCCGGTCTGAACCTCCTCGTGCCGATCATCGACCGGCTGCGGCCCCTCCTCGACATGCGCGAGCAGGTCGTGTCCTTCCCGCCGCAGCCCGTCATCACGGAGGACAACCTCGTCGTCTCCATCGACACGGTCGTCTACTTCCAGGTCACCGACGCGCGCGCCGCGACCTACGAGATCGCGAACTATCTCGGCGCTGTCGAACAGCTCACGACGACGACGCTCCGCAACGTCGTCGGCGGGCTCAACCTCGAAGAGGCGCTCACCAGCCGCGACGAGATCAACGGCCAGCTGCGCGTCGTGCTCGACGAGGCGACGGGCAAGTGGGGCATCCGGGTGTCGCGCGTCGAGCTCAAGGCGATCGACCCGCCGCACTCGATCCAGGACTCGATGGAGAAGCAGATGCGCGCCGAGCGCGATCGTCGCGCCGCGATCCTGACCGCCGAGGGCACGAAGCAGTCCGCGATCCTCCAGGCCGAGGGCCTCCGCCAGGCGGAGATCCTCAAGGCCGAGGGCGACAAGCAGGCAGCCGTGCTGCGCGCACAGGGCGAGGCCGAGGCGATCGAGACGGTGTTCAACGCGATCCACCGCGGCGACGCCGATCCCAAGCTGCTGGCCTACCAGTACCTGCAGACGCTGCCCAAGATCAGCGAGAGCCCGTCGAGCAAGCTCTGGATCATCCCGAGCGAGTTCACCGAGGCGCTCAAGGGCGTCAGCGGCGCGTTCGCAGGCTCGCTCGCCGACGCCGCGAAGCGGGCGGATGCCGCGACGATGCCCGCTCCCGCACGGCATGCGGCGTCGCCCCCGCCCGCCGTCACGCCGCCCACCCCGACGCGGACCAGCGAGGCATCCCCCGACGACACGCTGCCGCACGCGTGACGCACCCCTGGTTCGAGGGCGCCGAGCGCCCTCGCGTGCTCGCGCACCGTGGACTCGTCACGCCCGACGGTGCACGGCACGGCATCGTCGAGAACTCCTTCGCCGCCGTCGCGGCCGCCCACGCCGCCGGCGTCGACTATGTCGAGAGCGACTGCCACCTCACCCGCGACGGCGTCGTCGTGCTCTTCCACGACCCCGATCTCGCGCGTGTGACGGGCGATCCGCGCCGCGTCGACGAGGTGACGGCACGCGACCTCGAGCACATCATGGCGAACCACGGCGGCCTGATCACCCTCGCCCAGGCTCTCGACACCTTCCCGGCTGTCCGGTTCAACCTCGACGTCAAGGCGGAGGGTGCCGCGGAGAAGGTGGGACGCCTCGTCGCCCGCCACGGGCACCGGGTGCTGTTGACGAGCTTCTCCGACGAGCGGCGCCGCGCGGCCCTCGACGCGGCCGCCGCGGCAGGCGGCGGGATCCGCCCCGCGACCTCGGCGGGAACCTCGGTCGTGACGCGCGTCGTCGGCGCCGTCTCGGTGCGGTCGCGCCGCCTCGCACACCGCGCTCTGGCGGGCGTCGACGCGCTGCAGGTGCCCGAACGACAGGGTCGACTGCGCGTCGTGACGCCTCGTCTGATCGACTACGCGCACACCGCAGACGTCGAGGTGCACGTGTGGACCGTGAACGATCCCGCCGACATGACACGACTTGTGGCGATGGGCGTCGACGGCATCGTGACGGACCGTGCCGACGTCGCCGTCACAGCGCTGCATCCACGGTCCTGAGTCCCACTCGGAGTGAGACGCCGTCCCCGCTGTGCATCGACTGTGAATGCCTGCCGGATGCCCCTTGTTCGGATGAGACGCCCAGGTCGCTTCGTTATACCTGTCTAGCGACGAGAGGACCCGAACAATGGCAGATCGCAGCCTGCGCGGCATTCGACTCGGCGCCCAGAGCCTGCAAAGCGAAGAGGGCGTCGTGTTCCATGAGCGTGCACAGCACATCTATTCGTGCACATCGTGCGGACGTGACACGACCCTGACCTTCGCGGCCGACGCTGAGGTGCCCGAGACCTGGGAATGCCGCACGTGCGGCGCCGAGGCTCTCCTGCGCATCGGCGAGGGCACCGCGACCGTCGACCACAGCGGTGACAAGACGCCGCGCTCCCACTGGGACATGCTGCTCGAGCGGCGCACGATCCCCGAGCTCGAGGAGCTCCTGGAGGAGCGGCTCGCCTATGTCCGCGCGCGCCGCGGCGCCGGCGAGGACGTCACCGTCGACAAGATCAGCGCCTGACCCGAATCAGACGTTCTCCGAGACGCCGGTCCCTTCGGGGGCCGGCGTCTCGCTGTGCGCGCCGCGCTCGCGACGGCGTACGCGGGCGATGATCCCGATCGCGACGAGCGCGGCGAGGCTCCCCCACGCGAGGAGCGCCTTGATGCCGGCACCCGCGACGACGGCCGGAGTCAGCCCCGTGCGCACCGGCACGTCGGTGAGCATCTGGCCCGCCTTGTCGGCCGGGAGCCCGTCGATCGTCGTGCCGTCGGGCGCGATGACCTGACTCGTGCCGACCGTCGAGAGGTTGACGACGGAGCGACCCGTCTCGATGGCGCGCATGCGCGCGAAGGCGAGCTGCTGCAGGTTCTCGTTCGTGCCGCGGAAGTCGGCGTTGTTCGTCTGGAACATGTAGACCTCGGCGCCGGCCTGCGCGCCGTCCCAGATGACGTCGTCGTAGATGACGTCGAAGCAGATCGCCAGGCCGACCCCCACGCCGTTCACGTCGACCATCGGCGTCGAGGTGCCGGGCGTGTACTCGCGCTGGATGAGGTCGATGAGCTCGGGCGCGAATCCGCGCCAGAACCAGCGGTCGGGCACGTACTCGCCGAACGGCACGGGATGCCGCTTGTCGTAGGTGTCGACCGGGTTGTCAGCGTGCGCCTCCCACAGCAGCGACGAGTTGAAGTACTCGTCGCCGCGCTGCGTCACGGCGCTCACCAGGAGAGGTGCGTCGAGGCGCTGGGCGAGGGAGTCGAGGACGACCGCGGTCGACTCGTTGCGCGTCGGGTCGGAGTCGATGCCGCCCTCAGGCCACAGCAGCACGTCCATGTCCTCGTCGAGCAACGGCTTGGTCGCCTCGAGCTGCGCCCGGAACACGTCGTTCGGTCCGCGCTGGTCGAAGTAGCCGGCGGGCCCGTTGCCCTGCACGGCTCCCACGCGGATCGTGCCGTCCGGCGTCGTCGGGAACTGCGGCGGCACGACCAGCAGCACCAGCGCGACCGCGACCGGGATGAGGGTGCGCAGGTCGCGCCAGCGCGCGACCCGGATGTACTCGACGCCCGCGGCGCACACGAGCACGATGAGGAACGACAGGCCCGACATCCCGACCCATGACGCGACGTCGGCGAGCGGTCCGTTCGCCTGCGAGACGCCGAGCCGCCCCCACGGGAAGCCGCCGTAGGGGAACGTCCCGAGCACCTCTTCGCGCAGCGTCCACAGCCCGGCGACGAGTGCGGGCAGCACGACCAGGCGGCCCCACGCGCCGGGCAGCACGCGCGGCGTCCAGCGGTACGCGAGCGAGATCGGCACGGCGAACGCGGCCGTGAGGAGCGACTCGAGCATCGACAGCGCGATCCACGGTTCCGGACCGAGGTAGCGCGCCGTGAACCACAGGTTGACGAAGAAGAAGGCCGCGCCGAACACGAAGCCCACCAGCACCGCCGACCAGGCGCGGCGGCCGACGAGGCTCACGAGGGCCAGCGGCACGCAGGCGAACACCATGGGCCACCACGACATCGCGGGGAACGCCGTGTTGAGCAGGAGACCCGAGACGAGGGATGCCGCGACCGCCGCCCACAGCGGCAGGAGAGGTCGCACGGGGTCGAGCGGGGCGTCGGGCACGGAACGAGCCTAAGCGTCTGCGAAGGGTCAGACCGACGAGTAGGCGACGATGCCCCACCGCACCGAGTCGAGCGCCTTGCGCGCGACACCGCCGAGACCCGCATCGGCCACGAGCGAGAGCTGGTCGAGGAGGTCGATCGTCTGCTTCGCCCAGCGCACGAAGTCGCCCGCCGCCATGTCGGCCTCGGTCAGAACGCGATCGAGCGGCACGCCCTTCGCCCAGGAGTGCATCGCCTGCGCAAGCCCCGCCGCGGGCGGCTCGGAGCCGGGAAGGTGGTGATCGCGCTCGACGTCGTCGAGGCGCTGCCACAGGTCGAGCGTGTCGCCGAAGGCGCGGCGGAAGGGCCCCCGCGGCAGACGCTGCTCCCCCGGTGCGCCCTCGTCGCGGCGGGGCTCGTAGACGAGGCAGCACGCGAGCGCGGCGAGGGAGGCGGCATCCAGCTCGTTCCAGATGCCCGTGCGCAGCGACTCGGCGACGAGCAGGTCGCGCTCGCCGTAGATGCGTCGCATCGTGCGGCCGGACGACGTGAGGGCCGTCGTGCCGGCCTCGTCGATCGTGACGTAGTCGAGCTGGGCGAGCACGTCGACGACGCGGTCGAAGATGCGCGCGACCGTGCCGGTGCGCGTCTCGATCTGCCGGCGGATGCCGTCGATCGTGCGCTTGAGGCGCCAGTACCGCTCGGCCCAGCGCGCGTGGTGCTCGCGGTCGGGGCATGAATGGCAGGGATGCCGCTGCATCTGCCGGCGCAGCGACGAGATCTGGCGCTGCCGCTGGTCGCGGGTCGCCCGCGAGGCGTTCGCGTCCTTGCGGTTGGTCTTCTCGAGGTCGCTGAGCTCGCGGCGGATGCGCGAGTACTCGGCGTAGTCGCCCCGATCGCACGTCATCGCCTTCTCGTAGCCGGCGAGCGACTCCTCCTGCTCCTTGACCTGCCGGGCCAGCCCGACGACGGCGCGGTCGGCCTGGAACTGCGCGAACGAGGACTCGAGGATCTCGCGCGCCTTCGCACGGCCGAACTGGTCGATGAGGTTCACGGCCATGTTGTAGGTCGGCCGGAAGCTCGAGTTGAGCGGATACGTGCGCCGCGAGGCGAGGGCGGCGACGGCCTGCGGATCGAGGCCCTCGGTCCACTGGATGACGGCGTGGCCTTCCACGTCGATGCCGCGCCGGCCGGCGCGGCCGGTGAGCTGCGTGTATTCGCCCGACGTGATCGCGACGCGGGCCTCGCCGTTGAATTTCTCGAGCTTCTCCAGCACGACGGTGCGCGCCGGCATGTTGATGCCGAGCGCGAGGGTCTCGGTCGCGAACACGACCTTGACGAGCTTGCGCTGGAAGAGCTCCTCGACGACCTCCTTGAACGCCGGAAGAAGGCCGGCATGGTGCGCCGCGACGCCGCGCTCGAGGTTGTCGAGCCAGTCGAAGTAGCCGAGCACCGCGAGGTCTTCGTCCAGCAGCGTCCGCGTGCGGTCCTCGACGATCGCGCGGATCTCTCGCCGCTCGTCGGGGCTTGTGAGACGGACGCCGGACCGCCGCACCTGCTGCACGGCGGAGTCGCACCCGACCCGGCTGAAGATGAAGAAGATGGCGGGCAGGAGGTTCGCCCGGTCGAGCAGTTCGACGACCTCGGGGCGGTCGAGCCGCTCGATGCGCTGCACGTTGGCGGAGCGCACGGGACGCTGGCCCCCCTTGTGCGGACGACGACGGGATGCCTCGTACCCGCGCTGGCCGGCGCTGCGCATCGACTGCGCCCGCCGGTTGTTCTCGAAGGTCGAGCCCTTGAACGACCGGATGCGCATGAGCTCCTGGTTGACCTGCGCCGTCGCGATGCCGGCGCGGTCGTCGAAGAGCGGGAGCAGGTCTGCGCGCACGAGGACGTGCTGCTCGAGCGGCACGGGGCGGATCTCGGATACGATCACCTCGGTGTCGCCGCGCACCGTGTCGAGCCAGTCGCCGAACTCCTCGGCGTTGGAGACCGTCGCCGACAGCGACACGAGCCGCACCTCGGGCGGGAGGTGGATGATGACTTCCTCCCACACCGCCCCGCGGAACCGGTCGGCGAGGTAGTGCACCTCGTCCATCACGACGTAGCGGAGGCCGCGCAGCGCCGGGGAATCGGCGTAGAGCATGTTGCGGAGCACTTCCGTCGTCATGACGACGATGCGCGCGTTCCCGTTGATGTTCGTGTCGCCCGTGAGGAGCCCCACGTCGTCGGGGCCGTAGACGTCGACGAGCTCGCGGAACTTCTGATTCGACAGCGCCTTCATGGGCGTCGTGTAGAAGGCCTTCGGCGGATGTTTCGCGTCCGAAGGCTCGCGCATCGCGAGGTGGATGGCGAACTCGCCGACGATCGTCTTGCCGGCCCCGGTCGGCGCCGCGACGAGCACGCTGCGACCCTCTTCGAGGGCGCGGCATCCCGCCAGCTGGAACGGGTCGAGCGTGAACCGCTGGGATGCCGCGAACGCGGCCGTGACGGGATGCGCACGCTCGTCACGCGCGCGGGAGTAGCGCTCGGCCGGGCTCGGCTGGCTCACGCGGCCGCCTCGGGCGGCAGCAGCGCGGCTTCGCGCCGCGCCCGGCGGCGATCGAAGAGCATCGAGATCGCCGCCGCCGCGAAGAACAGCACGATGAGGATGCCGGCGAGGATGAGCATGCTCACGATGTCGGCGGCCGGCGTCGCGAGGGCCGCGAACGCCGTCGCGACGATGACGGCGACGCGCCAGCCCTTCAGGATCGCGCGACCCGACATGACGCCGGCGAGATTGAGCGCGACGAGGAAGACGGGCAGGACGAAGGCGACGCCGACCACCACGAGGAGCTTGAAGACGAAGTCGTAGTAGTACTGGGCGTCGTAGAACGACGCCCCGCCCTCGGGGACGAAGCCGTTCATGAGCTCGACGATGTGCGGCATGACCTGCAGACCGACGTAGGCGCCGATGAAGAACAGCGGGATCGCGGCGCCGAGGAAGCCCCACGTGTAGCGGATCTCCTTGCGGGTGAGGCCGGGCATGATGAACGCCCAGATCTGCCACATCCAGATGGGGGCGGAGAGCATGATGCCGATCGCGAACGAGATGCGCAGGCGCAGGTCGAACGCCGACGTCACTGTGCTGTACATGAGCTCGACCTTGGCGGAATCGCCCTGCTCGGCGGCGATGACGCGGATGGGCTGCGTGATGAGCCAGAGCACCCAGTCGGTGATGAAGAACGCGACGACCATGCCCACGATGAGGGCGATGGCGGCGATGACGAGCCGCTTGCGCAGCTCGACGAGGTGCTGCCCGAGCGACATGCGCTTGTCATGCCGCGGTGATTCGGGCTCCTCGATGCGCGGCGGTCCGGCCGTGGCCACGGACTACGGCTTGGGTTCGGCGGAGTCCGCGGGCTTCGGGGGCGTCGCCGCTGTCGACGTCGTGTCTGCGGCGGTGGAAGAGGCGGTGCCGTCGGCCGGCTTCTCGTCGTCTTCCTTCATCGCCTTCATCTCGCCGCGGAACACGCGGGCGGACTGGCCGACGCTCTTGGCCAGGGCGGGAAGCTTCGCAGCGCCGAACAGGAGCAGGATCACGGCGAGCAGGATGAGAAGGTGCCAGCCGTTGAGGTTGCCGAGCATGTTGGGCTCCGAGTCTGTGTGCGGGGATCCAGTCCAGTCTAAACCCGGGCGCATCCGCATCCGCCCGCGTCAGCGGTACTGCGCGAGTCCCGCGGCGGCCCAGTCGGCCGCCGCACGGCGCGCCGCGTCGGGCTCGAGGATCTCGACGGCACCGCCGCGGCGAGCCGCGAGACGGCGCAGGCTCCGCTCGTCCGCGACGCGCATCGTCGCGATCGACACGTCGTCGGTCGTGTGGACGTCGGCGCGGTCGAGGTAGTCGCCCAGCAGCGGACCGACGGCCGCCGGGAACCGCACGCGCACGACGATGTCGTCGTCGCTCGTCTCGAACCAGGCCGGGGCGGGATCCTCGCCGTGCGTGATGGGGATGTCGGTGAGCCGGATCTCGCTGACCCGGTCGAGGTGGAAGGTGCGCATCGCCTCGCGCAGGTGGCACCAGCCCTGCAGGTACCACTGCCCGTTGGCGATGTGCACCTTCACGGGGTCGACGGTGCGGGTCGTGGGCGCGGCATCCGGAGCCTTGTACGTGAACGAGACGGCGACGCCGTCGCGGACCGCCGCGGAAACGACAGCGCGGGCTTCGTCGACGGGCGCGGGAGCGACGATGACGTCGGCGGGCGTCGCCGAAGCGCCGCGCGCGAGTTTGGCGAGGAGGCCCGTGTACAGGTCGGTGTCGCCGACGCCGGGGATCGTGCGCGCGAGCTGCAGGCCCGCCAGAAGCGCGGCGGCTTCGCGCGCCGTGAGCTTGGGGCTCCGCTCGAGCCCGACGGAGTTGGTGATGACGATGAGTCCGCGCTCGTCGAGCAGGTCCCAGTCGATGTCGAACAGGTCGTTGGCCATCTGCCAGTACCCGCGCTCGCCCGGGAGGCCGATCACGGTGAGCTTCTCGACCATCGACCGCATCTGGTCGGGCGACACGTCGAACTCGTCGGCGGCCTCCTCGATCGACACCTCGCCCTTGCCGATGAGGTACGGCACGAGCTGGAGCAGGATCGCGGCGCGGTCGGTCGCGATGAGGGGTCGGCGTGTCGTCATGCCGCGCCTCCGTGCAGCTCCAGCGTCGCGGCGAGGCGCGCGATGACCTGTTCCCGGAGCCTGTCGGGCTCGACGACGCGCACCTCCGGACCGTACGACGCGAGCTCTTCGGCGAAGATCTGCTCATCGACGTAGGGCACGCGGATGCCCTGCGGCGCCGGCCGCGACCGTCGGCTGAGCCGCAGCGCCGCCTCCGTCCCGGGGTTGACCTCGAGGAGTGCGAGCTGCCGCTCCGCGAGCTCCTCCAGCCCCGCGAGTGCCCGCTCCCCCGCCCCGTCGCGCAGCGCGGGCTCGAAGCCCTCGCGGGTCGTCGCGACCTCCCCGACGATGCGGGAGAGGAGGAACGTGCGGTCGGCGTCGACATTCAAGTCGAAGCCGAAGATGTGCCAGCGCGCCTCGTACTCCACGAGCGCCAGCGGTCGCACGCGGCGCTGCCGAGGAGCCTGCTCGCCGGGCTTGAGATACGCGAAGGTCACGACGCGGCACTCCTCGATCGCCCGCTGGAGCGCGGGAAACGACGGGTCGTGGAGGCTGATGCGCGGCGAATAGCCGATGATCGGATCATCGACCGCGATGCCCAGGGCACGGATCTTGCGCAGGCCGCTGCGGGCGTCCGACGACATCGAGCTCTCGCTCCAGACGCCGCCGGCGAGGTTGAGCAGGGCGATCTCGGCGGGCGTGAAGACGATGTCCTCGGGCAGCTCGTACTCGGCGGAGGGCACGCGGTAGCGGGCCTCGCGGAGGTCGTCGGGGTCGGTGCGGTCGCCGATCGTCTCGATCGGGACGCCGAGGCCGCGCAGGCTCTCCTTGTCGCGCTCGAACATCTTCTCGAGCGCGTCCTTGGACGCGCCCGCGTCGCCCTGCTCGCGGTAGCCCGACACGCTCGTGAGGATCGTGTCCTTCGTGAGGCCCTGCTCGGTCGCCATGAGGGCGACGACGAGGTTCAGCAGCCGCTCCTCGGGCGGATTGCGGACAGGGGGCTTCGCGGGCACCTCCTCATCCTAGGGTCGCCCGGGGGTCGCGCCGCCGCTCGGTGAGGCGCCTGCGACCTACTGGGCGGCCGCCGCGTCGACGCCGAGGACGTCGATCACGAAGACGCGCGCGCCGCTCGCCGACGACCCTCCGGACGCCTTCTCGGCGGGGACCACGACGAGCAGCTGCGAGCCGACCGTCACGTCGCCGAGAGCCTTCGCCGCGCCGGGCACGAGCGCCTCGAGCGTCGTCGAGGCCGCTTCGCTGTCCCATGTCGTCTCGATCACCTTGCGGTCGTCCCACGACACGCTCGTGTAGTTGACGCGGACGTTCTGGTCGCCCGACACCTTCTCGCCGTCGCCCTTGATCAGGGTCTGGGCGGTGAGCTTCTCGGGGGCGGCGGAATCGGGGACGATGACGCCCGGCCGGCCGTCGGGCGCGCGCACGACCGTGGGCATGCCCATGGCGTCGTTGTAGACGAGCGATCCCTGAGCGCGCGGCAGGTACACCTTCTGCAGGTCGACGATCGCGACCGCGGAGTCCTTCTCGCCGAGGCCCAGGCTCGCCGCCGTCTCGGTCTCGATGCCGCCCGGCGGGATCGCGACGACGATGCGCGAGCCCTCCGTCGCGCATTCGAGCGCCGTGTCCAGCGCCGGCACCGCCTGCGTCCACCGCGAGAACGCGTTGACCCGCGAGGCGTCGCCGTTGTACTGCGTCGCGACGACGGGCTCCCCCGTCTTGCCGCTCACGATCGTGATGTCCAGCACGACCGCCTGGTTGTCGGACGAGATGGCCGGGCCATCGCCCGTCACGGCGTCGGAGAACGACGTCTCGTCGACGTGGAACGGCGTGTTCACGCTCACGTCGGGCTCCTTGCCCACCTCGCCCGACACCGTCACGAGGTCCGTCGCCGACGTCGTCGACGACGGCCGGGGGCACGACTCGAAGCCGGCAGGCACGGCGCAGCCGGCGAGGCCGACGGCGGTCAGTCCGAGGACCGCGAGGAGAGCGGGGAGTTTGCGCACCGGAACAGTTTAGGCGGAAGGCTCCGGGTCGCCCGACGCGCCCTGCTCCGGCTCGCCCGACGCCGCGGCGGCCTGACGTGCGCCGTCGGCCGCGCGCTGGGCCTCGCGCACGCGCTTGCGCAGGTTCTTGTCGGTGATCTGACGGTCGCCGACGGCTCCCGGGGTCCACAGCTCGACGTCCTCGTCGCCGTAGCTGGTCTTCGACGCCCGGCGCTTCTGCTCGGGCGGAACGGCGCCGGGGGCGAGCCGCCGCGCCCACACGAGGAATCCCGTGTGCGCGACCATGCGGTGATCGGGACGCACGGCGAGGCCCTCGACGTGCCAGCCGCGCACCATCGTCTCGTTCGCGTCGGGCTCGGTGAAAAGGCCCGTGCCCCGGATGTACTCCGCCACCCGGCTCAGCTGCGTCGCCGTGGCGACGTAACAGACGACGACACCGCCGGGGGTGAGCGCGTCGGCGACGACGTCGATGCACTCCCACGGCGCGAGCATGTCGAGCACGACGCGGTCGACGGATGCCGGAGCCACGGCCTGCGGCAGCGCCTCGACGAGGTCGCCCACGACGACCTCCCAGTTCGGCGGGGCCTCGCCGACGAAGGTCTCGACGTTGGCCTGGGCGACCTCGGCGAACTCCGGGCGCCGCTCGAACGAGACGAGGCGCCCTTCCGTCCCGACGGCCCGCAGGATCCAGAGCGACAACGCGCCCGATCCCACGCCCGCCTCGACGACCGTCGCACCGGGGAAGACATCGGCCTCGGCGAGGATCTGCGCGGCGTCCTTCGGGTAGACGATGGCGGCGCCGCGCGGCATCGACATGACGAAGTCGCGCAGCAGCGGGCGGAGGGCCAGGTACTCGTGGCCGCCGCTGTTGACGACGACCGAGCCGTCGGGCTGCCCGATGAGAGCCGTGTGCTTGAGGACGCCGTGGTGCGTGTGCAGCTCTCCCTCCTCGCGGAGGGTGATGGTGTGCAGCCGGCCCTTCGGGCCCGTCAGCTGCACACGGTCGCCGATGCGGAACGGTCCGCTGGGTCGCGACGAGGTCATCGGACGGCTCCCTTCCGAGCGGTGTGCTCGCTGTGGAACGCCGCGATGTCGTCGGCGGTGCGGCCCTCGAGAGTGGGCCAGACCGCGTGCGCGCCGGCACCCGCGACCGACACCATGAGGGGCACCCCGATCACCGCGGCGCCGGATGCGACGGCCGATCGCAGGCCGTTGGGCGAGTCCTCGATCGCGACGGTGTCGGCGGGCGCCACGCCGAGCAGGTCGCACGCCTGGAGGTAGGGGTCGGGGAAGGGCTTGGGCCGGGTCGCGTCGTCGCCCGCGACGATGACGTCGAACGCGTCGAAGTCGATGAGGCCGACGACCGACTCCGCCATGCGCCGCAGCGACATCGTCACGAGGCCGGTCTTGATGCCGGCCTCGCGGAGGCTCGCCAGCAGGTCGCGGGCCCCGGGGCGGAACGGCACGCCCTTCGTCGCGAGCTGGCCCATGACGTCGTCGGTGAGGTGGTCGACGATGTCGGCGATGCCCATGCGCACGCCCGCGTCCTGGAAGATGCGCGCGGAGTCCTCGAGGCCGAGGCCGACCAGGCGCAGCGCCTGCTCGTGCGACCACGTGCCGCCGTACTCCTCGACGAGGGGCGTCTCGGCGGCCATCCAGTAGGGCTCGGTGTCGACGAGAGTGCCGTCCATGTCCCAGAGGACCGCGGCGGGAAGGGGCGTACTCACCGCACCATGCTACCGAGCGGCTCCCGCGGGCTTCGGGCGCGCCGACGCCCGGGCCGCCCGGTCGGGCGGCGAGACGCCTATCCTGGAAGGAACCCCCGAGGGGGTCGAGGAGGGTGCGTGGACGGACTGGGACGCCGAGTGCTCGTTGCCGCGTTCGACGGCTGGAACGATGCGGGCGAGGCCGCGTCCTCCGCCATCACGCAGCTGCGCGAGAGCGGCGACTACGAGACCGTCTTCTCGATCGATCCCGAGCTGTACTTCGACTATCAGTACACGCGTCCCCAGATCGCGAGCGACAACGACGGCCGCCGCACGCTCCGCTGGCCCGAGGCCACGATCCTGCGGCCCAAGCGCGCGACGCGCGGCACGCAGCTGTGGCTTTTGACGGGCGTCGAGCCCGCCCGGGCCTGGCAGGCGTTCGCCGGAGAGTTCATCGACGTCGCGCTCCGCGAGGACATCACCGGCTTCGTCGCGATCGGGTCGATGATGTCGGACGTCCCGCACACGCGCCCCATCTCCGTCTTCGCCGGCAGCGAGAACGACCGCCTGCGCACGGCGCTGAGCCTCGAGCGCAGCACCTACGAGGGCCCCGTCGGCATCCTCAGCGTGCTGTCGTACGCCGCCGACGCCGCGGGCATCCCGGCGGCGAGCCTCTGGGCCAGCGTGCCGCACTACGTCGCGGGGCACACGCCCTCGCCTAAGGCCACCCTCGCCCTCCTCGACCGGCTGGAAGACATCACGGGCGCCCAGATCGAGCGCGGCGACCTCGCGAGCGAGGCCGTCGCGTGGGAGGCCTCGATCGACGCGGCCGCGGCCGACGACGAGGAGATGACGGAGTACATCCGCCAGCTCGAGCGCACGCGCGACACGTGGGACTCCCCCGAGGCGTCTGGCGACGCCATCGCGCAGGAGTTCGAGCGCTATCTGCGGCGCGGCGGCGGCGAAGGGCCGAGCAAGCCCGGCCGCGACGAGCCGCGCCGCTAGCGCGGCATCCACTCCCCGATCGACGGGCGGACAGCATCGAGCCGCCCGCCCGCGCCGATCAGTAGGGCTGCAGCACGCCCGTCAGCAGCAGCACGATGAGCGTGCCGCCGAGCAGGAGCCGGTAGATGACGAAGGGCAGGAAGCTGTGCTTCGAGATCCAGGCCATGAGGAACGCGATGATGCCGAGGCCCACGAGGAAGGCGACCACGGTCGCGACGGCCGTCTCGGCGAGCGTGAAGACCGTCGGCTCGCCGAGGCTCTTGACCAGCTGGTACAGCCCGCTGCCGAAGACGGCGGGGACGGCCAGCAGGAAGGCGTAGCGTGCGGCCGCGGCGCGCTCGTAGCCGAGGAACAGACCCATCGTGATCGTGCCGCCTGAGCGCGAGACGCCCGGGATCAGGGCGAGCGACTGCGCGAGGCCGTAGAGGATGCCGTGGCCGACCGTGAGGTCCTCCATCTTGCGGCGCTTGCTGCCGACCCAGTCCGCCACGCCGAGCAGGATGCCGAAGATGATCAGGGTCGCCGCGACGAGCCACAGCGAGCGCAGGGTCGTCTCGATCAGATCCTGGAACAGGATGCCGAGGACCACGATCGGGATCGTGCCGATGATGATCATCCAGCCGACCTTCGCGTCGGGGTCGTTGCGCGGGATGCGGCCGATGAGGGCGCGCCACCAGTGCGAGACGATGCGCACGATGTCGCGCCAGAAGAACAGCAGGACGGCCGTCTCGGTGCCCAGCTGCGTGATCGCGGTGAACGCGGCGCCCGGGTCCTGTGCACCGGGCAGGAGCTCGCCCAGGATGCGCAGATGCGCGCTCGACGAGACGGGGAGGAATTCGGTGAGTCCTTGGACGAGCCCGAGGATGATGGCCTCGAAGAAGTGCATGGACGCCTTTCAGTAGCTGCGGATGAGATCGGTCAGCACCTGCTGACCGAAGACGAGCGCGTCGAGGGGAACGCGTTCGTCCACACCGTGGAACATGCCGGTGAAGTCGAGTTCGGCCGGCAGTCGCAGCGGTGCGAATCCGTAGCCGGCGATGCCGAGAGTCGACAGCGCCTTGTTGTCGGTGCCTCCGCCCATCAGGTACGGGATGACGGGAACGCCGGGGTCGTGACGGCCGAGGGCCGCCACCATGGCGTCGACGAGATCGCCCGCGAACGGCACCTCCAGGCCGATGTCCTGGTGGACGACCTCGATCTCGACGTCGTCGCCGACGATCGCCTGGATCTCGGCGAGCACGGCCGCCTCGGTGCCGGGAAGCGCCCGCACGTCGATGAGCGCCTCGGCGCGATCGGGGATGACGTTGTGCTTGTAGCCCGCCGTGAGCCCCGTGGGGTTGGTCGTGGTCCGCAGCGTGGAGCGGATGAATCCGGATGCCGCTCCCGTCGTCTCCGCGAGAACATCGGGGTCGTCGGCCGAGACGCCGGTGAGGGCGGCGAGGCCGTCGAGCAGCTCGCGCGTCGTGCCGGTGAGGCTGATGGGCCACGCGGTGCGGCCCAGCGCCGCGACGGCCTCGGCGAGGCGCGTGACGGCGTTGTCGGGATGGTGACGGCTGCCGTGGCCCGCCCGGCCGCGAGCGACGAGCTTGATCCAGGCGAGGGCCTTCTCCCCCACCTGCAGCAGGTAGGCGCGGCGGCCGTCGGCCGTGATCGAGTAGCCGCCGACCTCGCTGACCGCTTCGGTCGCGCCGGCGAACCACTCGGGCCGGTCGCGGACGACGAGGGCCGAGCCCTCGACGCCGCCGTTCTCCTCGTCGGCGAAGAAGGTGAGGATGAGGTCGCGTTCGGGCTGCTCCCCCGCACGGAGGATGTCGGCGACCGACGTGAGGATCATGGCATCCATGTCCTTCATGTCGACCGCGCCCCGGCCCCAGAGCATGCCGTCGCGGATCTCGCCGCCGAACGGGTCGACGCTCCAGTCGTCGGCGATCGCCGGGACCACGTCGAGGTGGCCGTGCAGGATGAGCGCGGGCTTCGTGCGGTCGCGGCCCTCGACGCGCGCCATGACGTTCGTGCGGCGCGGGATCGGCTCGTAGTGCTGCGGCGTGAGGCCCAGCGATTCGAGATAGGCGCCGACGTACTCGGCGGCCTCGCGCTCCCCCGTCGCCCGCCCCCCGCCGTGGTTGGTCGTGTCGAACCGGATGAGATCTCGCGCGATCCGCACGACCTCGGGAAGGTCGGTTTCGGGCGTGGGCATGCGGACTAACCTACCGGGCGCCCGTGACGACTCTGTTTCCAGACGGTTAGCCGAATCTTGGCGCCGGGATGCTGTGCGCAGGGGGATTCGTCCCTACCGCCCCCGGCGCGTTCGCAGCGACACCTCGAACAGAAAATGAAAGACGGCCCCCCGTGACCGGGGAGTCGTCTTTCATTTTGTGCGCGAGGGGGGACTTGAACCCCCACGCCCTATACGGGCACTAGCACCTCAAGCTAGCGCGTCTACCTATTCCGCCACCCGCGCATCTGGGTGATTTTCGGTTTCGCAACCGAAGATCGACACTATCACGTTCCGCGCCGGACGAAGAATCGTGGCTCAGCCCATCGTGACGCCGAAGCCCAGACCGAGCACGTACGTGACGGCGGCGGCGCCGAATCCGATCGCGAGCTGACGCAGCGCGCGGCGCAGCGGCGGGCCGCCGGAGAGCAGTCCGACGGCGGCTCCCGTGGACAGCAGGGCGATGCCGACGAGGATGAGCGCGACGACGACCGCCGTGATGCCGGAGAGGCCGAAGATCCACGGCAGCACGGGGATGATGGCGCCCGAGGCGAAGAACAGGAAGCTCGAGAGGGCGGCCCCCCACGCGCTGCCGATGACCTCGTGGGAGTCGACGACCTCGACGGGCCCCGTGTACGTCGTCTGCGCCTTCTGCGAACGCGCCGCCGCCACGACGCGCCGCGCGCGGGCGAGGGCGTCGGCCTCCGGCATCCCCCTCGTCCGATACACGAGCGCGAGCTCGTTCGCGTCGATGTCGAGGTGCGGCAGCGCGTCATCGGCGTAGCCGTTGGGCTCGGTCGCCTCGAGCAGCTCGCGCTGCGAGCGCACCGACACGAACTCCCCCGCGCCCATCGACAGGGCGCCCGCGAGGAGGCCCGCGACGCCGCTGAAGAGCACGAACTGGGCCGAGACGCCGGTCGCGCCGATGCCCATGACGAGGGCGAGGTTCGAGACGAGGCCGTCGTTGGCGCCGAAGACGGCGGCGCGGAACGTGCCCGACAGCCGGCGCCGGCCGCGTGCCGCGAGGCCGCGCACGACCTCATGGTGGATCTTCTCGTCGGCCGCCATCGTCGGGGTCGCGAACGGCTCGTCGTCGTACGGTGAGCGCCCCTCCGCGTTCTGCGCGAGGGCCAGGACGAAGATCGACCCGAAGCGTCGCGCCATCCAGCCGAGCAGCCGCGTGCTGAAGCCGGGGCGAGGAAGCCGCTGCGGCTCGCCGCCGAGCAGTCCGAGCCAGTGCGCCTCATGCCGCCCCTCGGCGTCGGCGAGCGCCGAGAGGATCTCGCGCTCCTCGCCGTCGCGGCGCGCGGCGAGCTCGCGGTAGACGCGCGCTTCGGCGCGCTCGTTGACGAGGTACTGCGCCCAGCGACGTCGGTCGCGGGAGGTGGGTGCGGCGGGCGCGCTCAAACAAGCCTCCAAAGGCTGCGGTGCGGGGGGATGCTTCCACGCTAGTCAGCGCCGAGACGCGGCATCCGCGAAAAGCCCCGATTGCCAGCATTTCGGGCCCCCGAACCAGCACGCCGCGCACAGGGAACCGCCCCGGCTGCCCGCACGGAAAGCGGAACGGCAGCCGGGGCGGTCGTCGGTCGCGGATCAGCCGGTGAAGTCGGCCGTCCAGCGGGTCGTGGCGCCGGCCGGGAACCGGTACCACGCCGTCGGCACCGCGACGACCTCGGCATGGCCGTCGACGCGGACCTTGCCGTTGGGCGCCGTCACGCGCTCGCCGTTGACGTACCAGGCGACGCCGTCGGTCGCATGCACCTGAACCTCGTCCTTGCCGGTGCCCGGTCGGTCGCGCAGCTCGGGCTCACGCGGCGTCGCGTCGACCGTCAGCAGCGGGACCTTCGCGAAGTCCATATCCGACGCGAGATACCACCCCGTGTACGCCGGCTGGTTGTACGTCGTCTGCTGACGGGCGATCTCGCTCCGGTACTGGATGTCGTGCATGAGCGTCACGAGCTTGTGCGATGTCACGTCGGTCGAGACGTAGATCCGCAGCGCGGAAGAGTCCGTCGTGCGCACCACGAGCTCTTCGCGCCAGTCGCCCAGGATGTCTGCGACGAGCGAGGGGTTGCCCTTCGTTCCGTTGTTGGTGCGCGTATCGGTCGCCGTGAGCAGACGCCCGCGGAGGCGGTCGTCGATGGTCGGCGTCGCGTTGCCGCTGCCGTTGACGATCTGGGTCGTGAGGTCGCCCGACCAGCGGATCGACATGTTCGTGCCGGGCATCGAGGTGCCCAGAGCCGTGCCGTCGGCCGCGCGCAGCCGCGTCGCCCACGTCTCGAGGCCGGGCACCGTCGGATCGATGTCGCCGATCATCCCGCGTCCCGTGTCGCGCCCGGAGTACTCGCCGTAGATGACTTCGCCGGTCGCGGCATCCCGCAGCGCGTACCCGTACGGAGCCGACGTCGCACCCTCGTGCACCGTGAAGATCTCGAGTCCGGGACGATTCGGGTCGATGTCGGTGACGTGCATCGCGTCGCCGTGCCCGAGGCGGGCGATCTGGCCCGGCTGGGCGCTCTGCGGCGGCAGCGTGTCGAACGAGCTGTACAGCAGCGAGCCGTCGTCGTCGATCGTCGCGGAGCCGTAGACGATCTCGTGCTTTCCGTCCCCGTCGACGTCGGCGGCGCTGAGCGAGTGGTCGCCCTGCGTCGTGATCGTCGCGAACTCGGGGTCGGTGCCGTCACGCCCGTGCGGGGTGTCGTTGAACGGGTTCGTCATCGGCACGTGCCCGCTGTCGACGAACCAGCGCTTGACCAGCTGTGTGCCGTCCCAGTCGTACGCCGCCATCGTCGTGCGTGTGTAGTAGCCACGGGCGAAGATCGCCGAGGGGTGCGTGCCGTCGAGGTAGGCGACCCCCGAGAGGAACCGGTCGACGCGGTTGGCCGGCTCGATGCGCGGCAGCGCGTAGTCGCCCCAGACGAGACCGTCGTCGCCGCGCGGCGGCTCGTAGTGCACCGTCTGCAGCTCGGCGCCGGACAGACCGTCGAACACCGTCAGGTATTCGGGGCCGTCGACGATGAACCCCTCCCAGTTGCCGAGCCTGTTGTTCGCGCTTCGGCTCGGAGCGTAGACGTCGATGAAGTAGTTCGTCAGTTCGGTCGCGTCGGCCTCGGAAAGCGGGTACTGGTGCGTGACCGGGACGCCCCAGGCCTGCTCGAGCGTCGCCGGCCACTCTCCCGAGGCCACCTCGGGGCGGTCCTGCCAGTCCATGAACGTCTGGACGAGGTGCGCGCGGAAGTCCGCGTTGCTCATCCGGTAGTCGTCCTGGTTCGTGTACCCGGCGGCGAGGTCGTCGGCGGGCATCGTCACGTACGACTCCGTCTTCACCGAGCCGTCGGCGTTGAACGTGGTCGTCTTCGTGCCGGGCGCGGTCTTCATCATGAGTTCGCTGCGCCCGTCGCCGTCGAAGTCGTAGGCGAGGAACTGCGTGTAGTGCGCACCCGCGCGGATGTTGACCCCGAGCGAGATCCGGCTGAGGAGCGTGCCGTCGAGCTCGTAGGTGTCGACGTAGACCTCGCCCGTGTAGCCGACCTGCGACACGTCCTTCGAGTTCGACGGGTCCCACTTGACGACCAGCTCGTAGGCACCGTCGCCGTCGACGTCGGCGACGCTCGCGTCGTTCGCCGAGTACGTGTACGCCTCGCCCTTCGGCGTGATGCCGTCGGCGGGCTTGCGCAGCGGCACCGTGAGGTAGTTCGTGGCGCTCGGCGCCGCGACGTCGCTCGCCTCCCCCGCGATGCCGTCGACGACGGGCGTCACGGTGTAGCGCGAGGAGGTCGTGCCCGCCGCATCCACGTAATTGGTGCTGTCGGTGACGGTCGCGATCGGCTGCCCGTCGCGGGCGACCACGAAGTCCGGCCCTGCGATGCCGGTCGCGGTGGAGCCGGTCGCCTCGGACGCGAGCAGGCGCCAGCTGACGAACACGCCCTGGGTTGTCGAGACCGCGACGAGCCCTCGGTCGAGCGCCTCGAGCTGAGGCAGGCCGTCGGGCGTCGCCTCGCTCGCGAACGGGCCGGCATGGTCGGGCGGAGCGGCGGCTGCGGCGTAGCCGGAGCCTGCCACGAGGCATCCCGCAGCGAACACTGCGGCGAGCGCACGGAACGGACGGAGTCCGTGATTCATCGTCGAATCCTTCTCTTCCTGGGGACACGTCCGAGCGAACCATGAATCGTTCCACTCAGACAGGAATGCGCTTTCCGTGCGGCACTTGGCACGCTACCCGAATCAGTCGCGAGGGGTCAACCCCCTCAGGAGTGGACGCGCTTGCGCAGCACGTCGATGCGCGCCTGAAGCTGCGCGACGGTGGCCTGGGCGACGGCGGGACCGCCGCAGATGCGCCGCAGCTCTCCGTGCACCGAACCGTGCGCCTCGCCCGATTGGCGGGCGTACAGCCCGACGAGGCTGTTGAGCAGCTGCCGCTGCTCCTTCAGCGTGCGGTGGAGAGCCTGCGGCGGCGCCGGGGCGGCGTCGTCCGCAGAGGATGTCTCCGTCGCCTCGCGGGCCTTGCGATGCCTGCTCTGGCGCGCCTGGCGCTGCATGAGCAGCTCGTGCACGTGCTCGGGCTCGAGCAGGCCCGGGAGTCCCAGGAACTCCTCCTCCTCGATCGTGCCGGGCACGGCGAGCTGCCCGAATTCCTTGCCGTCGAACAGGACGCGGTCGAAGTGGGCCTGCGAGCCGAGCGCCTGGTACGTGAACTCCTCGGTGAGCGCATCGGATGCCTTGTCCTCGCGCTCCGCGGCATCCATGAGGTCTTCTTCTGCGTTCCACTCGTCGTCGGAGTCGGAGTCGCGATCGAGGGCATGGTCGCGCTGGCGCTCGAGCTCGTTCGCGAGGGCCAGCAGCTGCGGGACGTTCGGGAGGAAGACGCTCGCGGTCTCGCCGCGCCGGCGCGCGCGCACGAACCGGCCGATGGCCTGCGCGAAGAACAGCGGGGTCGAGGCGCTCGTGGCGTACACGCCGACCGAGAGGCGCGGCACGTCGACGCCCTCCGACACCATGCGCACGGCCACCATCCAGCGGCTCGTGGCCTTCGAGAACTCCTCGATGCGGCTCGAGGCCTCCGCCTCGTCGGACAGCACGACGGTCGGCGCCTCGCCGGTGATCTCGTGGAGGATCGCGGCGTAGGCCCGCGCCGCCGTCTGGTCGGTCGCGATGATGAGCCCGCCGGCATCCGGGACATGCTCGCGCACCTCGGTGAGCCGGCGGTCGGCCGATCGGAGCACGGCGGGGATCCAGTCGCCCTCCGGGTCGAGCGCCGTGCGCCACGCCTGCGACGTGATGTCCTTGGTGTTGTCCTGGCCGAGCTGGGCCTCCATCTCGTCGCCAGTCTTCGTGCGCCAGCGCATCTGCCCCGCGTACACGAGGAACAGCACGGGTCGCACGACGCCGTCTTCGAGCGCGCGCCGGTAGCCGTAGGCGTAGTCGGTGCGCGAGAGGCGGATGCCCTTCTCATCGGGGTGGTACTCGACGAACGGGATGGGCGCCGTGTCGCTGCGGAACGGCGTGCCGGACAGCAGCAGCCGCCGTGTCGCCCGCTGGTACGCCTCGCGCAGGGCTTCGCCCCAGCTGAGCGCATCGCCGCCGTGATGCACCTCGTCGAGGATCACGAGGGTGCGCTTGTCCATGATGAGCCGCTGATGGACGGATGCCTTCACCGCGACCTGCGCGTAGGTCACGGCGACGCCGTGGTAGTGCCGCGCGGGCGCGAAGTGGCGGTTGCTGAAGGCCGGGTCGAGGCGGATGCCGACGCGGGCCGCAGCATCCGCCCACTGCGTCTTGAGGTGCTCGGTGGGCGCGACCACCACGATGCGCTCGACGATGCGGCGACGGAGCAGCTCGCTCGCGAGCCGGAGGGCGAACGTCGTCTTGCCGGCGCCGGGCGTCGCGGCGGCGAGGAAGTCGCGCGGGCCCGAGCCGACGCCGTCGGGCCCGTCGAGCTCGAAGTAGCGGTCGAGGGCCTCGACCTGCCACGCGCGCAGGCGCTGCGCGGTGCCCCACGGCGCCCGCTGCGGATACGACGGCGAGAGGTGCTCGGCGGCGAAGCTGCCCAGATGCGGGCGAGCGTCGTCGCCCTGCCCGAACGAAGTCGCGTCGAGCTCGGAGGCTTCGGCGAACGACACGTCGTCGATCATCGGCCTCCCCTCCGCGCATGCGCCCCGCGACGCAACGACTGACCACCCTAGACGAGCCCACCGACGCCCGGGTCGCGCGTCCGGCGGCCTGCCCGGGCGATAGCCTGGTGAGAGGTCATAAACCGAGGAAAGCCGATGCCGAGACGCGACGATCACCGCACTCCGTACGTCCCCAATGCCGGACCGCACCCGTGGCGGCGCTATGTCGCGATCGGCGACTCCTTCACAGAGGGGGTGGGCGACCCCGAGCCGGATGCGCCGAACGGGTTCCGCGGGTGGGCCGACCGGGTCGCCGAGGTGCTGTCGCAGCAGGTCGACGACTTCGCGTACGCGAACCTCGCCATCCGCGGTCGCCTCATCGGCCAGATCGTCACGGAGCAGGTCGAGCCGGCCCTCGCGCTCAAGCCCGACCTCATCACGTTCTCGGCCGGCGGCAACGACGTCATCCGCCCGAACGGCGATCCCGACGCCATCGCGCAGCTGTTCGAGGACGCCGTCGTGCGGCTGACCGGCGGCGGCGCGACGCTCGTCGTGTTCACCGGCATCGACACGAACTTCACGCCGGTGTTCCGCGGCATCCGCGGCAAGGTCGCGATCTACAACGAGAACATCCGCGCGATCGCCGACAAGTACGACTGCATCGTCGCCGACCAGTGGGCGCTCAAGGAGGTGCAGGACATGCGCTTCTTCGACGACGACCGCCTGCACTACAACGCGCTCGGCCACCACGAGGTGGCGCGCATGGTGCTGCGCGCCCTCAATGTGTCGAACGACCTCCAGCCCATGCAGCCCGATCCGCTTCCGAACCGCACGTGGCGCGAGGCCCGCGCGGTCGACCTCGTGTGGGCGCGCGAGTACCTCGTGCCCTGGGTGCTCCGGCGCCTGCGGCACCAGTCCTCGGGCGACAACGTCACGGCGAAGCGCCCCGACCCGCTTCCCGTCGTCACCCTCGCTCCGGGGCGGGATGCCGCGGCCCCGCGCGGTGAGCAGGTCTGAGCCCCGCGGTCACCGCCGCGCTGACGCAAGTCAGCGCCCACGCCGAGCGCGAGTCGAGCCACGCCGAGCGCGAGTCGAGCCTGCGGGGTCGCGTCGAGCTCCGGGCGTCGGGTCGATCCTCCCGGTGGCATGACTCACCCCCGAGAGCTCGACCGGGGCGCAAAAGCTCGACTCGCACGGACGGGATGCCGCGGCCCCGCGCGGTGAGCAGCTCTGAGCCCGCGGCATCCCTCCCGCCCAGAGCCCGTGCTGCCATCGAGCGCCCACGTTCTGCCCTGTTCATAGCGCGGGCGCTCGGCGAGAGCACGGGCTATGGACGAGGAGGACCTACCCGACCCGCAGCTCCCACATCGCGACGGCCGCGGCGGCGGCGACGTTGAGCGAGTCGACACCACCGGCCATCGGGATCGTCACGACCGTGTCGGCAGCCGCCAGCGCGCCGCGGGACAGGCCGTCGCCCTCGGCGCCGAGCATCAGCGCGACCCGCTCCGGCGCGGCCGCGGCGAAGGCGTCCAGCGGCACGGCGTCGTCGGCGAGCGCCAGGGCCGCGAGCTGGAAGCCGAGGTCGTGCAGGATGCCGCGCGCCTCGCTCCACTCCGGAAGGCGCGTCCACGGCACCTGGAACACCGTGCCCATCGAGACGCGCACCGATCGGCGGTAGAGCGGATCGGCGCACCGCGGCGAGACGAGCACGGCGTCGGCGCCGAGACCCGCCGCCCCGCGGAAGATCGCCCCGACGTTCGTGTGGTCGACGATGTCCTCCAGCACGACGACGCGCCGGGCCTGCGCCACCACCTCGGCGACGGAGGGCAGCACGGGGCGGTGCATCGCGGCGAGCGCACCGCGATGCACGACGTACCCGGTCAGGCCCTCGGCGACCTCCGACGAGACGACGTAGACGGGCACCCCCGGCTCGTCGCCCAGCACGTCGCGCACGTCGTCGAGCCATTTCTCCTGCACGAGCACCGACCGCGGCCGGTGTCCCGCGCGCACGGCACGGGCGATCACCTTGGCCGACTCCGCGATGTACAGGCCGCCCTCGGGCTCGAGCACGCGGCGCAGCGCGACGTCGGTGAGATCCCGGTAGTCGGCGAGCCGCTCGTCGTCGGGCGAGTCGATCGGGATGGCCTGCATCCGTCCACCATCCCACGAGGCGTCCGTAACATGCCGGAAAACCGGCGGGCGTACTCTCGGACCCGAGGGGGTGCCATGACTCTCGTGACCGAGTTCGACGCACAGACGACAGAGGTCGTCGAGCGCGCCATCCAGACCCTCGCCGGCCGCCGCATCGCGGTGCTCACCGGCGCGGGGGTCTCGACCGATTCCGGCATCCCCGACTACCGCGGCAAGGGCGCACCCGTGCGCACGCCGATGACGGCGCAGGCGTTCCTCGCGAGCGAGGAGTCGCGTCGCCGCTACTGGGTCGGCAGCCACCTCGGGTGGAAGGCGTTCGCGTCGGCCGAGCCGAACCCCGGGCACCGCGCGCTCGCCCGCCTCGAAGCCGACGGCGTCGCGTCGGGCGTCGTGACGCAGAACGTCGACGGCCTGCACGTGCGCGCGGGGAGCCGTCGCGTCGTCGAGCTCCACGGCACGATGCGCCGGGTCTTCTGCACGCACTGCGGCCAGGTCTTCGACCGCCGCGACCTCGCTGCGCGCGTCGAGAGCGACAATCCCTGGATCGCGGTCCCCGAGAACGTGCCGCTGGGCCCCGACGGCGATGTGCTCCCCGAGAGCACCGACGGCTTCGTCGTCCCGGAGTGCACCGTGTGCAGCGGGATGCTCAAGCCCGACGTCGTGTTCTTCGGCGAGTTCATCCCGGCCGAGAAGTTCCGCGAGGCCGAGCAGCTCGTGCACACGAGCGAGGCGCTCGTGGTCGCCGGCTCGTCGCTCGTCGTCAACTCGGGCATCCGGCTCGTCGAGCGCGCGCGCCGTCGCCGGCTGCCGGTCGTCATCGTCAATCGCGGCCAGACGCGCGCCGACGCCCGCGCCACGATCAAGATCGACGCGGGCACGAGCGACGTGCTGCGCGCCTTCGCCGAGGCGCTGCCCGCGGCGCGCTGAGGTTCGGGGCGCGGTTAGGCTCGAACGGTGACGACCCTCATCCTCGTGCGCCACGGCGAGACCGACTGGAACCGTGACCGACGCATCCAGGGCTCGACGGACGTCCCCCTGAACGACACCGGCCGTCAGCAGGCGAGGGATGCCGCGGCCACGCTGCGCGAGCGGCTCAACCCCGACGTCCCCACGCTCGTCGCGGCGAGCGACCTCTCACGCGCCCGCGAGACGTCGGAGATCATCGCGAACGAGCTGGGCCTGGACGCACCGCAGCTGTACCCCGAGCTCCGCGAGCGCGGCTACGGCGTCGCGGAGGGACTCAACGTCGACGAGTACTTCGAACGCTGGGGCGACTGGCACGGCACCGACGTGCCGGAGGCCGAGACCCGCGAGGCGCTGCGCGAGCGCGCGCTGCACGGCCTGACCCTTGTGACGCGGGATGTGCGCCGCGCGACGGCGCCGGCCCCGGCGACCGTCATCGTCGTCACGCACGGCGCGCTCATCCGCGAGGTCATCCGTCACGCGAGCGGCGGCACGCTGCCGCTCGAGGGCGAGCGCCTCGCCAACGCGTCGGCGCACACCGTGCTCTTCGAGCGCGAGCGGCTGCGTCTGCTCTCCTACACGCCCGTCGCGGTCTGACCGCGCGGGTCGATCGGGGGCCGTCAGGCTCGCCTGAGGATGTTGCGTCTGCTCTCGTACACGCCCGTCGCGGTCTGACGCCCGGGTCGACCCGTCCGTCGATCGGGGGTCGTCAGGCCCGCTTGAGGATGCCGCGCGCATGGCGCAGCACGGGCTCGTCGACCATGCGGCCCTCGTACGTGAAGACGCCCCGCTCCCCCGCAGCCGCCTCGAGCACGCCGTTCGCCCACTCGATCGAGCCGGCGTCGGGACGGTAGGCGGCGCGGATGACCTCGACCTGGCTCGGATGGATGCACGCGGTCGCGGCGAACCCCGACGCCGCGGCATCCGTCGCCTCGATCCGGAGGCGCTTGATGTCGGCGATGTCGAGGTGCACGGCGTCGATCGCGGCCTTGCCGCGCGCGCCTGCGGCCAGCAGCGTGCGACCCCGTGCGTAGCGGGCGATGTCGCGATAGCGGCCGTTCGGCTTGCGGGTGGACGTGCCGCCGAGGCTCGCGACGAGGTCTTCCGCGCCCCACATGAGGGCGACGACATTGGGGAGGTCGGCGATGCGCTCCGCAGCCGCAACGCCCTTCGCCGTCTCGAGGAGGGCGACGACGTCGAACCGCCGGTCGACCCTGGCGATGCGCTTGGGAGACTCGGCCTTGGCGACCATGATCGTGCGGTAGTCCGTCTGCGACAGGGTCGCGAGGTCGGCCGCGTAGGCGTCGGAGCCGGTCGGGTTGACGCGCACCACGACCCGCGCCGGGTCGAGGTCGGACTCAATGAGGGCGCCGCGCGCCGCCGCCTTGTCGGCGGGCGCGACGGCGTCCTCCAGATCGAGGATGACGGCGTCGGCCCGCTCGAGGGCCTTCGCATAGCGCTCCGGCCGGTCGGCGGGGCAGAACAGGATGGCGGGACCGAGGTCGAACGTCACGGAGTTCCTTCCGTCGGGGCGGGTGGGGCATCCCGGCACCACATGAGCGCGACGCGTGTCGCGGTCGCGACGATCACGCCCTCCTGATTGCGGCCCGTGTGCCGCATCGTCACGATGCCTTGCCCCGGTCGCGACCCCGAGCGGCGCTTGGAGACGATCTCGGTCTCGGTGTACAGCGTGTCGCCGTGGAACAGCGGCGCCGGGAAGGCGATGTCGGTGAGGCCGAGCTGCGCGACGAGGGTCCCCTGCGTGATCTGCGAGACGGATGCCCCGACCATGGTCGCCAGCGTCCACATCGAGTTCATGAGGCGCTGGCCGAACGGCTGCGTCGCGGAATAGGCGGCATCGAGGTGCAGCGCCTGGCTGTTCATCGTGAGCGACGAGAACAGCACGTTGTCCGCCTCGGTCGCCGTGCGGCCCGGACGGTGCACGTAGCGCACCCCGACCTCGAGCTCTTCGTAGTACAGCCCGCGCTGCAGCACCTCGGGGGCACGCTGCTCGTGGGTCTCGTCGAAGCCCGTGCCGTCGCCCACGGTCGCCACGCTACCCGTCGAGCCCGAGGGCGCGCGAGATGACGAGGAGCTGCACTTCGCTCGTGCCCTCGCCGATCTCGAGGATCTTCGAGTCGCGGTAGTGTCGCGCGACCGGGTACTCGTTCATGAACCCGTTCCCGCCGAAGACCTGCGTCGCGTCGCGGGCGTTGTCCATCGCGGCGTCGCTCGCCGTGAGCTTCGCGATCGCCGCCTCGGTCTTGAACGGCTTGCCCGCGTCGCGAAGACGCGCGGCATGCCGCCACGCGAGCCGCGCCGTGTGCACGCGCGACTGCATCCGCGCGATCGTGAACTGGATGCTCTGCCGGCGCGAGAGCGGCTCGCCGAACACCGTGCGCTTCGTCGCGTAGTCGATGGATGCCTCGAGGCATCCCTCCGCCGCACCGGTCGAAAGCGCCGCGATCGCGATGCGCCCTTCGTCGAGCGTGTGCAGGAAGTTCGCGAAGCCGCGGCCGCGCTCGCCGAGGAGGTTGCCCTCCGGCACGCGGGCGTCGACGAACGTGAGCGGATGCGTGTCGGACGCGTGCCAGCCGACCTTGTCGTAGGGCGCCTCGACGGTGAAGCCCGGCGTGCCGTTGGGCACGATGATCGTCGAGATCTCCTTGCGCCCGTTCGACTCGCCGGTCACGGCGGTCACCGTCACGAAGCGCGTGATCTCGGTTCCCGAGTTCGTGATGAACTGCTTCGCCCCGTTGATCACCCACTCGCCGCCGTCGAGGCGCGCGGTCGTGCGTGTCGCGCCGGCGTCGGAGCCCGCCTCCGGCTCGGTCAGGCCGAATCCGGCGAGCGCGCGGCCTGCCAGCAGGTCGGGCAGCAGCTCCTGCTTCTGGGTGTCGGTGCCGAAGCGGAAGACGGGCATCGCACCGAGGCTCACCCCCGCCTCCAGCGTGATCGCGATGGACTGGTCGACGCGGCCGAGGCCCTCGATCGCGAGGCAGAGCGCGAAGTAGTCGCCGCCCTGTCCGCCGAGCTCCTCGGGGAACGGCAGGCCGAACAGCCCCAGCTCCCCCATCTGCGCGACGACGTCGAGCGGGAGGGTCTTGGTGCGGTCGGCCTCGTACGAGCGGGGCGCCACCACCTCGTCGGCGAACTCGCGGACGAGCTTCGTGAGCTCGAGCTCGTCGTCGGTCAGGTCGTGCTGAATCATGCGTGTCATCTCCGTCGACGTCACGATCCCATTACGTCCGTTGTGGGGACATGGGGCTACTGGTTAGTGTGCACTAACTGGTTATCCAGGTTAGCGAGGATTAACTGAAATGACAAGCGGCCTGACCGAGCGCGATCGCGCGAAGGCCGACCGGCAAGCGGCGCTCCTCCACGAGGCGGCGCGCCTTTTCGCCGAGCGCGGCTTCAGCGGCGTGAGCCTCGAGGACCTCGGTGCATCCGTGGGCGTGAGCGGCCCCGCCGTGTACCGGCACTTCGCCAACAAGCAGGCGCTGCTGAGCGCGATCCTCGTGGGCGTGAGCGAACGGCTGCTGGCCGGCGGCCAGGAGGTCGTGAGCCGTCACGACGATCCGTCCGCGCAGCTGCAGGCGCTCATCGCATTCCACGTGGACTTCGCGCTGCGCGACGCCGACGTCATCCGCGTGCAGGACCGCGACCTCGCGAGCCTGAGCGACGACGACCGAAGTCGCGTGCGACGCCTCCAGCGCGAGTACGTGGAACTGTGGATCCGGGTGCTCGCGAGCGTCCACCCGCAGCGCGGCGACGCCGACCTGCGTGTGCGCGCACACGCCTGCTTCGGCCTCATCAACTCGACACCGCACAGCATGCGCGGCACGCGTCAGCCGGCGGGCGACCGCACGGTGCGACCCATCCTCGAGTCGATGGCGCGGGCTGCGCTCACGGTCTGAGGCGGCGCGATGGCGAGCGACCAGACGAACGCGATCGGAGACGGCGACGCGGATGCCGCGACCCCGCCGCCCTCTGGCTCGCCCGCGTCGGACAGCTCGCGCCGCGACTTCCTGAAGTACGGGGGCATCGCCGCCGCAGGACTCATCGTGGGCGGCGGCGTCGGCGCCGCGGCGGGGGCGGGGATCGGCTACCAGGCCGGCGCCGAGGACTACGGCGCGCTCGCGCCCCGGAAGGAGCCCGGCTTCGACCACGTCGTCGTGCTCATGGGCGAGAACCGCTCGTTCGACAACTTCCTCGGCTGGCTCTACACGCGGGACAACCTCCCCGCGGACGCGTCGTTCGACGGGCTCGGCTTCGGCGACCACTCGAACGTCGGCCCCGACGGCACGCGCATCGCCGCCCACATCTACTCCGGCCCGACCGACGTCGTGATGGGGTCGCCGAACCCCGACCCCGGCGAGGAGTATCCGCACGTCAACACGCAGCTGTTCGGCACGGTCCAGCCGCCGTCGAACGCGACGAGCCAGGTCGCCGGCATGGCGGCGCCCTTCAACGCCCCGCCCGCAGGCACCCGGGCGACGATGGAGGGCTTCCTCCAGGACTACTGGAACAACGTGACGCGCCTGCGTCAGGGCAAGGAGCCGTCGGCGGAGGAGGCATCCCAGATCATGGGCGGATTCTCCCCGGAGCAGCTCCCCGTCCTCTCGACCCTGGCACGCGAGTTCGCGGTCTTCGATGCCTGGCACGCGGGCGTGCCGTCGCAGACCTACTGCAACCGGTCGTTCTTCCACGCCTCGACCTCGCACGGCTTCGTCACCAACGAAGGCGGGCCCGGCTACTCCAAGTGGCTCGACGCGTCTCCCGCATCGACGATCTTCAACCGGCTCGAGGATGCGGGGCTTTCCTGGCGCGTGTACTTCGACGAGTTGCAGCTCGTCTCGCTCACGGGCGTGCTGCATGCGCCCGTGCTCGAGAAGTACTGGCGGACCAACCGCTTCGTGTACATGTCGCACTTCTTCGAGGATGCGAAGAACGGGACGCTGCCGGCCTACGCCTTCATCGAGCCGCGGATGGTCTACAACCACAACGACTTCCACCCTCCCGTCGGCGTCTACCGTGAGGGCGACATCGGCGACGAGGAGATCGTCGACTCGGCGGTGAGCGACGTGCGCGCGGGAGAGAAGCTCGTCGCGAGCGTCTACGACGCGATCAAGGCGAGCGCGAGCACCACCGGATCGAACGCCATGAACACGATGCTGCTCATCGCGTTCGACGAGCACGGCGGCACGTACGACCACGTGCCTCCTCCGGCCGCGACCGCTCCCGAGCTCGAAGCGCCCGCGGGCGAGATGGGCTTCCGGTTCGACCGCCTCGGGGTGCGGGTGCCCGCGATCGCCGTCTCGGCGTACACGCGGGCCGGCACGATCGTGCACGACGAGATGCATCACGCCGCCGTGATCGCGACCCTGTCGCGGCTGCACGGGCTGCGACCGCTCACGCGGCGCGACGACGGCGCGAACGACCTCTTCTCGATCGTGAACCTCGACGCCCCGCGCGACCCCCGCACGTGGCCCGTCGTGCAGCCGATGTACGTGCCGCCGAATCCCGACGACGACGAGCCCGGCACCGGAGCGCAGAAGGACAAGCCGCTGAGTCCGCCCGGACGTGGGCTCGTCGGTCTTCTGCTCGCGCGGTTCGGCGAGCCCGGGGCGCCCGAGCCGAAGACCTACGAAGACGCGTATCGCATCCTGCAGGCCCACGGACTCGGGCTGTTCTACCCCAAGGAGTGAATCGGACGCTCCCCGCCCCGTGGTCCCGAACAGGACGATTCCACCGGATTCGGACCGGGGAGCGAACCTGATCCGAATCCGGTGAAACGGTCCGAAATGGGTGAGCCGAAAGCGGCCGAGCCGCCTCAGCGCATGAGCATCGCTCGGCCGGGCTCGCGGAGGATCGCGCCGACGTCGGCGAGGAACCGGGAACCCTGCTCGCCGTCGACGAGCCGGTGGTCGAACGACACCGCAAGCGTCATGACGTCGCGCAGCGCGATCTCGCCGTGGTGCTCCCACGGCTGCCGCCGCACGGCGCCGATCGCGAGGATGCCGGCCTCGCCAGGATTGAGGATCGGCGTTCCCGCGTCGACGCCGAAGACGCCCACGTTCGTGATCGAGAAGGTGCCGCCCATCATCTCGGCCGGGGCCGTCTTGCCCGCCCGCGCCGTCTCGGCGAGCTGTCCGATCGCGTCGGCCAGCTCGACGAGGGTGAGCGAATCGGCGTCGCGGATGTTCGGCACGACGAGTCCTCGCTGCGTCGCGGCGGCGATGCCGAGGTTCACGTAGTCGAACTCGACGATCTCGCCGTGCTCCTCGTCCCAGGTCGAGTTGAGCTCGGGCGTGCGGGCCAGCGCGAGGCACACGGCCTTCGCGGCGATCGCGAGGATGCCGATGCGGTGGCCCGCGAGTGAGCGATCGGCCTTGAGCGACGCGATGAGCTCGGTCGTGGCCGTCACGTCGACGGTGAGGAACGTCGTGACGTGCGGAGCCGTGAAGGCGCTGCGCACCATCGCCTCCGCCGTGTGCTTGCGCACCCCGCGGATCGGGATGCGGCGCTCCCCTGCGCGGTGCTCCCCCGCGAGCTCCGCGGGCGAGGCAGGCACCGTCTCGACCAGCGGCTCGGCGCGCGCCGCGGCCGCCGCACCGATCCGATCGGCGTACGCCTCGACGTCGCCGCGCGTGATGACGCCGGCCGCGCCGGTCGGCTCGACGAGGCCGAGGTCGACGCCGAGGTCCTTCGCGAGCTTGCGCACGGGCGGCGTCGACTTGGGGCGCTCGATGGGCGCCTCGATCGTCTCGGGCGCGTGCAGCACGTCGTGCGGCGCCGCCTCGAGCACGGCCGTATCGGAGGCGTGCGATGAGGTGGACGCGGCCGCGACGCGCGCGCGGCGCTGCGGCCTTCCCGCCGACTGCGGTGCGGCGCCGTAGCCGACGAGGTTCGGCTGCGCCTTCTCCTCGGGCGCAGGCGCGGCGGGTGCCTGAGCCTCTGCGGGGGCGGTCGGGGCCGCCGTCGCGGTCGCGGTCGCCGCTGGGGCCGGGGCCGCAGCATCCGTTCCCGCGATGTCGAACGCGATGAGCACGGAGCCGACCGCGACGATGTCGCCCGCCTGCGCGTGCAGCTTCGAGATCACCCCCGCGAACGGCGACGGCAGCTCGACGACGGCCTTCGCCGTCTCGACTTCGGCGATCGTCTGGTTCAGGGTGACCGTGTCGCCCTCCGCGACGAGCCATTGCACGAGCTCGGCCTCGGGAAGTCCCTCGCCGAGGTCGGGGAGTCGGAACTCCTGGATCACAGCTCGCTCACCCCCGAGAGGCTGTTCGGTCGGTCGAGCACGCGGTCGACGCCGTCGAGGATGCGGTCGAGGTCGGGCAGGTGGTGCTTCTCGAGCTTGGCGGGCGGATAGGGGATGTCGTGCCCCGTGACGCGCACGGGCGCCGCCTCGAGGTAGTTGAAGCACTTCTCCGTGATGCTCGCGATGAGCTCGGCGCCGACGCCCGCCTCGCGGGCCGCCTCGTGCGTCACGACGACCCGGCCCGTCTTGCGGACCGACGCCGCGACGGTGCGGTAGTCGACGGGCGAGATCGAGCGCAGGTCGATGACCTCGATCGAGATGCCGTCGTCCTCCGCCGCGGTCGCGGCATCGATCGCCACCGGAACCTGTGCGCCGTAGGCGAGCAGCGTCACATCCGAGCCCTCCCGCGCGATGCGCGCGAGGCCCATCGGCGGGGCGTCGGCGAGGTCCACGCCCAGATCGACCTCGCCCTTGGAGTGGTACAGCCGCTTGGGCTCGAAGAAGACGACCGGATCGTCCGAGGCGATGGCCTGGCGCAGCATGACATAGGCGTCCTGCGGGTTCGAGACAGCGACGACGCGCAGGCCCGACGTGTGCACGAAGTACGCCTCCGGCGACTCCGAGTGGTGCTCGGCGGCGCCGACGCCCCCCGCCCACGGGATGCGGATCGTGATCGGCATCTTGACGTTGCCGCGCGTGCGGTAGTGGAGCTTGGCCACCTGGCAGACGATCTGGTCGAAGGCGGGATAGACGAAGCCGTCGAACTGGATCTCGACGACGGGCCGGTAGCCGCGGAACGCGAGCCCCACGGCGGTGCCCATGATGCCCGCCTCGGCGAGCGGCGTGTCGATGATGCGCTGCGCGCCGAACTCGTCGAGAAGGCCGTCGGTGATGCGGAAGACGCCGCCGAGCTTGCCGATGTCCTCGCCCATGACGAGCACCTTCGGGTCGTCGGTCATGGCCCGGCGCAGGCCTTCGTTGATGGCCTTGGCCATCGTGAGCTGCGTCATCGCCCGGCCTCCGGCTCGAATCCGGCCAGGTACGCGGCGAAGTGCTCGCGCTGCTCGGCGAGGCCCGTGTGCGGCTCCTCGTAGACGTGGTCGAACACGCCGATGGGCTGGCGCGAGACGGCGCCCAGCGCCGCGGCGCGCACGGCGCCGCCCAGGCGGTCGGCGTCGGCCGCGACATCGGCCTGGAAGTCGTCGCCGAACTCGTTCTGCGAACGCAGGAGGGCCTCGACACGGCTGATCGGGTCGCGGCGCTTCCAGCGCTCGACCTCTTCCTTGTGGCGGTAGCGCGTCGGGTCGTCCGATGTCGTGTGCGGACCCATGCGGTACGTGACGGCTTCGATGAAGGCGGGGCCCTTGCCGCTGCGGGCGTGGTCGAGCGCCCAGCGCATCGCCGCGAGGCTCGCGAGGACGTCGTTGCCGTCGATGCGCATGCTCGGGATGCCGAATCCCGGCGCGCGCCCGGCGATGGGGAACTTCGCCTGCACCGTGACAGGCTCGGAGATCGCCCACTGGTTGTTCGTGCACACGAATACGACGGGCGCGCGGAAGGACGAGGCGAAGATCATCGCCTCGTTGACGTCACCCTGGCTCGACGCCCCGTCGCCGAAGTACGCCGCCGCGACCTGGTCGGTGCCGTCGCGCTGGATGCCCATCGCGTACCCGACGGCGTGCAGGCTCTGCGCGCCGATGATGATCTGCGGAGTCGCGGTGTTGATGTCGTACGGGTTGTAGGTGGAGTGCTCCTCGCCGCGCCAGGCGATGACGAAGTCGGCGGGCTTGGCGCCGCGCACGTACTGCACGCCGATCTCGCGGTAGCTCGGGAAGGCGAAGTCGTCGCGCCGGAATGCGTGCGCGGTGCCGACCTGCACGCCCTCCTGGCCCTGGCACGGCGCCCACAGGCCGAGCTGGCCCTGACGCTGCAGCGCGACGCCCTCCGTGTCGATCCGGCGGACGAGCGTCATGTCGCGGTAGAGGCGCTGCAGGGCGGCGGCGTCGACGTCGGCGACCCACCGGTCGAGCTCCGGATCGGCGACGCGCTCGCCGTCTTCGTTCAGCAGGCGGGCGACATCGTCGACATCTGTCGCGAGATCCGTCTGTGGTGTGAGGGTGTGCATCGTCGGTCATCCCTTCGCGAGGCGATCCGCCCTCGTGAGGCGGTCGACATCGGAGTGCCGGCACCGTCGCCGACTACCTCGAAGGTACGTCGATTTTGCACCTAGCTCAAGCATCACGACGCCTGCTGAGCATGTTGCCAAAGTCAGGGTCGGATTGACGTGCTAATCTTTCGCACTATGACCAACCTCGATCGCGTCGATCTGCAGCTGCTCACAGCTCTGTCGGCGGACCCGCGCGCCACCGTGGTCGCCCTCGCCGACAAGCTCGGACTCTCGCGCAACACCGTGCAGGCCCGCATGGGCCGCCTCGAGCGCGCGGGCGTCTTCCTCTCCTACGAACGGGCCATCTCGTCGTCCGCGCTCGGCTTCCCCATCGAGGCGTTCGTGAGCGTCGTCGTGCGCCAGGCCGATCTCCCCCGCATCGGCGACGAGCTCACCCGCATCCCCGAGATCGTGCAGGTGCACGGCCTCAGCGGCCAGATCGATCTGCTCGTCCGGGTCGCGTGCCGCGACACGCAGCACCTCTTCGAGACCGATGCCCGCATCCTCGCGATCGAGGGCGTCGAGCGCACCGAGACCTCTCTCGTCATGGGCGAGGTGATCGGCTACCGCGTCGCGCCGCTCATGGCGTTGGCAGGGCGGGAGGACTGACGACCTCGTCGGCGCCGCCGTGCTCGGCATCCATCCGCACCAGCACGACGCCGACGAGGATGAGCACGCCGCCCGCGAACTGGATCGGCGCGGGCACCTCCCCCAGCAGCAGCCACGCGAACCCGAGGGCGAACAGCACCTCGGACAACCCGACGAACGACGCGACGCGCGATCCGATGCGCGGCACCGCCATGACGCCGAGCGCGTAGCCGAGCGTCGTGCCCACCGCGGCCACCCAGACGAGCGGCACGAACCAGGGCAGCGTCGCCCCGGAGAGCACGACCTCGACAGCGGGCGCCTGGAACGGGAGGATGCCCGAGACGCACAGCACGGCCATGAGGGCCGCGCCGACCAGCAGCCCGCCCGACGCGAGGGCGAGCGGCGGGAGGTCGTCGCCGGCGCGCTCGGAGATGAGGAAGTACGCCCCGACGCAGACGGCCGCGCCGAGCGCGAGCAGAGTGCCGAGAAGGTCGAACTGCGCGCCGGAGATGTCGACGACGAGCACGAGGCCGACGATCGCGACGACCGATCCGATCATGACGAGACGCGACGGCGCGCGCCTCGTGCGCACCCACGCGAGTCCGACGAGCAGGACGGGGGCGAGGTACTGGATGAGCAGCGCCACCGCGACGGGCATCCGCTGCATCGCGGCGAAGAAGAGGATCTGGCATCCGGCCACCGCCGTGAGGCCGAAGCCCACGATCAGGCGCCAGTGCCGGCGCACGAACGAGCGCTCGCGACGCATCGCGAGGAAGAGCGCGGGCGACAGGATCAGGCCCGATACGCCCATGCGGACCAGGAGCGCGGCACCGAGCGACCAGCCCGCTTCGAGGAGCGGCTTGATGAGCGGTCCGCTCGACGAGAAGGCGAGCGCGGATGCCACGGCCATGACCAGACCCGCCGTGGAGACGCGTCGGTGCGAACCGGTGTGCGGCAGAGTGGTGGTCGCGGTCATCGCAGCCCGCCTGTCAGGAGCGTCGGAGGTTACACTAGTGACATTAGCGGTGAGGAACGTCAGGAGTCAACATGGTTTTCACCCCTGACACACGCCTGTCCCTCGCGGCGGTCGTGAACCTCGTCAACACGCTCCCCGGCCACGACGATCCGGACCGGCTCGAGTCCGTCGACGACCTCGACGCCTTCCTGGCCGCCAACCCCTATACAGGCAGCATCAGCCGCACTCCCGCGACGGTCTCTGCGCTCCGAGATGTGCGTGGCCGCCTTCGTGCGCTCTGGGATGTCGACCGCGTCGACGCCGTCCCGCTCGTCAACGAGATGCTCCGCGACAGCGGCGCACTCCCCCAGCTCGTCATCCACGACACGTTCGACTGGCACATCCACGCGACCTCCGACGAGTCGCCCCTCGAGACCCGGATCCTCGCCGAGGGCGCGATGGCTTTCGTCGACGTCATCCGCGCCGACGAGTACGACCGCATCCGGGTGTGCTCGGCCGACGACTGCGACGCGGTCTACATCGACTACTCGCGCAACGGATCGAAGCGCTACTGCGACACGGGCAACTGCGGCAACCGCATGAACGTCAACGCGTACCGGGCTCGGAAGGCGCAAGAAACCGTCTGATCGCGACGGCGGCGGGCGCCGGCGTCTCGTAGTGGATGAGGTGCCCGACGTCGGGGATCTCGACGAGCTCGGCGCGCGGGAAGAGAGTCGCCAGGCGGCGCTCCGCCTCGATCGGGGTGATGTCGTCCTTCTGCGCCGCCACGAGCAGGGTCGGCTGTGCGATGCGCGGCGCGAACTCGCGGACGTCGTGCGAGACGGAGGCGACGAACGCGTCGTGCAGCACGTTGCGGTCGGAGAACCGCGAGAAGTACGTGTCGTGCTGGTCGTGGATGAACCGCCGCAGCTCGGGCTCGCGCGTCTTGGCCATCGACACGCTCATGACGCGGACGATGAGGCCGTTGCGCAGCAGCGCCTCGCCCAGCCCCTGGGGCAGCTTCGCGCCAGCCCAGTAGTAGAAGACGGCCAGGCGCGTGAGCACTCCCCGAGGACCCTCCAGCGCGGGCGCGCCGATGGGGTTCACGAGGATGACTCGCGGCGTCCCGAGCCCATCGGCGACGGCCGCCGACACGACGATGGAGCCGAAGGAGTGGCCGAGGATGACCGCCCCCGGCGCCACCTCCGCGACGAATGCCGTGAGCCACTCGGCGTACGCGCCGAGATCGTGCCGCCGGCCCGGCAGCGGCGCCGTCTCGCCGAAGCCCGGGAGGTCGGGTGAGATCACCCGCACCTCGGGGAGGTGCGCCACGACGGGCTCGAGCCCGTGGTGTTCGCCGCGGAAGCCGTGCACGGCAACGACCGTCGTCTCGGCATCGGCGGGTCCGTAGGTCCAGTACGCCGTCGTGCCGCCCAGCACCTCCGCCTCGCGGCGGTCGACGGGGATCTCCTTGAGGAGCGACGAGTACGGGCTGACGACGGGCACCGTCCGAGTCTAGGGATCGGGGCTGAGTGGCGACCGCGTGCCGCGGCGACGATGTCGGAGGCGGCGCATACCGTGATCGGCATGGACCCCCTCGCCCTGTTCGAGTCGCCCGAGTGGACCCGCGTCGTCGGCGTGTTCGACCTCGAGACGACCGGCGTCGACGTCACGTGCGACCGCATCGTGACGGCTCACGTCGGGGTGCTGGACGCCGCGGGCACGGTGCTCACCGCACGTGATTGGCTCGCCGATCCGGGCGTCGACATCCCCGAGGGTGCGACGGCCGTGCACGGCATCACCACCGCCCACGCGCGGGAGCACGGCCGCCCCGCGCCCGTCGTCGTCGCCGAGATCGTCGACGCGGTGCGCGGCATCCTCGATGCCGGCATCCCGGTCGTCGCCTACAACGCGCCCTACGACTTCTCCCTGCTCAAGCACGAGGCCCAGCGCCACGGCGTCGAGGCGATCCTCTCCCCCTCACCCGTCATCGACCCGCTCGTCGTCGACAAGGCGTACGACCGGTGGCGCCGCGGCAAGCGCACCCTGACGGTCGTGGCCGAGCACTACGCCGTGCGACTCGACGGCGCGCACGAGGCGTCGGCCGACGCCGTCGCGGCCGGGCGCGTCGCGCAGGCGCTCGCCGAGCGCTACGCCCCGTGGCTGCCCGCGACGGCGGAAGAGCTGCACACGCGGCAGATCGGCTGGGCCCGCGCGCAGGCGGCGAGCCTCACGGACTACTTCATCCAGATCGGCCGGCTCGACCCCGACGACCGTCTCGACGGCAGCTGGCCCATCCGCTGAGCCCGGGTCAGGCGGTCGTCGCGGCGTGCGCGCGGCGCTGCTCGAGTCCGCCGATGAGCAGATCCACCCCGAACGTGAACTCGGCGAGAGCCTCGTCCGCGCTCTGCGGCGAGAGGCTCGCGTCGGGCTCGACGACGCCGAGGCTGTCGTACTGCATGCGCTGCTGCTCGTGCCAGACGTGGCCCATGACGAAATGGAGCAGGGCCGCCGCCGCGTGCGAGGCGTCGTCGGCGTCGAAGCCGTCGGCGCTCATCGCGGCTGCCAGCCCGTCGCGTGCCGCCGTGGAGCCGAGGCCGAGCGCGAGCGTGCTCGAGACCACTTCGGCGCCGTCGCGGTAGGCGAGCAGCGCGTCCCTCAGAGCGGCCGCCGCCGACCGCGTGCGGGAGCCGTCGAACGGCCGAGGTGCATCGGCCTGCGCGACGATGCGGTCGGCCAGCTCGGCGAGCAGGCTCTGCTTGTTGGGAAAGTGGTGGTACAGCGCGCTCGGCTGCACGTCGAGGGCAGCCGCGAGCCGCCGCATCGTCAGGTCGGGCAGCCCGTCGTCGTCGAGGATCCGCAGCGCCGCGCGCGCCACGTCGTCGCGAGTGTGACGTCGCGCGCTTTCCGTTCCGGCCATGGCCCCACTATAGTGAACGCCGTTCAGGTGAACAGTGTTCGGGTGTTGTCGCTAAAGGAGAACGCACATGACCGATTCGATCCGATCGCGACGCATCGACGCGACCGACATCGCCCGCGCGGCGGTCTTCGCGGCGATCGTCGCCGTTCTGGGACTGCCCGGGAGCTTCACGGTGTTCGGCGCCGTGCCGATCACGGCGCAGACGCTCGGCGTCATGCTCGCGGGCGCCATCCTCGGTGCGGGACTCGGTGCATTGTCGATGACGGTGCTGCTCGTGCTCGTCGCCGTCGGCCTGCCGCTCCTGGCGGGTGGCCGCGGAGGGATCGGCGTCTTCCTCGGCCCTTCGGCGGGGTACCTCATCGGGTGGATCGTCGGCGCCTTCGTGGTCGGCCTGATCGTCCACCATCGCAACCGCAAGCCGCAGACGCTCCGCACCTTCGTCGGCGTGGTGACCGGCGGCATCCTCGTCGTCTACGCGATCGGCATCCCGGTGCAGAGCCTCGTGACGCGACTCCCGATCGTGGAGACGGCGCTCACGAGCGTCGTGTTCCTCCCGGGCGACCTCGTGAAGGCGGTCATCGCGACGGCGATCACCATGACCCTCGTGCGCGCGTATCCGCGCGCCTTCCGCCGCACCTGGACGCCCGAGACGGCCTCCGCGACGCCGACCGAGACGACCCGGGTGCCGTGATCGTCCCCGTCGCCGACGACCAGGAGGATCTCCTCGACCGCCTGCGCGCGCTCCGCGCGGCCGGGGAGGTCCCGCTCGTCGGCGACGCCCGATGGCCCGCCGCGCAATGGGAGGCCGTCCTCACGACGGCGTCCTCGACGCAGCCTGTCCCTGAGGCCGCGTGGGCGACGCTCACGTCGGGGAGCAGCGGTTCGCCGCGGATCGTGCTGCGCACGGCGGAGTCGTGGGAGACGTCGTTCCCCGCGGTGGCGCGCCTCCTGGACGCCGACCCCGACGATGCCGTGCTGCTGCCCGCCCCGCCCTCGGCATCCCTCACGCTCTTCTCTCTCGCCCACGCGCTCGCAGGCGGACCGCGGCCCCTGCTCGGCTCGGCCGATCGCGAGTTCGCGACGTGTCTGCACGGCACGCCGCAGGCCCTGCGCGCCGTGCTCGACGCGGGCCCGCCGCCGCGGCTGCGCGCCGCCCTGATCGGGGGGTCGCATCTCGACGCCCGCCTCCGGGCGCGAGCCGAGGCATCCGGCATCCGTGTCGCCGCATACTACGGGGCGGCGGAGCTCTCCTTCGTCGCCGTCGACGAGGGAGACGGCCTGCGGCCTTTCCCGGGCGTCGGCGTCGACATCCGCGACGGCGAACTCTGGGTGCGCTCGGCCTCCGTCGCCCTCGGCTACGTCGGCAGCCCGGGGCCCCTGCGCATCGACGGCGAGTGGGCGACGGTCGGCGACCGCGCCGAGCTCGTCGACGGCCGGCTGCGACTGCGGGGCAGAGCCGACGACGCGATCCTCAGCGCGTCGGCCACGATCGTGCCCGAGGAGGTCGAGGCCGTGCTGAGGTCGGTGCCCGGCATCCGGGATGCCGTCGTGTTCGGGATGCCGCGGCCCGGCGTAGGCGCCCTCGTCGCGGCGTACGTGGAGCTCGACGGGACACCCGCCCAGCTCCGGACGGCGTGCGCCACGCAGCTGGCCCCTGCGCATCGCCCCCGCCGATGGTTCGCGGGCGAGCTGCCGCGCACGGCGTCGGGCAAGCCCGCTCGCACGGAGGCCGCGCGCCGTGCGCTGGCCGGGGAGGTCGAGCGGCTTGTCGTCTGATCGCGATCCCGTCATCGTCGCCGCGCGCCGCACGCCGATCGGCACGCGCGGGCGTGCCCTCGCGCGCCTGCGCGTCGAGGAGCTCGCAGCACCGGTCATTCGGGCGACTCTCGCGGATGCCGCGGACTCGGCCGGCTCTCCGGTCGCGGTCGCCGATGTGCTCCTCGGCAATTGCATGGGCCCCGGGGGCAACCCGGCGCGCGTGGCCGCCCTCGCGGCCGGACTCGGAGCGGAGATCCCCGGCGGGACGGTCGACCGTCAGTGCGGCAGCGGCCTCGCCGCCATCCTCGACGCCGTCACCGCGATCCGTGCCGGAGACGAGCGGGCGCGCCTGGCCGGCGGCGTGGAGAGCGCGTCGACGGCGCCCGAACGCTCGATCGACGGTGCGGCGTACGACCGGGCTCCCTTCGCCCCCGCAGGGTTCCCCGATCCCGATATGCCCCGCGCGGCCGAGGACCTCGCTGCACACGACGGCATCTCCCGCAGCCGGCAGGACGCTCATGCGGCGCGCAGTCACGCCCGTGCTCGCGCGGCTCTGGCGACCGGACGCTTCGACGCCGAGCTCGTGCCGCTCGAAGGCCTCGACCACGACGACGCGATCGGCGGCGCAGAGCGGCTGCTCCCCCGGCTTCCCCCGCTGTTCGCGGACGGCTCGATGACGGCGGGCACGGCGACGCGCATCGGAGACGGCGCAGCGATCGTGCTCGTCGCCCCCGCCGGCGCCGCTGCCGGCCTCGCCGTCCGCGCGACCGCCGTCGTGGGCTGCGACCCCGCTCTGCCCGGCATCGGCGCGGCGCCCGCCGTCTCCACCGCCCTGGCCTCCGCGGGGGTCGGCGTCGCCGACGTCGCGGCCTTCGAGATCGTGGAGGCCTTCGCGGCGCAGAGCCTCGCCGTCCTCGACCGGCTCCGGATCGCCGAAGACGACCCGCGCGTGTGCGCCGACGGCGGAGCGCTCGCGCTCGGCCACCCGTGGGGCGCGAGCGGCGCCGTCTCCGTCGTGCGCCTCTTCAGCAGGCTCGTGCGATCCGGCGCGCCCGCGGGAACGCTCGGCGTGGCGGCGGCCTCCGTCGGCGGCGGCCTGGGCGTCGCCGCGGTGCTGGAGGTCGTGCGATGACGCTTCAGCTCGAACGCGTGTCGGTGCGGCTCGGCGATGCCGACGTCCTCAGCGAGGTCTCCCTCGCGCTCGACACCCGCACCGTCGCCGTCATCGGCGAGAACGGCTCGGGCAAGTCCACCTTCGCCCGGCTCGTCGGAGGCCTCGTCGCACGCACGGCCGGGACGATGCGCATCCTCGGACTCGATCCGGCCACCGACGCCAAGGAGCTGCGACGCCGGACCGCGTTCGTCTTCAGCAATCCCGATGCGCAGATCCTCATGCCCACGGTCGCGGAGGACGTCGCGTTCTCGCTGCGCGCAGACCGGCTGACGGCGGCGGAGCGGCAGTCCCGCGTCGCCTCGGCCCTCGAGCGCTTCGGTCTCACCGACCTGGCGAACCGGACGTCCCACGACCTGTCCGGCGGGCAGAAGCAGCTGCTCGCGCTGTGCGGAGCATTCGTGCGCCGCCCCGATCTCGTCGTGGCAGACGAACCCACCGCGTACCTCGACGCCCGCAATGCCCGCCGCGTCGCGGACCATCTGTTCGCCGACGAAGGGCACCGGCTCGTGCTCGTCACGCACGATCTCGCACTCGCGCGGCGCTGCGACGCCGCGCTGCTCTTCGAGAAGGGGAGGATCGCGGCGGTCGGCGACCCCGTCTCGATCGTCGAGGACTACGAGACGAGCCTGCGATGCTGAGCCTCTACCGGCCCGGCGACGGGCGCCTGCACCGCATGCCCGCCGGCCCGAAGACGATCCTCGTGCTCGCGCTCGTCCTGGGCGTGTCGCTGCTGCCGAGTTCGTGGTGGGGCGCCGGGGTCGCGGCATCCCTCACCGTCGTCGCCTACGCCCTCGCAGGTCTCGGCGACGGGATGCTCGGCATGCGCGAGCTCGGGCGTCAGGCCCTGCTGCTGCGCTGGGTCCTGGCGATCACGCTCGTCAGCCAGCTCGTCTTCCTCGGGCCCGAGCCGGCCGTCGCGAACACGGCCCGCGTCGCCGCGGCCGTCGTGCTGAGCGCGCTGCTCGTGCTCACGACGCAGGTCACGGCGCTGCTCGATGCGCTCGAGCGCGGGATGCGGCCTCTCGAGCGGGTGCGGCTCGATCCGCAGCTCGCGGCGCTCATGCTCACCGTCACCCTCACGACGATCCCGGTGCTGGCGCGCCTCGCCCGGGACGTGCGCGACGCGCAGCGGGCCCGCGGCGCGCGCGGAAGCCTCCGTGCCTTCACGGTGCCCTTCATCGTCCTGGCGTCGAAGCACGCGTTCGAGCTCGGCGACGCCCTGACGGCGCGGGGCGTGCGATGAGGCCTCGCGTGCTCGGGCCGGTCGTCGACGACGAGACCCGGTGCGTCCACTACCGCACGCCCCTCGACGTCATCGCGATCGAGTTCGCCTGCTGCCGGGACTTCTACCCGTGCCACCTCTGCCACGCCGAGACGGCCGATCACCCCGCCGAGCAGTGGCCGGTGTCCGACGAGAACGAGAGAGCCGTGCTGTGCGGCGTCTGCGGCCACCTGCTGACGATCGCCGCGTACCGCGCGGCCGACGAGTGCCCCGAGTGCGCGGCCCCGTTCAATCCGGGCTGCAAGCTGCACGCCCACCTCTACTTCGAGGTCGACTGAGGAGACGACGAAGGCCCCGCCGGAGCGGGGCCTTCGCGTGCGGCTTACTTGGAGCCGAAGTTCTTGAAGCGCTGGTTGAACTTCTCGACGCGGCCGGCCGAGTCCATGATGCGCTGCTTGCCCGTGTAGAACGGGTGCGACGCCGACGAGATCTCGACGTCGATGACGGGGTACTCGACGCCGTCGAGCTCGATCGTCTTGTCGCTCGAAACGGTCGAGCGGGTGAGGAACGTCTCGCCCGAACCGAGGTCGCGGAAAACGACGGCCTTGTACTCGGGGTGGATGTCAGTCTTCATGGGAAGTCCTTCAAGGTGTGGTGCCCTGGATTTTGCCAGGGCGGACGAAGTCTGTGGTGCGAGCGCACCAAAGAGCGATTCTATCAGCCCGGAGGCCGAACCGAGGAATCGCTCAGGATGCCGCGCGCGCGGCGTACCGGCCGTCGCCCTGCGTGAGCGTGATCGGCAGCCCGAATGTCGCGGTGAGGTTCTCGGCGGTGAGCGTGTCGCCGAGGGGGCCGGCCGCCACGATCCTGCCCTCGCGGAGCAGCAGGACGTGCGTGAAGCCGACCGGGATCTCTTCGACGTGGTGCGTCACCATGATCATCGCGGGCGTCGTCGGCGCCTGTGCATAGCCGCCGAGCAGCGTCAGCAGCTCCTCGCGGGCGCCGAGGTCGAGGCTCGCGGTGGGCTCGTCGAGGAGCAGGAGCTCGGGATCGGTCATGACGGCGCGCGCGATCTGGACGCGCTTCTGCTCGCCGTCCGACAGCGTGCCGAACGTGCGGTCGGCGAACTCGTCGAGGTGCCACTCCGCGAGCACGCGCAGCGCGCGGCGCTCGTCGATGTCCTCGTACGCCTCGTTCCATCGGCCGAGCACCGAGTACGCCGCCGTCAGCACGACGTTGATCACGGTCTCCTCCGGCGGCACGCGCTTGGCCATGGCCGACGACGCGAAGCCGATGCGCGGACGCAGGTCGAACACGTCCGTGCGACCGAGCCGCTCGCCGAGGACCGAGACGGTGCCCGACGTCGGATGCAGCAGCGTGTCGGCGAGCTGAAGCAGCGTGGTCTTGCCGGCGCCGTTCGGCCCCAGGATGACCCAGCGCTGATCGTCGTCGACCGACCAATCGAGGTGGTCCACGATGTCTCGGGCGTTTCGGCGGACGACGACGTCGGAGAACTCGAGGACCTGCGGCATGCCGTCAGCCTATCGGCCCGCGCCGCTCACCTCCGCGTACAGCGCCTCGGTCTGCTGCGCGATCCTGGCCCAGCTGAAATCGTTCGCGGCACGCTCGCGACCGGCTGCTCCGTAGGCGTCGGCACGCTCGCGATCCGACACGACCTCGGTCAGCACGCGCGCCAGATCGGCGACGAACTTCTCCGGATCGGTCGGCGTCCCGGTGCCGTCCTGCACCTGCTCGATCGGCACCAGCCTGCCCGTCACGCCGTCGACGACGACCTCCGGGATGCCTCCCGTCGCGGTGCCGACGACCGCCGCGCCGCACGCCATGGCCTCGAGGTTCACGATTCCGAGCGGCTCGTACACCGAGGGGCAGACGAACGTCGTCGCGGCGGCGAGGATCGTGCACAGCTCGCGCCGGGAGAGGTGGCGGTCGAGCCACACGACGCCCTCGCGCGTCTGCTGCAGGCCCTTCACGAGCTCCTCCACCTCGGCCATGATCTGCGGCGTGTCGGGCGCACCCGCGCAGAGCACGAGCTGCACGTCGGGGGGCAGCTGCTCGGCCGCGCGCAGGAGGTACGGCAGGCCCTTCTGGCGCGTGATGCGCCCGACGAATACGACCGACGGCTTGGACGCGTCGACGCCGAGCTGGCCGAGCAGCTCCGGATCGTCGACGGGATGCCACGCCTCGACGTCGATGCCGTTGTAGATGACCCGCACCTTCGCGGGGTCGAGGTTCGGGTAGCTGCGCAGGATGTCGTTGCGCATGCCGTCGCTCACCGCGACGATGGCCGCGGCGCCCTCGTAGGCCGTCTTCTCGATGTAGCTCGACACGGCATATCCGCCGCCGAGCTGCTCGGCCTTCCACGGCCGCAGCGGCTCGAGACTGTGCGCCGTCACGATGTGCGGGATGCCGTGCAGCAGCGATGCGAGGTGACCGGCGAAGTTCGCGTACCAGGTGTGGCTGTGCACGACGTCGGCGCCGGCGACATCCGTCACGATCTCGAGATCGGTGCCGAGGGTCTGGATGGCGCCGTTGGCCGTCGACAGCTCCTCGGGAACCCCGTAGGCGGTCGTGTCGGTCTCGTCGCGCGGGGCGCCGAACGCGCGCACCTGCACCTCGATCGACTCGCGGAGCGCCTTCACGAGCTCTGTCGCGTGAACCCCTGCGCCGCCGTAGATCTCGGGCGGATATTCCTTGGTGATGATGTCGACGCGCATGGCACGAAACCTAGTACACGTGACGCGCCGGGCATAGCGGCTACCCCGGCCACCGAAGGGGCCCTAGGGTGGGTCCCATGCCAGCAGCGCCGAAGGTGTTCGGAATCATCCTCGCCGGTGGCGAGGGAAAGCGATTGATGCCCCTGACGGCGGACCGGGCGAAGCCTGCCGTGCCGTTCGGCGGCCAGTACCGACTGATCGACTTCGCGATCTCGAATCTCATAAATTCGGGCCTGCGACAGATCGTCGTGCTGACCCAGTACAAGTCGCACAGCCTCGACCGCCACATCTCGCAGACGTGGCGCATGTCGGCGCTGCTCGACTCGTATGTGGCGTCGGTGCCGGCGCAGCAGCGTCTCGGGAAGCGATGGTTCTCGGGATCGGCGGATGCGATCCTGCAGAGCCTCAACCTCATCAACGACGAGAAGCCCGACATCGTCGTGGTCATCGGCGCGGATCACGTCTACCGCATGGACTTCCGCCAGATGCTCGCCGCCCACATCGATTCGGGCGCGCGCGCGACGGTCGCCGGCATCCGTCAGCCGATCTCGCTCGCCAACCAGTTCGGCGTCATCGACGTATCGGCGAACGATCCGGCGATCATCAACGAATTCCTGGAGAAGCCGCAGAACCCGACGGGCCTGGCCGACTCCCCCACCGAGGTGCTCGCCTCGATGGGCAACTACATCTTCGACGCCGACGCGCTCATCGAGGCCGTCGAATCCGACGGCGAGCTGCCGACGTCGAACCACGACATGGGCGGGGACATCGTGCCCTACTTCGTGGGGCGCGGCGAGGCCGGCGTCTACGACATGAAGCGCAACGACGTGCCGGGATCCACCGATCGCGACCGCGACTACTGGCGTGACGTGGGCACGATCGACTCGTTCTTCGAGGCGCACCAGGACCTCATCTCGACGCTGCCGGTCTTCAACCTCTACAACATGGAGTGGCCGATCCACTCGCAGACGGTGAACTCGCCGCCCGCGAAGTTCGTGCGCGACTCGGTGGGCCGCATGGGCAACGCGATCGACTCGATCGTGTCGCTCGGATCGGTGCTCTCCGGCACGCACCTCGAGCGGAGCGTCGTGGGTCCGTGGACGCTCTCGGGCGGCGGGGCGACGATCACCGACTCGGTGCTGTTCGATCACGTGCAGGTCGGCGCCGGGGCGCGCGTGCACCGCGCGATCCTCGACAAGAACGTCGTGCTGGCGGACGGCGCGACGGTCGGCGTGGATCGCGAGCGCGACCTCGCGCGGGGCTTCACCGTGACCGACAGCGGCATCACCGTCGTGGGCAAGGGCATCTCGATCGACCGCTGACGGACAGGATGCCGCGGCCCGCGCCATTACGGTGGAAGGCGTGCCCGCGACATCCGACCGCTTCCTCGTCGTGCTCGACGCCGACTCCACGCTGATCCGCAACGAGGTGATCGAGCTGATCGCCGACGAGGCGGGGCGCGGCGCCGAGGTGACGGCCGCGACGGAGGCCGCGATGCGCGGCGAGGTCGACTTCGCGACGAGCCTGCGCTCGCGCGTGGAGGCGCTCAAGGGCGTGCCGGTGTCGGCGTTCGGGCACGTGCTGTCGCGCATCGAGCCCACGCCCGGCGTGCGCGAGCTGACCTCGGCCGTGCACGAGCGCGGCGGACGGGTCGCGGTCGTCTCGGGCGGCTTCCACGAGATCCTCGACACGATCGCGCCCGAGCTCGGTGCCGACATCTGGCGCGCGAATCGCCTCGCCGTCGTCGACGGTGTGCTCTCGGGTCACGTCGAGGGACGGATCGTGGATGCCGAGGGCAAGGCCGAGGCGCTGAGCGAGTGGGCGCAGGAGATCGGCGTGCCGCTGTCGCGCACCATCGCGATCGGCGACGGTGCGAACGACCTGCGGATGATGGCGGTCGCGGGGCTCGGCATCGCGTTCAACGCGAAGCCCGCCGTGCGCGAGCGCGCCGACCTCGTCGTGGGCACCGTCGACCTGCGCGAGGTCATCCCGCTTCTGCCCTGACGGGTGTCCGAGGCCCCGGCTAGCGTCGGATCCATGGACATCATCCTGGTTCCCGGACTCTGGCTCGACGCATCCTCGTGGGACGCCGTGACTCCGGCTCTCGAGGCCGCCGGCCACGCCGTGCATCCCCTCACACTTCCCGGGCTCGGCGTGCCTGCGCCGGCATCGGAGTCGATCGGAATGGCGGACTGGGTCGACGCCGTGGTCGCCGAGATCGACGCCGTCGACGGCCCCGCGGTGCTCGTGGGCCACTCCGGCGGCGGGAACGTCGTGTGGGGTGCGGCCGACGCGCGACCCGACCGCGTGGCGCGGGTCGTGTTCGTCGACACCGTGCCGCCTCCGGCCGGGCAGGGCATCTCCGAGTTCGAGCTCGTCGACGGCGTCGTGCCCTTCCCCGGGTGGGACTTCTTCGACGACCGCGAGGTCTACGACCTCGACGCACCGACGCGCGAGGAGTGGGCGTCACGCGCCCGCTCGGTGCCCGGCCGCGTGCCGACCGACCCGATCAGCCTCACCGACGAGCGGCGGCGGTCGGTTCCGGTGACGCTGCTGTCCGGCGGCATGACGGAGGACGAGCTGCGTGCCGAACTCGCCAAGTGGGGCCCATGGGCCGAGGAGTTCGAGGCGATCGACGATGCCGAGGTCGTGAAGCTCGGCACCGGTCACTGGCCGCAATTCTCCCAGCCCGACGAGCTGGCTCAGGCGATCGTCGCCGCCGTCGACCGCTGAACACGCGGCCGGTGGTGCGCGGGCTCGGCGCGGGTCAGTGACCCATGCCGAGGCCGCCGTCGACGGGGATGACCGCGCCCGAGATGTACGCGGCGTCGTCCGAGGCGAGCCACGTCACGACACCGGCGACCTCGTCGGGGCTCGCGAACCGGCCCGCCGGGATCGTGCTCTTGTACTGCGCCTGGGTCTCGTCGGGGAGGGCGGCGGTCATGTCGGTCTCGATGAAGCCGGGCGCCACGACGTTGGCGGTGATGCCGCGACCGCCGAGCTCGCGCGTGAGCGAGCGGGCGAATCCGACGAGGCCGGCCTTCGACGAGGAGTAGTTGATCTGCCCGGGCGAGCCGTACAGGCCCACGACGCTGGAGATGAGGATGACGCGTCCCCACTTGGCGCGCAGCATCCCTTTGGAAGCCCGCTTGACGACGCGGAACGCCCCGCCCAGGTTGGTCGCGACGACGCTGTCGAAGTCGTCCTCGGTCATGCGCAGCAGGAGGGTGTCCTTGGTGACGCCGGCGTTCGCGACGACGATCTCGATCGGCCCCAGCGCGGACTCCACCTCGGAGAAGGCGGCGTCGACGGCCGCGGAGTCGGTCACGTCCGCACGCACCGTGAGGGTGCCCTCGGGACCCTCGCCCGAGCGCGCGGTGACGGCGACCTTGTAGCCCTCCGCGACGAAGCGCTCGGCGATGGCGCGGCCGATGCCGCGGTTGCCGCCGGTGACGAGGACGACGCGATCAGTGGACATGTGTTCTCCCGGAGGGACGACGGCGGTGATCCGCACCAGCCTAGCGGCGAGGCCGTTTGACACCCGGTGCGGCCGCTGGAACGCTGGGAGCGCAACCCGACGGAAGGGATCCGGCTCATGAGCGATGCGACCAGCGGCGGCTCGCGCCCCGACGACGAATCGGCCGCGCAGCCCGCACCCGAGGCCCCGGTTCACGAGGAGCCGGCCGCCCCCGTCGACGAGCAGCCCGACGCCCACGCGGAGCCGGCTGCACCGACCTCGGAACCCGCGGCTCCGGCGTACGAGCCGCCCGCCGCCCCTGCGTACGAGCCGCCCGCCGCCCCTGCGTACGAGCCGCCCGCTGCCCCTGCGTACGAGCCGCCGGCGGCTCCGTCCTACGGACAGCCTCCTGCACCCGCCTACGGCGAGCCCGCCGCGCCCCAGTACCCTGCCGCGCCCCAGTACCCCGCCGCGCCCACGTACGGGCAGCCCGCAGCGCCCTCGTACCCCGCCGCGCCCGCCTACGGCGAGCCCGCTGCGCCCCAGTACCCTGCCGCGCCCACCTACGACCAGACCCCGCCCGTCTACCCGGGCGCGCCGGCGTACCAGAACCCGCCCGCCTACGGCGCACCGGCGCCGGGCCACGGCTCCGCCCCCGCGTACGGCACGGCGCCCGCGTACGGATCGGACCCGGCGTATGCGGCCGCGCCCGCGTACGGGGCGTATTCCGCCCCGCGCCCGACGAACCCGCTCGCGATCGTGGCGCTCGTGTCGTCGCTCGTGGGCCTGTTCGTCATCCCGTTCATCGGATCGATCGTCGGGATCATCACGGGACACATGTCGCTCAGCCAGATCAAGCGCACGGGAGACCAGGGCCACGGCATGGGACTCGCCGGGACGATCATCGGCTGGGTGGGCCTGGCGCTCGCGATCATCGGCACGATCATCGCCATCGCGTGGATCAGCTGGTTCACGGCGAACATCAACTCGTTCCGCACCATCTGACGGGGCAAGACCGGGCCCGGACGCCGCTCGCGCTCCGCGAGCGGCGTACCCTGGAATCATCGTGAAGAACTCGACCGGAGCGCAGTCCGCGACGTCGCTTCCGCGGGCGCCGCGTGATGAGGTGAGCGCGCGCGAGACGCGCTATCTCATCACGATGGGCATCCGCGTCGCGTGCTTCATCCTGATGGTGGTCGTGACGCCCTACGGCTGGTACACGTGGGTGTTCGGCGCCGCCGCCGTCTTCCTCCCGTACATCGCGGTCGTGACCGCCAACGTGGGGCAGGACTCGAAGAGCCGCCGCAGCGAGAGCCCCGAGAAGGCCCTGCCGCCTGCTCCCCCGCCGTCTGTCACCTCGGGGCCGGAGGGCTCACGGGTCATCCGCATCGAGGAGCAGCATCCCTCCGACGCCCCCCGCTCGACGCCCCCGGACGCCACGGCATGATCGACGATCCCGAGACCGCGGTGTGCTCGCGGGCCGGTTGCCGCGCGGCCGCGACGTGGCGCATCGACTGGCAAAACCCGCGCATCCATGCGCCGGAACAACGCAAGACCTGGGTCGCGTGCGACGAGCACTGCGCCTACCTCCGCGACTTCTTGGCGTCGCGCGACTTCCCCGTCGAGGTCTCTCCGCTCGCGAAGGCCGGTGAGCACGCATGAGCCGCCGACAGGATGCCCCTGCCGCCCTGCGCTGGACCGTCTACGTCGCGGTCGCGATCGTCTTCGCGATCGCGTGCGCGTTCCTGTCCAACTGGCAGTTCACCCGCAACGCGCAGCGCTCCGAGCAGCTCGCCCTCATCGCCGCGAACTACGATGCCGAGCCGGTGCCGCTCGCGGACGTGATCCCGGCGGGCGGCGAGCTCGATCCCGCCGACGAGTGGCTGCCTGTCGTCCTGACCGGGACCTATCTCGTCGACGATCAGCTCCTCGCGCGCAACCGGGCGCACGGCGGAACAGCAGCCTACGAGGTGCTCGTCCCGTTCCGGCTCGACGACGGCAGGGTGCTCCTCGTCGACCGCGGCTGGGTGCCGCCCGGCGATTCGCAGAACTCCCCCGATGCGGTGCCTGCCCCTCCGGACGGGCACGTGACCGTCGTCGTGCGGCTGCGCGATGGCGAGGCGCTCCCCGCCTCGGGCCGCTCGGCGCCCGAGGGCCAGGTGCCGTCCATCCACCTGCCCACGGTCGCCGATGCCATCGATCCCGCTGCGGGAGACGCGCTCGAGCTGAGCGCCTACGGGATCATGGCGTCCGAAGACCCCGCGCCCGCGACGCAGCCCGAGCAGCTCGAGTCGCCATCAGACGACCCCGGGCCCTATCTCTCCTACGCCGTGCAGTGGATCCTGTTCGCGATCATGGGCTTCGCGTTCATCTGGTACGTCATCCGCACCGAGCGCGCGCGCAAGCGCGAAGACGACGAGGATGCCGCGGCCATCGCCGCCGGCGAGACGCCCCCCGTGCGAGACCGCACCAAGCGCCGCCGTGACGCCGACGCGGACGCCGAGGACGCGCTCGTCGACACCTCGGAGCGCTGAAGCCGGATCAGGCCAGTGTGACGAGGTCCGCATAGTCGCGGCCCCAGATGTCCTCCACGCCGTCGGGCAGGATGAGGACGCGCTCCGGATTGAGCGCCTCGACGGCTCCTTCGTCGTGCGACACGAGCACGACGGCGCCCTCGTAGTGCGCGAGCGCGCCGAGGATCTCCTCGCGCGACGCGGGGTCGAGGTTGTTGGTCGGCTCGTCGAGCAGCAGCATGTTGGCGCTCGAGACGACGAGCGTCGCGAGCGACAGGCGCGTCTTCTCGCCCCCCGACAGCACACCGGCGGGCTTGAGCACGTCGTCGCCCGTGAACAGGAACGAGCCGAGCACCTTGCGGGCATCGGTCGCCGTGATGTCGGGCGCGGCCGACATCATGTTGTCGAGCACCGACCGGTTGACGTCGAGGTTCTCGTGCTCCTGGGCGTAGTAGCCGATCTTCAGCCCGTGGCCGGGCTCGATCTGCCCCGTGTCGGGTTTGTCGACGCCCGCGAGGATCCGCAGGAGCGTCGTCTTCCCCGCACCGTTGAGCCCCAGGATGACGACCTTCGAGCCGCGGTCGATCGCGAGGTCGACGTCGGTGAAGATCTCGAGCGAACCGTACGACTTCGACAGTCCCGATGCCATGAGCGGCGTCTTGCCGCACGGCGCGGGCTTGGGGAAGCGCAGCTTGGCGACGCGCTCCTCCTGGCGCACCTCGTCGAGGCCCGCGAGCATCTTCTCGGCGCGCGCGACCATCTGGTGCGCCGCCGCGGCCTTCGAGGCCTTGGCTCCGAATCGGGCCGCCTGCTGCTGCAGGACGCTCGCCTTCTTCTCGACGTTGGCGCGCTCCTTCTTGCGGCGCTCCTCGTCGGCCACCCGCTGGCGCAGGTAGTTCTTCCAGTTCATGTTGTAGACGTCGATGACCTGGCGGTTCGCGTCGAGGTAGAAGACGCGGTTGACCGTCTCGCCGACGAGCTCGACATCGTGCGAGATCACGATGAGGCCGCCCTTGTAGCCCTTGAGGAACTCGCGCAGCCACACGACGCTGTCGGCGTCGAGGTGGTTGGTCGGCTCGTCGAGGATCATCGTCTGCGCATCGGAGAACAGGATGCGCGCGAGCTCGATGCGCCGGCGCTGTCCGCCCGAGAGCGTGCGCAGCGGCTGGTCGAGGATCCGGTCGGGAAGCGAGAGATTGTGCGCGATGGATGCCGCCTCCGCCTCGGCCGCGTAGCCGCCGAGCGCTTCGAACCGCTCCATGAGGTTGGCGTACTTGCGCATCGCCTTCGCGGCGGTCGCGGCATCCTCGGATGCCATCGCAAGGGAGGCGTCGCTCATCCCGACGGCGATCGTGCCGAGGCCGCGGGCGTCGAGGATGCGCGTGCGCGCGAGCATGTCGGGGTCGCCGGAGCGCGGATCCTGCGGGAGGTAGCCGAGCTCGCCGGAGCGGTCGACGCGACCGTCGCTGGGCAGGAGGTCTCCCGCGAGCACCTTCGTGAGGGTCGTCTTGCCGGCGCCGTTGCGGCCCACGAGGCCGATCTTGTCGCCGTCCGAGACGCGGAACGAGACATCCGACATGAGCACGCGAGCGCCCACGCGGATCTCGAGATCGTGCACGGCGAGCACAGCGGACGTCCGTTCGGTCGGGGTGAAGTGGTGCGGCCGAGTGGCCAGCCACCCAGTATATTCGCCGCGCCGCCGAGGTCGGTGTCGGCCCGAAGGTGCAGGCATCCGTGCCGAACGGGCACCGGGTCTGCACGCGATGCTGGCCGGAGGCACGGGAGGTCCGCAGCGATGCGTCCGTAGCGTCGCTGATATGGCCGTCGCCGTATCGATCGAGCCCGCCGCACTCGCGGCGGCACCGGGCGAGGCCGCCCAGGCCACGGTCTCGGTGCGCAACGACACGGGAATCGTCGAGGAGTATCGACTCCACGCGCTCGGCCCGGGCGGCGAGTATGTGACGCTCGCACCCGATCTCGTCAGCGTGTATCCCGGCCGCACCGAGACGGTCGTCGTCACTGTCCTCGTCCCGAGGTCGTCCGCCGTCCCCGCCGGTGAGCTCGATGTGGCGATCCAGGTGACCCCGGTCATCGCCCCGGCAGGCACCGAAGACGCCGATGTCCCCCGCACGACCGAGCCCGAGGTGGTCGAGTTCGTCATCCGCGTCGAGGAGTTCGCGGCGGTAGGCGCAGAGATCGTCCCGAAGGTGTCGCGCTCCCGCGGGCGCAAGCGCGTGCGACTCGCTGTGGACAACAACGGCAACACGCCGACGGCTGCCGCTCTCGTCGGGGCCGGCACGGAGCGACTGAGGGTGATCCCTCGCGATCCCGAGGTGCTGATCGACGCGGGCCACGCGCAGTTCGTGCGCGTCACGCTCTCGCCGCGGCGCCGCGTCTGGCGGGGACAGGCCGTGAGCCATCCCTATTCGGTGACCGTGACGCCCGCCTCCGGCGACCCGCTCGTGGTCGACGGCATCCACATGCAGGATCCGGTCTTCCCGTCGTGGTTCTGGAAGGCTCTCCTCGCACTCGCGGCGCTGATCGCGCTGCTGATCCTCCTGTGGAACCTCCTTCTGAAGCCCACGGTCGAGCAGACCGCCCGCGATGCCGTCAAGGAGCCGCTCGCCGAGGTGCAGGGGCAGGCGCAGGACGCGCAGAAGACCGCGGACGGCGCGCAGCAGACCGCGGACGAGGCGAAGGCCGCGGCGGGCAGCGGCGGCGGCACATCCACGCCTCCCCCCGCACCGCCGCAGCCGACGAGCGAAGACCAGACGTACACGCTCACCGTCACGGCCGGCAAGGGAAAGAACGCCACCTCGTCCGTGCCGGCGATCCCCGACGGCTCAGCACTCCAGATCACCGACCTCGTGTTCAACAACCCGCAGGGCGATGTCGCCACGCTCCAGCTCGCCTACGGCCAGAAGGTGCTCCTCTCACTGAGCACGGAGAACTACCGCGACCTCGATCTGCACTTCGTGACGCCCATCCAGGTCCCGTCCGGCCAGACGCTGCAGGCGCGCCTGAACTGCATCGCCCCCGGTCAGCCGACCGGCCGCACCCCCGACAACTGCGTGTCCTCCGTGCTCATCACGGGCACCCTCGTGACGCCGCCCCCAGCAGGCTGACGATGCCCACGGGTCCCGCGCTGCGCGCCGGCGACATGGCGATGTGTCCGCTGTTCGACGGCCCGAAGCCGCATGGCGGGGGCGCCGTCACGCCTGCGGCGGCCGTGGTCACCGTGCTCATCGGAGGGCAGCCGGCGGCGGTCGCGAACGCGACGCCCGGCGGAATCGTCTGCGTCTCGCCGGCACCCAATGGCATCGCCCAGGGCAGCGTCACGGTGCTCATCGGCGGATTCCCCGCGGCTCGGGTGGGCGACATGTCGATGCACGGCACGCCGATCGCACCCGGCCCCGGATGCCCGACCGTCATCATCGGCGGCTGACGGACGGGCCCCGCGATCAGGGGGACTGCGTCGAGAACACGAAGCCGATGATCGACCTCACGAAGCCGATCACACCGTCGCGGTTGAGCCACCCGACCACGATGAGCACGATCATCATCGCGAGCACGACGACGGCGGTGAACGGGAACCGCACGCTCCTGCCCTTCGGACGCGCACCGGCGACCGGCTGTACCGACTGCACCACCGCTTTCGGCGCCGTGAGCGGCGCGGCGCAGTGACGGCAGAAGTGGCGGTCCGGCCGGTTCCCCCAGCCGCATGCGGGGCACACGAGGTCGCCGGGAGCCGGCGCAGGGCGGTCGGGGACGGCGACGGGCGGCCTGGGACGCGGCGGAGCCGCGGCCGTCGGCTTGCGGAGCACCGGTGCGGCGGAGGTCGGCTGCCGGGTCGCGGTGGGCGCGTCCTCCGAGTTCCGTGGAGAGTCGGGTGCCACGTCGGCGGGCGGTGGGGCGACGGTCGGCGCTGCGGTGGCCGATCCTTCGGCGGGTACCGCAGACGAGGCCGGGGCTGAGGCATCCGGTTCCGTCTCCGCGGGCGGCGCGGCCACGGCGGTATTCTCGGCGGACTCGGGCTCCCACGCGAGATAGGCGCCGCAGTTGCCGCAGAACTGCTCCCCTGGAAGGTTGTGGCCGCCGCACTCGAGGCAGACGACATCCTTGTGCACGTCGGTCATGACGCCTCCTCGGACAGGGCGGGCAGAAGGGTCCACGGAACGTGTGCCGGGACGACGGAGCGCAGCACGCGTTCGATCCGCCGGCGCGCATCGGGATGCTCGGCGCCGGTCGCCGTGACCGTGACGTGCGTGCCGTCGCTGCCGGGAAGGGCCCCGCCAGGCTGCTGCGACCATGCGACGCCGCCGTTGTCATCGACCGACACCTCGGACTCGGGGCCGGCCGCGAGCCGGACTGCTTCGCGGATCCCCGCGAGAGTGCCCGCCCCGCGGTGGAGCATGGCGGCGCGCGCGACGATCGCACGTCGCTGCTCGAGCGTCCAGGCGCCGTCGGGCGCGACATCCACCCATCCGCCGAGCCAGTCGACGAAGTCCTCCGGCGCCAGCCGCGGGTCGACGTAGGCGACGAGGTTGTCGAGCGTCGAGATGGTGGGTGCGATCGAGTCGTCGAACGCCCGGAGGAATCGCGGCAGGAAGTCCTCGTCGGCGACGTCCTGGTAGACGCCGGGCAGCCGCTCGAGGAACGGCACGGGGCTTCCGAGCCCCGGCACGAGTCCGCGCATGTCAGCCTCCCGCCACCGCTCGCACGCTGTGCCGATACGAGTACACGAGCGCGTTGGGATCCAGCTCGATCCGCAGCGTCGACTCGCCGGCACGCTTGCCGGTCACGGGGTCGGCCTCCCAGAGCTTGAGCTCGTCGACGAGTTCGACGCCGGGCACCGATTGGAGCACGGCGTAGACCTCACCGGCCAGCACCGGCCGCCCGAAGGGCCAGCCCGCACCGTCGATTCCGCCGAGGATCGGGTCGAAGTGCCGGTAGAGGGCCGCGAGCGACCGCTTCTCGAGGCTCTCCGGCACCGTCCCGGGTCGCGCGAGGACGCGGGCGACGATCGTCACGCCCCGGTAGAAGGGCGGCTCGACGATGACCCGGGCGCCCACGGCACGCCGGACGTCGATCTCCTCTGCGATGCCCGCGAGGAGGTCGGCGTGCGGCTCGAGATCTGCGAACTCGACGTGACCGTCGGCTCCCGGCGCGGCCGTGGGCACGACGAGCAGTCGCACGGCCCCGTCGGCGGCGGATGCCGGCACGCAGCGCACTCGCGCGATCCCGGGCCGGGCCGCCTTGGCCAGCTGCTCGTAGTCCTGCGCCGTCACGGCGCGGTCGCGCGTGCGCACCGCGAGCGGTCCGCGGCGCTTCGCCTCCTCCAGCGACTCGCCGTCGATGCCGCCGAGCGCGGCCGTGAGGTTCTCGACCGACCGCACGTACGGGACTGTCGTGCGCAGCACGGTGATCGCGCCTGCCCCGACGTTGCCGCGCCGCCCTCCGCCGACCCGGTACCGCGGGATGCGCAGCGGAGCGCCGGCGGGCGGCACGGCGCCGTAGCCGGTGAGAGCGCCGTCGTGCTCGCGAACGGCCGGAGGGAAGGCGAGCTCGCCCCGGGCGCGGTCGACCGTGAAGATCCGGTCGTCCGACGAGTGACCCGCGAAGGAGTCGACCTCGTGCCACTCCTCCCATCCGCCCCCGCCGGCGACCTCGACGACGAGCGGATCGCCGTCGGCGACGACGGGCGTCTGCGCGAGCGCGAAGAACTGGCCCGGAACGCCCTCGCTGAGGCCGAGGACCTCACCGAGCACGGCTTCGGCGTGGGTCGCGTCGACGGCTCCGCCGATGGTGGATGCCGCGGCGCTGTGAACGAGCGGCGACGCCGTGTAGGCGGGCTGGCGTTCGTGCAGGGGTTCGGTGACGATGCAGCGGATCCAGCCGGCGCGCACACCGCCGATGACCGAGACGACATGCTCGGCGGGCAGGAGCACCTCGACGTCGCCGTCCTGATTGAATCCGCCGGTGCCGTCCGCGACGACCCGGCAGTTCTTCCACGCGCGGCCTGTCCACGCCTGCCACTGCCACGGCGGGTCGGTGGGGTCGACGCCGACACCGCGCACGCTGCATTCGAGCGTCACCGCGACGAGACAGCGGGGCGCGGCGTCGTCGAGTCCGAAGAGCACGGCGTCACCCGGGCGGGGGTCCGACTGGAACGCCTCGAACGTGCCCTCGCCGGGGAGCGCGTCATCGGCGTGGACGACGTGCACCTCGACCGGCTCGCCGCGGCCCGTGTGGGTGAGCCGGCGCGGCGGGATGGTGAGCTCGTCGTCGGTCGCGAACACGATGGGCTCCTCGGCATCCATCCGGCGCGTGCCCACCTCCGCCGCCGCGGGGACCACGACCGGCTCGGGGCGCGCCGCGGACAGCCGGAACAGCACTTCCGCCGATGCGGGTGCCGGCGGGTGCAGCTTGACGCCGAGCAGATCGAGGAAGGTGATGTAGAGGCGATCCGGGACGCGGTTGAGGCGGTAGTGCAGCTCGTCGACCATGAACGCGAAGGCCTCGATGAGCGTGACGCCCGGGTCGGAGACGTTGTGGTCGCTCCACTCGGGGCAGCGGGCCGCGACGAGCCGCTTGGCGTCGTCGACGAGCTGCTGGAACCGGCGGTCGTCGAGGTCGGGAGCGGGGAGCATCACTCCTGTCCTTCCTGTCTCGGGATGACGTAGAACGGGAAGACGAGGTTGCGGGGGTCGTTGTCGCCGCGGATGCGGAATCGGATGTCGATCAGCAGGCGCCCGTCGTCGGCGCCGTCGAAGTCGACGACGACCTCGTCCAGGTCGATGCGCGGCTCCCAGAACCGCAGCGAGGTGCGCACGGCCTCACCGATCGCACCGGCCGTCGTGGCGTCGGCCGGGGCGAACACGTAGTCGTGCACGGCGCAGCCGAACTCCGGACGCATCGGTCGTTCCCCGGGCGAGGTCGCCAGGATGAGGCGGATGCTGTCCTCGATCTCGCGATCGTCGCGGGTGAGCAGGATGCGGCCGCTTCGGTCGGCCTCGACGGGGAACGCCCATCCCCGGCCCACGAACTCCTTCGACATGTCGTGCCGCTCCTCAGTTGATCTTGACGATGGCGCCCTTGACCGTGACCGCGGCACCCGCCGACAGCTCGGCCTGCGCATCGCCCTTCACGGTGACCTGCGGTGCCCCGAGTTCGGCCTTGGCCGAGCCCTTGAGCTTCAGCTGGGCGGCGTTGAGCTCGAGCGTGTCCTTCGCGGTGAGCGCGATCTTGGCAGCGGAGATCTCGACCTTGCCGGAGTCGGTCGTGATCTTCACGTCGGTCTTGGCCGTCACCGACACGGGCCCCTCGGACACGATCTCGATGCCCTTCTCGCCGTCCTGGCGGACCGTGACCCGCTGCGCGCCCTTGTTCGTCGTGAGCTGCACGGATTCGGCGGACCCGTCCTCGACGAGCTCGACCCGCATCCCGGTGCGGGAGACGAGCGCCCGGCGCAGCACGCCTTTGGAGTCGACGTACTCGTTCCAGCCGCCCGCCGGCAGGTCCTTGCCGTTGAAGAGGCCGCCGAGCACGATCGGGCGGTCGAAGAAGCCATGCTCGAACGACACGAGCACTTCGTCGCCGACCTCCGGGAGTACCACGAAGCCGCGCTTGTCGCCGGCGCCCGTGTGGGCCGCGCGCGCCCAGCCGCTCACGTAGTCGTCGGAGGCGAAGGGGAACTTCAGCTTCACCCGGCCGCGCTTGTCGGGATCGAGATTGTCCGTCACGATGGCGGGCACGACTCCCGAGATGCGGGGCTCGTGCAGCGCCACGCCCGCGCCCGCGACGCCGAACAGGGAGCGGTCGGACACGTTCGCGACGACGGCCGTCGTCGTGTATCCGGCGCTCGACGAGAAGTCGTGCACCGTCTCGCTCACGGTGTAGCGGCCGTCGAACGGCGCACCGAAGCCGGCGAGGTTGACAGCCACTCCGCACCTGATCTCGGGATTGCCGGTGACCTGGGCCTCGACCTCGGCGAAGCCGCCGGCGAGGCGATCGGCGAGCGATGCCGCGAGCTTGTCCTGTGAAGCCGCCCGCCCCTCGCCCCACACGTCGGCGAACTCGCGTCCGCCGACCTTCTTCGCGATCGCCGCGGGTGTCAGATCGGCGAGCTCCGCACTGCGCGTCTTCGCCTCGGCCTGCGAGACGACGGCATCCTTGGTCGCGGCATCCCATCCCCGCACCGAGACCTTCGACACCTGCTCCGCCGCCGTCACGACGGCTTTGACGTACTGAGCGTTCGCGCCGTGCTCGATGACGACGGGGTTCTCGCGCGCGTTCGTGCCGCCGGGCGCGTCACGCGCGGGCGTCGGCGGCCCGAAGTCGAGGCGCTTGCCGGTCACCGTGAACGTCGCGCCCGCGAGCCGGGCGAGGCGGGCGAGGAAGGTCCAGTCGCTCACGTTGTCCTGCGCGACGTGCGGGAGCGCGCCCGCGGGCGCCTCCACCGAGCCGAGCGAGAGTCCTGCGTTCTGCGCGACCTTGCGCACGACGTCGGCGATCGTGCAGTCGACGAAGGCCGCGACCCGGGTGCCGCGCATGAGGCGCGCGGCGCCGTCGAGGCCGCGAATGCGGGTGTGCAGCGCGCCGCCGACATCCTCGCGCTCGAGGGCCGTCACTTCTCCTTCGAACAGCACGGGCGGCGCGGCCGGCCCGTTCTGCGACACCTTCAGCTTGACGGTCGCCGCGATCGGGAACCGCTGCGCGACCTTCGCCTGCTCGTCCGTGAAGTCGAGCTCGAAGGCGTCGGGAAGCCCCACACCGTCGGTGATGCGCCCGCGCACCAGGAGGCTCGAGATCTCGGGGGGCACTTCGCTCCCGTTCACCTCGACGAGGAGGAGGCTCGTGTAGGTGTCAAGTGCGGGCATTCGCCACCTCCCGGCGCGCGATGTCACGAGCGTGCGCATCGGCGAGCTCGTCGGCGATGGGCAGGAAGATCGTGCGCCCCGGCCGCACGCGCATGGGGTCGTCGATGCCGTTCACGTCCGCGAGCGGGCGCCACAGCGCGGCATTGCCGTACTCGCGGTAGGCGAGCACGGCGAGGCTGTCGCCCTCACGCATCGTGTGCACGGCGCGCGGCTGAAGCCCGCCCGAGGTGGGGTTCTGCTTGCCCTTCTCCTTCGGCAGCTCCTCGAGGGAGACCGTGCAGACGGCACGCAGCGGGCTCCCGTCCGATCCGAACAGCGTGTACTTCGCCGCGACCGAACGGACGTAGCCGAGGAAGCTGCTGAGCGGTCCCCACGTGAACTTGACCCAGGGCGGCGATGGGCGCTTCTGGCCGATCGACGTAGGAGTCGGCACGACGGTCTCGAACAGCTTCTCGACGTCGGGGACGACGCTCTTCTTCGAGTCCGATCGCGTCGCATCGAAGAACATCTCGAGAGTCAGCTTCTGGGGCTCGGGGGTCGTGAAGTTGGCGGGCGGCGCCGACCCCGCCTTCTTCTGGTTCTCCGACTCCCACTTGGCCGCCTTCGTGACGGTCAGCTCCTTGGGGTTGAAGTGGAACTCGATGGTGCCGCGCGGCCCGCCCGGCTTGCCAGGCTCGGGGCCCGGCTCGAACAACTCGAGCTGAGCGTGGATGAGCTTCGCCGAGCTGCTGGACGTACCGGTCATCTCCATGGCGGTCACTTCCTCACCTGGAAGCCGTGGTGCGCGAGCTCGAGCGTCTCGACCGCGACCTTGGACGAGTCGGAGTTCAGCGACGGTCCCGTCCACCGCACCGGCACGACGTCGGTGAGGTCCCAGTGCAGCACCGCTTTGCCCCGGCTGTTCTTGGCCGTGATGACGCCGTTGACGCGCTTCGCCGAGTCGAGGAAGCCCGTGATCCAGCGCACCGTGCGCTCCGCATCGCCGCTCAGGGGGCGCGTGAGCTTCACGTTCGGATACTTGAGCCGGGTCGCGAACTGCCAGGGGAAGGCATTGTTGCCGCCCTCTTCGCGCGTCTCGAGCACGACCTCGATGCCGAGGCCTTCGCACGTCGCGAAAGCGCCGAGCACCGTCTCGTCGAGCATCACCTCGTAGGAGACGGTGAGCGCCCAATCCTTGGTCTCGGTCAACGGCATCGGTCGCTCCTGTCAGATCCGGTCGATCCGCACGCCGCGCCGCTCGCGATCGAGCAGCATCTCGGACTTCAGACGACGCACGAGCTGCGGATAGAGGCGATCGAGCAGGTGCTCGAGCTGCTCCGGCTGACCAACCGCGGCGGCGACCGCGCTCTGTGCCACGGGCGCGGGCGGAGTGGATGCGGGGGCAGCAGGCTCGATCGCGCGCTGCACGTCGAGCGCGTCCTCTGCGATGCGCGCGGCATTCGCGGCGAGCACGTGGTCGATGCGACCACGGTCCGCCGCGGTCGGACGGAAGGGCGCGATGGATGCGTCGGACCGCTGCAGGGCGAGCTTTGGGGCGGATGAGACGGGTGGGGTCCACAGGGCGGCGTCGAGTGCGGGCGGCCACCCCTGTTCGGTGGCGATGGCGGTGGGAGGGATTCCGGCGGACGGTGCCGCGATGGATGCTGCGCCGCCGAGCCTGGGCGCCGCCGCGTATGAGGGCGTCGGGGTCTGGGGTGTGCGCTGTGCGGTGGGCGGGTTGGGGGGCTCTGAGGCGCCGGCCGCGGAGAGATGCGGTGCCGCGAGGGTGCTCTGCGCGATGGAAGTGTGCGGTGCCGCGAGGGTGCTCTGCGCGATGGAAGTGTGCGGTGCCGCGAGGGTGCTCTGCGTGGTCGAGGTGGGCGCTGCCGCGAGGGTGTTCTGCGTGGTCGAGGCGGAGCCGTGGTCGGCGCTTCCGTTTCGACCCAGGAGTGCGCGCTGGAGTGCGGTACCGCTCTGAGGAGGCGGTTCCGGCGGGAGCACGGTGGCCCGAACCGGCGGAGCGCCGGGTGCCCCCGCGGCCGCAGGCCGGGAGATCGTCCGGTGCGGCGTCGGCTCGATCGCGGGCTCCACGCGGCGCTGGAGGAGAAGCGGGCGGACGGGCAGGGCAGGTGCGGGGGTCGCCGGGGCCTGGCCGGCGGCATCCCGCGCAGTGTGATCGGGAGCGTCGGACGTGCTCGGTGTCTCCTCCGGGTCCTGAGGGCGCGGCGTCGTGGTGGCGAGCGGCAGGACAGTGGGCGGCGCGGGGATGATCGCCGCTGCGGGGTCTGTCCGTTGCGGGAGCTGCTCGTCGGTCGAGGGCACTTCGGTGCGGCGCTGGATGAGCGGGAGCGCACCGGGCGCGTCGCCGGACCGCAGGAGAGGCTGTGCCGCCGCGGCCGGGGCGGGGGGCGAGCCCAGGAGAGGTGCTGCCGTCGCCCCACCGCTTCGCGACGGGGGCGTCCCGCCGGGCTGGGACACGGTCGTCCCGTCGGGTCGCAACGGCGACGTCCCGTCGGTTCCCGGTGGCAGCGGCGCGTCGGTTCGCGACGTCGTCGTTCCGCCGCTTCGCGACGGCTGGAGGCTGGTCGTGCGAGCGACGACGGGCGCGGGTTGCGCGACGGACCCGCTGGGGGCGGTCTGTGCGACCGATCCGGCGGGCTCGATGGAGGTCATCAGAGGAGCCGCGACTGTGTCGGCCCCGAGGAGGGGCGCGACCACCTCGATCGGCGCTGCGGCCCCGGTCGGCTCGATCGACGAGCCGGCCGAGGACGGCTCGATCGCCGCGCCGGCCACGGACGGCTCGCCCGGGTCTCGGACCTCGGACGATGCCGACGGGGCCTGGGGCGGGGCGGGCGGCTCGGACGCCCCGACTGGCGGTTCGGCGGCGGACGTGGCGTCGCCGGCGCCCGAGACCACGGGCAGCGGCGCCCGGCCGTCGGCCGGCGCGATGGTGCTCGCGGCGCCTGGCGCCGGCGGCGGGGCCGCGGACGATGTGGTTGTGCGCTGAAGCGGACGGACGTCGGGAGCGGTGTCGATCGATCGGCGCAGCGGAGCGCCCAGTCCGAGCGGCGGTCGATGGGCCGGCCGGTCGGGCGCTGTCTCAGGCGCAGCCGGCACCGTCGTCTCGATCTGTGGTGGGGCGGGGGACGACTCGGTGGGGCCGGCGACGCGTGCGACCGCCGCGCCGCCGGACGAATCCGGCCCGAGTTCGACAGGGTCAGCATCGCGCTGAACCGCCGACGAGGCGTCCGGAACCGGCGACGACGCGCGCTGGACGTGCCGCTCCCCGGGGACCGGTGCCGGCACCGCTGGAGGCGTCGGGCGACGGATCGGCGCCACCGGACCGGCGGGTCTGGGCGGTGACTCCGCATTCGGCGATGCGGAGTTCGGCCGCGAGATTTCCGAAGCGCCCTCCGGCACCCGCTGCACCGGCATGCGGAACGGGGATGGGGAGGATCGATCCGCGCCCGGCGCGAGGGCTGGTGTGCTCGCCCCGAGCGTCGGCGCCTCGCCAGAGGCCGTGGCATTCCTCGACGGGCTCTCCGCAGGCGCCTGCGACAGGTCGGGCAGCGCGGCATCCATCGATCGGCTCTCCGCGAGGGTCGGCGCGACGTCGAGGGACGCGGCATCCACCGACGGACTCTCCGCAAGTGTCGTCGCGACATCGAGGGACGTGGCATCGGTCCCCCGACGCTCCGCGAGTGTCGGCGTGACGTCGGGAGTCGCATCCCCCTCGGCCGTCGCGTCGGGCGCGTACTCGACGGCGGGCGCCCGCTGCACCGCGGGGGCGGAGGCTCGACGGGATCCGGTCGCCGTCCCCAGGACGAGCTCGGTCGACTCCGGCGGGGTCCGTTCGACGTCGGGGGGATGGCGGTCACCGAGGGTCGCAGCGGGGGCATCGGCACTCACCACGTGGCCGAGCGACGTGAGCTGGATCGGCACGACACGTGTCGGGATGCGCTGGAGGAAGTCGCCCCGCAGCTGCGTGGGCGGGGGCGGCGGCGGTCCGACGAGGGGCGGAAGGAACGCCCAGCCCGCCGGTGACGGGCGTGCCGCGGCATCCATCGGCTCCCGCGCGGGAGCGGACGGAGCGCTTCGCTGCCACGGCCACCGCATCGTCAGCCCTCTCGCAGTCGTTCGTTGATGCGCGCGATCTCACCGACGTAACGGAGGCGGTCGGGGTGCTCGAGCGCGAGGATGTCGTCGAGCGGCCAGTGGAAATGGAACGCGATGTACGAGATCTCTTCCACGATGCGGTCGGCCCCGTACGTCACGATTCCCCCAGGCGGCTCCCGGCGAGGTCGGCGGTGAATCGGTGCGAGCAGGACGGGCAGGTGACCGCGATGCGCGTATGCCCTTCGGCGTTGATGCGGCGGTAGAAGTCCTGCAGGAACGCGACGTCGGTCGCGAACATGTTCTCGACGATCGTGGCGTCGACGTTGGTCAGCGTTCCGAGGCGCGTGATGACGCGGGCCAAGAGCACGACCGTCGTGTAGGCCGCGTTCTCCTGCACCCGCACGTCGTACAGCGGCAGCAGCTCGTCCCGGGCCGTCGCGAGGCGCATGATGCCGTCGCGATGGATCGTGCCGTCCGGGGCGAGGTATCCACGAGGAAGCTCGAACGGGAACTCCGTCCGCATGCGTTCCTCGTCGAACACGTCGCCCTGCGACGGACGGGTCGCGATCACCCGCTCCATGGCGTCACGCGACGCTGGATTCGTCGAAGCAGATGACGGCCTTCTCGGTGGCCTGCTCCGTCGATCCCGCCTTGAGGGAGTTGACCTCGACCGAGCGCACCCAGCAGTTCGTGAAGTTGAACGTCTTGATGGTCTCGCCCTTGTGGTCGAGGATGTTCACCGCCGCCGTCTTGCGTGCACCGACGAGGTCGCCGTCCATCACGGTCTTGAGCCAGTCGACGACCGTGCGCGAGTCGGTCAGACCCCGCGTGATCGTGATCTCGCCCGTCTTGCCGCGGCCGGGGATCTGCCGGGCGACGTACTTGCCGTCGGCGGCGACCTGTTGCTTCGCCTCGATCTTGTCGACCTCCATCTTGACGCCGCTGACCTCCATCACGAGCGGCATCTGCACGCCGTCGATGGTGACGCTGAAGTTGTAGGCGGGGGCGTTGTCGAACTGGTCCAGAGCCATGGTTTCCTCCTGATCGGCTCGTCGTCACGTCACACGACGTCGACGGTCATTCCTCGACGGCGCCCGTGCCGCCGGAGTACTGCGAGAGCTGGAAGATCACGAACTCGGCGGGCTTCACGGGCGCGACGCCGATCGCGCAGACGACGCGGCCGGAGTCGATGACGTCGGTGGGATTGGTCTCGTCGTCGCACTTGACGAAGAACGCCTCCTCCGGCGTGCGGCCGAACAGGGCTCCGCCGCGCCACTCCCCCATGAGGAACGCCGTGATCGAACGACGCAGCTTGCCCCACAGGGCGGGATCGTTCGGCTCGAACACGGCGAACTGCGTCGCCAGCAGGATCGACTTCTCGAGGTAGTTGAACAGCCGGCGCACGTTGATGTAGCGCCATGCCGGATCGCTCGAGAGCGTGCGCGCGCCCCAGACCCGGATGCCTCGGCCCGGGAATCCACGGATCGCGTTGACGCCGATCGGGTTGAGGCTCTCCTGCTCGGTGCGCGTGATCTTCGTCTGCACGTCGATCGCGCCGCGGACGATCTCGTTCGCGGGGGCCTTGTGCACTCCGCGCTCATTGTCGTTGCGGGCCCAGATGCCGGCGAGGTGCCCTGAGGGCGGGATGAACCTCGACGACCCGGTCACGGGGTCGAGCACCTTGATCCACGGGTAGTACAGCGCGGCGAACTTCGAGTCGAGACCGGAGTCGTTCGTGCGCCACTTCGCGATCTCCTGCACGCTCAGTCCCGGAGGTGGGTCGAGCACGGCCATGCGGTCGCCCATGAGCTCGCAGTGCGCGACGATCGCGAGCTGCACGCCCTTGACCGTCTCGAGGTCGATGGCACCCTGCTCGTACGCGGCCATGAGGTCGGGAACCGACACCATCGTGACGTCTTCGATCTCCTCCAGACCGCTGAAGCCCGTGCGGTCGGCGGCCTCGCCGATGTAGTTCTTGGCCGAGACCTGCTGCTTCTCGAGCACGATCGGCTCGTTCTTGGGCTCCGGGACAGCCAGAGCCGTGGAGCCGAGCTTGGGCTTCGTCTGCACCTCGGGCGCCACCGCCTCGACCGTCACGAGCTTCGACTCGCCGCCGACGCGATTGACGACGTAGTTGCCCGAGTCGGGCTTCGATGAGACGTTGCCCCACACCTCGGGCGGCTTGCCCTCGGCCGTCACCGTGACCTTGAACTCGTCGTCGGGCGCCCCGTCGCCGTCGGCGTGGCCCACTTCGACCGTGATGGCCTTCGTCGCGGCGCTCTTGGCTGTGAAGACGAAGTTGCCGACCGTCGCCGTCTGCGCCGCCGCGACCTGCTTCTGCTTGCCCTGACCGTTGGAGGCCGGCTGGTCGGCACCGATGCGGACGATGTAGCAGCGCCCTCCCCCGTTCAGGAAGTACCCGTACACCGAGTAGGCGAGGTAGGAGCCCGGCTCGATGTCGCCGAACTGGTCGACGTACTGCGTCCAGTTCGTGACGAGGGTCGGGGTGTTCAGCGGCCCTCTGGGCGCGAACCCCACGAACGCGGCGACGGCCGTGCCGACGCCCTCGATAGGCCGCGTCGCGGCGTCGAGCTCCTGGATGTAGACACCGGGTGAGAGGTACGTGGGCATCGGCCGCTCCTTCGCTCGCACGCGGCGCCTGCACCGCGAGTGCTCTCAGGATCGGTCGGTGGATGCCTCGGCACGGAGTCCGCCCGGACCTACCAGGGGGTAGCGGATCGTGCGCGTTCGGGATGCGCGAAAGGGCAGGTACGTATCGAAGAGGTGAGGGGGCGGTGGATGGCACATGGAGAATGAGGCTCACCGATGATGAATCGAACATAGTTACTATGCTAGATAGCCCCTCCGACATTCACTCTGAAGCCGCCATTCGAGGCCTCCGTGCCTCATTTTGTTGACTATCGAAGATTAATACTAGACATCGACGTCGAACGTATGTACGATAGTTTCATGACAGATCCTTTCGCCGGTGTGGACGCCGCGCTCGCGGCCGCACGGACGGCGTGGGATGCCGCGCATGTCGGCGGAGTCGCCTCCGCGGATGGGGTGGAGGGGGCGCCGCTGGCGGTGCTGAACACGGCGATGGGAATGCTGCGCCGGCATGTGGACGCGGTCCACGCCACCGTGGCGGCGGAGGTCGCGCGGGCGTCTCGGATGGAGCTGGGCAGTGCGGGGCTGGCCAAGCAGCAGGGGTACCGCACCCCGGCGTCGATGATCGCCGCCGCGACCGGCGCGAACGTGGGGGACGCGGCCCGCCTGGTCGCGGTCGGGGAGGCCACCGCGCCCCGGATGACCCTCACCGGCGCCCAGGCGCCACCCAAGCATCCCGAGGTCGCGGCCGGCTTGTCTGGTGGGCGGCTCAGCGTGGCCGCCGCGGCGGCGATCGTCGCACTGCTGGACCGTGTCGCGTTCCGCGCCGACGGGGAGGCGCTGCGGGAGGCCGAGACCGTGTTGGTCGCCCAGGCGCACGGGCTCGGAATGGATCAGGTCCGGAAGATCCTCACCCGCGCCGAAGCCTGGCTCAACCCCGACGGCGTGCAGCCACATGAGGACGACCTGCGCGCGGCCGCGTACGTGCACATCCGGGAAGAGCAGGACGGGTCGATCGTCATCGACGCGCGCCTCGACCCGGAACGCGGCGCACCCGTCAAAACCGTCATCGACGCGCTCGTGGGCGAGCAGCTGCGGCGTCGATCGGACGGCGACGGGAGCACCCCGATGGGTGAGGGTGACCGGCGCACGATCCCGCAGCTGCAGGCCGACGCCCTCGCCACCCTGGGCCGACACGCCCTGGACTGCGACAGCACCGACATCCCCACCGGCGGTGCCACCGTCATCGTCCGGATCGGACTGGAACAGCTCGAAACCAGCACCGGGTACGGCACCATCGACGGGATCGCGCAGCCCGTGTCGGTCGGCACGGTGCGGCGGATGGCCGCCGACGCGCGGATCATCCCGCTCGTGCTCGGTGGGGACAGTGAGATCCTCGACTACGGACGAGCGAAACGCCTGTTCACCCGGGCCCAGAAACTCGCCCTCACCGAACGCGACGGCGGCTGCGCCGGCTGCGGCCTGCCCCCCGGGATGACCCAAGTCCACCACCTGAAATGGTGGGACCGCGACACCGGACCCACCAACCTTGACAACGGCATCCTGCTCTGCACCCGCTGCCACCACCGCATCCACGACGACGACTGGGACATCCACATCGAAGGCGCCGGCGTGACCGCGAAAGTCTGGTTCATCCCACCCGTCCACGTCGACCCCACCCGAACACCCCGCCTCGGCGGCCGCGCCCGCTACGACTTCACCCTCACCGCCTGAACGCCCCAGCGTTCCGAGCATGGCGGAGCCAATCGCGCCCCCTTCGCGTTTTGACGATTCGCGTTTCCGATCTGCGGGGGGTCGTCTCAACCGAGCGCTGCGATGTTGGTGAGCATTTCATTCTTGGCTCGAGCTTGGACATTCGAGAGATCGCCCATTGTCACATCCCCACGGGGGACCGTGTCATCGATGTAGATCGCGAGTCCGGCATCCGCCGCCCGTAGACGCGGGCTTACCCCGGAAGGGAGCTTGCCATCCCAAACTCGTGCGCGCACGAAGCTGCTCAATTCAGCGAGGTAGCCCCGAATCGACTTGCTGTCCCGGTATATCCGCCGAAGCTCCTGGTGGAATCCGAGCGTGCCGCGAGTACTCGTCATGATTCGTGGCGTCGATACGCCCAAAGGGTGAGTCCCATAGCGTGGTGTCAATTCCTGCGGGGCTCTCGTCGTCGCTGACGATGAAGGGCCACCGTGGGATGACCAGTTGTTTCCGGC
>NZ_JBIQWL010000019.1:0-32196 GCF_044325405.1 Microbacterium alkaliflavum | reverse complement strand
GGGCACCAGCCGCACGCCGGGCTGGTTCGCCCAGGACGGGATGAAGTCCGGTCCGGCGGCGCCGTTGGTGATGTTCCAGGTGCCGTCGCCGTTCGCGAACGCGATCGGGATCGACCCCCAACCGGGAGTCTGCCGCACCAGGGCGATGTCGGTCAGGCCATTCCCGTTGAAGTCGCCGGGCACCAATCGCACGCCGGGCTGGTTCGCCCAGGACGGGATGAAGTCCGGTCCGGCGGCGCCGTTGGTGATGTTCCAGGTGCCGCCCCCGTTGGCGAACGCGACGGGGATCGAGCCCCACCCCGGCGTCTGGCGCACCAGGGCGATGTCACGACCGCGCTCCAGCACGATGACCGAACCCGACGGATCGTACGTGAGTTCGCCTTGCTGCTCCTCCTGCGGCGCGGGAGCCGGCGGGGGAGCGGGCGGGCTGGGAACCGGACGCAGCGGTGGCGTATACACCTGGTGGAAGAAGCAGAACACCGTCGTGCCGCCGGAGTGCGTGATCGGCGTCGTGTGCTGAGGATCGGCGATGCTCAGCGACAGCGTGACTGAATCGTCATCGGGGAAGTTCGGGTCGTAGACCCGAATGGCCAGATCAGACCCATCCAGCTCGTAGCCGTACGCCAGCACCTGATGGTTCTTGCCCATCTGGAGCGGGTCGTGCGACTTGACCTCGATCAGCGCGATCGGCGAGAGCCGGTTGCCGTCGATGTCGGCACGGATCTGCGGCCATGAGTCGACGACCGCGACCCAGGCCCGGCCGCGGGGAGCCAGGTTGATGTTGCTGGCCACCGTCTCGTGGTCCGGGAGAGCCGGATCCATCAGCCACCAGTACGTCAGCGGGCCTGGCCCGAACGGCGGGATCGGCGTGACGATCGGCACGATGGGCGGCGCGGGCGGGGGCGGGGGCGGCAGCAGCAGGTTGAAGCTGTCGTAGAGCCGCATCACGATGTGGTCGAAGACAGCGCCAGAGCTCGGAGGCGTCGTCGTCGACGGGATCGGCACCTTGGCGTCGAAGTAGTCGCGTACCGCGAAGGCCATTCCGCCGCACAGACCCTGCGAGGCGTCACCGATCGGGATGCTGTTGCCCAGCAGGGTGATCGTTCCGTGCGGCACCGCCGGGAACGAGTTGGCGAAGTGGAACGCCGAGGTGCTGGGAAGGAAGCCGGGCACCGACCTCATCGTGATGCTGGTGTTCGAGGCCCATAGCGGAACCCCGGCCGGGTCGTAGATCACGACGTTGCCGTCATCCTGCACGATGAGGAAGGCGCCAGGATGTCCATCGGTGCCGGAGTCCCAGACATAGACGCCGCCGGGGCCGTACAGAACGAAGTTGCCATCGCCTTGCATCACGGCCTGCGCGACGGAGCGTCCAGCCGTCCCGCTCGCCCAGCGCGCCTTGCCGCCGCGGTAGAGCACCAGGTTGCCGTCGCCCTGCATCACGAAAGTCGACTTATGGTTCGCCGACTCGAGCTGCCCGATGGCGTGCAAGTCGTCGAAGGGGTTCAGCTGCTGGACCATGGTCGTCGGCCTCTCACTATTCGCGATCGATCGTGCTGCGCGCTCGACAGAGACCTTCCGGGCCCCCGATCACGCAGAGTTCCTCAATGACGTGTGAGAGGCACGGCGACGACCGTCTGATACATCCCGATCAGGACGGGGCGGCTCGCCGCGGGGTCATCGAACGGGCCCGTCGGGACGCGTCATGACGCAGCCGGGAACGTCAGGCGGCGAGCATCTCACGCAGTCGTGCGACGTGCCCGTTCGGGTCGACCCTGTATTCGATGGACTGGAACCGTCCCGCCTCGTCGACCACCATCGTCGAGCGGATCAGTCCCTCGAACGTCCGGTCGCCGACCGTCTTCTCGCCCCAGGCGCCCCAGGCCTTGGCCACCTCCGCGTCCTCGTCGGAGAGGAGCGTGTACGGCAACTGCTCGGCGTCGGCGAACTCCTTGAGCCGCTCGACGGAGTCGGGCGAGATGCCGAGCACTTTATAGCCGGCGCCCTCGAACTGGGCCAGATTGTCGCGGAAGTCGCAGGCCTCGGTCGTGCAGCCAGGGGTGAAGGCCGCCGGGTAGAAGTAGACGATCACCTTCTCGCCGCGGTAGTCGGACAGGGACCTCTCGAAGCCGGTCGCGTCGGTCAGTGTGAAATCCGGGGCGATGCTGCCGAGCTCCAGCGGTTGTGTCATCGTCCGCTCCATTCGTGCGTCGTGCCGCGGATCTCCGTCCGCGGACTTCCAGTGTTCCACCGCAGCCGGCGGTCGGCGTCGACCGAACTCGATTGACCATTGACCGCTGGTGCGGCTTGCACATAAACTTCCACGTGGAGGTTTTCGCTCTGAGCCTCTGGGTACGCGATCGCTGCCCCCCACTGACGAGGAGAAGGTCATCGTGGCCCTGCCTGAAGCATCCAAGCCCCTGGCGTCCGTCCAGCTGTACACGCTCGCCGAGGCTTTCTCGGCCGACATGGGCGGCTCGCTCGACAAGCTCGCAGCGATCGGGCTTGAGAATGTGGAGGCGTTCGACTTCGTCCGCCGTCCGCAGGAGATCCGCAGCGCTCTGGATGCTTCCGGGCTGTCGTCGCCGACGGGGCACGCCCCGCTGCTCTCCGACGAGCTGTGGACGCCCGACGGCTCGATTCCCACCCCCGCGCCGGAGGTCGTCTTCGAGGCTGCCGCCGCGATCGGGATCACGACGGTCATCGACCCGTTCGTCGCACCGGATCGGTGGATGACGATCGAGGGCGTCACCGACATCGCCGACCGCCTCAACCGCCTCGTGGACGTCGCCGCGGGCTTCGGGCTCAGCGTCGGCTATCACAACCACGCGCAGGAGTTCATCGCGGACTTCGACGGACAGACCGCGTACGAGCGTTTCGTCGAGCTCACCGACGAGCGGGTCGCGATCGAGCTCGACCTGTACTGGGCGCTCGTGGGAGGCCAGGACGGCGTCGGCCTGGTTTCGCGGCTGGGCGATCGCCTCGTGGCGGTGCACGTGAAGGACGGCATCGCCCCTGAGGTGAACCCCTTCGGACCGGATGCCGGGGAGTTCGGCTCCGCGAGCCTCGACCAGCGCCGCCCGGGCGAGGGCGACGTGCCGCTCGCCGACGCGCTGCGGGCCGGGACGGCCGTCAAGTTCGCCGTCATCGAGTACGACAACGCCCCGGGAGACGTCTTCGAGGACATCGCCGCGAGCTATGCATTCCTGACCGAGGGCGGGTTCGTCCGATGAGCGCGGTCGGCATCGGAATCATCGGCGTCGGTGTTATCAGCGACACCTACCTGGAGAACCTCACCTCCTTCCCCGACGTCGATGTCGTCATCCTCGGCGACCTGTTCGTCGACCGTGCGCGCGAGCAGGCCGAGAAGTACGGCGTTCCCGCGTTCGGGACTGCGGACGATGTCCTGGCTCATCCGGGTGTCGATCTCGTCATCAACCTGACGATCCCGGCTGCGCACATCGACGTCTCGCGCGCCGCGATCGCGGCGGGCAAGCACGTCTGGACCGAGAAGCCGCTCGGCCTCGACCGCGAAGGCGCGGCTCTCCTGCTGCGCGAGGCGGATGCCGCCGGACTCCGCATCGGCTCTGCGCCGGACACCCTCCTCGGGCCGGGCTTCCAGGCCGCGCGCCGCGCGATCGAAGGGGGCCGGATCGGCCGACCGCTGTTCGCGCAGACGGTGTTCCAGACGCAGGGGCCCGACCTGTGGCATCCGAACCCCGCCTTCCTGTTCGCCGAGGGCGCCGGCCCGCTGCTCGACATGGGTCCGTACTACTTCTCCGCCCTGGTGAGCCTGTTCGGGGCCGTCGATCGCATTTCCGCGTTCGGCACGAAGGCGTATGAGGAGCGGCGGATCCACACCGGCCCGAAGGCCGGCGAGACCTTCCCCGTCGAGGTGCCCTCGACGATGCAGATCATCGCGGCGTTCGAATCCGGCGCGCAGTCCCAGAGCCTGCTGAGCTTCGACTCGGCGCTCGAGCGGCACGGCGTGGTCGAGATCCACGGCACGGAGGGGTCGATCGTGATCCCCGACCCGAACTACTTCGCCGGCCGCATCGCGGTGGTCGCTCCGCTCGGTGTGCTGCGCGACGGGATGTCGTTCGAGCAGGAATGGATCGAGATCGAGCACGACGACGTCAAGGTCGGCCGCGGGCTCGGCGCTCTGGACATGGTGCGTGCGATCGCCGAAGGCCGCCCGCACGTCGCTTCCGGCGAGCTCGGATTCCACGTGCTCGACGTTCTGCTGTCGGCTGCCGAATCGGCCGCCACCGGAGCGACCGTCAAGGTCCAGAGCACGGTTGCACCCGTTCCGCTCCTTCCCGAAGGGTTCGACCCCTTCGCCTCGACGCTCTGATCGAGCTCCTGGGCTCGGGACGGCTTCCTGCCTCTCGAGCCCAGGCCCCGACGGGACCACCGGTCGGATCCGCCTCTCAGGGAGGCGGAATGCCGCTCGATAGGTTGAGAGCATGAGTTGGCAGAGCGAGGACGATATTGCGCGGCTCGAGCTCGACCTGATGGAGCGGCTGGGGGACGCCGGTATCACTGTCGCCGCCCCCGCGGATGTGGTCCACCGCGACCCCGACGTCCTGTTCACGTACCCGTCTGTGACCCCGGGGGAGCTCACCGTACTGCTGCGGGGGATGGCTCCCCGGCTCGTGTTCGTCACGTCGTCGTCCTTCGACCCGGCCGACGTCGACTCCGATGATGCCGAGCTGCGCCTCGCTGCCCGGCAACATGCGGGCGACCTCTTCCGGCTGTCAGTGCTGTGGGCAGCTGACGGGGTCTTGTTCGCGTGGTCTGCGGTCGCCGATTGGCACGACAAGCTTCTCGACGAGGTGGAGCTCTCGGACTATCAGGCGCGAGGCATCGACCAGGTCGAACGGGAGCTGCGCATCGAGCGGAGTGCTGCCGCGACGCAGCGTCTCACCGAGATCGTCACAGAGTCCGCCGATTTCCGCGGCGCGACGACGAACAGGCGCACCGCGCAGGTCAAGATCATCATGGACGCCCACCCTGACCTGGTTGCAGACCTCTGGTTTCCCAACGATTTCGCGCGGCGCGCACGAGCGGCCGCCGCGGTCGAGGTTGCCCGGTACGAAGCTGAACTGGACGCGAACGAGGACATCCTCGACCAGATCATCCTCGAGCTCGCCGGGGGGCGACCCGTCAACCAGCAGCGGATGCGCGTCGCGGAGATCCTCCGCGCGTGCGCAGACGGGTGGGCGTTGTCCGAAGGCTTCGTCGAGAAGATCCGCCTCAAAGCTCTGGACCGGATGTCGCGCCGATAGCCGAGGGTGGGGAGCGGGCGGCCGGCGTAGGCTCGGCCTCGACTTCGGCGGCGTTCGCGCCGGTCGCGCGGACTGTCGGTCGACGGGAGGAGTCAGATGCTTCAGGCGTTCATCGTCGGTCACGGCGGCCCTGAGAAGCTCCAGCTGCGCGAAGGGCCCGACCCCCAGCCGGCCCCGGGAGAGGCGCGCATCCGTGTCAGGGCGAGCGGCATCAACTTCGCCGACATCCTCGCACGGCAGGGCCTGTACCCGGATGCTCCGAAACCGCCCGTCGTGGTCGGCTACGAGGTGTCCGGCTCAGTCGACGCCATCGGCAGCGGAGTCGATCCTGCCCTCCTCGGCACCGACGTCATCGGACTCACGCGATTCGGGGGCTATGCGGACGTCATCTCGATTCCCCTCGGCCAGCTCTTCCCCAAGCCGTCCGGCCTCTCGCACGAGGAGGCAGCCGCCCTCCCCGTCGCCTACCTCACGGCGTGGCAGCTGCTCGTCGTGATGGGCTCGCTCAAGCCCGAAGAGACGGTGCTCATCCACAACGCCGGCGGAGGCGTCGGTCTCGCCGCGATCGACATCGCCCGGCATATCGGTGCGACGGTCTATGGCACGGCCAGCGGCGCGAAGCATCCGTTCCTGCACGAGCGCGGCGTTCACGAGCTCATCGACTATCGCGTGGCGGATTGGACGAAGGAGGTCGACCGTCTCACCGGCGGGAAGGGTGTCGCGCTCGTCACCGATCCGCTCGGCGGCGCGCATTGGAAGAAGAGCTACCGTGCGCTGCGGTCGGGCGGGCGGCTCGGGATGTTCGGGGTCTCGACGGCGACGTCGTCGAAGCTCGTGGGACCGCTTCGGCTCGGCCGGGTCGCCGCGGGCATGCCGTTCTTCCATCCGGTGGCACTCATGAACGCGAACAAGGCGGTCTTCGGCGTCAATCTCGGTCACATGTGGGGCGAAGCCGAGATGACGGCGAGGTGGATGCGGACACTCCTGGCAGGCGTCGAAGCGGGGTGGGTGCGCCCCCACGTCGACCGCGGTTTTCCGCTGGCGGAGGTTGCGGCCGCCCACTCGTACATCGAGGAGCGCAGGAACATCGGCAAGGTCGTCCTGACGAGCTGACCTGGTCGTTCGGCGATCGGCTACCGCGACTCACCACTTCCATACTTGCCACGAGGCAGCGCCGCGCTCGACCCGACGCGCTCTCTTCGTGCCCCACCATGGTTCGACGGACCGTCTGTCGCGGCATTCCCGGAGCATCCGCGAGACGAAGCGGAAAGTGGGGCCGGTGTTGACGTTGTTGAGCTCCATGTAGGAAAGGACATCTGCAAGGACGGTGTCGTAGTGCACGTCGGGCATCGGCCCGGCGTAGTTCTGCAGCCGGTCGAGAACGTGGGCGTGCAGCGCCGCGGGTAGGGCGCCGTCGGCGTTCACGACGGCGATCGCATCCTGAATGTTCTGATCGAGCACCTGCTGCTGTGCCACCAACTCCGGTCCGACCGCCGCCGCACCCAGTCCGGGTGGAAGGTTCAGATTCAGGAATGGGTAGATCACGCCGTTCTTCCGATATCTCATGTCGGTCGATACGTGCACGAGTTCGTGCAGGATGCTGGAATACAGGAAGTTCTGGTCGGGCTGGTGGTGGGGATCGTAATCCAGCACGTAGGTCGGAGGAGGGTTGTTGTTCACCCCGGCCTGTGCGACCCTCCCCAGGCCGGCGGTGATGCGCACATCAGTGAGGGGAAGAACGCTCTCCGCCTCTGACCAGAGCGCCCGAAGCTCAGAACTCAACGTGTTGATCTGGAAGGGGAGGCCGCCGCCCGCTGCGACGCTCAACAGCGCATTCACGGTGGGATAGATCACGCGCTGGACAGGCACGGGGCGGTCGGCAGCGAGGAACGCGTCAGGGCTCGACCGTGCCAGCATCCCGGAGACGGCGCCGTTTCCGGCCGATCGCTGGAGCCCCAGCAGCCGCTCCGGCATGGCGCCGCCGGAGGATGGCTCGGCGCGCTGTGCCCGGTCCGAACAGGACCCGAGTTCCGGGCTCTGCGACGATCTCGCGACCGGGCGGGATCGAGCCTCGAACGAAGCATCTTCCACCCCAGCCATTCTCCTTGAGTGGTGCAGCGGCGGTAGCGCAGACGGGCACCACGTCGGGTACTCCAGCCCCACCCGAAAGGGCACTCTTCACCGCGACCGTTCTGCTCACCACGCCCGGTCCGATCTCGCCTCGCCGACCGTTGAGGAGTTCCTCACGCCGTGGCGTCCGAAGTGATCCGCGTTCCCCTTCTTCGCGCCGCCTGCGCACGGGTGCGCATGTTCGCGGCGAGAGACCTGAGCACGACCGAGGGCGCCGCGAGCGTGCTCGGGTGCGCGTTCATGAACGCCACCTCGTTGAACGCCGTCGCGACCGGTACGTCCACTATGGCGGCGGCGAGGACCTGATCGACCAGCGCGCGCTGCAACCGGATCGGCAGCGGGGGCCGGCCGGTGTCGAGCCGCTGGGCGTCGCTCTGGGTGGACAGGTCCCACGCGGCATCCACGACGACCTTCTGCAATTCGAAGAAGCGCGTCGCCACGTTGGTCGCATCCGACGTGCCGCACAGGTATTCCGAGAGGCATGACGCGTGCAGTGCGGCCGCGGACATACCCTGGCCGTAGATCGGGTTGAAGGACGCGACGGCGTCCCCGACGCTGACCAGCCCACCCGGGAGGCGATCCACCCGGTCGTACCGGCGCCGTCGCGCCTCAGCAAGCCGGAAGGCGTGCACCTCTCCGATCGGCTGGTTGCGTGCGACCTCCGCGAAGATCGGAGGGAGGTCGGCGCAACGGGCCAGGAATCCGTCCCAGTCCTGGGGCGGCCGATCCTCGCCGTATGTCATCTGCAGAAGCATCCATCGGCCGTTCTCGACGGCGGTGAGGGCCGCGAGCGTCTTCTTCGGGTAACCGGGGGAGACGCGGGAGGTCGCCGCGGCGACCCTCGGCTCGCCCGCGGAGCGAGCGAAGTAGGCGGTGGCGTAGTTCACGTCGATCCGCATGCGCTCCAGCGGCGGCGGTTCCCACCCGTCGCGCTCCAACCAGGCCGCCAGTCGGCTGGACCGGCCCATGGCATCCACGACGAACTCGGCCGGCACGACGCTCTCGTCGTCCGCGGCCGATATCCGGACGCCGCTGACCCGCCCATCGCGATACATCAGCCCGGTCGCCGCTCCCGGCAGCACCCGCACGTTCGACAGTGCCAGGGTGCGCCGGCGGAGCAGTGCTTCGATGAAGGTCCGGCTGCCGTTGAGCAGCACCACGTTCGGCGCGCGCACCGACCGCACGTCGTCGACCCACTGCTCGCTCTGGTGCGCCGCGGACGCAACCGCGCCATGCTCGACCGCCTCCCGCCCGAACCCCGGGAACCACCGCTCGATCTGCGCACGTCCGCCGGGCAGCAGTGCGTGCACCTGAAGCCGTTGCGGAACACCGCGGCGTTCGACCTCGTCCGCATCCTCATCCCGCTCGACGACGACGACTTCATCGGCGTGGTCGGCGAGCACCCGCGCGGCCAGCAGACCCGCGACGCTGCCTCCGAGCACGACGGCGCGCTGCACTCGTGCGGAGGCGAGGTCCGGTCGCTCCCGAGTGCTGAGGCGGGCGAAGATCTTCGCCGGAGATTCGCTCAGCGGTCGCTCCTCTCCGAGACGGTCACACGAGCGTGTCAGGTCACGCCAGGGATGGTCAACGACACCCCCGCGTGAATGGAGTGTCGGACCGGCGGGCGGTAGGTCGCCGGTCCGACACTCGCCTAGGGGTCGGACCGGTGTTCGAGTTGGTCCATCACGCGCTCGAACGGGCCCGGACCCACGGAGATCGATCCCTGGTACGGCCGGTCCATGTCCGCCGTCGCGAATATCACGAGTCCGATGAACAATGCCAGCATCCCGGCCATGACAAGGTGCAATCGTCGGCTTTTCACGATGATGAGGCCGATGAGGACGGCGTTCACTGCGGCGCCGACCCAGATCGCCACCCAGAACAGCGTCGGCAACTCGAGAACCGTCGCGTCGATGCGCTCGCGACGGGTCTTGACGAAATCGTCGAAGGTACTGAGAAGCTGCGAGAACTCGGCGGCCTGCTGCGGTCCGACCGGTTCGTAGGCGTAGATCTGCCGCTCGAGTTCGTCGACGATCGCAGTGCTGGCCTCAGGAAGCGCTCCGCGCCGTTGGTTGGGCCAGTCCTCCTCGATCACAACCCGCAGATACTCCTTGAGGGTGTCCTGAATCGGCCCCCCGACCTGCTCAGGCAGGCCCGTCGTGCCGCGGTACAGCGCGGTGATCTGACCCGCCTCCCTGAGCGCCGCCTGCCTTGCAGCGGTGTAGTTCTGATAGACGGACACCGCGACGAGCGCCAGCAGGATGCCGAAGAAGACGCCGAAGGAGCCGATCACGTGGCCCAGGACGCGGTCCCACTGCGCGGGGTCGTCGACATGCCTGCGCACGACGGGCCTCAACGCGACGACGATCAGGCAAGAGGCAAGGACGAATCCGCCGACGAACAGCGTCAACGAGAGCCCCAGCGGCAGAGCGCCTGTCAAGATCACGGCGGTCCCCCTCGCGCGGACCCAAGCTGCTGCAATCGAAGTGATCGCGACCATCAGCCTACGACCGGGGTGTTTTCGTCGCAGCCGGGTCACCGGTCGCGGATTCGCGTTATTCACAGTCCTTAGGGATCTCATAGAACACTCAGACATCCAGGTTTAGAATGCGTTAGAACCCGAATGGAGACACCTGGCACATCGGGACGACTTGAATCACGGAACACGCATGGGCAGAGCACTCACTTGGATGGACGCTGAGGTTGAGATCCGGCGGCTCCGCCGGCGAGCGGAGAACTACTCCCTCGTCACCTCGCTCGCGACCACGCTGGGGATCGTCACCGGCATCGCCGCCTGTGTGACGGGCGTGGCAGTGTTCGGGGCGATCCTGATCGTGCTCGGCGTGCTCATGGTCGTGGTGTCGACGGTTGGCAAGCGCGCCTGTATCGCGGCGACCCGACCGTACCTCGAGGACCAGCGACTCGGCGCCCTCCAGCATGAGCAGGCTCTCCGGGATGCCCTCGGCAATCAGCATCCCGCGCGGATCACTTGAGCACGAGCAAGAGGAGGAGCGCGGCGAACACGACGCTCTGCGAGCTGTGAGCGAGGATGCCCAGGAGGGCGCTCTGGTAGCGACGCGACGGCCACGACAGGATGAACGCGTTGACGAGCCGTCCCGGGATCGCCCACGGCACGTGCAGGTGGTACAGCGCGAACAGGACGCCGTTCGCGAGCCAGTCGCCTCGGCCGAACACCCCCTGCATCCGGGGGAGCAGCAGTCCGCGGAACAGCAGCTCCTCACCGAGAACGGTGTTGAACGCGAACATCACCAGCGTCAATGCGAACCAGGTCCAGTTGCCGGAGAAGAAATCCTGCCCGACCGCGGACTGCAGGAAGTCCCCGAGATCCCGTCCCGCCGGGGCGGGGAGCTTGGGAAGCATCTCCCTGCCGTAGACGAGGAGCGTGAGCGGAATCAGAAGGAGCCACAGCACCCCGCCCTTGCGTCCGGTCTTGGGACTCCGTGGTGCCCGCAGCCAGAGCGCTTCCTTGAGCACCGACCAGCGGAGCGTGCCCTGCTCGCGGCGGACCAGGATCAGCACCAGCGCGAACTGCCAGATCAGACCTGCGGTAAGGGTGAGCAGGATGGCCTGGGGCCAGGCCGCAGGGCCGGGAAGCATCGATGCGAGCCACGGCGCCACGACCCAAGCCAGCACGGCCATCGGCAGGGCGGCTCCCGCCCAGACCCCCAGGATCTGAGGCAGCGAGTACTGCCGAATCGGCTTCGGCACCGGTGCGCTCTGGGCGACGGGGCGAGTTCTGCGGAGGGATCCTTGCAAGATCTCGGTCACGATGGACTCCTTCGAATGCTTGTCACGCTGCAGCCCACACCGGGCTCAGCGTGATCGGTGGAGGTGATGGCCTCACGCTATGGACCGCCCCAGAGGGCCGCGTCCGCCGATGGCCTCGAAGGGAGCAGCACGATTCGACGAGAACCGGTCGTCCTTTCGGAGGAGGCGATGGCGCCGCGAGGATGTTGTCCTCGGCCGTCGGCGGCGAGAACATGGGGCGATGACCATCCGTGCGCTGCTCGTGGACGATCAATCCATGGTGCGGGCGGGGCTGCGGATGCTGCTGTCCGGCGAACCGGACATCGAGGTCGTCGCCGAAGCAGGCAACGGCCTGCAGGCGATCGCTCACGCGGCCCGATTCGCGCCGGACGTCGTACTGATGGACATCCGGATGCCGGAGCTGGACGGGCTGGAGGCGACACGGCGTATCCTCGCGACCGATCCGAGTGCGCGCATCCTCATCCTGACCACCTTCAACCTCGACGAGTACGTTTACGAGGCGCTGCGTGCCGGGGCGAGCGGCTTCGTCCTCAAGGATGACCCGCCAGAGCAGCTGATCGCGGCGGTCCGGACTATCGCCGCAGGAGAGGCCCTCCTATCCCCATCGGTCACGAAGAACGTCATCCGGCACTTCACCCGGCTGCATCGCGACCCGCCGCCTCCGGCCGTCGGCACACTCACCGCCCGGGAGCTGAACGTGTTGGAGCTGCTCGCGCGCGGACTCTCCAATGCGGAGATCGGGAAGGCGCTCTTCATCAGCGAGACCACGGTGAAGACTCATGTGACCCGCGTGCTGCAGAAGCTCGAGCTTCGCGATCGGGCGCAGGCGATCGTCCTGGCTTATCGGAGTCATCTCTTCGAGGACGACCCCATCACCGGTCCAGCGGGAGTCGGGCGCTGAGTACGAAGCCCCCTTGCGGACCCGGGCCGGCCACGAGCTCTCCGCCATAGATCTTGACGCGCTCCCGGATGCCGATCAGGCCGTGTCCGAGTCCGTCGCTCGGCTTCGGCCCATCCCCGTCGTCGAGAACCTGCACCAGGAGTTCCTCGGGCGAGTAGGCGATCGAGACGTCGGCGCGGCGTGCGTGCGCGTGTTTGAGGGCGTTCGTGAGACCCTCCTGTGCGATCCGGTAGGCGGCGAGGTCGATCGGTCCGGGGAGCGCGACGGGCTCCCCGTGGGTTTCGAGCGCGACGGGGAGGCCGGCTCGGCGGATCTCATCCAGGAGTGCTTCGAGCCCGGCCAGACCCGACTGAGGCCTGAGCTCCGGCGCCTCGTCGTCGCCGCGCAGCGCTCCGAGCAATTGCCGCATCTCGGACAGCGCCCTCCTCCCCGTCTCCTCGACTTCGCGCAGTGCTTCCTTCTCATCTGGGAATGCGTCGGGAAGTCGGTGCCGAACCGCACCGGTGTGGAGCACCATGACGCTCACGGCGTGCGCGACGATGTCGTGCAACTCCCGGGCGATCCGCGCCCGCTCCTCAGCGACCGCGATCCGTGCCGAGGACTGGCGGTCCCGTTCGGCCTGCGCGGCGCGCTCCTCGGCCGCCGCCGCCAGGTCTGCCCGTTGCCGTACGGCGAATCCGAGGAACCAGCACACCCCGAACAGCGCCGGGATGAACAGAAGCTGGGTCGGCGAGTGCGTCGTCAGGTTGTACACCACGACAGCGGCACCGCCGACGACGACCGCGAGGCCCAGTCGTGCCTTCCAGACGTTCCGCTCGCTGCCGAGAAGGAACGAGACCGCCATCGTGAGAATGAACAGGCCGGTGGTGAGCGGAATCAACTGGCCGTCGACGAACGAGACGGCGACCCCCAATGTCCAATACGCGATCGGAGCGCCGATGGGGAAACGCTGCCGCGCGAACAGCGGAAGAACGATGAGCCCGATCGCGACGATGCGGAACCAGAGGACCTCCGGTGGAGCGCCCGATTCCGGATGCTTGACGACAACCTCGAGCATGGCCGCCGCGGCGGATACAACGATCAGAACGTCGAATCCGTGGCGCCGCACGAGAAGGCGAAGGCGTCTCACGTCGCGAAAGTACTGCGTTCGCGTGCCACGCGCCTCGTCCTCGAGGAGGATATCGCCTCACCTCACCCACTCAGCGGGGAACTGCGCCGGCGGGCGACGGCATCCGGTCAAGAGAGGACTCGGTAGCGGAGGTGGGTGACACCACCCTCACCGTTGAGGACGCTGATCCTCTCGAGCTCCCGGCGCGGGGACCCGAGATCATCGAAGAGCCGGCGTCCAGTCCCGAACAGCACAGGCACGAGGTGGATCTGGATCTCATCGAGCAGTCCGGCGGCGAGCGCGCGTTGCGCCGTGGCGGCGCCGTGCACCAAAACGTTTCGTTCGCCGGCCGCCGCTCGAGCCGAAGTGAACGCGTCGCTGATGTCGTTCGTGTAGTGCACCGCGGGCATGGTGCTCGCCCAGGCAGGGATCGGACGGCGGCTCAGTACCCAGATCGGCACGCCGTCGTGATGATCGCCGTGCCACCCTTCGGCCGGTTCGAACGTTCCGCGGCCCGCGACGACGGCGCCGGTGGACATGAACTCGTCCACGACCTGTGCATTGACGTCGCCTTCGGGCGGGAAAACCCACTCGTGCAGCCGCTCGCCACCATCTCCCAGCCCGTTGTCGTCAGACTCGTTCGGGCCCGCGATGAAGCCATCCAGCGACATCGACATGTACAGCACTGTCGCACCCATCCGCCACTCCGCTCCGCTCGGTATCCGCATTCTCCTCTCGAACCGTCACCCGCGCTCCGCTGTGAGCCGCCTCCCGTATACGGAGGATCCGCATCTGCGCAGTGCTCGTAAGCCCGCGACCGGGGCCGTTCCGTGAGAGAACCGCCACAGCGTGAACCTCGGCGGCCTCCACCTCGTGTGAGCGGGGAGGGGTCTGCGCCGTTGCAGGCCGAATCGTGAGGAGGCTCATGTCATGGTTGCCAAAGGAACCATCGCCCGGGGAGCCGCCGGCCTAGCGCTGGCACTGGTCGTCGCGGTCGCCGGACCGGCGAACGCGGCCGGAACGGGCACATTTCAGCAGATCAACCTCGTGTCCAACCAGCCGGGTGTCGCCGCGCTCACCGATCCGGCGCTCGTCAACGCGTGGGGCATGTCGCACGGGCCCAACACGCCCATCTGGGTCTCGGACAACGGATCCGATCAGACGACGCTCTACCGGACGGATGTGGCCGGCAGCCCGGTGACCAAGGTGCTCTCGGTCGCCATCCCGGGCGGGGCCCCGACAGGCCAGGTGTTCAACAGCAACGGTTCGGGGTTCAACGTGCCCGGGACCACCACACCGGCACGGTTCATCTTCGCCGGCGAGGACGGCTTCATCTCCGCATGGGCCGGAGGTGCCGCAGCCACACAGGTCGGCGGGCAGATGCCCGACTCGGTCTTCAAGGGCCTCGCGCTGGTGCAGAGCCCGACCGGAGCGCTGCTGCTCGCAGCGAACTTCCGGGCCAACCGGATCGACGCGTGGAACTCGTCGTGGACCCTCGTGTCCACGCCCTCGATGTTCCACGACTCGAACCTGCCCGCCGGCTACGCGCCGTTCAACGTGGCTGAGATCAACGGCCAGGTGTTCGTGACATATGCCAAGCAGGACGCGGCGTTGGAGGACGACGTCGCGGGGCCGGCCCACGGGTTCATCGACGTCTACACGACGGGCGGTGACTTCGTGAAGCGGTTCGCGACACACGGCGTGCTCAACTCGCCGTGGGGCATGACGCTCGCACCCGCGAGCTTCGGTCAGTTCGGCGGCGACCTGCTCGTCGGGAACTTCGGTGACGGGCGGATCCACGTGTTCGACCCGCAGACCGGCGCGGTCCTCGGACTCATCCGCGGTGCTTCCGGCGGACCGCTGGAGATCGACGGCCTCTGGGGCCTGACCGTCGGCACGCAGGTTGCCGGTGGTACCGACTCGGTGTGGTTCAGCGCGGGGCCGAACGGCGAGTCGGACGGCCTGCTGGGCCTGCTCAAGCCCGCTGTGAAGGGCTAGGCACCGACCAGCGGGGAGGTGGCCGGGGGTCGCGGGAGCGGCCTCCGGTCACGCCCTGCCGTCGGGCGGGGCGTCGCGCCCGCCTATGGCGAGATCAGCTCCCGCCGCGTGACAGCGGCGCTCCACCGTCCCAGCATGGCGCCTGCGACGGTGTCTGAGATGTGGTGCTGGCCGCGGTAGACACGCGAGAACGCGATCGCTCCGGGGATCCCGTACCGAAGGAGGGGACCGAGGAGCCGCGCGCCACGGGCGCCGTGGCGATCGAGCAGGTCGGCGAGCGTGCCGTAGAGCGCGAAGGCTCCCGCCGTGTGCCCGGAGGGGAACGACGACGTAGCGTGCGGATGCTCGGGGCGCCACACCGACTGGGGTCGTGGCCGTCCCACGAGTGCCGCGGATGCGAGGAAGCAGGAGGTCTCGAGGGCGAGCACCGCGGCGGGGGCGACCGCCGAGCGCCGGTCGCGCGTCAAGAGCCAGGTGACGCCGCACCAGATCGCCGCGTTCGCGATGGTCTGCGGCACGCCGGAGCACCACGAGAGCGCCTCGGTGACCCGGTCGATCGGCTCGCGCGGCCCGGTCGGGTTCGCAGGCTCAGTAGCGACGGCGGTGTCGCCGTCGCCCGGCCGGTGGCCGAACCGGTCCTGGAGCGCACGCACGGCCCTGTCCTCGTAGGGGTCGTCGCCGCCGAGGAGCCGCATCCCCCGCCCAGCAGCGGCCAACACGGCGATCGCGCCGAGCCCCTGGATGACGACGGCTCGGAGCAACGGCATCCCCGCATCGTACTGGCGCTGCGTGGATGGTGTGGCCATCACCCGACTACAGCAGCTCCTCCTGCACCAGCACGTACGGGACCGTCGCATCTATGTCGATGTTGACGTACCGGAAATTGTTCTTCTCGTGCTCGGAGGATGCGGTCGTCTCGCCGTAGGTGTACACGAAGATGTGGTATTTCCGAGAGGGTGTCGCCACGAACGTGGTGGTCAGTCCATCGTCTTGAGTGGCCGCGCCGCCCGCGGCCACGTCAACGGCGTATCCACTCGAGCTCTGCGAGTAGACGGTGATCGGCTGATCTCGGTCTGCGACATAGCCTGCCCCGCTGGTGCGCGACCAGCTCTCGACATAGATGCCGAGCAGCGCCTTAGATGTCGCGGGAGTCTGCTGGCCGGTGAAGCTCGATTCTGTCTGCCATTGCACGTACGGATGCACGGTGACGTTGGCATCGCCCCACGCCGGCACGTAGAACATGCCCGCGCCGGCGATCATGTACGAGCTCTGGCCCGAGTAGGAGTCGGTAATGCTCATCAGCCGACCTCGCCTGATGATGTCGTCCTCGGTGGAGTAGATGGTCCCGTGCGGGCCCTCCTGCCGCCACGCGTAGCGGTAGTATCGCCGCCAGTCCTTCGTACCATCCCGGTCGGGACCATACACGTGCAGCAGGTCCGATGCCGTGGGCACGTAGGGCTCGAAGATGCGGCCGGCGGCAGCGATCAGTCGCGTGTCACCAACAGTCTTCGCGAACGTTGTCCCCTCGAGATCGCGTACGCCGTAGCCGGCTACCTCGCCCTTGAAGGACTCGCGGAGCCCGCTGACGTGGTCCCGGATCGGCTCTCCCGCCTCGGTCAGCCACGCCGGCGTCTCGGCCTGGCAATCGGTCCGTACGAATCGTGCCGTGAAAGGCGCGTCCCCCAGCCTGCTCACAGCCCGCTCGACGTCTTCGTCCGTGATCCCGACCGGCTCGTTGTCGTTCATCGCAACTCCGTCTCCTCCGCCATCCGCGGGATCGGTCATGACGCACAAGATGGTAGAACCACAGTCCCGGCGGCGGAAGGCCTGCTCCCGCGGGGCGCCTCAAGGGCCCGCAGTAGCGAACGGTCCCATTCGGGTACGCTTGCGCGAGTGGGCGCCCCGGTCTTGGGCGGCTGGAGGCCCTCTCGGTTCTAGCCTGCGGGGCGTTCCACCCGCNGGAAGGCCTGCTCCCGCGGGGCGCCTCAAGGGCCCGCAGTAGCGAACGGTCCCATTCGGGTACGCTTGCGCGAGTGGGCGCCCCGGTCTTGGGCGGCTGGAGGCCCTCTCGGTTCTAGCCTGCGGGGCGTTCCACCCGCTTGTGGGACCGCCCTCCCGCGTCCGCACGGCTGCGGGCAGCCGGGACTGCGGGAGGGCGGCCGCACACGGTCTGCCGACGTCCCCCGACGTGGGCAGGAAAGGACTGCGGGGGTTGGTCAAGTCTTGGGGCCTTGACCGACCGGCCTCCGGGATGCTTGGGGTCCTCACCCCGGGGCCTTGCCACGCTGCCCCGAGTGTGCACGCGTCACAGTAGCCGACGATCTGCCGGCGGCTCGGAAATGTAACCCGACGGAAACCCGAACGACAGCGGCGGTTACCGTCTCCCCGATGACGCTGGGGGTTTGCCGTCGCCAAGGTTCGCTTCGGCTATCGCCTAAACGATGACGGGGACGTCGGCGTTGGCATCCACATCCGCCGACTCAAGTGTCCTGCCCACAAAGCGTGCAGCGTCCGATACGGCGGCGGTGAGCAGGGCGACGAGTCGTTCGTCGGGGTCGCCATCGCACGCCCGCGCGATCCCATCCACGGCACCGCTCACGAGATCCCGGCACTGCCGCGCGGTCATGCCCGGGCGGCCCGGGCCGACTTTCTCGATGAACTGGATGGCCCAGGCATCGGCGGCGGGGGTCGCGCGGAGGGCGGCCTCGGCCAGCTCGCGCGACTCCGAGGCGAGCTCGTCCTCCCGTTCCCCGAGCGCCCTGAGGGCGACGCGCAGCCCCACCGCCTGTGAATGCTGGCGCTCCTCGGCAGCGATGGGCAGGGCGGTGCTGGCGGCTCGCACGGCGAGCAGGACATCGAGCAGCGGGTCGTCACTTGTCAGGCCGACGACGGACGGAATGAGCGGCGCGAGCCTGGCGCGGCCGACGTCGCTCGTCCGGTCGTTCACCATCCGTGCGAGCTGCGCGAGGGTGCCGTGCGTACACGCGGGATGGTCGCTCCAGCGTTCTCCGGCCAGGTACGACGCGAATTCCATGAAGCACGCCCCGCGCCGCGGCGAACGGTGCCGGCCAGGGGAGAGGATCGGCACGACATCCGGGTAAGTCATCCAGTCCCGCATAGGACCCCCTCTCTCCTTCCACTGTGCGCCCGCCGCATCCGTCTTTCAAGCGCCTGGGCAGATGACGGGCCCAGGGAATCCCGAGGGTTGCTCGACAGAGGGGGCGGGTTTCGCGGCGCGTAAGAGGCAGGATGGCCGCGTGAGGCATACCGCTCAGAAGTCCAGAAGCCTGGCGCTGGGGGAGCGCGTCGGCAGGCTCGCAACCGTATCGCCGGATCGCGGTCCACACCTTGTGCCGGTGACGTTCGCCGTCGCGGAGGGTTTCATCGTCATCGGCATCGACGACAAGCCGAAGACCACCCTTGACCTGCGGCGTCTGAGCAACATCCGGAACGATCCACGCGTCGCCATCTGCTGGGACCGATACGACGAGGACTGGAGCCGACTGTGGTGGGTCCGCGCCGATGGGATCGCATCCATCGCCGAGCATGGTCGGTCATGGGAACGCGCGTGGAAGGCTCTCGACGACAAGTATGAGCAATACCGCCACGCCGAGCATCGCGGCCCCGTCATCATGGTCCAGGTGACGAAGTGGAGCGGCTGGGCGCACGGTTGACCGCCGATCGGCATCCGGATGCGGGCAATGCGCGGAGGCGGCAGGTCGTGAACGGTGCGTGGCGCGTCCGTGGTGCGATCACTGTCGTGCGCGGGCGACGCCCATGCGGATGAGGCGAGCAACGAAGACGTCGTCGTCGGCGGGCGGGTCGGCGGTGAACTCGCCTCCATAGACGGTGTTGACGACGAGTTCCGCGAAGATCATCGCCGCGATGTCGTGTCCCGCGTCTTCAGGAAGGTTGAGCACTCGCATCATCGCCGCCTGCACGCGGAGCGCCTCCTCGACGCCGCGGCTGTGAATGCGTGTGTCCTGAACGGATGAGCCGATGACGGCGCGCAGCAGGTGCTGCTCCCGTCGGAACAGCTCTGTCATGGCCGTAGCGACGTGTCGTACGCGCTGCTCGACCGATGCGTCCTCGGGGTCGACGGGCGTGAGGAGGCTGTCTTCGAGAGCGCGCACGCGACGCATCCCGTGTTCATAGATCGCTGCGATCAGGCCGGCCCGCCCGTCGACGCGCGCGTAGAGCGACGGCGGAGACATCCTGCTCAATCGACAGACGTCGGTGACGGTGACGGCGTCGATGCCGCCGGCCTCCAGCAGGGCGCAGCCGGCGTCGAGCGCTCGCGTCCATGCTGCCCTGCTCCGCTCCTGCTGGGGCGGCCGAACCAGGGGGGTCGCGGCATCCGTCATTCCGCTCCGGTCCTCTCGTCCTGCGTCATCACTGCCGTCGATGTGTTGAATCAGCCAGCTGCCGTTCCCTTATAACTATAAGCGTCTTACAGTTTGGTCATCGGCGAGCGACGCGCTCGCATGAGGAGCAACTCGACGAGGAGTACAGCCATGGCATCCGACGCACACTCGATCGTCGTTCTCGGTGGTGGTCCGGCAGGAATGGCGAGCGCTCTGGCGCTCCACACCGCCGGGCACGACGTCGTCATCCTGGAGCGTTACCGGGAGGCGCGTCCCGCCGGCAACATCCTCAACCTCTGGCCGCCTCCCATCAAGGCGCTGAGCCTGATGGGCGTCGATGTCGACGATCTCGGCGCACCTTGCCACTCCACGTTCCGCACCGCTCAGGGTCACGTCCGCGCGGACATCGAGATCCCTCAGGCAGTGGTCGACGAGTTCGGCGGCGGATTCATCGGGATGCTGCGCCCTGATCTCTATCGCCGGATGCTGGCCGCCCTGCCGCCCGGAGTGCTGCAGGTGAACCAGGAGGTCACGGGTATCTCCGATCGCGGCGACCACGTGGAACTGACCATGAAGGATGGCACGACGCGGCGGACGCCGTTGCTGATCGGGGCCGACGGGATCGACTCGATGGTGCGCGCGCACCTCTGGGGCGCCTCGCCGAAACGCGAGCACAAGCTCCACATCATCGGCGGCTACACCTTCGAGGACGTCCCGGGTGCCGAGCACGGCGAAGCGATCATCGCGCACTCCCGCACGGTGCAAGGGTCGTACACCGCGATCCGCAGCGACGGTCGAACGGGCTTCCAGTGGTGGACGCTCGAGGCCTGCGATCCCGATGCGCCGGCGCCCGCCGACCTCCGATCGCACGCACTGGCGCTCGCTCGGCGAGACTTCGGTTCGCCGTTGACGGGCTTGATCGAAGGGACGACGGACGACCATGTGCAACGGTGGGTGATCCGCGATCGCAAGCCGCTCAAGAAGTGGTCGAAGGGCCGGATCACGCTCGCGGGCGACGCCGCCCACGCGACATCCCCGTATGCCGCGTACGGTGCCGGGATGTCGATCGGCGACGGCTACTTCCTCGGACAGCTGCTCGCCGGCATCGACCTGGCCGACACGGCCGCCGTCACGGCCGCCCTGGATGTCTACGACGACAAGCGCATCCCGCACACCACGATGCAGGTGCAGCAGGCGTACATCCTCGGCAAGGTCTTCCACCACGCTCCGGCGCCGCTGCGGCCGCTGCGTGACTTCGTCATGGACCACACACCGATGCTGCAGAAGCAGATCGGCGAGCGCAGCCCCCACGAGATCGTCGCGCAGCTCGACGAGATGGGCGAGGGGATCCGTGCGAATGCCTGAATCCCTCGGCGCGGCGTGGCGCGCGGAATCGTCTTCCGCACTGGCCGACAGGTAGGAGCTCAGCGCCGTCGCCGCTTGCAATGGCGCGGGCTCAGCTCACGGCTTGCGCCACACCGACACGTGACTTGCGCTGTCGGAGGTGAACGGATTCCGATTCCAGTCCTCGTACCGCGCCTCGAACTCAAGCCCCGCCAGTCGCGCCATGAGATCGCACTCCGCCGGCCAGATGAAGCGGAAGTTGCTTGTGCTGTACCGCACCGAGCCGCCGTCCTCATGCGTGTAGTGGTGCGAGGTTCCTTGCTGCGTGACGAGGTCCATCGTGTCGAAGCCGAGGTGATGATCGGTCACGTCGAACGGAACAGCCGCCTGCCCCGGCGGGAATCGCCGCAAAGGCGGCACCCACAGCTCGATCACGAACCGCCCGCCGGGAGCGAGGTGGTCGGCCGCGTTCTGGAAGCAGGCAACCTGCTCGTCTTGAGTGCGCAGGTTGCCGATGCTGTTCCACACGAGATACACGAGCGAGAACTCGCCGTCGACCCTGGTCGTCGCCATGTCGCCGACCGCGACGGCGATCCGATCGGTGGAGATCTTCGCGTACAGCTGGTCGACCATCGGCTGTGACAGCTCGATGCCCGCGACGGTGACGCCGCGGGTCGCGAGGGGAATGGCGACGCGGCCCGTTCCCACCGCGAACTCCAACGCAGCCCCGTCGCCCGCGAGCGCCGTCAGGAAGTCGACTGCCGGCCCGAGCACGTCCGGTGCGAACATGTCGCTCGACGACGTGTCGTAGCGCTGCGCGGTCTCGGCATCCCAGTAGTCGCTGCTCACCATTCGCCCGAGGCTAGCCCCATGTCTGCTCGTTCGTCAGCCCCCCGCGGCTTGCATGATCACTCGAGCCATTCGGTGATGAAGCGTTCACTCGCGTGGATGTGCGTTGCGACGTAGATGCCGCGGTCGAGCACCTCGAATCGGTGCGCCACGAGCTGCGGCACGACGAGTATCTGCCCACCGACCCCGACCAGTTGCTCGCCGCTCACGGTGAACAGGGCGGCGCCCTCGTGGATCAGAAACGTCTCCGTGTACGGATGGCGGTGCAGCCGCGGCCCGGAGCCGGGCCGTGATGAATGCTCCCGAATGATGCTCACCTGCGAGCCGTGCAGGTACCCCTCGAAGTCGCCGTCGGGCGCGACATCGATCGGTGTGATCGTCATAGGGATCTCGCTCCGGTCAGTCCACGACGTGCGCCGTCAGTGTGATCGACACCAGGGTTCCGGGCGTCGAGTCGACCCGGACGCCCTGACTGAACAGCGAGGCACGCGGCGCGTCCAGCGTCGTGATGATCTGCCGTGCCATGCCCGGAGCCTATGCCCGCCGAGACGGTCCGAACAGCTCGGGACGCGCACGACTCGACACGCCGGCAGACTCACGCGTCGGCTCCGGCCGCGCGTTCGAAGCGTGCCGCGAGGTCGCGCAGCGCGATGACGAGCTCCGGCGCGTCGATGACGTCGAACTCGGCGTCCAACATCCCGAGGTAGAGCGCGAGCGTGCGCGGGTCGTCCGACCCGACCATGATCTCGCAGCGATCCCGAGCGTGCTCGGTGACGGTGAGCGGCACCGGGATGCGCTGGCGGACGTGATCGGCCGGTGCGTGCACGACGACCCGCGCACGGAACCGCCAGGTCGCGCGTCCTATGCCCCGAGCGACATGTTCGGCGATGACGTCGTCGGACGGCAACGGCTTGGGGGTGAAGCGCGGGCCGACCGGAAGGTGCAGGCGCGCTCGGTCGACGCGGAAGGTGCGCCACGCGCCACGTTCCGTGTCCCACGCGAACAGGTACCAGCGGCCGCTTCCCGCGATGAGCCGATACGGTTCGACGTCGCGGCGCGACGGTGACCCGGAATGGGACGCATAGTCGAAGCGGAGCCGCTCCGCATTGCGCACCGCGGCCGCGATCGTCACGAGCACGTCGGGATCGGCATCCGTTCCGCTCCCCGGCAGCGCAAGGGTCGCGACGCGGAACGACTCGAGGCGCTCGCGGAGGCGCGACGGCAGGATCCGCTGGAGCTTGAGCAGCGCGCGCACGGATGCCTCGCCCACCCCTTGAGCCGATGCCGCGGCCGACCGCAGCGCAATCGCGATCGCGACCGCCTCGTCGTCCTCGAGAAGCATCGGAGGCATCGTCGCCGACTCTCCCAGGCGGTACCCGCCCGCGACCCCCGGCGCGGCATCGACGGGGTAGCCCAGTCGGCGCAATCGGTCGACGTCGTTGCGCACCGTACGGGTCGTGACATCGAGTCGCGACGCGAGTTCGGCGCCCGACCAGTCGCGGCGCACCTGGAGCAAGGAGAGGAGGCGGAGGAGTCTCGCCGAAGTCTCGAGCACGAAGTCACCATCTCACGAATCGCGGAAAGAACTGTTCCGCATCTCTCGATACCGTCGATCGACGTCGACGCGGGAAGCGCCGATACGCAGAACGAGGAGCGACCGATGGACGATATCCAGCCTTTCCGCATCGAGATCGATGACGCCGAACTCGACGACCTGCGCAACCGGATCGAACGGACGCGTTGGGCGGACGAGTCACCGGCGCCCGGCCGGGAACGCGGCATCCGCTCGTCCGAGCTCCGCGCACTCGCCGATCATTGGGGCGCCGGCTACGACTGGCGTGCGCACGAGGCTCGCCTCAACGGAATCCCGCAGTTCACGACCGACATCGATGGGCAGCGCATCCATTTCTTCCACGCACGCTCATCGCGCCCGGATGCCGCGGCGCTGCTCGTCACGCACGGATTTCCGAGCTCGAACGTCGAGTTCGCGCGTCTGATCGAACTGCTCACCGAGCCGGAGTCGGGGCCGGCGTTCCACGTCGTCGCTCCGTCGCTGCCGGGGTACGGCTTCTCGACGCCGCTGGGCGGAGCGGGCTGGGCGATGGGGCGCACCGCGCGAGCGTGGGTCGAGCTCATGCGCCGACTGGACTACGGCCGGTACGGCGTGCACGGAGGGGATGTCGGAGCCGGCGTGTCAGGGATGGTCGCCGCCTTCGACCCCGAGCATGTGACGGGCGCACACGTCGTGACAGACCCCATGACAGCGGCGAACACGGCGACGTTCCTGCCCGGCCTCGCCGACAACCTCGATCCGCAAGACCCCGTCGACAGGCTCATCCTGGACCGCATGGAGGTGTTCCGGACCGACACGTCGGGCTACCTCGCGATCCAGAACACGCGGCCTCAGACGATCGGATATGGACTGACCGACTCTCCGACGTTCCTCCTCGCCTGGGTCGCGGAGAAGCTCCAGGACTGGACCGACATCCCGCTCGACCCGGATCTGATCCTGACGCTCACCTCGGTCGCCTGGTTCGGGAGGGCGGGCGCCTCGGCGGCGCACACCCTGTACGACCAGGCGCACTCCCGCGAATGGGGCGCTCCCGCGAGCGTTCCGCAAGGGATGTCCGTATTCGGGACTGACCCGACGGTCCGCCGGATCCTGCCCTTCCCCGATGACGGCTGGTCGGCCGAGCACGACGCCGGCCTGCACTTCCCCGCGATGGAAATGCCCGAAGTGCTGGCGGACGACCTGCGCGCCTTCTTCGGGCCGCTCGCCTGAAAGGCGACGTGCCGGGCGACTAACGCCTCAGCCGTCTTCGAGACGGAAACCGACCTTGATCGTGACCTGGAAGTGATGAACCTCGTTGTCCTCGACGTGTCCCCGGACGGACACGACTTCGAACCAGTCGATGTGGCGCAGTGTCTGCGATGCGCGAGAGAGCCCGTTTCGGATCGCCGCATCCACTCCATCAGGTGACGTGCCGACGATCTCGGTAACGCGGTAAACGTGGTCAGTCATCGTGAGCCCTCCCGTGGCATCGCGTGGAGCGATGTCGCTGACCCTACGCTTCGAAGGCCAGGCCGGGCCAGAGGTGGAATTCTCGTGGCACGGTCACCAGTCACCGCCCTTGGGCAGCGAGGGCGACATCTGCTCCGCAATGTGCCGATTGCGCGCGTCGACATCCATCAGCGGGCATCCCACGAAAGCCCGGGCTTTTCAACGCAATCGGAAGCCTGGAGAGCGGGCTCGCACGGCATCCTTGGTTGTTCCTGGTGAGCGTCGGAATCTGTAGCGTGCTCGTCCAAATCGCGACCCGGGGTGTTCCTCGGGCATGGGATTGGGTCTGGGTCAGCGGAATGGTGGCCGTGTCCGTCGGCCTGCCGCCGGCGTTCCGGCTCCGCTCGTCAGCAGACCGCACCCTCGAGCGCCTGGCGGACCGTGGAGTGCTCACCGGTCCGACGGGCATTCTCTCGGAGCAGACGCGTAAGACGGGCGAGGTGCTCGGGCGGTGGGTCGGTCCAGTTCTGGCAGACCCTGTTCCAGTTCTGTTCTCGCGACTACTGTTTGGCCGTGGACGACGATGCGGTCGAGGCTGGCGAGTTGCTGGCTCGTTACGGCATCAAGCGCGGCCTGACCGAGAAGGAATCGGAGATGAATGTCCTCGGGACATCGCTCCTGAACGGCGGGTTGCTCTTCTTGCTGCCGGTGCTCTTGTTCTTCAACTACTGGGCCGCGTCCGTGGACACCGTGGAATGCGGAGGCGATTCAGACTGCGAGGCGTCGATCGCGATCATCAGCCTCGCGCTGCTACTGGGATTGATCGGCATTCTCGCTGTTTCGATCACCGTGAGCGTTGTCCTGCTGATCCGACGCCGGCTCGCCGCCTACGTCCCGATTGTCGCGGGCTTCCTGATGTTCGCCTGCACCGCGGTTGCCTACCTCGCAGAGTCAGGTCGCTGAGCGCCCCGGTGTCGACCGGAGCACGAGCGTGTCTGTCACAGCAGGAGCCGGTCGACGATGAGGAAGGCGCCGATGGCGATCATCGCCGCTCCGGAGATGCGTCCGACGATGCGTGACGCGGTCGGGCGGGAGCGCAGGACTGCCCCGGACCCGTAGCCGACGACGAGGTAGACGATGGCGCAAGTCACGATGTGCACGAGCCCGAGGGTGAGGATCTGGACGGGCAGCGGCCAGGCGGCGGTGCGGTCGGTGAACTGCGGCAGAATCGCCAGGAACAGCAGGAACACCTTCGGGTTCAGTCCGCTCACTCCGAATCCCTTGAACCACCACGTCGCAGCCGACCCCTGCAGCTGGCCGCCGCCACCATGCACCGTCGTCGGGTGCGCGAGGGTGGAGACGCCCAGCCAGACCAGGTAGAGGGAGCCGCCGAATGGTCAGGACGGTGAGGGCGCCGGGCAGGCCGTTCACCAGTGCACCGACCCCGGCCGCGACGATCAGCGTCGCGGCTGCGTGGCCCGTCAGCAGTCCTGCCACTGCGGGCACTGTTCGGCGCTGCAGTCCCGCGGTGATGGCGTATGCCCAGTCCGCTCCGGGGGTGATGATGAACAGGATCGACGTGCCCCAGAACGCCGCGATCGCGATCCCAGCCATGCCGCCTCCCGTTGTTTGACGGCGCCAACTCTAGGAACTTTCGCGTCGAAGGTGTTCCTCAATGTGATCGCGATCAGGGCGTTCGGTGCAAGAATCTCTGGCATGGATGCGATCGATCGGGAGATTCTTGCGCAGCTGCAGGTCGACGGCCGCCTCACCATCACCGACCTCGCCCAGCGGGTGGGGCTCAGCGTCTCACCGGCCCACCGTCGGATGCGGGACCTGGAACGCGCCGGCGTGATCCAGGGATACCGGGCGACGATCGCCCCGGCCAAGGTGAACCTCGGGTTCGAGACCCTCGTCTTCATCACCATGCACGACGCGACGAAGCCCACGATCGCCGCGTTCGAAGCGGCGGTCACCGCCATCCCGCAGATCACCCTCGCGCAACGGCTCTTCGGCGACCCGGACTACCTCCTGCGCGTCGTCACCGCCGACCTCGCCCACTTCCAGAACCTCTACGACGAACAGCTCAGCGCACTGCCCGGCGTTCAGCGCCTGAACACCACCCTCGTCATGAAGAAGGTCGTCGACGACCGCCCACTACCCCTCTGACACGTGCAGCTACCCCGCAAAGGTGGCGAAAGTCCAGTGATTGCCGTCGGGGTCGGAAACAGTGAACTCACGCGAGAGGTAATCCGTCTGGTCGACGAGCTCATGCACGACGGTCGCCTTGAGGACACGTGCGCGGGCCATGACGGCGTCCGGGGTCGCCGTCACAACGTGCAACGAACTCGTGCCGGGCCTGCATGGCGTGAGCCTCTCACCCGTGCTTGAGAGCAGCACCCGCCCGCCTTCGGGCCAGTCCATCTGACAGTGGTGGATCGTGTTCTCGTCATCACCGGGGATGAGCAGATCCTCCGCAAATCCGAGAGCGATCAACCATTCGCGAATCGCGTGCGCATCATCGCTGACGATGCTCGGCCAGACGCTCCGTTGAACAACGCCGCTCACTCGAACAGTCACATTCATCAGCCTATGTTCGACCCGGGACTCGGCGAGGCTCCCGGCGACGACGTCTGGTCGGACACAGATGTCCCGCTCGTCGTTCCGGGCGAAGGGATGCCGCGTTGCCGGCATCCCTCTGCTCAGCGCTTGCGGACCTTCGGCTCGGGCTGCACGAGGGCGCGGACGATCAGCGTGTACGCCACCAGCGACAGGACGTACCCGAACAGGTACACGACCATCTCTTGCACCAGGAAGCGGCCGTAGTCCAGCACGCCGTCGATGATCGCGGGGGAGAACCGACCGATGAAGTACGCGGCCGTCTGCCCAGCCGCCAAGATGGCCAGCAGTGCGAGGGCCGCCAGGATCGCGAACCACACGCGCGTGCGCCACACACGCCCGGTCGCGGCCATGGCGGTGGACGAGGTCCAGTCCGGCACCTCGGGGTCGAGTGCGCCGTTGATCTTGGGCATCAGGATGATCGCCGCCAGGAACAGTCCGTTGATCCACGGCCCGCCCAGAGCCGCGAGCGCCGGGTCGCCCGCGCCGCCGTGCACGAACGACGGGATCAGCAGCAGGACGAGCACCGGAAGGGTCGCCACGATTGCCGATTGCACGGCCCGGAGAAAGTGCCTGGAGCCCGCGTCGGCGGTAGGTGACGAACGGTGGGGCACAGGTTGAGCGTAGTGGGCAGCGGGCGAGATCCACGGAATTCCGCGGATCTGGGGTGGTCCTGCGCGGGATGTGCTCAACCTGCGGCGGATGACCGCGCAGGAGCGAGCGCGATGAAGCCGACCCTGACGTAGAGGGCGGCGGCCGCGACGAATCCGACCGACATGAGGAATGACATCCAGCCGCTGTCGGTCACCATCGTGCCGATCCCCGCGAGGAACGTCAGGATGATGACGATGAAGGCCCACAGGGCAGGACGTTGTGCGACGCCCTGTCGTCGAGCGACCAGCCACACCCGCACGGCGACGATGATGACTCCGATGCCCACGAGCGCATGCAGACCGAGGATGACACCCGCGACTATCTGGGCTGCGCCCGAGTTCTCGTCTGGGCTGCCGAGGAGGTTGGCGCCCATTCCCAGGAGGAACTGAAGAGCGAGCGCACTGAGCGCTTCCCGAGATCGACGCACCAAGGCTTCGGACGAGTTCATCGGCGTTTCCCTCCTGTGACGGAACGCACCACTGCACGCCCATTCTCTTCGCCCGGCTGAGTCGTGTCATGAGCCGGCCGGTGTACATGCGCATACTCTCGACGGAGTACGGGACCGGTTATCGCGCGGGATGCCGTCACCGAGACCTGTTCCGCCCGCCACGGCCGTGTGGTCCGCCCGCGGTGCGAGTCGGGCAGCCGCCGCCGAATCGGGATCCGCGTTCGCGCGACGCAGCGGTCGTTGGCAGCTGTGCAAACGAGCGCGCACCGTTGGATCAGACGGGTCGGCGTACCACCGTGTAGTGTCCGCGCTCCTCGGTGGGCGCGAAGCTCCGTCTGTCGAACATCGAGCGGGGTCCGCAGAAGGCGTCGGCGTCCCCGCCGTCGGTTTCGCGGCGAGGGTATCCCTCGATGTACTGCGCGCCGCGCGCCTCGCCGTCGGCGACGACGCGATCCAGGAGCGCCGATGAGACTCCATGCCGCCGGTAGGGCGGGGCGATGACGAAGCAGGACACGCCCACGATGCTGTCCGGCGCCGGGCCGTCGCGATCGACGTCGCCGTACTTCGCGTACGTCGATCGGCGTGACGCGTTGACCCAGCCCGCAACCCGGCCGTCGACGTAGGCGAGGTAGCCGAGCGTCGCGCCAGACCGGAGGCGCTCGATCATGTCGGCCCGCACATCGCGCCAGGGACGCTCAGGAGCGTCGCCGGTGTGAGGGTGCAGGCAGTAGCAGGACCCCCAGTCAGGATTGTCGGGAAACGCGTCCCGATCGAAGAATCGGAGCCAATCGTCGATGCGCCCCTCGGTGACGGGATGGATCTCGATCGGGCCGATCGAGGGTAGTCGCTCGGTGGGGCCGTTTTCGCGCACCGACGCCTCCGCGAAGTTGCGTGCCCACAGCCGCATCTCGGCATCGGGATACGGAACGTCGTGCGTGGCGCGTACGTGCGCGATGAACTGATCGACGAGCGGCTGCGTGTCGGCGCCGTCGAATCGGATGTCCTTCTCGAAGCACTCGATCCACATGTCTGTCGACTCCGTCGGTGAGCGTGATTCGGAGGGCGCGAATGCGCCCCACGGAGTGGGCGAGGTCTCTCGCGGCCCAGCCTATGCACATGAGGACCGATACCCTCCGGATCGCTTCTCCGCGCGCCGGTCAGCGCGCACTGGTGGTGACGCGCTGTGCGTCGTGGGACCTGGGCGCGTGTGCGTACCGGGCTGTCGCGGTGGATTCAAGCCCGTAGGCCGAAGGGGTTCTCCGACCTAGCGTTGGGGAATGTCGCGCGCATCTCGGGAATCGCTGGGCCGCCACGGGTCGCCGATACCAATCGCTGAGTATGCGATGGTGGGCGACCTGCACGCCGCCGCGCTGATCTCGCGTCATGGCAGCATCGACTGGCTGTGCCTGCCCCGTTTCGACTCGCCGGCGTTCTTCGCGGCGCTGCTCGACAGTGAGGATGCCGGACGTTGGGTGCTGAGGCCGAGCGGTGACATCGTCGACGTCCGCAGGTCCTACCTGTCCGGAACCTTCGTCTTGCAGACGTATTGGCGGACCGCGGAGGGCGAGGCCGAAGTGTGGGATTTCATGCCGCTCGGTGACCAACGGCCCAATCTGGTCCGCCGCGTTCGCGGCCTCACGGGAGTGGTCCGATTCGGTGAGGAGATCGCCATCCGGTTCGACTACGGCGCGGCCATCCCGTGGGTTCGTCAGACCGTATACGGGGGCGAGCCCGCTCTCCTGGCGACCGCTGGTCCGTCCACGGTGATCCGACGGGGCCCGGAACTGCGTCCGGTCGGTCACACCCACTCCGCGGAATTCGATGTCGGCGCCGGCGAGATCATCGATCTCGTTCTGACCGGTTATCCCTCGCACCGCGAGCCGCCGCCGCCGATCGATGTGGACGAATCTCTGCAGCTCACTGTCGACTGGTGGCGCGATTGGGCAGCGCGCAGCGAACCGCCGAGTCCGTATGACGAAGAGGTGCAGCGGTCCCTCCTGGTCCTGCGGGCGCTCACCGACGAGGACACCGGCGGCATCTCCGCCGCGGCGACGACCAGCCTGCCCGAGACGGACGGCGGGACCCGGAACTGGGATTACCGGTATGTGTGGCTTCGCGACGCGGCGCTGACAATCGGCGTCCTGCTCACCCACGGTTACGAGGCGGAAGCGGAAGAGTGGCGAGGGTGGCTCTTGCGGGCCATCGCGGGGGACCCGAGTGACGTGCAGATCATGTACGGGATCGGCGGGGAGCGACGCCTCCATGAGCACGAGATCTCCGAACTGTCTGGATATGGCGGCGCACGCCCCGTACGCGTCGGCAACGCGGCTTATGAGCAACGTCAGTGGGACATCTTCGGTGAGGTCATGGTGGCCCTCCACGGAGCGCGCACAGCGGGACTCGCCGAGACCGAGGCGTCGTGGCCGCTCCAGTGCGCGCTGCTGGACTTCCTCGCGGACAACTGGGAGAAGCCCGACCGGGGCATCTGGGAGATCCGGGGTCAGGAACGCTATTTCACTCACTCCCGCGCGATGGTCTGGGCCGCCTTCGATCGAGGGGTTCGCGCCGTCGACGAGTTCGGGCTGCCCGGAGAGCCCGACAAGTGGAGGTCGCTTGCAGACCAAGTGCGGGAGGAGATCATGACCAGGGGATTCGATGCCCAGCGCAACACGTTCGTTCAGCACTACGCCACCTCCGAGGTCGACGCCGCGCTGTTGCAGCTGCCGCAGATCGGCTTCGTCGATGCCGAGGACCCCCGCATGCTCGGCACCGTGGCGGTACTCGAAGCGGAACTCATGCGGGACGGTCTGCTCCTGCGGTATCGGACGGCGACCGGTGTAGACGGGCTCGTGGGGGAGGAGCATCCGTTCCTTGCCTGCTCGTTCTGGCTCGTCGAGCAGTACGCCGCCTCCCACCGGTTGACAGACGCCCGCGCGCTCATGGATCGGCTGACGTCCTTCGTCAACGACGTCGGGCTCCTCAGCGAGGAATACGATCCGGTCGGTCGGCGACAGATGGGGAACACTCCGCAAGCCCTCTCACACCTGGCCCTGGTGCGCGCCGCTGACGCCATCGCGGCGGCAGAGAAGGGGCACGCCGCCGAGTTGCCCAACGTGCGCGGCGAGTCCGAGGGCGGACAGGCGGGACAGCAGACCCCTCCCACCCCTCCCACCGAAAAGCCGACCGATCTCGGCCACACTCCTCAAGAGAGCCGAGACAAGGCCGGCATCGAGATCCCGAACCCTCCGCCCGACCCCAACCCATGACAGGTGCGTGCCGCCCGACGGGACCGCCGGCCCAGCAAGCGTCTCGCGCGACACTCCGCCACACACCGCGCTCGGCACGCGTGCGACGAGACGGTGCCCGAACGTCGGGTGTGGGCGTGCTGACGGGAGGCTATTCCGTCGGCGGCACGGCGAGGCTGAGGTGAACGCCCGGTGTGATGAGGAGTTGGTACGGGGCGCGTGCCCCATATCCGTCTACGGCCTCCAGCCAGCCCGGCCTGCCGGAGGTGAGGATGTCCTGAATCTGCTGCTGAACGTCGCTCAGTCGGCGGTCGATGACCGTGTAGGGCTCACCGCCGTAGCTGACTTGCACCGATCCCATCCCCGCGCGGGTGAGTCCCATAGCGTGGTGTCAATTCCTGCGGGGCTCTCGTCGTCGCTGACGATGAAGGGCCACCGTGGGATGACCAGTTGTTTCC
>NZ_JBIQWL010000018.1:0-39878 GCF_044325405.1 Microbacterium alkaliflavum | reverse complement strand
TGCCGGAAACAACTGGTCATCCCACGGTGGCCCTTCATCGTCAGCGACGACGAGAGCCCCGCAGGAATTGACACCACGCTATGGGACTCACCCCGCACGAAGCGTCCCGTGATCGCGAATGTCGCTGTATGCCCGGCTCTCACCGGTGGGCAGCCTGGCAAGGTACGAGAGGACTTGTCTGGCCAGCGTCGGATCGGTCGAAGGGCGACGACTGCCCCCAATGCGCCAGACCACGGGCAATCTGACCTCGACCGGTCTGCAACCATCCGATCCGATGTCTACGATGTAGTGCAGAGTAGTTCGCGGCGGCCCTCCTCGATCACCCTCGTGATCGTCTTGGATGGACGCCGGATCAGACCGGCAAAGGGGTCGCCCGTGTTGGACCGTGCGTCGGCGCGGGGTCGGCGTCTAGGGCGACGGGACTCGGTCGGCCCGGGCCGTCTCCCGTGCGTTGCCCGTGACTCGTCGATGGCGGGCGATCAGAGCGAGTGCGGTGGTGGGGATGAGGGTGAGCGCGGAGATCACCGTTCCCACCACTGCCGGACCGTTGAGGCCGAGCGCGGACTCGAGCACGGCACCTGCGATGGGGACCATGGTGGCGGTTCCGAGATTGAATGCGGCGACGCTGAGGGCGGACCCGAGTGGTGCCGCGCGTCCGGCGAAGCGGACGGCGAGGTGGATCAGCACGCCGTTGGCGCTCAATCCGAAGAAGCCGAGCAGCAGGACGACGAGCACCATGGCGAGTGCAGAACCCGCGAGTGGGATCGTCAGGAACAACAGGAGTGTCGTCACGGCGGGCGTGATGATCGTCACGGCGTACGGGTAGTGGTCGCCGAGCCGTCCAGCGATGAGCGTCCCGACGAAGGAGCCGATACCGAATCCGGTCAGCACCAGGGGAACGAGGGACGCGGGTATCCCGGACTGGTCGATGAGGATTGGCGTGATGAATGAGTACACGGCGAGCACGCCGCCGGTTGTCGTGGCACACGCGAGCAGGACCAGCCACAGGCGAATGGAGCGGAGGCCGGCGAGTTGGGAGCCGAGCGACAAGGACGCATGGCGCGATTCTTCGTGAGGGACGAGGGTGGCGACGAGAACGGTGACGAGCGACGCCGCGATGGCCAGGGACCAGAACGTGCCCCTCCAGCCGAAAAGCTGGGAGACATAGGCGCCGAGCGGGACGCCGAGGACGGTGGCGAGGGTTCCGCCCGCGACGACGATGCCGACTGCGCGGGAAGCGACGCGGGCGCCGGCGGCGTGGCCGGCCGCGACGGCGGCCATGGCCCAGAACGCGCCGGTGGCGACTCCGGTGATGAACCGAGCGACCATGATCTGGGTGACGTCTGATGCCAGCGCCACCCAGATGTGTCCGGCGGCGAAGATGATCAGTGCGAGGGTGAGCGTCATTCGCTCGGGCAGGCGCATGGTGAGGATCGTCATCACCGGTGCTCCGATGATCATCCCCGCAGCGAACACGCTGATCAGCGAGCCGACCTGAGCGAGTGAGATCTGCAGGCCTGTGGCGACATCCGGGAGGATCCCCGCGACGACGAACTCGGTGGTGAGCATGAGGAAGGTGCCCACGGCCAGTGCGTAGACGACCAGTGGTATGCGGGTCGCGGTGGCGTCGCCAGCGACGGCCGCCTGGCGCACGTTACGCTCGGTGTCTCCGCGGGTCATCTGGTGCCGCCATTCGTTGCCGCAAAGTTGGTGTTCATCTCCGCCAGTTTCCGGCAGGATCGCCGCAAGCTGAGAGGCCCTGACAGGTGCTCCCAGCGACCCGATCCGCGGGATATTCGCGAAGCGGGGCGAGAACCATGCCCGGGTACGGCTTCGGCGGACGGTTGCTGTTCGGCGGAGACCGCGTTCGAGCTCGTGCCTCCTCATCGCTGCCGGCCGCGCGAGGAGACGGTTTGGAAGTCGTTGTAGGTGGTAGCTGCTGCAGTCGGGCACGGTTGGTGGTGCTGCCAGACCTGGCCGCTGCGGGTGACCGTAGCCGCGTCGTCAGAGGCAAGCCCGATCTGGGTCAGGGGAGGGTGAGGTGCCCCTTTCCCAGACCGCCGGTGGCGGACGGGCCGCCTACGCGCATGGGTACCGAGCCGGGTCGACGGCGGTGGCTGATCACCTTCAGCCAGTGGCGCGCGATCGCGAGGGCGCGCGCCACCGGCGAAGAGTTGCTGTCGCAGTACGCCTGGGTGCCGTTCCAGTGGCGAGCGGTCCAGTCACGGTCGTCCAGGCTGTCGCCGCCGCCGTGGTACATGTCGTTGGTGAGATAGATCAGCCGATCCGGTCTCTCGATCAGCCCGGTCAGCAGGTAGGGGGGCGAGGGTGTTGACGGCCAGTATGCGGGGATGGCCCTCCGGACTGGTACGGCGACTGGTGTCGCCATACCAGTCCGCGCTGTGGAATACGTCGTTGGCCCTGCTGGGTACTGGAAAGATCGCCGACGACGACCGCCGCGCCGCGGTTGACCAGGTCGGTCACCGCGGCGATGCGGGCGGTGTCGCGGACGTGGATGACCACTTGGTGTCCGTCGTCGACCAGTCGCGGCCGAGGCCTTGCGCGGAACCGGTGACGAAGATGCGAGCCACGAGCGTCCATCCGAAGGTGGGTCAGCTGAGGTAGCTGTCGATGGGCGCGTTATCGACGTAGATGCGCTGGTCGATGAACTGGCCGTCTGCGATGGTGAAGATCGAGCACGCGTTGATCGTGACCACGTTGTCGTCGTGGAAGTGCCAGACGCTGGAGACCTCGAAGATGACCACGCCGCTCTCTTCCTCCCATACGTTGATCAACGGATGGGCCAGCGACTTGACCTTCCCGAGCAGCGTCATGATGCGTTCCAGCATGGCCGCACGGCCGGTGATAGTCGGCGCGTTCGCGAACGTGAGCGTGATGTCGTCGGCGTAGTAGGAGCTGATCCGCTCCGGGTCTTTGGCCTCCATGGCGTCGAAGTAATCGGTCAGAAGGTCGATGGTGGCCTGGTCGGCACGTGTCATGGTGAGTTCCTTCGCTGGTTGGAAGCGGGGTAGGACGTCGAACCAGGCAATCGGGACGGAGCCGCCTGGTGTTGTGGAGCGGTTGCTCTTCAGTCGGTGGGGTGGAACAGGGCGTTGGAGTTCTGTTGCCCAACGAGAATCTGCGTCGCCGAGTGGCGCACGGGCTTCCGCATCCGCGCCCGGGTGCGAGCAGTTGTCGGTCGGTCCAGCGAACACCAGAACACGGTGACCGCTGGACCTGTTGTCACCGGACCTTCTTGATCGGGAAGATCACCAGGGCGCCGATCATGCACAGGACGCCGCAGATCGTGAACCACAAACCGTAGTTGTTGCCAGTCGTATCGCCGACGTAGACGAAGACGGCACCGATCATCGGAGCGAACGTCTGGGGCAGCGCGTTGGCGATGTTGAACACGCCGAGGTCCTTGCCCGAGTCGTCCGGGTTGGGCAGGACATCGAGGACGAGCGCCATGTCGACCCCGAGATACATGCCGAAGGCGATGCCGAGCAGCAGCTCGATGACGAAGAACGTGGGGATGTCTTGCGCGAAGATCAGTGCGACGGTGCCGGTCGCATACAGCGCTGTAGAGACCCAGACGAACACCTTGCGCCGGCCGAGGCGGTCGGAGAGCCAGCCGCAAATGAAGCTGACGACGACGATCGCAATGGTGTAAATCAGCACTCCGGTCGAGATAACCCCCGGGATGTCCGCCTCGGGGACGTCGACGTGATTGAGCAGGTAGAAGAACCGGAACGCGCTGAAGCCGAAGGCCGCGAACGTGATGAGGAAGCGGGACCACCAGGCCAGTGCGTAGTCGGGGAACTTGACCGGACTCACCCAGAATGTCTGCAGGAACTCCCGGACAGTCATTGCCGGAGGCTTCTCGGGGAGGACCTGGTCCGGAAGAACGACCGCGAAGATCACCATGACGATGATCGCGAGGATGGACGGGCCGACGAACATGACGAGCATCTGGCCGGCGAACCACTGGGCCACATAGACGCCGCCAAGGACGCCGACCTGCTGCGCGATCATGAGCGCCGCGCCGATCTTTCCGCGCTGGAACTTCGGGACGTGGTCGGCCATGGTCGCGATGAACGGCGCCAGCGTCATGTTCGCGCCGAACTGCGCAAGCGCCCATCCGGTCGTCGCGACGAGCAGGTTCGGCGCGAGCGCCATGATGACGAACGCGATCGTCATGATGACGGTGCCGAGCACGATCCAGATGCGGCGGCGGCCCCAGCGAGAGGTCGTGCGGTCGGAGACCTTGCCGAAGACGACGTTGGCGAGGGTGGCGAAGATCGCTCCGATACCCCCGAGCAGGCCGGCAGCGGCGGTCGCGCCGTTCTCGTCGATCGCGCCAAGGTGCACGAGGTCCTGGATCTTCAGGCCGATGCCGATGATGGCGGGGCCGAGCAGCGCGATGAAGAACACCAGCTGGGCGATGAGCAGCCACGCCACATAGCGCTTCGGCGCCGGATCCGTGGGCTCATCGAACCAGTGATGTTCACGGACCATCGCCGTCGCTGCGGTCATCCCCGAAGGGTTTCCAGCGGCGGCACCACTTACAGAACTCATCCTGCCTCCTTTGGCTCGAGCAGCCCACAACCGGGGGCGGCATCCGCGCCGCGATGACCACGTGCGTGGGCTGGGCAGTACGTTATCCCGCACATTTCGACGTCTGGGAGAACCCATCAGGTACTCCCATGGCGCCAGCGATGTGCTGTCTGATAGCGGAAATGAACGAGCGCGCGTGCGCTCGGGTTTTCGTCATCGGCGGCGATGCAAAGCACCGGCAGCTCACCGGAGAGTGCTGGATCGACACACCGCCGCCATGGCAACAGGAGAGAGGGAACACGTCGTCATGGTCAGGTATGACTTCTCCGGCAAAGTGGCGCTGGTCACGGGCGGTAGCGCGGGGATCGGTGCGGCCGCGGCCAGGGCCTTCGCCGAAGCAGGTGCGGCAGTGGCCATCGTCGACGTGGATGGGTTCGCCGCCCAGGACCTCGCGGAGCAGTTGACCGCTGAGGGGCACCGAGCACTCGGTCTGCCGTGCGACGTCTCCGACGAGGTTCGAGTGGCAAACGCGGTCGACGTCACCGTCCGATCGTTCGGTCGACTGGACATGGCGTTCAACAACGCCGGCATCATGCTCCCCCCCGTCGATGACGCGGACGAGCCCGCTAACGCCTTCGACAAGATCGTCGCGGTGAATCTGCGTGGCGTCTGGGCGTCGATGAAATACGAGCTGGCTCAGATGCGGCGGCAAGGCTCGGGATCCATCGTCAACTGCTCGTCACTGGGCGGCCTGGTCGGTGGAGCGGGCCGATCGACCTACCACGCGACCAAACACGGAGTGCTTGGCCAGACGAAGAGCGCCGCGCTGCAGTACGGCCCCGTCGGCATCCGCATCAACGCCATCTGCCCGGGAACCATCGACACCCCGATGGTCGCCCGGATGACCGCCAGTGATGGATTCGATGCGGCCGCGGCGATCGCACAGGTTCCGATCGGTCGCATCGGCCGTGCCGACGAGATCGCGGCGGCCGTGCTCTGGCTTGCCAGTGACGCAGCCAGCTACGTCACCGGCGTCGCCCTGCCGGTCGACGGCGGGTACACCGCGCAATGACGAGAGGGAGGTGCGGCGCCGCGACAAGGCTGGCGCCCGCGGCCGCCCGCGGAGAAGACCCCAGCCATCCGGGCGTTCCGTCCATCGGCGAGCACGCCTGATCCGCGCAGCGACGGTTCCTCCTCGCTGAGACGAACTCAAGACAACAGGACAACCGGAAAGCGAAAAAATGATCAACGACAACGAGCGCCCGTGGATGGATGCCGCCGTGCCCGCGCACCATCGCGCGACCCTTCTGCTTGAGGCGATGAGCCTCGAAGAGAAGGTGGACCTGATGACCGGAGACGTCTTAGAGGGGGTTGAGGGGTTTAGTAACGCGGGAATCGACCGACTCGGCATCCCGCCGCTGAGGATGGCAGACGCCGGAAGCGGCCTCCGACGCCCGCCCGGCTACTCCGCGGCCACCGCACTGCCCTCGCCGCTGGCGATCACCGCGAGCTGGGACCGCGACCTCGTCGACCTGCACGGTCGGGTGCTCGGCGAGGAGTGCTACCTCCTCCGGCACAACGTCGTCCTCGGCCCGAACGCAGATCTCGCGCGCGTTCCCTGGTGGGGACGCATCGGCGAGAGCGTCGGCGAGGACCCGTACCTGGGCGCCGAGATGACCCGCGGCGCTCCCGCGGCGATCCAGCGTCCAGGCGTCATGGTGACCTATAAGCACCCGCTGGTCTACAACCAGGAGACAAACCGGGGCGGTGGCCAGAACTCCATCGTCGACGAACGGACGATCCGCGAAGTGTATGGGCCGCCGTTCCATGCCGCGGTCCAGGGCGGGGCAGTGTCGATGATGTCGTCGTTCAACCGGATCAACGGCGTCTACGCCTGCGAGAACGACGACATGCAGAACAAGCTGCTGCGTGACGCCTACGGGTTCGCGGGATTCCTGATGGCCGACTACCTCGCCAACCACAGTCTCTCTCCCGGTAACGGGCTGGACATGGAGACCCCGGGTCTGCCCATCCAGCCGACGTTCTACGCGGGGAACCTGCTCTGGGCGGTGCAGACCGGTTCGATCAGCGAAGCTGTCGTCGATCGCGCGGTCGGCCGCATCCTGTGGGCGATGTTCACGACCGGTCTATTCGATGCGCCGCTGCCCGACGCGGACCTGCCGGTCCCGTACGCCGAGCATGCGGTAATCGCCCGGCAGATCGAGGAGGCGGCGATCACACTGCTGAAGAACGACGCCGGCGTGTTGCCGTTCGGTGCGGACGTACGGTCTATCGCCGTCATCGGCGCCGACGCGGACATCCCCAGCCGGCTGGGCGGGGCAAGCTACGTCACCATCCCGGCAGACTCCGTCGGCATCCTGCAGGGACTGGTCAATCGGGCACCCGACGGCGTCGATGTGCGATGGGCACCCGGAGCGGACCGGCTCACCTCAGGTGACGGGATCTTTGTCGGTGGATTGCCGATCCCGTCGGCATTCACCGCGGAACGCGGCGTGCACACCGTCTACTATGGCTCGGACGATCTCACCAGCGAAGTCCTCGGTGATCGCGTCGACCCCGACGCCACCTACAACGTCTTCGGTGTGATCAACGAGTTCAACGACGCGGTCCGGCTCGTCGTGCCGCAGGGGACGCGGTCTCTGCGCGCGGAGACGCACCTGATCGTGCCGGTCACGGGCGAATACTCGTTCACGCTGGCAGGGTGGGGCGACGCGCGACTGTGGTTCGACGATGTCGAGGTCGCGCATCTTGACTCGCCGGGGATCCAGGGCCTCGTCGCCATGGGGCCCTGGACCCTGGAGGCTGGCGCGACGCATACGATCCGTCTGGCGTTCCGTGTTACCGAGGGCCGGGTCGGCGGTCTGGAACCCGGGGCTGTGCAGCTGGGCTGGACGCCTCCGGCCACCGTGGTCCACCCCGACGTTGTCGCGGCGGCCGACCTGGCGCGCGAGTCCGACGTAGCCGTGGTCTGGGTTCGGTCTCGCGAGAGTGAGCAGCAGGACTCGGCGACGCTGACGCTGCCGCGGGATCAGGACGCCCTCGTCCGCGCCGTTGCCGCTGCGAACCCCAATACCGTCGTGGTCCTCGGCACGGGCCTGCCGGCGCTCATGCCCTGGACCGACGACGTGCCGGCGATCGTGCACAGCTACTTCGGCGGCCAGGAGCAGGGCCACGCCGTTGCGCGAGTCCTGTTCGGCGACGTCAACCCGTCCGGCAAGCTGCCGTACACGATCGCCCGCAGCGAAGACCAGTACGACGCCATCGGCATCTCCAATCCCGTCCGCGACGAGCGGAACCTGGACGTGCATTACGGCGAGGGGCTCGACATCGGCTACCGGGGCTTCGAACGCCACGGGCTCCAGCCCCGCTTCGCGTTCGGTCACGGCCTCTCCTTCACCCGATTCCACTACGACTCCATCACCGTGGAGCCCCCGTTGTCCGACGGCACCGAGCCCATTCGGATGCGGTTCACGCTGACGAACGTCGGCGACCGCGCCGGCGCTGAGGTCGCCCAGGCCTACCTGGCCGTGCCCGAAGGCCACGGCGAGCCACTCAAGAAGCTTGTCGGGTTCGAGAAAGTTCCGCTGGAGCCCGGCGAATCCCGCGACGTTGAGATCACCCTCGATCCACGGGACGCATTGCACCCCCTCGCGTACTGGGACACCGCCGCCCGACTCTGGCGGACGATCAGCGGCACCTACACCGTGCATGTTGGCACGTCGTCGCAGCAGCTGCCGCTACATGCCACGTTCCGCATCCAGGCGAAAGAGGGGCCCGGGGTCGGTCAGGGTGGGACCGCCTACCCGTACGCGACGAAAGCTCAAGGAGAGCCGACGTTCGCATAGACCAGGCCGCGAGGCTCTCGTTCGTGGCACCGTCTGGGGGAATCTGTTGAGGACTCCCAACTGCTCGCCGGACGGTGTTTCACTGGATGAGAGCTTCGACGGCCCGCCGGGCGAGCAACGTCCGTCACACATAGGGAGGACCCAATGGCTATGAATGCCGAGGTACGTGAATTCCTCACCACACGTCGAGCTCGATTGACTCCGGCGCAGGCCGGCATCACCGACTACGGGAGCGAACGCCGTGTGCCCGGACTGCGACGCGAAGAGGTCGCCGATCTTGCCGGTCTCAGTCTCGGTTACTACACGCGCATCGAACGCGGTAACATCGCCGGCGCCTCGGACAGCGTGATCAATGCCATCGCCGATGCGCTGCAGCTCGACGACGTGGAGCGCAGCCATCTCCTCGACCTGGTCCGCAACTCTCAGCCCAGCCCGATCAATCCGAAGCACGCAACTCGACCCCGCCCCGCACTCCCCGAGTCGATCGAGCGGATGCTCTCAGGGATGACGTCGCCCGCGATCGTCTACGACACCAGGCAGAACATCGTTGCCGCCAACACCCTCGGGCGTGCACTGTACTCGCTGCACTTCGACACGGAGCAGCAGCCGAACATCGCCCGGTTCGTGTACCTCGACCCGCGAGCGAAGGACTTCTACGTCGATTACCCCCTCGCACGCAGGTTGGTCTCCGGCAACCTGCGGCTGGATGCCGGCCGGGACCCGCTTGACGAAGAGCTAACGGCGATCGTTGGGGAACTCTCGACGCTCAGCCCTCAGTTCCGCAAGGACTGGGCAAATCACAACGTGCACGTCCACACGCACGGCGTGAAGGAATTCCGGCACCCGGCGGTCGGTGTCATCGAGTTCTCCTGGGATGTCCTTCACCCGGCCGGCGCACCAGGACTCTCAATCGTGAGCTACGCCGTCGAACCTGACTCTGTCGCTGCCGAAAGACTCGCCCTCCTCGGATCATGGGCCGCGACCGCATGAACCTCTGCGGCTAGCCGCCTCCCCACCATCGTCCGGTTCGCCACCGACCCCATACCCGAACCGCCGGCGCGCCCGCCGGACCTGGACCGTGCCTTCGGCACGCCCTCCTGCCCCCCTGAGACCTGCCATGTTCCGAAAGGAGCACTTCCATGAGTCACCTCGCGTATCTTGACCCGACCCGCTCAATCGATGACCGCGTCGCCGATCTGCTGTCCCGGATGGCGCTCGAAGAGAAGGTCGGGCAGATGATGCAGCTTGACGCGAGCGGCGACCTCGACGGCGCTGTGCTGCACCAACACATCGGTTCGATCTTGCACACATCCCCGGAGCGCATCATCCGCGCCCAGGAGCTCACCGCGCAGACCCGCCTGCGCATCCCGCTGCTCGTCGGGGAGGACTGCATCCACGGGCACTCGTTCTGGGAAGGGGCTACGATCTTCCCCACCCAGCTCGGGATGGCGGCCTCCTGGGATCCGGATCTGCTTGAACGAGTCGCACGCGCCACCGCCGTTGAGGTAGCCGCGACCGGCGTGCATTGGACGTTCTCACCCGTCGTGTGCATCGCTCGTGACCTCCGGTGGGGACGGGTCGGAGAGACCTTCGGCGAGGACCCGTATCTCATCGGCGAACTCGCCTCCGCCATGGTGCGCGGCTACCAGGGCAAGGGCCTGAGCGATGAGACCGCGATTCTCGCCACCGCCAAGCACTTTGCGGGCTACTCCGAGACGCAGGGCGGACGAGACGCCTCCGAGGCCGACATCTCGCGCCGCAAGCTCCGATCCTGGTTCCTGCCGCCCTTCGAGCGCGTCGCCCGTGAGGGATGCCGCACCTTCATGCTGGGCTATCAGACCATCGACGGTGTGCCCGTCACCGTCAACGACTGGCTTCTCACCGATGTGCTGCGCGGCGAGTGGGGCTACACCGGAACTCTGATCACCGACTGGGACAATGTCGGCCGGATGGTCTGGGAGCAGCGACTGCAGCCCGATTACGCGCACGCCGCCGCGGCCGCGGTGAAGGCCGGCAACGACCTCGTCATGACGACACCTCGATTCTTCGACGGCGCCCTCGAGGCGATCCGCACCGGACTCCTCGAAGAACAGGACCTGGACGCAGCGGTCGCTCGAATCCTGCGCCTGAAGTTCGAACTGGGACTGTTCGAGAACCCCCGCCGTCCCGATTCTGCGCGCATCCAGGCGGCAATCGGCACCGTCGAGCACACCGAGCTCAACCTCGAAGCGGCGCGACGCTCCATCGTGCTGCTGCGCAATCAGAACAACACCCTGCCACTGGCCGGCGGCCTCACCGCCGACGCCACCGGGCGCGGTATCGATGCGGGCACCGGACGACGACGCATCGCCGTCGTCGGACCCCTCGCCGACGACGCCCAGACACACCTCGGCGACTGGGCCGGCGGCTCCGGCCAAGCGTCCTGGCTGCACAGACAACCACGGGAGCTCATCACCACCGTGCTCGACGGTCTGCGCGCCCACGCCCCCACGGACTGGACCATCACCTACGCCCAGGGCGCAGACATCCTCGGGCTCGCCGAGGACCCCGAAGGAGCATTCTTCCCCGATGGTCAGCCGCGACCCCCCGTCGTCGTCGCCAGCTCACCCGACGAGAAGATGATCGCCGATGCGGTCGCCGACGCAGAGCGCGCGGACTACATCGTCGCGGTCGTCGGCGACCGTATCGAGCTGGTCGGTGAGACCCGATCCACCGCAACACTCGACCTGCTTGGCGGGCAGGTCGCGCTCCTGGACGCTCTGGCGAGCACCGGGAAACCGGTGATCGTCATCCTGCTCGCGTCCAAGCCGCTCGTGCTTCCCGCCTCGGCGCTGGAAGCGGCCGGACTGATCTGGGCAGCGAACCCGGGCATGCAAGGCGGGCGTGCGATCGCGGAACTGCTCCTCGGCCTGATCGAACCCGCGGGGCGCTTGCCGATCTCCTTCCCCCGCCACGTCGGTCAGCAACCGGTCTACTACAATCAGATCCGCGGGCAGCACGGTAACCGTTACGCCGACCTGACACAGGTTCCCGCGTTCTCGTTCGGCGAAGGGCTCTCCTACGCGTGGGTGGGATACGAGGCACTCACTCTCGACGAGGACCAGCTGACCGCTGCCAGCACCCTCCGCGCAACCCTCACGGTGCGTAACCACGGCGGGCGCCCCGTCAGAGAGACTGTCCAGGCGTACATCAGCGACACCGTCACCTCAGCAAGCTGGGCGGACCAAGAGCTGAAGACCTTCACCCAGGTCGACCTCGAGCCGGGAGAAACGCGACACGTGAGGATCGAGATCCCCGCAGCCGAACTCACGATCGTCGCCCCGGACGGACGCCGAGTCGTCGAACCCGGAGAGTTCGAACTGCGCGTCGGCCGCTCCAGCCGTGAACAGGACCAGCTGCGCAGAGGCTTCACCATATCGCGGGAGTGAAGGGCGACCCCAGGCTTCGCCCTCGCCACAAGACGATCACATGGACACACGCGAGCCGGGTGGTCCGAGGGCCTCCTGACCCCAAACCGAGATCACTGCGGCGATCGGCGGCATCTGCCCGGCAAAGACCAGAGCGTCTTCGTCGGCAGCGAGTGCGAGCGAGCGGCTCGAGACCGTGCGCGTCGACGGTGATGGCTCAGTCGAACTGGTTGCTGTCGAAGAGCTCGTCGATCTGGTCGCCGAGAGCCACCCAGTGGTCGCCGGACAGTCGGGCCGCCGCGGACGCGTCGCGCTGCTCGCAGAGCTCGATGAGGCGGGCATGGTGGTCGATCGTGTTGCGGCCGCCGAGCAGTGTGGAAAACTTGCGGTGCAGGATGCGGTGGAGCTGCGGATGCAACTGCTCCACCACCCGGGTGAGCGTCGGGTTGTCGGCGACGTCCAACGGCACGCCATGGAAACGGTCGTCGGCCTCGAGGGCGGCCGCGATGTCGGTGGACCCGACCGCGGAGGCGAAGTCGTCGTTTGCGTGCCGCATCCGCTGGATGTCTCTGCTCGACATGAGCGGCACCGCGGTCTCGACCGCCAGGCCGTCGAGAACGCGCAAGACAGCGAGAGTGCGTTGCACGGCAATCCGGCTGAGCGGGGTGATACGCGTGTAGACACCGGGCTTCGCCTCGACGAGACCCGTGTCGACGAGCCGGTTGAGCGCTTCGCGAACGGGTGTGCGGCTCAGCCCGAACCGGGCCGCGAGGTCCGCGTCGCGGACCTGTTCGCCCGGGGCGAGCTCGGAGCTGACAATCGCGGACTTGAGCTGCTCGAAGACTTCATCGCTGAGCAGTCGCCGCGACACCGGTGAGATCGACATGCAACCTACGATATATTGCGTTCCACGTGTTGCGCATCTAGACGCGCACGGTTTGTCGGACGACGGCTTCAGCGAGCACCTGCGTCGGGTCGACCAGCGGCACGGGGAGATCCGTGTCACGGATCCCGAGGGGAATCTCCGTGCAGCCTGCGATGACGGCGCGGGCACCTCGAGCGAGCAGGTCGTCGGCGACGCTGAGGAGTCGGCGTCGATCCTCCGCGGTGTACGCGCCGGCTTTGATGGCGCGTATGCCGCGCATCACGTTCTCCTCTTGCGCTGCCTCGTCGGGGACGATGACGTCGATCCCGTGACTGACGAGCCACTCCTGGTACAGGTGTGTGGCGACCGTGCCGGTGGTGGCGAGCAGTCCGACGGTGCGGATCGCCGGTCTCTGGCGGGCGAGCGTCTGGGCGACCTCATCGATCATGTGGACGATGTCGATGCCGGTCTCCTTCACCAGACGCGGGACGAACGCGTGGGCGGTGTTGCAGGGGATGGCGACGATGGTCGCACCGGCGTCCCGGAGCGCGTTCGCACCCCGGACCAGCCACGGCGTGGGATCGGGCGCCAGGCCGATCAGCGCGTCGCTGCGATCGGGCACGGTCGGGTCGGACCAGACGATGACATGCCGGTGCTCTTGGTCCCGGGCGGCGGGGGTGGCCGCGGTGAGCTTCAGGAAGAAATCGGCGGTTGCCGCCGGGCCCATCCCGCCAAGGACCCCGATCACGGGACTGGTTCCCCGAGCCCGGTCGGTATCGGCCGCGGCCGGTGCGGTGAGTTCAATTGTCACGTCGACCTCCCGTGGCGATGTACTCGTCGGCGCTGCTGGGGGACACCCGCGGGGCGTCAGCCGAGGTGTCGGCGTCGGCAGCGGCTGCCGGGTTGGGCAGGCTCGCTTTGGCCCGCTTCTCGGTCGCCCGCGCCTCGCTGCGGTCGATCACAGCTGCGGCGAGGGAATTGCCGACCACGTTCACGCCCGTGCGGGCCATGTCGACGATGAAGTCGACGCCGAGGAGCAGCGCGACCCCTTCGGCGGGGAGACCGATGGTACTGCTCGCGGCGAGGAGCACCACGATGGAGGCGGACGCGACGCCGGCCATGCCCTTGGACAGCACGACGAGCACACCCACCATGATCAGCAGGCTCCAGATCGACGTGTCCAGGCCGTACGCGTTGGCGATGAAGACGAGCGCGACAGCCTGATACAGCACGGACCCGTCAGTGTTGAAGGAGTACCCGAGGGGAACGACGAAGGACGCCGTAGACCGACTGACGCCGAACTTCTCCAGCCGGATCAGCAACGGCGCCAGCACCGCCTCCGAGCTGCGGGTGACGAAAGCCAGCCCGGCAAGGTCGGCCGTCTGTCGCAGCATCGCGAAGTACTTCACCCCGAAGATTGCGGCGATGATCGGGAACAGGACACCGACCACGAGGATGAGTCCGAGGTAGACCACCGCGACGAACCCGAGCAAGCTGAACAGGTTCCCGAAGCCGTAGTGCGCGACGTCGTACGCGATGAAGCCGAGCACGCCGAGCGGCGCGAGGCGAATGACGTACCCGACCACGCGGAACATCGCCGTCGCGACCGAGTCGAGCACCTCGTTGACCGGCCGGGCGCGCTCGCCGATGGCGGCCAGAGCGATCCCGAAGACGGTTGCGAAGACGATCACGGCGAGCAGGTTCCCTTCGGCCATCGCGGCGACGATGTTGTCCGGAACGGCGTGCAGGAGCAGCTCGGCGAAGTCGATGCCCTGCGCCATCTCTTCGACGGCACCTGCGTCCGCCCCGTTCACGGGGGCTCCGACACCGATGTCGAACAGCTTCGCCAGACCGATCGCCAGTAGCAGGACGAGGGTGGTGACGATCTCGAAGTACAGAATCGCCTTCCCGGCGATTCGACCGACCCTCTTCACCGACTCCATGCGAGAAATGCCCAGCACGATCAGCGGGAAGACGAGCGGGATGACCACGATCTGCACCCCGTTGAGGAACACGTCGCCCAGGAGCTGGAGACTCTCGCCGACGGCGGGGAACGCCCACCCAATCGTGGCGCCGAGCACCACGCCGAGCAGGGACTGCACGCCGATCGGCAGACGCCAGATCGCCCAGGCGTGTCGCCAAGTCCAGCGGCGTGTGGTGGAAATTCCCATCGTTGCGGGAGCGGGTGCGTTCGCCATCGAAGCCTCCAATATATTGCGTGATGCCGGTTGCATATCTAACATTGGGTGCAGTAGCGCGATCTGTCAAGCGCTGGAGATGAAGGAGTCACCGTGGACGCAACGAGCCGGGTTGAGGCGGATTCGCTGGGAGAAGTGACCCTGCCCGCCGACGTGTACTACGGCGTGCACACTGCGCGGGCGCTACGGAACTTCGCCGTGACCGGCTCAGCGATCGCACAGTATCCGCAGCTCATCACCGCCCTCGCGGCGGTCAAGGAGGCCGCCGCGAGGGCCAACCGCGACCTCGGACGTTTGGATCGCCGCCGCGCCGACGCGATCATCGCCGCGTGCGGTGAGATCGGCGCGGGCGCACTGGTCGATCAGTTCCCCATCGACCCCGTGCAGGGCGGCGCCGGTACGTCCACGAACATGAACGCCAACGAAGTGATCGCCAACCGCGCGCTGGAGCTCCTGGGGTTCGAGCGGGGGGCGTACGACGAGCTCGATCCGCTGACGCACGTCAACCTCGGCCAGTCAACCAACGATGTCTACCCGACCGCGATCAAGGTCGCCATCGTCACGAACCTGCGCACTCTCGACGCGGCGCTCGGGGAGCTATCGGCTGCTTTCGCCGCGAAGGCGGGCGAGTTCGCCGACGTGATCAAGATGGGCCGCACCCAGCTGCAGGATGCGGTGCCGATGACCTTGGGGCAGGAGTTCGGCACATACTCGCTCATGCTCGAGGAAGATCGACTCCGCCTCCGCGAGGGTGCCGATCTCCTGCTCGAGAGCAACCTCGGCGGGACCGCGATCGGAACCGGGCTCAACGGACACCCCGACTACTCCGCCCTCGCCTGCGACTACCTGGCGAGGATCACTGGGGAGCAGATCGTCCCGGCAAGCAATCCCGTCGAGGCGACACAGGACTGCGGAGCGTTCGTCCAGGTGTCCGGCATCCTCAAGCGCGTCGCCGTGAAGCTGTCGAAGACCTGCAACGATCTCCGCCTGACCTCCTCCGGACCCTCGACGGGACTGGGCGAGATCAACCTTCCTCCTGTGCAGGCCGGGTCGTCGATGATGCCGGGAAAGGTCAACCCGGTCATCCCGGAACTGGTCAATCAGGTGGCATTCGAAGTCATTGGCAACGACCTGACCGTCACGCTCGCCGCAGAAGCCGGCCAGCTGCAATTGAACGCGTTCGAACCGATCATCACGTACAGCCTGCTGCGCTCTACCAGCCACCTGACGGCAGCGGTGAACGCCCTGGCCCGCCTGTGCGTACCGGGCATCACGGCAAACCGAACGCGGCTTGAGGATGGAGTGCGGAACTCCGTCGGCATCGTGACGGCGCTGGCGCCACTCATCGGCTACCGCGCCTGCGCTGCTCTCGCCAAGGAATCGCTCGGTACCGGCATTCCCATTCGAGACCTCGTCATCGCGCAGGGCATCCTGGACCCCGGAACGCTCGACGAACTCCTCACACCAGCCCGCCTTACCGGCGGTGCAGTATCACAATCCGAGTTCGTGATCCGCTGAGCGTCGGCGCCGCATCGTCCCCCGTGCTCGACGGTGAGCGCTGAAACCGGACGAGGCGCCGTCGGTGCCGCAACTCGCCCGACGCGGCTGCATCCGACGTGTCGTCGTCGACGTCGAGCTGCCCGTCCTCCGGGATCTTGGATGCCGAGAGCGGACGACGTGCATCCACCGCGGTCACGATGCCGTCGCCGTTCCAGAGGAGGTTCCAGCCGCGCTGTCTTTCGACGAAGTGGTGGAAGCGGTCGACGACGTTTGCCAGGAGTGAGACGAGATCGTCGCGAGGGGCCACCACCCGTCGGGGAAGCGGATGTTGTGCTGAGAAGCGGGCCAGCTCGCGGTCCCACTCCGATGCCGAGCGGATCGCCGCCGAAGTCGTAGCCCATGAGTTCTTCACGAGTGGTCTGGCTGCTGGCGCAGCTGCGCACCCGTTCGGGGGGTCGGCGCGCGAACTGCACGATGCTGGCCTTTGTGACACCTTCACCGACCTTCAGGTTCAGCGAGAGTCGGATGTCGTCGTTGAAGCGCGAGTCGAACCGGTCGTGGCGTTCAGCGTTGGAAGGCCGTTCAGCAGGAACTCCGGCACGAGGATGATCGGGCGTCCAGTCGCCCGGGTTGGTCGGCAGATCGACGACCTCGTCGTGCCATCGTGTGGCGTCGACCGTCACCCGCGCATTCCGAACCTGGTGGGAGACGAGCGGAACATCGTGCCGGTGTGCGACCGCCTGCGCATAAGCGATCAGCCGGCCTTCGAGGACATTGGCGGTCGCGTCGGAGATCCGGTCCGCGCCGATCCCTTCGTTCAGGATGCCGGTCTCTTTGAGATGCTCAGGCCGGTCGAGGCCTGACGCGATCGCGGACGGCGATGCCGTCCGCGATCCGTGCAGCGAACCGATCTCCTGATCCTGAGCGGCGCGTCTCCGCCGCCGTGGAGCCGAGCCCGAGCTCGTACGGCTCCGGAAACGTGAGCAGCCGCTGGGCGGCCTTGGTCGACACCGACGACGGTCGCCTCCGCGACCAGCCCGTAACAATGGACGAAATGAGCGATGAGCTCCTCGTGCGCCAGCGCCCATTTTCCGCCCGCCTCGAGGAGAAGGAGCGGGTCGATGAAGAGCTTGGTGCCGATCGTGAGACCACGAGAACGCCGAGGTTCCCCAGTCGGGCCCTGACCAAGAAGCCGCACTTACTCCGATCATCCACTAGGGATGCCGCGGTCAGCCTACGCGCGCCACGCGGTGATCGCGCGGTCCACGTACGTCCTCACGCTGGCGACGACGTCGGTGGAGGGGTCCAGGAGCCACTGCAGCCCGATACCGTCGAGTGTTGCGGTCACCAGTCGCACCTCGACCTGGATCTCGGTGTCGGCCATCGGTGCGATGTCGCCTGCCTGGATGGCTTCGCGGAGGTGGCCGGCGAGGGTCGCGAGGTTACCGGTGTAGCGCCGCGCGATGAACGCGTGCGCCGGATGGGTTGGACTGGACGCCTCGGCGGCGATCGTGGTGAACAGCTCGAGCAGGCCCCGGTTGGCCTGGTGCGCGGCCATGACCTCGGGCAGACGGCGGAAGTAATCCAGGCCACTGACGTCGGCGAGGCCGTCTTGGACGGTACGCCGATCCCAGTCTTCGAGGACGGCGGTGAGCAGGCCTTCCTTGCTGCCGAAGTGCTGGATCAGCGTGGCGTGGGAGACACCGGCCTTCTCCGCGATCGTGCGGATGGAGCCGCCCGCGTAGCCGTGCTCGGCGAAGACGTCCACAGCCATCGCGATGAGCTGCTCGCGTCGGCGGACGCCCGTCTTGTACGGGCCCCTCGGCTTCGTCCTCGTGGTTTCCATGCCCCCAATCCTCTCACGCCTCTTGCCCAAATCTAACCGATCGGTTATAGTTCATCGGGTCGCCAGCACTGAAGGGAACCCTCTGATGAAACACTCCGTCCTCGGCCCGACCGGCCTGCGGGTATCCAAGATCTGCGTCGGCACCGCCACGTTCGGGGTAGCCCCGAGCGCCCAGGATGCCGCTGGCGTGGTCGGGGCTGCGCTGGATGCCGGCATCAACTTCTTCGACACCGCCGACGTCTACGGGTCGACGTCCACGTTCGACCGTCCGGGGATGCCGCCGGCGTCGGAGCGTGAGTCGGCGGAGGAGATCCTCGGCCGTGCGCTGGCCGGCCGCCGCGATGAGGTGGTGCTGGCGACGAAGTCCGGGGAGCGGAAGTTCGACCCGGACGCCGGGCTCTCTCGCCGGTACGTCATCCGGCAGGTCGAGCAGAGCCTGCGCCGGCTGCATACCGACTGGATCGACGTGTACTACGCGCACTTCCCGGACCCGAACACGCCGCTGGAGCAGACCCTCTCCGCTTATGACGATCTGATCCGGCAGGGGAAGATCCGTCATGTCGCCCTGTCGAACCACCCGGCGTGGCAGGTGACGGAGGCGTTGTGGATCGCGGACGACCGTCGTCTGGTCTCCGCACCGGTGGCTGCGCAGGTGATGTACAGCCTGCTGGACCGCAGCGCGGAGAAGGAGCTCGCGCCCGCCTGCACCCGGTTCGGGCTGTCGATCGTGCCCTACGCGCCGCTGCACGGCGGTCTGCTGGCGAGCCTGTCCGTCCTGGACCGGGAGATCGCCGGCGGCAAGCGATACGGCGGCCCCGGTTTCTCCGAGGACGAGATCGCGGTCGCCCGAGAGCTGGACCGGCTGGCTCGCGAGTGGGGTCTGGGCATGCAGCAGGTCTCGCTCGCCTGGCTGCTGTCCCGCCCGGCGGTGGCCTCGGTGATCGTCGGAGCGGAGAACGCCGCCGAGCTGCGCGCCAACGCCTCGGCCGCGGACGTCGACCTCGCCCCCGAGCAGCTGGACGCCGTCTCGGTGCTGACCGACCACCTCACCGCCTGACCCGAAGGAACACCACGTCATGGAGTACTCCGCCCTCGGCCAAACCGGGCTGCGCGTCTCGCGGATCTGCCTGGGGACCGCGACGTTCGGCGTCGCCCCCGACCCGCAGGAGGCCGACAGGCTCGTCGGTGCAGCCCTCGAGGCCGGGATCAATTTCGTCGACACCGCTGACGTGTACGGCAATATGCCCGTCTTCGACCGGGCCGGGGCCCCGCCCGCGGCCGAGCGCGATTCCGCGGAGGAGATCCTCGGCCGCTCGCTGCGGGGTCGCCGCGACGAGGTCGTGATCGCCACCAAGGCCAACGGCATCACCGGCCTCGGCGTCAACGACCGCGGCCTGTCCCGCCGGCACATCATCCGACAGGTGGAGCGCAGCCTACGCCGGTTAAGCACCGACTGGATCGACCTCCACTACGCTCACGACCCCGACCCGGACACGCCGCTGGAGGAGACCCTCGCTGTCTATGACGACCTGATCCGGCAGGGGAAGATCCGTCACGTCGGCCTGTCCAACCACCCGGCGTGGAAGGTCACGCAGGCGCACTGGATCGCCGACGACCGCCGCCTGCGCTCCGCGCCGGTCGCGGCTGAGGTGAAGTACAGCCTCCTCGATCGCGCCGCCGAGCGTGAACTGGCTGCCGCCTGCGGGCAACTCGGCGTCTCCGTCGTCCCGTACGCGCCGCTGCACGGCGGCCTGCTCGCCGACCTCGGCGTCTTGGGCCGCCCGGTCTCCGGCGACCAGCGCTTCGGTGCGCCGGGCTTCCCGCCCGAGGAGGTCGCGGTCGCCCGGGAGGTCGACCGACTGTCGCGGGAGTGGGGGCTGGGGATGCAGCAGACCGCGCTCGCGTGGCTGCTGTCCCGGCCCGCTGTCGCCAGCGTGATCGTCGGCCCGGAGAACGTGGCCGAGCTGCGGGCCGACGCCTCTGCCGCCGACGTCCGGCTGAGCATGGAACAGCTGGAAGCGCTCACCGCGCTGAAGGTCGAGCCTCCAGCGTTCCACCACCGGGCCGGCGACGGGCCCCGCCAGCCCTCCTCGGCCTCCACCGACTCCTGACCACCTCCGCCCGCGGGCGGCTCTCGCACCACCACGAACCGCTCACCGATAAAGAGAAGGACACCCATGTCCCATGCAGACCAGTCCACCATCGACTTCCTGACCGAGTACTTCGCCGTCATGGAGGCCAAGGACTACGACCGTCTCGCCGACTTCTACGCCGACGACGTCTCGCTGACCTTCGCGGGCGCCCCGACCGTCACCGGCAAGGACACGGTGGTCGCGCAGATGTCCGCCATCGGTGGCAAGGTCGAGTCGCTGGCCCACCCGCTGGTCAACGTCTGGCAGGAGGAGGACGGCGTCGTCGTGTTCGAGGTCGACAGCGTCTGGCGCTTCCCCGACGGCGTCGAGAAGACCATCCGCGCGTGCTCGATCTTCACCATCGAGGCCGGGAAGTTCACCGACCAGCGCATCTACGTCGACAACAGCCCCATCGCCCACTACCTCAGCTGAGGCTAACGGACTCAGCTGCTCACCGACACAACAGCACAAAAACGAGGAACACCATGCGTGGAGTAGTTCTGGAAGGCCCCCGTGACATCCAGGTGATCGACCGTGAGGACCCGACGATCGTGGAGCCGACCGACGCGGTCATCCGTATCACCGCGACCTGCATCTGCGGGTCGGATCTGTGGCCCTACCGGGGCGAGGACGACAGCCAGCATCAGGTGATGGGGCACGAGTACGTCGGCGTGGTCACCGAGATCGGTGACGACATCCGCACGCTCCAGGTCGGGGATCATGTGGTGGGGTCGTTCGTGATTTCCGACAATACCTGCGAGATCTGCCAGGCCGGCTATCAGTCCAAGTGCGTGCACGCCGAGTTCGTCGCGCACACCATCGGTACCCAGGCCGAGTACGCCCGCATCCCGCATGCCGACGGCACCCTGGTGAAGACCCCGGGCGAACCGGATCCGGAGATCGTGCCGTCGCTGTTGGCCGCTTCCGACGTTCTAGGTACCGGCTGGTTCGCCGCCGTCGCCGCCGAGGCCGGCCCCGACAAGACCGTCGCCGTGGTCGGCGACGGGGCTGTCGGCTTGATGGGCGTGCTGGCGGCAAAGCAGCTCGGCGCGGAGCGGATCATCGTCTCCAGCCGCCATGCCGACCGTCAGGCCCTCGCCCGCGAGTTCGGAGCGACCGACGTCCTGGCCGAGCGCGGCGACGAGTTCGTGGCCAAGGTCAAGGAACTCACCAACGGATACGGAGCTCACAGCGTCATCGAGGCGGTCGGCACCCCGGAGGCGTTCACTCAAGCCCGCAAGTCCGTCCGCCCCGGCGGGCATGTCGGCTTCGTCGGCATTGCCCACGACGTGCAGATCCCCAGCGACGAGCTGTTCTTCGACGAGATCCACCTGCACGGCGGCCCTGCCCCGGTGCGCCGGTTCCTGCCAGAGCTGATCCAACTGATCTGGGACCGGAAGATCGACCCGAGCAAGGTCTTCGACCTGGCCCTCCCGCTCGAGGATGCCGCAGAAGGCTACAAGGCTATGGACGAGCGCCGCGCCACCAAGGTACTGCTCACCGTCTGATCCACAGCCGCGCGCCCCCTGCCCCTCACAACGAAGGAGAACCGCACCCATGGCCCACATTCTCGTTACCGGCTCGGCCGACGGTCTCGGCAGGGCCGCCGCCGCATCCCTGCTCGACGACGGCCATCAGGTTGTCGTGCACGCTCGCAGCGAGACCAGGCGGGCAGCGGTCCGTGACCTTCTCGAACGTGGGGCCGGGAGCGTGGTCGGCGACCTCGCCGACCTCCGCCAGGTCCGCTCACTTGCCGAGCAGGCGAACGAACTCGGACCGTTCGACGCGGTGATCCACAACGCCGGGGTGATCGAGGGCCCGACCCTGCTACCGGTGAACGTCGTCGCCCCCTACGCGCTCACGGCGCTGGTCCCGGCGTCGCGGGCGATCTATCTGTCCAGCAGCATGCACCGCGGCGGGCACGCCAACATCTCTACACTCGACTGGTCGGGCGCAGAAGAGACCCTGTCCTACTCCGACAGCAAGCTCCTGGTCACCGTCCTCATGGCGGCCATCGCCCGGCGCTGCCCTGCTGTGCTGTCGAACGCGGTGGACCCGGGGTGGGTGCCGACGCGGATGGGCGGCCCCTCAGCCAGCGACCCTCTCGAGCTTGGGCATGTCACGCAGACCTGGCTCGCCGTCTCCGACGACCCCGACGCCCTGGTCTCCGGCCAATACTGGTTCCACCGCCGCACCGAGCAGCCGCACCGCGCCGTGCACGATCAGGCCGTCCAGGACGCGCTGCTGGATTCCTTGGCCGAGCACACGGGCATTCACCTTCAGGCGACACGAGCATGACACTCTCAGCTCCGGTTTTGAAGGCCACTAACTGCTCCAGCTCGTCGTCGGGTGCGCGAGTACCTTCACAGGCTCCGGGTCGGTCGTCGGCACGCGGGACGCCGCGATCGCGTAGAGCGCATGAGGCAGCCCCGACCCGGCCAGGAACTCGCCATCGTCGATGCCCGCGTCGCCGAGCACCTCTTTCGCGCGCGGCAGCATCGAGGGCATCTCGAGCGACGAGATCCGCCCCGGCTCGGCGCGACGCCAGCCGTTCTGCGACATGCGCACCATCGCATTCCGGTACGAAACATCGCCCATGACGCCGAGTGCGCGGGAACGGTACAGGAGCGCCGCGAGGCTGACCCCCCAGTGCTCCTTGAGCTCGGCGAGATGCGCCCATGCGCGCCCCGCCGTCGAGCTCGGCAGCAGCGGCGCGATCTCTTCGGCGGGCATCAGGAACTCCGCGGCGAAGCGGTTGGCCTGGTCCTCGGCGACCTTCCCACCGGGCTCGGCATCGTGGTGCATGACCAGGTGGCCGAGCTCGTGGGCGACGTCGAACCGCTGCCGATAGTAGTCGTCCTTCACCGGGTTCAGGATGATGATCGGTCTCGTCGCGGTATGCAGCGAGTACGCATCGATCGCCGCGACGCCGGGCTCGCTGAACACCACGATGACGCCGGCGCGCTCGGCCAGTCGGACCACGTGCTGGATGGGTCCCGGGGTGATACCGAAGAACTCGCGAGCCTCACGTGCTGCCGCCTCGGGCGTCATCGTGTGCTCATCGGGGTCGACGGGCAAATCCGGCAGGAGCGCCGCGGGGAACTCGACCGCGTTCTCGAGCATCCCGGCGACCTCGGCAACGAACCGCCCATACGCCTCCGCTTCGTCCTGAGCGATCTGCGGAGTCGACCGGAGCGATCGGAAGTGGGGCTTGTTGGCCTTCGGAGGCGATCCACCGCCGAAGAACTGCGGCTCGACCTTCAGCGCGAGCGCCAGCTTCGCAACCGTCGCACGGTTGGGCTGCTTGGCGCCGCTCTCCCACGCGGTCACCGAGGCAGGCGACATCTCGATGAGGGTCGCGAGATGCGATTTCTTCAAGCCCGCGAGCTGTCTGGCCATGGTAAGCCGCTCACCGTTGAACAGCGACGCCGCAGCGGCGAGCGTCTGGGAGGGCCGGAGCGAACTATCCATTCGCCGTACCCGAGCCCTCACCAGCGCCTGGGCGCTTGATCCGGACCGGAACGTCCTCGACGTCGGTCGAGGCGCCGCCGCCCGGAAGCGCGGGCGGAACGACCGTGCTGATACCACCGATGGGTGTGCCGCCCGAGAGGAGCTTCGCCCGCCAGTGCCAGCACGAGTCCTGGGGATACTCGGGGTTCTTGCTCTGGCCGATGTAGAGCTCGAACTGCTTCGTGGTCGGGTTGAAGGCGTGCGCAGCGACCAGGGTCACGCCGGCGAAGTCGTCATCGTCCGGAATCCGTTGGATCGACTCAAGTCCGAACTCGACGTCATCGAACAGCGTGCCCTCGCGGACGAACAGCTGCGAGGCGACCCGGCGCTTGGCGTCGCTGCGCTGCACCCACTTGATGTCGTCGATCTTGCCGAACGTGTACGACTGCAGCAGCACCCGGAAGCCGTCGATGGCCCACCCCGGCGACTGCCGGTAGTTGCTGCGCGTCACCGCGTCACCCGCGAGCTGCGGCATCGAACGGAACACCTCCGGCGGGATGCCGCGCTCCAGGACGTCGGTGCCCACGCCGTCCACCTCGGGCCCCAGGACGAAGCGCCCATTGGCCGTCGCCCGATCGAGGTGGTCCTGCAGGTGCTTGTAGTTCAGGTAGCCGATGACACCCTGGTCGTGCCCGGCGTCCTCGTCGAAGATCTGGTCGGTCGCGGCGAACGCGGCTGGCGCGGCCCACTTCAGGACATCGAGCAGACCCGAGTCGCGCAGACTCAGCAGGGCGTCATCTTCAGCAGTCACGAGGCCAGCGTACACGCTGGTCAGTATTCAATGCTGTGGTTTTCACTCTCGGCGTGTCGCCGCGACCTTGAGGTGGACTTTCGTCGGACTTGGCGGGCCGGTCCACCGTGCCAGCTGAATTCTCGGCTCACTGAGCCGAGAATTCATGCGTGCCTTGCTGGCGGCCGTGCGATGAGCGCGCGGGGAGGGCCGGCTGGACGGGTGCGCCGCACGACGTGAGGCTCCCGCGGGCTGCTCGTCGACGCTGATGATGAAGCGCCACGGGAACTGCGGTCGCGGTACGCTGTCCCCACGGCAAACGGATGTGCCGGCAGCTCGTGCGAAGGCTTCGCCAATCCGAAATGCAGGTCCCAGGACGATCCGTTGCTTCACAAGACCGGCTCGACCGCCATGCGAGCGCGGAACCGAGCCAGGAACGTGAACCGACATGGACACCGTCCGCTCCTTCAAGGAACTCTCCAAGACGCGTCTGAAGACCCTTCGCTCATCGGGCGACACGTCGCTCGGTCTCCAGCAGGTGCAGCACCGGGTGGCCACCGATGCCGGCTACCGCTCCTGGAGCGCGCTGCTCGGAGCCGATGAGCGCGACCGGCAACTCGCCCTCGTCATGACGCCGGAACCCCACCTGAACATCTACGGGTTCGGTCCCGGATCGTTCTCGAAGACGCTCGAGCAGCGTCGCGAGGAGTTCGAGCAGCGGCGCGGCGAGCTCCGCGCCAGCGCCTCGCATGTCGACGAAGTGCGTGCGTGGCTCGCCGCGAACATCGCCCCGCGGCGGACCCTCAACACGCAGGTCGGAAGCTATGCGCTCAAGCACCTCGCGGAGGAGGACCTCGGCGACTACGTGGCGAACGGCGAGCTCATCGCCGCGGCCATCATCGCCGGCTACCCGTACCGCCGAGGCGGCGACGGGTCGCCCAACGCCGTGTTCGGCGTCAGATCGCGGAGCATCACGGTGCTGCGACAGCGCCTGAGGTAGCCCCGGGGCGCGTAAATCGGCCGCGAGCGGACGCAGTCAGTTCCGGTTCAGGCCGTGGCTGCGCGTGTCGAGCGCGAGCTTGAAGTGGCTCTCCGCCACGTCGATCTCACGCGCGGGCGTCGCCGGATCGAAGACACGCAGGAGCGAGAAGCGGAAGGTCGTCGGATCGACGTGGCGGAGTTCGACGTTTCCTCCGTGGCCGTTTGTCGCGTAGGCGCTCCAGCGCTGGCGGATGTTCTCGGCCCCGTCCGCTTTGCCGACGTACTGGCGGCCGTCGCGGGTGTCGGTGATCAGGTAGATGCCGATCACGGATGACAGAGCCGTCCGCCAGGAGGCGTACCGGGGTTCGCGCATCACCGCCTGGAGCCGGGCGTGATCCAGCACGAGCCGGTCGAAGCCCGGAAACGGTATCGGCTCGGCGTCGGCGATCTCCTTGACCGGGTACGCGGACGCCGTCATCCCGGCGAGCTTCCAGCTGCGCGGCGCCCTCCAGCCGACGACGAGCCGGTTCCTCAGCTCCGCCATCTGCTCAGAGACGACGAGGTCGAAGCTTCGCAGGTTGCCGTCGTTCGATATCTCGCCACGGTTCTCCACGACCGACCAGAGCCTGGCGCGATCACCGCCTTCCTTGACGAAGACGACCCAGATTCCGGGCGGCGACACCGGGAAGATCTCCGGCCGCGCGGACTGCTTGCTGGTGTACAGCAGTATCTCGTCATCGGTCGAGTCGGCGTGGATGCCCTGGAGGCCGCTGTCGTCGTGCTCACGCACGTACGCGTGGCGGATCACCAGGGCGTCGGCGGGGTCGATTCCGGCGCTTCGGAGGATCGGCTCGAGGGTGAGGGTCATTCGTCGTCCCACCCCGCTTCGAAGAGCGCGTCGTCTTCCTCGTCCGCCGCGAGCGGCGTGAGCAAGGTGATCTCCTCGATCTCGTCCAAGGAGAGCCGGATCTGCTGGATACTCGCCGCGGTGAACGTCGCGCTCAACGTGAATCGTGCGGGGCGTTCCTCGCCGACTCGGAGCGTGTGCCGGTTCCAGTCCTCGGTGTAGGTGTAGCCGTCGCGATCCCACATGCTCTTGTCGACGAATCCCTCGATCGCGCAGTCGGCATCGACCGTCACGCGGATCGCCATCTCGCCGACCTCGCCTGTGCGATACACCTCGAATGCGATCGAGCTCGGGTCGAACATGATCGCTTCGAACGCTGCGTCCTTCAACGACGATCGGAACGAGTACGGCGCGTAGTCCGAATAGCGGTCGTCACTCGGCCCCAGGTCGTAGCCGGTGAAGTCCGCGAGGGCGTCGTCCACGAGCCGCTCCACGTGACCGGCCGTGAAGGTCTCTTCGATGACGCGCAACAGCTCCGCGAGCGGCGCGATCGCCTCATGGGTGCCCACGTTCTTCAGGAACGTCACGACCTCGAACCGCTCGAGCGCCGCAAGCTCAGCCCGTAGGTCCGGGTGAAGGGCGGTCCTGTCTTCAGGGTCGCAGAAGTCCCCGGAGTTGTTCGACACGAACAGCACCGGCGTCGACAGATCCTCCAGACCGGCGCAGAGCGCGCGGATGTTCTCCCAGATCAGCGCGTCGCGGAAACCTTTGCCGTTTCGCGCGAACGGCTTCCGAGTGGCGACGTCTCGCTCCAGCAGATCGGTCGCGGGCACGTCCGGGCACGGCGGAATCTCGACGCCCTTGCGGGTGAGCAGCGATACTGCCGCCTCGTAGAACAGACGCCGCTCCACCTCCGGCACGGCGAGCTCCAGTGCCGGAAGGCCGCCCTCTTGCAGGGTTTCGTTGAGGTCGCCGAGTGCGGAATGCGCCTTGGACCGGTTCTCCTCGACGCGCTCCACCCATTGTCGTGACAGCTCGTGGACGACGACGTCCGGGATTACGAGCCTGATGTGGTCGGTACGGGCAAGCTCCAGCAGGATGGCGCTGTCGGCGCGCGTGAACGGCTTGGCGCCGTAAAGCGCGTTGCTGTCGAGGATGACGACGGGCTTCATCGGATCAGACCGGCTCGCCACCGGGGAAGTCCGAGATGGATGTCAGCAGCTGGCCAGACACGACGTAGGGGTTGTTCTCGTCGCCGATCACCTCTACCACGATCGCGTCGTCGTCGCACTCCAGCACGCGAATCGCGTCGCCGGCACGGAGCGTGAGCCCACCGCCCGCATCGGCGTCGGCGGCGGCAGCGACCGTGAACGTCTGGCCCTGCGTGGCGCACGGGACGGCACGCTTCTCGAGCCTGGACTTGAGCACCTTGACCGCCTGCTCGCCACCTGCATACGCCGCTCCGCCGGCGACGAAGATGAGCCCGGCAGCACCGACGGCGTATCTTGCCGCCTTCGCAGGACCGCCGACGGACTTGATGAACGTCGTGATCCACTGATAGCCGCCGAGGTTCCCCATTCGATGACGATATCCCGGAGCGAACTCCGCAGCCGTCACCGCCGTCACGGCGCCGATTCGGCGATGCTGCCGAAGAACGCTTGGATCGGGTCGGAGTCGACGCTCAACGGACGCTGCGCGATCCGTGCGAGTTGGTCTGCAGTGACCCTGATGGATCCGATCGACCCGTCCCAGAACGCGAGCTCCTTCGGGGAGACCTGCGGCACGGCGCCGAAGTCCACCTCGTCGGGGTGTGGCCACAGGAGCACGGCCCTGCCCGCGTCGACCTGCGCGTGCTGGAGGGGCCATCCCGGGTGCCAGACGATCGCGACGTTCACTCCGGCGAAGCCGAACGATCGGCTCATGAAGTCGCGGTCCTCGCCGTCGACGACGAGTTTCGGGAGGATGATGTGTTGCTCGATCTCGGCCGCCGGATCCTCGCCGCGGAGATCCCGCCGGGTGAGGAAGACGGAGAACCCGTCCGGCGGCGCGGCGCCGGTGCGAATCCAGTCCAGCCACTCCGGTCTGATGGTGGCGAGGCGCGGAACGCCGGTATCCCGCTGTAGTCCCGGATGGTCGTGCTCCGCTGCGGGGTGCGCCGACAGCAGACCCACCTTCAGCAGCCATCGCGCGAGCGCCGCACAGTCGTCCGCCGACAGGATCAGTTCTCCCATCGAGTCGGCGTGCGTCAGGAGCCGGCGCACGACCGGTTTCGCAGGCTTCTCGATCGTTGTATCCAGGGCGGCGTTGCATTCCTCGCAGGCCGGAACATGCACACCGAAGAGGGCGTCGGCGGTCAGCGGGGTCTTTCCGTCGCGCTTGGTGTAGGGAACCCCGGCACGTGACGTCGTGAAAGGGCCCTGCCCGTGGAACTCGGCGATGAACCAGGCCGGCCACACATGCTCACCGACGCCCACACTCGGGTTCGGGCAGAACACGCACGCCTGACCGGGGAATCTGCTGCCCATGACCACACGATACGGTCAGCCGATCCGTCGCCTCCCCACGGCACGTCGGCCGTCTCTGGGAGACTGAGGCGGTGGACAGCGAGATCAACCTGGGTTGAGCCACCGATGGTGCGTCTTCGAGATGGTCGAGGCCCCGCATTCGTCGACGACGACAGGTTCAACCCCGTCTGGTGGCGACAGAACGCGAACTTCGGGCCACCTGAACACCAATGGCGGTCCTACATCCGCGACGGCGAAGAAGTCGCGCGCATGCTCCCGTCGCTCCGGTACGCCAGTCACACGCCGCGGGCGGCCAGGCCCGCTGCCATGATCTGGGACTTCGAGGTCCGTGAAGGCCTCCGGGTCAGCGAGGACCGGATCGGCACACGGATCATCACCCAGCTCGCGGAGGAGTTCGGCGACCGGGAACTCTACATCGGCCCCGCGTACGACGCTGTGGGCTTCTGGGAGCGGTTCGGGTGGCCGATGTGCGACTGCGACGCATGCGAGGGCCGGGACATGATCGTGCACCGCCCTGACGCGTGTCGACGGCGCGGCGTCGACACATGCCGCACGGATCGGCAGGGCGCGCGCGGAAGGTCACACGCCCCGATTACGCTGAGCGACATGACCTTCTCTGCCGCGCACGGCGACCTCCTCGCCGCCCCGAGCACGGCAGACACCGCACAGCTGCGAGCCGTCGCCGGCCTCGCCCCGTGGTGGCGTGCGCGCGTCGTGCAGGCAGGGCTTCCGGCAGCTGTCGCGGACCTCAGTATCGCCCTCGCCGCAGCACCGCCGGAGCCGCTCCCGCGCCTCGACGACGATATACCATCCGTCGACCCGTGGGCGCTGGGGACCGGCTATGTCGAAACCCTCGATCCGGCTTCACGGTCTCAGTTCGGACGGCACTACACACCTCGAGATCTCGCTGAGCGGCTGTGGACGATGACACGGAAGGCGATGGGCTTCGGGGTCGACCCGCACCGGCTCCCTGGCTTGCTCCGCGATCCCGCCGTCGGCGGTGGGGCGCTCCTCATCGCGCCGCTGCGTGAGCACCTCCTGGCCAGCGCAGATGACGACCCGGCGCTCGTTCTCAACTCGCTGCCGAACCTCATCGAAGGCATCGACAACGACCCGTGGGCGGTCTACGTCGCCAACGTCGTCCTCGCAGCGGAGATGCTCCCGACCTGGGCGCGGGTCCCCGAGCACCGTCGGCGCCCCCTCCCCGCCCTCGTCCGCGTCGGAGACGGGATCGCCGCCGACCTGCCGCCCGCGCATTCCTGGATCATGAACCCCCCCTACGGGCGGCAGCGGCTCAGCGATGAGCAGCGGGCTCAGTTCGCCGACACCTTGTACGGCCACGCGAACCTCTACGGGCTGTTCATGGCGTCCACGATCGGGAAGACCGCGAAAGACGGCGCCGTCGGCGCGCTCGTGCCGACCTCCTTCACCGCCGGCCTGTACTTCCACCGGCTACGGGAACAGCTGGCGAAGTGCCTGCCGATGAAGGCGCTTTCGTTCGTGCACAGCCGGGACGGCGTCTTCGGCGGGGTGCTGCAGGAGACCTGCCTAGCCGTGTTCAGCCCTCGGCGCGCCCAGCGCACGACGGTCACTCGGATCAACGGGCACGTCAGCGACGTCGCGAAAGTTCCCACCCCCCGCGGAGACACCCCGTGGCTCATCCCACGCGAAGCCCGCGACGCGACCACCGCGGCGACCGCGGCGTCACTTCCGCTGCGACTCAGCGACCTCGGCTGGCGCGCATCGACCGGCCCGCTCGTCTGGAATCGGCGCGCCGCCGACCTGCACCCCCGCCCAGCGAAGAACCGCACCCGGATCGTGTGGGCGGCCGACATGATCAACGGCCGTGTTGGTCGCTCCCGAGCGCGGGACTCGATGCGCTACCTGGCGCTCACCGCAGCCAGCGACCCGAAGGTGATGACGCTCACCGTTCCCGCAGTGCTCGTGCAGCGCACGTCCGCGCCCGAACAGGACCGGCGCCTCATCGTCGCCGACCTCGACGCGGCGACGCTCGAGCGCAACGGGGGGCAGGTGGTCGTCGAGAACCACATCAACGTCCTCCGGCCGACGATGGACGAACCGCCGATCGATCATGCGACGCTCGCGCACGTGCTCTCCTCGGCCCCACTGGATCGGCTCATCCGGTGCATCTCCGGCTCCGTCGCCGTCTCGGCATACGAGCTCGACGCACTGCCGTTCCCGGACGAGGAAATCGTGCGCGCGTGGTCGAAACTCGACGGGGCCGCGCTGGACGCGGCCATCGAGGCGGCCTACCGCTAGCCTGACGACGTGGCCATCTACCTCCCCATCGTGCCGGTCGAGGAGGCGGTCAAGCGCCTCGAGCTGATCTTCCCGCGCGCCGCGTTCGACTCGGTGCTCAGCAGCCCGCTGGCCGCAGCGAGCGTCACCGCGATGATCTACGTCGGCGCGGTCTGGGACGACGCACTCGAGGCATCCGGGCAGCGATGGGTCCGCCCGAGCATGGTCATGTGGCTGAACGACGCCGAGCTGGCCTACACGGCAGACGCCGATCGCGACGCCTGGTACGCGGCCGCGCTCACGGGCAAGAAGGCCACCGAAGCCCTCGCGGCAGGGCGCGGATACGCGATGGTGCAGCGCTATGCCGACAACACCCGCGAGACTCTCCGCGACGAGACCTGGCCCAAATGGCGCGAGCACGGGGCGACCCTCTACCGCGGCGGCATGCCGACGTCCTACCCCGGTCCGCGCTGGACGCTCGCGCGATCGTTCGCCGACCTGTTCGACCCGGCTCTCGCCGGCGACGCACTCATCGCGGCGATCGACGCCTGGACGCAGCACAACATGTCGACCGCCGGACGGATGCGGGCGATGAGCGCCCGCGATCTCGCTCGAAGCGAGGACGCCGTTGACGTTCTTCTGCCGAACGGGACGCACCGGCAGCTGGAGCCGGGCGGTGCCTCTCAGATCCTGAAGGGCGTCATCGAAGCCTGGGCGCCGGAACGGCTCCACTCCCCCATGGTGCTCAGCATCTCCGAGCCCGGCGACAAGGTATACCTGATCGACAACGAGCGGCTCGCTTCGATCGGCATCAGCATCGATATCTCGAAGCTCCTCCCCGACGCCCTCCTCGTCGACGTGGGCGTCAGCCCCATCGAATTCTGGATGGTCGAAGCCGTGCAGACGGACGGCGAGATCTCCGACGCCCGAAAGGCGGACTTGCTGGACTGGGCAGCCGCACAGGGCATCGATCCCGATCACTGCCAGTTCCTGACCGCATTCTCGTCAAGGAACTCCGCACCCGCTCGCCGCCGACTCAAGGACCTCGCAGCAGGCACGTACGCGTGGTTCCTGGACGAACCGGGCATGGAACTCGCGTGGACGCAGCTCGACCGTGAGACGAACGTCCGTCCCCGCCTGGCGCCGGTGACGCCGCTGCGCTGAGCGGAACGGCCCGTCTAGGATTGCTGTGCTGTGAAGGTTCAACCCAGCGGTGCCGACTGGGCTGACATGCAGTCTCAAATCCTGCCTTGAAGTCCATCTCGGCGAACTCTGGCGACCCTGCGTGAGCTTGTGCAGCGGTCCGACTCTCCGGCTTCCCGGGCTCCGCCCACGGCGTGAGAGAAGGCAGTCGAGACTCCGATGAGTCGCATCCGCGGCAGGATTCGACAGCTCCATCTGCCCAGTCCACGGCATTGCACAGGATTAGTTCGAGGTCGACCTCGGCGGACGGCAATTGCCGCGCGACCCCGAGGGTGGTGGGATCATCAATCTCAGACACGGCCCCTGCAGCCGCGGCCGGAGCAGCGCGACGTTCAGACAGGACGCCGTGTTGGTCGGTGCATTACGGTGGCGCGGGAGATTCTCGGTTCACCGAGGCGAGAATCTCCGAGAGCGCGTCCCGGGTGCCGCCGAGGCCGACGGACAATTCTTGGCTCAGTGAGCCAAGAAACTCCGCGGCAATCACCTTGACGCGCGCGACCGTGTCGGGGCCGGATCTAGCGACGCGGGAGCCTCTGCGACGGTGGTTCGGCATCGAAGGCAACCTTCGTGGTCGATGCGACCGGGCGGATGACAATGCGCGCACTCGGCGGGGTGGGCCGACCCCGGGCGAGCGACGGCATCCCGTCGCCGAGGCCGATCGCAGAAGCCGGCCCTGCTCCCGTCGATGCTCTCGATGCGTCGCTTCACCCGGGACGCTTGGGAATCTGTTCCCTCGGGATCGCGCGCGGGATGAGAAGCGCTGATGCGAGCATGGGGGCTGTGAGGAGTAGCCAGGGAAGCGCCGACGCGCCTGACGGACCCGCAGCGCCGTCGAGCAGTCGTCCGACGGCGAGGTTGCCGACGAGGACGGCGAGGCCGCCGAGGCTCGCGAGCAGGCCGAAGTAGGAACCGGTCGGCTGGCCGCTTGCGAATCCGGGCACGAGGCTGAGGGCGGTCGGGTTTGCGGCGAGGTGGCCGAAGGTGAGACCGGACACGGCGACACCGATCATCGCGAGATGGATGCCGGGCGCCAGGGCGATGACCGCTTCCCCGGCGAGCAGTGTGAACGCGCCCGCGCTGGCGAGGTAGCCGGCTCGCAGTGCGGTGCGGGCCCCGACACGTGAACACCAACGGGCGACCGGCAGTTGGAGTGTGAGAGTGAGGATCGATACCCACGCGAACATGACGCCGATGAGCTCGGGGCCGGTGCCGATTCGGTCGAGTTCCAGCGGGAGGGTCAGGTAGAGCTGGTTGTAGGCGAGCAGGTCCACTGCATGCAGCGCCGCGAACATGACAAAGCGCGGATCGTGCAGCGCTGGGATGCTCCCGCGGCGGGCGGGCGGATCACGTCGCTGACTGTTCGACGTTCGCGGCAAAAGGGAGGCGAGGGCGACCCCGATCACGGCGAAGCAGGCGGCACCGGTGGCCGCGACAACCTCGAACCCGAGCGGCAGCAGCAGCGTCCCGAGCAGCGGTCCGATCACTGCGCCGACCTCCCCGCTGAGGGTCAACCAGGCGAACAGTGTGACGCGCCGCCCGGGGATGCGGGCGTCGGCGTCCGCGACCAGCGTGTTGAGGGCCGGGGAGAAGAGCGCCCCTCCGAGTCCCGTGGTCACCGTTCCCGCGATGAAGAGCCAGAGGAGCATGGGAGAGGACCAGAGGGAGCCCGCCCAGGCGAGAAATCCCGTGACCCGGATCGCGCACCCGATCAGGATGGTGGCTCGCGCACCGATACGGTCCGCGAGCGCCCCGCCGACCAGGAACATGCCCTGCTGCGCGAAGGTGCGCACGCCGAGGACGAGCCCGACCGTGGTCGCCGCCAACCCGAAATCACCGCTGAGCACCACCGCGACGAACGGCACCACCGCGTAGAAGCCCACGTTGAACAAGGTCTGCGTGCCCATCAGCACCACAACGCGCGGCCTCGAGGGGACATGCGGGATGTACGGGTCACGGATTTGCGTGCGCTGGAGACTAGGAATGATAATCATTCTCATTATGGTTTCTGATCCTAGTCGAGCCGCACAGCGCGACCCGCTCGTGCCCCCCGTGCCGGACCCGGTCCTCTCGTTGCGACGTGCACGTGTAAGCACTGTGGACGGGAACCGCGTGCTGCTCGACGTTCCGTCGCTTGACCTGTTCGCGGGGGCGCGGGTCGTGATCACTGGCCCGTCAGGGAGCGGGAAGTCACTGCTGCTGAGCACGCTGACGGGCCGATGGGCTCCCGGGCTCCGTTTCGAAGGCGAACGGCATGCCACATCGCCGCGGATCGGGTTCGTGCCACAGCGCGGGCTGGATGCACTGCACCCGCTCATTCCGCTGGGTCGGCAACTCCAGCGTGTTTCCGCGGCCAGCGTCGAACGCGTCGGGCAGACACTCGACGCGGTCGGGCTCTCCGACCCGGCAATGCGCCGCCGTCGCCCTGCCGAACTCTCGGGCGGACAAGCGCAACGAGCCGCCGTCGCCCTGGCCGCGCTCACCGATGCCCCGCTGATCCTGGCGGACGAACCGACCAGCGCGCTCGACCACGAATCCCGCGACCTCATGCTCACGCTGCTTGCCGAGGTGATCACCGCGGCGCAGACCCTCGTGGTCGCAACGCACGACTCGGTTGTCGCGGAGGCCATCGCGACCCGCCACCTGACGGTGGCTCACGGCACCGTCACAGAGGTCCCGGTGCAGATCCGATGACGGCGCCGAAGATCAAGATCACCGGCGTGACCGCGGTGCACGGGCGGGGCGAGAAGGAACGTCAGCTCCTCCGCCCGACGAGCCTCGCGATCCACGAAGGCGAATCGGTCGCCGTCGTCGGCCGCTCCGGCGCCGGAAAATCCACCCTCGCCGACATCGTGCTGGGCTTGCGTGCGCCCAGCAGCGGGCACGTGACCGTCGGCGGACAGCACTGGCACACCGCGGCCGGGCGCCCCCCCCGCCATCGTCGCCACCTCGTGCAGGGCGTGCCGCAGGATGCCGGCGCCGCGTTCGTGCCGCGGTGGACGCTGCGCCAATCGATCGCGGTTGCCATTCATCGGCTCACCGGCGACCGAGACACCGATGCCCGCATCCGCGCCGCCGCAGAACGAGCACAGCTCGATCTCGAACTCCTCGACCACAGACCGGCCGAGGTGTCCGGCGGACAGGCGCAGCGAGCCGCGATCACGCGTGCGCTCGCGGTCGACCCGGCGGTGCTCGTTGCCGACGAACCGACCAGCGCGCTCGACCCGGCCACCGCTTCCGCGGTCTCGGATGCATTGTTGCGCATCGTCGCGGAGCACCGTCTCGCGCTGCTGCTCGTCACCCATGACCCGGCGTTCGCCGACCGGTGCACCCGCACCGTACACCTCACGTCCCCCTCGGAAAGGAACACCCACCCATGACCCGCCACCATCCCCGATCCCACAGCCGGCTCGCCGCAGCGGCCGCGATTCCCCTCGCCACAGTTCTGCTGCTCAGCGGCTGCTTCTCCTCCACGGCAGCGCCCGCCGAAACAGCGGCCGGGAGCGAGCGCATCTCGATCGCGATGCTGCAGCCGCCGCGCTCCGGGCTTAGCCCGCTCAGCGATGACGCGTTCAAACTGTCACGGTGGGCCACCGCCGAAACCCTCGTCGTGCTCGACGAGGAAGGCACCGCGCTCCCGTCGCTCGCAACCGGCTGGGAGCGCGAGGATGAGAAGAGCTGGCGGTTCACGATCCGATCCGGTGTGACGTTCCACAACGGCAACGAACTGACCGCCGACTCGGTGGTGAACGCGCTGCAGCACGCCATCGAGGCCACCCCGCTGCCGCGGATCCTCGACGGCGTTGACATGACGGTCCAGGCGAACGGCGATGATGTCGTGGTCGCCACGGGGGCGCCCGACCCGCTGCTGCCGCAGCGGCTGTCCAGCCCGCAGCTGGCGATCCTCGATGCCGCGGCCTATGAGACTAAGAACGTGAGCCCGGTCGGTACCGGTACCGGCCCGTTCGAGCTCGTCGCTGTCGACGGCATCGTCGGTGCCACCCTGAACCGCTACGACGACTACTGGGGCGATCCGGCTGCGGCCGCGGGTATCGACGTGAAGTTCGTGCCTGACGGCACCGCCCGTGCGGCCGCGCTGCGCACCGGCGAAGCCCAGGTCGTCGAGGCGATCCCCGCCGGTCAGGCGGCCTCCATCGACGAGGACCTCATCATCGAGGTGCCCATGCCCCGCACCAACACGCTCTACCTGAACACCGAGACCGGACCGTTCGCCGACCCCGCCGTCCGCGCGGCTGCCCGCGAAGCCATCGACCGGTCCGCGATCATCGAGTCCGTGTACGAGGGCCGCGCCGACCTCGCCGAAGGCCTCCTCGGCCCCGCCCTCCCGTGGGCCGCCGACTACCGGGACGAGGACGCCTACCATGAACTGCTCGCCAGCCGACCGAAGCCGGCAGCCGTCGACGGAGTCCAGATCACGCTCGGCACGTTCACCGACCGCGCCGAGCTGCCCGAGGTCGCGGTCTTGATCGAACAGCAGCTCGAGGCGGTCGGGTTCGACGTGCAGCAGGACGTGCGCGAGTACCAGTTCATCGAGGCCGACGCCCTGGACGGCAAGTTCGACGCGTTCATCCTCTCCCGCGCGACCGTGCTCGACTCGGGCGACCCGGTCGCGTACCTCGCCTCCGACTTCACCTGCGAGGGCGGGTTCTCGATCTCCCAGCTGTGCGACCCGGGCGTCGACGAGGCGATCCAAACGGCGTCCGAGACCGAGGCCGGCGAGGACCGCCAGAAGGCGACCATGCTTGCCGAGGCACGCGTCCTCGCCGCCGACGCGGCGATCCCGCTGCTGCACGAACGCGTCATCCAGGGCGAAGCGCACGGGGTCATCGACGCGGCCCGCGATCCGCGCGAGCGCATCCTCATCACCGTCGACACTCACCTCGACGGCAACTAACTGGGGAGAGGCGTGCGTCACAGCAACACCCTCGGCATTGCGTCCCGCATCGTGTGCGGGGTCGTGCTACTGGTGACCGCTGGGGCCCTGCCCTGGCTGTCCCAGCGCGACCCCGCCGCCTCAGTGCTCCGGGCCCGCTACGCCGAACTCGAACCCACCGCCGAGGCGCTCGCCTCCATCCGCACCGAACTCGGCCTCGACGGTGGCCCCATCCCCACCAGCCTCCGCTGGTGGACCGGCGTCCTGCACGGCGACCTCGGCAGCTCCTGGGTCAGCGGCGGCGAAATCGGCCCCGGCGTCTGGCGGGCACTCGGCGTGTCCGCCTCCCTCACCTGCTTCGCCATCATCGTCGCGCTCGCGGTCGCCGCCACCCTCGTGGTGCCAGCGGCGCTGCGGGTGCTCCGCGATCAACCGCAACGCGGGTCCGGTCCGGTCGGGGTCGCGCTCACCGCGCTGCCGGAGTTTCTCCTCGCCAGCGCCCTCCTCGTGCTGGTCGCCGTGCAACTGCAGTGGCTGCCACCCTACGGCTGGACGGGCCTCGACACTGCGGTCCTTCCCGCCCTCGCCCTCGGCATCCCCGCCGGAGGACTACTCGGGCGCCTCCTCGCCGACGCCATCTCCGGGGTCGCCGAAGAACGCTGGGTGAACGTCTGGCGTCTGGCCGGCGCACCCCGTCGTGTGATCCTCGGCGGTGTCTTCCGCCGCGCCGCAGCCGCCGTCATCGACCAACTCGGACTGGTGTTCATCGGCATCCTCGGCGGCGCCGTCGCCGTCGAACAGGTGTTCGCGATCCCCGGCCTGGGCCGGTACCTCCTCGGCGCCGCCAACGCCCAAGACCTCCCCGCCCTGCAAGCCGGCGTGCTCCTGATGGCCCTCGCTGCCGTGCTGGTCGGCCTGCTCGCCGGGGCGGCCCGCCGCGGGCTGCGCGGCGGGCCGCTCCCGGCCGGTGCCCTCCCACCGCCACCCGAACTGCGGGGCGACGGCCGTGCCGCACGCTGGACCGCTGGCTTCGCGCTCGGCGGCATCGCGCTCATCCTCNGGCCCGCCGCGGGCTGCGCGGCGGCCCGCTCCCGGCCGGTGCCCTCCCACCGCCACCCGAACTGCGGGGCGACGGCCGTGCCGCACGCTGGACCGCTGGCTTCGCGCTCGGCGGCATCGCGCTCATCCTCGCCTTCGGCCTACCCCGCGACCCGTACTCCATCACCCATCAACGGCTCGCCCCACCCAGCCTGGAACTCCCATTCGGAGCCGACGCCAGCGGACGAGACCTGCTCGCCCGCGTCGCGCACGGCACCCTGGGCACGTTGCTCCCGTCGCTGGGGATCGTGCTCCTCGCAATCCTCATCGGACTGCTGCTCGCCGTCCTCGGCGAAGTCGCGCGCGGACCCGCCGAGGTCGCCAACGCGACACCCCCGATCCTCGCTGGCGTCATCATCGCCGCACTCTTCGGACCATCCGTCGGCGGCGCCGCCCTCGCGGTGCTCTGGGTCACCTGGCCCCCGCTCACCACCCACGCCGCCGCCCTCATCGATGAAGCGGCCGCCATGCCGCACATCCGCTGGCTGCCGCTTGCCGGCGTCTCCAGCGCTGAGATCTGGGTCCGGCACATCCTCCCCGCAGCCGTCCCACCCCTGCTGCGACACGGCATGCTGCGACTGCCCGGCGTCGCCCTCGCGCTCGCGGCGCTCGGATTCCTCGGCCTCGGCGCACAGCCGCCCCTGCCCGAATGGGGGCTCCTCCTCTCCGAAGGCATCGACTACGTCGAACGCGCCCCGTGGACAACCGTCGCGCCGGCAACCGCGCTGATCCTCACCTCGGTGCTTGCCGTCGCCCTCGCAGGCCTCCGCCGACGCCAGCGGCGGCCCACGGCTCCCGACAATCGCGGCGTCTCCGAGCCGGCGATCCCCCTCACCCTGATCGGGGCAGATGAGAGTCCACGATGAGACCACTCATTGGTGCACCACCCCGTTAGTGATAGCGGGTTTGGGGTGTGCCTGATGAGGTTTCTTGTTGAACTGCCGGCCGGTGGCTGACCGCCTGGGTCGCTTGTCCCTCGAGGACGAGCGTGAGATCTGCGGCAGCCGCCGGGCCGGGGGGTCATCACCGGCGCTAGGGATACGCGGGTTGGACCGCCACGCAATGAGCGTCCGGGCAGGCTTCCCGTCACCGACGGTGCCGTATCCACTACATTATATTGAGATTGAGAATCATTCTCGTTAACGCTATTGTTCCTCAAACGCAAGCGAACGGAGAGCGATGGGCGCGCAGCTGCACCGCACCTCCGTCTCGGGTGCCCGGGCGCGCTCGCGTCGCCCGCATTGGCATCTGCGTGACCACCTCGGTACCGGTGCACGCCCGTACTGCGGGTGCGAACGGGACGTTGTCCCGCGCCCTGGGCTGACCGTCCCGGCAGTTCTGGCGTCGTGGACGCCGACCCGGCATCAGCACAGGGTGAGTCCCATAGCGTGGTGTCAATTCCTGCGGGGCTCTCGTCGTCGCTGACGATGAAGGGCCACCGTGGGATGACCAGTTGTTTCCGG
>NZ_JBIQWL010000017.1:0-39917 GCF_044325405.1 Microbacterium alkaliflavum | reverse complement strand
CCGAGCCCGCACGTCCCGAGCTCTACCTCACCGCCTGACCACCACCCACCCTCAGGAAGCAACGGAATGACACCACGCCACGGGACTTGACCACGATAACTATCGGTCGACAGGTATCGGGCTCCATCGCCAGTCGGACCGAACTCCTCAGGTCGTTCGAAAGGGCCCGCCATGGCATTGACCGCTCGGCAATCCTCACCCCATCCCGCCGGTGCCGACACCGACCACGGCTACACGCAGGAGCTGCACCGCGGCGTCGGGTCGTTCTCGTCGTTCGCTGCAGGGTTCTCCTTCGTGTCGATCCTCACGACCGTGTTCCAGCTGTTCGCGCTGGGCTTCGGGCTCGGCGGGGCGGCGTTCTTCTGGACGTGGCCGGCCGTCTTCGTCGGCCAGCTGCTCGTCGCACTCAACTTCGCGCAGCTCTCGGCCCGCTGGCCGATCTCGGGGGCGATCTTCCACTGGTCGAGCCGGCTCGCGGGCACGGTCTTCGGCTGGATGACGGGCTGGACGATGATCGTCGGCCAGGTCATCACGGTCGCGGTCGCCGCCATCGCCGTGCAGGCCGTGCTCCCCGCGATCTGGGACGGCTTCCAGATCGTCGGCGGGCCCGGCGCCGACCCCTCGATCGCCTCGCCCACGGGTGCGGCGAACGCGATCGTGCTGGGCCTCATCATGCTCGTCGCGACGACGACGGTGAACATCCTCAGCGTGCGCCTCATGGCGCGCATCACGTCGTTCGGGGTGCTCGTCGAGATCCTCGGTGCGATCGTGCTCATCGTCATCCTGTTCCTGCTCCCGCAGCGCGACGCGTCGGTGCTGTTCACGACGACGGGTCGCGTCGGCACGGATCCCTACCTGTTCGCGTGGCTCGCCTCGTCGCTCATGGCGGCGTACGTCCTGGTCGGGTTCGACTCGGCGAGCGAACTGGCGGAGGAGACCCACAACCCGCGCCGCACGACGCCGCGAACGATCCTGCGCGCCCTGACGTTCTCGGGCCTCGGCGGCGCGCTGCTGATCGTGGGCGCCATCCTCGCCGCGCCGAGCCTCACCGACGGCCAGCTGTCGGCGTCGAGACGCACGCGGGTGAGCCGTTCACCCTGAGCACCGCGTCGATCCCCGTCGTGCAGACGCCGGGGAAGGCCGTGAACGGCACGTCGGCGTCGTCCAACGGTCTGCATTCGGCCAAGGTGATCCCGCCGAAGCAGGCGGTCGGCGATGACGTGCAACCCGCGGCATCTTCAGCCGACGCGGGTGAGCCTGTCTCCGAGCGGAGCTGAGCCCGCCGCCGACGCCGAGGGCGCCGCGCTCGTCACCGTTCCAGGTGTGCGAGTGCGGCGCCTTCATGCCTTGATCAGGCGATTTCGTCGACGTCGGACACTTGCGTCGGTGTCCGAAACGTCGGATAATAGTTGCACATCATGCACAGTGTGCGTACTACGCAACAACATCGATGATGAACAAAGGAGTTCTCGTGACCCTCACGTCCGTAACCGCCTCGCCCACCGAGGCCCCGACCGCGTCACCGGTCGTGCTCACGCTCAGCTGCCCGCAGGCGCCCGGCATCGTGCGTGCGGTCACCGGCTTCCTCTACGAGCGCGGCTTCAACATCCAGGAGCACCACCAGTTCGACGACGCCCACCTCGACGTCTTCCACCTGCGCACGTCGTTCTCAGGCAGCGAAGGCATCGACATCGCGCGTCTCGAGTCGGAGTTCGCCGATGTCGCCGCGCCGTTCGAGATGGAGTTCGCCTTCCACACGAGCGAGCCCCCGCGCATCCTCGTGATGGTCTCCAAGTCCGGCCACTGCCTCAACGATCTGCTTTTCCGCTGGCGCGGCGGCACGCTCGGAGGAGAGATCGTGGCCGTCGTGTCGAACCACGAAGACCTGCGACAGATGGCGGAGGCCGCCGGCCTGCCGTTCATCGTGGTCCCCGTGACGTCCGAGATGAAGGCGCAGGCCGAGCACCGCCTGCGCGCTCTCGTGGACGAGTACGACGCGGACCTCGTGGTGCTGGCCCGCTACATGCAGGTGCTGTCGGACGAGCTGTGCCGGGATCTGTCGGGCCGGGCGATCAACATCCACCACTCGTTCCTGCCCGGGTTCAAGGGCGGACGGCCCTACCACCAGGCTTACGACCGCGGCGTCAAGCTGATCGGCGCGACGGCGCACTACGTGACGGGCGACCTCGACGAGGGCCCGATCATCGAGCAGGACGTGCAGCGCGTGACGCACGCCGCCGATCCGCGGACCATGGCCACTCTCGGCCAGGACGTGGAGGCCCTCGTGCTGTCCCGCGCGGTGCGCTGGCACTGCGAACACCGCGTCCTCATCCGCGGCCACCGCACGATCGTCTTCAACTAGTCAGGATTCGAGAAGGACAATGGCAACCACACCCCGAGTCGTCATCATCGGAGCCGGCGTCGTCGGCGTCAACATCGCCGACGAGCTCGCCCAGCGCGGCTAGACCAACACCCTCGTGCTCGAGAAGGGCCCGCTGAACCTCCCGGGCGGCTCCACCTCGCACGCGCCCGGCGTCGTGTTCGCGACCAACGGCTCCAAGAGCATGACCGAGTTCGCGCTGTACACGATCGAGAAGTTCAGCGGCCTCAAGACCGCCGACGGCCGAGGATCGTTCAACCACGTCGGCGGCCTCGAACTCGCCACGACCCCGGAGCGGCTGGCCGAGCTGCACCGTCGCTCCGGCTGGGCGGCCTCACGCGGCCACGTCGGATGCGTCATCGATCCTGGGGAGGCCAAGCGCCTCTACCCGCTCATCGACGAGGACCTCGTGCTCGGCGCCTACTACACGCCGCGCGACGGCATCGCGCTCGCGGTGCAGGCGAACGCTCTGCTGATCGAGCGCACGCGCGCCGCCGGCGTCGAGTACCGCGACGCGACCACGGTGACGGGCATCGACACGTCGGGCGGCAAGGTCACCGGCGTGTTCGTCGACGGCGGCGAGCGCATCCCGGCCGATGTCGTTGTCTCGGCGGCGGGCTTCTGGGGGCCGGCGATCGGTGAGCTCATCGGCCTGCAGGTGCCGCTCATCCCGCTCGCCCACCAGTACGCCTGGACGACGCCGCTCGACGTGCTCAAGGGGAGGAACGAGCTCCCCGCCGGCGCATCGCTGCCCATCCTCCGTCACCAGGACCGCGACCTCTACTTCCGCGAGTGGGGCGACCGGATCGGTGTCGGCTCCTACGACCACGACCCCATGCCGGTCGACATCAGGTCGCTCAACGAGTACTCGTCCGACACGATCACCGCCGAGCAGATGCCCTCGAGCCTCGCCTTCACGCCGGAGCACTTCGCGCCGGCATGGCAGGCCACTCAGGAGCTGCTGCCCGACACGAGGGGCGCGCAGATCCAGAAGGGGTTCAACGGGATCTTCTCGTTCACTCCCGACGGCGGCTCGCTCGTCGGGGAGGCGCGCGCGCTCGACAACTTCTTCATCGCCGAGGCGGTCTGGGTCACGCACTCCGCCGGCATCGCTCGCGCCGTTGCGCAGGTGATGACGCAGGGGCACTCCGACATCGACCTCGGGGATGCCGACCTCAACCGGTTCGAAGAAGCCCAGCGCACGCGCGAGTACGTGCAGACGACGTCGGAGCGCAACTTCGTCGAGGTGTACGACATCCTCCACCCGCTGGAGCCGAAGAAGGAGCCGCGCGGTCTTCGCACGAGCCCCTTCTACGAGCAGCAGAAGGCGCTCGGGGCGTACTTCCTGGAGGGTGGCGGCTGGGAGCGACCGTACTGGTACGAGTCGAATGCGGCGCTCCTGGACCAGCTGCCCGAGGAGTGGACCCCGCCCGAGCGCGAGCCGTGGGCCGCGAAGTTCTCCTCCCCGATCGCGGCCGTCGAGGCGTACAAGACGCGCACCGCCGTGGCGATGTACGACATGACTCCGCTCAAGCGCCTCGAGGTGTCGGGTCCCGGTGCGGGCACGCTCCTGCAGCGGCTCACGACCGGCGAGATGCTGCGTGCGCCGGGCGCCGTGACGTACACGCTGCTCCTCGACGAGGCGGCCGGCATCCGCAGCGACATCACGGTCGCGCGCCTCGACGAACTGACCTACCAGGTCGGCGCCAACGGGAACGTCGACCTCGTCCACTTCGAGCGCGAGGCGCGCCACCAGAGCGAGCAGGACCCGTCGCAGTGGGTGAGCGTGCGCGACACGACCGGCGGGACGGCGTGCATCGGCCTGTGGGGCCCGCTCGCGCGCGAGGTCATCTCGCGCGTGTCGGCCGACGACTTCACCAACGACGGCCTGAAGTACTTCCGCGGCAAGCAGGTGTCGATCGCGGGCGTGCCCGTCACCGCCCTGCGCCTGTCGTACGTCGGCGAGCTCGGGTGGGAGCTGTACACGTCGGCGGACACCGCCCGCTTCCTCTGGGACGCGCTGTGGGAGGCCGGGCAGGAATCGGGGATCGTCGCGGCCGGACGGGCGGCGTTCAACGCGCTGCGTCTGGAGAAGGGCTACCGCTCGTGGGGCACCGACATGACCACTGAGCACGAGCCCGGCGAGGCTGGACTCGGATTCGCGGTCAAGGCGGGCAAGGCCGGGTTCGTCGGGAGCGACCGTCTCGAGGCGCGGGGTGCGGCATCCGTCAAGCGCCTCCGCTGCCTCACCATCGACGACGGCCGCTCGATCGTGCTCGGCAAGGAGCCCGTCTACGTCAGGGGAGAACCCGTCGGCTACGTCACCAGCGCGGCGTACGGCTACACCGTCGGTCGCCCGATCGCCTACGCGTGGCTGCCGGTGACGACGGCTGTCGGGGATGCCGTCGAGATCGACTACTTCGGCACGCGGGTCGCAGCGACCATCGCCGCTGAGCCGCTCTTCGATCCGGAAATGACCCGGCTGCGCGGGTGATCGCGGGTGAACGCGCCGGTGCGGGGAGTGCGGCTGACACACCTCGCGCCGGCGCTTCGCCGCGGAGGCCGCACCTAGACTTGGGACGTGAGCGTGGACGCGATGCCCGGTGCCGAGACGACGCCGCCCGCGGGCGAGACTTCCGCCGTGCAGGCCGCTGACCGCGTCCTCCAGATCCTCGAGATCCTCGCCGACAACGGACCCACTGGTGTGAGCGCGATCGCCCGCGAGCTCGGCGTCCACCGCTCCACGGCCTTCCGCCTCCTCGCCACACTCGAGGGGCGGCGCTTCGTCGTGCAGGAGACGCATCGGGGCACCTACTCCCTCGGAGCGGGTGCTCTTCGCATCGCGGGCGCGGTCGCTCTGCGGATCGACCTGGCGCGCGAGGCCCAGCAGATCTGCGACGAGGTCACCTCTCAGCTCGGCGAGACCTCGAACGTCGCGATTCTCGTGGATGGCGCCGCCGTGAACATCGCCCAGACCACGGGCACGTCGAGCGTCGCCGTACGAGACCAGTACGTCGGCCAGCGCACGCCCCTGCACGCGACCTCGTCGGGCAAAGCACTCCTCGCCTTCGCGGGGGAAGCGACCTTCGATGCCGTGAGCCGCTCGCTCGAGCGCTTCTCCGACACGACGATCACCGATCCCGACGCGCTGCGTGCCGAGCTGGCGGTCGTCCGCGAGCGGGGATGGGGGAGTGCGCTCGCCGAGTGGCAGGACCACACCAACGCCGTCGCGGTCCCCGTTTTCGCGACCGACGGCTCGGTCGTCGCCGCGTTGAGCGTCACCGCTCCCGCGTTCCGCATGCCGCCGGAGAATCTCCCCGCGCTCGCCGACGAGCTGCGCGGATTCGCGCAGGAGTTCGCGCGGCACCTGGGCCACCTCACCCCGCGCTGAACCACGTCGAGAAATCCGACGAGGGAGACAGCGCTGCCCGCAGAGGCGTCGAACCGACGCCGGACGCGGCGAGCGTGGCCGGGAACAGGTAGGTCGGGCCACCCGCCGAGGAAGAGCAGCAGGGCTAGGGTTCGGGCTGAGATGATTGCCCGCAGCGGGGCGTCGATCGCGGGGGAACGGAGGTGCCGGATGCTTTTCACCCAGCTCGAATACTTCGTCGCGGTCGCCCGTGAGAAGCACTTCGGACGTGCTGCCGCGGCATCCTTCGTATCCGCCTCCGCGCTCTCCGAGTCCATCCGGAAGCTCGAGATCGAACTCGGCGTGCCGCTCGTGCGACGCGGGCGCTCCTTTCAGGGACTCACACCGGAAGGGGAGGCCGTGCTCGTCTGGGCGCGGCGCATGATCGCGGACCACCAGGCGCTCAAAGACGAGGTGACAAGCGCCTCAGGACGCTTGAACGGCGTCGTCCGCGTCGGAGTCATCCCCTCAGGCGTGGCGCTGGCCGCTCGCGTCCTCGCTGAGCTGTGCGCCACTCATCCTGAGCTGCAGGTCCGCCTCATCACAGGACTGACTTCGGAGCAGGTGATCAGCGGGCTGCGTTCGTTCGAGCTCGACGCGGGCCTTCTCCACCCCTCCGCGGCGACGGACGACATCCGTCACATCCTCGTCGAGACAGACCGGCTCGTGGTGGTCGGCGCGGCGACGCGCTCCGATCTCGGAGACACCATGGATGCCTCGCGTCTCGAGCAGATGCCCGTGTGCGTGCTCGAGCCGGGAATGCGTGGGCGGCAGATTCTCGACGATGCCCTCGCGGGGCTGGGCATCCGTCTGCGCCCGCGCGTCGAGGTCGACTCGGTGGAGGCTCTGCTGGCGTTGGCGCGCACCGGAGAGTGGGTCAGCGTCGTTCCCGCCTCCGCCGTTCCGAAGGCTGCAGCGAGCATCGGGGTGAAGGTGGCGGAGATCGTGCCGGTGGATGTCGCTCTGCCGATCATCCTCGCGACCCTCGGCGAAGAGCCGCGTCCGCCTCTCTCGCTCGCCGTGGATGCCGCCGCACGTCGCCTCGCCGCGCGGAGCTGAGAACGAGGCGCGGAGTCCTCAGGCGGCGGATCATACCCGCACGTCGTCCACTGCGCCACCACGATCCGGCTCATCGTGCGCAGGAAGCCCGGAGCCGCTTTCGCTGCAGGCGGCGCGACCTACCCTCGTGGCATGGCGACGAAGCCCCCGAAACACGACATCGACGAAACGCGTCTGCACCTCAGCCGGCCCAAGAAGGTCGCCGTGGGAGTGCCGGCGGTGCTCCACGCGCTGCAGATCGCGAACGATCAGATGGGCGTCACCCGCTCGGTCCAGACGCTCATGCGCGTCAACCAGAAGGACGGGTTCGACTGCCCAGGCTGTGCCTGGCCCGAGGAGGACAAGCGTCATCTCGCGGAGTTCTGCGAGAACGGCGCGAAAGCCGTCGCTGAGGAGGCGACGGTGCGGCGAGTGGGACCCGAGTTCTTCGCCGCCCACTCCGTCGACGACCTCCGGGCTCACGATGACTGGTGGCTCGGCCAGCAGGGCCGTCTCACGCATCCGATGATCCTCGACGAGGGCGCCACCCATTACCGGCCGATCTCGTGGGACGACGCACTGAAGGTCGTCGCGGACGAATTGGGAGCCGTCGACCACCCGGACGAGGCCGTGTTCTACACCTCCGGACGCACGTCCAATGAGGCCGCATTCCTCTATCAACTGCTCGTGCGCGGGGTCGGCACCAACAACCTGCCCGACTGCTCGAACATGTGCCACGAGTCCAGCGGATCCGCTCTCACCGAGACGATCGGCATCGGCAAGGGCACCGTCTCGATCGAGGACATCCATGAGGCGGACCTGCTCATCGTCGCGGGGCAGAACCCGGGCACGAACCATCCGCGCATGCTGTCGGCGCTCGAGAAGGCGAAGCAGCGCGGGGGCAGGGTCATCGCGGTCAACCCGCTTCCCGAGGCGGGGCTCATGCGGTTCGAGAACCCGCAGACGGCGCGCGGCGTCGCGTTCGGCGGCACCAAGATCGCGGACAGATTCGTGCAGATCCGCGCCGGCGGCGACCAGGCGCTGTTCCAGGCGATCGGCAAGTACCTGCTCGAGGCCGAGGAGCGGGACGGCGGCGTGATCGACCGCGCCTTCATCGCCGAGCACACGAGCGGGTTCGATGCCTACCGTCGCGAGATGGCGGATGCCGACTGGTCCGAGCTCGTCACGGCCACCGGCATCCCCGAGACGATCCTCCGCGAGATCGGCGAGGAGGTGCGCGTCTCGAAGTCCACGATCGTGTGCTGGGCGATGGGCCTGACTCAGCACAAGCACTCGGTGCCGACCCTCCGCGACGTCGTGAACGTCCTGCTGCTGCAGGGCAACATCGGCCGCGCGGGGGCGGGCGTCTGCCCCGTGCGCGGCCACTCGAACGTGCAGGGAGATCGCACCGTCGGGATCTACGAGAAGCCGGCGGAGGAATTCCTCGAAGCCCTCGACCGCGAGTTCTCGTTCACGTCTCCGCGCGCCCACGGATTCGACACGGTCGAGGCGATCAGAGCCATGCGCGACGGGCGAGTGCGCTTCTTCATGGGGATGGGCGGCAACTTCGTCTCGGCAACGCCCGATACCGCGGTCGTCGAGGCGGCGATGGCCCGCGTGGATCTCACGGTGCACGTGTCGACGAAGCTCAACCGCTCGCACGCCGTGACGGGGCGTCGCGCAGTCATCCTCCCCACGCTCGGCCGAACCGATCGAGACCGCCGGGGTGGTGCCGAGCAGCGCGTGACCGTCGAAGACTCGATGGGGGCGGTGCACGCATCGCGAGGACGCCTCGCACCGCCGTCCGAGGACCTGCTCAGCGAGGTCGCGATCGTCGCACGGCTGTGCGGGCGCCTGTTCGGCGACGACCACTCGCAGGCCATGGGCACGCGATCACACCGCGGTGACCCTGAGCGAGGACTTCCCGAGCACGGCGCCATCGAACCGCACGACGAGCCCGTGCACGCGAGTCGCGATCGCGCCAACGTCCCGCACGCCGACTGGCACGCCCTCGAGACCGACTACGCGCTCATCCGCACCCACATCGAACGGGTGATTCCGGGGTTCGAGGACTTCGAGAACCGCATCCAGAAGGGCCGGACGTTCTTCCTGCCCAACGGACCACGGGACGAGCGGCGGTTCGCCACCGTCGACGGCAAGGCGCGGTTCACGGCGAACCCGCTCGAGTACCCGACGATCCCCGAAGGACGCCTGCTGCTGCAGACCCTCCGCTCGCACGATCAGTACAACACGACCATCTACGGCAAGGACGACCGCTACCGCGGCATCCACGACGGCCGGCGCGTTGTGCTCGTGAACGTCGAGGACATCCGACGGCTCGGGTTCGCGGCGGATGAGATCGTGGATCTCGTCTCCGAGTGGACGCGTCCCGACGGGTCCGTCGAGGAGCGTCGCGCCGAGCAGTTCCGCATCGTCGCGTACAGCACGCCGGTGGGCAATGCGGCCGCCTACTATCCCGAGACGAACGTGCTGGTGCCACTGGACTCGGTGGCCGACGTCAGCGGCACTCCCACGTCGAAGGGCGTCATCGTCCGGCTCGAGCACCGACGCTGATGGGTCGGCCCCAGTGAGCGCGGTCTCAGTGACGATCGGGCGGCGTGCTTCGTCGCGATCGCATGTCGCAGACGCCGCGCGGTCCGCCATCGGAACGCCGCTCATCGATACGCATGGGCGCGTCCACCGTGATCTGCGGATCTCACTGACCGACCGCTGCTCGCTGCGCTGCACGTACTGCATGCCGGAGCAGGGGAACGAGTGGCTCGCACGCACGAGCATCCTCTCGCTCGACGAGATCGAGCGCATCGCCCGCGTCGCGGCCGCCGATGGCATCACGACATTCCGTCTCACCGGTGGAGAACCCCTTCTTCGCGCGGACCTCGTCGATGTGGTGGGCCGCCTTGCCGCCGTGACGACGCCGGGCGGTCGGCCGGTCGAGATCGCGATGACGACGAACGGCATCGGGCTGCGCGGCGCTCTGCCCGGGCTGGTCGACGCGGGACTGACCCGGCTGAACATCTCGATCGACACGCTGCGGCGCGACCGCTTCTTCACGCTGACCCGGCGCGACCGGCTGAACGACGTCCTCGACGGGATCGCTGCGGCTGCGGCATCCCCTCTTCGTCCTCTGAAGCTCAATGCCGTCGCGATGCGCGACGTCAACGACGACGAACTCGCAGACCTGGTCGACTTCGCGATCGCACAAGGCGCCCAGATGCGCTTCATCGAGCAGATGCCCCTGGATGCCGGGCACACCTGGGATCGCACGCGCATGGTGACACAGGCTGAGATCCTGGAGAACCTCCGGCGGAGGTGGACCCTGACGCCGGTGAGCACGCGAGGCGGTGCACCCGCGGCGAGCTGGCTGCTGGACGGCGGCCCGCACAGCGTCGGCGTGATCGCATCGGTGACCGCGCCGTTCTGCGGGAACTGCGACCGCCTGCGTCTCACTGCCGATGGGCAGCTGCGCAACTGCCTGTTCTCCGCGGCTGAATTCGACCTTCTTCCCGTCTTGCGCAGCCGCCGGGGAACGGGCCTCGACGCCGCGATCGACACGATGCTCCGGGATTGCGTGCGCGGCAAACTCCCCGGCCACGCGATCAACGACCCCTCCTTCCTCCAGCCCGCTCGCGGCATGAACGCGATCGGAGGCTGAATGGGACGCCTCACCGCGCGCAGCCCCGTCACACGGATCGTCTTCGACGAGGCCGGCGCTGCCGTGCGCCGAAGGCCCGACACACTCGCCGTCGAGGAGCCGCTCGAGATCCGCGTGAGCGGCGAACCGCTCACCGTGACCATGCGCACGCCGGGCCACGACATCGAGCTCGCGGCGGGCTTTCTCGCGGGGGAGGGCGTCATCGCGTCAGGCGAGGACTTCCGCTCGGCCATCCACTGCGGCGGTCCCGGCTCCGGTGCGACGACTTCCGATGGGGCCTCCGGTCAGAACACCTACAACGTGCTCGACGTCATGCTCGCACCCGAGGTGACGCGGGCAGCCCTCGACATCGCGCGCAACTTCTACACCACCAGCTCGTGCGGGGTCTGCGGCACCGCCTCGATCGAGCAGGTGGCCAAGACGTCCCGCTTCGATCCGGGGATGGATGCCGTCGGATTCGACGCGATGTGGCTGGCGGGCCTGCCCGAGGCGCTGCGGGCAGGTCAGGATGTCTTCGACAAGACCGGCGGGCTGCACGCGGCGGCCCTGTTCGATGCCGATTCGGGGGAGATGCTCGTGCTGCGCGAGGACGTCGGGCGACACAACGCGGTCGACAAAGTGATCGGATGGACAGTGCTGCAGCGCCGCTTCCCGGCCAGGCGGACCGTGCTTCAGGTCTCCGGCCGGGCGAGCTTCGAACTGGTTCAGAAGGCGGTCATGGCCGGTATACCCGCGCTCGCCGCGGTGTCCGCGCCTTCGTCGCTCGCGGTGCACCTGGCTGAGTCCTCGGGACTGACCCTCGTCGGGTTCTCTCGTGGGCGTTCGATGAACGTGTACTCGCGCGCGGACCGGATCACGGTCTGACCGACCTGTCCCGCGAGTGTGGGCAACGACCGGCAGCCGGTTGGATTCCGTCATAGGAAAGACATTGACCCTTGCTGACTGTGAGCGATAACATCCAGAAGCGTGAGTGAGCGTTAGCGCTCACACCTCGTCCTGGTTGATCGATCAATGGGCAGTGCGGCCCTCGGGTCTCGCTGTGCGGCAAAGGAGCTGGAATGCAAGTCCGGAGTGCCGGAGAGGCGTCGAGGGGACGCTCTGTATCAGTTGACGGAAGGCGCCGCGGTGTGGTCCGCGCCGTCTCGACCGCGACCGCTGCGGTTCTGATGGGCGCGAGCCTGATCTGGGCCGGCCAGGCGGCATCCGCCGCGGATGAGTGGAATCCTGATCCGTCCTATACGTCCACCGATCACCAGGACGGCACGTACAGCGTGCCGATGCTCAACGCGGACGTTCCAGACGTGTCTGTCGAACGGGTCCCGGCGTCGGAGAACGACGAAGGCCGGGACATCTACTACATGATCAGCACGACGATGCACCTGAGCCCCGGCGCGCCGATCCTCAAGTCCTACGATCTCGTCAACTGGGAGATCGTCAACTACGTGTTCGACCGGGCCGACATCGGCGACGCCTTCTCGCTGCGCAATGGCCAGAGTTCCTACGGTCAGGGTCAGTGGGCCTCGTCGATCCGCTACCACGACGGGAAGTACTACGTCGTCTTCAACACCAACAACCTCGGCGGGTCGTACCTCTACGTGACGGACGACGTCGACGGGGGTTCGTGGCAGCGCATTCCTCTTGGCCGCGCCTACCACGATCCTTCGCTCTTCTTCGACGTCGACGGAAGCGCGTACATCTTCTACGGCTCCGGTTCTACGAGCGCCGTGAAGCTCGGTGCGGACATGAAGACGGTTGTCGCCGAATACCCCCAGATCCTGAGGACGTCGGACTACCCGGGTGCGTCGTTCCTCGGCGGCCTCTTCGAGGGTGCACAGGTGCAGTACATCGACGGCAAGTACTACATCGTGATCATCACCTGGCCGTCGAGCGGACGCCAGGTAGCGCTCTTCCGCTCCGACACGCTGCTCGGACGATACGCGACCGTGGACGGCAGCAACCCGTACGAAGCTCGCGGCGTTCTGAACTCCAACGGCTTCGCCCAGGGCAGCCTGGTGCCGATCTCGCGCGCGGGTGGCGGCACCGACTGGTGGGGCATGTTCTTCCGGGACAACTTCCCGATCGGCCGCACGCCGGGTCTGATCCCGGCGACATGGACTGACGGATGGCCGACCTTCGGCAACAACGGGTCGGTGCCGGTCGACGGCTCCTTCCAGAAGCCGATCGTGCTCAGCCCTGAGGACGAGCGGTTCCAGCAGCAGAAGAGCCTCGTTGCTTCGGACGACTTCGACAACGACGCGCCGCACCGCGCGTACATGGACGAGAACTGGACGATCCCCCCTGCGCCGAACTACGACCCTTCTCTTCTGGGCGTGGAACTGCTCTCCAACCCCGGATTCGAATCGGGAACCACCGCGCCGTGGGGTGCGCAGTACAGCGCGACGATCGCGGCGGACTCCTCGAATCCCGCAAGCGGCGCCGCGGCGCTCAAGGTCAGCAATCGGACTCTCAACGGTTCCGGCCCCAACCAGCAGCTGAATGGCAAGCTTCAGCCGGGAGTCACCTACACCGTGTCTGCGAAGATCCGGTACGAGAGCGGCCCCAGCACGATCCGCTTCAATCTCGCGGCGGATTGGGGTACGGGCGTGCAGGTCATGTCCTCGGGGAATGTCCCCGTCGGCCAGTGGGCGACGGTCACGGGCAAGTACACGCTCCCGACGACCGCGAATGTCAACAACCTGAAGTTCGCCATCGAGACGCCGTGGGCGAACCCGCAGCCTGCGTCGTCGTCGGTCGACTACTGGGTGGACGACGTCTCGATCATCGGGAGCACTCCGAGTGTCGAGTACCCGAACGCTGACGAGATCGCGCCGAACGGATCGCAGCTCGGCCTTCAGTGGGAGTGGAACCACGCTCCCGACAACCGCTACTGGTCGCTCACCGACCGTGACGGTTGGCTCCGGCTGACGACTGGGAAGGTCGTCACGGGTGCGTACACGCACGCGAAGCTTTCGGGCAAGGATGAGCTCACGTACCTCGAAGAAGCGCGCAACACGCTTTCCCAACGCACCTTCGGACCGCGACAATCCGTCGAGACGACGATGGACATCTCGCAGATGAAGAATGGGGATGTCGCGGGTCTCGCGGCGTACAACCGTGGCTTCTCGTATGTCGCCGTGAAGCGTGTCGGCGGCGTGAACACTGTGGGCGTTGTCAACCGCTCGCTTCCTTTTGCTGCGACGATCGATCAGGCGGCAATCGAGGCATTCATCCCGGGGACAACGGCATCTCTTGGTGACGCCACCGAAGTCCACGTGAAGGCGGACCTCGAATTCAACAATCCGACGGGGCAGCTGTGGACGACTTTCTACTACAGCCTCGACGGTCTCACGTGGACGAAGCTCGGAAACCGTGTCGGGCCGCAAGCGCTGGATGGTGCGCTCACGCACTTCATGGGTCACCGGGTCGGCCTGTTCAACTACGCGACGCAGCAGACGGGCGGGCACGTCGACTTCGATGACTTCCTGCTCAGCGATGTCCTCACGTCCCAGAACAAGGCGCTCGACACCAGCGATCTGGATGCGGCGATCACCTACGCGGACACGCTGGACGAAGCCGACTATCCTGCCGCCGCCTGGGCTGCAATGGAGGGTGTCCTCGCGAAGGCTCAGTCCGCGCGTGCAGGACGATTCGGGTCGCAGAACCAGATCGACGCGCCGGAGCGTGCCCTGAGCTACGAGCTGGCGCATCTGAGGGTCGTGAAGGTCGAGGCCCCGTCGTTGGATGTCTCGTTGTCGGCTGACACCCGGTGTGTTGCGGGCAAGGTCGTGGTCACCGCGGTGGCGACCAATAACGAGGATGTTCCCGTTTCGGTGTCGGTCGAGTCGGCTTACGGGTCGAAGTCTGTGACGGTCGCGCCGGGCAAGAGCGTTGCGAATGCCTTCTCGACTCGAGCTGCGAGCGTCGCAGCCGGTGGCGTGTCGGCGGACGCGACGGCGACGATCGGCGGTGGCACCGTCGAGACCTCTGCCGAGGCGGCGTACGCCGCGCGCAGCTGCAACTGAGCCCGCGGGGTGCCTGAGGTCCGCAGCGGACCTCAGGCACCCTCACCGCCGACCGATGCGCATGAATTTGTCGCGGCCGACGACGAGTACGACGTTGCTTCGTAGCCGCTCGCTGCAAGGGAACATCACCCGAATTAGTGCGCCTGCAGGATGAGACAAAAGCCCGCGCCCCCGTAATGAGTGCGCGTTCTGCGCATCTCCAAATGCTGTCACACAAGCTCGGCGACCCTGGACGCCGAAGCGATAAGCCAATGGTTGACACGCTCGGTCGGTGCCATTAGGAATGTATTGCCCGCCCGGTTGTTAGCGGAAACATCGATGTTCGGAGAATTCGACATAGTCCGTCGATCTCACGCAAGCGAAGCACAATCGACACGCCAAGTCATGTCGGTGAATAGTGGCGCTGACAGACAATGGTGTGTCTTGCTCGACTCCGGCGCGGTACGGACAATTTGCGTCCGATGGACAATGTGAGGAGTATTCAGAATGAGAGCAAAGACAGCCCTCAGTTTCCGTTCAATCGGTCTAGGCGCGGTCGTGGCCCTGGCGGCCGCAATGGCGGTCTCGACCCCGGCCGCAGCGGACGAACAACCGGCCAGCACCGGCGCCGCCGCGTCGACCAGTGCATCCGCGTCGTGTCAGCTCCCTGAGACGTACGACTGGACGTCCACGGGGCCGCTTGCCACGCCCAAGGCCGGCTACGTCTCGCTCAAGGACTTCACCACCGTCGAGTACAACGGCCAGCATCTCGTCTACGCGACCACGCACAACACGGGAACGTCATGGGGTTCGATGAACTTCAACCTCTTCGACGACTGGTCGGACATGGCCACCGCCACGCAGAACACGATGACCAGCTCCACGGTTGCGCCGTCGCTCTTCTACTTCGCGCCCAAGGACATCTGGGTGCTGACCTACCAGTGGGGCCAGTGGCCGTTCATCTACCGGACCTCTCACGACCCGGCCAACGCCAACGGCTGGTCAGCACCGAGTGCGCTGTTCACCGGAAGCATCACCAACTCCGGGACCGGACCGATCGACCAGGCCGTCATCGGCGATGACACGAACATGTACCTGTTCTTCGCCGGCGACAACGGCAAGATCTATCGCGCGAGCATGCCGATCGGCAACTTCCCCGGCAGTTTCGGAAGCGCGTCGACGGTCGTGTTGAGCGACACCACCAACAAGCTGTTCGAGGCGGTTCAGGTCTACAAGGTGCAGGGACAGGACCAGTACCTGATGATCGTCGAAGCGATCGGCGCGAACGGTCGCTACTTCCGGTCCTTCACCGCCGACAGCCTCGACGGCACCTGGACGCCGCAGGCGGCGACGGAGAGCAGCCCCTTCGCCGGCAAGGCGAACAGCGGCGCGACCTGGACCAACGACATCAGCCACGGCGAACTGATCCGCACGAATGCCGACCAGACGATGACCATCGATGCCTGCCACCTGCAGCTCCTCTACCAGGGTCGCGATCCGCAGTCCGGCGGCGACTACGGCCTCCTGCCCTATCGGCCGGGTCTGCTCACGGCGAAGGTCCAGGCGCCGTCGTTGGACGTCTCGTTGTCGGCTGATACGCGGTGTGTTGCCGGGAAGGTCGTGGTGACGGCTGTCGCGACCAATAACGAGGATGTCCCCGTGTCAGTGTCGGTCGAGTCTGGCTACGGTTCGAAGTCTGTGACGGTCGCGCCGGGTAAGAGCGTGGCGAATGCGTTCTCGACTCGGGCCGCGAGCGTCGCGGCGGGTGGCGTGTCTGCGGATGCGACGGCGGCGATCGGTGGTGACACCGTCGAGACCTCTGTCGAGGCGGCGTACGCAGCGCGCAGCTGCAACTGAGCCGGTGGGGCGCCTGAGGTCCGCAGCGGACCTCAGGCACCCTCACCATCGACCGATGCGCATGTGCTGCACCACTTACGCAGGGTCGCGTTCGGCATCCGCTGAAGCCCCTGCGAGACCCGACGACCGGATGGTCCGGTCGCTCGCCAGTTCGGTCCGGACGGAAGCCGGCCGGGGATTGGAGAATGGAATGAACAAGAAGGTACTCATCGCCCGCACCGCGGCTGGTGCGCTCGGCGGGCTGCTGCTGCTCGGCGCGGCGGGCGCGGCCATCGCCGACGAGTTGGACAACGGCGACGTCGACGTCAACGTCAACATCGAGGCACTCCCTCCTGTCGGCGCCCTGACGATGACCGTCGACTCCAACGCGTCGACCCTCACCGAGAGCACGTCGGCCGACCCCGAGGTGCGCCGGTTCACCGGCACGCTGCCGACCGTCACGGTCACGGACGACCGCGAAGAGGTGCCGGCAGGCGCGTTCTGGTACGTCACGGGCCAGGCGTCGGACTTCGCGGGCCCTGGCGGTGCGTCGATCACGGCCGGTCACCTCGGCTGGTCGCCCCGTCTTCTGACCGAGGGCAACGGGGAGGTCGCCCCCGGCGACGAGGTCGGCACGGTGCTCGACCCGCAGACCGACCCCAACAATGTCGGTGTCGTCGACAACGACCTCCTCGCGCTGGCGCTGGACTCGAACGACGCACGCCCCACCGGCGAATGGAAGGCGACCGCCGATCTGACGCTCAAGACCGACAAGCACGTCACCCCGGGTGCCTACTCGTCGACGCTGACGCTGACGCTCTGGGAAGACGAGTTCTGATTCCCAGCACTACAGGTCCGCGTTGAATCGGGTCGGGGTCGTGTTGCACGGCCCCGACCCGCACCTCGCGAGCGTTGGATGTAGACGCGACGGCGGGAGTCGAATCCGATCTGGCTGTTGATCGCCAACGACGAACAGGCCCGAAAACCGCGGAATTACGCGGAAGCTCGGGGTTCTTCGACGTGCGTGGATGACGGCGAATCGGGGTCGTTCTCTCGCAAGTGTGGGCAAAACGTGGGCAAGTTCGGATGCCGCGCGAGGTTGTTCTGGAGTGGTTGCGGATGCCTACTGTTCGACGACGTCGTTACCGAAGCGCACCACGGCTCCTTCGACAGTGTCGCACATCGGCCGCCCGGAGTGCGGCGCTTTCGCGGCGTAGCCTCAGCCCTCCGCTGGCGCTCCGGGCTTGCGTTACTCCACGGTCACCGCACTCCGCACGACCGATGTGCCGGTGAGCAAGGAGCGCCGCGGCCGGGACCGCTTGGAGAGCAATGCGAGCACATTGGGATCCCGTTGCGCGCAGTGCGCACGAGGGGCGCGCGGCCCGCGGATCGAGCACCTTGAGGAAGGTACGACAAGTGACCCAGGATCGTCCGGGTGCACGTGTCCGGGATGCGCCGATCACGGTTCAGCATTTCGCTGCGTTGCTTCCGCTGTTGGCGCGGCGGAATGACCTCATCGCCACCATCCCCGACACGATCGCCCAAGGTTGGGCCACGGACTGGCCGATCGTTCTGCGCGAGCTCCCGTTCGAGATGTCGCCAATCGAGATCAAGCTCTATTGCCGGAACAGCTCACAGCACGCGGGTGCGCTCGACTGGTTCTACGGACTGGTGGGCCAAACGATCGTGGGCTCCCTGGGGGAGTTCGCATCAATAAACGTGGAACCCGCAGACGCCTCGCGCGCCTAGCAGCAGAGAGCATGTCACCCGGGTTGAGACTTCGTCGAGAATGACACGAACGACTGGCGGGGCCCCTACCATGACCCCGCCAGTCGTCATGGTTCAACTACTTGCACTCGGCGGTGTAGACCCAGTCGCTGTTGTCGGGGTCGTCGACGTTGTCCTTGGTCAGCAGCTTCTGCGGCACGCCGACCTTATCCTCGCTCGGCTCGATCGCGGCGGCCGTGTTCTGGCTGGACAGGTAGTCGACGAGCGTCTTGACCTGCTCGGCGCCGATCTTCTTCGGGGCTTGCGCGACAAGCGCCGTGATCGTGCCGTCCTTGAGTGCCGCGACCTCGGGCGGTGTGGCGTCGAGCGCGATGACGGCGATCTCGCCTGCCTTGCCCGCAGCCTTCACGGCCGCTGCAGTGGCGGCGCCGTCAGGACCGTTGGAGGCGACGATCACGCGCAGGTCGGGGTTTCCGACGATGAGCGAGTTCACGGCCTGCGTCGCCTTCGCTGTGTCGAAGGTTGTGTACTGCGTCTCGAGTGCTGTCAGTCCGGGCCGGCCGTCCAGGATCGCCTTCACGACGGGATCGAGGCGGCTCGTGACGGGTACGAGGCCGGGAACGCCGTCGATGACCGCCAGCTTGCCGTCATCCTTAGGGATGAGGTCGACAAGATCGGGGAGGAAGTCGAGGTTCTCGACATCCGTTCCGACGATCTTGTACTGGGCGGGCGGCGTCGACCCGTTGATCGTGACGACGGGAACGCCCTTCTGCATGAGCGTCTGGTACTGGCTGACGAACTGATCCGGGTTGAGCGGATTCACGAGGATGCCAGTGGGATTGATGAGCGTCGCAGAGTTGAAGCTCTGGTCGAATGCCGTGGTGTCGGCCGACGATGAAGCGAACTCCTTGTAGGTCACCCCCGCCTCTTTCGCCTGCGCAGCGGCGCCGCAGCCGAGCGACGTCCAGAACGGATCGAAGGTGTTGCCGAACACTCCGGCGATGGTGATGTCCGTCGCACCGGCGGATCCGCTGGGTTGCGAGCCGGTCTGGACGGAGGTGCAAGCCGCCAGGCTGAGCGCGAGGGAAGCTGCCCCCACAACGCCGGCGAGGCGAAGGTGATAGCCGTTCATGATGTCTTCCTGACTTTCGGGTGCTGTGAAGGAGGAGACATCGCATGCCACCTCTTCGTGAACGCGGCGACCGAGCGGTCGTCGGTGCAAACATGCATCCAAACACTCGCGAATGTCAAGTTCTTCTGATGAATCTTGCAGAAATCGTGCTCGAATCATTCGAGAAACAAACAATTAGAGAAGATTGAGGTCGCCTGGGTCGGCCTCCGAGGGCATCCAGGCCGAATCGATCGGAAAAGTCGTCTCTTAGACGGCGTAAGGGCTTGGAAGCTTCGGAAAACTATTGCGTTCGAGGTCAAGAGGCGCTTTAATCGTTCGAAACAGTGAGGTTCGGGGGCGATTCGCCTCCACGACGTGCAAAGGAGCGCGCGATGAGCGCAACCTCAGTACCCGAGCCGGATGCCGCGGAGCCCGCCGCGAGCAAGCCGGTGCCGTCAGCTGGCGAGTCCTCGCGGATCGCCATCGCTGCGCAACACGTGAGCAAGCAGTTCGGACACGTTCAAGCACTTCGCGATGCCTCGCTGACGGCGCATCGCGGCGAGATCGTGGCACTCTTCGGCGACAACGGCGCCGGCAAGTCGACCTTCCTGCGCATCCTGCAGGGAAGTCACCGACCGGACAACGGCCAGGTCATCGTCGACGATCAGCCCGTCGAGATGACCTCGGTTCGTGATGCGCAGCGACTCGGAGTCGACACCGTCTATCAGGATCTCTCGCTCGCGCCCGACCTGAGCGTCGTCGACAACATGTTCCTGGGCGACGAGAGAATCGCAGGGTTCCCCGGCAGACTCTTCGGCGTCCTCGACCGGAAGGACATGGAAGAGCGGACGGATGCCGCCCTCCGCGAGCTGTCCATCGCGCTGCCCTCCCTCGCCGTCCCGATCCGGGACCTCTCGGGTGGTCAGCGACAGGCGGTCGCGGTCGCCCGCTCAGTCATGCGCTCTCGCACCGCGGTTCTTCTCGACGAGCCGACCGCGGCGCTCGGCGCGCGGCAGTCGGAGCTCGTGTGCGACCTGATGCGACGAGTCGCCGATCGTGGAATCGGAGTCGTCGTCGTATCGCACGATCTTCCCCGAATCCTCGCGCTCGCCGACCGAGTCGTCATCCTTTGGCGCGGTGCAACGGTCCTCGACCAGCCTGCGTCCCAGCTCACCGTTCCCGAGGTCGTTGCGACGATGGTCGGCTACAAGGAAGAGAGTGCGGCATGAGCACCCAGACCTCCGACTGGAAGACGACGCCCGTAGGCACGATCGACACCCGCGCGACGAAGCCGAAGCCGTGGTGGGTGAAGGTACTCTCCGCGCGAGCGACACAGATCCTCATCCTCGACGTCGTCCTGTTCATCTTCTTCACCGTCTTGACCGGGGGGCTCTTCGCTTCCCTCCCGAGCATTCAGTCCCTTCTACTGACCGGCACGGAGGCCCTCCTCCTGGCGCTCGGTCTCACGATGCTGCTCGGCGCGGGCGTGTTCGATCTCTCGCTCGGGGCCAACCTCGTGCTCTCCTCTGTTGTGGGAGCAACCGTCATGAAGGCGATCGTGCAGCCGACGCTGACGGGAGAGCCGACGGGAAGCCTTGGGGGCGGCATCACAGCCGGAGCGATCGCCGCGATCGCCACGGGGGCGATATTCGGGCTCGTCAACGGCCTGCTGATCGCCTACGCGCGTATGAACGCGCTGATTGCGACGCTGGGAACGCTCGGAATCGGAATGGGGCTCGCCTACATCATCAGCGGCGGCGCCGATCTTGGCGGGCTGCCGGTGGAGATCCAGTCCGGATTCGGCCTCGCCGCACTCGGTCCGATCCCGCTTCCGACGATCATCGCGCTGCTGGTGGCAGCCGTCCTCTACTTCATCGTGCGATACACGCGATTCGGCATGCGCACATTGGCGATCGGCTCGTCGCGGCCGTCCGCCGAGAGGGTCGGTATCAAGGTGAAGCAGCATCTGCTCCGCCTCGCCATCACTGCGGGCGCTCTCGCGGGTGTCGCGGGCCTGATCAGCATCGCGCACTTCGCCGGCACGAGCATTAATGGCCACGCCAACGACGCACTGAACGCGGTCACCGCGGCAGTCATCGGCGGCACGCTGCTTGAGGGCGGCCGCATCTCGATCCTGGGGACGGTCTGGGGCACGGCACTGGCCGTTATCCTCCAGGGTGGCCTGGTGATGATCGGCGTCTCCTCCTACTTCCAGCTCATGGCGGTGGGTATCGTCCTGATCATCGCTGTGGGCCTCGACGGCATCAGCTACCGACGGCGCCAGCGTTCCTAAGCGTTTCGCCCGTGCATGAAGGTCGGTGTGCCAGTGAACCATTCGCAATTCGAACGATAGGCTAGCCGTATGGCGCAGAAGCCGACGAAGAGTCCCAACCCCACCAAGCGGTCGACGTCCGACCCCCGTCGCTCGATGAACTTGGAGCGAGTCCTTGAAACGTTGAGAGTGGACGGGCCGTCCTCACAGGCGGGGCTCGCGCGCCGCACCGGGCTGAGCGCTGCGACGATCAACGCGATCGTGCGTGATCTCAAGGACCAGGGTGCGGCGGAGATCCGACCGCTCAATGGTCGAGAGGGCGTTGTCACGTTGATCGCCGGCTCTGGGCTCTTCATCGCGGTGGAGATCGCGGAGCGCTCGATCCATGGCGTGGTGTACTCCTTCGATCGCCGGCTTCGCGTCAGCGACGAGGTCCACGATGACAGCGACCTCGAAGCTGCGCTTCGGTTGATTCGATCTCTCGTGTCGAAAGTCGGAGCCGAGTTGGCGGAGGTCGATGGGATAGCGATCGCGATGCAAGCGCCCGTCGAGAAGGCGACGGGGGCGATCACCTCCTGGTGCAACAGCCGGATGCCCGGTTGGGCTGGCGTCCCGCTCCGAGAGTCCTTCCAGTCCGCTCTCGGTGTGCATGTCATCGTCGACAACGATGCGAACCTCGCCGCACTCGCTGAGTGGACGTGGGGGGTCGGAAGGGGAGTCGACGACTTCCTGTACGTCCGATCCTCCGGTGGAGTCGGGGGTGGCCTGGTCATCGACGGCTCGATCTACCGGGGTGGCAACGGAATGGCCGGCGACATGGGTCATGTGGCGCTCGAGGGGACAGGTGAGGTCTGCTACTGCGGCAGCCGCGGCTGCCTCACCACGCTGGTCTCGGAGCGTGCCATCGTCAACGCCGTCCGGACATCACCTGGGGCGAAGCGCACGTTGTCCGAAGTGATCGTCGCCGCCCGCAAGGGCGATGCCGCGTGTCAGCGCGTGCTCGCCGAGGCAGGGGACTATCTCGGCCGAGCCCTCGCCAACGCCGCTAAGGTGATGGCGCCCAGTGTCATCGCCGTCGGTGGCGAACTCGGCGGGGCGGGCCCGCTGGTATTCGATGGGCTGCTGTCTTCTATAGAGCTCAGCAACATTCGTGCAGGCTCGTCCTCGCCTCAATTCGTGCCCGGCATCCTCGGACCCGATGCGGCGCTCTTGGGCGCCGTCGCCGCCATTCTCACCGAGTCGGGCAAGGGAATGAGTGAGCTGGAGCCTTGGATGACGGACTCGCGGCTCGCAATGGTGCCCTTTCCGGCGGCGCTCGCCGTCTGACTCGGACGCGTAGGCGGCCGCGCGGGCGCGTCAGTTCGTGCGCGGCCGAACGCGTTCCGCTCGGCCCGAGCGCACGAGGTAGCCGACGGCGAGGGTCATCATGGCGAGGCCGAGCCCGATTCCCGAGCCGACGACCCGATCGAAGACCAGCACGCCGGTGCGACTGACGTCGCCCAAGCTGCTCAGAGTGAGTGCAAGCGGTGTGATCCAGATCACGGCGAGCGCATAGTTGCGGGTGACGAACAGCTCTGTCAGCAGCTGGAAGAGCGCGATCGCGACCACCATGACCCAGACGGGCGGTTGCATGCTGAGAAAGGCGATCGCGATCGCGATCCCGACTATGGTCCCCGCCAATCGATGGATGCCGCGACCGAGCTTGTCGAACAGGCTGGCACCTGCAAGCGGAACGACTGACGCCACCGCAGCCCAATACGGATGACCGAGCCCCGCGGCGGTGGCAAGGAGTCCAGCCACGACGGGGAGCGTCGCGTAAAGCAGCACCAGGGTGGGAAGCCTCGTAGAGCCCAGAGCCGCCGCGCGGCGAACCCTGACGTCGGCAAGGTCCCTGGAGCCTGTCTTCGCGAAGAGCTGACCCATGAGCAGGGCGAAGAGAGCGGCTCCCATTGAGACGGCGGCGGCTGCCGGGAGCGTGGTCCAAGTCTGCGTGACTGCGGAGACGGTGCCGGTGGCGAAGACAAGGAACAACGACGGCACGGGCGCGAGTCCAGCAGTCCAGGTCAGGCCGAGTCCGACGACCGACGACGATGCAAGCGCCAGGAGAACAGCGGGTTCCAGGCCGCTCGCGCCGGCTATCGCCCCCATCGTCACCGAAACAACCAGGGCGGCCCCGGCCAGGGCCTGCGCGCCAGCTCGCTGACGTCGTGTGCCGCGTTTGCCGTAGACCGACGCAAGCGCGCCGAATGCAGCGTACGGCAGCCAGTCGAAATGCCCCCAGATCACCAGGACCAGGAGAGGTGTACTCACGCTTAGCGCGACTTGAATCGCACCCCATTCGGTGGCGGTTGAAGGCCGGACTCGCACGAGGTCACGAAGCAGGCGGCGCGTCGTGGCTATTGATCGGCCCACGGTCACCTCCACAATCGCACTAAACCATTCGAAGAACGAAGGAAATTATGCATCTTGACATCTTGATCATTCGGATAGTACCGTAAAGCAAGTTAGCCCGGCTACCGACCGTTCACTTCCTGCCGGAAGATGTAGGTCTCAATGATGAGGAGAGGCGCAATGGCTGCCAACCGGCTCACCAGTGATAATCAAGTCCCCACCGCGGCGGTCACCGCGTTGCCCACGGACGCGACCGTAGGAACCGACAAAACCGTCTTCCTTCGCCTGACGGCGATGATGTTCCTCGAATTCGTCGTCTTCGGATCGTGGTTCGCGACGTTCGGACTGGTGCTTGCCACCTCCGGCCTCGCAAGCATCATCGGTCCCGCTTACTCCCTCGCGGCGGTCGCGGCGATCGTCTCGCCGATGTTCCTCGGAGCGATCGCCGATCGATTCCTCGCTTCGCAGAAGGCGCTCGGCATCGCACACCTGCTCGGCGGCCTCGTCATGCTGTCGCTGCCCGCTGTCATCGGTACGGGCCTCGCGGGGTGGGCGCTCGGCCTGATCTTCCTCTACATGGTGTTCTTCATCCCGACACTCGGCCTCGCGAACTCGATCGCCTTCCGGCACCTGGGCGAGAACCAGCGTCTGTTCCCGTACATCCGCGTCTTCGGCACGCTCGGCTGGGTGGCGGCCGGCCTGGGCGTCGGCGCCCTCGGGCTGTCGGCTGCGACGGGCCTCTTCTACGTCACTGCCATCGCAAGCTTCGTGCTCGGCATCTACGCGTTCACGCTTCCCAAGACGCCGCCGCCCGCAAAGGGAGCCCGGTTCTCGATCGGCGACATCGTCGGCGCGCGGGCCTTCCGTCTTCTGCGCTACCGCAACTTCGCGGTCCTCATGATCTGTGCGCTGCTTACCGCGATCGCGCTCGGCGTGTACAACACCTTCGCCTCGCCGTTCCTCGGTGCCTTGGGCGTCGAGAACGTCGCGGGTGTCCTCGCGATCGGCCAGATCTCGGAAGTCCTCTTCATCGTCACGATCCCGTTCGTGCTCAAGTACATCGGTATGAAGTGGGCACTGTTCGCGGGCATGCTCATGTGGGGCGTCCGTTTCGCGCTATTCATCGTGGCCGCCGGAGACCACATGAGCTGGGTCGCAATCGTCGCGATCGCTCTGCAGGGCATCTGCAACGACTTCTTCCTCGTGCTGGCCGCGATGTACATCGGTCGCGTCGCGCCCGTCGAGTATTCGGCCCAGGCGCAGAGCATGCTCATCCTCGTGATCTCCGGATTCGGGCAGCTGATCGGCTCGTTCGTCTCCGGCGAGGTGTTCGCAGGCACGGTGGGCGCGAGCTCGGCCCCGACGACGACCGACTGGATTCCGGTCTTCGTCATCCCGATCATCTCCTCTGTGATCGCCAGCGTCGTGTGGATCATCTTCTTCCGCTACTCGCGTAAGGAGCCGCTGAAGGCGTTCCCCGTCCCCGCGGGCGCCTCCCACTGATGCGCATCCGACTCCGGCACGCATCGGTGCGGGACACACATCGCGTCGAGCGGCTCGGGCTCAGGGAACACCGCGGGCCGACCGAGTCGGTCTGACCGTCGACCACCCTGGACCCCCACATCAGATAGAGACACCACATCATGAGCGACAAACTCGAGAAGCACTACGACGCGATCGTCGTAGGCTCCGGTCCCGCGGGCTCGACCGCGGTCAAGGAACTCACGGAGCGAGGCCTGGAGGTTCTCCTCCTCGAGGCCGGCCGCGACATCACCGAAGACGACTTCGTCCCCGGTCCGCCCACTCCGCCGTCGGCGATGAGCATCGACCTGTTCGGTCGCGCACGCGCCTTCCTGCGCGGACAGTACGTGCAGGCCCGGCGCGCGATGTACCAGCCGCAGAAGGACCCGTTCCTCGTCAACGACCTCGAGCAGCCCTACTCCACCAAGGACGGCGACTTCCTGTGGATCCGCGGGCGCCAGCTCGGCGGACGCTTCCACTCGTACGGTCGGATGCTGCTCCGTGCCTCCGATCACGAGTTCAAGAGCAAGACGCTCACCGGCCGCGGCGAGGATTGGCCGATCTCGTATGCGGACCTCGAGCCGTACTACGACCACATCGAGGAGTTCCTCGGGCTCTACGGCGAGAAGGACGGCATCGAGAACCTTCCCGACGGCCACTATCGCGGCCCGTCGCTGCTCACCGAGTCGGAGAAGCAGTTCAAGAGAGTCGTCGAGGAGCGCTGGCCGGAGCGCAAGGTCGTGCCGTGGCGCTACGCGGCTCCGAACTTGTACCGTGTGCCGCTCGGCGTTGTGGCCGCCCGCAAGACGGGGCGACTGGCGGAGCGGATGAACGCCGTCGTCAGTCGCGTCACCATCGACCGCGCGACCAACAGGGCCAACGGCGTTGTCTTCATCGACGCCGAGACGAAGAAGGAGTACTCCGCCAAGGCCGACATCGTGATGCTGTGCGCATCCACGATCGAGTCGGTCCGGCTCCTGCTCAACTCCGCGACCGACAGCCACCCCAACGGTCTTGGCAATTCCTCCGGCCTTCTCGGTCAGTACTTCATGGATCAGACCCCCAGCCTGCTGTTCGGCGACGACCCGCAGCGCCCGGGATTCGAGCGGATCGACCCTGCGCCGCCGGACCCCTACTACCCGCCGGTCGGCGGGGTGTACATCCCGCAGTTCGACAACGTCGACGAGATCACCAACCCGAACTATCAGCACGGGTGGGCGATGCAGGGGACCATCGGGCGCATTCCTGTCCCCGAGGGCCACGGCGGAACCGTCGGCCTGATGGCCTTCGGCGAGATCCCGGCCTACCGCGAGAACAGCATCACGATCAACAAGCGCCGCAAGGACAAGTGGGGCGTCGCCATCCCGCGCATCCGACTGGCCGTCACAGACAATGAGCGGAACCTGATGCGCGCGCAGGTCGCGGGCCTCAAAGACATGGCGCTCGCCAGCGGATACCGGATCAACTTCGCCGGTTCCCCCCTCGGACTGGACTCGAAGAAGGTATGGCCCGATGCCGACCCGATCAGTCGGGCCCTCTTCATCGTCGCGTTCAAGAAGAGCGTGTCTATGGGTGCTGCGATCCACGAATGCGGCGGAGCGCGCATGGGCAAAGACCCGAAGACGTCGGTGCTCAACGAGTTCAACCAGACCTGGGACATCCCGAACCTGTTCGTCACCGACGCCAGCTCTTACGTGACCAACGGCGCGGTCGGCCCGACCCTCACCATCATGGCGCTCACCGCACGAGCTTGCGACCACGCAGCCCGCGAGCACGCCGCCGGCACGCTGTAGACCGAGGAGACGGAATGTTCGACAGACTGCTCGTCCGCAAGGACAGCCTGCGCAACGAGGTCCGCGACGGCGAGGTGATCGGATTCACCCTCGCCGTGCGCAACGCGAACTATCGAGGTGTCTTCCTCTCGCTGCACAACGGCTACTTCATCGAGATCGACGGCGTCCAGCACCCCAAGTCGGTGCAGACTTTCGAGATCAACGGCAAGGAGCCTCGCACCTTCGAGGACCTCATCCCCGAAGTCTGGGAGCACTGGGACTACGACGACGAGGGCATCCTGCACATCGCCGCCCCGGGCGGACTCGAGCCGGGGGAGCACACCCTGCGATTCCAGCAATCGGTGCTCGCCGCCTACGGATACCTGCCGACAGATGAGGAGTGGGTGAAGAACCCGCCCACGCCGGGTACCGGCGCGGGTTCCGAGAAGACACCGCAGATCATCACCTACACGCTGCCGCTTGTCGAGGAGGAGGGACGATGACCATCAAGCGCGGAGTATCGCTCTACAGCTACCAGCAGACGCAGTTCCTCAAGCAGCTCGACCTCGAGGGGCAGATCCGCGAAGTGGGCGAGAACCTCGGTGCGGAGGGCATCGAGCTGATCGACGAGATGTCGCTGCACTACCCGGACCCCGGGCACGAGTTCATCGCGCGTTGGCACGCCTGGATGGACCAGTACGGCACCCGGCCGGTCGCCCTGGACGTCGGAATGGATGTCCTGCAGTTCCGCGACCACGTGATGACGTACGAGGAGTGCGCAGAGCGCCTCATCCGGGACATCAGCCTCGCCAAGTCGCTCGGATTCTCCATCGTCCGCGTCATGTCGATCGTTCCCATTGAGATCATCGAGATGGCTTTGCCGCACGCCGAGAAGCTCGACATCAAGCTCGGCAAGGAGATCCACCAGCCGATGCGCCTCGAAGGCCCCGTGGTCGCCGAGATCGTCGAGCTGGCGCAGCGAACGAGTATCGATCGCGTCGGCATCGTCCCCGACCTCGGCATCTTCCAGTTCCAGCTCTCGGAGGCGCAGCTCAAGTCGTTCGGGCGCAAGGGCGCTCAGCAGTCCGCTCAGGACGCGTCGACGACTCTCGCTCTCGCGATCCGCGACGGCGAGGCCGACTTCGACCACACGGTCCTGTTCGAGCACACCGCCGGCAACGTGCGGGCGGAGTTCAATCGCTTCCTCGCCGGGAACGCGCCCTCCGAAGACCTGCGCGACCCGTTCGAGGGCGTGCGCCGCTGGGCCGATGAGCGCGTGGAGGACCCCCAGACTCTCGACTACACGGTTGTCGCAGAGGCTCTGCTCTTCTCGAACACGTCGGCCGACAAGCTGCGGGAGCTCGCTCCGTACGTGACGCACGTGCACGCGAAGTTCAACCACATGTCGCTCGTCCCGGGTACGCGCAATCAATACGAAGACGCCGCGATCGACTATCCGGCGGCCATCGGGGCGCTTAAAGACGGCGGGTTCGACGGGTACCTAAACAGCGAGTACGAGGGTCAGCGGTACTGGCAGGATCTCGAAATCGAGGGCCTCCAAGACGAGGTCGAGCAGGTCCGGCGCCACCAGTCGATGCTTCGGAGGCTGATCGAGACATGAGCGACTCAGACCTCTCCGGCCGGAGGACCGTCGCGTTCGTTGGCGCGTACGCCGACGGCGATCAGCAGGGCGGCATCCACGCCTTCTCCGTCGAAGCCGGCGGAGAGAGGCTCGTGCCTCTCGGGCGCGTGACCACGCCCCAGCAGGCCGGCTACCTCGTCTACCGTTCGGAGACGCGGACGCTGTACGCGGTTGACGAGCGGAAGACGGACGGGCGCGGTCCTGTACAGGCGCCGGCCGCCGTTCACGCGTTCGCGGTGGCACCCGAGGGTGAGCTAACGCCGCTGGGCAGCTGCCCCGCTCTCGGCGCCTTCCCGACCTACCTCGCCCTCGCCGAGAACCCTGCGCGCCTGCTGTCGGTCTCGCACGGGAGCTTCGACCACGTCGAGCGTGTCGTGCGGGACGCGGACGGGTGGCACACCGAGTACGTCTACGACGACTCAACCGTCGTCATGTACAACCTCGAGGATGACGGGCGGGTCGGCGAGATCGTCGATGTGCAAGTGCTCGAAGGACACGGCCTTGACCCGAACGGCTCCCCGCAGGCGGGCGGACACGGTCAGGCAAGCGCGCATGCGCACAGTGCCGCCGTCGATCCGTCGGGACGCTACGTCCTCGTCGCCGACAAGGCGACCGATCAGATCCACGTCTATACGCTCGACGAGTCGAACCTCACGCTCCTCTCGACCTATCAGGCTGCACCCGAGACGGGTCCCCGTCATCTCGTCTTCGATGCATCCGGGCGCCGAGTTTTCGCGACCTACGAGTTCTCATCCGAGGTGGTCTCCTTCGGCTTCGACGTCCACTCCGGCAGCCTGACGATGCTAGATGCCGTGGCCACGGTGTTCCCCTATCCAGGCCGGATCAACGAGCCGGCCGACATCCGTGTGCATCCGTCGGGCAGCACGGTGTACGTCAACAATCGCGGGGAGGACTCGCTCGCGTGGTTCGGCGTCTCCGATGCGGGCGCCCTCGTCCGGCGCGGACACGTCCAACTCGCGGCATCCGTGCATCCCGGACTCGCCGCGCGCAGCTTCGCGATCGCGCCCGACGGCGACTTCCTGCTGCTCGCTGACCGCCCTGCCGGCCTCGTGCGTTCGTACGCCGTGAGCGCCGAGGGAGACGGGGCGCTGGAACCTGTGGGCGAGGCCGCCGTTCCCGGCGCCGCCTTCGTCGCCATCATCACTTTCGATGCGCCGCGCGGCGACGCCGGGTAGCGCGAGAGGAGATACATCGATGTCCACCACCACAACCTCCGATCGGAACGACCTGCGCGTCGCGATCCTCGGCGCAGGCATGATCGGCGCCGTGCATCGCCGCGCGGCCCTGCTCAACGGCGCCCGCCTTGTCGGCGTGATGGCATCTAGCCCCGAGCGCTCCAGTTCGGCGGCCCACGATTGGCGCACGATGGCGATCCGCGACGCCGATGCGCTATTCGATCTCGCGCCCGATGTCGTGCACGTCTGCAGCCCGAACGGTCTGCATGTAGAGCATGTAAAGGCGGCCGTGGCCGCAGGGGCGCACGTGATCTGCGAGAAGCCGATCGCTGCGACCTCTGGGGAGGCCGATGAGCTCGCAGATCTCGTCGCCGGCACGGATCGAATCGGAACCGTCCCCTTCGTCTACCGCTTCCACCCTCTCGTGAGGGAGATCCGGTCGCGCATGCGCGACGAGGAGTTCGGGCGCCTCCAACTCATCCATGGGAGCTACTTGCAGGACTGGCTGTTGTCGCCACTCGCGACGAGTTGGCGTGTCGACTCAAGACTGGGCGGGCCTTCGCGCACGTTCGCGGATATCGGCTCACACTGGTGCGACCTCATGGAGTTCATCACCGGTGAGCGGATCGCCTCGCTGTCAGCCGCAACGACGATCACGGTGCCTGAGCGCCCGGCTACGTCCGCAGCATCCTTCAGCGCCGTGTCGGGCGGTGGTCCGCTCGTGACCGTCGACACCGAGGATGCGGCATCCGTCATGTTCCGCACCCAGAGCGGAGTCCTGGGCACCGTGATCGTGTCGCAGGTCTCGGCGGGACGGAAGAACCGCCTCTGGATCGAGATCGACGGGGAGCGCCGATCTGCCGTGTTTGATCAGGAGAACCCCGAGACCGTCTGGTTCGGGCGCGAGGAGTCGGCGGAGGTCATCCAGCGGGATCCCTCCCGGGGGTCCTCGGACGAGCGCCGACTATCCTCGCTTCCTGCGGGACACGTGCAGGGATATGCGCAGTGCTTCGAGAACTTCATCGGCGATACGTATCGCGCCGTCGTGGGTGATCGCCGCGACGGCCTTCCGACCTTCGACGACGGGGCACGGTCAGCCCGAATCGTCGATGCCGTCCTCGAATCAGCCCGAAGCGGCGCGTGGGTCGACGTCGTCGACGCCCCGAGGCCCGCGCCTCAGCACCAGCCGTAACGGAGGAGAAATGGTCGACAGCGCTCGCCATCCCGTCACCCTGTTCACCGGTCAGTGGGCCGACATGCCCTTCGAGGAGGTCGCCCGGCGCGCAGCCGAGTGGGGATACGACGGGCTCGAAATCGCCGCATCGGGTGATCATCTCGATCTGCGCCGAGCCGACGAGGACGACGCCTATGTGCAGTCTCGCATCGACATCCTGGACCGCTACGGGCTCAAGGTGTGGGCGATCTCGAACCATCTCGCCGGGCAGGCGGTATGCGATGACCCGATCGACTTCCGCCACCAGGCGATCCTGCGCGACTACGTGTGGGGGGACGGCGACGCGGAGGGGGTCCGGCAGCGGGCCGCTGAGGACATGAAGCGCTCTGCGCGCGTCGCGCGGAAGCTTGGAGTGGACACTGTCGTCGGTTTCACCGGGTCGAAGATCTGGCCCTACGTCGCAATGTTTCCGCCCGTGCCGGCGGACATCATCGACGCCGGCTACGAGGACTTCGCCCGTCGATGGAACCCGATCCTCGACGTCTTCGATAGCGAAGGCGTGCGCTTCGCCCACGAGGTGCACCCGTCGGAGATCGCATACGACTACTGGACGAGCGTCCGCACACTTGATGCCATCGACCGCCGCCCGGCGTTCGGCTTCAACTGGGACCCGTCCCACATGGCCTGGCAGGGCGTCGACACGGTGTCGTTCATCACGGACTTCGCCGGGCGCATCTATCACGTGGACTGCAAGGACACACGTATCCACAAGGCATCGGGACGGCAGGGCATTCTCGGCTCGCACCTCGGGTGGGGCGACCCGCGTCGCGGATGGGACTTCGTCTCGACCGGGCACGGCGACATCCCCTGGGAAGACGCCTTCCGCGCGTTGGCATCGATCGGCTACGACGGTCCCATCTCGATCGAGTGGGAGGACGCCGGCATGGACCGCCTGCATGGGGCGGCCGAGGCAGTCGGGTACATCCGGTCGCTTCTCTGGAAGCTCCCCGAGGCGTCCTTCGACGCCGCCTTCACCAATCAGTAGCCGCTACCAGCCGGGGCTGCGCGCGTCGGGTTCTTGTTCGGCGTGGATCGTCGAGAACTCGGCCGGCGTACCTTCCAGCGCGCGTGCGACCGTTGCGAAAAGCCAGTCGATCGCCCCTGTGTGATGCGTTGCGCTTCGGCGATACAGCCGCAACTCGATGGGTGCCATCTCGAACGGCACGGGGTGGACCGCCAGCGGCCACGTCGTCGCCCACCCGCGGGCGATCGCCTCCGGGATCGTCGCCACGAGCTCGGTGCTCTCCGTGATCAGCCGGGGAAGAGCAGCGAAGTGCTGGACGGTGACAATCGGCGTGACCGTGATACCCGCTCGCTCTCTCGCGACATCGATGAGGGGCGCACCCGAGTCACTGGTGACCGCGGCGTGGGGGAGAGCCGCGTACGTTTCGGTCGTCAGCGGCAGAGCCGCCCACCGATTGATTGTGGACATCACCACGCTGTAGCCCTCACGCTTCACAACACGCCTCTCGAAGGCGCCGGAGAGTTCGGCGGGACTGATCGCGAGATCGACGATTCCGCGGCTGAGCCATTCCGACACCTGTGCGGGTGCGAGCGCGACGACCTCGATTTCGACGCGCGGAGCCTCCTTGTGCACCCGCTCGAAGATCTCCGGAAGCCATCCGATTTCGCCGAGTTCGGACAACGCAATGCGGAACCGACGATCGGACGTGGATGCGCTGAAGCCGTGGGTGCTTTCGACCACTCCGTCGATCTTCGCCAGTGCCTCACGGAAGTCGTCGGCGATCGCCTCGGCGAGGGCAGTTGGTCGCATCTCACCGCCAGCGCGCTCGAAGAGCGGATCGTCGAGAGTCTCGCGCAGCCGGCGGAGGGACTGGCTCACCGCTGACTGCGTCACATGGAGGCGCTGGCTGCTGAGCGTCAGACTGCGGGTCTCGAAGACCGAAACGAACACGCGCACGAGGTTGAGGTCCAATGACGGGGCACTCCTCCTCGTTAGCGTGGCTGTTCGCGCTATTAGCACTGATCACTTTACACGAGGTGCGAAGTTAGTACCGTGAATTCTGCCGCTGACATAGCAGCAAGCTCTCGACACAACAAAGGAGTTACCGTGGCCGAAAACGCCGCCGAAGCGATCACTCGAGCCGGAGGCGCGGTTGACGCCCTTCGCAATGCGCCGGCGCGGCCGGCCATCTTTCCCGTCACGCCGGAGTTCACGAACTGGCGTTCCGAGCAGCGGTCCTGGCGGAGCACTGTCGCTCTGCTGGACCAGTCGCACCACATGACGGATCTGTTCATCAAGGGCCCGGACGCACTCAAGCTGCTCTCCGACACCGGGGTGAACAACTTCTCGAAGTTCCAAGTCGGCGACGCGAAGCAGTTCGTCGCGGTGAACTACGAGGGCTACCTGATCGGCGATGCCGTGCTGTTCTACCTCGAGGAGAACTCGTTCGACCTCGTCGGGTGGTGGATGGTGCTCGACTGGGTTGAGTTCATCGCGAAGACCGGTGACTACGACGTGACCTTCGAGCGCGACTGGAACTCGATCCTGCGCGAGCAGGGCAAGAACCCCGTGCTGTACCGCTATGAGATCCAGGGTCCGCACGCTCTGGCGCTGCTGGAGAAGGTCATCGGCGGGCCCGTTCCCGAGACGAAGTTCTTCGGCACGGCGGAGCTGGAGATCGCCGGCGTCAAGGTGCAGTCGCTGCGGCACGGAATGGCGGGCATGCCCGGCTTCGAGCTGTTCGGGCCGTGGGACGAGCGCGAGGGCGTTCACCAGGCGATCCTGAGTGCGGGTGAGGAGTTCGGCCTCGTCCTGGCCGGGGCTCGCGCCTACTCGACCGCCAACCTCGAATCGGCCTGGGTACCGTCGCCGTTCCCGGCCATCTTCTCCGGAGAGCGCACCGCCGAGTACCTCGACTGGCTCCCGGCCGACCGGATCGGTTCCAACGCCGGCAGCTTCGTCTCGGATGACGTGGCGGACTACTACGTTACGCCCTACGACATCGGCTACGGCCGCACGGTCGCATTCGACCACGACTTCATCGGCCGTGAAGCGCTCGAGAAGCACGCCGAGGACCAGAAGCGCAGGAAGGTCACCCTGGTCTGGAATCCGGACGACGTCGCCGCCATTCAGCGCTCGCAGTATGAGCCCGGCACCCCGGCCAAGTTCATCGAGTTCCCCAAGGCGCGCTACGGCCTCTACCAGGTCGACCGCATCGAGGCGGACGGCAAGCTCGTCGGGTTCTCGATGGATGCCGGATACATCACGAACGAGCAGGCCTTCGTCTCCCTCGCGACGATCGATCTGGACCACGCCGCGCCCGGAACCGAGGTCGTCGTCGTCTGGGGCGAATCCCCCAACACCACGAAGCCCGCAGTCGAGACCCACCGCCAGGTCACGGTGCGAGCGACGGTCCAGCCCGCCCCGTACTCGACGTTCGCGCGCGACAACTACCGCAAGAACTAAGCCGGCGCCCGCGCCGATGGAGAGCACAATGTCCAGTTCCACCCAGCAGGCAGCCCTTGAGCTGGTGAGTGACTTCTCGCTGGAGATCACCGGCAAAGATCTGCCTGGACTCGAGGAGGCGCGCGATCTGATCCGCCACTCAACCCGGGTCAACATCACGTTCCTCGGGAGCGAGGATCTGGCGGTCCGCGTCGATGCCGCACGAGCGGTCAAGGCGATGGGATTCGTCCCCGTGCCGCACATCGCGGCACGGCGGATCGGATCGGACGCCGAGCTTCGCGAGTTCCTCGACGCGCTCCGCGATGTCGGCGCGGTCGAGCGTGTGTTCGTCATCGCGGGCGACCCGTCCAAGGCGGAGGGTCCCTACCCGGACGCCCTCTCCATCATTCGCACGGGATTGCTCGAAGAGTACGGAGTCACGGAGGTCGGGATCGCGGGATACCCGGAAGGGCATCCCGACATCGCGAAAGATGTGCTCTGGCAGCACCTCGACGACAAGCTCATCGAGCTCGATCGGCGCGGGCTCGACTCGGTCATCTTGACGCAGTTCGGCTTCGACACAGCCCCGGTCGTGGACTGGGTGACCGCAGTCCGCAGCCGGGGCCATCAGACGCCCATCCGCATCGGCGTGCCGGGGCCGGCGGGTGTCAAGCGCCTGCTCGGGTTCGCGCGCCGATTCGGTGTCGGCGCGAACGCGATGATCGTGAAGAAGTACGGGTTCTCGTTGACCAACCTGATGGGCACCGCGGGTCCGGATCGCTTCGTCGACGAGCTGGCCAAGGATCTCGCCGCGGCGGACGCCGCGGCGGGCGTGGGCATTCACATGTACACGTTCGGCGGCATGCGTCCGACGGCCGACTGGGTGCGGAAGTTCGTGGCGAGCAGGAGCGCTGCGTGATGTCGGCGTCGACCTCAGACGCGCGCGTCGACCACGCCTGCCTCACCGTGCACGGCCCCGACCAGCCGGGTCTCGTCGCCGCGATCACTGAGTGGATCGCACGGCACGAGGGCAACATCGTCTCGCTGGACCAGTATTCGTCCGACCCCGAAGGGGGCGACTTCTTCGAGCGCGTCGTCTTCCACCGTGCCGGGCTCTCGTCCTCGCTCGACGACCTCCGCGAGGACCTCGAGGCGCTGCTGGCCCCGTACGGCATGGAGCATCGACTGACGGATCAGTCGATCCCCAAGCGCATGGCGATCCTCGCCTCGACGAGCGACCACTGCCTGCTCGAGCTGCTGTGGCGGCACCGCCGCGGCGAGCTGCCCGTCACGATCCCGATGGTCATCTCCAACCACACCAACACGGCCGAAGACGTCCGCTCGTTCGGCATCCCCTTCTTCCACGTGCCCTCGCAGGGGCCCGACAAGTCGGCCGCCGAGGCGCGCATCGTCGAACTGCTCGCCGGCAACGTCGACTTCGTCGTGCTGGCCCGCTACATGCAGATCCTCTCCGATTCGTTCCTGGAGAAGGTCGGCGTGCCCGTCATCAACATCCACCACTCGTTCCTGCCCGCCTTCATCGGCGCCGCCCCGTACCGCAAGGCGTGGGAGCGGGGCGTCAAGCTCATCGGCGCGACCAGCCACTACGTCACGAAGGACCTGGACGAGGGGCCCATCATCGAGCAGGACGTCGCCCGCGTCACGCACGCGCACACCGCCGCAGACCTGCAGGCGCGCGGCGCCTACGTCGAGCGCGCCGTGCTCTCCCGCGCCGTGCAGTGGCACGCCGAAGACCGCGTCATCCGACACGGCAATCACACCATCGTCTTCTGAGGCACATCATGACCGCGAAGAGACTCGACGGCGTCGCTGCCGCGGCCGAGATCAAGACCGAACTGGCGCAGAAGGTCGCTGCCCTGGCTGCGCGAGGCGTCGCGCCGGGTCTGGGCACTCTGCTAGTCGGAGACAACCCCGCTTCGCGCTCTTATGTGACGGGAAAGCATCGCGACTGTTCCGAGGTGGGAGTCGCGTCGATTTCGCTCGAGCTCCCGGCCACCGCATCGCGGAGGCAGATCACGGATGCGATTCGCCAATTGAACGCCAACCCTCGGGTAACGGGGTTCATCGTTCAGCTGCCCCTACCGGCCGACATCGATGAGAGCGCCATGCTCGAGTTCATCGACCCGGAGAAGGATGCCGATGGCCTTCATCCGATGAATCTGGGAAGGCTGGTGCTTGGAGTTGATCCGGGGTCAGCGGTGCCGGCGCCCCTGCCGTGCACGCCGGCGGGAATCATCGAGCTCCTGGAGCGGAATGACGTCGAGATCGCGGGTAAGCGGGTCACTGTCATCGGCAGGGGCATCACGGTGGGGCGCCCTCTGGGATTGCTCCTCTCGCGCAAAGGCACAGACGCAACCGTTGCACTGACGCATTCGCGTACTCCTGACCTTGCGGACGAGGTCCGCAGAGCGGACATCGTCGTCGCCGCGGTCGGGAAGCCTCACCTGGTGAAACCTGACTGGATCAAACCGGGCGCCGCAGTCCTCGACGTCGGTGTGACAAGAGTGGGGACGACAGAGTCCGGCAGGGCGAGGCTCGCAGGGGATGTTGATCCGGCCGTTGCGGAAGTCGCCGGGTGGCTCTCGCCGAATCCCGGGGGAGTGGGGCCCATGACTCGGGCACTACTCGTCAAGAACATCGTTGAGGCCGCCGAGCGCCGAGTCGCTTGAGCCGTCGACGAACGAACCAAGTAAGGAGAACGGGATGCCTGGTCCGACAACGCTGGTGGTCAGTGCTCACGCCGGTGACTTCGTATGGCGCGCAGGTGGCGCCATCGCTTCCGCAGCCATGCGCGGTGAACGAGTGGTCGTCGTCTGTCTGTCATACGGCGAGCGAGGCGAGTCGGCGAGCCAGTGGCTCCAGGGTCGGACTCTCGATGAGATCAAAGCGATCCGCCGTGACGAAGCCGAAGCGGCAGCAGCCGCGCTCGGTGCAGAGATCGGGTTCCTCGATCTCGGCGACTACCCGCTGGTCGAGTCGCCGGAGGCGGTGGCCAGGCTCGTGGATGTGTTTCGGGCCGTGCAGCCGACTGTGGTGCTGACGCACCCGCTCGCCGACCCCTACAACGAGGATCACCCCGCCGCGGCGCGTATGGCGCTCGAGGCGCGCGTGCTGGCACAGGCCATCGGTGTCGCTAACTCTGACGGCAGCTACCCGTCGAAGGACGAGATCATCGGCGCCCCGCCGGTCTTCTTCTTCGAGCCGCATCAACCGGAGCAGTCCGACTTCAAGCCGAACGTGCTGCTCGACATCACGGACGCATTCCCGCGCAAGCGTGCCGCGATGGAGTGCCTGCCGGCGCAAAAGCACATGTGGTCGTATTACACCGACCTCGCTGTGCGTCGCGGTGTGCAGGTCAAGCGCAACGCCGGTCCGAACCTCGGCCTCCCGGTCGACACGATGGGCGAGGCGTACGTGCGGTTCTACCCGCAGGTCACGGAAGTGCTCGGATGAGCCACTACGTCGTTCGCGACATCGATCGCGCTCCGCAGGACCTCATCGACAGCATCAATCTCGCCGGCGTAGCCACCGCTCACGAGGCTGCGGGGCGAGTCGGCCTCGCCGGCCCCCGAATCCAGGCACGTGTGTCCGGGTCGGCCATCACCGGATCAGCTGTCACCGTCTCGTGCCACCCGGGCGACAACCTCATGATTCACGCGGCTGTTGAGATGTGCCGCCCCGGCGACGTGCTTGTCGTGACGACGACTTCCGAGTCGACGGACGGAATGTTCGGCGATTTGCTCGCGACCTCGCTTCAGGCTCGCGGGGTGCTGGGACTCGTCATCGACGCCGGCGTTCGGGACATCGCCACGCTCCGCGAGATGGGCTTCCCAGTGTGGTCGCGGGCGGTTCACGCGCAGGGAACGGTGAAAGCGACTCCCGGCTCAGTCAACGTCCCCATCGTCGTCGCCGGGCAAGCCGTCATTCCGGGAGACATCGTCGTGGCCGACGACGACGGGGTCCTCTTCATCCCGATCGATCGAGCCGGTGAGGTTGCCGACGCTGCAATCCAGCGGCTCGCCAACGAAGCAGCGAAGCGCGATGTGCTTGCCAGCGGTGCGCTCGGCGTCGACCTCTATAATCTCCGACCGCTCCTCGCGGACCTCGGCGTGAAATACGTCGACCGCCTCCCCGAAAAGGTTCACTCATGACCGACCACACCGCCTTCGACGTTGCGCATCTCGCGAACGTCGAGCTGCTTACCCCCGAGTTCGAGGGGAGCCTGTGGTTCTTCCGCGACCTCCTCGCGATGCGCGTCGTCGCCCAGGAGGACGACTCCGTGTACCTGCGCACGTGGGACGAGTACGAGCTCTACACGATCAAGCTGACGGCGTCGGATGCCGCGGGCGTGGGCCGTACCTCGTTCCGCGCCTCCTCGAAGGAGGCCCTCGACCGTCGGGTCGCGGCGATCGACGCGATGGGGCTCGGCGATGGCTGGGTCGACGGCGAGGTCGGCACGGGACCCACCTACGCCTTCCACGACCCGGACGGGCACGCGATGGCTCTGTATTACGAGACCCAGAGGTATGAGGCATCCGACGAGGACCGGCCGGCGCTGAAGAACCAGGCGTCCGCGTTCCCCGGCCGCGGCGTGAACGCCCGGCGCCTCGACCACATCAATTACCTGGCCAAGGATGTCGAGGCCAACGGGCAGTTCCTCGCGAACGCGCTCGGGATGCGCGAGTCCGAGCGGATCCGTCTGGACTCGGGCAAGTTCGCCGCGTGGTGGTTCCACTTCTCGCTGAAGTCGTACGACGTGGTGTATTCCGACGACTGGACCAAGCACGGCAACCGCCTGCACCACATCGCGTTCGCGCCCGACACGCGCGAAGACATCCTCAAGGCGGCCGACATCTTCCTGGAAAACGGGATCCACATCGAGTCGGGCCCGCACAAGCACGCGATCAACCAGACGTTCTTCCTCTACGTGTGGGAGCCCGGCGGCAACCGCATCGAGTTCGCCAACGCCGGGGCGCGCCTGCTGCTCGACCCGGACTCGCCGGTCGTGGAGTGGTCCGAGGCCGAGCGCCGCAAGGGCCAGGCGTGGGGGATGAAAACGATCGAGACGTTCCACACGCACGGTACGCCCGTCATCTGACTCCGGTGGCGGAGGATCGGCGCGCCGTCGCGCGCGCGAGGGCAGGAGGAGGCGGCGGCGTGCTCAAGGTCGGAATCGACATTGGTGGAACGAAGATCGCGGGAGGCGTGGTCGATGAAGACGGCCGTATCGTCGAACAGCTCCGCGTCGAGACTCCGGTCGACACCGCCGCTCTGGAAGATGCC
>NZ_JBIQWL010000016.1:0-55955 GCF_044325405.1 Microbacterium alkaliflavum | reverse complement strand
CGAGCCCGCACGTCCCGAGCTCTACCTCACCGCCTGACCACCACCCACCCTCAGGAAGCAACGGAATGACACCACGCCACGGGACTTGACCGTCGGCGCGCGGCGCCGGCCGCGATGGCGTAGGCGATTCGCTCGTTGCTCGCGCAACGGCGGAATGCGATGAGCGTCGCAGTGATCGCGACCGCGATAACAAGCGACATCCACCGGAAACCGGTGCAGTATGGCGAATACACGAGGCCTCGATTCCTGTTTCTGTGGGGGAGTGATCTCACGGTATGACTGAGCCGGCGACCCACCTAGGACACTCTCTTGACGATCTCGGCCAACGGAGACCGCCCCAGACCGAGCCGCGGATCGTGATCGTGGGGTTCCCATCCGCGCAGATCCTCGACGTGACGGGACCACTGGAGGTGTTCTCAACCGCGTCGCGGTTCCTGCCGATCAAGCGATACGCGACCCAGCTGGTCAGCGTCGACGGCGGCTCCGTCCTCTCAACGAGCGGCCTCGCGTTTGCGACCGACCCGATCGAGCAGGTCACGGGAGACATCGACACGCTCGTGGTCTCCGGGGGCAGAGACATGGATGTCGCGGCCGATGACACGACGCTGGTCGAAAACATTCGTCGGCTGGCGGCTGGGTCGCGTCGGGTGACGTCGGTCTGCTCGGGTGCCTTCCTCCTGGCGGCGGCGGGGCTCCTCGATGGTAGGCGCGCCACGACGCACTGGGCGGAATGCGCGGACCTCGCGCGCGACTACCCGGCCGTCGAGGTGGAACCGGACGCGATCTATGTGCAGGACGGCAACGTCTGGACCTCGGCGGGGGTCACCGCGGGCATCGACCTCGCGCTCGCCCTCGTCGCGGACGACCACGGGCGCAAAGCGGCTGCGACCGTCGCCCGCCGCCTGGTCGTGTATCTCCGACGTTCTGGTGGGCAGGGCCAGTTCTCCGCCGTTCTGGCTGCCCAGTCCGCGAACGACGAACCCATCCGCGACCTGCTGACTTGGATCCCCGACAACCTCACGGCCGACCTCTCGATCCCAGCGCTGGCACAGCGCACCCACCATTCGGAACGGCAGTTCAGTCGCGTGTTCAAAGCCGAGGTCGGCATCACACCTGCCGAACACGTCGAGGCGGTGCGGATGGAGGCGGCGTGCCGCCTCCTCGAGACAACGCTCCTCGGGATGGAGGAGATCGCCCGAAAGTGCGGCTTCGGAACCCCCGAGACCATGAACNGCGTGTTCAAAGCCGAGGTCGGCATCACACCTGCCGAACACGTCGAGGCGGTGCGGATGGAGGCGGCGTGCCGCCTCCTCGAGACAACGCTCCTCGGGATGGAGGAGATCGCCCGAAAGTGCGGCTTCGGAACCCCCGAGACCATGAACCGCGCCTTCCGCCGGCGGCTCAACACGACGCCCGGGGACCATCGGCACCATTTCGGGCCAGCCTGAGGGCCGGACCGCGGGAGTGCCGGCGCGCGACCTGAGCGCCCCGGCACTCGTCTCACTTTGTGAGGGGCTCGCCGCTCCGGACTGCGGCGACCACGTCGAGAATCGCGTGAGCCGTCACGGCGGCGGATTCTTCGTCCGAGACCAGCATCTGGTGGCTGGCATTCTCAACGATGCGGTGAAGGCTGTCGGTCGACAGTGCGGCCATCCGGTCCTGGGCTGCGAACTTGGCGGCATCGCCCCCGATGCCGGCGGTCAGCACGAACAGGGGCTTGTCGCCGAAGTCGGTGAGGGATGCCGCGTGCTGGACGGCGTCTCCCGCGTCGGCGTACTCGTTGATCGTGCTCAGCAGGTCGCGTGCGGTGCCTCCGAACAGGTGGCCCAGTCCGAGCTGTGCGGGTGAGGAGAGCAGCGCGATGACGCGGTCCAGGATGAACGGGTGGGGCTGGTAGCCGGGGGAGGTCGCGTCGGGCGCAGTCGAGTCGATCAGGACCATCCCTGCGACATCGCTCGGATACTGCGTGGCGAACATCTGCACGTACAGCCCGCCGAAGGAGTGGCCGGCGACGACGTACGGTCCAGGAACGTGTGCGCGCTCGAGCAGCGTGTGCAGGTCGGTGGCGATCTGGATGCCGTGGGCGGGCGTGGAGGTGGAGTCGCTCCAGCCGCGGCCCGCGCGGTCGTAGACGCACACGCGGGTGTCCCGTTCCACTGCCGAGCGGAGCAGTTCGAGCTCGGCGGCCGCTGCACCGCCGCCGGCTTCCAGCACCACGGTGGGGCTGCCGGAGCCTGCGCAGTACAGGTGCAGACGGTGCCCTCCGACATCGACCATCTGTCCGGGCATCGAGGCCGACTGGGCATCCACCGCCTCGCCGATCGCCTGATAGCCGGCTCCGACCGACGCCAGGCCCAGTGCCGCGATCACGGGATAGAGCACCCACCGAGCGCGCGAGCCGCGGAGGTTCTGCCGGACGCGCACGATCATGTAGATCGACACGGCAAGCATTGCGGCGGGAAGGGCCCAGTTGACCGCCGGTTGCACCGCCGGTCCGAACGCCACCAGGAGGAGTCCGCTCAGCCCCATCAGCGCGGCGGGGGCGAACGCCCATCGCTGCGGCTGATCGGTGAACCGCGCTGTGAGCAGGGCGAGCATCGCCCAACCCACCGCGAACCCGCACAGCACGGATCCGATGACTGCGCTCTGGGTCGCTGGTCCGAACGGGACGAGCACGAGGAGAACCGCAGTCACCAATCCGAAGGTCAGCGAACCGAAGACGATGGTTCCGATGCCTCCCCGCCGCGCCGGCCCCGAAACGGTCTCTTCGCGATGTCCCCCAGCCTCCCGGGTCGGAGCTTCGATGAGGGCCGACTTACTAGACACATGGATTCCCTTCGCAACTGGCGCCGGACGATTCCGGCGGCGTGTTCGTGATGACTTCACGCTATGAGCCGCTCGCGGCGTCACCTAGGACACGGTCTTGACGATCTCGGCCATGCCTCGCAGGTACTCCGCGACACAGGACGGGGACTTTGCCAGCAGGTCGTTGCACGAATCAGCGCCGATTGCCAAAGTCCCGCCCTACCCCATACCCCCATGGGGTACTATGGAGAGTAGGAGGTACGAGCGATGCATGTTCATGGCTATGTCGACGACAAGGATGCGCTGCTGAAGCGGCTACGTCGGGCAGAGGGGCAGGTGCGCGGCATCGCTCGGATGATCGAGGAAGACGCGTACTGCATCGACGTGCTCACGCAGGTTTCCGCGGCCAAGAGTGCCCTGGAATCTGTCGCGCTCGCTCTGCTGGAAGACCATCTCACTCATTGCGTGGCCGAGGCCACCGCAAGCGGCGGCCCCGTCGCTGAGGAGAAGCTGCGCGAAGCCAGCGACGCTATCGCGCGCCTCGTCCGCTCCTGAGTTCACAACACCCACTACATCGAGGAAAGAACTATGACTGCTTTTGAGACCCGCGACCTCGGCCTGACCGACAAGAACTCGAGCTGCGCCTGCTGCTCCCCGACCGGCCACACTAGCGCCACGACGTCGGCGCAGACCGCCCCCGAGCCGGTCGAGTCGAGCACGGTTGTCACCGACTACCTGGTCGAGGGCATGACCTGCGGGCACTGCGTGCGCAGCGTGACGGAGGAGCTCTCGGAGCTTCCCGGGGTCGCCGAAGTGGACGTTGACCTCAACTCGGGCGGCCTCTCCCGTGTTCGCGTCGCCAGCGACGCCGCCCTGGACGAAGAGCAGGTGCGTGCCGCCGTCGAAGAGGCCGGGTACGCGCTCGCGCCCAGCTCATGAGCACCGCCGACGTCGAACTCGACATCACCGGGATGACGTGCGCCTCGTGCGCCGCTCGGATTGAACGGAAGCTGAACAAGCTTCCGGGTGTTGAAGCGACGGTCAACTTCGCGACCGAGCGGGCGCACGTGCGCTCCGAGGGCGTGCCGGTCGAACAGCTGGTGGCAGCAGTGGAGGCGGCCGGGTATGCCGCCGCGGTCCCCGCTCCTCCAGCCTCTATGCACGAGGATCAGCCGACCACGACGGACCCGGAGCTGACCTCCTGGCGACAGCGGCTGATCATCTCGGCTGCGCTTTCCGCGCCTGTCGCGCTGATGTCGATGATCCCGGCGCTGCAGTTCACGAACTGGCAGTGGCTTGCATTGACGCTGACCGCACCCGTCGTCGCCTGGGGCGCATGGCCGTTCCACCGCGCCGCGGCCATCAACGCCCGGCACGGTGCCGCCACGATGGACACGCTGATCAGTGTGGGGGTGATCGCGGCCTTCGGCTGGTCGCTGTACGCGCTGTTCTTCGGCGGTGCCGGCATGCCCGGGATGACGATGAGCTTCCAGCTGTTCGGCCCGCCGCAGGCCGGTGGTCACGAGCTCTATCTCGAGGTCGCCGCGTTGGTGACGGTGTTCATCCTGGCCGGCCGATACATGGAGACGCGCGCCAAACGACAGTCCGGCGAGGCTTTGCGGGCTCTCCTGGAGCTGGGAGCCAAGGATGCCGCGGTGGTCCGCGATGGCGTGGAACGGCGAATCCCGGTAGACCAGCTCGCGGTGGGTGACACGGTAGTCGTGCGGCCTGGCGAGAAGATCCCTTCCGACGGTGTCGTGGTCGAGGGTGCATCCGCGGTCGACGAGAGCATGCTGACGGGCGAGTCCGTCCCGGTGGAAGTCGGGCCCGGGGCTTCTGTCGTCGGTGCCACCGTGAACGCCGGGGGTCGGCTACTAGTGCGGGTCACCCGCGTCGGTGCTGACACCGAGCTCGCGCGCATCGCGAAGCTGGTGGAGGACGCCCAGACCGGCAAGGCGGAGGTGCAGCGGCTCGCCGATCGGGTCTCAGCCATCTTCGTTCCGATCGTGATCGGCCTGGCCATCCTGGCCTTTATTGGGTGGGCCTTGAGCGGGGCTCCGCTGGAGATCGCATTCACCGCGGCGGTCACGACGCTGATCATCGCATGCCCGTGCGCCTTGGGACTCGCCACGCCCACCGCTCTTCTGGTAGGCACGGGGCGCGGTTCCCAGCTAGGGATCCTCATTCGCGGCCCGCAGGTGCTCGAGCACACCCGCCGGGTCGACACCATCGTTCTGGACAAGACTGGCACCGTCACCGAAGGCGCGATGAGCATCAGCGCCGTTCACCCCACGGAAGGGGTCAGCGAGCAGGAACTGCTCCGCATCGCCGCGTCTGCCGAGCACGGGTCGGAGCACCCCATCGCCCGAGCGATCGTCGATGCTGTGCCTGCACCGCCAGCTGCGGAGGACTTCCTCGCGCATGCCGGGCAGGGTGTTCAGGCCATCGTCGAGGGACGCCTGGTGGTTGCGGGACGTGCCGGATGGCTTGCCGAGCAATGGGCGATGCGGGTCCCCGCCGACCTGACCGCACGCATCGCCGCCGACGAGGCTGCCGGTGCCACGGTCATCGTGGTGGCCTGGGACGGGGAGCCGCGTGGCGCCATCAGCGTCGCCGACACCGTGAAGCCGCACAGTGCCGAGGCGATCACCCGGCTCCGCAAGCTCGGCCTGACCCCCATTCTGCTGACCGGCGACAACGCGGGTGCCGCGTACGCGGTTGCCGCCGCGGTCGGAATCGACGACGTGCGGTCGGGCATGACCCCGGCGGGCAAGCTCGATGCGATCCGTGACCTCCAGGAGCGCGGTCAGGTCGTGGCGATGGTCGGGGATGGCGTCAACGACGCTGCCGCGCTGGCAGCCGCGGACTTGGGCATCGCGATGGGCACCGGCACGGATGCGGCGATCACCGCGAGCGATCTGACGATCGTCTCGGGGGATCTTCTTGTCGTGCCCGACGCGATCCGGCTCGCACGGCGCACCCTCGGCACGATCAAGGGAAATCTCTTCTGGGCCTTCGCGTACAACGTCGCCGCGATCCCGATCGCAATGGCCGCTCTGCTCAACCCGATCGTCGCAGCGGCGGCGATGGCGTTCTCCTCGGTGTTCGTCGTGACGAACAGCCTTCGCCTGCGGCGATTTCGCCCGCTCCCCGGCATCCCCGCCGCAACTCCGGTGATCCGGCAGACCGTCGCAGCCTGAGACAGGAACCGACATGATCCACCACGACCACGATCCCCACGAGCACGAGCACGAGCGCGAGCATGTGCCCGCACATGGTGGCGGTCACGTCCATGAGCATCCACACGACCACTCGGCCGCGCACCAAGACCATCACCACCACGACCCCGAGCCAGGGGCGGCGCAGCTGGTGGAATGCCCCGTGATGCTGGGCAACATGGTGAACCCGGAGCGCGCCGAGGCCAAGGGCCTCTATCGCGACTACCAGGGAAAGCGGTTCTGGTTCTGCTGCGCCGACTGTCCGCCGCTTTGGGATGCCGATCCTGCCCGATACGCCGCGGCGAGCTGATCCGCCACTGAGCGGTCACAGAGTGCGCCTAGGCTGAGACAAGAAGGAGGACCAGCAGATGCGGACGATCCGCTCGATGTTGCAGTCACGGTCCTCCTTCACGCGCGCACTGATCGGTGTTGCATTCGCCCTTGGGGTCATCGTCGGCCTGCTCGCGATGCACACCTTGAGCGGCGGCGGCGAACAGGGCCACGGGTCCACGCCCGCCGCTGTCGCGGCAGGCGCCGATATGCACTCGGCAGGGGTGTCTGAGCACTCCGGCATGGCCGACCTCGAGTCCTGCGACTGCGGAACGAGTGACCCCGCGCACGGGCAGTCGATGCTGGCGATGGCGTGTGTACTCGGATTGCTCATCACTCTGCTGGTTCTGGCGATCCCGGTCGCCTTGGGGCGCGTGGACGCACGCGATTCACTTCTCGGGTTTGCGATAGAACGCGCCGGCCGCGCCTTGGCGCGCGCCCGACCGCCTTCCTTGTACGTCCTTTCCATCAGTCGAACGTGATTCCCCGCGGAGCGCTCCGGCCAGCATCCGGAGCTGCTTCGACGTGCCACGCGCACGAAGTCACGCTTCCCACTGAGACGAAAAGGACAATCCAAATGAACAGAATCCGCACTGTCGCGGTGGCCTCCACCGCTCTGGCCGCCGCCCTTGTGCTCGCGGGGTGCGCCCCGCAGCAGTCCACCATGCCCGGCATGAACCACGAGTCCGGCATGATGAGCAGCTCCGAGTCGGCGGACTACAACGAGGCCGACGCGATGTTCGCGACGATGATGATCCCGCACCACGAGCAGGCGATCGAGATGGCCGACATGGTTCTGGCCAAGGAGGGTGTCGACGCTCGCGTCACTGATCTTGCGACCGACATCAAGGAGGCGCAGGGCCCGGAGATCAAGACGATGCAGGGCTGGCTCGAGGACTGGGGCGTCGCTGACGACAGCGACTCCATGGGTGGCATGGACCACGGCGACGGGATGATGTCGGAGGACGACATGGCGGCGCTGGATGCCGCCACCGGACCCGAGGCCAGCCGCCTGTTCCTGGAGCAGATGATCATGCACCATGAGGGCGCCATTGAGATGGCGCAGACCGAGGTCGAGTCGGGGCAGAACCCCGACGCGGTGGCCCTTGCGAACAAGATCGTCGAGGACCAGACCACCGAGATCGCCACGATGCAGGACTTGCTCGAGCAGCTCTGACCGTGTGGGGCGGGCGGGTCGCCCGCTCCGCCCCACACCAGTGGCCATGCCCAGCACACCATCGGAAGCGGTCCGGGGCGACAGCGTAACCTCGCCTAACCCCCTCCGCAGCTTCACTCCATTTCGGCCGTAGACCCGCGGCCATCCACCCTGCGACATAGAAGCGTGAGGGAATCAAATGACCGAGAACACCCATACCGTCGTCCTCGAGGTGTCGGGCATTATCCGCGCCTCCTCGAAGAACGTCGTCGAGGCCCGCCTGTCCCGGCGGCCCGGCGTGCTCGCCGTCGAGGCGAACCCGGTATCGCAGACAGCGAACGTCACCTACGACCCGACGGCCACGTCCGTTGACAAGTTGCGCCGCTGGGTCATCGAGTGCGGCTACCACTGCGCCGGCCAATCCGTGCCCGATCACATCTGCGACTCGGACGCCGAACCCCGCCTCGCCGACGGCGCCGATCACAGCCACCATCACGCGGACCACGCGAGCGCCCCACATCATGCAGACGACCACCCGGCACACCACATGCTGGACGGGACAACGGCACCCGCCCGCGACCCCGAGTCCGAGCCCAATGCGTCACACGGGGCCGGTGTCCACGAGCACCCCGCCCCTGTCCCCACCGAGCATCAGCACACCGGCCACACGCCAGACTCACAGCCCACGGGGCACGCTCCTGCCGCGGCCGCGCACTCGCACACCGACCGAGAGGCGTCCGCCATAGATGCCCACGCGCACCATCCGGCGGCGGCGCATCCCACCATGGACCATGGGGCGGCCGCGCACGCGGCGCACGCCCCCGCGGCTGGGGGGCACGCCCACGGGGCCGCGCCGCGCACGGCCCAGGATGTGATGGGCCACGGGGGACACCACGCGGGAATGTCGATGCAGGACATGATCCGCGACATGCGCAACCGCTTCCTGGTCGCCGCGGTGCTTTCGGTGCCGATCACCCTGTGGTCTCCGATCGGGCGGGAGGTGTTCGGGTTCACCGTCCCGGCCCCGTTCGGATTGAGCGACGCCATGTTCTCGCTGATCCTCTCGCTGCCGGTCATCTTCTACTCGGCGTGGATCTTCTTTGACGGCGCCTGGCGCGCGCTCCGCGCTCGCACGTTGGACATGATGGTGCTCGTAGCGGTCGGTGTCGGCACCGGCTGGCTGTACAGCGTGGTCGTCACCCTGACCGGCGGAGGGGAGGTCTTCTTCGAGGCTGCCAGCGTGCTGGCCACCTTCGTGTTGCTCGGCCACTGGGTTGAGATGCGCGCGCGAGGCGGCGCCAACGACGCGATCCGCACCCTGCTGGAGCTGGCGCCGGCGCGCGCGGTCGTCATCCGGAACGGCGAGGAGGTGGAGGTCGCCACGGCTGACGTGGTGCCGGGTGATGTGATGCTCGTTCGCCCCGGCGCGAAGATCCCCACCGACGGTGTGGTGGAAGCCGGTGAATCGGAGGTCGACGAGTCGATGGTCACCGGCGAGTCCATGCCGGTGTCCAAAGCCGCTGGATCGGATGTGATCGGAGCCACCGTGAACACGGTCGGCACCCTTCGGGTGCGGGCGACGAAGGTCGGCGCCGACACCGCGCTCGCGCAGATCGTGCAACTGGTGCAAGAGGCACAGAACTCGAAGGCGCCCGGGCAGCGCCTGGCCGACCGGGCCGCGTTCTGGCTGGTGCTGGTGGCGCTCGTCGGCGGCACCCTCACCTTCGTCGGCTGGCTGCTCGCCGGCGCAGACGTCCCGACCGCGATGCTGTTCGCGATCACCGTGGTCGTGATCACCTGCCCCGACGCCCTCGGCTTGGCGACCCCGACCGCGATCATGGTCGGCACCGGGCTGGGCGCCAAGCGGGGTGTGCTGTTCAAGAACGCCGCCGGCATCGAGTCCGCTGCGAAGATCGACACCGTCGTATTCGACAAGACGGGCACATTGACCAAAGGCGAACCGGAGGTCACCGACTACCTCCCGCTCGGCAGCGACGACATCAGGCTGCTGTCCCTGGTCGCCGCCGCCGAACGCGAGTCGGAGCATCCGCTCGCCCGCGCGATCGTGTCCTATGCGGACGAACGTCACATCCCGCGCCTGACTGCGACCGCGTTCCGCAACGTCACCGGTCAGGGTGCCATCGCCACCGTGGACGGGCACCAGGTGGTGCTCGGCAACGCGCGGCTGATGGCTGCGGAAGGCATCGACGTCAGCCCGGTGCGGGCAGCGCAGGAAGCGCTCGCCGAAGGCGGCCGCACCGCGATCCTGTTCGCGGTCGACGGCAGCATCGCCGGCACCATCGCCCTCGCCGACGCGCCCAGGGAAAGCGCTAAAGCCGCCATCGATGCGCTGCATGAGCAGGGCGTGGAGGTGGCGATGCTCACCGGTGACAACGAACCGACCGCCCGCCGCATCGCCGCGCTCCTGGGCATCGACACGGTCATCGCCGAGGTGCTCCCCGAAGACAAGAGCGCCAAGATCGCCGAACTCCAAAAGGCTGGCAAGACGGTCGCGATGGTCGGAGACGGTGTCAACGACGCGCCCGCGCTCGCGCAGGCCGACGTGGGAATCGCGATCGGCGCGGGCACAGACGTCGCCATCGAAACGGCCGACGTTGTGCTGATGCGATCGGACCCGATGGACGTCGCGGTCGCGATCCGCATCGGGCGGGGGACGCTGCGCAAGATGCGGCAGAACCTCGGCTGGGCGATCGGCTACAACGCGATCGCGCTGCCCATCGCCGCCGGCCTGTTCTATCCGGCGTTCGGGATCATGCTCTCGCCGGAGATAGCGGCGATCAGTATGTCGGGATCGAGCGTGATCGTCGCCGTCAACGCGCTACTACTCAAGCGCCTCCGCCTCCCCGCCCCGACTTCGACCGGCACCGTCTCCCAACGTCAAGGTGTCGCGCCGGTCGGGCACGAGTGAGGAAGCGCGAATGTGCGCGTAACCAGGTAGCGGGACTAGTGAGCACTCCTGCCAGTTGATGTCGCGGCGACTCGCGATCTCTGGCTCGCCGGTAGAGGCGCCACGAAGGATGCCTTCGGGAGATGCCGACTACGACTAGCCGAATGGCCCCGGCAGGAAACGGAACCGAACGCGGCTTGGTGGACACTACAGAGTATGACCACTCTCTCGGTCACCGATGAGGAGCGCTGGCGCCGCGCCCTGCGAGGCGACGGTGACGCGGTGGGAGAGTTGTTCGACCTTCATCACTCGCGCGTCTACCGCCATAGCCTCCGGCTCGTCCCCCACGCTGTCGACGCGGAGGACGTGGTGGCGGTGGTGTGGCTGGAAGCGTGGCGAAAACGCGACCACATTCGCTTCCTGAACGGGTCGATGCTGCCGTGGCTGCTCGTTGTTGCAACCAACACGTCACTCAACATCACGCGCGGTGCTCGGCGTCATCGCGCGCTTCTTCAACGACTGCCGCCGCCGATACCTCAGCCTGACCATGCCGATGCCTTCGACGCTGGGCCGGCACAAGCGGCGCTCGCGCAGCTATCCCGCCCACACCGCGAGGTGGTCGCGCTCTGCGTCCTCAACGGCCTCAGCGAAGCAGAGGCCGCGCAGGCGCTCGGAGTTCCTTCGGGGACGGTGAAGTCCCGCCTCTCCAGAGCCAATCGAGCACTGCGGGTGAAGTATCAGGAACTCGCGTCGAAGTCTTCACCAGGAGGAGTGTTGCCATGACGAGTGAACCCGATCCCGACCGCGCGGCCGCGCTTCGAAGTCTGCTCGTCGAGACGGCCACCACGGGCCCCGGTCCGCGGCGAGACGCCAGTGTCGTCGGAAAGCGAGCCGCGCTTGCTGCGGCGGCTGTCTCCGTCGGAGCTGTCGTGCTCGTCGTCGCGTTGCAAAGCGCACCAGGCCGCACGCCCGACGCCGTTCCGACCCCGACCGACCCTGGCGGGGACTCGGTTGCCGGTCCATCGACCGGCATGGGCTCGCGGGTGAAGCTGTACGCATCGTTGCAGGAGCTGATCAGCGACAGCGGCGCCGTGGTCACCGGAACGGTGGTCACCGAACAGGTTGGTGAAGACGGCACGACAGTCTTCACGCTGGATGTCGAGCGATCATTCACCCCGGAAGCGCTCGGATCGACGTCACCCGAGCCCGTGGTTCCGGTGCACGAGGGCAGCGCGGTCCGAGTGCGCACGTTTGGCGGGACGACAACCTCCCTCCCATCGGCGGCGTTGACAGTCGGCGGCCATTACCTGCTCTTCCTTACTCCGACGGGTTTGGGTTCCGCCGGCGAGGACGAGTTCTTCATCACAGGCGTCGTCGCCGGCGTTTATGAATCTTCGGGCGATCACTTCCTGCGAGTCGCAAACGACGGCGACGATCTTCCCGCGGAACTTCGCGAGAGCGACATCGAGTAGTTGACCATCAGGTCTCCCGCTCCAGTCGTCGTGAGCGGGTTGGACCCCCGGCGACCGGTTTGGCCCGGAAGCGCGCCGCGGCGGCATCTCTCATCTGCCTGACGCACCAGCGCGCGTACCTCCTCCCACCCAGCAGGCCGAGCAGGCGGTTCGGCGCGGGGTCGTAGTGGATCCATACCGTGAGCATCGTCCCGTCTTTGCGGGGCTCGATCCGGAATCCCATTGCATAAGCACCAATGACGATGAGCCGCTGCGTGACGGTCTGCCAGCTCTTGGTTGTCGGCGGGGTTCGCTCAACGACGACCTGGTCGAGGGCGAGCTTCAGGCCGAAGGCCGTGCCCGTCATCCGGATGTGCGGGCCGACTGCTCGGCCACCGCCCGCGTCCAGCTCGAGGCCCATCTCGCCGCCGCCCATCATTGGGGAGCTGTCCGCTGCCATATGGCTCGCGATCGATCGGTGATCATCGAGATATGTGAACACTTCCTCGGCGGTCGCGGTCAGGAGTGCTGATGCCTGTTCGGAGTAGCGGTAGTCGCGGTTCACTTCGCTGCTCACGGGTGCCTCCTCCGGCAGGCGGTTGTTCCGGCCAGGGGTCGATCGTCCACCGAGCGTTGAGCGCTTGCCTTATCCCCACAATTGCACGGGCAGCCGATGTCACGTGGGCCGAAGGTCCCTTCCGAGCGAGTGAGCTGATCGAAGCCCCGGTTGGGGCCTCAGGAGCCGCTGTCCGTCGATGCGGTGCGAGCGGAACTGCTCGAACGTGCGCGATCGTCGAGGCTGCCGTCCAGGGGAGCACGAAGTCCACGCCTTCGCAGTTCGCCTGCCATCCATCGCCCCTGCCGCGCCACTCGCTGCCGGTGAAGAGCGACACCGATTCCCAGCAGCACCCCGCCGGCCAGGTAGTACGCCCAATACCACCACTGCATGCCTGGTGTGAGCAACAGCGAGATCGGGCCGATGATCAGGACCAGCACACCGCCGTAGTAGGCTGCCCGGCTCGCGGTGCGGAGGCGGGGGAGGGCGGGGGCGGCCTGTCGCAACGCCCAGACGGTTGCAGAGTCGTCACGCAGCTGTTCAAGGAGCTCACGCTGCGGCGACGGGGTGAGGTCGTGCAGCAGCTCGGTGAGGCGCTCGGCGCGCTTGAGATCGTCGCCGCGGGCAGCGAGTCTCGGCGCGATGATCGCGGCTGCGGCGGCGACCAGCGCGACCACGACGGGCACGACCGCTTCGGCAACCATCGCCGTCCCACTCTGTTGCGCGAAGAGCATGCCACACCTCCGGTGCTCGACAGGCTAACCACCTCGCGGGCAGCCGCGACAGGTCGAATGGCGTCGGCGAATGGTATTGACGCTGGGATCTCGTCTTCGTGTGAGCGCCGACGGGATCCGCCGTCCGTGTGAACCCGCACGGCCGAAGCCGCTCGCCGCCGAGCGGACGCGGCCCTCGCGGTCCCGGCCATCGCTCGCCAATGTATTATCTGCATATGAACGCAGATAGGCGGGGATGCGGCTACGCTCCGGACAGTCCCTTTGTGGAGCTGGCCGTCGAAGTGTTCGCCATGCTCGCCGACGCGACGCGGGTGCGGATCGTGATGGCCTTGCAGGACGCCGGGGAGCTATCGGTGAATCATCTCGCTGACGTCGTCGACAAGTCGCCCGCGGCAGTGTCGCAGCATCTCGCGAAGCTGCGGCTGGCGCGAATCGTCGCAACTCGCCAGGAAGGTCAGAAGGTGTTCTACCGGCTCGAGAACGAGCATGCGTCGCGTCTGGTGGCGGATGCGATCTTCCAGGCGGAGCATTCGCTGGGCGGCACGCCTCGGCATCATCATGCGGACCAGGCGGTGGTGTCGTGACCCCTACACGCGGGCGCGCGGATTACGACCACGGCCACCGCCACGACCACGGCCACGCCCATGACCACGCGCGGCATGCGCACAACGGGGAAGGGCGCGAACACGGGCATGACCATCCCACGGGCCTCAAAGGCTTCCTGTTCGGGCTGTTCGTGCCGCACTCACACGATGCCGCGGACTCCATCGACGACGCGATGGAGGCCCACGGCGCCGGCATCCGAGCACTGAAGATCAGCCTCCTGATCCTGCTTGTCACCACGGTTCTGCAGGCCGCTGTCGTGCTCTTCAGCGGCTCGGTCGCCCTGCTGGCCGACACGGTCCACAACTTCGCCGATGCGCTGACCGCGGTCCCGCTGTGGATCGCGTTCGTCCTCGGCCGGCGGGCGGCGACCCGCCGCTACACGTACGGCTTCGGTCGCGCAGAAGATCTGGCGGGCCTGTTCATCGTCTTCGTCGTCGCGCTCTCAGCTGTGGTCGCCGCGTGGCAGTCCATCGATCGCATCCTTCATCCGCAACCGCTCCAGAACATCGGCTGGGTCATCGCAGCCGGCGTGATCGGTTTCCTCGGAAACGAAGCCGTCGCGATCTACCGGATCAGAGTGGGGCGGCGCATCGGCTCGGCTGCCCTGGTGGCCGACGGAGTGCACGCGCGCACAGACGGATTCACCTCCCTGGCGGTCGTCCTCGGCGGACTGGGAGTTCTCGCAGGATTCCCGCTCGCCGACCCCATCGTCGGGCTGGTGATCTCTGCGGCCATCTTCGTCCTACTGATCGGAACCATTCGCAGCGTCGGCCGCAGGCTCCTCGACGGTGTCGAGCCGGACCTCGTCGACCGAGTCGAGCACGCGATCATGCATGTGGACGCGGTACAGAGCGTTGACCGAGTGCGGCTGCGCTGGCTGGGGCACCGGCTCGAGGGCGACGCCATCGTGACGACCAACCGTGCGGGGAACGATGTAGCTCAAGCCGCGGAACGCAGCGTCCGGGATCACCTGCCGAACGTTGACGACTTCCTCATCAGTGTCCGCTCGTCATCCGGACTGCAATGTTGATCCTGGCCCTGGCGCCGACGTCAGCCGAGAGGGCAGTGTCGAGCGACGGAGAAGTTCAGCGGCGTGCACTGCGTCCGTCGAGTGCTTCGAGGCGGTGCGAGGAGTAGGTCCCCGGGCCTCCTTGTGTACTCAGTGTGTACCGACCTCTGCGAGAATGCAGTGTCCTGAGTGCGGATGAGCCGCAGGAGTGCGTGTTTTCGGCTGTGATGGCCGAAGAGCGACCCTGCTAAGGTGGAGTCCCCTTACGGGGACCGAGGGTTCAAATCCCTCCGTCTCCGCCGAAAAACCCCCGGTAGAGCGGGGGTTTTCTCGTTGCGGCGGCAGCGCTTCCGACGTCGGGTCCGAGCGAGCGGATGGTGGCCACCGCGGGCTCGCCCGAAGCCACCCCGACGCAAGGTCGGCCGGCCACCCATCACCTCGCCGACAGTGTGGCGACTCCGTGAGCGACCAACAGCATCCCGAACACGAGCAGCACCGTCGTCACGATGATCGAATCGTGCCGCGTCAGCCAACCCCGAAGCGCATCGAGCGGCCGCCGCATGCTGTCGGCCGCGACGAGGTAGGCGGCCACGGGGATGAGCACAGTGGATGCCGCCACCAGCGTGAACCCCGCGATCGCGACGACGATCCCAGCGGGGTCGAGCCCGACGGTGCCGATCGCACTGCCGCCCGCGAGTGAGAGCAGAAGGTTCGGCGGGTTGAGCGACATGAGGACCCCCACGACGAGCGCGGCGGGGAATCTCGACCGGTCGATGAGCCGGAGCAGCACCGGTCGACGACTCGCCGCGCGCCGTCCGCGCACCCACGAGACCCCTGCCAGCACCAGCAGCAGGACGCCGACGACGACCTCGAAGATGCCGACGACGACGTGCCGGCCCGACACTTCCACGCCCGAAACGACCGCGCCGGCAGTCGCCACCGCCGCGATGCCGGAAGCCCACCCGACCAGGAACCCGACACTCGCGCCCCTGCCCCGAGCGGACAAGAGGAGCAGGATGACCGTCGCGATCGACACGGGGCTGATCGCGATGCCGAGCGCTGCGCCGATCGCCTGACCGAGTGCGGCCGGACTCACCCGGACGGCCTCAGTGTCACGGGCAGCTCGTCGACGCCGAACACGATCGACAGCTCTCGGAACGCGGGTTCCTCGACGGCGACTTCCAGATCGGGGAATCGCCGGAACAGCGCGGGGAGCCCGATCCGCAGCTCGAGCCGGGCGAGCTCGGCGCCGACGCCGCGGTGGACGCCATGGCCGAACGCGAGATGGCTGGCCTCGGCCTTCGTGAGCCTGAGCTGCTCCAGGCCTGACCCGAGCCGCGGGTCGCGGTTGGCGGCGCTCAGGGAGCACACAACGACATCGCCCTTCTCGATCGTGACACCCCCGACCTCCATCTCGGCGCGAGCGAATCGCGGGAACGCGACCTGGACGACGCTGAGGTAGCGCAGCAGCTCGTCGACGAGATCGTCCACGGCCACAGCATCCCCTTCCTGCATGACGCGGCGGGCAGCCTCGTCTCGCGAGAGGACGATGGCACTCAGCGCGAGGGTGCTCGCCGTGGACTCGAACCCGCCGGTCAGCACACCGTCCGCGAGTCCGGCGAGCTCGGCATCCGTCACCTCGTCACCGTGCTCGGCGATGATGCGCCCCAGCAGGCCGTCACCCGGCGACTGGCGCTGGGCGGCCACGATCCCGCGCAGGTAGTCGAGCGACGCCGTGACGGCGCCGAGCGACCCCCCGATCCCGCCGGCGATGTCGAATCGCACTCCGCAGTGGGCCATGAACTCGTCGCGGTCCTCGGGCGCGATCCCGAGCAGAGCACTGATCGTGAGCGCGGGGATCGGCACGGCGAAGGAGGACACGAGGTCGATGGCTGCCGTCACCCCGTGCGCCGCGGCATCCATCGCATCGATGCGTTCCTCGGTGATCTGCTGGACGAATGGCGTCAGCCGCGCGAGCCGGCGCACCGTGAACTCGGGTCCGACGAGGTGCCGCAGCCGGGTGTGATCGGGGGGATCGAGCATTCCGAGCCCGCCCGGATCCTGGTCGGCGCGCAAGCCGCCGCGGCCGACGAGATTGCGAAAGTCGCTGCTGAAGGAGTCCGCGTCGGCGAGCACGGCACGCGCCTCCCGGTACCCCGTCACGAGCCAGCCGCGCAGACCCAGGGGCAGAGCGAGCGGACTGATCGGCGATCGCTCGCGCAGCCCGCCCAGCTCGGCGACGGGGTCGAGGCGGTCACGGAGGAGTGGCACACGCGAGACAGGCGGTAGCCGATCGAGGAGCGAGTCCGCGCCCGAGCTGCGCGTGAGCCGCATCGCCCACCCGAGAACCGTGCGCTGAGCGGCTCGGAAGGCCTTCGAAAGCGGTGCGGATCCGCTCGTCATCCGTCGCCCCTCGCCCATTGTCGGCGCCATAGCGCGGTGCTAGCTTGACTGGCACCAGAGTAGGTGCCCGAGCCTGCTGGGGGAATCGCCTACTGGGGGGCGTGAAGCCTATGGCCGAACTCGTCGTGGACGACCTGACCGTCGAATATCACGATGCCGGTCAGCCCGTGCGGCCGTTCGACGGCCTGACCTTCTCCGCTCGCGACGGCGAGCTCGTCGTCGTGAAGGCGCCGAGCGGCGGCGGGAAGACGACTCTGCTCTGCGTACTGGCGGGACTCCTGTCGCCCGCGAAAGGCTCGGTCTCGTTCGGCTCGACGGTCATCACGGGACTCTCTGGCCGTGAACTGCTCGAGCATCGCCGTCGCACGGCCGGCATGGTGTTCCAGTCGTTCAACCTCATCGCGAGCCTGTCTGCGGTCGAGAACGTCTCGGCGCCGCTCGTGCTCACCGGGACGCCCGCCCGAACGGCCAAGTCCCGCGCGCTCGCGGCGCTCGAACAGGTGGGGCTCGCCGATCGCGCGTCGTTCCGTCCGGGGCGCCTGTCCGGCGGTCAGCAGCAGCGTGTGGCATTCGCGCGCGCCCTCGTCCGCGAGCCGGCCCTCCTGCTCGCCGACGAACCGACCGCTCACCTCGACTCTCCGAACGCCCGCACGGCAGTCACGCTGCTGCGGGAGTTCGTGCGCCCCGGCCGGCTCGTCGTGGTCGCGACGCACGACGACCGGTTCCTCGAGGTCGCCGATCGCCTCATAGACCCCTCACCCGCGCGGGCCGCGTGATGTCGGTCCTTCCCGCACGAGGAACCCCTGCCTGGGTGCTCGCGCTGTGGATCGTCCCGCTCGTCATGCCGGCCGTCTGGCTCCGGCTCGTCGCGGCGATCCCGGCGGCCGCGGCGCTCTCGTTCTTCCGCGACCCCGAGCGCGAGCCGGAGGGAGCCGGATTCCTCGCCGCGGCCGACGGACTCATCCGCGATGTCGCGCAGCAGGACGACGGGCGCTGGCTCGTCTCGACGTACCTGAGCCTGCGCGACGTCCACGTCACACGCGCTCCCGTCGATGCCGACGTCGTCGCGCAGGACTACCGGCGCGGCGCACATCGCGCGGCGTTCGCCAGCGAGGCGCACCGCAACGAGCGCCTTGCGTGGCGCCTCGAGACCGAACACGGACCACTCGAGCTCGTGCAGTACTCCGGCGCCGTCGCGCGCCGGATCGTCCCCTACGAGAGAGTGGGCGCCCGGGTGGAGCGAGGCGCGCGCATCGGCCTGATCCGCTTCGGCTCACGCGTCGACCTCACTCTCCCGGCGGGCGCCGTCCCGCTCGTCACGGTCGGCGTCAGGGTGCGCGCCGGGAGGACCGCCATCGCCGCGGTCCCACGATCATGAAGCTGTTCGGGATGCCGCGGCCCGGCCTCGCCGACGCCATCACGATCGGCAACGCACTGTCGGGCGCCGCAGCGCTCGGTGTCGTCATCCTCATGCCGTGGGCCGAGGATGCTGCGGGCGAGACGGCAACGCTGCGCATCGTCGCGCTGCTCGTGCTGATGGGCGTCGTGTTCGACGTCTGCGACGGGGCGGTCGCCCGCGCGCGGGGCGGAACACCGCTCGGACAGCACCTGGACTCGCTCGCCGACGTCGCCACCTTCGGCGTGGCCACCGCGCTCGCGGTCGGGGGCCTCGCGGCGCGCCACGCGGCCGGCTGGGAAGCGGTCGCCCTCGGCGTCTCGGTGCTCGCCTACGTCACGGCGATGCTCGTGCGCCTCGCCGACTTCGACGCGGGTCGCAACCGTGATCCGTCCTTCCTTGGGATGCCGTCGCCGCTGGCCGCCGTCACGGCGCTGAGTGTCGGGCTGCTGGCATTGCCTGCCTGGCTCACGGCGGTGGGGATCACCGTCGTCGCGTGGCTCATGGTGAGCGGCATCCGCTACCCGCGCAGTCGCGGCGTCGGGCTGATGGCCGAAGCCGCGGGACTCGCCATCGCAGTGGCCGGCATCGTCGGCCTCATCGACGTGCGCATCCCCGCGAGCCTCACGATCCTGGGGTGCGTCGTCGTCGCTCCACTGACCTTCGCGCTGGTGACGCGGCGGCGGAGACGTGCCGAGCCGGTGGATATCCCGGTCGAACGGCTCGAACCCTGATGCTCCTGCTCCTCGCGCGCGACATGCAGTGGCGCTGGCGGCGCCTCGTGGCGGGCGTGCTCGCGACGGCGCTCGTCTTGGCGGTGACGCTGCTGCTCGGTGCGCTGCGCGAGACCTTCCTTGCGGAGACGGAGCGCACGGTCGCCTTCTTCGGCGGGGATGTGTGGGTCGTTCCGGATGACACCGCCGGCCCGTTCACCTCGAACTCGCCGATCGAGGCGTCTGTCGCGGACGACCTGCGCGCACAGGAGGGCGTGGACGAGGCGACCCCCGTGGCGATCTTCCGCCACGCGATCGAAGGCATCGGCGAGGGCTTCACCGATGTGAGCGTCATCGCGTACCAGCCCGGCGGTGTCGTCGAGCCCGTCCTTTTCGACGGGCGCGCACCGGCCGCAACAGGCGAGACGGCGGTCGACGAGCGCACGGGTGCGCGGATGGGCGACCGGATCACGCTTGCCGGCGACGCGTTCACCGTCGTGGGGATCATGCAGGGCTTCACGATGTACGGCGGGACTCCCGGCATCCTGCTCACGCTGGAAGACGCTCAGCGCATCGCCTACGGGGGCGCGGCGCTCGCGAGCGCCGCCGTCGTCAGCGGGTCGCCCGACGACCTGCCGGAGGGTCTGATCGCGCAGGATCCGGACCAGATCGGGGGCGACCTGCGACGACCGCTCGCCGTCGTGACAGGGGCACTCGGCGTGCTGGAGCTGGTGCTGTGGATCGTGGCCGCTGCGATCGTCGGCCTGCTCGCGTATCTGTCGAGCCTCGACCGGCAGCGCGATGTCACGGTCTTCAAGGCGCTCGGCGTCTCGAGCAGCCGACTGGTCGTGGTCGTCCTGGCGGAGGGAGTCGTGACCGCTGTGCTCGGCGCCGGCGTCGGACTCGTGCTCGGGGTCGTGCTCGTGCCCCTGTTCCCCATCGACGTCGCCGTGAGCGCGACCCAGGCGGTGGTCCTGCTCGCCCTGGCCGTCGTTGTGGGGATGCTCGCGGGGTCGCTCGGCATCCGCCGCGTGCTCCGCGCCGACCCCGCCCGCGCCTTCGCAGCGCTCGACTGAAGCGCGCGCCCGATGCCAGGCCCGGCACGATACTCTCGGCACGCGCCGCGCAACTGCTTGAGGTCACGCCGGCTTCGCGCGCAAGAGCTGACCCCGACACCCACACGGAGAGCGTTCCGCGGCGGCACCGCGTAACGCCCTCCCACCCCGGACCACAGCCCCGCTGTACTGCGACGCCCTCCCTCGATCGCGTCCCGTTGCACCTCGCACCGGGTAGCGGGGCACTGCAGTACAGTCGGCAGATGGTGGACCCGATGCATTTCGATGCGCGGGCGGAGATCTACGAGCGCGCCAGGCCACCGTACCCGGAGGCGCTGTGGCGGCGTCTGTGCGCCGTCGGCCTGCTTGCCCCTGGTGTCCGGATCGTCGAGTTCGGCGCCGGCAGCGGGCAGGCGACAGCGCCGCTGGTTGAAGCGGGGGCCGAAGTCACGGCGGTCGAGCCCGGCCCCGCCCTGGCAGCGCGCCTTCGCGCTCGCCTCCCGAGTGTGCGGGTGCTGGTTGAAACCGCTGAAGCGGTCGCCCTCTCGGACGCGGCGTTCGACGCGGCCGTGGTCGCGACCGCCGTGCATTGGCTGGATCTCGACGTTGTCCTGCCCAAGCTGCATCGCGCGCTTGTTCCCGGCGGAAGATTCGCGGTCTGGCGGACGGTGTTCGGTGATCCTACGGCTCGAACCGCGTTCCGCGACCAGGTCGAACGCATCGTCGCACGTCGGGAAGATCCGCCGCGACGCTCGGGACCGGGCGAGCTCGACACAGCGGCTTGGGCTCGCCGCCTCAGCGTCGGGGACCTCTTCACCGAAGAATTCACCGAGCTGTATCGCTGGTCGGTGGACTTCTCCTCCGATCAGGTCAGGGATCTCTTCCTCACGTTCAGCGAATGGTCCGCCGCCGAGGCGGACGCCGCCGCAAAGGCTGTGGACGAGCTCGGCGGACAGGTGACCGAGCACTACCTCAGCTGGCTGATCCTGATGAAGCGCGCAGATTCCTCCCCCGCCTGACAGACCGTTGCTTCACCGCGGTCGCTATGCATAGGACCGAGGGTCGACGGCTTCCGGTGACGGGCCGACCTTGTGCGCGGTGTGAAGGAGCGTCACCTCTTGGTAGGCGGTCGGGGAACGGTAGATCTGCATGTCGGTGCGGTGTCGCTTGGAGCCGCCCGTGACGAGTACTCCGGTGTCGTAGCTGTCCGGGACGGCCGGATTGGATGTCTCCGGCCACGCGGTCACCCGGGGCAGCCTTGTGAGACCGCCGAAGAGCGTGACCGGTTGGACCGACTTGTAGCCGCCTTGGTTGAGGTACGCCTCGATCCAGCCCTTCCTGATGTCCGCGGACATTCTGAATCCGAGGACGATGTCGGTCCATGCGCCGCGGTTGTAGCCGAAGTCCACCAGGTATCCGGGGTCGCCGCCGTTGAGCTGGTTCGCGTCGATGTGGAAGCGGTCCTTGGCGTCAGTGCTGCTGGTGCGGTTCGCGTCGATGATGGTGATCGCGCCGCGGCCGGTGGGGTACTGGGTGGGATTGGTCGCCTGGGGTCCGTACATCTGGAAGATCGAGATGTGCTTGTTCGTCTCGCCGGGGTTGGAGAGGCTCACGCTCGGGAACCCACCGGAGCCGGCCGCGCTGGAGTTCGTCTTGGGAACGTAGATGGAGAAGCCGACGTAGAACTCCTGGCCCTCATAGAACCCGCAGCCTGAGTTGAGGGTGGGCTGCTGCGCTTGGAAACGCGGCGAGTTGGTCGGCTGGTCCAGGTCGAAGCGCGCACTGTCGGGCACGGTGACCTTGATCGCCTTCCGGGCGGCGCGCACGGGATCCGTGACGAGGGAGGCGTACTTGACCCCGAAGACCGTCGCCGTGAACGACGCCAGCCACGCATCCCATGATGTGTAATCCGCCGCCCACGCGGACGAGTCGACCCATCCGCGATCGGCGAGCGCGCCGTACGAGTAGTTGGCGGTATAGACCTGGAACGGCTGCGTCGACTGCACGACCCCGCCGATGACGGCTTGTACGCGCACCCAGGCGCAGTAGTTGCTCGGGGAGTCGAGCGTCAGATCTGCGAGACGTTTCGTGGTGTCCCACGCCGGCGCCGACCACAGCGCGGTGGTCCCCACGCGGGTCAGCGTTCGGGTGTACCGCCCCAGGGTCATCGTCACCGACGACGGGGTGACGCCCGGGTCGAACTGCGCCGTGAGTGCAACGGTGCCCTTGTACGAGGCTCCCGGCGTCAGCGACAGGGTCGCAGGGAACCCCGGCACTGTACCGGCGTACCGGGGGGCCGTGTGGAAGCGGGATGCGGTGGATGCCGCCACCGCCGACCCGGGGGTTGCGAGGAGGCCGGCTGCGCCCGCGGCGGCCCCCACGGCGATCCCACGTACAAGCGATCGTCTTGTCAGCTTCGATCCGTCATGAACCATGTGGCGCTCCTCACCGATCAGGATGAAGGAAGTGCTCAGATGGGCTCGAGTCTCACCGACCGGACGGAGCAAAGGAGACCGCACCCGCATCCGGGCGCGACCTTACCTGGACGCTATCGTCCCCGGTTGACCGGTTGATGTCACCCGTATTACGGATCGATGCCACGCGTCCCTGCCCATCGGTCCTTCGAGTCTGTCCGGTTGGCCGGTGTTGTCGAGCTCGGCCCGGTGACGTGCTACCGCCGGCCAGGTGCTCGCCCTTGATGACAAGCCCTGGGACGGATACTCATGCTGCGGTCAGCCCTTGACCGCCCCGACCGTCATCCCCGCGATCACCTGCTTCTGGAACAGTGCATAAATGATGAGCTGCGGGAGCAGGACGAGCGTCGCAGCGGCCATCATTCCGCCGTAGTCGACCGTGTACTGCCCCTGAAATCGCGATACCGCGAGCGAGACGGTCACCATGTCGGGGTCGTTGATGAGGATCGAGGCGAAGGGGAACTCGTTGAAGACGTACACGACGTTGAAGATCAGGATCGTCGCCACGACGGGTTTCATCAGGGGCAGCACGACGGTCCAGCACAGACGCCAGAGGCCGACGCCGTCGATGATCGCGGCTTCCTCGATCTCGCCGGGGAACTCACGGAGGAATCCCGTCATGAGGAGGGTGTTGAAGGGGATCGACACCGCGACATACGGCAGGATCAGCGCCCAATAGGTGCCGAAGATGCCGAGCGCCAGATCGAGACGATACACCGGGAACAGCAGGATGTAGACGGGTATCGCCAGGCCCGCGAGCAGGTAGAACCGCGTCGATGACTGCACGGAACGGCGACGGAAGATCATCCGCGTGAGGGCGAAGGCCGACATGAACGAGATCGCCGTCCCGACGGTCACGGATGCCACCGCGATGACGATGGTGTTCCCGTACATACGCAACAGGGGCAGCGCTTGGATCGCGTTGAGGTAGTTGTCGAAAGTCAGCTCGGCCAGTGAGAGGGGGTTGCCGAGAATGTTGTCGCTCGGCTGGATCGACAGCAGCGCGATCCAGAGGATCGGCAGCACGATGAGGAAGGTCACGAGATAGGCGATTCCGCCCATGATGAAGACGCGTTTGCGCCGGGGCCGGCGCCTCGACGGACTCTCCTTCTGCGGAGTGTCGCGTGCTGCCCGTGGGCGATCGCGGGGTTCGCTGATGGTGCTGGTCATGCGGCCTTCTCCTTCCGGCGCATTGCGACCAGGTAGCCGACGGAGACGACGGCGCCGAGAATCGTGATGATGACCGCGAGGGCCATTCCGTAGCCGTATTGCTGATTGGTGAACGTGACGAAGTACATGTAGCTGACCAGGGTCTCTGAGCGGTGGACGGGTCCGCCGCCGGTGAGCATGTAGACGAGCTCGAAGATCTTGAAGACGTTCGTGATCATGAGGATCGTGACGATCGCGAACGTCTCGCGCATCATGGGGATCTTGATGTGCCAGACCTGCTGCCATCCGGTTGCACCGTCGAGGCCGCTGGCCTCGAGGACGTCGTCGGGGAGGATCTGGAGGCCGGCGTAGAAGATGGTCATCGCGAATCCGACGCTGCTCCAGATGAACACCATCGACACTGAGATCGGGGTGAGGTAATCCCCTCCGATCCACTGGACGGGCGGGATGCCGATCACTGCGAGCGCCCGGTTGAGGAGTCCGATCTTCGGATCGAGGAGGAACACCCAGATGAGGCCGACGAGGATGGGCGCGATGATCGCAGGACCGAAGACCAGGGCTCGCAGAACCCCGGCGCCCCGGATCGCGCGCTGAAGCAGCAGGGCGAGCGCGAACGACGAGGGGATCAGGATGAACAGACTGACGATCAGGATGACGATCGTGTTCTGAAGCGACTGCCAGAAGAACGGATCCTGGAGCAGCGCGGTGTAGTTGTCGAATCCGATCCATGTCGGGGCGCCGAACCCTTGAAATCGCGTGAAGCTGAAGACGCCCGAGTAGGCGACCGGGTAGACGACGAACATCGTGAAGACGATGAGCGCCGGCGCGATCATGGCGAGGATCCTCCAGCGTGTGCTGACCCAGATCATCGATTCGCTCCAATCTGATGGGCGGGGCCACTCTGGCCCCGCCCACGCTGAGGTTCGGGCCTACTTGTTGCTGTCGAGCGCCTTCTGGACCAGATCCAGCGCGGTCTCAGGGGTGAGCTGTCCCTGGATGACGCCGTAGATGCTGTCGTACATGGCGTTCGCGACGGGCGTCGGAACAAGAAGGTCGGGCTGCGACTCCGGGCTCGTGACGCCGGCCGCGGTGGCGGCGTCGAGTGCGGCCTTCAACGCGCTCTGCTTTTCGGCATCCACCTGCGGAGCGTACGTCGTGACCGGCGGCTGGCCGTTGTCGACGAGGATCTGCTGCGCGTCGTCGCTGTAATAGAACGCGAGGAACTTCTTCACCGCGTCGAACTTCTTCTTGTCGTCGGCCACCTTGTGGTCGATGGCGAAGGGTGCCGAAGCGACGTTCATGATGATGTTCTGCTCACCCACGCCGTCGTCGAACTGCGGCCCCTGCCAGAACGCGATGTCGGGTGCCACGCTCGAATCCTGTATGGCGCTCGATGCCCAGACGCCCGCGTCAAGCATGGCGGCCTTTCCGCTCGTGAACTGCTCCACAGCCTGCTGATACGTCTGCGTCGAGACGTTGGCGGGGAACGCTCCCGCCTTCCGGAGCTCGTCGATGTGCTGGTACAGGCGGAGGAAGTCGGCGTTGCTGTACTTCTCCGAGCCGTCCAGCAGACCGTCGACCTTGGCGTCGAAGCCATAGCGGTCGAGGTCGGTGAGGAAGCTCCAGACGCTGAACGACGACTGATTGGCGCCGTTCGAGATCGTCGTGATCCCGTTGCTTTCGAGCTGCTTCGCCGCGCTGAGCAGCTCGTCGAATGTCGTGGGCATCTCGACGCCGTTGTCGGCGAGGATCTTCTTGTTGACCCACAGCCCGGTCAGCAGTCCCTGATAGGGCACGCCGTAGATCACGTCTCCGGCGGAGAAGTTGGAGATCGTGCTCGTCGGAAACGAGTCGCGGAGCTTCAGTTCGTCGAGGACCGGTGCGAGGTCGAGAAGGAGGCCCGCCTTCTCCATCTCCTCGGCGGTCGACTTGTAGACCCAGAAGATGTCGGGAAGCGTATCGCTCTGCGCTGCGATGGAGAGCTTCTGGAGGTGCTCGGCCACGGCCTCTCCGGACACGGTAACGGTGATAGCCGGGTTCTCCTTCTCGAACGCCTGGATGATCGCCCACGTCGCCGGATCAGCCGTCTTCACGTCGGGGTTCTGCATGGACAGAGTGATCTCCGTCTTGCCGTCCGCTGTTGTCGATCCGGTCGAACCGCATGCGGTGAGCGCGAGGACGGATGCGGCGATCGCGGCTACCGCGAACGTGAGACGCGCGGGCGCGGAGCGAGGTGCTGTGCGGCGCATGGTCATCTCCTTTGATGGATGTCTGCTGATTGCAGAAGGTCGAGTTGATCGAAACGTTTGCGAAAAACGTTTGTCTCAAGTTAGGACCGCCATCTGCCGCTGTCAAGAATGGATTTCGGATGCCGCGAAAGCCTCCGTGGACTCGCGGAGCTCGAGGGTCTGGCGAAGGCGCACGGTCCTGGGGCTCCCCTCGGGAGCTTCGATGCGCTCGAGCAGCAGACTGACGGCGGCCACCCCCATGTCGAACGCCGGCTGGCGCACGGTCGTGAGCCGAGGGCGGAACAGATCGGGATAGGAGAATCCGTCGAATGTCGCGAAAGCGACGGATTCGGGCGTGGCGCGGCCGGCATCCTCGATCGCCGTGAGCGCTGTGACCGCGAGCGGGGTGCTGCATGCGATGACCGCGGTGCGCGAAAAGTCGGAGAGATCCCGGGCGAGGACCGCGCGAATCTGATCGTCGCCCGTGCCGGTGAGCACGAGTTGGTCCGCGGCATCGAGGTGAGCGTCTCGCATCCCGTCGAAGAATCCGTCGAGTCGCTCGGTGAGGGCGGGAACGCGTGTATCGCCTGCCACGACGGCGAACCGAGTGTGCCCGAGGCTGTGTAGATGGCTCATCAGCATCCGCATAGATTCGCGATTCTCGACTCCGACCTGATCGAGGGGGAGATCCCGGTACAGCCTGTCGAGAAGAACGAGTGGCGCCTTCTCGTTCTGGAGCGAAGGCAGCAGGTCCGGGGCGGTGTTGGCCGCCCTCGCCAGAATCAGTCCGTCCACCCGCCGGTCGAGGAGCGTCCGGATGGCGCGCTTCTCGCGCTCGGCGTCTTCCGCCGAGTTCGCGAGGAGCAGAGTGAGCCCATGCGCCGCGGCGGCGTTCTCGACCCCATGCGCCATCTCGGCGAACGCGGGCTCACCCGCATCCGACACGACGAGGCCGATGCTGTCCGTCTTCGAGCGGCGCATGGCCCGCGCGAGCGTGTCCTGGCGGTACCCGGTCTCCTCGATGGCAGCGAGAACGCGCTCCCTCGTCGAACGCTCGACGTTTCGGGTGCCGTTGAGTACATGCGACACCGTTGAGATCGATACGCCCGCGATTCGTGCGACGTCCACCATGGTTGCCATAGCCGGGAGCCTCTCTGCTGCGTTTGCGCAAACTTACCTCATCGCCCGTTCCTCAGGGAATTCCGGTGGAGATGGGATTGGTTGCGGGCCGCTCCCGGTATCAGCTACTGTCACTCGACAGACAAACGTTTCGATGGCATTGCGGCCATCTGAGTACCGCCACGCCGGCGGATGGGAGGACGGCGATGACCGACGGAAACCAGCCGATGGGGCTTCTCGGCGACCTCACTCGTGCACGCGAGGCGCGCACGGCGCGAGTGTCGAGTTTCGACCAGACGGGGCGCAACCGCGACAACTGGATCATCATGCCGGGGGAGGAGCGCACACTCGCCGATATCCAGGGGCCTGGATTCATCACGCACATCTGGATGACGCAGTCGTGCCGAATCCAGCCCGGTCCCGGCCAGATCGACCCCGAGGTGGTCGGCGTCCCGATGCTCGAGATTCACAACGCGCTCGGGGTCAGCTGGGAGGTCGTCGACCCGGACTACTACCGCAAGATCGTGCTCAAGATGTACTGGGATGACCAGGAGACCCCCAGTGTCATCGCACCCCTGGGTGACTTCTTCGGGCTCATGAACTCGCTGTCGGGGTCCTACGAATCGCTTCCGCTGTCCGTCTCAGCCAAGGAGCCGGAACTGCACAGCTTCGGCGGCAGCGCCGCCTTCAACAGCTACTTCCGGATGCCTTTCGCCCGGCGCGCTCGGATCGTCGTGGAGAACCAGAACGACATCCCCTACCTGCAGTACTTCTACGTCGATTACGAACTCGTCCATGAGCCGCTCCCTGTCGACACGGTCTACTTCCATGCGCACTGGCGACGTGCGCTGCCCAACCGGGGATGGGGGCCTGATCTCCAGTCGAACAGCATCGAGACGACCGTGCCCAATCTCGACGGGAACGACAACTACGTCGCGCTCGAGACCGAGGGCCGCGGGCACTACGTCGGCTGCACCCTCGCTGTGCGCCACTTCCAGGGGTCCTGGTGGGGCGAAGGCGACGACATGATCTTCATCGACGACGACACCTGGCCGCCCAGCCTCCATGGCACCGGCATGGAGGACTACTTCGGGCACGCGTGGGGCATGCAGCACAACGCCTACCTGTTCAACGGAACGATCGTCCACGAAGAGGACGTCCCGGGCTTCCACCACAGCTACCGATTCCACATCGTCGACCCGATCCGATTCGAGAAGCGCATCAGGGTCAGCTTCGAGCACGGCCACGGCAATCACCTGTCGGACGAGTGGGCCTCGACCGCCTACTGGTACCAGACCCTCCCGTCGCCCGAGCTGACCATCCCCGCTGTCGAGCAGCGCCTGCCGTTGCGCCCGGTAGAACGCGTGATCGAAGTCGATCTGCCGGAGCTCAACGCTGATCAGCGCGCGGCACGCGACGCGGCGGCAGCACGCATGGACGACTTCGTCGAACGCCGTGATCGCATGAGGGCTGAACGAGCGGCGCAGGTCGATGAGTGGGAGCGCGGCAATATCGCGATCGCTGCCGATGTCCGCCGTCGCTTCGATGCCGAAGGAGATCGCTGATGCGTCCGCTGCTGCATTTCACCGCGAAGAACGGCTGGATCAACGATCCGCACGGGATCACGTTCCGCGACGGTGTCTACCACGCGTTCTTCCAGTACGTGCCCGGGACCACGGCCTGGGCGCCGAACTGTCACTGGGGTCACGCCGTGGGGCCCGACCTCCTCTCGCTGACGGAGCTTCCCGTCGCGATCGCTCCTGGGGATGGAGATGGGGGGATCTGGACGGGGTCACTCGTGCAGAACGGCGAGGACACTCGCATTCTCTATACCTCGACGTCCGAGCCGAACATCGGCATCGGCCGGATTCGCATCGCGACTCCCGCCGACCCGGGTTGGGTGACGTGGGTGAAGGGTGCGTTCGTCGCCGATGCCCCGCCAGGACTCGACATCATCGCCTACCGGGACCCCTTCATCCGCCGCGAGAGCGACGGATGGCGGATGTTCGTCGGCGCGGGCCTGCGCGACGGCACGGCCATGGCGCTGTCCTACGTCTCGGACGATCTGGAGACCTGGACGTACGAGGGCGTCGCTCTGCGGCGCTCGACCGACGAACGGGATCCGGTCTGGATGGGCGCCCTTTGGGAGTGCCCGCAGATCTTTGATCTCGACGGGCGTGCCGTGATGGTGTCCTCGGTGTGGGACGACGATGTGCTCCACTATGCCGGCTACGCGGTCGGGGACTACGCCGGCGGCGTGTTCACCGCGACATCGTGGGGGCGGCTCACCTTCGGCGACAGCCTCTATGCTCCATCGCTCTTCCGCGATGCGGAGGGCCGCGCCTGCCTGTCGTTCTGGATGCGGGGCATCGCGGATGTGGACGAGGGGTGGGGGAGCGCGCACAGCCTCCCCTACATTCTCCGGTTGGATGGCGAGCAGCTGATCGCGGAGCCGCACACCGACATCGCCGCTCATCGTGATGAGCCATCGGCCGACGGCATCGTCCGAGGACTGGCGGCCGAAATCCAGTGGAGCCCGCGCGCGGACGCGACGCTGACCATCGACTCCGGGGAAACGTCGACGGCGGTGCTGCATCTCGAAGGAGGCCGACTGAGCATCGAGGCGGACGGGCAGGTGCACGACGTGCCCGTGCTCGGAGATATCCGCGTGATCGTCGACGGGCCGGTTCTCGAGGTGAGCTCTGCCGGCGGCCTCTTCGGGGCGCCGATCGCACCTCGACACGACGGCATCCAGGTCTCGACCTCGGCCGGCGGGGTTGAGATCTTTCCCCTTCTACCTGTCATCGAATGACGGTGGGGGCGAACCGCATGGCCACTTCTCACCCACCTGCCTCTTCGGTGTGAGATCGACCGATGGTTGCGCGCCCAGCGGGCCCCGGATATTCTGGATCTGGGTTCGCGTTATACGTATAACTAGCTCGATGGAGAGTAAATGACTGGACGACGGTCGAGCACGGCAACCATGCACCAGGTTGCCGCAGCCGCGGGCGTGTCGCAGGCGACGGTTTCGCTCGTCCTGAACAACACGGGAGGTTCTCGGGTCGCGGAGTCGACGAGGCTCCGTGTCTTGGATGCTGCCCGCACGTTGGGCTACCGCCCCAACGCCGCCGCTCGTACCCTCCGAGACGGCACGGCGGGGCTGATCGGATTCGTAGGTGACGTCGTCGCGAGCTCGCCGTTCGCGGGTCGCATCGTGGAAGGCGCACAGGCGCGCGCGTGGGAGGACGGACTCCTGCTCCTCACGGTCAACACGGGCGGCGACGCTGGAATCGAGGATGCCGCGATCGAGGCGCTGCTCTCCCACCAGGTTGCGGGAATCGTGTACGCCTCGATGTACCACCGAAAGCTGACCATCCCCGATTCGCTCATCGACGTGCCCACGGTGGTGCTCAATTCCGAGGATGCTGCCGGTCTCGCGCGGTCTATCGTGCCCGATGAGGTCGGCGGCGGGCTCGCGGCCACCCAGGCCCTGCTGGACGCTGGGCACCGGCGCATCGGATTGATCAACATCGAGTCGCCGTCATCGGGCCTGCCCGCGGCCGTCGGGAGGGCGCAGGGGTATCGCGAGGCACTCGATGCGGCAGGCCTCGACGTCGACCCTCGCCTCGTCTGGGACGGTGACGGAAACCCCCAGGCGGGATTCGACGGCACCCTCGCACTCATGGCCCTGGAAGCCCCGCCCACCGCCATCTTCTGCGCCAACGACCGTACGGCCTGGGGCGCGTATCAGGCGCTGGAGACTCTTGGTCTGGCGGTTCCTGAGGATGTCTCGATCATCGGCTTCGACAATCAGGAGACCCTCGCGCCCTTCCTGCGTCCAGGCCTGACCACCCTTGAACTGCCTTTCGTGACCATGGGGTGGCGCGCCGTCGACACCTTGCTGAACGACAGTGCGCAGCCCGACGGGCCCGAGCAGGTGTCGTGCCCCCTCGTCGTGAGAGAGTCCGTCGCGCGCCCGAACCGGACTGCCGGATGACTGCCACCGAAGTGCGGAGGCCGGTCTCCACTCGGATGCCCTCAGAACCGGTGAGGCGACAGCGGTCGAGCGTAGGTGCGGTCAAGCGGGCCGCTCGCCGGTCACGTCTGCGTCGCGTGCTTCGCGCTTGGCAGTTATACGTACTACTGGCTCCGACGCTCCTCTACTTCCTCGTCTTCAAGTACTGGCCCATGTACGGCGTGCAGATCGCGTTCCGCGACTACACGCCGGCGGGAGGGTTCACGAACAGCCCGTGGGTCGGGTTCGAGCAGTTCACCCGCTTCTTCGCGTCGTACCAGTTCGGAACCGTCGTCACGAACACGCTCCTGCTCGCCCTGGTCAACCTCGCGTTCGTGTTCCCGATCCCGATCGTTCTCGCGCTCCTCGTCCACCAGCTCGCTCAAGGGCGGTTCCGCCGATTCGTTCAGAACGTCCTGTACGCCCCGACGTTCATCTCCACCGTCGTCGTCGTCGGAATCGTCTTCATCCTTCTCTCACCGCGTGCAGGACTCGTCAACAACGCCATCGTGATGCTGGGCGGGCACCCGATCTTCTTCATGGGGTCGGCAGAGTGGTTCCGGCCGATCTACGTCGCCAGCTCCGTCTGGCAGGAGGCCGGCTTCAATATGGTCGTCTACCTCGCAGCCCTCGCCGGCATCGACCCCGCGCTCCACGACGCCGCGAAGATGGATGGCGCGAGCCGCCTCCGGCGCATCTGGCATATCGACATCCCGGGGATCGCCCCCGTCATCTCGGTGCTGTTCGTCCTCGCCGTCGGCAACCTGCTCAACCTGGGGTTCGAGAAGGCACTCCTCATGCAGACGGACCTCAATGTCGCGACGTCTCAGATCGTCCAGACCTATGTCTACGACGTCGGCCTCCAACATGCGGACTTCAGCTACGCGGCCGCCATCGGCCTGTTCAACTCGCTCCTCAACCTCGCCTTGCTCCTCACGTTCAACTGGGTCGCGCGGCGGGCACGTCAATCGAGCCTCTGGTAGGAGCCCTCATGACCACCCAATTCGCGAGCACGCGCCTGCCCGTCGGAACGACCGCGCGCTCGGTCCGGCGCCGACTCGCAGATCCCCTCTTCAATGCCCTCACCATGGCGATTCTCCTGACCGCCATCGTGGCGGTGATCTATCCGATCTACTTCATCGTGATCGCCTCAGTCTCCGAGCCGTCGCGCGTCTACGACGGGCAGGTCTGGCTGTGGCCCGTCGGATTCACGCTCGACGGCTATGCTCGGCTGCTCGGTGACCCCACTGTCTGGCGGGGTCTCGCGAACTCCATCCTCTACACAGGTCTGGCGACGGCGCTCAGCGTCTTCCTCGTCATCTCGTCGGGCTACGTGCTCTCGCGCAAGGACCTGCCCGGGCGGCGGACGATCACCTTCCTGCTCGTCGTCACGCTCTTCTTCGATGGGGGCTTCATCCCGAAATTCCTCGTCGTCCGTGACCTGGGATTGCTCGACACGGTCGGTGCCATGATCCTGCCGGGCGCTGTCGCCGTCTGGAACGTGATCATCGCACGGGCGTTCTTCGAGACGAATCTGCCCGACGAGCTGCGGGAGGCGGCACAGATGGACGGGGCGAGCGACTTCCGCTTCTTCTTCCGGATCGCGGTGCCGCTGTCGAAGCCGCTCATTGCGCTGATGATCGTGATCCACCTCGTGTGGAACTGGAACGGCTTCTTCGACGCCCTGATCTATCTCAACAACCCCGACCTGTACCCGCTTCAACTCGTGCTGCGCAATCTGCTGGTCCAGTCCGACCTCTCCGGCAGCGCGAACATGAGCGGCGATCTCGGCAGCTACGAAGCCGCCCAGCGCTTGGCGGAACTGCTCAAGTATGCGGCGATCGTGTTCGCGAGCGTGCCGCTTCTGCTCATGGTGCCGTTCCTCCAGCGCTTCTTCACGCAGGGGGCGCTCATCGGCGCGGTGAAGAACTGACCGACTTCTCATCCCCGCTGGCCCACTCATCACCCCATCCCGCCGACACATCCGCACTCGACACGAAACCAGCTGACCGTCATACACCCGGCCCGACCGCAGCGGAGCGAATCGGGAAAGCAGAAAAGGAAGCGTCACATGACCCACTCAACCTCTCGCATCCGCGCAGGCGCCGCCTTCGCACTCGGTGCGACCCTCGTCGTCGCCCTGTGCGCCTGCACTTCGGGAGGCGATGCGGCTCAGGAAGACCAGTCGAGTCGATACGGCTTCAACGAGACGGGTCTCCCCGTCGTGGACAAGCCGCTGACCCTCAAGATCGCCGGCGAGAAGGCTTCGCTCGCCCCCGACTACAACGACATGGCCCTCGTCCAGCAATGGCAGAAGGACACCAACATCACCGTCGACTGGAACATGCTCGCCCCGGAGGTGTACACCGACAAGCGGAACCTGCTCCTCGCCTCCAACGAGCTTCCGGACGCGTTCTTCAACTCGAAGTTCACCGACCAGGAATTGGCGAAGTACGGCACAGACGGCACCCTCATCCCCCTCGAAGGGCTCATCGAGAAGTACGCGCCGAACCTCCAGGCTGTCTTCAAGGCGCGTCCTGAACTGAAAGCCGCGGTGACTGCGTCCGACGGGCATATCTATGCGCTTCCGAACGCGGAGGAGCTCGGCTTGGCGACCGTGCCGTTCTTCTGGTCGATCAACAAGTCGTGGCTCGACAAGCTCGGCCTCCCCGTCCCGACGACCGTCGAGGAGTATCACGACGCGCTCGTGGCGTTCAAGACACGCGACCCGAATGGGAACGGGAAGGCCGACGAGATCCCGCTCAGCTTCATCAACAACTGGTGGTGTGCTGACATCGGTGATCTCTTCGCGGCGCTCGGTGGAATCGCCGACAATGCCGACCACCGCATCGTCCGTGGCGGCAAGGTGATCTACACCCCGGCCGACGACCGCTACCGAACCGCCATCGAAACGCTCCACACGTGGTACGAGGAGGGCCTCATCGATCCCGAATCGTTCACGCAGGACGACAAGACCTACCTCGCCAAGGGCAAATCGGACAGCGAGGTGCTCGGATCGTATGTCTGGTGGGAGACCGAAGAGGTCGTAGGCAGCGATCGCGCCGATGACTACGTGCTGCTTCCCGTTCTCGATGGCGTGGACGGCAAGCTCGTCGGCCGCTCGAACCTCAATGACTTCGGGCGGAGCGCTTTCGCCATCACTCGCGCCGACAAGTACCCCGCAGCGACGATGCGATGGGTGGACCGCCTCTACGAGCCCGTCGAGTCCGCGCAGGTGTCCTACGGCCCCATCGGCGAGACCCTCGTCAAGAACGAGGACGGCGTCCTCGTTCAGGCGCCGCTTCCCGAGGGAGTCAACGCCGGCGAGCAGCGCCAGAAGGTCGCCCCCGGCGCCGGTGCTCCTCATGTGCTCACGAGGGACGACTTCACGAACGTCGTCCTGCCTGAGCCGCGCGCGCTCAAGCGCCTTCAAGACCTCGAGGATCACTACCTCCCCTACGCCGAACCGGAGAGCTATCCCGCCGTCTTCTTCTCGAACAGCGACCTTGAGGAACTCGGATCGATCGAACCCGACATCAAGGCGCTCGTCGAACAGAAGCGCGCGCAGTGGATCGTCGACGGCTCCGTCGACGAGGAGTGGGATGCCTACGTGAAGCAGCTCGACTCGATGGGCCTTCCCAAGCTCCTCGACATCTACCAGTCGGGGTACGACCGCTTCGCAGCCGCCAAGTGACGACGACACGCTCGGGTGCCGCCGACGCGGCGGCGCCCGGGCCCTTTCGAGGCCGCGCCCGCACACTGGTCGATGTCCAATTCTCCGAACTTCCCTGCTTGTCGTGCGGGGGAGCGGGAAGCCATGCCCGCGTAGTCAGCACAGCCGGCGCCGCCCAGGGCGCCGCACTGCTGAGAGCACGCCCAGGTCCGTTCGGCCGGCGAGATGCGCTCTTCCTCGACGGATGGACGACGTGGGCCGAAGTGAGTGTCGCGCCCCGGGCCGTCGAATCGATCACCGTCGAGGTCTGGTTCGCCCCGCGTGCGTTCCCCTGCGGAGACGGTGCCGGATTCACCGCCCTGGTGGACGCGACGGGCCGGGCGACAGGAATCGCTCTCGGCCATGACCGGGATGGACGCGTCGCGGCTCGGGTCTCGGACCGCACATCCGTCTTCGATCACCGCCTCGAACGCGACCGGTGGCAGCAGCTCACGCTCACCATCCATGGCGGGCTCGCCAGTGTGGCCGTCGACGGTCGGGTGATCGGTGAGTGGCCGGTCGGGGCGGGGGCGATACCGCTTTCCGACCGGATCACCTTGGGAGGGCTGAACAACGGGCATCGATTGGAGGGGCTGTTCTTACAAACCCTGGCCGTCGGGCTCCTGGGCCCGGTGAAGATTCGCCTCGACGACGAGCCCAGCGAGCACCGTGTGCCTTCGGATCCGGATGTGCGTGACGCACTGCCGGACCGCGCACGGTACGTGGCAGACCGTCATCGTCCGATCGCGCACGTTTCTGCACCGCAGGGGTGGATGAACGAACCCCATGCTCCTCTCGACATCGCCGGTGAGCACCACCTCTTCTATCAGCACAACCCGGGTGGCCCCTATTGGGGACGCATCGCCTGGGGCCACGCGGTGAGCCAGGATCTCGTCCACTGGACCGATGCGCCGATCGCCATCGCCCCGTCGGACGGGGGTCTTGCACCGGACGGCATCTGGAGCGGGAGCTCTGTCCTCGGATCGCAAGGCGAACACCTGCTGTACGTCACGGCCGGTGACATGAGTCACGTGCCCGACCAATCCATTGCCGTCGCCCGTCCACGCGGCGATCGGTGGATCCTCGACGAGCGACCCGTCCTCGAGATGCCCATGACGGTCCCCGGGCGAGCCGAAGCGCTGATCCCTGGACAGTTCCGGGATCCTTTCGTGTGGCGAGAGGGTGGCGAGTGGTTCCTCCTCGTCGGCGCCGGGCTGGCAGGCGCAGGAGGCGCGGCGCTTCTCTTCCACTCTCGCGACGGGAGGGCCTGGCAACAGGAGGCGCCACTGCACGTGGGCGATGTCGCTGCGCATCCCGCCACCGGAGTCATGTGGGAACTTCCTGTCCTGTTGCCGCTCGGCCTCGGCGCCGACGGGCGCCGCCGTCATGCGCTCTTCGTCGCCCCGTGGTGGGCGGACGAGAGCATGCACCATCTTCAACACGTCTGGCACTGGATCGGAGTATGGGATGCCGCAACCCGGCGCTTCACTCCCGATACGGAGCGTCCTCGGGAGTTCGACGGCGGCGGACACCTGACGGGGCCGAGCGGCACCGTCACCTCCGATGGTCGCTCGATCCTCTGGACGATCGCTCAGGACAAGCGCAGCCTTGCCGAGTTCGAGGAGAGCGGCTGGGCGCACAACGCCGGACTGCCGCTCGAGATCGGCCTTCATCCCGACGGGGAGCTGCGCGTGCGGCCCGTTGATGAGATCCGTGCTCTTCGCGAATGCCTGCTCGCGCGGTGGGATGCGCCATCCGCCGGTCCGCCCGACCTTTCGGCTGTCCGCGGGAACAACCTCGAACTCCAATTCGAGATCAACGGCACAGGCTTCGTGCTCGAACTGCTGCACTCGCGCGACGGTACTGAGGTCACCCGACTCGGGGTCGATCGGCAGTGGGCCTGGATCGACCGGAGCCGGAGCAGCCTCGATCTCTCGCACAGCGAAGCAGTGCGCGGCATCCACCGCCCTGATTCCCCGCACATCCGCGCTCGCGTCGTCATCGACGGATCCATGGTCGAGATGTACATCGACGACCGAATCTCAGTCACGTCGCGCGCGTACCCCACGACCGATGACCCTCAGTGCATCCGATTGACGCCAGCCGCGGACGCGACACTTCTTCGCTTCGAGGCATACGAACTCCACGCCGCCTACCGACCGAAAGGAGCCGACTGACGTGCTCATCCTCCCCGACCTCTGGACCTGGGACTTCTGGACGACAGAAGCCCGCGGAGTTCACCACCTCTTCTTCCTCATGGCACCCACCGCCCTCGGCGATCCCGATCTGCGTCACCAGAATGCTCGCATCGGTCACGCGACATCGACCGACCTCCGGGAGTGGGAGTTCCTCGGGGAGGTGCTGCGCCCAGGAGAGCCGGGTGCCTGGGACGACTTCGCAACCTGGACGGGGAGCGTCATCCCCACTGAGGACGGCTGGCACATGTACTACACGGGTGCGAGCACGAAGGAGGACGGCCTGGTTCAGCGAATCGGACGCGCCAGAAGCCGGGATCTGCACACCTGGACGAAGGATGACGCGTTCATGGTCGAGATGGATCCGCGCTGGTACGAGGAACTCGATGTGAGCGTGTGGTTCGATCTCACATGGCGCGACCCGTGGGTCTACTACGACGACTCCGTGGGTGAATACCGGATGCTGATCACGGCACGCGCGAACGCCGGCGCCGCCGACGCGCGGGGGGTGATCGGACTCGCACGATCCGCCGACCTCGAGTCGTGGGAAGTGCTGCCCCCCATTGCGAGCCCCGGCGAGTTCGGGCACATGGAGGTGCCGCAGCTGGAGCAGATCGGCGATCGCTGGTATCTCATCTTCTCCGCGTACGAGTGGGCGCACAGCGCCGATCGCACCCAGCGGGGCCTCGCGGTCAGCGGCACGCACTACTTGGTAGGGGACGCGTCGACGGGGCCATTCCGGCTCGATTCCGCGGAATTCTTCGCGGGTGACCCACGCGGGGAGCTGTACGCCGGCCGCATCGCCCGAGCGGCGAGCGGGGACCCCGTCTTCCTCGCTTTCCTTCAGTTCGTCGACGGAGGGCCGTTTGTCGGCGGCCTCAGCGACCCTTTCCCGATTCACGTGGATGACCGCGGCCGACTCACGATCGAGCCTGATCCGTCGTGGCGCGCCACCGTTCCGGACGAGCTCGCGGCAACGCGGAGCGGATAGCACGGACATCCTCGATTCCGTTTGACGTTGCGTGAGAACGGCGGTATTCTCATGCCAAGACGATTTGGCAAATCGTCTTGGCACCTGAGTCTGCACCTCACACACATCAACGAATGGAGTCGAAGTGATGAAGCTTCGCAAGCAGGGATCGGGCCGCCGTCGGCGGACCCTGATCGCAATCTCCGCGGCAGCAGCGGCTGCCCTCGCGCTCAGCGGCTGCGGCGCCGGCGGAGGTGACGCAGGCGCGTCGGGGAGCAACACCCTCACCGTCGTCGTGGAGGGCGGGGGGAAGGCGGAGCTGCAGCCGATCGCCGACCTCTACAAGAAGGAGACCGGAACCGAAGTCTCCCTCGTCGAGCTCCCGTACGCCGGCCTTTACGACCGCATCTCCTCCGAGCTCAAGGCCGGGAGCCCGTCATTCGATGTCGCTGCGCTCGACGCGATCTGGTTGACGGCGTTCGCCCCCGGGCTTGCACCCATCGACGACCTCTTCACCGATGACGTGAAGTCCGACCTCTTCGGCGGCCTTGTCACGGAAGCGCAGGTCGATGGCCACTTCGTGGGCATGCCCGTCTGGACCAACTCGGAGATCCTCTTCTACCGCACAGACCTGTTCGAGGATCAGAAGAACAAGTCCGATTTCGAGGCGAAGTACGGCTACCCGCTCGCGACGCCGACCACGTGGGAACAGTACAAGGACGTCGCGGAATTCTTCACTCGCGACACCGACGGCGACGGCAAGATCGACCTGTACGGCACAGACGTCAAGGGCGCGGTCGAGACCGAGTGGCTGGCGACGGTGTCGCAGGCGGGCGAGAAGAACATGGTCCTCAACCCCTCGACGAACAAGGTCACCATCGATGACGCCGCTCACAAGGAGGCGCTCGACTACTACATCAGCCTGCTTCCCTACGCGCCTTCCGGCGCCCCGCAGCTGGACTGGGCCGGAGCGCAGAACCTCTTCTATCAGGGGCAGCTCGCGATGATGCGGTTCTGGGGCCACGCGTACCGCCAGACTCCGGATGACTCGCCCATCAAGGGCAAGATCGGCGTCGCCCCCATGATCGGAGGCCCCGGCGGTGTCGCGGGCGTTCCCGGGGCCTGGTACCTGTCGGTCCCTTCGACGGGGAAGAACCAGGACGCCGCCAAGAAGTTCATCGAGTTCGCCTACAAGCACAACGACCTTTCGGCCGACACGTCTCTCGGCCTCGTCGCTCGCAAGAGCGCCTTCGAGAGCAAGGACGGCGAAGCCGGTTACGAGAACTACCCGGCGCTCGTCGACACGCTGGAAGCGCCACAGTCCCTGCCGCGCCCGGCCACCGCGAACTGGCAGGAGATCGTCGACTCCGTGCTCGTGCCGATGCTGCAGAAGGCCGTGGAGCCGGGTGCAGACACGGCGGCCCTGCTGTCCGACGCCAAGTCCCAGATCGAAGAGATCGTCAAGTAGGACGATCCGGAAGACAAGGCATCACACGTGGTAACCCTCTCTCCACAGACCGGGGTCGGGACGACAGCCGTCGTCCCGGCTCCGGCCGAGCCCCGCCGCCCACGCCGACGCCGGCGCAGCAAGGAACAAGGCGACCGCCGGTTCGCGCTCCTGCTGATGGCGCCGGCCGCGCTCTTCCTCGGGGGATTCGTCCTCTGGCCGCTCGTCCGCTTCGTGTACGACAGCTTCTTCGAGATCTCGCCCTTTGCGGGTGCCCCGCAGACTTTCGTCGGCTTCGCCAATTACGTGACGGCGTTCACGTCGGACGCGTTCCAGGCGGCGTCCGTCCGCACGGTGGTCTACACGGTCTTCGTCGTGGCGATGGAGTTCGCCCTGGGACTCGCCGTCGCCCTCCTCTTCACGGCGCTCGGCGCTCGGTCGGCGGTGTTCCGCACCGTCTTCATGTACCCGCTCATGATCGCACCGGTGGTGGCGGGCCTCCTGTGGCGATTCCTGCTCATCGACAACTTCGGCATCGTCAACCAGCTCCTCTACGAGGCGCACATCCTGTCGAGCCCTGATCAGATCCAGTGGCTGAGCAACCCGGACATCGCGCTGTTCTCCGTCGCCCTCCCCGACATCTGGCTGACCACGTCGTTCATCACACTCGTGCTCTTCGCGGGTCTGCAGAACATCCCCGGCGATGTGATCGAAGCCGCGCGCATCGACGGCGCGCGCTACCCCCGCATCCTGTTCAGCATCATCATCCCCCTCCTCCGGCCCGTCATCGCCGTCGCCCTCATCGTGCGCGGCATCGACGCGGCGCGAGCGTTCGACGTCATCATCATCCAGACCGATGGCGGCCCGCAGGGCAGCACCACGACGCTCAGCCTTCTCATCTATCGCACCATGACGCGCTTCGGAGACCCGGGGCTCGCCAGCGCGATGGGCACCGTCTACCTCGTCGTCATGCTCGCCGTCGCGATCACGGCGATCATGCTGATCTGGCGTCCAGGGAGCAGTGCACGATGAATCCTCTCGAGACTCGCGGGCGCAGCCGCATCCTGCTCTGGTCGCTGCTCGTCGCCGCGATCGTGCTGTACGGCTTCCCGTTCTTCTACCTGCTGCTCACGTCGTTCAAGCCTCCGCTCGAGGCCATCGCTGTGCCGCCCAGTGTGTGGCCCAAGACGTGGACGCTCGCCAACTACGTATCAGCGCTCACCCGTGAAGGGGTCCCGGCCGCCCTGATCAACAGCGTCGTCACCGCATCGATCTCGACCGTGCTCTCGCTGGTGCTCGCGGTTCCCGCGGCCTATGCGATCACGCGGTTCCGTACGCCGAGTGGGCGCGTGTTCATCGTCGCGGCCCTCGTCACGCGGATGGTGCCGACCATCGCTGTCGGTGCGCCGCTCGTCCAGGTCATGCGCAGCATCGGCCTCACCGACACCTCGTTCGGGCTGGCGCTCGCCCACACGACGATCTCGCTGCCCCTGTCGATCTGGCTCATGGCGAGCTTCTTCGAAGCCGTGCCCGATGAACTCGGAGAGGCGGCCGAGATGGACGGCTGCAACCGGCTCCAGGCGATGTGGCGGGTCGTGCTGCCCGTCGTCTCGGGCGGCCTGGCCGTGACCGCCATCTTCGCCTTCCTGGCCTCGTGGAACGAGTTCCTCTTCGCCCTCCTGCTGACCTCGGTGCGCGCGCAGACCACTCCGGTCATGATCGCGAACTTCCAGAGTCAGTTCGGTCTGGACTGGGGAGGGATGACGGCGCTCGCCGCCGTCTACTCCGTTCCCGTCATCCTCCTCACCCTCTTCCTCCAGCGACACATCGTCGCCGGCCTCACCCTCGGCGCAGTCAAGGGCTGAGTCGCCGCGACATGAACGGAGAACCCTTGTCAGGCAGCAATCGCTACGACGTCACCGACTGGCCGCTCGGCAACCCCCATGACGACATCGGCGAGGTGATCAACAGCATCATCGCGGACGTCAAAGCCCGCCAGACCGAACCCGATCGCAACGACGGCGGTAAGCCTGGTGCTGTCATCTACATCCCGCCGGGCGACTATCGCCTGCGAACGCAGGTGTTGATCGATGTCAGCTTCCTCAGGATCGAGGGATCCGGCCATGGCTTCACATCGTCGAGCATCCGGTTCAACGTTCCCGAAGGAGAGCGACCCGGCCTGCACGAGCTCTGGCCCGGAGGCAGCCGCATCCTCGTCGACATTCCGTCGACGCAGTCGCAGCCCGAGTCCGCGACCGCTGCTTTTCGCATTGCGCGATCCGGGATGCCGAGGATCAGCTCCGTCGAGTTCTCCGACTTCTGCATCGACGGGCTGCACTTCACCGGCGATGGCCCAGGGGGCAACCCCGAGAACTCCTATGTGAACGGAAAGACGGGCATCTACGTCGCCGATGCGAACGACTCGCTGAGGATCACCGGCATGGGGTTCGTGTACCTCGAGCACGCGTTGACCATCTACTACGCCGATGCACTCTCGATCCACGACAACTTCATCGCGGAATGCGGCAGCTGCCTCGAGCTGCGGGGCTGGGGCCAGGCATCGAAGATCACCGACAACCTGATCGGCGCCGGCTTCCGGGGCTACTCGATCTACGCGGAGAATCACGGGGGCCTCCTGATCACCGCCAACAACGTGTTCCCCCGAGGTGCGAGCAGCGTATTCCTCTCGGGTGTCACTCGCTCGAGCGTGAGCAACAACCGACTGCACTCCTTCTATCCGGGCATGGTCGTACTCGCAGACGACAGCTCGGAGAACCTGCTCGCCTCCAACCACTTCCTGCGTGACAACGAGCCCTGGACGCCCTTCCTCGCCGTCGACAACGGTCTGGACGACCTGCACGGTCTCGTTCGCATCAGCGGCAGCCACAACTCGGTCATCGGCAACCACTTCTCCGAGGTGGTCGACTCGGCCGGTATCCGTCCCGCAGGCGCCACCCCCGTGGTCATCAGGGTGGATTCCGGTCGGGACAACTACATCGCGACCAACCATGTCGTCGCGATGGACGTCGCCTCCCGGTCGAACGACTCGTGCTTCGAAGGGCAGGTGGACGCGCTGCTGGCGACCGACGACTCCCACGATCTCGTCATCACCACGGTCCAGGTCGACGCCGGAGCGCTTCGCACCACGATCCTCGATTCGGGAAGCGAGGACCAAGTCGTGGCCGACAGGCGGGACAACGCGGTCCGCGCGACGCCCGCGATCCCCTCCATGCGGGCAGACGCCTCGTCCGACAGCCCGCTGGTGCTCTCCGTACTCCGGGGCGCGGAATGATACGAAGGTAAGGGTTCGAGGATGACCGGAGGACGGATGGCAGACAGGACAGTCGGTATCCGAGACGTGGCTGCGCGCGCAGGCGTCTCCCAGACGACCGTGTCCCACGTTCTCAATTCGACCCCCCACACCCGGGTCAAAGAAGACACGGCGGCGCGGGTCCGAGCCGCCGCCGAGGAGCTCGGCTATCGACCCAACCGCCTGGCTCGAGGCCTTCGCACGCACGCGTCGGACATGATCGGCCTGCTCACGGAAGAGATCGCCACCACGCCGCACGCCGGTCGCATCATCCTGGGAGCCCAGCAGGAGGCCAGCCGACGCAACCTCACCCTCGCGATCATCAACTCCGAACTCCACCTCGATCCCGAAGTGGACGCGGCCCCCATCCAGGCGTTCCTGGATCGTCAGGCCGACGGGATCATCTACGCGACCGTCTATCACGACGAGATCATCGCGCCCGAGAACATCAGCACCCGCCCCGCCGTGCTGATCGGTGCCCGCGACGCGGCGGGGGTCATTCCGTCGGTCCTCCCCGACGAACGTGCGGGTTCCGCATCCGTCGTCGAGATGCTGGTCCGAATGGGCCACCGAAGGATCGCGTTCGCCGCGAGCGCCGAGGACGTGCCGGCGACGCGCGGACGCTTGCAGGGATATCTCGACGGGATGCAGGCCGCGGGCCTTTCGACGGAGAATCTCGTCGTGCCGGCCGCGGCAGACGCGCGCGGCGGCTATGCCGCAACGCTCGACCTGCTCGATCACGCTCCGACGGCGGTGTTCTGCTACAACGACCGCATGGCGATGGGCGCCTACCGGGCTGCGGGCCAGCGCGGACTCACGATCCCGACGGATCTCTCTGTCGTGGGATTCGACGATCAGGCACCCATCCCCGACAGTCTGTTTCCCACCTTGACGACCGTCGTCCTCCCTCATTACGAAATGGGAGCGTGGGCTGTCGCCACTCTGTCGGCACTCATCGACGGGCGGGCGGAAGCCGGGCTGCTGGCCGGGCATCCGACGGTCCTGTCCTGCCCCATCATCGAGCGGGACTCGGTCGCGTCACCGTCGACCCGCTCCCACTGACCACTCCTCTCGTTTAGAGGACACCGACGGCGACAGCGCCGAACGACCGAAGGGGCTCGGGCTGCGCCGCAGACTCCGCGCCTCGGGCCCCTTCGCCCCATCCGGAAAGAAGGCATCCGATGCGACCCGCCCTGCATTTCACCCCGCGTGAGGGGTGGATCAACGATCCGCACGGGATCACCTACCGCGACGGCCGATATCACGTGTTCTTCCAGTACGTCCCAGGGCAGACCCGGTGGGGCCCGAATTGCCACTGGGGACACGCGGTCGGGCCGGATCTGCTGAGCCTCACGGAGCTGCCGGTCGCGATCGCGCCAGGCGACGGCGACGACGGCATCTGGACGGGATGCCTCGTGACCGACCACGACCGTCGGGCCCGGATCTTCTACACCTCGATCACGACGCCTGACTTCGGGCTGGGTCGGGTGCGGGTGGCCACTCCCACCGGCCCCGACTGGCTCGACTGGAACAAGGGTGACGTCGTCGTCGATGCGCCCGAGGGCCTCGACCTCATCGCCTATCGCGACCCGTTCATCAGAAAAGAGCGCGACGGCTGGCGGATGTTCGTGGGTACCGCCATGCGGGATGGAACCGCCGCGGCGCTGACCTACACCTCCGACGACCTCGACAGCTGGCACTATGCCGGCGTCGCGCTTCAACGATCGACTGCCGAGACCGACCCGGTCTGGATGGGCGCGCTGTGGGAGTGCCCCCAGGTCTTCGCGATCGGGGACCGCGCCGTCATGGTCTCGTCGGTCTGGGACGACGACGTGCTGCATTACGCCGGATACGCCTTGGGAAGCTACACCGACGGCGTCTTCCACGCGGAGGCGTGGGGTCGACTCACTTACGGCGACAGCTACTATGCGCCTTCACTGTTCCTCGACGCCGACGACCGCCCGTGTCTGCTCTTCTGGATGCGAGGCATCCGCGACGAGGCAGCGGGATGGGCGGGGGCGCACAGCGTGCCGTACCTCCTCTCGCTCGACGGCGACCGGCTGGTCGCGCGTGTGCATCCTGATCTGGAGGCCCACCGCGCCGGAGTAGCGCCGAAGGGGGAGGTGGACGGTGAGGCCGCGGACATCGCCTGGTCCGACGGACTCGGCGGCGAACTCACCATCGCGTCCGATGACGAGACGGTCGTCCTGCGGTGGGACGCCGGAGCACTCGTGGTTCGGTGCGCGTCGAGCGCGCCGGACGCTCCCGCCGTGCGTGTGCCCGTGGAGGGCGCGGTGCGGGTCGTGGTCGACGGCCCGGTCCTGGAGGTTTCGTCGGCCGCGGGTCTGCTCGGCGTACCCACCGCTCCATTCGTGACACCGCTTCGCATCGGCGCCACTCGAGGCGCGCTGCAGGTCCACGCGCTGAGCTGATCCGCCCGCACCAAACGGTCGTGCGCGGCTGACGGCCATCGCGCTCGCCATGTCGAGAAGAGTTTGATTAACCGATTGACCAACGCCCAACATCTGAGTTATCGTGATGCGTAACCGATTAACCAGATGGGGTGAAGATGAGCCAGCGTGGGTTCTACCAGCCGGAGGGCGCGTGGGTCGGAGACGTGATCCCGTGGGAGCAGGACGGGGTGTTCCACCTGTTCTACCTGCACGAGACTCGACGCACGCCCAAGGATGGGATGCCGTGGCATCGGGTCGTCACCGATGATCTCGTCGACTTCTCCGAGGCGGGTGAGTCGATCGCGTCGGGCGGTCGGACGGCCGACGACTTCAACATCTACACCGGGAGCATCGTCCGCGCCGCAGATGGCGTCCACCACGTCTTCTACACGGGGCAGAATCCCACGTCCGTCGGTGCCGACGGACTGCCGGTCCAGTTGGTCATGCATGCCACGAGCGATGACGGCATGCGCACCTGGCAGCGGCATCCGGCTCACACCTTCGGCGCGACCGCCGGATATGAGACCGCTGATTGGCGCGACCCGTTCGTCTTCCGCGATGAGGACGCCGGATTGTGGCGCATGCTCATCACCGCGCGCCACGCCGAGGGGCCGGTCCGGCGTCGGGGAGTGATCGCCCAGTGCACGTCGACCGATCTCGTCACGTGGGAGCCCGCCGAACCGTTCTGGGATCCTCGGCGCTACATCGCCCACGAATGTCCGGAGGTGTTCCAGTGGGGCGATTGGTGGTACCTCGTCTACTCCGAGTTCAGCGAATCGTTCACGACCAGGTACCGGATGGCCCGCAGCTTGGCGGGACCGTGGATCGCTCCCCAGCACGACACGATCGACGGGCGCGCGTACTACGCGGCGAAGTCCGCTGCGCGCGATGGCCGGCGATTCTTCTTCGGCTGGATCGCGTCGCGCGAAGGGGCGGTCGACGACGGGGCCTGGCAGTGGGCAGGGACGATGTCGGTGATCGAGGCCGAGCAGCGTGGCGACGGCACACTGGCCTTCCATCCCGCCCACGAGCTTCGCGACACGTTCGCGCGCCAGGCTGGGGCGATCGAATGCGGCACAAGGCTCGACGCCCCTGACGGCTATGCGGCGATGCTCACGCCGATGGACGCGGGATCCTCCTTCCGGCTGATCGCTCGCTTCGAGATGGCCGAGGGAACGACCGAATTCGGTCTGCTGCTTCGCGCAAGCGCGGACGGCGACGAGGGGTACGTGCTCCGCCTCGAACCGAAGCGGGGGCGCCTGGTCTTCGACCGATGGCCGCGTCGGAAGACCGGCAGCGAGCAGTGGCAGATCTCCGGCGACGTGCCTTTCGCCATCGAGCTCGAGCGACCCTGTCTGCTGACCCCGGGCGAGCACATCCTCGATGTCATCGTCGACGGCGACCTCTGCATCGCGACCGTCGACGACGCGACGGTCCTCAGCACGCGCCTCTACGACCGCCCGAACGGGCGGATCGGGGCATTCGTCGGTGAGGGCGCGATCACGATCAGCGACTTCGCCGTGTTCTCACGCGGTGACACCGACACCGACGAGCTCGTTCCGGGAGACGACCTGCTCGCAGCCTTGACGTGACACCCATCCCGCACCATCACACCCGAAAATCAGATCAAAGGAGATTCCGACCATGAACACCTCCACGCGCAGGACGGCATTCCTCGCCGCTGTCGCCGTCACGGCCCTCGCTCTCACCGCCTGCACCGGGGCCGCGGGCGGGACGAGCCCGACCGACGTCGACCCGAAGGGCGAAGTCGTGCCCCGGGAGATCTCGTGGCTCCTGTCACGGCCCGCAGACGGCGGCGTCATCACGGCCATGAAGCAGATCGCCGACGAGTATGCGAAGAAGCATCCCGGGTTCTCGCTCAATCTCGTCACGACGCCGGACCGGCCGTCCTACATCCAGAAGTACGAGACCCTCGCCGCAGCGAACAAGCTGCCCGAGCTCTTCGACACCGACGCGACACCGTTCGCCCAGAAGCTCGCCGAGAAGGGGCAGATGATCGATGTCAGCGCGCTTCTCGACGACCTCGGTCTCGCTGACGACTATCGCGAGGCCGCCCTCAACTATCAGCGCTTCGATGACGGATCGCTGTACATGGTGCCGTTCGAGTTCCAGCTCGAGTACTTCTGGTACAACTCGGCACTCTTGAAGGAGGCCGGCGTCGAGGTGCCTGCGACGCTCGACGACTTCCCGGCGATGTGCGAGGCGCTCCGCGCGAAGGGCATCACGCCCATCGCCCTCGACGGGCAGGACCAGTGGCCGCTCGAGCGCTACATGGCCTACTACCCGTTCCGTATGGCCGGGCCCGAGTACGTGCAGAAACTCAAGAACGGCGACGCGAAGTTCAGCGATCCCGCAGGCCGAGCGGCGGCGGAGTGGCTCTCGTCGCTGGGCAAGGCCGGCTGCTTCCAGGACGGCTTCTCCTCGACGGGGTACGCCGACGCTCAAGCGCTGTTCACCTCCGGCAAGGCCGCGGTCTACAACATCGGCACGTGGGAGCTGAGCAACCTCGCGACCGACAAGCTCGACCCCGCCGTGCGTGACTCGGTCGACTACTTCACCTTGCCGACGATCAAGGATGCCGTCACCGACGACAACGAGTACGTCACGCCGTCGGGTATCGGGATGGCCGTCAATGCGAAGACGTACGATCCGCTCGTGCGCGACTTCCTCGCGTACGCGCTCGAGCGCTACCCCGAGGTCTACGCGGCCACGGGCGCGCTGTCGCCGACCACGACGGCCCAGACCACCATCCCCGGCAACGCCACCCCGCTGTACGCGCGCGCGATCTCCCAGGCCGACGGCGTCGGCCCGCGGATCGCGATGCCGTGGGACACGCAGCTCGACCCGGCGACGAACACGCGGCTCCAGCAGGAGCTCACACTGCTCGTCCAGGGCGACATCACCCCCGACGACTTCATCCAGACGATGGATGCCGCTCTCGCGGAGAACGGCAATGGCTGAATCCCTCACCACCGGGGTGGGCGCGACAGTGTTGCGCCCGCCCCGGCGGCCGCGTCCCGCCGGCGCTTCGATGCTCCCGCGACGATCGGCGTTGTCGGTGATCGTCTTCCTCGTCCCGCCGCTGGTGCTCTACGGCATCGCCGTGCTGCTCCCCATCGTCCAGTCGCTGTTCCTGAGCGTCTTCCGGTGGGACGGGATCACCGACATGGTGTTCGTCGGACTCGACAACTACGTCAAAATGCTCACGCGCGACGACGTCTTCTGGATCGCGTTCGGGAACGCGCTGGGCTACCTCGCGATCTGTCTGATCCTTCAGCTCGGCGGCGCGCTCATCGTCGCGAGCCTGCTGACCGCCCTGCCCAAGGCGCGTGAGCTCGTCAAGACGACGTACCTGCTCCCGGCCATCATCTCGACGGTTGCGATCGCATTCCTCTTCCAGCGGATCTACTCGCTCGAGCCGGTCGGACTGCTCAACCAGGTGCTGGAATGGGTCGGCCTCGGGCACCTGCAGACCGCGTGGCTCTCCGACGTGCAGACGGTGCTCGCGGCGGTCTCGATTCCCGAAGGCTGGCGGTTCACGGGGCTCTACATGCTCATCATCTACGCGGCGCTCATCGCCGTGCCTCAAGAGCTCGAAGAGGCGGCGCGCCTCGACGGCGCCAATTGGTGGCAGGTGTTCTGGCGGATCCGGTTCCCGTATATCCGGCCTGTGTGGATCACGACGACGATCATGGCGACGACGTTCGCACTGCGCGGGTTCGACATCCCGTACCTGCTCACCAACGGCGGGCCGGGGCAGGCATCCGAGCTGCTCACGACCTACATGTACAAGACCGCCTTCGTGCACACCGACTACGGATACGCGAGCGCCATCTCGGTGTTCATCGTCGTCGAGTGCCTCGTCGCCGTCGGCATCATCTTCCTGCTCCTTCGCAGAAGGGACGACTCATGACCTCCTCCGTGCTCACGGCGCCGGCACCGCCGGACCGCGGGACGCCGCCACCGCCCGCGATGCGCCGCCTGCCCTCCCGATCCCCGCGACTGCGCGCGCAGCGCACCCTGCTGACTGTCACGATCGTGCTGATCGTCATCGTGCAGGTCTACCCCCTCGTCTGGCTCTTCCTCACGAGCTTCCGGACGGCGGCGGACTTCGCCGCCGGCAATCCGTTCGCGCTGCCCGGATCGTTCACCCTGGACAACTACGCGCGCGCGTTCGGCACGGGCAACCTCTGGATCAACATCCTCAACAGCCTCATCGTCACGCTCGGCGCGAGCGCGCTCATCGTCATCGCTGGGATGATGGCCGCGTACGCCCTCGAGGTGCTCGGATTCCGGTTCAGCGGCGCGGTCAAGGCCATCCTGCTGCTCGGCATCATCGTGCCCGTGCAGATCGCTCTCGTGCCCCTCTTCATCGACTACTCGCAGGTCGGGCTCCTCGACACGCACCTGTCGATGATCATTCCGCTCGCCGCGTTCTCGCTGCCCATGGCGGTGTACCTGTTCTCGTCGTTCTACAAGTACATCCCGCGGGAGACGTACGAAGCGGCGTCCCTCGACGGCGCCGGCCCGTACCGGATCTTCGCCCGCATCACGTTGCCGCTGTCTGTGAACACCATCGTCACCGTCGTGCTCGTCAACAGCATCTTCATCTGGAACGACTTCATCTTCGCGAACACCTTCGTGCTCTCCGACGGATTGAAGACGATCCCGCTCGGCCTGCAGAACTACATCGGAGCCATGGGCAACACTGACTGGACGGCGACCTTCGCGGCCGTCTGCGTGACGGTGACACCCCTGCTGCTCGTGTTCCTGGTGCTGAACAAGGCCATGATCTACGGACTGGAGAGTGGGGCGACGAAGGGATGAGGATGTCCGAGCACGGCAGGAACGGGCCCGCCGTCACGATGCGCGACGTCGCCAAGGCCGCCGGTGTGTCGGTGGCCACGGTGTCGCATGTCGTGAACAACAAGGAGGGCGCACGGATCGGCGACGATGCACGCCGCCGTGTCCAGGAGGCCGTCGTCGAGCTCGGATATCGGCCCAACGCGCTGGCGAAGACGCTCTCGCAGGGAAGCTCGCGGTTCATCGGGCTCGTGTCGGATGCCATCGCGACGACGCCCTTCGCAGGTCAGATCATCCGCGGCGCGCAGGACGAGGCGTGGAAGCACGGCTACGTCCTGCTCGTGGTCGACGCGGATGGCAACCGTGCCGCCGAGGACGACGCCATCGCCATGATGCTCGAGCATCAAGTGCACGGTGTCCTCTACTCGAGCTGGTTCCACCACGAGATCGTCGTTCCCCAGGCGCTCGACCACACCGACACGGTGCTCGTGGACTGCTACGCCCCGGGCAGCGGACTGCCCACGGTCGTTCCCGACGAGGAGCAGGGGGGACGTACCGCGACCGAGGAGCTGCTCTCCGCGGGACATCGACGTATCGCGTTCGTCAACACGACGACGCCCTCTCCCGCCCAGGTCGGCCGCCTCGCCGGCTATCGAGCCGCGATCGAGGCTGCAGGCATCACCTTCGACCACTCGCTGGTGATCCCCGCCGCGCCAGACCAGGAGGGCGGATACGCCGCGACCCCCGAGATCGTCGCGTCCGGCGCAACCGCGGTGTTCTGCCACAACGACCGCGTCGCGATGGGCCTCTACGACGGTCTCCGTGACAACGGGCTTCGCGTCCCGGACGACATCGCCGTCATGGGATTCGACAACCAGGACGTGATCGCCGCACACCTGCGCCCGCCCCTCTCGACGGTCGCGCTGCCCCACTACGAGCTCGGGGCGGTCGCTGTGCGCGTCCTGATCGGTCTCGAACCCGTGCCCGCCGGGGGAGTGCGCCCCGTCGCGTGCCCGCTCATTCGGCGCGATTCGGTCCACACGCTCGAGGCGTCGGCAGCCGAGCCATCCTGACCGGTCGTGGGATGGGAACCGGACTGCGGTTCTTCCGGCCAGGTCGCGCTTGCTCGGCAGGCTCCGTACCTCTACGATCGGCGGTGCGTTGACATCGATGTCAACCCGCAGCAGCGTGCAGGTGCATGCGACTAACGGAGGACCCACAATGCTTGAAGCAATCCACGAGCCTGACGGCGAAGAGGGCGCTCCCGTCCTGGCGGGTGCTTCGCGCGTACCGCAGACGCCCGTCGATGTGCTCGTCATCGGCGAAGCGCTCATGGACATCACCTCCCACGCCGGAGGGATGAGCGAGATGCCCGGGGGCGGGCCGGCGAACGTCGCGCTCGGCTTGGGGCGTCGCGGCGTCGATGTCGCGCTCCTGACGAATCTCGGCCGTGATTCCCGTGGAAGCACGATCACGCGTCACCTCGAGCACTCCGGCGTCTGGGTGCTGGCCGAGTCCTACGTGGCCGATCCGACGTCGACCGCCCTGGCGAGGATCGCCGACGACGGCTCCGCCTCATACGAGTTCGACGTGCGGTGGGCGGCCACTTCGAGGAGCCTCCATGTGCGGCCGCGGACGGTCCACACGGGCTCGCTCGCTGCATTCATGGGGCCCGGGAGCGCGCTCGTGCTCGCTCATCTCGACCGGCTGAACCCCGAGATCGTGACCTTCGACCCCAATATCCGTCCTGCTCTCATCGGGGAGCCTGATCGGGTTCGCTCGAGGTTCGAAGACTTCGCACGTCGGGCGACGGTGGTGAAGCTCTCCGACGAGGACGCCGAGTACCTGTATCCGCAGGTCGACCTTACCGTCGTGCTGGATGCGATCAGCCGGCTCGGCCCACGCCTCGTCGCCGTGACGCGCGGGGCGAAAGGCGCCGTGCTCTCCGCGGACGAACACATCGTCCACGTGCCCGGGCGAGCGGTCCCCGTGGTGGACACGATCGGTGCCGGCGACACCTTCATGGCCTCGTTGATAGCCGGCTACTCGGCGCTCCACCCCGGCGAACTGTCGGAGATCGTTCTCAGCCGGTTGGGGGAGCGGGCAGTCGATGCGGCCTCGATCACGGTGGGGCGCGCCGGTGCAGACCTGCCCTGGACCCGGGAGCTTCAACCCATGGCGTGAAGCGTGGGTGCGTGACCCGGAATGCCGGCTCGAGGCCGCCTCCTCACACCGTCCGCGGTGCGATTGAGGAACGTCAGGCGTGAGCCATGCTCGACGATCAGGTTGCGCAGTGCTCGGTTGAAGGGTCCGCCGTAGGGGGCGGTCAGGTGGGCTTCGAACGATTCGAGGTCTCGGTAGACCTCGAAGACGAAGAACCGGTGATCGTGGTCCTTTTCGCGGTAGGCGTCGAAGACGATGTTCCCGGGCTCGTTGCGAACGTTGGCGACGAGGTCGCGAAGCAGGTTTTCGACTTCGTCGGCGCATCCGTCCTGGGCGGTGAACCGGGCGTACAGCACCACGGGGATCTCTTGCGTCATTGCTGGCTCCTGAGGATGGGGGAGCGGCGCCGCGCGGACCGTGACCCCGGTTCCGCGCGGCGCCCGTCGGGTCAGGCCGTCGCGGCCCCGGTCATGATCGCGACCGCATCGGTCATGCTGTGCAGGTGAGCGCGGCCGGCGGGACCGCGTAGCGTACGAGGTCATGGATGTGATTCGTCATCGAAGCCCTTTCCGTGCACGTTGCCCTTCGCTTGACAACGATGTCAGAATGAGTTCTAACCGATTCCGGCAGGTATAGTCAAGCCATCAAGTCCCAACCGAACGAGAATGTGACATCGATGTCTACGACAGTTCAGGCAACAGGCCGAAGAACGAACGTGACGATGAAACACGTTGCGGCGCTGGCGGGCGTGGGGATCAAGACCGTGTCGAGGGTCATCAACGAAGAGCCGAATGTCGCACCCGATACGGCTGCACGCGTCTGGGAGGCGATCCGCGCACTGGACTATCACCTCGACATGCAGGCGGGCAGCCTCCGCAGGGCGGGTGGCCGCACCCACACGCTCGGGCTGCTCGTGAGCAGCGTGGACAACCCGTTTGCGAGCACGATCCACAGGGCAGTCGAAGACTCGGCACTGGAGCACGGAGTGGCCGTCTTCGCCTCGAGCCTGGACGACGACCCCGAGCGCGAGGACAAGGCGGTCGCCGCATTCCTCCGGCGACGCGTCGATGGGCTCATCCTGACGACGGCGTCGCCGGCTCAGAACTACCTGTCGTCGACGGCCGGCAGGGGGATGCCCGTGGTGTTCGTCGACCGCGAACCTGCGTCGACCGCAGTCGATTCCGTCGTCAGCGACAATCGGGCCGGCGCCGCAACGGCGACAGCCCACCTCATCCGTCACGGTCATCGCAGAATCGCGCTGTTGACGGATCGGCTCAGAATCCAGACCGCCGCCGAACGTCAGCGAGGCTTCTTCGATGCTCTCGGCGCTGCCGGCATTCCCGCGTCCGAGGTGCAGGTCGTGACCGATCTCTACGATGCGGACGGTTCCGAGGCTGCGCTTGCCGGACTCCTGGCATCGCCAGAGCCGCCGACGGCCATCTTCAGCGCACAGAACCTCATCACCATCGGGGTTCTCAGGGCGCTGCGTGCGGCCGGCCGTGAGCGCTCCGTCGCTGTCGTCGGATTCGATGACTTCCCGCTCGCCGGGCTGCTCGATCCCGGGGTGACCGTCGTGGCCCAAGACCCGTATCGGATCGGCAGGCTGGCGTCGGAGCGCATCTTCCGGCGGTTGTCCGGCGAAGTCGTGGAACCCGAGCGGGTTCTGGTGCCGACGCGGCTCATTGAGCGAGGCAGCGGCGAGCTCGGTCCCTCGTAGGATCTCGTGCGACGGGAAGCGTGATCCAGCGAGCCCTTTCGCACGTCGTTTGAGGGTCCCACTGGACGGGACCGTCATACTGGAAGACATGCGGCAGTCGGCCTGGAACTCGCGCCCCACCCGGGCTCGAATCACCGATGTCGCCGCCGCGGCAGGCGTCTCGATCACGACCGTCTCTCATGCCCTCAGTGGGGCGAGAACCGTCAATGCCGAGACTCGCGACCGAATTCTTCACGTGGCCGCAGAACTCGGATATGCGCCTGATCGGGTTGCCAGCGGGCTGCGCCGAAAGCGCACCGGGCTCGTCGGATTCGTCGGCGACTTCGTCGCGACCACTCCGTTCGCGGGAAAGCTCATCGCGGGAGCCCGTGAGGCCGGTCTCGAGCGCGATGCGCTCCTCCTCGTGGCCGAGTCGGGTGGAGACGCAGCCGCCGAGCAGAGGTTCATCGATCGGCTGCTCGCACAACGCGTGGACGGTTTGCTGATCGCTCGGATGTACCACCAGCGCGTCGCGCGCCCCGACGTGCCGGACGACTTCCCCATCGTCCTGGTCAACGCTGCGCCCGAGTCGGGCTGGCGGGTCGACGGGGTCGTGCCCGATGAGGCACAGATCACCCGGATCGCCTGCGAACGCCTGCTCTGGGAAGGGCATCGAGAAATCGCGTACGTAGGCACGAGTGACGTCTCCCGTGCCGCGCGCGCCCGCTTGATCGGGGTGCGGGCCGCGCTCGGGCTGGCCGACCTCAATCTGCCCAAGAATCGGACGGCATTCGTGACGTCCGACGCGCTGGGCGGTCGCGCAGCCGGCGCACAGATCCTCGACGACCCTCACCCGCCGACCGCCGTGATCTGCTTCAACGACCAGATCGCGATGGGTGTCATGCAGGCTGCGTCTCGCCGCGGAATGAGCGTCCCCCGCGATCTGTCCGTGATCGGCGTCGATGATCTGCCCACTGTCGCCGACGCGCTCGATCCTGGACTGACGACCGTCGCGTTGCCCCATATCGAGATGGGCAGCTGGGGCATGACGCGGCTGCTCGACCGCATCGACAAGACGATGCTCGCCGCCAGCGGCAAGTTGCAGCTCATGCCGGGAATGCTGGTCGAGCGGGAATCGATCGCACCGCCGTCCCGCTGACACCACCGGAGCCCCGGTGCTGCCGCCCACGCCAACGACAGGATGCCCCGGGCCTGACGGGCCCGGGGCATCCTGGTGAGGGTCAGCCGCCGTATTGGGCGAGCAGTTTCTCGATGAGTGCCTTGGTGGCAGCCGGCACGGGGTTGCCGGCGAGGTAGTCGTCGAGTTTGGTGCCGACGGCCGCGCGGACCTTCTGCGCTGCGTCGTTTGACACGCTCGCGCCGTATTTGCCGGTGGTGAACAGGGCGCGGTTGGCGGGGATGTCGGCCCAGCCGCCGAGGCCGCCGTTGCCGTAGGTGTAGTCCACGGCGGTGGAGGCGGGGTCGCCGCCCACGCCGATGTTCATCTTCACGGTGGGGGCGAGGGTGCCGCCGCGGATGAAGTTGTCGTGGGTGCCGATGGTGTCGATGAAGGACTGCACGAGGCCGCCGGGCATGACGTAGTGGGAGTATGCCTGGAAGTGCCCGGGGTGCTGGTTGTAGTCGGGTGCGAACGGCTGGCCGCCCCAGAAGTTCAGGTTCGTGGGGTTGCCCAGGGCCAGGCCGGAGCCGCTGTTGAGCGGTTGGAAGTCGCTGCGGATGCCGTTTCCGACGAAGCCGTACACGCCCTCGGGTCCGTCCAGGCCTGCCGCGAAGGTGCTGCGGTGGCTGATGGTGAACAGGTAGTACTTGCCGTCCTTG
>NZ_JBIQWL010000015.1:0-86341 GCF_044325405.1 Microbacterium alkaliflavum | reverse complement strand
CGGAAACAACTGGTCATCCCACGGTGGCCCTTCATCGTCAGCGACGACGAGAGCCCCGCAGGAATTGACACCACGCTATGGGACTCACCCGCCGGCACCGGCGACATGGGCGGAGTACGAACGGATCCGACCGCAGCTGATCGACACACTCGGGCGGCCTCTCGTCAGCGCCTGGTGCGACCGCTGCCAATGCCGGCACTTCACCGTCGACCCCTGCGTGGCGGAGGTCCCTTGCCCGACCTGTGGCTCGACGCGCACCCGGTGCGTGCGTCCCTCCGAGCATGAAGCCGACAGCTGGCACAAGGAGCGACGTGCCCGCTTCGAGCAGCTGCGCAACGAGCGTGAAGCTGCAGGCATCCCGCAGGTCGCACGCTGGCCCCTCCGCAGCTGAGGAGCCACCTGATAAATTGAAGACCTGGCGCCCGGCCGTTGAGCGGAATTTCCTTCGTGGATCTCCTCTCGAGTTAGTTGACTTGACACTTGATTAGCTCCGGCCGGGCGTCTTTCTTTGCCCGCGTGACCCCGCAGCGGCTCGCCCGGCATGCACGCCATGACTGGCGAATGTTTTCGAAGGTCGATAGATGCGCGCATACTTGGAATCGGTTCTATGTTCTGAGAGTGCGGGAGGCGTGATGCTCGCGACGTTGCCGCGACTCGTCGACGTGGAAGCTCGAATGGCTCTCCTGGCCGCGCCTGTCGCGGTCGCCTGCGGCTTCCCCTCGCCGGCACAGGACTACTACGACGGGCCGATCGACCTGACCGACATGCTCGTCGACGACCGCGCTGCCACCTTCATCGTCCGGGCCTCGGGGCATTCGATGACCGGCGCCGGCATCAGCGACGGAGACGAGCTGCTCGTCGACCGCTCGAAGCATCCGCAGCATGGCGACGTCATCGTGGCCGTGCTCGACGGCGAGCTCACCGTGAAGCGCCTCGAGCTCACGCCGGCCGGCGTCGTGCTGCGCTCCGAGAACTCGGAGCATCCGGACATCATCGTGCCGGAGCTGAGCGACCTTCAGGTGTGGGGCGTGGCCATGTACTGCATCCATCACCTTCGGTAGCCCGATGAGCAAGCGGGCGATCTCTCTCCGGCCGCGACTGCAGCGCGGCCTACTGCGTCGAACGCACCAGGAGGCCTGAAATTCTCCTCCATTGCGATATCAACAGCTGCTACGCGAGCGTCGAGCGGGTGTTCAATCCATCCCTCGAGGGGCGCCCTCTCGTGGTGCTCAGCAACAACGACGGCATGATCGTGGCCGCATCGAAAGAGGCGAAGGCCCTCGGTCTGGATCTCGGCAAGCCCTGGTTCGAGCTGCGCCCGCACGCGCAGCGGCTGGGCGTCGTCGCGGTGTCGAGCAACTATGAGCTCTACGGCGATATGAGTCGGAGAACTATGGAGGTCCTCGAGCGGTTCACCCATGAGCTCGACGTCTACTCGATCGACGAGGCCTTCCTGACGGTCGATCGCCGCACGGCCGCCGACGTCGACGCGATGTCGCGCCTCGGCCGCGAGATCAAAGACGAGCTGCGCAGGCTGGTCGGGGTGCCGGTGTGCGTCGGGATCGCACCGACCCGGACCCTCGCCAAGCTCGCCAACCGGACCGCGAAGAAGCTGGATGTCTTCGACGGCGTCTGCGTCTGGCCGGCGACGCGCCCGCAGTGGCGTGAGAACCTCATGCGTCGGCTACCCGTGTCCGAGGTGTGGGGCATCGCCTCCCGCCTCGAGCGTCGCTTGAACGGCTACGGCATCACGTCGATCTGGGATCTCGCGACGGCCGATCCCGTTCAGGTGCGCAAGTGGTTCAACGTCGTGGTGATGCGCACCGCGTTGGAGCTGCGCGGCGTCGCGTGCATCGGCCCCGAGGAGGACCGCACCGGCAAGAAGGACCAGCTGATCATCTCGAGGTCCTTCTCCGAGAAGGTCACGACACAGGATGGCATCCGGCAGGCGCTCTCGATCTACGCGCAGCAGGCAGCCGCGCGCCTGGTGCGCCACTCCCAGGTCGCGCGCCGCGTCGACGTCTTCGCCGGCACGAGCCACTGGACCGAGCAGAAGCACTACCCGAGCGTGCGCGTGCAGCTCCCGTTCCCCACCGCGGATCCCGTCGAGCTCACACGCGCAGCGCACCAGCTGCTCCCCCAGATCGAAGACGGCATCCGGTACGCCCGCGCGGGCCTGATGCTCACGGATCTGCTGCCCGCCGGGGTGCACCTGCCGTTGGAACCCTTCCGCCGCAAGCACGAAGACGCCGGAATCGCCGCCCTCGTCGACGGCGTCCAGAAGAAGGCAGGCAAGGACGCGCTGGGCCTCGGCTACGGCGGATTCCGCCCCGGCCCGTCCTGGCAGATGAAGCGCGGGATGCTCACGCCGCGCGCGACGACGCACTGGGACGAGCTCGTGCGCGTCCGCGCCTAGCTGCCAGGCTCCCCTGCTGCAGCAGCCTCGGGCGCCCGAGCGAACAGGTGTGGGCTCTTCCGTGCGAGCTCGAGGTTCCACATCGACGTGAGCGCTCGATAGTGCGAGATCTCCCGGCCGGCGTCGGCCAGGTAGTCGCGGTTCTCGTGGAGCAGCTCGCGGCCGCGGGCGCTGGTGCCCCACCGGTAGTCGACGTCGGGCGGGTCGTCTTCATAGCGGACCCTGGTGATCAGGCCTTCGCGCAGCAGCACCCGCACGGTGGCGATGTTCACGATGACGAAGTTGGGGGCCTCGAGGTCCAGCGACGCCGCGAAGCGCTCGTCGATCTCGGACTCACGCATGACGAGCCCGCTCAAGTGAATGCGCGCGAGCGCCTTCAGCTGAGTCGGGGAGAGCTTCCGCATGCAGTGAGCATAGGGCGCGCTCCCGCTTTGCCGAGGGCCGGATCAGTGGGCGGCGTGGTACTCCGCGACGATCGGGGCCGGGATACGGCCGCGGTCCGAGACCGCGTGCCCGTTGGCTGCTGCCCACTGACGGATCGCTGCCGTCTCGCCGGCTGCACGGCGGGTGGAGGCGGAGCGTGATGCCGTCACTCGACGGCCAGCTCGCACGTAGCCGGCCAGCGCTTCGCGCAGAGCGGCCGCGTGAGCGTTCGACAGGTCGATCTCATACGCGATGCCATCGATGGAGAACAGCACGGTCTCCCCTTCGTCGTGCTCGAGAACTCCGCCGTCCAGGTCATCGACGAGCTGGTGAATGATCCGCTTTGCCATGCGGACACCATATCGGCGGGGTGCCGGAGGTCAGGCCGGCGCGGCCACGTCAGGGATGCAGCGAAGCCACCTTCTCCAACTGGGTTGACTATCTCGTATTTGTTCCCTATATTGGTATGCGTCAAGTCAACTATAAATTGAGAGGGGTTCCACCATGGCCATTCTCCTGGCACCCAAGGACACCATCGACCTCATCGTCACCGCCGCGGTGCTCGGCACCCGCAGGGACGACGACGCGGACTACACCCGCCAGCTCGTGCAGCGCGCCGATCAGATCGGTCAGCAGCTGTGGGAGGCGAACTACGCCTCGGCGAGCCACGCTCGCGGGATGGAGCTGCCGGCCCCGGCCTACACCTGGGAGCCGGTGTTCGATCTCATCTGGCAGGCGGCGACCGACCAGCCCGACTACTCGCTCACCCCGCAGCAGACCCTGCAGGTGGAGCGCTGCCGGCTGTTCCTGAGCGAGAACTCGCGTGAGCACCCGGACTGGGATGACTCGGCGGCCCGGCTGTTCCTCGAGCAGCTCGGCGCAGCCGTCGAATCCCGACTGCGCGGCTGGCCCACCGGCCCGGGCGAAGATGCCGGCGTGCTCGAGTTCCGCGGGCTCAGCAACGCGCTTCCCCGATGGACGCGCACCTCCGGTTTCCCGCAGCTGACCTCGGCCCCGGAGCGTGCGTCGTGACCGCGCTGCCGCAGCAGAGAACGGGCGAGGCTCAGCAGTTCGCGCTGCAATCCTGGATCCGCAAGACCGGCACGACGGCGATCTTCCTCCTCACCGGAGCGGTGAGCATCCTGCTCGCGATCGTCTTCGGCACCGACATCTGGCGCATCCTGCTCACCGGCATCCTGCTCGTCATCCTGCTCGTCTCCCTCGTGGTGATCGTGATCGGCGTGGCCGACATCTTCCGGGACGACTCATGACGGCGCTGACGATCACGCACACGGCGGCCGCGGGCACGCTGCTCGAGGGCACGAACAAGGGCGACGGGTCCGCGGAGATCCTTCGCGGGACCGGATGGCGCTGGTCTGCCCGGATCGCGAGCTGGTACGTCCCCCGCTCCCGCGATCGCGCACCGAGCCGGCATCTGATCGCCCGGACCGCGCAGCTGCTCGAGGAGGCCGGGTTCGAGGTGGAGGTCGAGATCGACGCGACACCCCGCTCGGCATCCGATGTCGAGCAGGACCGGCATGATCGGGCAGCGCAGCGCGTCGACGAGCTCACCGCGCGAGCAGCTCACCAGGGCGATCGGGCCCAGCAGTCCGAGGCGGTCGCCAGGCGCATCGCCGACGGCATCCCGTTCGGGCAGCCGATCCTCGTCGGCCACCATTCCGAGGCGCGCCATCGTCGCGACCTCGCCCGGGCCCAGCGGGCGCGCGACATCGAGCACGACGCGAGGACGCAGCAGGAGGACCTCGAGCGGCGAGCCGCAGCGACCGCGGCCGCGGATGCCGCCCGCTCCGAGCCGAGAGCTGTCGCCCGGCGGATCTCCACGCTCGAGACGCAACTGCGGAAGATCACCCGCTCGATCGAGGGCTACCGCAATCACCTCGGCGATCAGTTTCCGCCGGCATCCGGCGATCAGCTGACCCGGCTGCGGGATGAGCTCGCCCACGTCGACGAGGACCTCGCGCACTGGACGCGGGTACGCGCGCAGCAGATCGCCGACGGCTCCGCGATCGCCCTCACCCGCGACGACGTCGCGTGCGGAGATCTCGTCGCGTATCGCGGGCAATGGTTCCCGGTCCTGCGCGTCAACGCGAAGTCGGTCTCCGTGCGCAGCCTCGCCGGCGGCTCATGGACGGACACGATCCCCTACCACCAGATCAGCGGGCACCGACCGAAGCAGGTGTGATCGTGCACGTCACCATCCGCTGGGAGACCAGGCTTGAGCACATCGCTTCGGTCGACGTCGACGAGCTCGCCATCGCGTCGTGGGCAGTGCGGGCGCTGCCGATCGGGACACTCGCACCGGACGAGCCGCGGCCGCCCACGGTCGAGGAGCTGCAGGAGGCCATGGCCCGGAACGGGCATCTGCGGATCCGGCTCACCCAGCTGTACGTGATCGCCCACGGCGGCGCCGAGCCTGATCCCACGACTCGTCGGGACGGAACGCCCACCGAACAGAATTGACCCCCGAGAGGATGCAGCGCCTCTCGGGGGTCCTGGTATTGCTTGGGCTCTCAAAGTGTCTCATATGTCTTACGTCTCCTCAACCCTCGTGCCCCGATCCGGCCCCGGGATCCACCGATTCATGGCCGAATGATGAGCTACAGCATTTGTTACCCTTTTCGGGTACAATTGCTGTCATGGCTGGAAAGACGATCGCGGAGCTCGGTGAGCTCGCTGCTGAGCGGTGGGGCATGTTCACCACCGCGCAGGCGGCGGGCGCCGGCGTCTCGCGCAAGACCCTCTCGGGACTGAGCACTTCGGGCGCCATCCTCCGGGTCGCGCAGGGCGTCTACCGGATGGCCGGGGCGCCGGAGCCCGAGCACGAGTTCATCTACGCTCCCTGGCTCGCCCTCGGTGGCGCGACCCTGCCGCCGACCGCCGAAGGCGTGCCGGCGGTCGTCGTCGCCGGGGAGACCGCGGCGATCGCGCACGGCATCGGGGACTGGTTCCCCGGCGTCGTCGACGTGCTCACACCAACGCGGCGCACCACCAGGCTGCCCGACGTGAGGCTGCGCACGCGCCACCTCTCCCCCAGTGACGTCGTGTACCTCAACGGGCTGCCGGCGCTGACCGTCGAGCGCACGATCGCCGACCTCCTCGAGCAGTGGGCGGATCGCTCCCTCGTCGTCGACGCGCTGCGCCAGGCCGCCGAGCAGGGCAAGCTCCTCTCCCCTCGCCACCTCGCCGAGCACCTCGCACCGATCGCCGCCGCACACGGTGCGGAGTCAGGTGCGGATCTCGCCGCGCAGCTGATGCAGGAGGCCGGACTGCAGGCCGGGGCAGCCGCCCATGGCTGAGGAAGCCGGCTACCGCAGCTGGCAGGGGATCTCGCAGGCCATCAAGGCCGAGGCGGCCCGGGCCGCGAAGACCGGCGACAGCAACCTCAACGTGAACGAGCAGATCGTCCAGGCCAATCACGACCGGTTCCTCTCGCGGGTCTTCGCGGATGGACAGGACTCCGAGTGGCTGCTGAAGGGCGGGACGGCGATGCTCGCCCGAGTTCCGAAGGCCCGAGCCACGAAGGACCTGGACCTGGCCGCGACCAACGCGACGGATCTCGACGCTGCGCAGGAGGCGCTGCAGCGTGTCGCCTCCCGTGACCTCGGCGACCATATCCGGTTCCAGCTGACGGGCGTGCGCGAGACCGGGCTCGGACAGAATCAGCCCGGGGTCGACACACGCCGGCTGGTGTTCACCGCGCAGGATGCCGGCACTGGTCGGAAGCTGTTCGACGTGCCGATCGACGTCGTCGTGGGCCCGCCGCCCATCGGCCGGGTGGAGACCGCGGATCCGTCGAACAGGCTGCAGCTCGGCCGGCCGATCCAGACTCATCCCTATCGGCTGTTCCCGATCGCGGATCAGATCGCGGAGAAGGTGACCGCGACGATGGACACCTATGCCGGCAGGCCGAGCAGCCGAGTGAAGGATCTCGTCGACCTGGTCACGATCGCCAAGACGCAGACCGTGGACATGCGCGAGCTGCAGATGGCGATCGACGCCAAGCGCGCACTCTCCCGCACGCCTCCGTTCGACGAGTTCGCGGTACCCGACGAGTGGGAGCGCAGCTATCGCCCGCTCGCGATGAAGACGCCGGCCGCGCGCGACCTCAACGTCCAGGAGGCCGTCACCCTCGCCAAGCAGCTCGTCGACCCTGCGCTCGTCGACGAGCCTGTGGCCGCCGGGCTCACCTGGGTGCCCGGCCACGGGTGGACCGATGATCCCGACGCCGCGGCCGCACAGCCGGACCCGACGCCGCCGGCCGGCGACGTGCATGTGACCAGCCACGTCAGGGGCGGGCATCCGGTCACCGAGCACTGGCGAAGCGCACGGGGCAGCGGCAAGAGCTGACGAAGTCTCCAACCGGGTTGACACCGCCTGACGGAACCCCTATATTGGTAACCGTCAAGTCAACTACCGGATAGGGGTTTCATCATGAAGGTCATCAAGCTCAGCACAGACGGCACGGTCGAGCAGCTCACCATCGACGACGAGCACAAGCTCACCGCGCTGCAGCAGCTCGTCGGCGGGTACGTGCAAGCGATCTCGCTCACCGAGAACGTCGACCTCGTCATGCACGAGGAAGAGAAGTTCATCCGCGGGCACAAGGCCAACCCGGTCGCCGGTCGTCTGCTGCACCACTTCGACATCGCACTGACGCCCGGCGACTACATCGCCGGGGACGCGGTCCTCGTCGGCGTCGACGGCCCGGACTGGATCTCCGTGCCCGACTCGACGCCCGGAACGCTCGAGTTCCTCGGGTTCCAGATCACACAGAAGGACGACGCATGAACATCGACACGACAGCGCTGAGGTCGCGGCTTCGCGGCCTCAGCGCCACCCTCAAGAAGATCGATGACGAGCAGCGGGCACTCCGCGAGGAACAGCTCGAGCAGCTGCGCATCGCGCTCGCACACCGCGGCACCGTCGGCGAGGTCGCGCAAGCGAGCGGGCTCAGCCGCGCGTACCTGCACAAGATCGGGCTGCACCTGCAGCGCAGATCCGTCGACGACCCGCAGACCCACGACAAGGCGATCGCACGGGCGGGCGAGATCCGCGAGGAGATCGCGCAGCTCGAGCAGGACGCCGGCAACGCTCGAGCGGAGCGCGATCAGGTGATCCGTGAGCTCGGGACGACGATGAGCACCGCCGAGATCGCGAAGGAAGCCGGGATCTCCGGCGAACGGGCCCGGCTGATCCTGCAGGACGCCGGCAAGGCGTAGGCGATCAGATCTCGACGGTGCGCTCGGCGGCATCCAGCTGCAGCATCGCCGTCACGACCACACGCTGCGCACCGTCGAGCACCTCGAGGACGTCGTCACGCGACATGGTCCCGCCGAGCGCGGCAGCCGCGCGGCGCAGTTCATCGGCAAGGTGGAACAGCCGTGAGCTCTGTGCGAGTCCGGACAGCGCGGCCGCCCGGGCGGCTTGCCGGTCGGCGGACTGCGCGAGGTCGTTGAGGGTCTCGCGCAGAGTGGTGTGCTCCTGGCGGCGGCGTTCCTGCTCGAGTTCCGTGGGGTGGTTCTGCCGCCACGGCTCGAGGGTGTCGTCGGTGAGGATCATCAGTTCCCATCTTGCGTGATCGGGTTTCGGCCGGACCAGGTCGTGCACGGCGATCTGCACCAGGTGCCTGGGGCAGAAGAACAGCTCACAGCCGTCGTCGACGCCATGTGCGACGCAGCGGAAGTCGCGGCCACGGTTGATCTCCACCTGGCAGGTGGGCCAGTCGCAGAAGGCCGGCACCCGTGAGCCGGCCCAGCGGTCAGCGGACCAGTCCCGGTAGATCTCATCGCTGACGGATGCCGCGGCGGAGCCGTAGAGGGCGGACACGAGTCAGCTCGCCGGCTCGAAGGTCAGCGCGCCGACGGCGCGCATGGTCTGGGCCAGCGAGGCCGCCTCGGCGAGGACGTCCACCGCGGCGGTCGGGGCGCTGGTGTGCTCGACCTCGTCGGCGAGCTGCTGCAGGGTGCGGTCGCCGTCGATGAGACGCAGGATGCGGCCGCCCGTCTCGGACACGATCACCTTCTCCCCGGCGTCGTCGAACCGCACGATGCAGTCGGCACCCAGGTGCTCGGCGAGGCTCAGCGGTCGGCGGGTGAACGGCACGACCGTCAGCCCGTGCGAGATCGGACACACCGCCACGATGTTGCTGTCATGCAGCGCAGCGAGCAGATCCCGGTCGGCTTCGGACAGGTCGCGGTAGAGGGCCCGGATGTCGATCGACGTGAGGTACTCGTCGACGTCACGGCTGATGGAGTACTCCTGCTTCGTGGAGCCGGGTCGATCGCCAATCGTGAGCGTGATCCGCGCCCCGGTGCGGGTGGTGTACCCGAGCGGCACGACGCGCAGCGGCTCCGTGAAGACGACCATCAGAACAGCGCTTCCGCTGTGGCAGGGGATTCCACCGCCGACCCCAGGAGGGCGTGGAATCGGGCGCTGCGGATGCTGCCGGCGGTGCGAAGCTCACTCTCGATCGCGGTCATGAACAGACCGTCGGTCTCGGCAAGGATCGCGCGAGCTCGCTGCGCAGCGCTGGCGATGACCGACGAGATATCCGCCGCGGCTGAGCCCTCGACCGCGCGGTGGATGATGATCTCCTCCGCCGTCGCCGAGATCTCCGCGAACCAGCTACGGCGCTGCTCGTCGACCCGGAAGTCGGTACCAGCTACCAGGGACGGGTTCGCGAGCTGCACAGTGAGACGGTCGTATGCCTGATCGGCCGTGGACGGACCGCCGTTCAGACGCACGGTGTAAGACCAGCGCATGTCGCCGCCGCCGAGGATCCCCAGTTGCAGGGCGACGGTCTCGGCGCCGATACGCCGGGCGACGACGGCCTGCGCGACCAGGTCGCGGGCGATGATCGTGCGACTGCGGCGCTCGTCGGGGTCGTCGCGCACCACGCGCAGCAGGGCCCGGATCAGGCCGATGATCGCCCCGACGATGGCGCCCAGTCCAACGAACGCCGTCCATGCTCCCCAGACCGCGTCGACGGAGGTGAAGGCGAGGGCGCCGGCGAGGTGCACGACCGCGATGATCAGCCCGGCCGCGACAACGCCGAGGACGCCGTAGGCGACGGTGAAGATCCCGATGTACAGCAGCGCTGCGACGGTTGCCGTCGTGGCGCGACCGGTGAAGCGGGTGCGCGGGTGGAGGTCCAGCCAGGTCTGAATGCGGTCGATCATGAGGTGCTCCCTGCTCGGTTGGTGATGGTGGATAGGTCGTCGTAGATGCGTGCCCACTCGGCCTCGTGGTCGACCGGGTTGAGGCCCGCGGACTCGAGAGCGCTGAGCCGGTCGGTGTACTCCTCGAGGAGGCCCATGTCGCCGGAGAACTGGGGTCCACGTTTGGTTCCCCGTGCCCTGACCCGGATGCCGTGTGCGTCGGCGAGCGTCGGCCGGGCGAGTAGCCAGGCCCCGGCGACGATCGCGGCGGTGACGAAGGCCCCGAACCCGAGCGTCCACCAGATTCCACCGGCTCGGATCGGCGCCGGGGTGAGGAGCACCGCGAGCACGGCGACGGATACCCACAGCTTGTTGACGACGAGCTGGCAGTAGAAGCTGACCTTCGCGCGCTCGGTGGCGGTCGTTCCCGGACGGAAGACAAGCAGTCGGATGGTGGCGCTCCCGAAGGTCTGCGCACTGATGCGGTCGAAGTCGATCCGGTCCACTGCGGAAGGATTCCTTCGGCCGTGCGGGGCGCGGATTGCGGTTGTGGAAGGTGACCATCAGCGCATCGCCCCAGCCAGTGCGAGCTGCGCCTCGTCCGCCCGGCGAGCTGCTTTGCAGTCCTCGCAGGTGACCGTCACCCAGCTGTGGTCGATCGTGGTGGCTCGCCGACCGCAGGCGGCCCGGCCGCCCTCCATGGGTCCGTGGATCTTGCTCTCGCTCATCAGCGCTCTCCTCGGTGAAGGACGACCTGGTCGCCGGTCTGGGCGTCATAGAAGTTGGGGGCACCGGCCGCGATCGCCGCGGTGCGCGCTGCGCTGGCAGCGGTGTAGCGGTCGGCGCCGGTGTCGGTGAGGACGTAGAACCCGAGCGCCGGCGTCTCACTGATCTCGGCCGGCGGCGCGGGGTGACGAAGACGGCGCAGCGCCTTGTCGGCTTCACGGGACTCTTCGACGGCCGATCCGCCGCGGGAACGGGCGAGAGCTCGCTTCTGGTCGACCCGGGTGATCCGACCTATGGCGAGGCGGGTGCGCAGCTCGTCGACGGCGATCGCAGAGGGATCCGCCGCGGCGGCGATCGCGGAGCGCAGATCGGACTGGCCTCGAGGTGATGAGTCGTAGGCGGCCAGCTTGCGGGCGACCTTCTCCTCCGCCTGGCGCAGGCGCTGCTGGGCGTCGACGTCGTCGGGGCGCTCGGCCGCTTCGAGCTGTGCCGCGGTGCGACGCTCCTCAGCTGCCTGCAGCTCCTTCATCGTGTCGGCGCTGCAGCGTGCTCCGGGGCGTGGATCGCACATCGAGTTACCGCCCTTCGCGGCGTCGACGCGATCGGGCGATCGCGATCGACCCGGCTACGAACAGCACGAAGATGCCGGCGACGATCAGCGTCCGCCAGATGTCGAGGCCTACCCCGTCCATGAGCGGAATCAGCACGGCATCGCCGCGAACGAGGAGCCCCCATTGGACAGCGAGGTCGCGGGCCGGAGCGACGAAGGCGCCCAGGGAGAACAAGCCCATGCCGGACACTCCGGTGAGGAGCATGAGGAGGGCGATCCAGTCGTCTGTGGTGTCGGGTTGCTGCTGGGTGTTGGTCATGGTCTGGGTCCTTTCGGCGGGTCAGTGCTCGGTGATCTCTTTGCCGAGGACGGCGATCGTGCTCGTGGAGCACTGCTCCTGGCGGATCGGCTTCTGGATCACGAGCGGGGAGTTGTAGGTCGTCGTGGTGCAGGTCTTCTCGGTCGTGAGCTGCCAGTCGTCTCCGTACCGGTAGCGCGACGTTGAGAAAGTCCGGACTCCGTCGTCGGTCTTGACCAGGCCGGAGACCTCGGCTGAGGTGCCGCCGAGGATGATGCCGAAGTAGCTGCCGGACTTGAATGTGACGGATGAGGGGACGATCGTCTCGGTGGTGATGGCGGTCTGCTGCGGTTCACCAGGCGTCTCGAGCCAGATACGGAACATCGGCGTGGACAGTCCGAGGCCGACAGCGACGACGACGAGCGCCATGGTGGCGGTGCTGAGCAGCAGCCAGAACCCGCCCACATCGAGACGCTGGCCGAGGGATTTCTCGCGGAGAGCCTTGCGGAGGATTGCGGGGATGCTGAGGGTGACGAGGACCCCGATCGCCCACCAGCCGGCGGTGGTGAGTCCTTGCAAGTTGTCCGTGCCCGGGAATCTCCATCCGGTGAGAAGCAGGAGCGCGATGATGGCTGCTCCGACGATGACAACGCCCCAGCCGATCGCCTTTCGCTCGTCGAGGTCCTCGAGCTCGTCGAGGGAGCGCGTCGTCTGTTCGGTGGCCGAGCGCGATGACGCGGGGTCGTCTGATCCGGATGCGGGGGTTTCAGTAGCGGGCGCCGTGTCGATCGTCGCTGTTGCTGCTGGCTGGAAGTAGTCGAAGATGTCCGCGCGCGACTCGGCGGCTCGGGGTGTGTGCACCGAGCGTGCATCGACGTCGACGTATCGGGTCTTCGTGGCCGGGGTGGCTGCCCGCTGCACGGGGCTGGGCGACTGGTTGCGGGGTGCAGGGTGCGGCGTGGGGCGGCGGCGCAGTCCGAGATACAGCAGGCAGAGCGGGAGGCCGGCGAGGAGGAGGTACGGGAAGTACTCGTAGCCGGCGAAGGCGTTGCCGAAGAGGTCGAGCTCATCTGTGGCCTGAGTGAACATCCGTGACGCTCCTATGGGTGGTGCGGTCGCGGGGTTGCGACCGTCACCACCCATAGGTGCGCGGATTGGCTCAGATCGGACAGCCGGTTTCGTCTTTTTCAGACGAGGATCGCGGACACGCTCTCGGCCTCGGGGACCGTCATCATCCGGCCGTCGCCGTCCTCCGTGACGTAGGAGATCGTGAGGCAGTCCGGGTCGCTGGTGTCGACGTCGATGGTGTCGATCGTGGCTCGGCAGGAGATCCCGTCGACGTCGACGAGGATGTCCATCCCGACTTCGAGTTCGGACACGGCGACGTCGAAGGTGTGGATGTCGGCGCCGCCGCGATCGGTGATCTCCTCGACCTCGGTCGGTATGAACCGCACATTCTCGGACGGACGAGGGCGGCGGCGCTTTGCCTGTGTCTCGACCGGCTTGGGCGCCTCGGTCGGGGTCGACTCCTCGGCCGAGGGTGCGGGCGCTTCCCCGCGCAGCTGGGCGAGGACGGTGGGCAGCTCGTCAGGCTCGACGAGGACCTCCCGCCCCTTCGCCCCACGGGAACGGCCGAGGACCTTCTGCTCCTCGAGCAGCTCCATGATCCGGGTGGCCTTGGCGAATCCGACGCGGAGCTTTCGCTGCAGCATCGCGGTGGACCCGAACTGCGACGTGATGATGAGCTCGGCCGCGGCGAGCAGCAGCTCGAGGTCCTCGCCGGTGACAACCGGCTCGACGGCCGGCGCTTCCTCAGCTCCGTCCTGGTCGACGGCGTTCTCGTCGGCCTCGTCCTCGTCGAGGTCGTCGTCGAGGTCGTCGTCGACGGCCGTTCGCGCCCGCGGGTCCACGAATCCGGGATCGTCGGGGAGCAGGATGCCGAGGCCGTGGAGGATCTCGCGGTCGGCGTCGTTGATGCCGGGTGCCAGCTTCGGGGTCCAGAAGATCTGCGCGTGCTCGGGCTGCATGCCCATGCCGACGCTGACCCAGGCGCGGCCGGGCCGGTTCTCGAGGCCGGAGACGGCGGCGAGGCTGCCGAAGGTCATCATCGAGGTGGACTGCTCGAGGTTTCGCAGGGCGATGCGGACCGCGAACTGGGATCGGCTCGAGGTGCTCAGCCAGGACGATGCCGCCTGCTGGGAGGCGAGGATGACGTGCACCCGACCCTCGCGGCCGAGGCGGAGGATGGATCCGAACGCGGTCATCACCGGGTGGGTGCTGCCGGTGGGCGCCTTCTCGAGCCCGAACCGCTGCATCCAGTCGAGTTTGCCGTCGCCGGAGCGCCACCAGTCGTTGAGCATGTCGACCATCTCCTCGCCCTCGTCGACGACGAGGATGAGCGGGTTGAGCTCGGCGCGCAGGTGCGGTCCGTTCTTCTCGAGGTACTCGTACCGATCGTCCATCTTGCGCTTGACGCCCAGGATGTAGTCGACGATCGCGGACTCTCGGGTCGCTGCGCGCTTCGCACCGGGGATCAGGTCGAGGTTGAACAGGCCGAGCCGCTTCGGGTCGATCGGCCAGACCTCGGCGGCGATCGCGTCTTCCTCGCGGACCCACTGACCGAAGGCGTCGCGGCGCAGACCGTTCGGCAGGGCGGTGAGGATCGACAGCAGCAGGACGGTCTTTCCACCACCGGTGCCGCCGACGATGAGCACGTGGGGCAGCGGGTCGTCGAGGTTCCAGATGCAGGGGGTGCCGTCGCGGAACTGTCCGAATGCGACCTTCATCGGCTCGGCGTCATCGCGGGCCGGGTGCGGGATGACGTCGGGGAACGGGACGAGCGGTGCGGACACGGCTCGCTCCTGGGTGAAGTCGAAGTCTGTGTCGAAGGGCTGACCCACGGCGATCTGGATCCCGTCGGTCAGCTTCCTCTGGATGAACTTCGTGCTGACGCGGGAGGTCTGCGACGGCGGCCACCGCAGCTGGATCTCGGAGATCTCGTCGACGTCGTTGCGGGAGATCTCCTTGACGGTCATGCCCGGCACGATCGACTGGACGATGCTCTCAAGCTTCAGGTGGTCCGGGTCCGGGGCCGCGGCCTCCTCCGTGGTGTCGAGCTCGAGGGTGACGATGCAGGTCTTCGAGTTGTTCTTCTTGATCCGGTACGGGATGCCCATCCGGTTCGTGACCTGGCCGACGAGGGACTCGAGGAACTTCGGGTCGGCGTCGACGACGTCAGCCGGGTAGGTCACCCTGATCCGGGTCGGGTATCCGATCCAGCCTCCCTTCCACCGTGACGGGCGGACCAGGTCGCGGGTCGGGGCGGCCGCGCGGACGACGGCGTTGACGGCCTCGATCATCTTGTCGATCGACCGCCCGCGCATCCACCGCCGCACACCGAAGACGACCACGAGCGCGGCGGCAACCACCGTGGCGGCGATCGTGATCGGGATCATCTTGTCGTTGCCGGTGACGCCGTAGATCCCGATCACAATGACCGCGGCGCCGAGGATCAGGGCGAGCCTTCCGGGCCAGATCCACGGGCGCCGCGGCAGCGCGCGGACCGCGATTTTCTCGACCACCTCGGGCCTGATCTCGGTGCGCAACATCGTCTCCTCGCATCCCGACGCCAACATGGCGCCTCATAGACGCATAGGTATCGCCAACCCCTCTAGATCGGACACGCCTGTCCGATTCCAGTGAATTTGTCACCCGATCGTCTTGCTGAACCGCGTGATCTCGCGGGGCGTGGGCGCCGCCGACTGCAGGGCCGGGCCACGCATCGTGTCACCAGTAGAAGCACATAGGTCAACGCATCGGCTACTGACCAGGTTCGTCACCGGGCGCGTCGCCCATAAGCTTGGCGATCGCGGCGATCCAGTCTCTGTGGTCGATGGCCAGGTCTAGCTGTCCTTCCAGCACGTCGTGGACGTCGCCGGCTGTTAGGGTCCATCGACCCGTGACGGGAGCTTGAAGCTCTGATCCGACGAACGCGACAAGCACGACCTCGTCCATGTCAGTGACGAAGGTCTCTTTGGCTCGCAGCAGATCTAGCGAGAGGGAAAGGCGGGCAGGAACTGACCGTTCAATCCATAAGACTCGGTTCCGGTCACGTACAGCGAACGGCCCGAACGAGCTTGCGGCGAGCAGCGGGACAATGCTGTCGCTGCCCCAGGTTTTCGGCCGCTCAGGGAAGAGCGTCACTCGGGCATGCTCATCGTCGCCGTCTTCCCAGCGAAGAGCGCGGATGGGCTCATCGAACTCAACGTCCACGCGCACATCACGGAGCGAGACCTTTTCCGGGTTCGTCACGCGAAGGCGAATGCCAACGGCGAACCTTGCCGCGATCTCCTCAAGGCCCGATTCTGGAGCGGCCAAGGCGGCTTCGCGCCACCTAGCGACTTGGCGCCGAAACTCGTCCTTCGACCTACGCTCCGTGACCCCGAGACCCGAGAGTTCCCATCCGAACGGAGAGGGGCGCTTCGGCGCGTCAATCTCTCGCAGCAATTCATGGGCGCTGTCTTCGATGTATTTGCTGAGTCGCTCCCGATCGAATTGAACGACAAGGGCCTGCTCAAGCACATCCACCGTAATCGAAGGGAGTGCCGACGATGCCCCCGAGACAGCAACTCTTGTGAGCATCACTTGCAGTTCGGCGCCGGTGGCCTTCTCGGTCTTGCCGTCGCCGCGCAAATAGACGTCGCCATTGAACAGCCCGTCGCCGTCCGCCAGTGCGGGCCAGATTCGGCCAGTGGGCGGATCAACGATGATCGCGATCACGACCTGGCCTGCGGCGACGGGTATCTGCTCGTAGTCCCAGCCCGGCCCCTCCGCACCAGTGAGCTTCTTGACCTCACGCTCGAGGTCCTTCGCTTCGAACGGGACGATCCCGTCGGCACGACCGCCTCCAACGCCGATCAACATCACGGCGTAGCCTCCGAAGCGCTTGGCCGCCTTGACGGGGTCCCGGTTCGCTGCGCCGAGTATGAACTTCGCGACCTTATGCTGGCCCCGCTTGCTCGACAGATCCACATCGGACTTCAGCTCGAGGAAGTAACGCTCCTGACTATCGTCGGACCGAGTAGCCCACCCCACGAACTCGCCCCAGCCGCGCGCACCCGCCGGAAGCTTGCTCAGATCGATCTCCGCCACCTTTCGATCGAACCACACCACAGAACAACCGCTCCGCCCCACTGTTCTGCGATCATGTCAGTGGTGTCATCTATGGTGACCGTCATGAGCGACACCCCCGCCTCACCAATCAGCATCTCGCTCGACGGATTCCCCGAGGACTCCGGCGACCCGGAGCTGGCCAGCGCACTGACGTTCATGATCGAGCAGCAGGGACTGCTACAAGCCCTGGTCGCGGGGATCATCGAGTTGGTTCCCGACACCGCGCTCTGGCGATTGACGCTGACCGGCGACATGGTCGCGACCGTGAATCGGATTACCGAACGCGCCGCCGACAACACCTACACCACGGACCGCGGCGCCGGCTACGCCGGCGCGATCACCCTCCCGCGCGACGACGGCACATTCGACATCGTGATCTCCGCGCCCGTGCTGTTCGCCACCTCGGAGGACGTCGGCTCGGTAGAGGCGCTCATCGAGCACGTGATCGCCGCGGCTGAGCATCTGAGCCGACACGAAGCCGGACATGCCGCGTTGCGGCTCCGTGGCGAGGACGCTGACGCCTACCAGCACGTCGAGGGGCTCAGCAAGACCGACGCCGCCTGCCGCAAACCGCTGGCCGCACACGTCGACGACCACCGCATCGAGCGATACACCGCCGCTCACGCACCGTCGCCGTTCATGCACGTCGACCATCTCGCGGACGCGATCACCCATCTACGCGCGGAGCTCAACGAAGCCACGCGCATCTGGCGCACCGATATCGGTCAGGCCGCCTCCCGAACCCTCAACGCTGCGAACGGTCTGGTCCGAGTGCTGGCTTATCTCGCCCCCGAACTCGGGCTCGACGAGAGCGGCAAGCCCTACCGACCCGAACCGCTGCCAGAGGGGTGGACCGATTACGTGGAAGACAGCTGGGATGCTTGGAGCTTGACCTTCCATCGGCTGCGACCTGTCGACGAAGCCATGACCACCGAGGAGCTCGGTGCGGTACTTGCCGATCTCTGCCGGCTGATGGTCGCCTGGCAGCGTTCCATCGGCATCGAATGGGGTCTCACCGACGACGACCGGGAATACATCTTCTGGGAGAGGGATCGTTACTAGGGCGACGCCGGATCGAGTCCTGCTGCACCTCTGCCCTTCATCGCGCCGAGCTCTCGCGCTGCCTCGTAGCCCCACGCGCCGGGGACGAAGAGTGCGGCGAGGTAGTTGTCGAGATCGTCTACCACGTCGACGCTGTCGGGGTCGGTGAGCGATTGGATCTGGAGGCCGTCCATCATCGCGACGATCGCGCGTGCCGAGCGTGTGGGTTCGATACCGGGGCACAGCAGCCCTCGCGCGTGACACCGGTCAAGGATCTCGGTGAGACGCTGACGCATGAGCGCGTACCGTTCCACGCAGTAGACGCGGGCGGCATCGTCCTGAGGAGCCGGGCGCGACGTCGTGATGCCTTGCGGCGCGATCACGCCCGGAAACGGCAGGGTCTGCACCGCGAAGTCGACGAAGCCCTGCAACTCATGTAGCGGATCATCCGGATCTCGCGGCGACAGGCGGAATGCGAGGTCATCGCGCCGCTTCAAAACCGCTGCGAACAGATCCCCTTTGGAAGGAAAGTAGTACCAGACCATCGCCGTCGTGAGCCCGGCACGGCGGGCGATATCGGTCACGGACGAGCAGTGATACGCGGTCGTGGAGAACACCTCCTCTGCGGCGTCGAGGATCGCGTCCCGGCGAGCCGCAGACTTTGCGTACGGTCCACGTCGTCCAGCCATCTCTCCTCCCTCCAACAGTCCGCGTGGTAGCGCAGGCCAGGTTCTGCCATGTGGATGAAATTCCAGCGAGGGGGTTGGCTGAATTTCTTACGCGTGGCATACTTTAGCGTCGGTGCAGGCCGACGCAGCGAAGAGCCTTCGTTCCGCCGGCAGGCACTCCAGCCTGGGGCTCGTCCCCTGGCCGCACGAACGGAGAAGACGTGACTGACGCCGACTACCTTGATCCGAGCCTCGCGATCGACGACCGGATCGCCGACTTGTTGAGCCGGATGACGATCGCGGAGAAGGTCGGGCAGATGATGCAACTCGACGCCCGCGACAACCTCGAAGACCAAGTGCTGCGAACGCATGTCGGATCGCTGCTGCACACCTCACCGGAGCGCGTGCTGCGCGCGCATGACCTGACAGAGCGGTCGCGGCTGCGCATCCCCCTGCTGATCGGCGAGGACTGCATCCACGGCCACTCGTTCTGGGAGGGTGCGACGATCTACCCCACCCAGCTCGGCATGGCCGGCTCCTGGAATCCCGCCCTCGTGGAAGATGTCGCCCGCGCAACCGCCGTCGAGGTCGCCGCGACCGGCATCCACTGGACCTTCTCTCCCGTCCTGTGCATCGCCCGCGACCTCCGCTGGGGCCGTGTGGGCGAGACGTTCGGCGAAGACCCCTTCCTCATCGGCGAGCTCGCCTCGGCGATGGTCCGCGGCTACCAGGGAAGCGGTCTCTCCGACGACACCGCGATCCTCGCGACGGCGAAGCACTTCGCGGGCTACTCGGAGACACAGGGCGGGCGGGACGCGTCCGAGGCCGACATCTCACAGCGCAAACTGCGTTCCTGGTTCCTCCCGCCGTTCGAGCGGGTTGCCCGCGAGGGCTGCCGCACCTTCATGCTCGGCTACCAGACCACCGACGGCGTGCCGATCACCGTCAACGACTGGCTGCTCAACGACGTCCTTCGCGGCGAGTGGGGCTACACCGGCACCCTCATCACCGACTGGGACAACGTCGGCCGCATGGTCTGGGAGCAGAAGCTGCAGCCCGACTACGCGCACGCCGCCGCAGCCGCTGTCAAGGCGGGCAACGACATGGTGATGACCACCCCGGACTTCTTCGACGGCGCCCAGGAGGCGATCCGGACCGGGCTCCTGACTGAAGCCGACCTCGACCCCGCCGTAGCCCGCATCCTCCGCGTGAAGTTCGAGCTCGGGCTATTCGAGAATCCGCGGCGCCCCGATCCGGAACGCATCGATCGGGAAATCGGCGCCGGGTCCCACCGCGCGCTCAACCTCGAGATCGCTCGCCGCTCTCTCGTGCTGCTCCACAACGACGGCATCCTGCCCCTCGACGGCGGGCTCCACGTCGACCCGACCGACGAAAACGGTCGCGCTGCACGAACCGGACGGCCGCCGATGCGTATCGCAGTCATGGGCCCTCTCGCAGACGACGCCCAGCAGCAGCTCGGCGACTGGGCCGGCGGCTCCGGGCAGGGCGGATGGCTCGACTCCCAGCCGCGCGACATGATCACCACGGTGCTCGACGGCCTCCGCGCACACGTCCCGCAGGACTGGACCGTCACCCACGCGCAGGGCGCCGACATCCTCACCATGGCGCCCGACCCGCACGGGACGCACTTTCCCGACGGCCAGCCTCGGCCACCCGTTGTCACCCCGTGCCCGCCCGATGAGCAGCTCATCGCCGATGCCGTCGCCGACGCGGAGCGCGCGGATGTCGTCATCGCCGTCGTCGGCGACCGGATCGAGCTCGTCGGGGAAGGGAAGTCCACCGCGACTCTCGACCTGATCGGCGGTCAGATCGCCTTGCTCGATGCCCTCGCGGCGACCGGGACCCCACTCGTCGTGATCCTGATGGCCTCGAAGCCGCTCGCGCTGCCCGCGTCGGTGACAGATGCCGCCGCGGTGATCTGGGTCGCGAACCCAGGCATGGAAGGTGGGCGGGCGATCGCCGAGCTGCTGCTCGGGCTCATCGAACCATCCGGGCGGCTGCCGATCTCGTTCGCCCGCCACGTCGGCCAGCAGCCGACGTACTACAACCAGCTCCGCGGGCAGCACGGCGACCGGTACGCCGACCTCACCCAGAAACCCGCATACGCCTTCGGTGAAGGCTTGTCCTACACGTGGGTGGAGTACGAGCATTTGGCCCTCACCCACGATCAAGTCAGCCTCGGAGACACGCTCCGAGCGTCGCTGACGCTCCGCAACCTCGGTGACCGACCGGTCCGGGAGACCGTGCAGGTATACGTCAGCGACCTCGTGACCTCCGCGAGCTGGGCCGATCAGGAACTGAAGGCATTCCACCAGATCGACCTCGCGCCGTGGGAGGAACGACGCATCGATGTCGAGGTCCCCGTCGCGGAACTCACGATCGTGAACAGCAATGGTGACCGCGTCGTCGAGCCCGGCGAGTTCGAGGTGCGCATCGGACGGTCCAGCCGCACCGAGGACCAGCTCCGGGAACGATTCCATGTGACCGGGTAGGCCGGATGGGGGTCCCGACAGAGCCTGCCGGCTTCGGCCACGCCACCGTAGCGTGAAACGAATCCGATGGAGGAGACCCGAATCGACCGATCGCCGATGACCGAAGGAACACGATGTCCGCGACTCGAGATGACAACACGCGGCGGGAGCCGTCGCGAGGAGCGCGCGTCTCCGTGCAGACGGCGGCGTTCACGTGGGGTCTGCAGTTCGCGTTCCTGAACCCAGCCCTCGCGCTGCTGCTGTCCACGCAGCTTCATGCGACCGACGCGCAGGTCGGCCTCGCGCTCGCCCTGTACAACGCAAGCGGGTTCGTCGCGTCGCTCATCATCCCCGGCTGGGCCGACCGGCGCCGCACCTACCTGAACTGGATGCTGGTGTGCGGGTTCCTCACGCTCGCTCTCGCCGGCGTACTGGCCGTCAGCGGTTCCCTGTCGGTCGCGATCGTCGCTCTCATCGTTCTGGGCGGGCCGGCCGGAGTCGGATCGTCCCTCTTCTTCGCCCACCTGCGCTCCGCCGGATTCGGGCCTTCCGACATCCTCAGCACCCGGGCGATGGTGTCCGTGGCCTGGGTGGCCGGGCCCCCCGTCGCGATGCTGCTGGCCGGATGGATCGGCACGCGCGCCGTGCTCGCGGCGATCGTCGTCATCTCCCTGGTGGGAATGGGTGCGATCCTCGGGATGCGGCGCCACGGCAAAGAATCCCCAGCGTCGGCGCGAACTGCCGACGACCCGTCCGTACCGATCTCGAAGGTGCGCATCGCGGTGATCGTGACCGCTTTCGTGGCACTGCAGGCGACCAACGCGACCGCATCGTCGATCATGACGCTGTTCACCGTCAACAGCCTGCACCTGAATGCCATCTGGGGCGGCGTTGCGCTCGGAGTCGCGGCCCTCGCCGAGGTTCCCGCCCTGATGCTCCTCGGCCGCCTGACGCCGCGCTTCGGGCAGGTCCCGCTGCTGCTGGTCGGATGCGTCGTCGGCATCCTCTTCTACGTGCTGATGGCCATCGTCCACGACCCGGTCACCCTGATCGCCGCTCAGCTGCTGAACGCGTGGTTCTTCGCGACCGTCACCGGCATCGGCCTGACCTTGTTCCAAGACATAATCCCGCGGCCAGGCCTCGCGTCGGGACTCTTCACGAACACGCGGCGAATCGGCGCGGTCGTGGCCGGCGGCGTGATCGCGATCGCCGGGACCAGCCTCGGTTTCCCGGGCGTCTTCACGGCCTGCGCCATTCTCACCGCGCTCGCACTCATGCTCGTGATCATCGTGTGGCGCAGCATCCGCATCCGCCAGAAGGTGCAAGAGACGTGAAAGACGTCACCGCCACCGTCGGTACGCGACACGTCCGGCCCGACGTATTCAGCCCCCGCGAGGTTCCACGACCCCCTTTCGGCGTGCGAGCGCGGAAGGGGCGGATGAACCATGGTCTGAGGGGTCCTGGCTCGCACCGTTCGGCCCGGCGTAGCGTCGAAACGATCCCCCACGAAGGCATGTCGGCCAGGAACCCTGGCGGTGTGGTGCGCGAGGAACGCCGACGAGAGAGGACACGAAACGATGGAGATCCTGCCGAAGCCGGCGACGGTGAAGAATCCGCCGGAGCAGTTCACGGGCGATGTCTGGCTGGACCTGATCGCGGTCCCTCGGGAGCCGGGGCAGCAAGCTGTCGTGGGGCGTGTGAGATTCGCGCCGGGCGCCCGGACCGCATGGCACTCGCACGACCGCGGTCAGACGCTGCACATCGTCGAGGGGGTCGCCCTTGTCGGCCGCCGTGACGGCACCGTTCTGGTGGCTCTTCCCGGTCAGACGGTGTACACGTCGCCCGGTGAGGAGCACTGGCACGGCGCGACGCCGGAGGACTTCATGGAGCACCTCGCGATCACTGAGAACGGCGACGATCCGGCTGCGACCACGGTCTGGCTCGAGCATGTCAGCGACGAGGACTACCGCCGCCCCTGATGCGAATCCGATCACATGGTCATCGCGACACGAGAGGAGGCTCCGTCATGCGCGGAGCAATGATGTACGCACCCGGCGATGTCCGGGTCGAGAATCGAGATGACCCGACGATCGAGGAACCTACGGACGCCGTGATCCGGGTGGTCGCCGCGTGCGTGTGCGGGTCGGACCTGCACCCCTATCGTGGGCTCGACCGCGTCGACGGGCCGACGCCGATGGGCCACGAGTACGTCGGCATTGTCGAGCAGATCGGCGACCTCGTGACGTCCGTCAAGGTCGGTGACTTCGTCGTCGGCTCCTTCTGGGCCTCCGACAACACCTGCGAGATCTGCCGGGCCGGCTACCAGTCCCGGTGCGTGCACGCCGTCCTGATGGGCACCCTCGGCGCCCAGGCCGAACGTCTGCGGGTGCCGCTGGCCGACGGCACCCTGGTCGCCACCCCCGGCCCGCCCGACGACGACCTGATCCCTTCCCTGCTCGCCGCGTCCGATGTGCTCGGCACCGGCTGGTTCGCCGCCGACGCGGCCGAGGCCGGCCCGGGCAAGACTGTGGCGGTCGTTGGGGACGGCGCTGTCGGGCTGATGGCGATCCTGGCCGCGAAACAGCTGGGCGCCGAGCGGATCATCGCCATGTCACGGCATGCGGATCGGCAGAGCCTCGCCCGCCAGTTCGGCGCAACCGACATCGTCGAAGAGCGCGGCGACGAGGGCGTCGCGAGGATCAAAGAGCTCACCGACGGCCTCGGCGCGCACTCGGTCGTCGAAGCCGTCGGCACACAGGAGTCGATGATGCAGGCAATCCGGTCCGCCCGGCCCGGCGGGCACGTCGGCTTCGTCGGCGTCTCACACGACGTCGCCCTGCCCGGCGGCGAGCTGTTCTTCGCTCTCGTCCACCTCACTGGTGGTCCCGCGCCGGTGCGTCGCTACCTGCCCGATCTGATCCAGTTGATCTGGGACCGCACCATCGACCCCGGCAAGGTCTTCGACCTCGCCCTCCCGCTGGAGGACGCCGCCGAGGGGTACCGCGCGATGGACGAACGTCGCGCGGTCAAGGTGCTGCTGCGCCCGTGTACCGAAGCGAAGACACACCACCACCTGCAGCGAGGCAGCATCCGACTTGGGGACCTCGGCGACCGCGGACGAGGTCCGACTCGCTGCAGCCCCATGAACCGAGCGAGAAGAAGGAGACCATCATGACGGATCAGCCCCTCCAGGTCGGCGGTGGCCGGAAGACACTCGGCGACTTCGCGCCGAAACTTGCCGAGCTCACCGACGACGTCCTGTTCACTGACGTGTGGAACCGGGCACAGCTCCCGGCCCGCGACCGCAGCCTCATCACCGTGGCCGTCCTTACCGCCGGCGGAGACACTGACCAGCTGCGCTTCCACCTCGGCCGCGCCATCGAGAACGGCCTCACCCCTGACGAGCTCATCGAGGCGATCACCCACGTCGCCTTCTACGCCGGCTGGCCCAAAGCCATGGGCGCGATGGCCGTCGCGAAGCAACTCTTCACCGCCCCCGACACGAACGCCTGAACGAAGGATCCAGCACATGAACACACGCACACTCGGAGCCAGCGGCCTGCAGGTCTCCGCGATCGGACTGGGCTGCATGAGCATGACCGGCGGGTACAGCGGCCGTCCCGACCGAGACCAGATGATCGCCCTCCTCCGTACCGCAGTCGACCGCGGCGTCACCTTCTTCGACACCGCGGAGATCTACGGCCCGCACGCGAACGAGGAGCTCGTCGGCGAGGCGCTCGCCCCGTTCCGCGACCGGGTCGTGATCGCGACCAAGTTCGCGAATCACGTCGACCCCGCAACACGCAAGCCGACGGGGCGCATGCTGACCCCTGACGAGGTGCCCGAGGTCGTCGAGGGTTCACTTCGGCGCCTTGGAATCGACACCATCGACCTGTACTACCAGCACCGCATCAATCCGGAGTTCCCCGTCGAGGACTTCGCCGGAGCGGTGAAGAGGTTGATCGAACAGGGCAAGGTCCGCCACTACGGGATGTCCGAGGCCGCCGCGGGCACCATCCGGCGCGCGCACGCGGTCCAGCCGGTCACCGCGATCCAGAGCGAGTACTCGCTGTGGTGGCGTCGCCCCGAGGAAGACGTGCTCGATGTCTGCGAGGGTCTCGGCATCGGCTTCGTGCCGTTCAGCCCGCTCGGCAAGGGATTCCTCACCGGCACGGTCGACACCTCCACTCAGTTCGAAGTCGGCAACGACATCCGTGCGACAATTCCGAGGTTCACCACTGAGGCGCTGCAGCACAACCTCGCCCTCGTCGACGAGGTCAAGGCTGTCGCGGAACAGAAGGGGGCCACTCCCGGGCAGGTCGCTCTGGCGTGGCTGGTCTCTCGCAAGCCGTGGGTTGTGCCCATCCCGGGCACCAGGAAGCTGCACCGGCTCGAGGAGAACCTCGCCGCGGCGGACGTGGTTCTCACCGCGGACGAGGTCGAGACGCTCACCCGAGCGTCGTCCGCGATCAGGATCGAGGGCGCCCGCTACCCCGACTTCCTCGAGGCCCAGACCAACCTCTGAACCCGAGCGCCATTACGTGAACTCCGGACCGTCCTGGTTCTGACGTAGCCCTATCGAGACAGTTCGCACGGACGCTGATCCTAAGGAATCCGAACCATGAACATCCAACTCACCGGCGCAAGCCGTGTCTTCCCGATCATCGGTGATCCGATTCGATTCGTGGAATCCCCCGTCTGGCTTACCCGCACCCTCCAGAGTCGCGGGCACAACGCCGCCTGCGTCCCGCTGCAGGTGCCCGAAGGTGACCTCGACGCGGCCATGACCGCGTTGGCCGTGATGCCGAACGTCGACGGCATCCTCGTCACCATGCCTCACAAGCAAGCCGCGTTCCGGTACTGCACGACAACCTCGGATCGAGCACGGCTGCTGGCGGTGATCAGCGTGATCCGCCGCAATCCGGACGGTACGTGGCACGGCGACATGCTCGACGGCCTCGCGTTCGTGAAAGCCCAGCAGGATCACGGTGCCCGGATCGAGGGCGCTCGTGCACTCCTGATCGGTGCGGGCGGGGCCGGGAGCGCGATCGCCATCGCCCTGCTCGACGCGGGGGTGAAGGAGCTGGTCATCCACGACACCGACCTCGCTCGCGTCTCCGGCCTCATCGAGCTGTTGAGCGACACCGACGCGGACAAGACGCGGGCGGGCTCAGCCGACCCGACAGGGTTCGACCTGGTACTCAATGCGACCCCGATGGGAATGGCCGACGACGACCCGCTCCCGGTGGATCCCACCCTGCTCACGTCGTCGATGTTCGTCGGTGACGTGATCTCCGGGCACGGCACGACCGCGCTCATCGCCGCGGCACAGGGCGCCGGATGCGGCACCGCCACCGGCGGGCACATGGTCGAAGCAGTGCAGGAACTGATGGCCGACTTCCTGCTCGGGGGTGGGACCGCGAAATGAGCAGCACGAGCACCCGAAGACCTTCGGTACCCATGACGAGAAGCCGCGGGTTCACGATAGCGACCCTCTCGTTCATGGGGGTGTTCGCTGCAGGCTCGACCGCGATCCCACTGTTCACCACCTATCGCACCGTCGACGGCCTCACGGACGCGGACTTCTCCGTAGTCACGGTCGCTTACTTTCTCTGCGCCGTGCTCTCGCTGCTGGTGCTCGGGCGCCTGTCGGATCATCTCGGCCGACGCCCCGTGTCGATCGCGGCGCTGCTCCTCGCTGCGGCGGGGACCCTCACCTTGACCACGGTGCACGGCCTGTGGCCGTTGCTGATCGGGCGCATGCTGCAGGGCATCGCTGCCGGGCTCGCGGCCAGCGCCATCGCCGCCTACGCCGTGGACACCGCTCCGCGGAACCCGAAATGGCTCGTCGCGACGGTCACCAGCATGGCGCCCAGCTTCGGTCTGTCCATCGGCGTGTTCGGTTCCGCGATCCTCGTCGAGTTCGCGCCGGCACCCCGCGTGCTCGTGTTCGTCATCGTCGCCGGACTGCTGCTCGTGTGCGCGGGAGGGATCGCGGCGCATCCCGAGACCGTGAGACGCAACCCGGGAGCCCGCCGCTCGATGGTCCCGCGGCTCACCCTTCCCGCCAGCGTGCGACCGTTCATGCCCGTGGCCGCGGCGATTTTCATCTCGACCTGGGCGTTCGGCGGCTACGTCACCGCGTTCGCCCCCTCCGTGGCGTCGGGCTACCTCCACTCCACCAGCCCCGTGATCGCCGCCGCCGTGTTCGCGTCCTACCAGGCACCCGGCGTGCTCGGCGGACCGCTCAGCGGCAAGCTCAGGCCCGCCACGGCGCAGCGACTCGCCATGGGCCTCGTCGTCATTGCAGCCGCGGGCTTCATCGCTTCGCTCCTCGCCGGCAGCGCGGTGCTGTTCATCGCGGCCGGAATCCTTGGCGGCATCGGCATGGGCATGGGCATGTCGAGCAGCATGCGAATCCTGTTGCCGCTGGCGACACCTGCACAACGGGCCGGTCTGCTCGCTGTGATCTACGCCATGTCATACCTCGGTGCCGCCATCCCCAGCCTGATCGCCGGGCAGCTGACCCGCACACTCACCCTGCTCGACATCACCGTCGGATACGCAGCACTCGCCGCGGTCGCCGGAGTCATCGTTCTCATCGGTGCACGGAACCCCGCCGCCCGCGCTTCCCATCCGACGGCGGCCGATGCGTCGGCGACCGAAGATGTCCACGGTTAGCGTGATGACCATGGACACCCGCTCCGAGATCAGCAGCTTCCTGACCTCCCGACGTGCCAAGCTCAGTCCGGAACAAGCGGGCGTCCCGCTGTACAACGGCTCACGCCGCGTCCCCGGGCTGCGCCGAGAGGAAGTCGCCCACCTCGCGGGGGTGAGCGCCGACTACTACGCCCGCCTCGAACGGGGAAAGATCTCCGGAGCCTCCCGTGAGGTCCTCGAGGCCATCGCACGAGCTCTGCAGCTTGACGACGACGAACGCAATCATCTGTTCGACCTGGTCCAGATCACGCAGCGCTCCTCTCCACGCAAGAAGGGCCCGAATCGCACCGTCGTTCGGGAAGGCATCCAACGGGTACTGGACTCCATCGAGACGCCCGCCTTCGTACAGAACGCGCGCTTGGACCGGCTCGCGTCGAACCCGATCGGACGCGCGCTGTACTCGCTTCCGGCGGACGGATCCCGAGACCGGTTCAACTACGCCCACTACCTCTTTCTTGACCCGCGAGCGGAGCTTTTCCACCGCGACTTCGAGCTCGCGAAGCACAACGTGGTCGCACTCCTGCACACCGCATCGGCACAGGACCCGTACGACCGCGACCTGATCGAGATCGTCGGCACACTCTCGACGCAGAGCGAGGAGTTCCGCACACTGTGGGCGACTCATGACGTGTTCCGGTACCGCTCCGGCATGAAGCTGCTCACACACGCCGACGTTGGCGACCTCGAGTTCGGCTACGAATCGTTCGAGCTCTCCACCGACCCGGGGCTGGTCATGCTCATCTACACCGTCGAGGCAGGAACGCCCACCGCTCAGGCCATGAGACTGCTGGCCAGCTGGAGCGCGCCCGCCGCTGTCAGAAGCGCCTCCACGGCCACCTGACGACCCACGTTCGCAACTCGAGTCGTTCAGCGCCCGCCGCCGGATGCAGATCGGGCCCCACGCGCCAGTCGCCCACCACGCCTCCCTGGATGGCTGGTATCGGTGAGAACGAAGGTGGACTCTCCGACTCCGCAGAGTCGAAGAGTCCGGAGACCCGCCGCGCACGGCAGAGCTCCCTGTCGCCTCCGCGTCGACAGGGAGCTCCGGACCAGGTGCTGGTGCTCGATCAGCGGACTTTCTTGATGGGTATGAGCACCAAGCCTCCGATCACCCCCATGATCCCCGCCACAATCAGGAGGAGCGTGTAGTTCTGACTCACCGCGCTGCCGACGCTGAGCAGCAAGGCTCCGACCAGCGGCCCGGCGGACTGCGGAACGGCATTCGCGATGTTGAAGACGCCGAGGTCCTTGCCGGGATTCTCCGGGTCGGGCAGAACGTCCATGACGAGCGCGAGGTCGACGCCGACGTACACACCGTAGGCGAGTCCGAGGATGGCTTCGACGACGTAGAAGATCTCGACGGTGTGTGCGGTCATCAGCAACGCCGTTCCGATGCCGAAGATGATGCCCGACGTGATCACGAACGGCTTGCGACGCCCGACCTTGTCCGACAACTTGCCCGCGATCCACGCGGAGGGCATGAGCACCAGGGTGTAAATCAGCACACCGAGGGCGACGGTGCCCGCTGCCTCTTCAACGCTGAGCCCGATCTTGTCCTTGATGAAGAACAGTCGGAACGTCGTGAACAGGTTCGTCGCCAGCACGATCATGAACTTCGACCACCAGGCGAAGGCGTAGTCGGGATACGTGCGGGGGTTCACCCAGAAGGTCTTCAGGACCGCCTTGAAACCCTCGCGCGGCGGGCGCTCGGGCAGCACGCGGTCAGGGAGCACGAACGCGTACGCGATGATGACGCCGAGGGCGATGAGCGATGGCGCGACGAACAGGATGATCAGCTGGTCCACGAAGATCTTTGCGACCCAGGTGGACGCCATGATGCCGAGGTTCAGTGCGATGCCCAGCGATGCCGTGACCTGACCGCGCTGGAAGGACGGAACCTGGTCCGCGACGCTGGCCGTCAGGGGAGACAGCGCGGCGTTGGCGCAGAACTGGCAGAACGCCCACGCGACGACGGCAGTCGGGACATTCGGGGCGAGCGCGAAGCAGATGAAGCCCACCACAAGACCCGACATACCGGCGACGATCCAGGGCCGCCGACGGCCCCACCGTGAGGTGGTGCGGTCGGAGATGCGACCGAAGACGGGGTTCGCGATCGCTGCGGCCAGGGCCCCGAATCCGGAGATCCACGCGAGCGCGGACGCTTTCTCCGACTCCGGGACGATCGTCAGGACCTTGACTCCGACGCCGACGATCGCGGGGCCGAGCAGCGCGGCGTAGAAGCAGAACCACGTGATGAGCAGCATCACGATGTATCCCGGCCGTGCGGCGGTCGCTGGCACGGTCGCGGTGGGTGGGGCACTGAGCCTTGAGGCCGATGAATCCGACATGGATTCGTCCTTTCATCTTCGAAGGGGGCGGACGCTTGAACGTAGCATGAATTTTTTACGTTAGGAAGAAGTATCCAAGTGTAAGAATTTATGGGTGGTGTGCGTACTCGATGATCATCCGGACGGCACGCCGAGGACGGGTGTGAGAGCCGTGCACTCACACCCGCACTGCAGCGGGCTCAGCCGATGTCGGCGCCCAGGAGGAGGTCCGCCATGATGTCCTGGACGGCGTCGACCATGTCCGTGCCGTTCGCCGTTCTGCAGCCGGCGGCCTGAGCGGCGGCGATGAACGGTGTCGTCCCATGCCCGGCGATGACGTCTCCGACGAACATGTCTGAGGACAAGAGGGCGCCGTCGACCGGCATCGGGTCGTCGTCCGCCATGCCCATGGGGCTGGCGTTGAACACGAGGTCGAACCCCGTCGGATCAGCCGGCCCCACGGACACCTGCGCCTCCCCGAGGTCGGTGACGAGAGCCCAGAGCTCCAGGGCGCGTTTCCCGTCCGGATCGTAGATGACGAGTTCCCGGACTCCTCCGCGCACGAGCTCGATCGCGATGGCGCTCCCGGCGCCGCCGGCACCGATCAGCAGGGCCTTCGACCCCTCAATGCGCGCGCCGTGGTCTCGCTGCGCTTTCAGGAAGGCGAGACCGTCGAGCGTATCGCCATGCCAGGTCCCGTCCGGGTTGCGCCGGATCGTGCTCACCGCGCCCAGGAGTCGGGTGCGCTCGGACACCGTCGCGCAGTAGGCGGCCGCGGTGAACTTGTGCGGTTTGGTGACGAGGATGCCGTCTACATTCGTGGTGGCGGAGAGCGCCTGCATGACGATGTCGAGAGCGTCCTCGGGTGCCTCCATCGGGATGCAGGCCGCGTTGTGGCCGCGCTCGGCGAAGGTCCGGGTGAGGGAGACGGGCGACTCGACGTACCGAATCGGATCGCCGATGATCGGGAACAGTCGGGATGCGCCGTTGGGCTGGGTGGGCATGTCGGATGCGCCTTTCCTGTGGCTGCGAGAGGGGTTGTCGTCACATCGCGGCGGGAGCCGGGACCGCCTCCTGAGCGACGTAGGCGTACGCGGTTCCACCGACTTCCGTCGTCGGCTCGGGGATCGGGTGGATCTCAAACGTCGCCGAGAGGGGAAGGTCTCGAGACGAGGATCCGACGCGCACGGTGTACACGCCGCCGATCGTCCGCCACAGGTGCGCGCCGTTATCCCACCGCGCCAGCGGGTATGTGACGTCGAACGGATCGATCACGAGCTCCACCTCGGTGGTCTCCCCTGGCTGCAGGAAGACCTTGCGGAAGGCGACGAGCTTGCGGACCGGCTCGCCGTGCCCGTCGGGCACTTCGAGGTAGGCCTGGGCGACCTCCGCGCCCGCGGTCTCCCCCACGTTCGCCAGCTGGAACGCGACACGGATGGGCTCGAATCCGTTCGAATGCTCCGGCGTGACCACGATCCCGTCGAACGCGAAGCGCGTGTAGGATAGGCCGTGCCCGAAGGGGTACTGCGGGACCAGCTCGTGGCGGTCGAATCCGCGGTAGCCGAGGTGCAGCCCCTCCACGTAGTGCACGTCCTTGCTCCACTCGGTGCGCACCGGGTTTTGGATGCCGATCCGGGCGTACTGCTGTTCGCTCTGCGCCATCGTGTATGGCAGCTTGCCGGAGGGGTTCACCTCGCCGAACAGCACGCTCGCAATCGCATGGCCCTGTTCCTGGCCGCCGAAGTAGGCGTGCAGGATCGCGGGGACACGATCGGCCCAGGGCGTCAAGACGGGCGCGCCGGTGCCGAGCACGACGATCGTGTGCGGGTTCGCCGCGGCGACCGCCGCGACGAGCGCATCCTGGTCGCGCGGCAGCGAAAGGGTGCCGGAGTCCTCGTTCTCGCTCTCCAGGGTCCGCACGAAGACGACTGCGGCGTCGGCTCCCGCCGCCACCTGCGCGGCGTGCACGATCGCGGGGCTGTACGCGCCCTCCGGATAGGTCCAGCCGAGCTGGACGGAGCCGGGCTGGCGGCCGTCGCGGGCCCCAGTTGCGCGGAATTCGAGGCGGAGCTCGTGCGTGGAGCCAGCGTCCCAGACCAGCTGATCAGAAGTGGATACTCCTGACACGTGCGGCGCGTCCAGGCGCGCGACCTCGACGCCGTCCACCCACAGCTGCGCGGAACCCCATCCGGCGAGGGTGAACGTGTAGGCGCCTGTTCCCGGTGCGGTCAGCACCGTGGTCGCACGCAGCGATCTCATGAACCGCGGCGGCTCGGAGCGGATGGCGTCGTGGAACGAGGATGGCGCGAAGTTGTTGAACGTCATGTCGGGGTCGATGCGCACCTCGATCGGATCCCCGGTGAGGTCGAAGCTGCCGAAGAACTCGGCACGCACCCCGGGCACGTCCGGGTCGCCTGGCACGGACTGCAGCGAGGAGGAGATCGGCTGTGCGCCGAGGAACACTCCGTCGCCGAGCACGATGCGGTCGGTTCCGGGTGCCGTGCGCACCTCGACGTCTCCGGCCACGCGTTCGCTGATTCCACGGAGGATGCCGACGAGATCGGACGGGATGGTGACGAAGCTCGAACCGCCCAGCCGTGCCGGCCGGTCGGTGTCGGCACCGATGACCGCGATCGACCGCACGCGTTCGGTGCTCAACGGAAGGGTCGCACCATCGTTCTTCAGCAAGGTGATGGCCGCCTCCTCGACGGCGCGGGCGACAGCGGCGTGCTCGGCGTACGGGATCGGCTGATCGGTCTCCGGGAGCGGGGTGTCGAACAGCCCTGTCGTGAACATCGCCCAGAGGATCCGGGTGCAAGCGCGATTCACGACGGCCTCGCTGATCGAGCCGGTCCGCACCGCCCACACCAGATGCTCCGCATAGAAGGTGGGCTGCAACGGCAGGCCAGGCAGTTCCATGTCGAGACCGTTGCCGGGCACCATCGCGTGATTGGCGAAGTAGTCCGACATGATGAATCCGGCGAAGCCGAAGGCATCCCGGAGCAGCTTGTTCTGCAGAAAGTCGCTCTCGCACGCGAACTCGCCGTTGATCTTGTTGAACGACGACATGAGTGAGACGGCGCCCGCGCGGATCACCGCGTCGAACGGCGGCGCGTACACCTCGCGGATCGTGCGCTCGTCGGCGATCGAGTTCTGCCCGGATCCACGGTTGGACTCCTGGTTGTAGAGGAGCGGATGCTTGTACGTGACCATCACGCCCGGTCGCTGGACGGCCGCGGGAACCTGCTTGCTCATCTCCGCGGCGAGGAAAGTGTCTTCGCCGACGCTCTCCCCGATCCGTCCGGCCCACGGGACGCGGGCCAGGTCCGCGTTCGGGCCGAGCAGCACGTTGTGGCGCAGCAGGTAGCACTCATCCGCGACCACACGGCCGTACGGTGCGCCGAGTTCTGGTTGCCAGGTGGCGGCGAGGGCGATCGGCGCGGGCATCGCTGTGGTGGCGGAGTATCCCGCCGGGCGCCGCATGCCGCTGCCGGCATCCGCCATCCGCAGCGGCGGGATGCCGAGCCTGTCGATGCCGGCGGCGCTGAAGCCCTCGACCCCTTCCAGGAGATCGCCGGTCATGAGATCGACCTTCTCCTCCAGCGTCATCTCCGCCAGCAGCAACGCCGCGCGCTGGCCGGCCGGCTGAGCGACATCCATCCAAGGCTGCTCGTTCACCGCGTTCATCGGGTCTCCTTCCGCGGGAAAGCGACCGAACCTCCGAGGCGCCTTCACCTAAGGAGAACTTCTACCACAAAAATCTTCCGATAGGAAAACTTACGTCGGTTACTCGGTCCAACCCGCAGCGGGGACGAGCAGCCCTTCGATGTGGTGAGCGACATCGCCGACGAGGTCGACCGATTCGCTGTCGGTGAGCCACTGGATCTGCAGCCCATCCATCACTGCACCCAACGATCGCGCCGCGCGCGCTGGGACGACGCCGGGGGCAAGGAGCCCCAGGCGCTCACACCCTTCGAGGATCTCGGTGATCCTCTCGCGGAAGAACTCGTAGCGGCGGATGTAGAACTCGTGGGCGGGGTGCGCGGGGTTCGTGGCCTCGATCGAGGTCATCGTGTGCAGCGCGATGACGCCTGGGATCGAGAGGTTGCGCTCGGTCAGGCGCACGAGTCCACGCAGCGCCTCCACGGGGTCGCTGACGTCGAGCGGTGAGACAACGAACGCCAGCGTGTCCCACCGCTCCAAGACGCCCGTGAAGAGCTCTTCTTTGGAGGGGAAGTAGTACCGGAGTGCGGGCTTCGTGACGCCGACCTCGGTTGCGATCTCCTCAAGGGAGCCGTTCCAGTATCCGTTGGTGGCAAACACCTTGAGGGCGGCATCGAGGATGGCATCGCGACGCATCGCCGACTTGGCATATGGACCTCGACGCTGCGTCATGGCGACCCCCTCCCGGCGTGAGCTTACCCGGCCGAATACCCCCCCTCCGTACCCCCGGTACCCCCCGGGGGTACGGAGTGTCTCAATTTTTTCCTACCGTGTGAGTTTGTGATATCGTCCACCCACCGCTGGTCTGCTTCGAACGGCCCTCGCAACGATGCGCGCGCTGCGTCCGGCGTACCGGATTACCCGAGTTGAGGCACGCGATGGCATCCGATGTCCCTGATGGACCGCCCGAGCCGGGCCCGTTCGCGCCGCTGAAGCAGCCGGGCTTCCGTTGGCTATGGCCGGCCGTCGTTGTGAGCTACGTCGGCGTCTGGGGGCAGACGATCGGCGCCCAATGGCTGCTGGTGAACGGACCGAATGCAAGTGTCACGGTCGCGCTCATCCAGACCGCGGCGACGCTGCCGATGATGTTGTTCACGCTTCCCGGCGGCGTCATCGCCGATCGGTTCGACCGGCGATGGATCATCCTCATCGTCCAGGTCTACGTCGCCGTTGCCGCGCTCTCGCTCGCGGCGCTCACCGTGGCGGGGCTCGCATCGCCACCCGTGGTGCTGCTCTTCACGTTCCTCGTCGCCCTCGGCGGCGCATTCCAGGTGCCTGCCTGGCAGGCTACCCTCCCCGAGATCGTCCCCAAGGACGAGCTCGCGGCCGCGACGCGACTCGAAATGGTCGGCGTGAACTTCGGGCGCTCAGTCGGTCCCGCGATCGCAGGTCTGCTCATCGGCCTCGCCGGCGTCCCTTGGGTGTTCGTCCTCACCGCGGCGACAGCGCTCGTGCTGGCGGGATCCCTCCTCACGTGGCGCCGCCCGCCCCTCACCGTCGCGCCGCCCGCACCGGAACGGTTCCTCCCGGCGCTGCGGGCCGGCGTCCGCTATGTCCGACACGCACCCATGGTCCGCCGCATCCTGCTGCGCGCCATGATGTTCATTGCCCCCGCAACGATCCTCTGGGCGCTCATCCCCCTCGTCGCCCGCGAACGGCTCGACGTGTCGGCCGGCGGCTACGGTGCCCTGTTCGGCGCCCTCGGCGTCGGAGCGATCGTCGCGGCCCTCACCATCGGGCGCCTGCGGGGTGTGATGTCGACCAACACTCTGCTCGTGCTGTCCGGGATCGTCTACGCCGGAGTCCTCGTCACCCTCGTGCTCGTACCCGTGTTCTGGGTCGCGGAGCTCGCCCTCGTCCTCGGCGGCGCCGCGTGGACCGCCACGATCTCGAGCCTCAACGCCGAGCTGCAGCTCGTCCTGCCCGCCTGGGTGCGCGCCCGCGGGCTGTCGGTCTACCTTGTCACCTTCACCGGCTCCCAGGCGATCGCCTCGGTGCTGTGGGGACAGCTCGCGGCCGTCACCGGCGTCGTCATCGCCTTCCTCGTCGCCGCCGCACTGGTCACCGCGACCTCGATCGCCGGCATCTTTCTGCGGACGCCGAACGTCGCCGACACCGATCCGACCAAGGCCTCCTACTGGGGTGACGTGGTCGCCCCCATCGGGCTCCAGCCCAGCGACGGACCCATCGTCGTCACGGTCGAATACACCGTCGCGCAGCCCGACCAGGCCTCCTTCCTCGACTCCACCGCGCAGCTGCGACGCTCGCGGCTGCGCAACGGCGCCAGCCGGTGGGAGTTCTATCGCGTCGCCGAGACCCCCGACACCTTCGTCGAGAACTTCACCGTGGACTCCTGGGAGGAACACCAGGCGCAACATCGCGACCGCCTCACCGCAACCGACGAACAGATCGAACAGACGACCCAGTCCTATGTCAGCACGCCCGTCCGCGCCCGGCATCTGATTCCGCCGACCATCGCGGACGACACACCGGCCGAACCGAGCCCCTCACGCCGACGGCAGCGCCGATCCTGACGGCAACAATTTTCCACCGCGCACGCAGAGCCGAAGAACCACGAGCGGGTGAGCATGACATACATCGCTGCGACCGAGACAACCATCCGGGCCGAGACCAGGCGGAAGCATTCGGAGATTCTCGATGCGGCAGTCGAGGTCTTCGGCAGCAAGGGCTACACGAACGGCAGGCTCGCGGACATCGCAGATCGCGCGGGCATGACGCACGCAGGTGTGCTGCATCACTTCGGCTCCAAGCAAGAGCTCCTGGTCGAGGTCCTCGCGTACTGCACCCACGCCAACGACGAGAATCCCGACGAACAGCCCATCCCAGACAGCGCGGAGTTCTTCCTCGACCTCGTCCACACGGGGTTCGCCGACGAGCAGCGACCGGACATCGCGAAGGCGTACGCGGTACTGTCCGCCGAATCCGTCGCCGACGACCATCCGGCCCAACCGTTCTTCGAACGGCGCTACTCACGATTGCGCTCCGAGATCGCAGAGGCCCTCGTTCGATTGTGCGACCAGGAGGGCGTGACAGAACGGGAGAACGTGGAGGCAGCATCGGCGGCGATCCTCGGCATTCTGAGCGGTCTGCAGGCTCAATCGCTCCTATCTTCGAGCACCCTCGAAGTCGGCCCAGCGTCGGAACTCGCCATTCGCGCCATCGTCAACGCAGTAGTGCATCCCGGCTTCTAGACTCGACACCTTGTCAGCTCGCATCCTCCGCAGGCCGTTCGGCGTGATAACAAGGCCACCGATTGAAAGGGCTCACAGGACTGCGGTTCTCGCCGTCCCCGGGTTCACTGGCAGTGCGGGAGACAGCGGCAGGCAGATCGGCGGAGATCCACCATGTTCGGGCTCGCCCTGCACGTCATGTCGCAATGCGCGCTCGTGAGCATTCATCGCAGGCGGAGGTCGGGTGCCTCTTCCGGTAGCAGCTCGACGAGCGCGACATTGAGTGCTTGGCAGAGCGCGAGCAAAGTGCGGATAGTGGGGTTCGCTGGGGTCCCCGGCTTCGACTCGCCCTTCTCGTACTTCTGGTACGTGTACCGGGTCAGGCCTGCGGCGTAGGCGACGTCTTCCTGGCTCAAGCCGCGCTCGAGACGGATCCGGTGGAGGTTCACCGCCAGCTCGTTCGCGTACGCACCCCACGCCGCGTCGTCCGGTCGGGTGCGCTTCGCCATCCACCCAGCGTTTCGAGATGCCTGCTTCGGTATGGCCTAGTCGGTATGGCATAATCCAGGAGGCCATACGAAACAATCTCTCTTTCTCGACCGCCGCGCTCGCGCGGGATGTCGGCTTGCACGTGTGCTGCTGCGACCCGCCGACTGAGGCCGACCGTCGAGCCGCAGCTCCATGCACCGTCGGCCGTGATTGTCGAGGTCTCGGTGGCTATCGATCCACGTCCGATCTGGTGGAGGTCCGTCGACGGCCCGCCGCCGACTCCCTGGGTAGACGTGTTCGCGTCCTTCACCGGACCCGACACCGCAGACGAATGGGGATTGGCTGCCGCGATCTTCATCGCTCAGACCCGACGCCGCACAGGCATGGGGCCGACGTTCTCTGAGATGTTCCTCGAGCTCCTGCCCGATACCGACGGCATCCCGTCGTCGATCGCCGAGGAGTTCGACTATCGCCAGCGACGCCAGCTCATCGGAGACTTCCGGATCCATGCCGCCATCGAGTGGAGGCGACGCGGCTGGATCAGCTGGGAGCGTGGAGTCGAACGTAGTCTGCGCGTCGGCAAGGTGTTCCGCGCACATTCGCGAGGGTTCCAAGCGGAGCGGGCGGCGAGGATCCGCGCGTGGGAGGAGATGACCGCGGAGGAACTCGCGCTCGAAGCGCCCAATCCTCAGCCGGGAGATCGGGCCCTCTACGGCGCGGAGGCGGCAGAGTTCGGTGCGCGGCTCATTGCGGAAGCCCTCGAAGACGATGACGGATGCGGGGGTGGAAGTCACGGCGAGTGATGGTCAGAATGTCCACGGAATCGGTAGTGTTTTGACGTGGCGTCGAACGCGCTGGCCCGGGACATGCTGTGGGAAGCCGCGTCGGGTCAACACGGCTACATCACCGCGAGCCAAGTAGAAGGACTCGGCGTCACCCGCCGCGCCCTCAATCAACTCGCCGTTCGCGGAACCCTCGAACACGCCTCCTACGGTGTCTACCGGTTCGTGAAGTACCCGTTCGACCAGGCCGACCCCTACATGCGGGCCGTGCTGTGGACCGGCGCTCCGGAGGCCGCATTGAGCCACGAGACCGCACTGGATCTCTTCGAGGTCAGCGACATCAACCCAGGGCACATCCACCTGACCGTCGGCGCGCAGCGAAGGATCCGACGCAGCGGCGGCGTCCAATACGTGGTTCACCGGCAGGATCTCCACGCCGAGCAGATCACCTGGTGGCGCGAGGTGCCGATCGTGACCCTGGCAGCCGCGATCCATCAGTGCGTTCGCTTCGGAACACCGACATACCTGCTCAGCCAGGCCATCTCCAATGGGCACCGCGACGGCCGGCTCACGACCTCGGAGCGCGACGAGCTTGTTGCGCTGACAGACGCGCGATCGGCCGCGGCGGCGGAACGCCGAATCTAGCGATATCTAGGGCTGTATAGCGAAACGCTAGATTTCAGCGGCGCGCCGGACGTTCGACTTCTGACTGAGCGTTCTTCTCTGCCGCATGCTTGGCGCAGAGGGTCCACACCCAGAGGTGGATGACGTACTGACCGCCGGGCTCGCCGCACTCCTCACAGGTGCGGGTGCTTTCCCACTCCGCGGCGCGTATCGCCTCGACGAACTCCTCGTTGTAGATCGACGGGTCGTCGCTTGGCTGCGCGTAGAAGCTCAGGGCGCCGAACTTCGACTTGCATTGGTGGAGCTCGTAGTCGGGCGCGATCTCGGCCAGCTGGCGGTCCAGTCTGATCAGCAGCGGATGCCATCCCGCGCCGACGTCGAGAACCGCAGGCCAGTCCGGCGCGAACCTGCGTAGGAGGTTCACAAGCCCCTCCGGTTGTTCCGACATCTCCGCACTCGCGTTCAGTCCCATGTCAAGAATCATGTGTCGAGATCAGCCCCGATGCGAACATCGTCTCATCGGTCCTGCTTGACGCGCGTCGTCATAGACGGCAGCGTTGCGATCGTCTTCATGTTTCCGAGGCGAGCGACTCGCCGTTCGGATGCCAAGGCTGAACGTCCGGCTTCAGGTCGGCACGGTTGAGGACGTCGGTCGGGGGCGCGGGCCACCACAGTGGTGTCTCCCACCCGCTGGGCACGCGAACGGTGTCGAGGTGGCGGAGGAGGCAAGCGCGTGTGGAGCGGGCAGAGGCGATCAGTGCCTTGTCGAAGTCGCAGCGGATGGTCTTCACGCCGTAGCTCTTGACCGCACCGTAGGCGACCATCATCGCCTCGCGGCTGCGGTCGACGACCATCGTCGCGGTCTCGTGCAGGGCACGGCCACCGACGCCGTGGAGGACACCGGCGACCGCCGCCTGCATGATCTCGACCTGATCGACGGCGGTGAATCGAGGCGTGAGGAGGCAGCGGAGGAACTCGGGATCGATCAGAATCCCCGTCAGAGCGACCGCCTCCGGGTAGGTGCAGAGCAGGGCGTCTTCGTAGGAACCCTCAAGGTCGACGCTGAATTCTGCTGCACGTCCGGCGGGTGCAGTCGCACCGTCGGCGTCGTTCATGGCAGCGAGGATGAGACGGACGGCGAGTTGCAGTTCGCCCGTATGGAGGGCAATTCCCCGTAGCCAGAGCTTCCCGCTCAACCACCGCTCCGCGCGGCCGTACTCAGGATGCGCCGTCAGGTCGACATCGAGACCGTCGAGGTGCCACCGATGGTGGTGCAGGCACACCGCTCCCCCGCGACGCCGCGTCGTTGTATCCGCGCCGGCCGCGCACCGGCGACACTCGGTGCGCGGAGCCTGCGGTCGTGAACAGGTGCGGCATCGCAGGGGGCGCCAGTCGTAGTGGCTGCACCGTACGCACATGCCGTGCCGACGCCCATCCGCGGCGAAGTAGCCCTGCGGGAGCCCGCCGAGCGCTTCGACGATCTCGGGAACCCGCTCGACGTTGGGTTTCGTGACGGACAGTCCGCCCAAGTCGCGGATGTGTAGCTTCAGGTCCTGGAACGAGAGCGCGTTGGCGTGCGCGAGCCGACCGGTGTACCCGACCACGGTCTCGCCGGGAAGCGGGCGAGTGGAGATCGGCAGGCGCGGCGGGAGCTTCATGCCACCGGAGCCAGCTCGCGTTGTCGGGCCGCCTGTCGTCGCCGGTCGTCGTCGATCACGGCGCGAAGCCTGGTGAACCGGAGCCGCTCGGTGCCGGACTGCATCGCCTCGATGGTCGCGAGCTGGATGATCCCGGCGACCTCCCCAACACACCCGTGCGTCGCATCCCAGAGGAGGGCCGCATCGTCGAGGATCTTGCCGGGCGGCTGGCTGACGAGTTTCGTGTTTGCCTCCAGGTCTTCCAGCAGCGCCGCCCACCGGTCAAAGCTTCCCTGACCCTTCAGCGGCGGCGGTGTGAGGTCCATGATCCGGAACCGTGTCGCAACCTGCGCCGCCCACCCGCCGTCCAACAGCCCTGACCTCTCCACGTTCGCACCGGCGTACACGAACGTGGCCTGGCACTTCTCGGACAGCTGCTTCAGATAGTTCGTCGCGTCCTTCGCGCCCGGACGGTTCTGCTTGAGGTTGTGGATCTCGTCGATCACGATCAGATCGGTGCGACAGTCCGCGACGACCTCGGCGAGATCGTTCAGCAACTCCGGCGCCGTCATCCGCGGCCGTGTCGGCCGCCCCAGAAACGCGTGAAACTCCTTGAGCAGCGACTTCGGGGTGCAGTCCGCCGGCGTGGAAACGTAGATCACTGGGATCGGGCTGTTCACCCCGCGCGGGTTCCCACGTTCCCGACGCCGGATCTCGAACTCCTTCGCCAGCCAGGTCACCGTCGTCGACTTCCCCGTGTTCGGCACCCCGTTCACGATGATGCCGAGCTTCCCCCCACGCTTACTCGCGTTCGCGACCATCCTCAACCGGAGCTCGTCCCGGATGTCACGCACCTGCGCGGTCAGGGAGATGCGGCCGTTCTCCATGTACTCCAACCGCCGCATGCAGTAGTCGATCCGCTGCGTATCTGTCAGGGCGTCGAGCTGGGGGCGGGTGAGCAGCTCGGGCTCGTCGAGGCGTTCGCCGACGAAGTCCGCCCACCCCTCCTTGGTCTGCCAGTTCGGTTTCCGCATGGCCGCGACGTCGAGATCAATCATCGAGACGCTCCCGCACCGGATCGCTCTGCCCGGTGAACCCGCCCGACTCCACCCAGAGGGCCTCGTCGCCGGGGTCCCCCGCAGCCACCGCGTCCCCGGCGCCGTCGAGGAAGCCGTTGCCTCCCGTGCGCCGGAACCGCGGGTCGGGTGCGACCTCGTCTTCCTCTGCCGGCGGGGCCGGCATCGCCTCGAGATGGCGGGTCAGCGCCATCGGGTCCTCGAGCGCAGCGCGGGCACGGGCATCGCTGCGCGCCGCAGCCGGGTCCCCATACCTGCCACGACGCAAGCCCTCCTTCAACGCCGCCGACTCCCTCGACGTATCGACACGGGGTGTCCCGTCGGTCGCACGGAGGCTACGCAAGACCTCATCGCGGAACGGCATCTGAGCATCGCCCGACCGCCAAGTCAGCGGCACGAATTCCTCCCCGTACTCGAGCCACACCGTGTAGACATTCAACGGATCGCGACGGATGTTCCACTTGCGGCGCGCCAGACCGGGTGTCGCAGCCGCGATGTCCCGGAGCCGGGCCGAAGAGTACCGGCGGTACCCGATGTTGATGCCGTAGTCCTGAATCGTGCGCTGCTCCCGTGGGAGCAGGCTGATGTACTCGTCGAGCCCGAACGGGATCGGCAGCTCCGGGGTGATCTCACGGAGCATCGTGACGGTCTCCATCGGGGTGAGCTTTCGTTTCGGCCGCAAGGGGTCCCGCAGCCCGTCGTGGGGGCGGTGCATCCAGTGCACGACGATCCAGTCGTCCAGGAGTTCCTGCGCCTGCAGCAGCGTCGGTGCCGGGTGCGGGGCCGTGTCCTTCCCGCGGTGCTCGACGCTGCGGCCGACATAGCTGCGCAGGTACTGGGCGAACTGCTCCGCGATCGTGCCGAAGTTCGGCTCCACGTGCGGCTTCCCGGTCGGCGTGTACGGGTTGCACTCGATGATCGAGATCCCCAGCCGCGCGCACGCCTCCGTGAATGCCACCGAGGTGAAGATCTTCCCGTGGTCGACGGTGATCGTCTCCGGGAAGATCACGGGCATCATCATCCGGAACCGGTCCAGCTCCTCCTGCGTGATCCCATGCGGTTCGGCCCACGCCGCCGACACCAACTCCCGCGTCTCCCGTGCACCTTGCGGACGACGCTCATACGGGGTCAGCGCGCGAGCAAGGAGGGTGACGAGGTCGACAGCCTTCGTGCCCCCCGCCCGGAGGACCGCGGCCAATGGTGTTCGGCTGCGGATCTCCAGCAGGATCGTCATCTCCGGCCGTTCCGTGCCACCGCGCATCGTCACTCGGCCGTCGTCCAGCATGATCTCGGCATCGAACTCCGTCGTGTCGATCTGCACATGCTCGCCCAGCCGCGGCGACTCATGCTGCTGGAACTCGTCCTGCGGACGGTTTGCGAGCGACGCACGCGTCTTCGCCGACCTCGTCAGATGCTTGGCCCGCGGCATCTCACTGAGGATCCTCTGCAGTGTCCGGTCGCTCGGCACGATGAACGGTGGATTGGCCCCGTAGCGGTCGGCGATCGCATACCGGATGTCATCGACGGATCGCCCGAGAGTGCCGGTCGCGTCGCGGTCCGCCGCACGGCAAACTTCAGCGACGATCTGGACGAGGGATAGATCCCGCTGCCGCGCAACGGTCGTGCGGTGGCTCTTGTGAACGAACCCGAGTGCGCCGAACGAGCGGTACGCCTTCAGCTTCCGCCATACGGTCCGCGCATCCACTGTGCCGCCCGGCAGCTGGGGCCCGACTGCCTGAACGATACGGTCGATCATCTCCGCCGTCCGGCGAGCATCGCTCGTCTCGGTCCTCAGGAACTCGTCGAGCGCCGCGATGTGCGGCAGCCAAATCTGGACCAGCCGTTGCTGAGCCGGCGGAAGAGCGCTCAGCGTTTTCGGGTCGAAAGTGCGCACCGCGCGCAGATCGCGGGTCGGCCACTGCACGTCCGGATCGCGCAGGAGCTCGGCGACCAGCACAACCCGGATGTAGCCGGCCTCGGTCGCGCGCAGCCGTGCGGTGGTGGCATCCAGAGCGATGAGCTCGAACGTGACGTCGTCCCAAACGAGCTCGTCACCCAACTTCAAGTTCATGTCCAACCCCTCCCCGTACAGACCGCGTCGACATCCAGTTCCAGTCGTTCCGACAGGTCGACGTCCAAGGCCCCGTGCCAGATCGCGGCGAGAAGCAGCCCTCGCGTCGGGATATCGGCCCCATCGAACAGCCGTGCCCAATCGCGAAGGGGGCGAACTTCCCCCGCGCGCTGCGCGAGCAGCTGCGCCACCGGCTGCGGGCAGCACCAGCGCGCGTACCGGTATCCGGCCAGCAACCGGAGGTTCCAGTCCTGGACCTTGCTGAGATCTGCGAAGAGGCGGTAGTCGATCGCTAGCGACGAGCACCACGTCGCGGTCATCTCGAAGGTCACCAGCGCGCGCTCCGTGATCCGCGGCCGCGGCCGCACGTCCACCAGCAACCTGGAACGATCGACCCGCTCAGCGAGAATGTCGGGCACGTGGCCCTTACGGCCGCCCCGGCTGACCCTGAACGGTTGCGTCGCGATGTTCACGATCGCAGGATCGCGGTCCAGCGCCGTCAGCGCCGACTTCTCGTACAACGACTCGAACCAGTGATGGCGACCGGTCGTTCTTGCCCAGTACACCCCGGAGTAGTTCCTGCGGCCCGGGTACGCCTTCGAGATGCGGACCGGCGCGATCCGATCCAGCGCAAGATCGACGAGGTCACCAGCGCCGAAGTGCCGCAGCACCCCGTCGTACTTCACCTCCACCGTCGCACCCAGATCCGACATGCTCGGATCGGCTGGCGCAACGGTAGTCAGAAACACCGCTCGTAGTCCCCTCGCGCTCGAAGGTGGTGAGCCTGACAACCGCGTGTTCGGTAACGCGCTCGGCGTCAACGTACGTCCGCCCGACATCGCGGCCACCGGCGGCACGCCGAGCTACTGACAACTTCCTGGCGCTACTGACAGCTCGATGGCGGCCGCTGACACATCAGGTGGCGCTACTGACAAGTTCCGTGGCGTCGGACAACGCCAATGAGAAATCAGGGGTTGCCTACTTGGCACCTACTTGACAACTGTGTTACGCTCGCCGCGACGCGAAGCCAAAGCGGAGCGAGCGAATCCCAGCAGCAAGAGAGATAGAAGCGGGACGCCTCCCAGACGTTCGAGGGTCGCCAGGTTCACGCCAACTCGGCCGCATACCTCGCATCTGCCAGGCGCAAGGTCACTCTCCGTCTCGTCTGAGACGGGATCCGCGGGGCTACTTCTCCGAGTGCGTCGACCGGCGTTGCTGCCAGATCTCCGACATGATCTCGCCTTGCCGGCGGGCGGCCGTCGGGTCGACACCTCGGGCACCAGGCGGTGCCGGCGGGAACGGCTGGCCGTCGTTGAACTCTCGCTCGAGCCGATCGGCTTCCGCCTCGAGGAGCTCCGCGGCCAGGGCCGACACTGATGCTGCGACCGGCTGCTCGGTGCGAGTTCCCACCCAGGCCGACACGAATCGCTCGTGCACGGACAGGGGCAGGTAGTACGTGTGGCTCTCGCCGTCGACACCTCGAGCGCGCGTGGCGCGAGGGGCCGCCACGATCGGGAACGGCTGGCCGTCGTTGAACTCACGCTCGCGTCGGGCGCTCTCCGTCTCGAACACGGACACCACCACGGCGCTCAGCGTCGGGTGTTCGCGAGTCGCCCACCATGCGGCTTTCAGGCGTGCGTGCAGGCCCTTGGGTAGGTAGTAGGTTCTGCCGGCATTGGCAGCGGTTTGGGGGGAGCCATCGGCGGGCATCCGCGCTCGGCCTCCTTGCAGGGGGTCTGGAATTTTCGGGTAGGACGAGTCGGGTTTCGTCTTTTTTCGCGGGGGGATGACCAGGATACCGAGCCGCCCACGGATCCCTCTGATTCCGCGGGTACGGGCGGTGTCCGCCCGATATTTCGAGACCCTCGAACGACCTACGGAGACGGGAAATTCAAGGGGGTGTTGGGCTGCCGGACCTCGACATGGAGGTGGGTGCAGTCGTCGGGGAACTGGATGAAGTTCGTCAGCATCAGGCTCACTCCGTGCTCGGCACGGCAGTCGGACTGTCCGATGCCGGCCAGGCCCGCCGGCATGTACGGGTTGAGCAGCTGGGCGAGCTTGAGGGAGTTCGGGTCCCAGCCGTTCAGCGCCCGGCCGTTGAGGGCACTGAAGTCGACGGCCTGTCCCTTCCAGTGGTACGAGCGGGTGCCGGCGCCGGGCGTCTCTCCGGTGCATCGGCGGTTGAGCGAGCTCACGGTGACGGTGTCGAAGTGCTGCAGGGCGAAGGTGATGATCTGCAGCACGGCGACGTCGTCGAGGCAGTCCGGAGTGGCGGTGCCGGCGGCCATGTCGCGGATCTGCTTCTCGTGCGCGCCGTAGACGCTGAGGCGGCCGCTGTCGATCGCGGTGACGAGCCCCTGGGCGAGCTGCCTGGCGTCTGCGCCGATGCCGGCACCGTCGCAGACGATCGACCCGGACATGCTGTTGATGATCGTCTCGGCGGCTCCCGCCCACTGGTCGTAGGCCTCGGGGAACGCGCTCACCTGGACGGCCTGTGCGGCCGCTCCCGGGCTCATCGTGTCCCACCCCTTGATGTCGAGCAGGCCACGAGGAGATCCGCCGTTGGGGCCCTTCGGGCCTCCGAAGAACGCGCGGATCGCGTAGGCGGCATCCATGCGGTCGGCGAGCGTCCCCCAGCCGGCACGCTGCTGGAACAGGTTGACCGAGTCGTGGTCGCTGCCAACGCCCTCATGCGGGTAGTCGAGCGACGCGGGGACCGTGGAGTTCGCGAGCATCCGCAGCTTCGACTCCTGCAGCGCGGTCATCAGCGCGATCTTGAGGCCGGCGGCAGAGACGCCCTCCTGGGTGCCGACGGTGATGATCTTCGCGGCGTTGGCGAGCTGCTTGTCGTCGAGGGCGAGGGAGTCGCCGCCGGTGGTGGTGACGGTCAGCGCGGTGCCGGCGTCCCCGACGGTGCAGGCGCCGGTGCCGGCGTTCGCGGAGGCGGCCTGCCCGCCGATGATGGCGAGCAGGCCGAATGCGATCCCTCCAATCACGAGTATGGGGACCAGGACGGCCGCCGCGATGATCGCGAGGAGGCGAGGGTTCATCAGGCGGCCCTCGCGTCGGCGAGCCGGGCGCGGAAGGCCTCACTGCGAGCGGTACGGGCCGGGTCCGGCGGGAGCGAGGTGACGTCGGCGACGCCGTCGACGATCGGAGCCGGCCTCACGATGTGGCCGGTGCCCGACTCGTCGACGACGATCCGGCGGGCCGGGACGACGAAGCTGGCGGGCTGCGTGGGCTGGCTCTGCGGGTGAGGCTTGGGTCCCGCGATCGAGCTCAGCGCCCGGTTCCCGGCCTTCGAGGCGACTCGGCCTCCGACCTCGAGTGCGGCGGCCCCGACCAGGCCGGGGACTCCGCCGGCGGCGCCCTTCGCAAGCCGGGTGGCCGTGAACGCGACATCGGCGGTCTTGCCGACCTTGCCGGCGCTGAGGGCCCGCGGCACGCCACCGGATCCGCCGGCGGGCAGCGGGGTCGGGGCAGGGCCACCACCGGAGGGCGGGGCCATCGGGGTCAGGGGCGTGACGGGGCCGCCGGTGTTCGCGCCGCCGGGGCCGAAGAAGTTGATCGAGCGGCCGTCGACGGCGGTGGTCCGGTCGGGGCGGCGCAGCGCGGCCGCGGCGACCGTGGCGCCCATCGACATGATCGCGAGGGTCTTGGTGCCGTCGCGCTGGCTGCCGTTGCTGCCGCTCGAGAGGCCGAGGCGGGAGAGGTGGTCGGCGAGGCTCTGCCCGGCCTTCTTGGCACGGATCTTCGCGCGGATGAGCATCACGATCAGGACGAGCAGGAAGATCGTGGCGAGCATCATCACGGCGGTGATCGGGATGCCCATGCTGTTGAGGCCGGTGAGGAACGCGACCATGAGCCGCAGCGAGGCGGCCATCAGAACGATCAGGAAGACGATCGTCGCGGCGCCGACGAACATCCCGCCCAGCGAGCTCCATAGGGCGTGCCGGTTCACCGGGAGGATGCCCCAGTAGACGTTCCACATCGTCTTCAGGGCGTCGAAGAGCGTCTTGATCGCGGTGCTGAAGAACAGGATCATCAGCGCGATCGGGAAGCCGAAGATGACCATGCCGCCCGGGGCGATCATGAGCGCGGAGATCACCTGTCCGAAGTTCGGGTGCTCGACGAAGTTCTTCGCGGCCTCGTCGCAGCTGCTGACCGCGTCGCGGACGTCGTTGCCGTTGCTGATGACGGGGGCCTTGGTGAGCATGGTCTCGTCGAACTTCTGCGCGCACTCCCCCTGCAGGGTGTGGCCGAAGGTGAGCGCCTGGGCGGGGATCTTCACGAACACGTCGACGAGCTGCATGCTGACCGTCTCGGAGAGCACGTCCTGCGTGTTGAAGTTGACCTTGTTCAGGTCGTCGGTGGCGACGGCGCCGGCGAGGGTGTTGCCCCAGCTGCGGGCGGTGTCGAGGGCGCCGCCCGCGCTGGTGAGGGTCGCGACGGGGTTGGCGAGCATCCCGACCGCGAGGAAGGCGAGGAGCGCGGAGACCAGCATTTCGATCCAGCCGGAGGCGACCTTCTTGCCGGTGAGGATCGCGAGGCCGGCGACACCGGCGGTGATCGACAGGGCGAACGGGATCCAGTTCAGGCGGCCGAGGGCGTTCTGCAGGAGCTCGGCGAGGGCGTTGAACGGGACGGTGAGCAGCTGCAGCCAGTCGAAGCTGATCACCCAGTTGCACAGCCAGATCATCCAGGCGAACGCGCCGATGTGGCCGGTCCAGATGAAGTCGAGCGGTGCGGTGACGATCGCCTTCCCGAAGTCGAACACTCCCCCGCGGTCCAGCGGAAGCACGATGTAGTTCGCGAGCGGGATGCCGGCGGAGTCGTGGATGTTACCGCCGGGAAGGAACGGCGCGACGATGCCGTTTCCGCCGTCGGCGGCGTGCGCGGCGACGTTGCCGAAGATCATCAGCAGCAGGTCGAGGGCGAGGACCGTGAGGATGCGCCGCCACCACTTGTGCTCGGCGAACCAGACCCGTGACGACCACAGCATCCGGGAGACGAGGTCGAGCGATGACAGCGCGTAACGGATCATGCTGCTACCGCCTCGCTCGGGGTCGAGAGGACGGCGGCGCGGCGGTCGGGGTTCTCGGGGAGCGTCTTCTGGAAGATGCCCATCCGGCCGGCGACGTCGAGCATGAGGCCCTCGCCGCGGCGCTGCGGGGGCACCTTGCCGGTCGACGGGTCCAGCGGGCTCAGGTTCTTGGTGACCAGGTCGAGCATGGCCTCGTCGTTCTCGAGGCCGTCGGAGAACCACTGCAGGGCGCGGCGGGCGAGGTTCCGGTCGCGCTGGCGCATCAGGTAGCGGGTGGCGATCAGCCCGCGGGCCCGCTCATCGCCGAAGTCCTCGGGGTCGTGGGAGCCGACGGCGGCGAAGGCGTTGTGCTTGCGGTCGTCCCGGTAGAAGTCGGTGAGCTCGGCGGCCCCTTCGGGGCTGGCGGTGATCGCGTGGCACTCGTCGAAGAACGCGCCGGTGAGGGTGGTCTTGTCGCGGAAGCAGAGCTGCTTCACGGTCGCGGTGAGCATCGCGTAGACGGCGCGACCGAACCGCTTCTCGATCGGCATTTCCTGGAACAGGTGCTTCTGCTCGAGCTCCATCTTCTTCGGCAGGGTCAGGCCCGCGGTGAGGAACACGATGCCGGTGGCGCGGGTGTCGACCGGAGGCAGGGCGTCGTTGAAGAGGACCTCGCCGATGTCCTTGCTGGCGATGACCTTGATGAGCATGCGCAGGTCGTTGGCCTCGGGCGAGCCCGACAGGTCGCGCTCGAGGTGCTGCAGCAGCTTGCGGGTGCTGGTGATGTCGTGGCTGGCGAGGTACTCGCCCTCGAGGAGGCTGGACAGGAACACGCCCTGCTCGCTGAGGACGGGGATGCCGAGCATCGCCGCGAACAGGCTCTGCAGGATGCGGGCGCCCTGGCGGGGGCCGAACATGAGCAGCGGGTCGATGTTCCACTCGGGGCGGATCACACTGCCGTCCTCGTCCTCGAACTCGAGCAGGTTCGCGATGACGGTGTGGTCGGGGCGCAGCGCCTTGGCGAAGGTGCCGTACTCGTGGGCGACGGTGCGGTCGATCGCGTAGCCGCGGCCGCCGCGGTCGACGGTGGTGCCGAACTCGCACTTGAGGAGCACGGACTTTCCGGCGCCCTTCTCGGCCACCACACCGAACGATCCGGAGATATCGGCCTTGTTGTTGCCCTCGATGTCGCGGAAGATCTGACCGCGGCGGCCGTTGGTGATGTTGACGGCGAACCGGGCGCCGCGGATGTCGCCGAGTTCGCTCGAGACGATCGGGGTGCCGGAGGCGAGCTCACGGCCGGTGGTGATCTGCGCGAGCTCGCGCACGAGCCGAGTAGTGGGTACGCCGGGCTGCATCGCCCACCAGAGCTCTTCCTGGCCGCCCAGGGGCGCCTCGAGGAGGAAGTCGTGGGCCTTGTACTGGTCGGCGAGCACCCGGGCGCGCAGCTTGGCTTCGTCGGGCGTGGTGCCGGCGACGGCGAAGATCACCGTCACCTGAGCCTCCACCTCCTTGTCGGAGTGGTTGAGGCTCGCGTGGTACGCCGTCAGCGTCTCGGCGACCTCGGCCAGGTCGTTGCCGGTGCCGGTGATGCTGTTGGTGCCCTCCTGCTGCGAGTACTGGTCCTTCAGGGCGTCCTCGGCGCGCTTGTTGCGCTTGCGGACCTCGGCGGCCGGCGAGATCTGCAGGCGCAGGGCGAAGTCGACGTCCATGGGGAGGTTGTCGACAGCGCTGATCCACTCGACGCCGGGGGTGCGCCATCCGGCCTTCGGGCCGGTGACGATCGCCTGCAGCACCTGGTAGCTGGACTCGTCGGCGTAGGGGCTCTGCACCTTGAGGTACTTGCGCTTGAACGGGAGGAACTGCTGTCCCTTCGCCAGGTCGCTCTGCCCGCCCTCGTCGAGCCACGGGTTGGGCATCCCGGCGGGCAGCTGGAACTGGGTGAGGTCGGTCTCGAACAGGCGTGCGTCCTCCTTGGCGGCGGAGGGCAGCGGGACGGATCCGTCGACGGCGAGGCCGCGCTGCTGGTTGTGCAGCGCGATCCAGATGTTCTCGGCCGGGGTAGCCGGGGTGGCCTCGAAGATCGCGGGGATCCGCTCGGCGATCTCGTTCGCCATCCGGCGGGCCGCGGCGACCTCGGTCTCGCGGGGCAGCACGCGCGGGAGCGCGCCGATGTCACGGACCTTGTTGTCGGCGGCGCGGATCATCGACCAGGCGCGGTCCTTGATGTTGGCGGTGGACATCGGCACGGACAGCCAGAAGGCCCGCTCCCCCATCGGGACCTGCTCGAGGGCGTCGAGGGTCCGCTCGACCTCGTCGACCCAGTCCTTGGTGTCCTCGCTGATCTTGACGCCCTCGAGCATCCGCTCGACGATCGTGACCGGGTCGAGGTCTGCGCACAGCCCAAGGAGCAGGGCCTCGCCGCGCAGCTCCTGGAACAGGGCCTGGTGGTGCAGCTTGGTCATGGTCTTCATCTGGTGGGTGCCGAAGCCGCCGGAGAGGGGCTTCAGGCGCCACGTCGCCCAGGTGATCCCGGACCGGGTCCACATCAGATGATCCGCCATAGCGGTGGTGGGGATGCGCACGATCTCTACTCCTTCTTCGATCCGCGGGCCTGGGCGAGCAGGCGCTCGACACCGGTGACCGGCATGCGGGCCGGGGCGGTGCCGGCGGACACGAGCTCGGCGGCCTGCGCGGGGGTCTCCTCGACGGCGGCGATCGCCGGGACGGGGATGACCGGCGCCGGCGTGCCGGTGGTCTGGGGGCGGGTGGTGGTCGACGTCGCGGTCATGCCGCCGATCGTCGTGGTGCCGCCGGCGAAGTGCGGCGGGCGCAGCCGGACGGTCTGCTCCTGGTACTTGCCGAACGCGGGGCTGAAGACCGCCCCGAACGCGCCGAGCACGATGCTGGCGACGTTGCGGCGGGTGGCGGGGAGGCGCCCGGCGCCCCAGGCGCCTCCCCAAGCCACCAGCAGCACGATGGGGATGTCGACGAGGATCGTCCCCGTCCCCCACAGTCCTCGGGTCACCAGTCCGAGGACGAGCAAGACGGCTGCGACAACGCCCTGCGTGACCGTGTAGGGCCCGCCGGGGATCTTCGTGCCGTCGTGCAGGCGGCCGATGAGGCGCGGAAACTTGCGGCTGCGCGTGTAGAACCGCGCGACCTCGGTCTGCTGCTGCTTCTCATCGCTCATGGCCGTCCTCCCGTCGTCGTAGCTGCCTGTCGGTTACTTCGCGGTCTGGACGGTGTTGCCGAGCATCCCGGAGACCCAGTCGAGGCCGCCGGCGACGAAGAAGATCACGGCGGCGGCCATGATCCCCGTGAGGAGGGTGGTGCCCACGGCCCAGCGGACCTTGGATGCGACGACGAAGAAGACGATCGCCGCGCCCAGTCCGACGACGCCGCGGAATGCGACGCCGGCCTGGTTCACCAGGTTGTTGATGGTGTCGAAGATGTTCATTGCTGTTTCCTTTCAGGTGACGTCACCGGGACGGCGACGGGGTCGGTGCGGGAGCCGCGGCGGAGGTGGACTTCGGGATCTCCGCCGGTGCCGGGTCGAGGGCGGACACCTCCCAGCGCGTGGCGCGGGCGGTGAGCGTGAGGGCGTAGGTCGACGTGACGGTCTGGTCCGTCTGCGAGGTGAGGGTCACGGTCGCGAGCACCTGCAGCCGTGTGCCGTCCTTCGGCGTCTGCGGCACGTCGGTGTCGACACGCAGGTCGACGGACGACACCGCGATGTACGGGGCCGGGGTGATCGGCGAGATCTCGGATCCCGGAGAGACGTACACGCTCAGGTCCCCCTTGCCGGTCGTGTAGGCGCCGAGGAACGCCATCACGGTCTGCGCGGCGGGGTCGGCCGAGGGCAGCGGCTTGGCGTAGGCCAGCTGCACGCTGCCGGTCGACGTCGGCGCCGCCACGGGGACGGGCAGGCCCACCGGGCGCATGCCGGCAGCGGTGACGACGATCGGGACCTGGAAGTACCGGCGCGGCCAGACCTCGATCGCCGCGCCCTCCTTCTTGGGGTCGGGCCCGAGCTCCTTCACGCTCGCCGAGACGACGACCGTGACGATGTCGCTGCCCTTGTTCGGCGTGATCGTCGCGACGGTCAGGTCGCGGTACGAGGAGGGAACCTCGGAGAGGGTCCGCAGGGCGTTCACGTCGACGTAGTCCCCGAGCTGCCCGGGGTGGTCCTTCCACGCGCCGAGCCACTCGGACACGAACCCGGCGGCGTAGGCGCCGGCCTCCTGCTGCGGGGCGGTCAGCCCACCCGACGAGACGACCGGTGCCGCGGCGACCGGACGGGATACGGCCTGCCACGACATGAACAGGCTGAACGGGGCGCAGACGATCGCGGCGAGCATCAGGACCGAGATCACATGCGCGCCGGTCTGACGACCCTGGGTCCACGTCGACCCCTGCGGCGTTGCCTCGGTCTTGGCCGGCTTCGGCTCCCCCTTCGGCGTCTTCGCCTTGGGGGCTTTGCTCGGGTTGTTCGTCCAGAAGCCCATGAGTCAGACCCCCTCGTCCGCGCTCACCCGAAGGCTCACGATCCGGCCCGCGGCCGCGTTGACCTCATCCATCGAGGAGGGGTCCAGCACCCGACGCATCCGCTCCTGGGCGGCCTGGTCGAGCGGACGGTCGGCGAGGACGGCTGCGGCATGCGGGATGTCCTCGATCGCGCGGATCACCCTCGCGGTGTCCCGGACGAAGCTCTCCGGAAACTGCTCCTCCGCTGCCTGTGCCATGGCTATCTCCTCGGTCCCAAAGGTCTGATCGGCGGGCCGATCGGCACGCTCACAGACCATGGGTGCGGAAATCAGCCCAGATCGGACAAGGGCCCAGAGATTTTTCTTCCGTCTTTTTCTGACCCCACCTGGAAACCGGCTTGGATCAGGTGTTTTACAGACGATTCGAGAGGCGATTCCAGACCCTCGAACCCTGCCGCTCGGAAATCGTTCAAGAGTTCACACCAGAGCCCGTGAGGAGCGTGCCCTGTGTCCATGCATCGACACAGGGAGCTCCGCTCATGTCCACCACCACCCCCACGCAGACCGGTCTGCTGGAAGCCCTCCGCACCGAATGGTCGGGATCTCTCACCGACCGCGAACACGACTTCGCCGGCATCGGCATCCGCTCCTGCAGCGAGCTCGAGCTCGAGCTGAAGGCCGCCACCGGTCGCGAGCAGGATCGCCTCCTGCACGCGCTGCTCACCGCCGGCCACGACGGCGACGCACTCGCCGAGCGGGTCGTGCTGCAGCACATGCTCCCGAAGGCCGTGCACCTGGCTCGCACGTGCCGCGGCCTGCGCGCGCTCACCCTCAGCGACCACACTCCCGTCGACGCGGTCTCGACGGCGATCGGCGCCATGTGGGAGTCGATCCGCCGCTACCCGCTCAACCGGGTCGAGAAGGTCAAGGCCAACATCGGCATGGACGCGCTGCTCATCGTGAACAAGTCGATGAGCCCCGGCGACCCCAGCGAGCACGTCACCGAGGACGTCTACCTCGAGCAGGCGCTGCAAGAGCAGGGCAAGTCCGCGACGCTCGAGCCCGAGTGGGGTGACGACACGTTCCACGACCTCGTCACGGTGCTCACCTGGGCGATCGACACTGAGGCACTCACGCCCGACGACGTCCGCCTCCTCGCCCGGTTCGACCTCGGCGAGCTGCACGAGCGCGACGAGCTGGCCGAGGACCTCGGCATCGGCCGGGCAAGCCTGACCCGCCGCGTCTACCGGATCCGGGTCAAGCTCATGGAGGCCGTGCAGGCCCACATCCGCGAGAACGGCACCTGGGCGTGACGCCGCAGGAGACGATCTGAGGGCCTCAAACCCTCCCGACGCCCAATGACAGCTGAAACCGCCCGTTAGGAGCTCCACGCCCCCTCAGCGCCTCTCCCCTGATGCATAGACGATGAAGGCCCCTCCCGGATCTCACCGGGAGGGGCCTTCATCTGTGCTTCGAGGCGGGCAGTCAGATCGCCGTCGCGAGCTGGCGGGGGTTTCGGGCCGTGGTGTGGTCGAACCCGGTCTGCTCTCGATCGAACGCCATTCCGGCCGCACACGTGGCCATGTGCAGCTGGCGGCCACCCGGGAGCACTCGGAGCACGAAGCATCGCTGGTCGCAGTAGCGGCAGTAGGCCCCGGCCATCACAGACCTACAGACTTCCGAAGTTCGGCCTCAGTGCTGCCCTGCAGCTCGTCGACGCGCGACAGCAGCAGGTCGATCGCGACGCGGATCAGCGTGTTCTCGGTGATCCGCGGGGCCGGCCCCGTCTTCGCCTTGTTCAGGCGTCGCGCGTGGGAGGTGAGCTCTCCGATCTGCCCCTCGCGCAGCCGGGTCTCCTTGCGCTCGAGGTCGAGGTAGCCGGCCTCGGACTCGTCGGCCTCGGCAGGCTTCCGGGACGTCCGGCGCGGAGCGCTCGTCGTGCCGGCGGCCGGCGCGGGAGCGGGCTCCGGGGTGGCGACGTCCTCGACAGGGGCCGGCTCGAGCTCGGCCGGCTCGTCGACGGGGGCCTCCTCTGCCTGTCGGTTGCGGGCGAGCATCGTCTTGGGGTCAACGCGACGCGGGCGAGTGGCGAGGTTCGCGATGCCGCGGGATGTGGTGTCGCTCATGCGCTTGCTCCTTCCAGTACCTCGTTCTCCGCCTCGAGGAGGCGGTCGTTGATCTCCTGCGCGATCGTCTGCAGGTCGTCGGCGACGGATCCGGCGGTCGCGCTGGTGAGCTGCTTGTTCTTGAGCTCGCCGCTGCGGATCTTCCACCAGGCGATGCCGGCCTTCGCTTCCTGCTTCGCGCGCTCGTCGAGCTCGTGGACGAGCAGGCCGGCCCGGCCGGACTGGCTGGCCACCGCCTCGCTGTGCCGGATGGCCTGGTTGAAGACGATCTCGCGACCGATGCCGCCTTCCTCCCCCACCCCGAACATCGCGTCCAGGTCGGCTCGTGCGTCGCGCTCGGCGTTCTTCATCACGACCGTGCCGTCCTTGCGCTCGGAGGCCGTACCGACCGCGAAGAGGACGACGCCGAGCAGGTCGATCGCCCCGTTCACGTCGAGGACCTGGTCGATCCGCTCCGCGACCTTGGCGACGCCCTTGATGTCCTTCGCGCCGGTCCTGGTCGGCACCAGCACCCAGCGGGCCGCCGCCAGGGCTGCGAGCTGCAGGACGCCGTCGCCGGGAGGGCAGTCCAGGAAGATGAAGTCGTAGTTGTCGACGACGGGCGCGAGGATCTTCGCGAGCGCCAGCTTGGCGTTCTTCGCGTCGCTGCCCATCTTCGAGCTGAGGACCGCGGTGACGCTGTGGAGGGCGCTGCCCCCGGTCCAGACGTCGAGATTCTCGCGGACGTTGGTGATCGCAGCGACCTCGCCGCCGAACATCAGCGCCTTGGCCAGCGACTCCCCCTGGTCGTTTCGCTCGTCGTCGGCGTATCCGAGGTCGTCCTCGAGGTTGCCCTGCGGGTCGAGGTCGACCAGCAGCACACGAGCGCCCGACAGGGCGAGGTAGCCTCCGATGTTCGCGGTGATCGTCGTCTTCCCAACACCTCCCTTGAGGCTCTCGACGGCGATGACCCGTCCGAACGAATCCCGGTCAATCGTGGGCTCCGTAGCTGCCATGTCTGTTCCCTCTTCCCTCTCAGGGTCGAACCAACTCTGTAAGTCCGGAACTTCCGGAGTCTGCAAGCTTCGGGTTGCCGCCCTACTTACAGACTTCCGAACTTCCGAGCTTCCAGACTTACGACGTTCGTAAGTTCCAGACTTCGGATGTTCGGTAGTTGCAGAGTAACAGACTTCGGAACTTCGGCAACTACAGACTTCGTGACTTCCAGAGTTCCAGAGTCTGTATGTCTGTTACTTCGTAAGTGGGGGGGAGTGCGGAACTTCCAGACTTCCGGAGTCTGGAAGTTCCGGAGCTTCGCCAGGGGGGGGGAGGAGGAGGGGGGGTTTCTTGGGCGTACTCAGCGGTGATATTGGCACACCCGCCATTCCTAGATGCGTGAACTACCGCCTACTTGACTTGTTCTGCCAGATTTTGCCGCCTACAAGGCCGTTTATTGGCGTCGTGTTGGCGTCCTGTTGGCGTCCTGTTGGCGGGCTGGTTGCATGTAGGTTGCGTCGGGTTGCCGTCATAAAAGTATGGTGTTCGCGGGCTGTTGGTGTTACCATGCCGTCATGCAGCTATCAACTGGGCAATTTGGTATTGGGAGCGGGGTGCCGCGGTGGTGACGACTGACGACGTCGGCGCGGCCGACGCCTCGAACGAGGATCGGGCAGAGAAGCCCGGTCGAGCCGACAAGGGCGTGCAGGTGACGCTGGAACAGCCCGTCATGGACATGCTCACCGAGTACAAGGCGCGTACCGAGATGTCGCACCCGAACATCCTGTTCGACGCGCTCGAGTACAGCTATGACGAGCTCGCGGACCTCATCAAGGATCGAGCGACGCGGCTCGAACCCGATCGCAAGAAGCTCTTCGAGCGTCCCTCGTCGCCGGCTCGGCACGAGGACGTCAAGACGGAGACCTTCGTGGTGCGCATGACCCAGGCGAACAAGGACGTCATCGAGGACATGTGGAAGCGGCTCGAGGCGCCGAGCCGAACGGCGATGCTCGCGGCCGCCTACAAGCACTACCTGACCGCAATGACCAAGACCGACGAGCCCGAGCGGAAACGCTCGAAGTAGATCACGAAGCCACCGGAGGAGAGCAGCGATGAGCGATACAGCAGTCAAGGAGAAGCGGGGCCGGCGAGCAGAGAAGCCGCCCCAGGACGCGATTACGCCGGCGGTGCTGCCGCCGACGAAGAGCCGCCGGCGTCCCATGCTGATCGCGGCGGGTATCGCCCTCGCGGTCGTGGGCGGGCTGGGCTCCTGGTACTTCTTCACCACGGTCGGGAACACCACCACGGTGCTGACCGTGACCAAGGACATTCCCCGCGGCCAGCAGATCACCGCGCAGGACCTCGGAACGCTGCAGATCGCGGGGGATCAGGCCACGAATGCTCTGAAGGCAAGCCAGAGCCAGGAGGCGATCGGCGAGGTCGCCATGGTCGATCTCCCCGCGGGGTCCCTGGTGACCTCGTCGACGGTCGGGAAGAGCCTGGTGGTTGCGGATGGCGACAGCATCGTGGGCGTGGCGCTGACGTCGGCGCAGATGCCGAGCCAGACCCTCGTCGCGGGGGACAAGGTCCGCCTCGTCGACACCCCGATTGCGCAGGGTGAGCCGCCAGCCACGACGCCGCAGACATTCACCGCCACGGTGTTCTCGGTTCGTCAGGACACGCAGAACAACCGCTGGATCATCGACCTGGTCGTGTCGCCCGAGAAGGCGCCGGACATCGCTGCTCGTGCAGCCACGGGTCGCGTCGCGCTCGTGCTCGATGCGGGGAACTGACCATGGCCGTCATCTACCTGACTAGCGTCTCCGGGTCACCCGGCGTCACCTCGGCAACAGTCGGCCTTGCCCTCGCATGGCCGCGCCCCGTGGTCCTCATTGAGGCAGACATCGCCAAGCCCTCGGGAATCCTGACCGGGTATCTGAGAGGGCAGGTGAACCTGTCTCACGGGCTCACCCCGCTGTCCGTGCAGCACCAGCGTGGAGAGCTGACACCGAACGCCGTCATGAAGCAGACCGTGGGGCTGGGCCCGAACAAGGTCCTCGTCCCCGGCTTCTCCAACATCAACGCCGCCGCGGGAGCAGGCACGTCCTTCTGGGGCGGCCTGGGAAACGCGCTCGCTGCGATCTCTGCCCAAGGGACCGACATCCTCATCGACGGCGGCCGGCTGGGACCGCGGGATGACCGGGCCGTTCTGATGCAGACGGCCGATCTGGTTGCGTTGGTTGCTCGTCCGGTGATCCCCGACTTCTTCGCGATCCGAGCACGGCGAGCGGAGGTCGGCGAGACCCTGGCGCGGGTCGGTCACGATGACTGGATGGGCCTGCTGCTCATCGACGCGCACGACGAGGCGTTCACCGACGCGGAGGTCTCCAAGGCCGTACAGCTGCCCGTGCTCGGACGCCTCGCCAACGACCCTCGCGCCGCCGCGGTGTTCTCCGTCGGCGCTGAGCCGACCGCGAAGACCAAGAAGAGCGCCCTGACGCGGGACCTCACCCTCCTGCCCAATGTGCTCGACCAGGCCATCCGTGAGCGCCGCAACAAGCTCGGCGCGATTCCCCTCGAGGAAGTGAACGCATGAGCAACGACTTCGACATCACCCGGCTGCCGTTCTTCAACGACGGCGTCCCCGACGCGATCGAGATCCCCGACGCACCGCCCGCCACCGGGCCCGCGCAGCACCTCCTCGCCGCCGCCGGCGGGCAGCCGGCCACCGCTGCTCCGGCGGCCGAGACCGTGCCGGCGCCGGTCACCGAGGCTCCGGTGACGTTCAGCCGGCGCTCCGTCCAGAAGGTGGATGCCACCCGCGCCTACGAGCTGTCCCGCACCCTCGACTGGGACGTGATCACCCGGCTGCGCGGCGAGGTCTCCGACATGCTCACCGCGTCCGAGCAGGCTCGCGGCGGGATGTCCGACGCCGATCGGCACGAGGTCGCCCGCGCCCACATCGCCGAGGTGACAGCCCGGCACGTCGACGACATGATCACGCACTCCGGCGAGAAGGGCGCGTGGGACGAGGAGACGATCGGCGCCGCGCAGCGGGCCGTGTATGACAGCCTGTTCCGCCTCGGCCGGCTGCAGCCGCTCGTGGATCTCCCCGAGGTCGAGAACATCGACATCTACGGGTATGACAACGTGTGGGTCAGCTACGCCGACGGCCGCATGATCCGCCACGACCCGGTCGCGACCAGCGATGCAGACTTCGTCCGCGAGATCCAGTTCCTCGCAGCCCGCGGGGGAGAGGATGGCCGCTCGTTCACCGCGACCAGCCCGATCCTGGACATGGACCTTCCCGGCGGCGCCCGTCTCGCCGCCGTCCACACCCCGATCAGCCCGCGCCCCAAGGCAGTGATCCGTCTGCATCGCTTCGTCGACATCCTGCTCGAGCACCTCGTTGAGCAGAGGACCCTCACCCAGGACGCTGCCGACTTCCTCTCCGCCGCAATCGCCGCCGGACGATCCGTTGTCGTCGTCGGCAACCCGGGCGCCGGCAAGACGACCCTGCTGCGCGCACTGGCGAACGTGATGGACCCGCTCGAGAAGATCGTCACCATCGAGAAGGAGCGCGAGCTCTACCTCGACCGGATGGGCGACAGGCACCTCATCGTGACATCGCTGCAGTACCGGCCCGGTCAGGGAGAGCGGCTCCCGGACGGCAGCAGGCCCGGCGAGATCTCCCTCATCGACTGCCTCGAGGAGGCCCTCCGGCTCGATGCGCAGCGCATCTTCGTCGGCGAGGTCCGCGGTGGCGAGATCGACGCGATGTTCCAGGCCATGCAGGCCGGCGTCGGCTCGCTCAGCACCCTGCACGCGAACGGGACGACAGATGCCATCGAGCGTATGGCGACCCTGACACAGAAGAACCTGGGCACCACAGATACCTACGCCTACCGGCAGATCGCCCGTCACATCGACCTGATCGTGATGATCAAGCGAGTCATCTACAAGGACCCGGAGACCGGGGCCCGACGCATCCGCCGTGTCGTCACCGACATCAGCGAAGTGCAGGCCGGCGAGGCCGTCGACGGCGCTCGACCGATCGCCGCACCGATCTTCCGGGCACACCCGCGCACCTTCGAGCTCGGACCGGGCGACGGACGCCCCACACCGGAGCTGCTCGAGGATCTCAAGCACGCCGGGTTCGACCCGCGGATCCTGCTGAGAGAGGACGCAGCATGAACGGCGCACTGGCAGCGGTCGCGACAACGATCGGGATCCTCGGTCTGCTGGTCATCGTGCTCGGGCTCCTGCCTGCGCCTGTGCACGAGGGGCCGAAGCCGCCCAGCCGACTTCAGGTCGCGCTTCATGGCGCGCGAGTGCGCTTCGGTCGACAGCGCCTGATGCTCGGGGGTATCGGATTCATCGGCGGTGTGATCCTGTGGCTATTCACCGGATGGATCGTGTGGGTGGTGATCGTCCCACTCGCCACCATCGGTGTGCCGTGGCTACTCGATAACGGGCGTGAGCAGCAGCGGCTCGATCGGCTCGAGGGGCTCGAAACGTGGACTCGCGGACTCGCCGGACTCACCATCGCGGGATCCAGCCTCGAGCAAACAATCAATGCCTCCGTCGGCAGCGCCCCCGTCGCGATCCGCGAAGAGGTGTCCCTTCTCGCGGCCAGGCTCAACGCGCGCTGGCCCACCTGGGCCGCACTGCGGAAGTTCGCCGACGACCTCGCCGACCCCACCGGAGACCTCATCGTTGCGCACCTGCTCCTCGCAGAACGAGTACGCGGCGCCGGCCTCGCGAACGCGCTCGAGGATCTCGCGCAGAGCATCTCCGAAGAGGTTGGTGTCCGTCGCGAGATCGAAGCTGACCGGGCCAAGCCGCGGTCCGCCATCCGCTTCACCACGTTCGCGACCGTGGGCCTGCTCGCGGTGATGCCCTTCATCAGTCAGTTCATGGCGCCCTACAAGACCCCGTTTGGACAGCTGCTCCTCGCGTTGTGGATCGGGCTCGACGTGGTCATGCTGCTCTGGCTCAAGAAGATCAGTGCAGGCAAGCCCACGCCGCGAATTCTCACGAACCTCTCCGACCAGAAGGCAACGTCATGAATCCGCTCGTCTCCGTCATCCCCGGCGTGATCATCGGGATCGGGCTCGCTGTGGTGCTCGCCGGCTTGCTCCCGGTCCGACCCGCACTCGGCGCCGCACTCGACCGGCTCGGCTCCACAACGCCAACGCAACACACCGCTGGGCAATCCGTCGAGGTCCGCGTCGGCACCTGGGTGCACCGTCAACTTCCCGATCTGCGGTTCTTCACCATTCCGGCCAAGGACCTCGCCCTCGTCGGGACCCCCGTCACGAAGTACCTCTACGACAAGACCCTCCTCGCCGTCGTCGGCCTCCTCGCCCCTCTGCTGTTCGGCTTCGCCATGCAGGCGATCGGGGTGCTCCCATTCTGGCTGCCCGGAGCTGTAGGAATCCCTCTCGCGATCGCCCTCTGGTTCGCCCCCGACCAGGACCTACACGCTAAGGCTCGCGACGCCCGAGAAGAGTTCAGCAGGTCGGTCGCCGTCTACCTCGAGCTCGTCGCCGCAGAACGTCGACGCGGAGCTCCCGCCGGACGCGCCCTCACAAGCGCCGCTGAGATCGGCAACACGTGGGTTTTCGCGCGGCTTCGCCAAGAGCTGAGCCGTGCCAGCTACGCCGGCGTCGCACCGTGGGATGCCCTCAGGGACTTCAGCGAAGAGATCGGCGTCCCCGAGCTTGGAGAGGTCGGGAACATCGTCCGGCTCGCGGGCGAGGAGGGCGCTAGCACATATGAGACACTGAGGGCCAAGGGCAAGTCCCTCCGCGTACAGCTCCTCAACAACGAACACACGAAAGCGAATCAGGCATCCGAGCGCATGAAGCTGCCGATCATCTTCTCCGCAGCCATCTTCGTCGCGATCGTCCTCACCCCGCTCGTCATGAACCTTTTCACCGCCTGATGTCCGATCAAGCGGGAAATCCGTACCTATGGTCAACAGCAACCAGATTGGGGAAGAACCAATGAACACTCTCAAGACCAAAACCAACCGGCTGGTCATCACGATCATGCTCTTCATGCAGGACTTCGTCTTCGGCGTCCGTCGGCGCTGGGCCGCGATGAAGGAGAACCCGCAGGCTGGCTACTCGGCCGTCGAATGGATCGTGATCGTCCTCGCTGTCCTGGCGATCGCCGCGATCGTCATCGGCGCGATCACCGCATTCGTCAACGCTCAGACCGCGAAGCTTCCCTGACACTCATGAGCCGCCTCGCCGCATTCCGGACCACCGTGCGCTTCCCGCACGGTGAGAACGAACGCGGGTCCGCGGCAGTCGAGGCGATCATCATCCTCCCGGTGGTGTTCCTCATCATCTTCGGCATCATCCAGGGAGCAGTGGTCATGCAGGCGAACAATGTCGCACAGGCAGCGGCATCCACCGCCTACAACGCGGCACGGCTCTACAACGGAACCTCCGAAGACGGCGTCAGCGCAGGAGACGCCGTGCTCACACAGGCGGGCACGATCCTCGCCGGCACCAACGTCGTCGTGCAGCGAGCACCCGAGTCGGTCACCGTGACCGTTTCAGGCACAGCCGCAAGCCTCATCCCCGGAGTACCTCTGACGGTTAGCCGCACCGTCACCGGGCCCACAGAGAGGTGGGTGGGACCGTGAAGCTCCACTCAGCTCTTCGACGCCTTCTCCGTCGAAACGACGGGGGAAGCATGGCTGTCGAGCTCGTGCTGCTCGCACCCATCATCGTGCTCATCATCCTGTTCCTCGTCGTCTGCGGTCGGATCGCGCTCGCATCCAACGCCGCCGAGGCGGCGGCGATCGCCGCGGCACGCGAAGCATCCCTGTCCCGGACAACGTCCCAGGCGCAGACGGACGCGAACACGGCCGCGCAGACCTCGATGGCACAGAGCGGGTACGCCTGCATGACCCTCAGCGTGAAGATCAACGACGCCGGACTCAACGTGCCTCTCGGGCAGGTCGGCACCGTCTCCGGCACCATCACCTGCACGCTCAACCTCTCCGACGTCGCCCTCCCCGGAATACCCGGATCCTGGACGATCACCCGCAGCGCACAGTCGCCCGTCGACGCCTACAGGGAGCGGCCATGACCATCAGGAACAAGCTCGAGCAGCTGCACAACGACGAGCGCGGATCCGTGTCCGTCCTCCTCATCACGATCGTTGTAGCTCTCGTCGTCATCGTCGGCCTGGTCGTCGACAGCTCCGGCAAGTACCAGTCCACGCAGGCCGCCCAGATGGTTGCAGCCTCCGCTGCACGCGCCGGAACCAACGCGGTCGCCGGCGAAGCGATCATCAATGGCAACCTCGCCCTCGACAGCACCAAGGCCCAAGCAGCCGCCGAGAACTACCTCGCAGCATCAGGGCTCACCGGGACCGTGACTGTCATCGGAAACACCGTCACCGTTAGCGTCAAAGGCACGTACACGACGAAGTTCCTCTCGCTGATCGCCATCAACAGCCTCCCGATCGCAGCGAAGAGCTCGGCCCAAATCATCACCCAGTAGGAGCTCCCCATGACCAGCAAGCGCATCATCACTGCACTCACGGCTGTCGCCCTCAGTGGGCTGCTCCTCACCGGATGCACCACCACGACCGGCCCGACCCCTGGCCCGTCGACGGCATCTGCAACACCTACGCCCACGACCGGTGTGAAGGTGCCGCCGCCCGCCAGCGAGGACGAGGCGATCAAGGCTGCCGACACCGTCTTGAAGCAGTACTTCGTAACGCGCGGAGAAGTCAACGCCGCCGGTGGAAAGAACACCGCGCCTCTGAATGCGGTGGCGACCGGTAAGGCGCTCGACGTGGCGGTGAAGGATGCAGAGCGCATCTCGACGGGGCCAATTCTCAACGTCGACCAGAAGAACATCGACGGCCCCGGCAAGACCGAGGGCGCGATTACGTATGAGCGGCTCGCGGCATACGGACAGCAGTGGGAGAAGGTCGATAACGGTCTCGTCACGATCCACGCCTGCCAGGACGCGAGCAAGTACAAGGTCTGGGCGAGCGACGGATCCGAGGCGCTGCGTCCCGACGCGCGCAGCTTGTTCGACTACCAGGTGATCTACGACACCAAGAGCGAGACCTGGCTCGTCTACAACCTCGTCAGCCTCGGCCAGAGCTGCTGATCATGGGTCGGGGGGTCTGATGATGAAACGAGTGTTCGCAGCGATCACGGCGGCAATCGCGCTGATTGCGGGATCCGTGATGGCAACGACTGCACCTGCCAGCGCAGCTGGCGGTGTTTGGTGTGACCAGCAGACGACCATCTGCTATCTCACGATCTCCCTGCCCTCTGACCCCGCGCCGCGTCCCGACGCCAACGGCTGGACCCCTGGTGCACCGACTTGCTACTACGAGAACTCCCAGTCCGGCCTGCTGCAGCTCGGCTGGAAAGAGGATCAGATCCGCGTCTACGACGCCGGCGATTACCAGCACTTCTACGCGATCATCGACTGCGGCTCTGACACGTCTTATTGGAGCAATACCCGCCAGTGCTACGTAGGCATGCAGAAGGGGCAGTGGCCACCCCGACCGGCGGGCTATTCGCCGGAGGCCGGCTACTACCTCTGCATCATGTTCCAGCCCGGCGGCGGCGGAGTTCCCGGAATCGGACAGCAGACGAACTTCTGGAGTGAGACCGTGCCTCCGGGCCTGAAGGTCCTCACCCCTGGCCGGGCAGCTGCGCAGCTCATCGCGTCGTTCCAGCTCCGCGGTGTGGATATCGGCATGGCGCCGGAGGTAAACCCTGCCTGGGGCCACCGCCGCAGCTATGTCGGCATCCCGGTGTGGCTGTGGGTCAACAACCCCCAGCCGCTGACCTGGGGTCCCTACACCGAGACCGCGACGCTGGGCGGGCAGACGATCACCGCGACCGCTCAGGTCACCGGCATCCGCTGGAACATGGGCGACGGTCATGAGGTCGTCTGCGGCAGCGTCGGCACCGCCTACTCGATCGGCTACGGGCTCAGCGACAGCCCGACCTGCGGATTCCGGTACGACCGCACCTCTGCGAACCAGCCTGGCGATCGGTACACCGTGACTGCGACGAGCCAGTGGTCCGTCACCTGGACGTCGGTCTCCGGCGCCAACGGCACCGTCAACCTCAACACCTCGAGCTCGACCCAGCTGGAAATCAACGAGATCCAGTCGGTCAACGTCAAGCCCACCACGCCGAACGGCTGAGGAGGAACACAATGAAGCGCGTTCTTGGAGGCCTTGCCTCTCTGGTCGTCCTGATCGGGCTGCTGGTGGGGATCCCCGCCGCGCTCCTGTTCCTCGCGGGCAACCCGTTCCCGACCGGGGACGAGCTCGCCCGCGTGCTGTCCGGTCCGGATATCGGAGGCGTGTTCTTCGTCGGGACCGTACTCCCGCTGATCGGCTGGGTCGCATGGGCGTCGATGGCGATCGCCATCGTCGTCGAGATCCCCGCGCAGATCCGCAGGATGCCCGCGCCGAGGATCCCGGGCCTGGGCCTGCAGCAGAAGGGTGCATCCGTCCTGATCGGCGCGATCGTGGCGATGGTAACGATCGGCGGGGGAGCCACCGCGGCGACCGCGGCCGAGCTGCCCGCCGCCCCGACGACAGTGATGTCGCAGTCGTTCGTGCATACGTCGACGGTCTCGGCCGACGCGAGCTCGCACGTCGCCGCGGCGGCGCCCGCGGCCGCGCAGCAGACCGGCCCGACGTACACCGTGCAGGACGGCGACTCGCTGTGGCACATCGCGGAAACCCAGCTCGGTCAGGGCGAGCGCTGGCACGAGATCGCCGATCTCAACTACGGCGTCGAGCAGGCCGACGGGCATGCCCTGGACAGCCAGCACTGGCTCAACGCCGGGTGGGTGCTCAAGCTCCCCGCGGATGCCGCGGCGTCGACCGCGCACACCGCGCCCGCAGCGCAGACCGAGCAGCACACCGTGGTTGCCGGCGACACGCTCTGGGGCATCGCGCAGGAGACCACCGGGAACGGCGAGAACTACCACGAGATCTTCGAGGCGTCGAAGAACACCGACCAGCCCACCGGCCACAAGATCACCGACCCGAACCTGATCTATCCCGGCGACGTCGTCACCATCCCCGGAGCCACGGCATCCGTCACCCCGGCCCCTGCTGCGGCCCCCGCACCCGTCGAGGCGCCGGCTCCCGCAGCTCCGCAGGCCGAGGCGCCCGTGCAGCAGACCGCACCGTCCGCGGAGGGTGCTCCTGCAGCTCACGCACCGGCAGCGGATGCCGCGTCCCCGCAGAGCGATCAGGCGAAGGTCCCGGATCTGTCCGGGCTGGGCCTGGGCACCCCCTCGACGTCGACGAAGACCCCGGCGGATGAGAAGCCGGCGTCGACCACGGCCGAGCACGCTTCGGTCGACGAGGGCGACGACTGGATCGACGAGCTGTTCAACGTGCGCACCATCGGCGGGCTCGGCGCGATCGCCGCGGCCGGTCTGCTCACGCTGCTCGGCATCCGTCGGATGAAGCAGCGTCGCCGGCGTCGTCCGGGCCAGCGGATCGCGATGCCGCAGGGCGAGGCCGGGACGATGGAGCTCGAGCTGCGCGCCGTGGAGAACCCGATGGGCATGGAGCACGTCGACCACGCGCTGCGCCACCTGGCCATCTGGGCGCAGGACACCAACAACCAGCTGCCGCAGCTGTACGCGCTGCGCCTGTCGGATGCGGAGATCGCCCTCTACCTCGAGGAGCCCTTCGACCTGCCGGCGCCGTTCGCTCCGGTCACCGACGACAAGACCGCGTGGACGGTCGACCCGGAGCAGCTGCCCGAGCTCGAGCGGATCCCCAGCTCGCCGTGGCCGGCGCTGGTCACCATCGGCCAGGACCAGGGTGACGCGCACCTCATGGTCGACCTCGAGCACATCGGCGCCCTGAACCTCACCGGCAACCCGTCGACGATCTCCGGTGCCCTCACGGGCCTGGCCGTCGAGCTCGCAACGAGCCAGTGGGCGGACGACCTGTCGGTCACGCTCGTCGGGATCGCCCCGGGACTGCCGGCAGCGCTCGACACCGGCCGGATCCGTCACATCGACGACGTCGACGAGCTGATGCGCGTGCTGCGCGCGCAGGCCGCGTCGACGAAGGCCACGCTCGACGAGCTCGGCGTGACCTCGATCGAGGAGGCCCGCTCGCTCGGGATGTTCGCCGAGGCATGGACGCCCGAGATCGTCATCCTCGGCGCGATGCCCGACGAGGCCACGAAGGCAGAGATCGCTGACCTGGTCACGCGCGTGCCGCGCGTCGGCGTCGCGGCGATCGCCGCCGGCGAGCTCGCGGGGGAGTGGACACTGCACCTCACCGACGACAAGACCGCCAACCTGAACATCCCCGCCGCCGGCGCGAGCCTCCCGCTGACCCCGCAGATCGTGAACGAGGACGAGCTGCGCCGGATCATGGAGCTGTTCGCCACCACCGAAGAGGCGCCCACGCAGGCGTCCGCGTACAGCGAGGCGGAGATCTCGCTCGAGGAGATCCCGGCCGTGGTCGCCGAGCAGCTCGTCGACGAGGCACCCGCGGCCGCGTCGACCGACTGGCGGACCTCGCTCGGCATCGCCGAGCTCACGGAGCAGACCGACCAGATCGACGTCGACGAGGCGGTCGAGGCCGAGCCCGCGGCCGACGTCGCCGACGTCGCCGACGTCGCCGACGTCACGGAGGCCGAGGAGGCGCCGGCCGCCGAGGCCGAGCCCGTCGCCGACGTCGTCGACGACGACGAGGCGATCGAGGCCGACGTCGCCGAGGAGCCCGCCGCCGTCGACGTCGAGGAGATCTTCCCGGCCGGTGTGCCGTGGCTGCAGATCCTCGGCCCGGTGCAGCTGCACAACGCGCAGGGTCCGGAGCCGCGCACCCCGCAGACGTCGGAGATCAACCGGTCCGCTGTGGTCCGCTCGACGGAGCTGCTGACGTTCCTCGCCCTCAACCCGGGCGCTTCGGCGATCAGCGTGCACGACGCGCTCTGGCCGGGCAAGCTCGCCACCGGCAAGCAGGCGCAGCAGAACCGCAACGGCCTTGTCTCCAAGGCCCGCAAGTGGATCGGCGTCTCGGCCGACGAGGAGGAGTGGTTCCCGAAGGTCGGCGCCCAGGGGTACCGTCTGCACGAGCTCGTCCGCACCGACTGGGATGTGTGGAACGAGCTGATCGGCGAGGACCTCTCGCAGACGTCGACGGAGAACCTGATCGCCGCGCTGCGCCTGGTACAGGGACAGCCGTTCAGCGGCGTCCGCGACAAGTACTACCGCTGGGCCGAAGTGCTGCGCACCGAGATCATCCAGGCGATCGGCGACGCCGCGCACGAGCTGGTCACCCGCTCGCTGCGCACCGGCCGCATCGCGGATGCCCGCCTCGCCGCCACCGTCGGCCGCCAGATCGACCCGGTCAACGAGACCCTGTGGCGCGACGCGATGCGCGCCGAGTCCCTCGCCGGCGACAAGGACGCCTTCGAGCGCATCGTCAGCCAGCACGAGGACGAGCTCGACAGCTTCGAGGACGGGTACGAGCCCGAGCCCGAGACCGTCGAGCTCATCGACCAGATCCGCGGCCGCCTCACCCTGAGCAGCTGATGACAGCGACCAGCCCCGCCGACGTGCCCCAGACCCGGAACCCGAATCCGGCCATCTGGGCGCTCACCGGAGCCGCCGGCGGGGCCACCGCTCTCATCGCGACCACGATCACCACCCTCGCGGCCGACCCTCTCCCGATCCTCGAGTGGCTGCTCGTCGGCGCAGTAGCCGCCATCGGCGCCTGGCTGGCCGTCTACGACTTCCGAGAGCACCGCCTGCCCAACCGGCTCGTCTGGCCGCTCTACGCCGTCACAGGCGTCCTGGTGGGCTCCTGCGGCATCGTCAGCGGGGATCTCGGCCGTGTGGGCGTCGCTCTGCTCGCCGGCGCCGCGCTCTGGGCGATCTACTTCGTCCTCGGGCTCCTCGGCGCCGTCGCATTCGGTGACGTCAAGCTCGCCGGAGCGCTCGGTCTCGCCCTCGGCTGGTGGGGCATCGTCCCCGCCCTTCTCGGCGCCGCGGCCGCCTATGTGCTCGCCCTCCCGCACGCCGTGGCCCACGCCGCCGGCCGCCGCGGCCGCCAGATCCCCTTCGGCCCCTACATGGTCGCCGGCACCGTCGCCGTCGCCCTCTGGCAGATCCTCACCACCAGCTGAACGGAGCACCCGCCATGACCACCGATGTGACGATCCCGTACACCCAGTACCGGTCGTTCTTCGAGAACTCCGCCGCCCACTTCGGCCAGCTCGACGCCCGGCAGACTGCGCACCTGGGCACCTTCCACCCCGGCGACAACATCGGCCGTCTCCTCAGCCGCGTCTGGACCGTCAACCCCGACGACGCGGGCCTCGCGTTCGCCGCGTACCTGGTAGCGCTGAACAACGAGTGCGATCGCCTCGAGGTGCCGCGACCCGGGCTCAAGAAGGTCGGCGCCGGCCTCCCGCTCGCGGTCAACGAGAACGAGTTCCCCGGCGTCGACGTCGCCAAGATGGTCGCCACGGTCACGCGCGAGGCACCCGGCTACTACAGCGAAGCGGTGTGAGCTGATGCTCGCCGAGATCCCCGTCGACGTCCCCGAGGGCAGCGAGCTGCTCGCCGTGGCCACGTTCCTGCGCGCGGCCGATGGAGAGCTCACGATGCGCATCGCGAACGTGACCGGCGTCTCCTCGCCGTGGACCCCGGCGGAGCAAGCCCGGGCGCTGCGCATGCTTGCCACCGGAGTCGAGGCTGAGGCGATCGCGCAGCCGGCCGGCGATCGCGCATGAGCGAGATCGACTTCGAGACCTACGTCGCACGGCTGCGCAGCACCGGTGGCATCGCACTGCTGCAGCAGGAGCTGCCGGCGCCCGTCGCCGAGTTCCGCCGCGGTCTGCGCCGTGCAGCGCGCGCGGAGGGGATCCGAGTACTCACCTCGCATCAGGGCGACTCGTTCATCGCGTGGGATCCCGCGTTCCAGGTGCCGGCGGAGACGTTGCGCGCCGCGATGGACGCGCTGAGCTTCCTCCCGTCCACGGTCCCGACGTGCCCTGACGACCTGGTCGTGATGCGCGACGCACCTGGTGGCGGCTGGGTCTGCCCCGAGTGCGGCCGCCGTGTCGATCTCCCGCCGTCGACGCGACCGAAGCCGGACGACACGGGGATCCCCGGGATCAACGGCGGCTGAGAGCCCCGTCCTACGGTGGAGCCATGACAGACCTGGTGCCCGACGACTACGCGGCCACGCTCGAGGAGCTGAAGCGGCAGGTCCACGAGGCGCGCCTGCGCGTGCAACGAAAGGCGAACACCGAGCTGCTGCAGCTGTGGTGGAGCATCGGGCAGACCATCCGGGCACGCCGAGCTCAAGAGGCCTGGGGGACGAACGTCCTCGCACGACTCGCCGCGGACCTGCGCGCGGAGTTCCCCTCCATGAAGGGGTTCTCGCCCGCCAACCTCCGGTACATGCGCCGGTTCGCGGAGGCCTGGCCCGACCTGTACTCAATTCGCCAACGGGCCGTTGGTGAATTGCCGTGGGGGCACGTGATCGAGCTGCTCGACAAGCTCGACGACCAGGAGCTGCGCGACTGGTACGCCGCGAAGGACGCCCACCACCAGTGGAGCCGCGGCGTGCTCGCCCACCAGATCACGACCCGGCTGCACGAGCGGGAAGCGGCCGCGCCGAGCAACTTCGCCGGCGCGCTCGAACGGCTGGACTCCGACCAGGCGCAGGAGATCACGAAGGACCCCTACGCGCTGCAGTTCCTCGCCGTCGACGGCGACGCCTCCGAACGCGAGCTCGAGCAGCGCATGGTCGACCGGATCCTCGACACCATGCGCGAGCTCGGCCCCGGCCTCGCGTTCGTCGGCCGCCAGGTGCACTTCGACATCGACGGCGATGACTTCTACGTCGACCTGCTGTTCTTCCACGTCGAGCAACTGCGCTACGTGGTCATCGAACTCAAGACCACCAAGTTCGACCCGCGCGACGCCGGGCAGCTCGGGTTCTACGTCGCCGTCGTCGACGACCGCCTCCGGATCCGCGACAAGCACCTGCCGACCGTGGGGATCCTGCTCGTCGCCGGCAAGAACGACACCGTCGTCCGCTACGCGCTCGCGTCGACCACGCAGCCGGTCGCGGTCAGCAGGTACGAGCTCACCGAGGACGCCCAGAAGGCGCTGCCCGACGAAGAGGCGATCACGCGCGTCTTCGCCGACGAGCTCGCCCGGGAAACCGACCTCGACGTCGACGAGTAGGGGAGACGTGGACGCCGCACTGGACGCCGACGGGAACCCGGTCACCATCGACCAGGTCCGCGGGCTCGCCGTGCTCCCGGATCTCTGGTGCCCCGGCGAGCTGCCAGACGGCACCGAGTGCGGCGCCAAGGTCTGGGCGACGTCGCTGCAGAGCACGAAGCGCGCCGCGGCGTTCGCCGCTCACCATGGCGACGGGTGCGACGAAGGATCCGAACGGTCGAAGGACATCCCGGGCGATGCCGGCCACGAGCACCCGCAGGGCACCCGGCCGATCCAGTGGCGGATGCGCCTCGGGCTGCCCGAGCCGTCCACCGGTCCGGACGGGCGTCGACGTCCCGACTCGAAGCGTCCCGGGCAGCTCACCCGCCGGTACCGCACCGAGCCGGCCCAGCAGGAAGCGGACACCGCCGACCAGCGCTCGCTCTCGACGATGCTGGTCAACCTGATCGCCGGCACGATCCCGGCCGGCCTCGAGCTCGTCATCGGCACCCGGGATCCGGTGCCGGCCGACCAGGTCATCGTGCACGCGCGGGATGCCACGATCGCCACCTGGCTCGACACGGATCTCATCATCTGGGGGAAGGTCTCCGGCTACACCCGCACACAGTGGGACGGGCTCATGCTGCGCCTCGTCGACGCGGCCGACCAGGTCGCGATCCTCGTCGACAAGAAGAACCTCGCCCGCCTGCAGATCACCGACGCCGATACGCTCGTCGGCCGACACGTGATCGCCTACGGCCACTACACCCTCCCCGAGGGCTCCCGGCGGCCACACGTGCGCGCCGCGGCCGCCTCCGTGGCATTCAACCCGCGGGTGGTGCGTCGACGCCGCTGAGCCGCCGTCCGTGGCCGGTGAGAGGATCGTCGCATGTGCGGACGATTCGCGATGGACAAGCACACGGACGAGCTGATCCAGGAGTTCGTCGCCGCCGGCGGCCGTGCGCAGGACTGGGCGGGCAGCTACTCGATCGCACCGACTCAGTCGGCGCCGATCGTCCGTGAACGCCTTGAAGACGACGTCGTCGACCGGCAGATAGAGCTGGCCCGGTGGGACTGGGACAGGCCCGCCAGCCGACCGACGGTCCCGATCATCAACGCCCGAATGGAGAAGCTGCCCGAACGGTTCTGGGTCGGAGCTTTCAGCCGTGCCCGGTGCATCGTGCCGATGCTCGGCTACTACGAGTGGACCGGAGAGAAGGGCTCGAAGACGCCGCACTGGATCCACAGCGACGAGCTGCTCGCCGCCGCAGGGCTGACATGGACGGCCGACGTCGCCGGCGAACGGCGCCGCGTCTTCGTCGTCGTCACCCGAGAAGCACGCGATGCGTCAGGTGAGATCCACGACCGGATGCCAGCATTCCTCACCCGCGACCTCTGGGACGCCTGGCTGGACCCGCAGCCGCTCACCGTCGACGGCGACACCGCGACGTCGAAGCGGAACCGGCTGCAGCTGCTCGACGAGCTCGAGGCATCCTCCTCGGCCGTCGCGACGACGATCCGCACGCATGTCGTCGACCGGAAGGTGAACAACGCACGCACCGCGGACCCGTCAGATCCGACGCTCATCCAAGCGGTCTAGTCTTCGGGGTCGTAGTATTCCGGGTCGAACTCCTCCGACCCGTCTTTCTCGGTGTCGTACCACGCCTTGAGGCGGGTAAATCGGGCCCGATCCGGGTGCTTACGGTGGGAGGCGAAGTAGGCTCCGAGCTCGGTGAACTGGTACTTCATCGGCCACTCGTGCAGGTAGTGGGTCCAGGTCTCCGCGAGTTGCACCCACGCGGCGGCCGCGGTCGCGCGCGCGTTGTCCAAGTCTCGCCGGGCCTGTTCCACGGGGACCCCCGGGAACAGGCCCCGCGCCGCCGCATCGGGCGTTCGCCAGAGCCGGTGAGTTCCCGCCTGGGCCTCACCAAGGAAACGCAGCACCGTGTGCGCGGCGACAAGCGACGGACCATAAGCGTCGGCGGGGTCGTACACGAAGCCCCACATCGTGAACGACTGAATGGGGCTCAGGTTGCCCGATCGGACCGCCTTCCTGTGCAGCTGGATCCGCCACCCCTTTCCGACAATCGCCTCGAGGGAACACCGAAGCGTCGGGGTCACCATGAACCAGCCGCCGGCATCCACCGTGAGATCGGCGAGAGCTGCTCGTTCGTCTTCGTCCTCGATCTCGTCGCAGTCGGCTGCCGCCACCTGCGGCGGCACGTTGATCGGCCAGACGTCATAGATGTCCCGGAACGCCTTCTGGATGTGCAGACCGTTGAGCCTGCGCTCGTCCTCGCACGGGTAGATCTCGTAAGTGATCGACATCACACACCTCTCGTCGCGTGGAGAGTACCGCGCCGCGATGCCGGAGAGCGGATGAGATCCGGAGGGTCTGCGATCGGCGTATCCGAGCTATTCGGCAACGTCGGACGCGCGGCGCAGCTGGTAGTACCGCTCCCGGGTGATCCCGGCCGCCAGCGCAACGGTGGTCACCTGCTCGCGCTCGTCATCGACCGCGCGACGCATGAGAAGCATCCGATGCGCCTCCATCCGGGCGAGTTCGGTGCGCGCCTCCTCGATGGCGATGCTCGTCTCTCTGATCTCACCCAGAGTCCCCGTGCTGAACGAGATCTCGACATTGCCGCGTGCGTGGCGCATCGGCCGCGGCTTCCCGAACCGTGCGAGCGCCTTTGCGTCCGGGTCGCCGGTCGCGTCGAATGCCTCACCCTTGGGCACGGCCATCATCCGCGCGATCAGACGCTTCGCTGCGGCGAGCTCCTCGGCGGTGACGTCGTGGTGCTCCGCAGCTTTCCATGCGGCGTCGAGTTCGCCGGTCGGTGTGCCGAGTGCCAGCATGACGGTGCGGAAAGCGGCGGAGGCGTTCATGATTCCAAGTGTGAACCCCACTTCACATAGTGTCAAGAGGTCTTCACACTGCCTGTGGCGAGGGCTCCGCGCCAGCTGCCTCGAGGAACGACAGCGGCAGGTTCCAGACCCGCATGCCTTTGCCGTCGAGGCGGCGGAAGACGGTCCAAGCTCCGCCCGTTGGACGCTCTATCCATCCTGATTGCCCCAGGGCTCTCCCGATTGTCTTCGGGCCAACGTTCCGCACCTGGTGCCGCTGCAGGAGTTCTCTCGCCGCGGACGGGATGATGAACACGCGATCGCCCTTCACCCTCCCGAGTTCGACGGCATGATGCTCGGCCTCGTCGGGCTGCGCCTCGAGCACTGCCTCGCCAGAGATGAGCGCCGCTCGGATCACGCTTCGGATGTCGGAGATCACTTGCACGTTCGTCCGGTACTCCCGCGCGGGGTAGTGCGTCGGAGCGAACTCGTTCTCGTGCACGCTGCCGAGGATCTCGATGGGCAGGCTCCACACCCGGGTCAGCTGGTCGTCGACGCGGCGGGGGATCGTCCATGTGCCGTCGGCCGGCTGGTGGAGCCACCCTGCCGCGTTCAAGGAGCGTGCGATCTGCAGCGTGGATCCGCTCATCAGGCCCGAGCTCTCGACGAGCCCGTGAGCGACCTTGGGCACGACGTAGAACGCATCGTCGTGAACACGACCCAGCACGGGGAGGTGCGCGAGCTCAGGACCGCTCTGGTGGCTGAGGCGCACCCGCCCTGTGGCGATCGCGTCGATCATCAGATCTCGGGTGAATGTCCCGAGCGAGGCATCGACCGCTGCCGGAGGGCGCCGGCGTGACTTGGTGGATTTGGTGCTTGTCGCCTCGCTCGCGGGCACCATGTGCACTGAGCGAGCCGGCCAGGGGATCTCCGTCTGGACACCCTCGACCGAGAGGAACCTCGCGAGGATCTCCCGACCGACTGAGAGCGCGTCGACCGGAGTGAGTGTCAGCGCGTCGAGGCTCTGGAAGTACACCGATTCGCGCTCCACCCAGATCCATCGACCGATCCGCCGGCCGAGCTCTCTACGCGCAGCTGCAGCCGACGGTGTAGCCACCCTCAGCTCCCGAGGCCACTCGTTCGTCTTCAGCTCGATCGGCAGAGCACGCTCGAGGTACTTCTGCGGGAGCGGCTGCGCGCCCGTGATGACGGAGAGTCGGATCCGCTGATCGGGGTTCGGTACATGGCGCGGCAGCTGCGACAGCTCCATCGCCGTGAGAATGTGAGGCAACCAGCGTCGCCACTCGACGTGCGCATTCCTGTCGAGGTACGGCGGGACGATGTAGGGGAACAGCAGCGGATCCGGCCCTTCATAGGCTGCCGGGCGGCCTTCGACGTCGATCCAGTCGCCATAGAAGTCTCCGTTGCGCCCAGCAAGCTCCGTGGCCGCTCGAGCGAGCGTCCCTGGCGCTGACGGCAGCGTGGGGTCGATGGCGTCGTGGAACAGGTAGACCGGCATGGGGAACGGGCGCCACCACGAGAACACCGCGGCGTCCAGCATCGGGCGCCACTCGGCGATCCGACCCGCAACACCGAGAGCACGGTCGTACAACTCGGCCGTCGACGCCGTCACCAGGTCCATCTGTGCCTCGATTCCTTCGGATGGGGCACTTCCTGCCCGCCTGATACGGCGGCCCGGCAATCCACCCCACTACATCTGCCCCACGTCGAGGCAAGCCGAATACACCTGATCAGAGGCTATATCGGCAGGGTGCAACGAGTCAACGTTACAGTTTCTTGCAACAACTGAAACAGTAAGGTCGGATCAGTCAAAATGCCCCTGACCTGGGGTTTTCCTGTGCCGATACGGTGATCCGGGTCTGGCGAAACAGCTCTTCATATGGGAAAAATCGCACCATCGGCGCCAGACCCTCGAAAAACTTCTGACCTTGATGTCCGATCTGCGGCTGCCGGCGCACCTATGGAGGTCATGGGCACTTGGATGGTTGCGCGACGCGCCGGGCTAAATCTGTTTCTGTTTCAGGCCCTGGGTGCTATACATGACCCATGGTCGATGAAAGGAAGCCTGGTCGACGCGACCGGGGCGCGAGGAAGAACCTCCTCTCGCGCGTGCCTGACGATCAGTACGCCGTCTACGAAGCAGAAGCAGAGCGCCTCGGCATCCCGATCGGCTCGTACAGCACGATGCGTCTGGCAGAGATCCACCACCTCCCCGTGCCGGACTACATCCTCGAGGAGATCCGCGCTGCTGCCGATCGTCGAGCAGCTGCTGCCGCTAAAGCGTCCCGCGACCAGATCGCAGGTTTCGACTCTCTTGAAGGAGGCCGGCCTTTGGCACGCAGCGCCTAGAACGAGGAAAGTCTCCCGGTCGGCAAACCGAGAGACTTTCGAAGAGTGTGGTTCGAACCTTGCTGTCCAGGCGTCCGGTTCGAGGTTTTGAGTTAGGTCCCCGTGAGGGGGCTTCGACATACCCGAAAGGGGGTGTGCACGTCTATGGTAGCCCAATTTCGTCTTTTTTCGGTCTCTGATACCGAATTTCACCGCATCCGCCGTCGCGCACCTCGCGCGGGTGGATGCTCATGACCCTGATCTCGACCCCTGAATCCGCACGCAGCGCGTTCGACCGCGTCTGGGACGCCCTCGACGTCAACGGCTACAAGCCGGAGTCCCGCCGCGGCGACCAGTTCATGGCGCTGTGCCCCGTGCACGGGGACAGCCACCGTTCCCTGTCGGTGAAGAACGACCGCGCCAACGAGAAGGTGCTGCTGAACTGCTTCACCTGCCACGCCGACGTCCGCGAGATCACCGCGGCGATCGGCCTGGGCGTCAAGGACCTGTTCGACTCCCCGCTCCCCGAGCGCAACGAGGGCCAGCCCCGACGCAAGCCGAAGGTGCGGTTCACCGCGGCGCCGAAGCTCCCGCCCCGCCTGACCAACAAGTCGACAGCCGACGTCGACAAGTTCAAGGGCGCGAAGTGGGAGCGGGTCACGACCTACCCGTACTTCAACGCCGAGGGCACGCTCATCGAGGAGGTCATCCGCGAGACGGCCACCGTCGACGGCGAGACCCGCAAGCGGTTCAAGCAGCGGTTCCTCGGCCCGAACGGCCGCATGGTCGCGAAGAAGCCCGATGACTTCGTGTCGGTCCTGTACCGGCACCCCGAGGTGCTGCAGGCGATCGAGGCCGGCACCCGCGTCTGGCTCCTCGAGGGGGAGAAGGACGTCGAGAACGCGGAGAAGGCCGGCCTCGTCGCGACCACGAACGCACAGGGCTCCGGATCCTTCCCCCGCGAGCTCGCCGAGATCTTCCACGGCGCCGACGTCGCCGTGGTCGCTGACCGCGACGTCGCGGGATACTCCCGGGCCGCCGAGCTGCACAAGCTGCTCGGCGGTGCCGGCGCCACCGTCACCCTGTACCGGCCGGCCGTCGACGACGACAAGGCCGACNCGTCGCCGTGGTCGCTGACCGCGACGTCGCGGGATACTCCCGGGCCGCCGAGCTGCACAAGCTGCTCGGCGGTGCCGGCGCCACCGTCACCCTGTACCGGCCGGCCGTCGACGACGACAAGGCCGACCTGACCGACCACCTCGAGGCCGGCTACACCGTCGACCAGCTCGAGCAGCTCACCCCGAACGCCGCGCAGCTGCTCGCCATGCTCGGCGAACTCCACAAGATGCTCACCGGCGAGGGCCGCAGCGACACCGTCCAGGTCTGCCGCGACGAGATCGACGCGCAGCTGGCATCCGGCGCTGACTCCCACGAGGTGCAGCGCAACGTCGAGCTGTGGGCGGGGGAGTCCGTTCGCCGTGTCGCGAAGATGCGGGATCACCTCGAGCACACCGTCGCCCTGGTGCCGGCGTCGACGCCGATCGAGCGCGCTGCCGTTCACGATGCCCGTCACGTGATCCAGGACGCCGTCGTGATCGCTCGTGGCGCGCACGAGATCGCTGATCTGCCGATCCCGGATGCCCTGGCCGCCCCAGTCACCCCGCTGCAGCCGGGCGGATCCGGCAGCGGTGACGACAGCGAGCCGCCCCGGTTCGACGGCAACCAGTTCTTCCCCGGCGACGACGGCTCCGCGAACGAGGGAACCCGGTTCGGTGTGCGCCTCGGGCAGACAGTGCAGATCAAGGTCGAGCGCGACGGCGACGACTTCCGCAACCGGTACATCCGCGTCTTCGACGGCTGGGGCGAGGTCCTCGCCGCCAGCTACGAAGACTCCGGCCACGAGACCCACTCGACCCCGCCGACCACCGAGATCACCGTCGCCTTCCACCGCTGGGTGCGCGATCCCGAGACCGGCAAGCCAATGCGCGACGACAACGGCGACATCCTGATCGAGGACGCCACGGTCGTCTGGGATGACGAGCAGATCCGCGACGGCTCCTGGGCGAACTCGCTGCCGTGGCTCGGCATGCTTGAGTCCACCTCCCGCCGCGGCAAGGACCTGTTCTGGGATGCCCTCTACGGCGCCCGGCCGACCCCGTCGCAGCGCTCCAAGGTCTACACCGGCACCGGATGGCGCGAGGACAGCGCCTTCGGCCCGTACTTCGTGCACGCCGGCGGAGCGATCACCGCCGAAGGGTCCATCCCCGTCTCCACCCGCCTCACCGGCGGTCTGCAGCGCCTGCACCTGCCCGACCCGACAACGGAGGCGCAGCTGCTGCGTGAGGCCTGGCTCGAGTCGACCGAGATCTTCCGTGGGAAGATTCCGGCCCGCGTGATCGCTCCGCTGCTGGGCCTGGTCTGGCAGGCACCGTTCAGCCCCGTCCCGCTGATCACCTACGTGTACGGCCCTCCCGGCGCCGGCAAGAGCTCGAGTGCCCGCTGCGCGATGCACTTCCTCGCCCCGGAGCTCACCCAGGAGAACAGCGAGGCGCCGAAGACGATCCTGTCGGCCACGAGCGCCGGTGACTCCGCGATCGCCATGACGCGCATCCTCGCCAACGCCCGGCACATGGCCGTCCTCGCCGACGACTTCGTCGACACCGACATCCGCAAGGCCGTCGCCCGGTTCGAGTTCCTCGTCCGCGCCGTGTTCGACCGTGAGGGCCGCAAGGTCGGTGGACAGCGCGGCGGCATCCGCGAAGCACCGCAGATCGACGCATCGGTCATCGCGACCGGACAGATCGGCCTCAACGGATCCGCGCTGCAGCGCACGTTCTCGATCGGCCTGAACCCGGGTGAGATCGAAGATCCCGACCTCACGTTCGGGCTCCTCGAGCAGAGCGGACGCCGCAACAGCCGGGCGCTGCTCGGCGCGTCGCTGATCCGCTGGCTCGCCAAGCACCGTGAGGCTCTCCGCGAGCACTACTTCAGCGGCTCGGAAGAGGCCATCCACACGAAGGCACAGCTCGCGAAGCTGTGGCGAGAGCGCACTGCCCCGCTCCCTCACGACCCCGGCGCCAAGGGGCGCATGAAGGACGCGGCGGTCAACGCGGATCACGGCATCCGGCTCATGCTGCGCATGCTCGTCGAGGTCGGCGCAATCTCGACGGAGGAGGCCACCGACTTCCACGAGTGGGCCGATCAGGGCATCTGGGACGCGCTTGTGCGCCAGGAGGGCGGCCAGAGCAACCCCGGCATCATGGCGATCGAGCTGCTCCGCGAGGCACTCGCCTCCGGTGCTGCGCACCTGGTCACCACAACCGGTGAGATCCCCGAAGAGGCGGAGCAGCTGGGCTGGACGCGCCGCGGCATCCCGCCGCAGGACACCTGGTCTCCGAACGGGGTCCGCATCGGTGCGATCAAGTACAACCGTGACGGCGAGTCGCGCCTCTACCTGCACCCGAAGGTGATGATCGACGTCATCACGCGCATCGCCGCCGGCACCGGAGAGCCGATCACCGACTCCGTCCACTCCATCGGCGGAAGCTTCATCGCCCACGGCTGGACGAAGACAGACGGGGAGGGCAACCAGACTCTCGGCCGCCGTGTCGAGGGCCGTTTCACCCGCGTCTGGGACATCCCACTCAGCGTTCTTCTCGGCAACGACGGCCCCGGTGAGGATGACGACGAGACCGGCGACCACACCCCGCAGACGCCCATCGGCGGCCCTAGCGCTGCCCTGTTCGACGTTCCGCCGACACCGCCGGCCGCACCGTCCTCTCCGGCCGCTGAGCAGCCCGCTCCGGCTCCTGACGCCGCTCCCGCGGCCGAGGCACCCGCGGCAGCCACTCCGGCGCCTCAGAAGCCCGCAGCGCGCCGCGCAGCGGCGGGCGAGTTCGCCGCGGCCGCCGCGGTGCTGGACACCGATGGCCTGTGGATGCCGGACGGGACCCTGGTCCCGCTCGAGCGGCCGATCGAGCACCTCGGCAACATCGCCGAGCTCGTCGCGCAGCTGCGCCTGGGCACGAAGAACCAGTGGAAGAACGAAGCCGGCCAGATCTACGCCACGGCGGATGCTGCCCGTGCGCTCGGGATCCCCGTCGACGAGCTGCCGTCGCCCGAGCGTCGCCTCGGCTCGATCCTCCACGACCGCACCGTGGACCACCCGCTCGTCCTGGGTGCCCGGGAGGCCGGCTACGAGGTCGGTGGGCAGGACAACGCGCTCAGCGCGACCACCCGCATCTGGAAGCCGGGCGAGAGCCGGCTGCAGGCGCGATTCGTGATCATCCCCGCGCTGCGCGACGACTTCCAGCACCTCATCGGCGACGACCCGAGCCCGGCCGTCCTCGCACACCGTCTCGACCTGTTCGCCAGCGCCCTGCAGACGCCGTATGCGGTGAACGCCTCCACGACCGGGCAGGACCTCATGTTCCACCTGGCGCCCTCGAAGGAGGAGCGCATTGCCCGGTTCACGCCGCACAAGCCCGTCGAGCCCGCGACGATCCCGACGCTCGAAATGGACATCAACTGGCACCGCCAGCCGACCGAGGAGGAGCTGCAGCACCGCTGGCTGCACGCCTACGACCGTGGCGGCAGCTACCTCGCCGGCGTCAGCGGCTGCGAGCTCGGCATCGGTGAGCCGTCCTATCACCCGAACGGGGTCGCGTTCGATCGCAAGCTCCCCGGCTACTGGAAGGTCAACCTTCCCGAGCGTGCCGAGTGGCTCGTGCCCAACCCGCTCGACCCGATCAACCGCGACAAGAGCCTCGCCGGCCTCGAGTCCTGGGTCTCGACCCCGACGCTCGAGCTCGCGATCGAGTGGGGCTACGAGTTCGAGATCCTCGAGGCCTGGACGTGGGAGAACCACACCCGGCTGCTGGACACCTGGTACGAGCGGATCCGCAACGCCCGCACCGAGCTCGACACCGCCGACCCGGACGCGCAGGCCGCCCGTGATCTCCTCAAGGAGGTCTACGTCCGCAGCCTCGGTCTGATGGCCAGCTTCGAGCACCACGAGGGCAAGCCCGGCTTCGCCCCCGAGCGCTACCACGCGATCCAGGCGCGTGCCCGGGCGAACATCCTCCGCCGCGTCAAGAAGATCGGCGACGAGACCGGCCGCTGGCCTGTCGCGATCACCCGCGACACCGTCCTCTACACGTCACCGCTCACCGACCCGGATGCCGCATGGCCCGGCGATCAGCGCAACTACGGCCGCGGGCTCGGCCAGTTCAAGTACGAGGGCTCAGCCATGCTGCAGGAGCACCTGCAGTTCCTCACCGGCAACGGCCGCTACGAGGGCAAGTCCCACCTCAGCGAGCTCATCTGATCCACGAAAGGAGTAGACCATGGCAACCGACGACGATGCGCTGAAGCAGCGCAACACCCTGTTCCAGGCGATCAGCTGGCTCGGATCCGAGTCCGAGCCGTCGACTCCGGGGACCGAGGGAGCAGAAGCCTCCGACGTGGCGAAGCACCTGCGCACGCTGTACTCGACGACCCGCACGATCACGACACCGGGCGGCGTCAAGAAGGCCGTCACGAAGATCTCTACGGCCGACGCGGCGAAGGCGCTCGGCGTCAGCCAGCGCACGGTGCAGCGGTGGCTCAAGGGCGTCCATACCCCCAAGCAGACCGTGATGAACAACCTCAAGAAGAAGGCTCGTCAGGCCGTCACCACCAAGCGTGGCCGCCAGCAGATGGTGCGCCGAGCTCGAGCGAACCAGCGGATCCCGATGGGCGGCGTGAAGGTCTCCGTCACCGGAACCCAGGGGCCGCGTGACTACTCACGCGATCGCACGATCCAGCAGAAGCTCACGCCTGAGGAGTACGAGAACTTCCGCAGCGCTTGGGCGATGGGCGGCGACGTCGCAGCCCGCGAGTACCTTGAGGCCGTCCTCAGTGAGAAGTACGTCGACGACTGGAAGATCGGCAAGATCTCCGGGATGAGCATGAACGGCATCGACGCCGGCGACGACCGCAGCGACCCCCGGGCATCACGATGACCGGGCACCAGACTTCCGAAGTTACAGAGTTCGGAGAGAGAGGAGGTGAATCGCATATGACCGTCACCGTCTACACCAAGCCGTCGTGCGTGCAGTGCAACGCGACCTATCGCGCGCTGGACGCGAAGAGCATCGACTACGAGATCCACGACCTCTCTGAGGATCCCGCAGCGCTCGAGCAGGTCAAGGCCCTCGGCTACCTGCAGGCGCCCGTCGTCGTCACGGACGAGGGCCACTGGTCGGGCTTCCGTCCCGACAAGATCGACGAGCTCGCAGCACGTCTCGCGTGAGCTGCCCACAGGGGAGAGCCCCGGTCCGGATTCACTCCGGCCGGGGCTCTTTCTTCTTGCGAGGCTTGGTCACCGGGATCCTCACCTGCGGGTGATCTCGCAGCCACTCGAGCGTCGGCCGCGGCGCCGACGCCAGCCAGGCCTGCGTGCGGCCGCGGGTCATCCGCCCCGAGGGGACGATGACCCGGGAGGGCCCGACCGCCTCGAGCAGCTCGCCCTTGGCGACCTGGGCGCGGAACCTGTTGCGGAACTCGACCTCTTCGATGACCTCACCGCCGTCGGCGCGCAGCCGCCGGCTCGTTTCGCCGCTGTCCGGGTTGGTGAGCCGCACCACGAGCACCCCGCGATCGCGCAGCTCCACCACGGTGAGCAGATGAGGCCGCAGCCAGCCGTCCCGCTTCCAGGAGTCGCTGATCGGTGCGCCGCGGCCGGCGATGTCCCACAGCGCCTCACGGGCGAATAGCAGCTCGCGGCGCTCACGCTCGAGCACGGAGGTCTCCGGAGCCACGAGGGCAGCGACCTGGTCGCGGCGCCGTTCCGGGATGCCGTTGCGGACCCAGCGGCGCACCGTCGACGGGCTGACGCCGAGCTCTTTCGCCGCAACGTTGGCATCCAGCCGTGTGCGGTGCCCGAAGGCGCCCAGAGCGTTCGCGAGGACGCTCGCGAGCTGCCGGTCTGCCCAGGGGTCCGGGGACGTCTCATCGGTCACGAGGGGCCTCCGATCGGTGCACCACGACACGTGCCGGCCGGCGAGGCTGGAACGCTCGAATGATCGTGACGATCGCCACGATCAGGATGCCCACACCGCTCGTCGCGACCAGGATGATGGCGATGATCGGCCAGCCGCGCATGCCGACGATCGCCACGAGGACGACGACGCACAGCGCGATGGCTACGAGCGGGATGAGCGGGGACATCAGCGGCGGATCCCGGTGAGCTCTTCGAACGTGGTGCCCAGCCGCTTCGCGAACCGCTCGAGCTCGGCCTCACGCCACGTCGTCTTGCCGGAGAAGCGCTGGCGCAGCGCGTTGTCGGAGATCTCGGCTAACGCCACGAACTCCGCGAACGTGCCGGCAGCGCGGATCCGCTGCTCGATCTCGACGTTCCTCTCGGCCGGCAACTTGTAGCGCTTGGTGCCCTCTGCAGGCGGTCGACCGGCGCGGCCAGACGTCCTCGCGCCACGCTGCTCGATGTACTTCAGCATCACCTGCCGGTCCCAGCCGGGGGAGCGCAGCGAGGGCGGCGTTATCGGCTTCGGGAAGCTCGGATCCGTGCGCGCCGCCTTCATCACACCGGGCACGGAGATCTTCATCATGTCGGCGATATCCGCATAGCCGACGATCTCACTCTTCGCCATCATCACTCCTAGTTTTAGGCGGTTTACATGCACCAATATAGGGCATCCGTCCGACGGCCGCACTAGACTCACGCGAACACACGGGAGACACTAGTTTTTGCGTTGTGAGCGTGACTAATATAGGGATCGTCAAGTCACCTAACCCACGGGAGCAGAGCACATGTCGTTCCTCACCACCCTCACCGCCACGTCAGCCCCAGACGACGGGTCCCACCTCTTCGACGTGGTCGACGTGCTTGCCTCGTCGATCTCGACCCTCATCACACCCATGCTTCTTCTGATGGCCGGCGTGATGGTGATCATGGGCGTGGCCCGCCTCTTCCGGAACCTCAACAGCGGCTACAGCGACGGCTCCGGGTGGGGCTTCCTCGTCATGGGACTGCTCGCCGTCGCCGGCGCCTTCGGCCTGCCGTGGCTCATGGGCTCCTACGACGCGCCCAAGGGCGGCACACCGACACCGCGGCCGACGTCGACGCCATCCACGAGCGCACAGCCCACCACGACGCCCGAGCAGACCTCGCAGCCCCTGGATCTCACTTGGCTGCTCATCGTCTTCGGCGTCATCGGCGCTCTGATCCTCACCGTCCTGCTGATCTGGATCATCACGATCGCCGCCGGGCGCGCTCGCCGCAGCATCCGTGCCGCGCACAAGTCGGCCGAGGCGCAGCGCGTGGCCAAGGAGCGAATCGCCGCAGCCTGGCAGGGCTTCCACGACCGCCACAACGAGCTGCTGCGCAAGATCGTGCACTCCGAGACGGACTGGGACTCGCTGTTCTTCCTGCCGGCACTCACCGACCCGAACGTCCCGCAGACCTACGCGATGCTGCGGGCCATGCGCGCCGCCGGCACTCAGCGCGACACCGCCGGCGAGCTGCCCGCAGACCTGCCCGCGGGCGTCGATCTGACCACGCTGCCGTACCCCAAGGCCGTCGAGGCCTTCGCGGTCGCGTGGGACGCCGCAGAACGCAACGCACGCCGTCTCGGACAGAAGGGCGTGCCCCTCGCCGAGCGGAAGCTCATCAAGGAGATCCGCACCCTCCTCGACATGGCCGAGAACTCCGCCGCCTCGCAGACCGAGCGCACCCTCGCCTACCGTCGAGCACAGAAGCTGATCGAAAGCCTCGAGACCATCCACGTCCCCGAGAAGGCGATCGCGCAGCTCGAGGAACGCCAGCAGCTCATGATCACCGCGAACTGAACCCCCCACCGAGAGCCGATCAAATGACTTCACCGACCGAACCCCACGCCGAGACTGCCACCCTCGAGCGAGCGAGGGCAGCTGTGGCCGCCCTCGCCGGGAACGTGACCCACCGGCCCACCGACCACGAGATCGAGCTCTCAGAAGCGCTCTCAGCGCTCCTCGCCGTCCATGCGGCACTGCAGAGCGATGTGCAGGAGCGATGCGCCGTGGCATTCGACCGCGGCGTCGACGCGGAGCTCGAGGCGGCCATGCACCCGGATCCCGTGGAGGGATACAAGTTCCCATCGAACCCCTACCGGCAGGAGCACCCATGAGCCTCAACGAAACCGAGCCGGTCACGGTCGGCATCACCGTCCCGTCGATCGCCCCGCAGGACCTCCTCGACCGGGTCACCGCCATGGCAGACGATCTCGCCGCGGCCGGCATCAGCGTCGAGCTCGACGTCATCCGCACCTGCCGCAGCTGCGGATGCACGGACGACCGCGCCTGCTTCCTCGGCTGCACGTGGGTCAGCGAGACCGAGGACCTTTGCACGAGCTGCGCACCCGCCTCGAGCACGCCGGCGTCCGACCATGGCTGAGTCCACCGGCGGATGGATCAACGAGCCCGGCGGTCCCGAGCTCTTGCGCCTCATCGGCGAGGCATTCGGGCGCGCAGCGGCCGCAGACTCACCGCGGCCGCCGGATCCCCCCACTCCTGGGCCTGGGACGGTGATGACCCCCGAATCGAACGCGCCGGATGCAAGGAGCTCAGAGACGCCCACACCGGCAATGCGCTCCGGGCCCGGCCGAGCCTGAACGCCGGCCAACCGATCGCCCCGGCTCTCACCACTGAGAGACCGGGGCGATCTGCTGCC
>NZ_JBIQWL010000014.1:0-91593 GCF_044325405.1 Microbacterium alkaliflavum | reverse complement strand
AACGAGGCGTCCCCACGGTCATCTCCCGCGTGAGCGCAGGCCTGCGCCGACTCCCAGGCGCGACCTAACGGTGGTCGCGCCCTGCGGTTCCCGCTCTGATCGCCATCCAACAGGCCAGCCCGAAGGCCGCCCAGATCGGTGCCATCGTGATGAGGAAAGGCCGAATCGTGTCGCTCACGGAGTGCGAGTGGGCGTCGAACGCCCCGAACACCAGGACGGTGCCCGCGATCAGCAGGAGCGAGGCGATGGCGAGCACCAGCATCCGGAGCCTCATGCGAGCGATTATCGCCCTGCCGGTCGTCCGCGACCAGACCGGCCGGCGTCAGGGTGCGAAGAGCAGGACGCCGTAGACGCCGAACAGCATGAGATGCACGGCGCCGTGGACGGCGGTGGTTCTGGGCGCGAAGTAGGTGATCACCGTCATCACGAGGGTGATGCAGATGAGCACCATGTTGCCCGGCGATTCCCCCAGGATGACGGGCTGGCCGGTGACCAAGCCGATCACGAGGATCGCGGGAATCGTCAGGCCGACGGTCGAGACGAACGCGCCGAGGCCCAGGTTGAGCGCGCGCTGGTTCTCGTTGGCGAGCGCCGCACGGACAGCGGTGATCGCTTCCGGCGTGAACACGATGATCGCGATGATCACGCCGCCAAGCGCGACCGGCGCGCCCGTGAGCTCGATACCACGGTCCACGAGGATGCCGAGATCATGTGCGAGCAGGATGATGGGCAGCACCGTGGCAACGAGAAGGACCGAGCGAGCGACCACCTCCCTGGCGGTGGGCTTGCTGTGCGCAGGCGCCGGGGCGGGAGGCGAATCCGCCGGGAGCGGCTGCTGGTACAGCGCCCGGTCGCTGCCAGTCTGCATGAAGAGGAAGAAGAGGTACAAGGCCGCCGAGAGCACGGCGATGCCGATCGACTGGAGCGGGACGAGGCTGCCGTCGCTGGTGGAGCTGAGGAAGCTCGGCAGCACCAGCGTGACCAGCGACAGCGCCGCGATCATCGCGATGTAGATCGACGCGCCCTCCATGTTGTACCGCTGCGGTCCGAACTTCAGCGCGCCGAGGAGGATCGTGAGGCCGAGGACGCCGTTGACGATGATCATCATGACCGCGAACAGCGAGTCGCGGCCGATCGTCGCCGACCCGCCCGGGCCGAGCATGATCGATGCGATCAGCACGACCTCGACGACTACGACCGTCAGCGTGAGGATCAGGGTTCCGAAGGGCTCGCCGATCTTCTCCGCGAGATGCTCTGCATGGCTGACCACCCCGAAGGCGGCGACCATGATCGCGCCCAGGATGACGACGAAGCAGCCGATTGCCACTGCCGCGTTCGCCGGATGCGTCACCCACTCGTGTCCGATCGTGAGGAACACGATCGTCGTGGCCCATGCGATCACGAGGATGACGATGGTCGACCGTGAGAACAGGCGCCGCCACTCGCTCGGCGCGGCCTCGGGCGCGCGCTGGACGGTCCGGTCTCGAGTCGCTCGCACCATGATCTCTCCGGTTCGCTGACGCGGGGTCGGTCTCTCGCCCCCGGCGAGGCGTCCTGGCATCAGTGAACCAGAATCCGCGGGTCGCCGTCGTGAGCGACTGACCGTTGACGTGAGTTTCAGTTCACCTGATAATCGGGGAGTCAATCCGTTCGAAGCAAGGGAACCGAAGGTGAGCTCGATGTCGAGGAAGAACAGACCCGTGCAGGACGATGTCGCGCAGCAGTCCTCGTTGTCACGTCGACGGCTGATCCAAGCGGCCGGCGTGTCGACGTTGGCCGGGATCGCGGGCCTTGCGACGACCGGTGCAGCGCTCCCCGGCTCCTTCAGCGCACCCCTGAGTCGGCCACGCACCGGCGGCACCACCTTGGTTCTGCTCGGCACCGCCGGTGGACCCACGCTCTACAGCGGTCGGGCCGGAGTCGCATCCGCCGTCGTCGTCGGCGACGCGTTCTACCTCGTCGACCTGGGGCACGGCGCGCTCGGTCGAGCCGCCGACGCCGGGTTGAGCACCTCGACGGCACCGAGCGCCCGCCCCCTCACGGGGCTGGCAGGCGTGTTCCTCACGCACATGCACTCCGACCATCTCGCCGAGTACGCGTCCCTCATCATCAACGGCATGTGGAACGGGATCACCGATGGCGCCCACCCCGTGCCCATCTACGGTCCCGGCGACCGCGGAGGCCTGCCTCCCGTGCTCGGCAACCGCCCTGACCCCGTCGTCATCGCCGCCGACGAGCCCACCGCGGGCACCGTCCGAATGACCGAGCGCATCAGCGAGGCGTTCGCGGCAGATCTGAACGAGCGGCTCCGCGGCAGCGGTGGCGTCTCGCCACTTGCGGCCTTCGCCCCACACGACATCACGCTCCCCGCCGGAGTGGAGGCACCTGTCGACCACGCGCCGATGCCGCGCATCCGCCCCTTCGCGGTGCATGAGGACTCACGAGTGCGAGTCACGGCGACGCTGGTGGAGCACTCCCCGGTGTTCCCGTCCTTCGCCTTCCGATTCGACACGGACCAGGGGTCGGTGACGTTCTCGGGCGACACGGCACCCTCGGAGAACCTGATCGAGCTGGCCCAGGGCACCGACGTCCTGGTGCATGAGGTCATGGACCGGCAGTGGGCGGAGGCTCGCTTCCCCGAGCCGCGGACGCCCGCCGCCGAGGCGACGCTGCGCCATCTGCTCGAGTCCCACACGACGATCGAGGATGTCGGCGGCGTCGCGGAGTCGGCGGGCGCCGGCACGCTCGTCCTCAACCACCTCGCGCCCGGCGACAACTCGATCTCTCGGTGGCGGCAGGCAGGGCGAGGATTCAGCGGGCGGCTGGTCGTCGGCAAGGATCTCGACGAGATCGAGGTCGGTCGATAACCGGTCGCACCGGCGCTCCACCGCATCACCGGACGCACTACCCGGGCTGAATCCGAGCCGCCGGTCGGCGGGTGGGATGCCGCGAATCGGCCCCATTCGGCGGGTGCCGCGCTCATGCGCCCACAGTCAGCATGGTCGACAGCTGCCATGAAAGAGTGGCACTGGACGATGGAGTTCACCATGACCGACACCCTTGTACGCCCGCCGTTCGACCCCGAGCTGGAGGCCGCCCTGACCGTTCTGCGCGAACAGCTGCCGGCGACGTTCACCCCGGATCTGATCCCGGTGCTCCGAGCGAATCCGCTCACCGACCCGGAAGCCCTCCAGGCTCGGATGGCGGCGCTCGGCCTCACGCGCCGAGACGTCATCATCCCGGGATACCTCGGTGACGACATCGTCGTGACCGTCATCGCGAAGGAGCGCCACACGGGGACCGGTCCGGGCATCTATCACACGCACGGCGGAGGCATGATCATCGGCGGCCGGATGGACGGCGTCGAGGGCTTCTTCAGCGCGATCGATCGCCACGACGCCGTGCTTGTGAGCGTCGAGTACCGTCTGGCTCCCGAGTTCCCCGACCCGTATCCCGTGGAAGACTGCTACGCGGGCCTGGTCTGGACGGCAGCGCACGCCGACGAGCTGGGCGTCGATCCCGCCCGAATCCTCATCGGCGGCGGGAGCGCCGGCGGCGGACTGTCGGCCGGAACGGCCCTGCTCGCGCGCGACCGTCAGGGACCCGCCCTGTTCGGCCAGCTCCTCATGTGCCCCATGCTGGACGACCGCGACGCGACGGTGTCGACGCAGCAGATCGACGGCATCGGCGTCTGGGATCGGGGATCCAACGTCACGGGGTGGACGGCGCTGCTCGGCGACCGCAGGGGATCCGACGACGTCTCGATCTACGCCGCCCCGGCACGCGCGACGGATCTGTCCGGCCTCCCTTCGACCTACATCGACTGCGGCAGCGCGGAAGTCTTCCGCGACGAGGACGTGGCCTACGCGACGAAACTGTGGGAGGCCGGCGTGCAGGCCGAGCTGCACGTGTGGGCAGGCGGATTCCACGGGTTCGAGATGGTCCCGCACGCGACCGTGTCCCGCGCCGCGACAGCGGCCCGAGAAAGCTGGCTCGACCGCATCCTGGGCTCTTGAGCTCTCCCGGGGTCGCGGAGCCGTTTGGCCCGCGGCCCCGGCCCTCTTCGTGCGGTCGCGACTATCGTTGACCGCAGACGTGCAACGGAGCCCGGACCATGCAGGAGCTTCTGGGGCGCCTCACGGCGCTCGATCCCCAGGCAAGCGAGACACTCAAAGTCGTCTCGTACTTCGATGCGCTGGTCGCGTCGGGCGTGGGGGCTGAGAGCCTCGTTCGCAGCGCGGCCGCATTGACCGGCGTCCCTGTCGGTCTTCAGATGCCCGGGCGCATCGTGCGCGTGGGGCCGGACGGCCGCCCCCTGGAGCGACAGCCTCCGGCATCGCGCGACTGGCCGTCCCGTGACGCCGGCGACGACGCGACGGTGTGGATCGAGCGCGAGGGCGCCGCACACGCCAACGATGCGATGGTCCTCGAACGGCTCGCCATCGCCCTCGCGATCACCACGGCCCGGCGTGCCACGGACAGTGCGGGAGCGATCGAGATCGTGCTCAGCAGTCTCGCGACCGACCAGGAGCGCGGCACCGCATTGGCACGCCTGCATCTCGACGCCGAGCCGGCTCTGAGCGCGGTCGCCTTTCCTCCCGACGTGGCAGCGCCCGAAATCGGCCCCACCGCGATCGTCGTAACCTCACGCGGGCTCGCCCGTGCACTGCTCTGCCGTGACCGCGAAGGTCTGCGATGCGACGGGAGAGCCGGCATCGGCATCCCTCTCCCACCCGCTCGACTAGCCGAATCGTGGGCTTCAGCGCTCGTCGCGCTCCGCCTCAGCTCAGACGAGAATCCCGTCATCGACGCGGCGGCCCTCGGCGCGATCCTCCTGCTGGCCGATGTCGCCGACCGACGCCTCGAGCTCCATCCCGACGCCGCCGCCCTCGCGGCGCTCGACCGGCGCGCCCTGGACCTGCTCGACGCGTTCGCAGACTCCGGCAGTGCCCGCGCCGCCGCGACGAGGCTCGGCAGACACCATTCGAGCGTGCAGGAGAAGATCGCGACCCTCGCCCAGACCCTCGGCTACGACCCGCGCACGGCCACCGGCCGCACCCGCTACGCCCTCGCCCGCACCCTGCTCCGACTCTCACGCCCCGGTCTCTGAAGCCCGACCACTGCGCCATGGACGGAGCGCTTCGGGTAGGCGTACCCTGGCGCTCATCAAGCGGGAGGGCTCGTGAACAAGCGACACACATCGCATCCGATCGGCGATGAGGAGCTGATGTCGCGATACGCCTACGTGCTCGGATACGTCCCGGGCAGCATCGCCGACAGGGCGTACGCCGCGGCTTTCGATCGGCTATCGGCTGCGCAGCGTGAGGCCATCGTGGGCGAGCTGCTCTCACAGATCCCGGGCGCATCGGAGCAACCTGCACCGAGCGATCCCGAGACGTTCGCCGTGTTCATGCGAGATCTGTACGCGCGGGAGGCCTTCGTGCGCGTCGCAGGTGCCCCCGCCCTCGCTGCCGCGTTCGTCGCGAGCCCGCCGGTCGTCACGTACTTCACGAGCGGCACGGGCTCGGTGTCGATAGATCAGCATCCGCCATGGGTGCACGAGCTCGCCGGCCACGAGACGGCCCCGATCGACGGGGGAACAGTGAACCACCGCAAAGGCGTGAACACGGGCATTTGGTTCGGGTGATCGAGCGGCGACGGCCGTGGCTGTCGACGTCCCGACTGGCGGGCGCGAGGTGACTCAGACCCCGCGCGTCGGCTTCCGGGGTGGGTGTCGACGATGATGGCGCAGACGTCGATCATCCGCGAGCGGTCCAGGTGGGGTCGCGGGCCGCGAGAGCCGCTGAGCGGCTGGCGCCGCGCAGCGTGCGGGCCACCGCCATGACGACCGGCGTGTTCCCGGGGGGCGGCTTCGACGGCCTGACCATCCGGAGAGTCGGGATGCCGGCTGAGCCCGCGTGGTGGACGCGACTCAGCGCCGCGCGCGACACTTGAGGTGCCACGGACCGGGATCAGTCTCGTGGCGACCATCCGTGGACGACGAAGAGGACGTTGCGATGGGCGGGGGCGCGGGTCGGCTGGAACCGGACAAGAAGTGGCGCGAGAACATCGTCGGCCAGGAGCGCGTGCACCCGGCGCCGCCGCTTCGACAGGAGTGGGAGGAGCTGGCGCGGCAGCCCGCGCACTTCGTGAAGCGGCTGACCGGCGCCGACCTGGACACGGCGCGTCGATGGCGCGTGGCGGGCACGGATCTCGGCATCCCGTATCTGCTGGAGAACGGGTCGGTGGGCTTCCTGTTCGGAGACACGTTCGCGTCGGCATGGCCGGAAGAGGGGAACGACTGGCGATCGCCGGTGATGCTGCGATCGAATGCGCAGCCTTCCGCGCCGGATGGGATCGTGTTCGATTCAGCCGCGCGGGTGCTCGGCGACGGTCGGGCGCCGCAGCTGATGGACTACATGCACTTCCCGAGGCCGTTCGCGAACCTCGACGCCGAGATCACGCGGATCCCCAACGACGCCGTCTCGTTCCCCGAGACCGGCAGGCAGGTGCTGTCCTACATGGCGGTGTACGACTGGAGCGCGCCGTGGAAGACGGGCAGGGCGGGGCTCGCCTACTCGGACAACGGCAACGACTTCCATGACGTGCCCGAGGCGGCGTGGGCCAACGACGCCGCCAACCTCGACCCCTTCCAGATGTGGACGATGCAGCGGGACGGCAGGTTCGTGTACGTCTACTCTGTGCGCGCAGGCCGGCAGAAGGGCCCGATGATGCTGCAGCGGGTGCCGTGGCAGCGCATCCTCGACGGGGAGGCGTACGAGCCCTTCGGATGGAGCGAGAAGACCAGGAGCTGGCGGTGGGGACAGCCCTGCACCTCCGTCCTCCCCGAGGAGCCGTTCGGCGAGCCGTCGGTGCGCCTTCTGCAGGACGGCGCGTGGGCGATGACGTATTCGCTGCCGGGCCGGATCGTCTCCCGGCGGGCCGAACGTCCCGAGGGTCCATGGAGCGAACCGAAGGTGCAGGTCACCGGCGACCAGGAGCCGTGGCTGTACGGCGGGTTCATCCACCCCTACTCCACCGGCTCTGTCGGCGACCTGCACCTCATGGTCAGCACGTGGCTGCAGGATCCGCCCGGCACGTCGCACACGTACCACGTGTCGCACTACGCCGGGACGCTGTGACGGCGACTAGGAGTTGATCTGCTCCACGATGTCGTCGGCCGAGTCCTCGATCGCCTTCTGCAGCTTCTCGTAGTCATCGGTGTCGATCGCCCTGCTGATGCGCTTGTCCGCACGGAGGAGCGCCTTCTCGACCTTGTCGGCCCAGCGGTCGTCGACGACCGCGACGACCGCGGAGGTGCCCGGAGCGAGATACTCGTCGACGTCGTCGCCGAACTTCTTCTCCTCGCGGCCCTTCTTGATCTTGCCGAGGATCGCGCCGATGCCGGCGCCGACCGCCGTCGCCGCGAGCAGCGGAGGCGCGAACAGTCCGACGACGACGCCCGCGCCGGCACCCCAGGCCGCACCGTGCGCGACCGACTTGTCGCCGTGCTCCGTGACCTGGACCTTCCCGTCCTTGTCGCGGGTCAGTACGACGGCGCCGACGATCTCATAGCCGCCGGCGTCCTGCCCGCTCTGCAGCTCTTCGTAGTCATCCGACGCCGCCGTGGGGTCGTCGTACGATCCGACGATCAGCGCGAGGTTCTGCGTGCCCATCGATGTCTCCTTGGGTTGAGGACGGTGCGATTCTCCCCAGCGTCGGTGTCGGGAGGCTGGGTGCTCACCCCTGCCGGGTGAGGCGCCGTGTAGAGTCCGGGGCGTACACGCGGCCTGCGTGCGTCTGGAGAGTCCCTTGCCCGACTGGAATTACCTCCAGGTGGAGATCAGCGACGGCGTGCTGTTCCCCGTCGTGGGGCCCGGCGGACTGACCCGCGAGGCAGCGCACGCCTTCATCCGAAGGCTGCTCGTTCGCCACGACGAGACCGTCTCGCAGTCTCTCGAGCCGCTCATTCAGGCTTGGGATGCCGGCGCCGCCGACGACACCGTCTACGTCGGCTCGCTCGTGTGGGCGATCTACGAAGCAGCCGACTCTGCTGCCGGCGCGCGCGAATGGGTGGAGGACCTCGCCGCGACTCTGCGGCGATCCGGCTCGAAGGTGCGCATCGCCTGGTGACCCAGGCGGACGCGCATGCGCCGGGCTCAGGCCAGCGCGGCGGCCGCTGCCCTTCGGAACGAGCGCAGCGCGGCGCCCCAGTACGTGCGGACGGGGAGCCCGCAGATCCGCAGCGCCGCGCCGTGGTCGATCGCGACCACCGTCGCCGCGCCGACTGCGACGAACCACCATGCCGCGAACACGAGCGCTCGCACCGCCCGCGGTGTCACCGCGAAGCCGAGCCGCAGCTGGTCGATCTGGAACGTCAGGTGGTGCTCCTCGTCGAGGGCGATGCGTGTGCCGATGCCGCGGATCACTTCGTCGGGTCCGGAACGCGCGAGCACCACGAAGTACGGCATGGCCACCGCCTCGGCCGCCAGGAACAAGGCGAGCTCGGTGCGGAGTCCGAGCGATCGGCGCAGATACGTGAAGGCGCGGTCGGACCAATGGCCGTCCAGTTCCCCAGCGCCGAGGTGCCGGAGGCCCCGGGTGAACAGCTCCGAATGCAGCTGCTCCTCCTCGACGAGCATCCCGAGCGCCTCCCGTTGGACGCGGCTGCGCCCGGATGCCTTCCGCATCAGGTGCTCGCCGTCGCCGCCCTCGCCCAACGCGAACCTCTGGAACGACCTGACCATGCCCGCACGAACAGGGTCGGGAAGATCGGCAGGCACCTCCCAGTCGACCAAGGCCTCGATCGCCTCGTGTCGTGACCGGTTGTCGACGAAATGGGCGACCCATCGCTCGAACACAGCATCGCCGGCGTCGGCGGATGTCACGCGCCTCACGGTCATTCAGTCAAGCATCCTCGTGAGTCCGCCGGGAGCGGACAGCGATTTCGGACCGACGATCGGCGGGTCGGATGCCGGAGCGCGTTCCCCGCTCGTCGGGCGTCGACACTACGGTTGCCCTGTGCCCACCAACGATCCGCTGCCCGATCACCCCGCTCCCGACAACCCGTCCGGGAAGCTCGTCCTCCTGCGACACGGCGAGACGGAATGGTCCAAGCAGGGCCGGCACACCGGGCTCACGGACATTCCGCTGACCCCTCGCGGGGAAGACCTCGCGCGCGGAGCCGGGCAGCTCGTGACCGGCTACGACTTCTCTCTCATCCTGACCTCGCCGTTGCAGCGCGCACGTCGCACCGCCGAGCTGGCGGGGCTGCGCGCGGAGGTGGATCCGCTCCTCGTCGAGTGGGACTACGGCGGCTACGAGGGGCGCACGACGCGCGACATCCGCCGCGAGCTCGGCTACAACTGGAGCGCCTTCACCCACGGCGTGATTCGCGGTCAGACGCCCGGCGAGACGGTGGAGGAGGTCGCCGCCCGGGCATCGCGCGTGCTCACGCGAGTGCTGCCCGCAATGGTGGAGGGAGACGTCGCGGTCGTCGCGCACGGCCACTTCCTGCGCATCCTGACCGCCGTCTACCTGCGATTGGCCCCGCGCTTCGGCGCCCAGATCACCCTGGATGCCGGATCGGTGTCGGTGCTCAGCTTCTACCGCGAGCAGCCTGCGATCCTCTCCTGGAACTACGGACTCGAGCTGCCGCTGGTTCCCTCGGAGTCCTGAGGCTCGCCCCCGTCGGCGGCGGCTCGAATGAGCGCGGCGAGGGGTTCGGGCACTCGGTCGAGGGGAACGGCGGCGGCGAGCAGGCCCGCGTACCGACGCTTGTTGCCGCTGCGTCCGCCGAAGAACCGCGCCAGCTGGGCGCCTTTCGGCTTCCCGCGCTGCGCCGGCTGATTCTGCAGGCGCCGGAACGACTCGAGCTCGCCCTGCGCCGCGATCAGCGCTTCCACGGCGTCGACGCCGAGCGCCCGGACGAGCTCTCCCTCCAGATCGGGATCGCACACGAACACGTGTTCGATCACGCTCTCGAACTGTGCGCGCTCGTTCGCGTCGACCAGTCCGAAGATCCTCTCCCCGCCCAGCTCGGCGACGGCACGGCGGGCGCCGCCCGCGCCATTGACGATCGCGATTCGCGGGAGCCGTCGGCGCATCCTCGCGCCGAGGACTTCGAGCGCGATCCGATCGCTCTCGCCCTCGACGACCACGACTGTCATCCGGCCGGTCAGTGTTCGTGCAGCTGCGCGAAGTACGACAGCCCGACGAGCATCCCCTCCGGACTGAGCAGACGAGCAGTCGTCTGCCCCCACGGCTCGACGTGGGACGGGGTGAGGATCTCGTGACCCGCGTCGCGCAGCTCCTGCTCCCCCGCGGCGACGGCCTCGGGTGACGCGAGTTCGAACTCGAGCCACGCCTGCGGCACGGGCAGGTGGTTCGGCCACTCCGCCGTGCCGAAAGTGGATGCCGCGGCATCCGCCAGCCGCCAGAGCGCGAACACCTTCACGCCACCGAGCGAGTGCGTGTCCAGGTAGCCGGGCGACGGCTCGTCGAGCGCGATGCCCAAGCCTTCTCGATAGAACGCCTGGGAGGCGGCGTCGTCCGTGACGATGGGGCCGAAACCCGCGACGAATTGCACGTCCATGCACTCACGATAGGCGGGCGATCCATTATTCGGAGTCTGCACGCTCGCTCGGGGTGGCACGCTGCGCGGCGACTCTCCGGCGTCCTCGCTGCGAGGTCGGGAAGCTGTCGATCATGAGGCGGAGCTCTTCCGCCTCGACGTCGGCACCGAACGGATCCGTGCCGGGTTCGAGCCGCACGCCGTCGGAGAGCCTGCCGACGACGACGGGGTCGAAGCCGAGGCCGTCGACGAAGTCCGCCACGACGTCGACGTCGGCGGGGTCGTCTCCGGCGATGCCGATCGCCTTCCGGTCGGCCTGCCCGGACGGCCGGGCCTCGTCTTGGAGGTCGGTGTAGCCCATGTGGTTCAAGGCTTTGACGACCCGTGAGCCCGGCAGGTGGTCCCGCACGACCTCGCTGCTCGAGGTGAGCGGATCGGTGAAATCGGGGAGGATCCCGTCGGTCTGCCACCAGTAGTTCATCGCGTCGATCACGAGCTTGCCTTCCAGCGGCCCCGCCGGGATCGTGCGGTACTTGCCGATCGGGAGGGCGAGCACCACCACGTCGGCCCGCTCGGCGACCTCGGCCGCGGTGGCGGCGACCACGTCGGTCAGGTCGTGCGGCAGCGCGATCCTCCTCGGATCGCCCGAGCCCGCGATGAGGACGGGATAGCCGGCGTTCGTCGCGAGGCGCGCGACCACCATGCCGAACCGGCCGGCACCCAGGATCCCGACCACGGGCTTGGGGATCACGTCCGGAGCCCCACCTTCGGCTTGGCCCACGAGCGCCCGCGGGTGTCCTTGAGGATGTCGTACTCGACGTCGACGTGCGGCTCGATGGCGCTGTACTTGTCGTTCGGAGCACCGATGACGAGCTGGAAGCCGAGCCCCCGCCACGCGCCGATCGCCCGCTTCGTGAAGTGGGCGTCGGCCTTGATGAGCGCTTCGTCCATGAAGACCGGCGCGTAGCGCGGGCGCGCGGCTCCGGCATCCCCCAGCTGATAGCGCAGCGCCGCGCCGACGATGAACGCGATCAGCTCCTGGGACTCGCCGCCGGACTTCTCGCCGATGTGGTCGTACAGCGCGACGTGCTGCTTCGTCGCCGCGTCGACACGCTCGGCGCTCACTCGCACGTGGTTGCGCACATCGATGAGATCGGCGAAGTCGGGTGCTGAGCGACGCATGTGGCTGATGAGACGCGACATGCGGCGGTACGCGTGCTCGCGCTCGTCGTCGGTGGACGCCGCCTCGATCAGCGCGCGCACGTCGCGCAGCTCGCGCCGGAAGCGCCGGCGAGCTTCGGACTGGTTCTCGCGCGTCGTGATCTGGAGGCGATGGTCGTCGTCGTAGAACGGCAGATCCTGCATGATCTCGTTGATCGGCTCGATGCGGTCGCGGATCTCGCGAATGGAGCGACTGAGTGTCGAGTCCAGGTTCGTGAGGTCGTTGCCCGACAGCTTGAGGAGGCTGTCGCGCCACTCGGCTTCGAGCTCGTGCAATCCGCTCGTCTTGAGCGCCTCGAGGATGCGCTCGAAGTCGTCGATCGATGCGTCCGGGTCGGGCAGGAGGTTCGGGTTCGGCCAGCGCTCGAGGAAGCTCACCATGATGCGTCGCACGCTGTCGCGCTGCTGCTCCAGCGAGTCGACCGCAACGCGGCGATCCTCGGCGAGGCGCTGCGCCGCGGTCGTGAGCGCAGCGGCGAACCCGTCCAGCGCTGCCGAAGCGCTCGCCGGCTTCGACGGCTCGGTCAGGCTGAAGCGGTCGTCGAGGAACGCGCTCTGCTCGGGGGTCAGCGTCCGCTCCGCGTCCTCGGCCGCGTCGACCACCGTCTGATCGGAGTCGACGTCGTCGATGACGTTGCTCCACTGCGACTCGATCTGCTCGCGCTCGACCGTCGTGCGGGCGATCTCCTCGCGGAGGCGGGCCGCCTTGCCTTTCGCGACGGCGATCTGGCCCTGCACACGGGCGATCTCGGGGTTGGATGCCGTCACGTCGTCCTGCACGGCGATCCACCGGTCGCGCTCCGCCGTGACCGCGTCGACGTCGACCTGCTCCCATGTGAGGTCGACGAGCTTGGCGTACACGGCGGTGCGCGCGTCGACGGAGTCGAGCGCGGCGCTGGCCGCGTTCATCTCGGCGACAGCGCGCGCGAGCCGCCCGCGGGCGTCGTCGAGCAGGCGCGCGAGGTCCTTCAGACGGCGCTCGTTCGAGAACCCGAGCACGTTCTCGCGGCCGTGACCGCCGTGCGCGCCGCGACTGCCCTGCGAGACCTGGCCTGTGATCGTGAGCGCCGTGCGGTGGCGCGCGAGCTCCATGCCGGAGTCGACGCAGACGTAGCCGTGACGGTCTTCGAGGCGCTCCTGCAGCCAGCCCGTGAACGGCGAGGCCTGGTAGTCCAGGCGGCCGGGGAGCGTCCGCGCGTCGAGGCCGCCGACGGGCTCGAGACCCGTGTGGACGCCTTCGAACCGCAGGCGGGCCGGCGTGCGGACCGACTCGATGGCATCGCGGAAGCGGTCCACGTGCGCCGCATCGATCAGCAGCGTCGTGGCGAAGCCGCCGAGGGCGAGGTTGAAGGCCTCGCGCCACGGCTCGAACTCGGTGCGCACCTCGACGAGCTCGCCGACGAACGGGAGGTCGTCGGCGTCGAGCCCCGCGGCCCGCGCCAGCAGCTCACGGGACTCCTGGAGCGCACGCGGGATGTTGCTGTCGCGGGTGGCCGCGCGGCGGGCCTCGGCCTCGAGCTCCGACACCTCGCGCGCGATGCCCTTCTCGGCCGACGCGGCGTCGGCGAACGCGCTGCGGGCGCGCGCCTTGGCGTCGGCGTCGGCGAGCTCGGCACGGGCGCGGCCGACGAGCTCGGTGAACTCGTCGCGCGACGCGATCTCGACGTCGAGCGCGCGCAGGTCGCCGTNCGCGCGATGCCCTTCTCGGCCGACGCGGCGTCGGCGAACGCGCTGCGGGCGCGCGCCTTGGCGTCGGCGTCGGCGAGCTCGGCACGGGCGCGGCCGACGAGCTCGGTGAACTCGTCGCGCGACGCGATCTCGACGTCGAGCGCGCGCAGGTCGCCGTCGAGGACGTCGCGGTTGCGCTGCACGGCGGTGAGGCGCCGCTCGACCTCGCGCAGCTCCCGCTGCGCGGTCTCGAGCCGGTCGCCTCCGGAGAGACGGAGCACGTCGACGAGGCCGTCGCGCTCGGCCTCGGCGGCGTCGGCGAGCGCCCGCTTCTCGCGCAGCGTGATGTCGGCGGCGTTCTTGCGGTCGCGCAGCTCGGTCTCGACCTCGCGGAGCAGACCGAGGCGGCGGTCGGCGCGCCAGAGCGTCGCGACCGAGGCGGGGTCGGAGAATCCGCCGACCTCGTCGATCAGCTGCACGCGCTCGGCGGCGGCCGCGATCTTCCCGCGCAGCTCGCGGATCGGCTCGAGGGCGCCCACCTGTTGACGCGCCGTCAGCATGCGCGTGCGGGTGCTCTCGAGGCCGTCGAAGTGGGCGACGACGGCGTCCGCCGTCGTCATCGTCTCGGGCTCCTCGAGCACGAGCCGCTTGTAGAGGTCGTCGACCGTCGTGATCTGCTGGCCCGCCTGGATGCGCGCGAGCAGGCTCATCGCCTTGGCGCCCGCCCCGGCGGCGCCGATGCCGAGCACCGCGTGCAGCCGAGCGGAGAACTCGCGATCGGTTCCGACGGGGTCGAGTCCGGCGTTCTTCACGGCGAGGTCGGAGAGGCGCAGCGCGGCCGCCTGCTCGAGCGAGCTCAGATCGAAGGCGCGGTCCGTGGTCGCGCGCACCCGGACGGTGTCTTCGAGCACGCGCGCACCGGCGGGGATGTACCACGCGCGCACAGCCGTGAAGCGGGAGCCGTCGTGGTCGAGCCACGTCATCGCGACGGCGGTCCAGGTGTCCTCCCCGTCACCGCGGAGCACGCGCATCTTCGTGCCGTCCTCGGTGCGCGACTCGTCGAGCTTGCCGCGTCCGTACGACAGGATGTTGCGCTGCTCGTCGCCGCGCGGACGACCCGTCACTCCCCCGTTCGACGCCCCATTGAACGGCGTCGTATGGGGCATCATGAGCGCGATGTAGGCATCCATCAACGTCGACTTGCCCGAGCCCGACCCACCGCACAGGAGCGTCGCCTCGGGCGAGAACCGCACGCGATGGGCGCCGTCGTACCCACCCCAGTTGACGAGCTGAAGGTCTTCGGCGAGCCACTGCTGTCCGCGGGATGCCGCCGGAATGAGCCCGAACAGCGTGTCGAGCATCGTCACAGGGCGGCCTCCTCTTCTGCGTCTTCGTCGTCTTCTTCCGAGTCGTCGAACACGTCGACGGAGGGGATGGATGCCGCGTCCCCCGCATTCGCCGGATCGGACTGCGTGCGCAGCCAGTCGCGCAGCTCGCGCAGCTTCTCGGCGCTCAGCACGATCTCGACGAGCGCGCTGATGCGGAAGCGGCCCGTCGTCTCCTCGTCGACGATGCCGTCGCGCGCTAGCCGGTCCATCGCCTTGCGGATCGACCGCTGGCGACGCGCGGTGTCGCCGTCGGCGTCCACGAAGTAGCTCATGACGGTCTGCTCGACGTCCTCGATGTCGACGCGCGCGGCCGGCTCGCCCGCCGCGGATTCGCGCTGGTAGACGGTGCGCAGGTGCACGAGCACGAGCGTCTCTGAGCGCGTGTAGGGCGCGTCGCGGAGCAGGATCGGCAGCTCCAGCTCGTCGGAGCGCACCTGCTGCTTGTACGCGACCCCCCGCTCGTGGTCGACCACGAGACGCACGAAGAGGTCGTTGAGCCGCGACTCGATGAGCTGCTGGTTGTCCAGTAGCACCGTCCACTCGTCGCGGCTGCGGTCGGCGAGCAGGAAGCGCCGCTGCAGCACGTGAACGAAGACGCGCCGCACCGCCGGATCGAGCACGCCGCGGTCGCCGGGGAAGAGCTCGTCGAGGTCTTCCTCCATCGCAGCGGGGGCGATGAACGCCTCGCCGGCGGCGACATCGCCCGCTTCGCCGTCGTCGACCGCGACGGCGTCCGCCGCGACGCCGTCCGACTCGACCTCGCCCGCTTCGACGTCGTTCAGGGTCGCGGTGTCAGTCATGGTCGTGCTCCTTCGCGGTGCGGGCGGTCACGGCGGCGAACGCGAACCGGCGCGTCGTCCCGTCGGGGCGGAGGGCTTCCACGACCGAGACCTCGTCGCCCTCACTCATGCCGTTGCGGTGTGCGATCTCGAGCAGGCCCACGAGGTCCACAGGGCGGCGGGTGTCGCCGCCCTGTGCCCGGAACGCGTCGCCGAGATCGAAGCGGTCGCCGAGGCCGGCGACGTAGGCCTCGAGCTCGGCGTATCGGGGCCCGCCCCAGGCGCGGGTGTCGGCATCCGCGAATTCCGCCTCCTCGTCGGAGGCGGTGAGCGGCGCGGGCGCGCCGGGCGGGCGGATGTCGCTCACCGACTGCCGCAGGTGGCCGATGTCGGCCATGGGGAGGCTGCGCAGCGGCTCGACGGGCGCATCGGGCGACGAGCTGCGGGTCCAGGCCTGCAGGCCCGACATGACGTCGCGCAGCAGGTCGTCGACCTGGCGGTCGCGGATCGGATCGTGCGTGCGGACCTGCCCCGTGATGACGCGGGAGGCGCGGCGCTGCGCAGTGAGGACCTCTTCGACGCCGAGCTCGACCCGGCGGCCGATCGCGTCGAGCTCACGACGCTGCTCGTCGTCGAGGAGCCGCGTGAACGGCTTCGCGAGCAGGCTATGCAGCTGCTCGGTGAGGCTGTCGATGCGCTCGGGATCGCCGATCAGGCGCAGCGCGCCCGCGAAAGCCCGCCCCTCGACGGTGGACTGCATGACGTGCTGACCCCGCTGGAGGTACTCGCGGAGCACTTCGCCCGTCGGTCGCACGTCGCGCCGCAGGTCTGCGACGACGTCGCGCTGCATCGCCTTGATCGACTCGGCGACGCGTGTGAAGTCCGCCGGCAGCTCGCGTGCCAGGTGCAGGACGTTCTCGGCCTCCTCGAGCAGCTGCTCGTCGTCGACCGGATCGGCCAGACCGTCCTCGAGCCGGGCGATCTCGGCATCCAGTGCGGCGCGCTCGCGGAGAAGGCGCGCCCTCCGCTCCACGGGATCGGTCTCGGCATGGTCGGAGAGCCGCTCGACCGCCTCCAGCAGCGTGCGGACGCGGGAGTTCGAGACGCGGGTGCGCCCGCCGGCCGTGCGACCGGTGATCTCGAGCGCGCCGACGGCGTGCGCCGTGAGGCGGTACACCTCGACGTCGCCATCGATCTGCGGCACGAGCCATCCCACCCGCACCCAGTAGCGGCAGATCTCGCGGGCCGAGCCGACGGGCAGCGCCCGCTCGCCGTCGTCGTACCCGGTGGCCCGAAGCTCGTCGAGGATCTCGGCGATCTCGGCGTGTGCGTCGGAGATCTCGACGGCGGGCCGGTCGACCGTGAAGACGATCGACAGCGCCGCGACCACGAAGGGCGCGTAGCGGCCGTGGAGCAGATCGAGCGTGGGAGTCCGGAACGCCGCCAGAGCACGCAGATACGCCGCTTCGGCCCGAGCACTTCCCATCCCTTCAACAGTAACGGGATGCCGCGACCGCGGTTTTCGGTGTTCATGCTCGCCCGGCGGTTCAGTTCGCGTCGGAGGGACCGCCGATCGGGAGGATCGGCGCCACGAGCCGCTCATTCCGGTCGCACACGAGCCGGCCGTCCACCACGCGGGCGCGCGCCACCTGGATCGAGGAGCGGCGCGTTGCGTGGCCCTCCTCGTCGGCGGGCGAGGGCGAGCCGGTGCGGCCGGGGTGCGTGAAGTAGAAGACGTAGGCGTCGTCGCCGACCACGACGACGTCGGCGTGCTGACCGATCGTGCCGTCCTCCGCTCCGGCGCCGGGTTCGTCGAGGATGCGGTCCTGCACCTCCCACGTCTCGAGGTCGTCCGAGCGCAGCACGCGCAGGCCCGCCCACTCGTCGACGATCATCCAGAACCAGCCGTCGAGGCGGAACACGTTCGGCCCTTCGTGCTCGGACGAGACGACCGCCGCACCGATCGAGCACCAGTCGTAGAGGTCGGCGCTGTCGGCGGCGTAGGTGTGCGAGCCGTTCTCCTCGTCCTTGTACCACATGCGCCAGCCGCCCGATGGGAGCGGGGAGACGCACGCGTCGATGACGCGGGGCGAGCTCAGCTCGAGGTGGGACGCGAACGTCCACTCCCACAGGTCGCGGCTCGTGTAGTGGCTGATCGTGCGCGGCGTGCCCTCCCACTGCCGGGGCACGCCCTCGATAACCGTGACATACATGTGGTAGGTCACGCCGTCGTCGAACACCTCGGGCGCCCAGTAGGTGTTCCGCCCAGGCGACAGGTCGAGACCGGGCACGATGCCGCGGTAGTCCCACGTGGCTCCGCCGTCCCGGGAGGACGCGATGCCGATGTCCGTGCCGTGGACCCACGCGACGTCCGACGACGGCGGCGACCACGCGCGGCGGTTCGTGTACAGCATCCACCACGTGCCTTCCCCGCGATTCCAGACGATCGTGGGATCGGCCGCCCCGTCGAAGATCGGATCACGGAAGAGGGGCTGAGGCACGAGCGTGGCGGCGCGGGGCGAAGAGTTGCTCACTCGACCACTCTCGCGAGTCTCGGCCGGATCGCAACACGATCGGCGGATCCTCCATCCGCCCCGTCGATCGGTCCGTGATCGCCGTCGGCGAATCGAGCGGGGGTGGATGCCGCGGCATCCACCCCCTTCAATCAGCCGCGGGGCTGCCAGGGCCCGTTCGGATCGCCGGGCGCCTGGTTGCGCGTCCACCACTTGGCCGTGTACAGCCTGCCCTCGTGCACGACGACCTCGCCGGCGGTGAAGATGCGCGACTTCGTCCACACCGCGGTGCCGTCCGGCGCGGTGATGAGCTGCTGCCACGGTCCGTACGGGTCGCCCGGCTTCTGGCTCTTCGTCCACCACGACGCCTTCCAGAGCGTGCCCTCGAACACCACCTGGGCGTTCTCGAGGAACACGGCCGTCGCGGTCCACGCCGTCGCCACGGTCGCCGTCGCCGTCGCCTGCTGCACAGGAGCCCCGGTCGCGAGCCGCTCCGCAGCGACGGTCGCCGTCACCGTGATCGATCCGGGCGCGCTCGATGTGAAGCCGGTCAGGCTGAACGCGTCAGCTGGCAGCAGCCCGGAAGAGCCGTCCGCGAACCTCGCCGTGACCGTGACGGAACCGACCTGCTCCCCCACGGCGTACAGGCTCTTCGGCAGCGCGAGGGTGACACCCGTGACAGCGGGCTCGAGCGCGTCGGCGGCATCCGTCAGTCCTGCCGCGGCCGCGTCGACGGCCGACTGCGTCGCCGTCGCCGACCCGTCGGCCGCCTGCGCAGTCGCGAGAGCGGCGGCGAATCGCGGCCAGGTGCGCGCCGAGTAGTCGCCGAGCGCTCGGGATGCCGCGGCCGCCACGGCCGCGTGGAGCGCCCCCTTGTCGACGGTCTGGCGGACGAGCGACAGGCCGTCGAGCGTGACGGACTGCCCGCCGCTGCCGCGAGCCTCGAACGTGACGGTGGCCGTGCCGCCCGAGATCGGGATGTCGGTCAGCTCGGACGACCGCCAGCCGGCCGTCGTGCGGTTGAGGTCGAGCACGGAGCGCTCCCCGCCCGCACCCGTCACGACGGCGCGTGCGTACTCGAAGCCGCCCGTCGTGTTCGACGTGAGCGCGAAGCGGTACACGCCGTCGGGCACGTCGACCGTCTGCGAGACGCCACCCGAGAAGGCCGTCGTCGCGCCGAGCTTGAGCCCGAAGCGCGTGCCGGGCGAGCCAGGGGTGACATTCGTGATGAAGGCCTGGCTCGCCGAGTCGGCGTCGATCCGGTTGGTCCAGCCCGTGAGCTGCGGCACGATGATGCGGTCGGCGGCGAACTCGGGGTTGAGGATGTAGTTGTTCTTCGCCCCGACGCGCCACTCGCCCGTGACGGCGTTGAACTCCCAGTCGCTCACCGAGTGGAACCGCAGGCCGTCGCCGTCCTTGTCGATCGGCACCCACTGGTTGTAGCCGAGGCCGTTCCACGCGAAGTCCGCCCAGCGGTCGCCCGCGTAGAGGACCGTCTCCTTCTTGGTGCCCTTGACCGTGACGAAGAATCCCGTCTGGGTGACGTGGCTGTAGTCCATCTCGGTGCCGGGCAGGACGAACTCGCCCGAGTACTCGCCCTGGATCTGGTCTGTCTGCGACTGGATGACGTAGTTGGGCGACGTGTTCCAGCCGTGCAGCGCCGAGGCCGCCATGTAGTAGCGGTCCTCGAACTCGAACATCGCGTTGCCCTCGCGACCCTGCGGGTTGTACCCGATCTGCACGGCGGGCTCGATCGAGAGCGAGTCCGACTCTGCGAGCTTCGACACGAACGCGCGAGCGCGGCCGCTGCTGTTCGAGAAGATCAGGTAGTCGTTGCCGTCGTCGTCGCTGAAGACCGTCTGGTCGCCCGTCGCATCCGTCGGCGAGTTCACGATGCGCTTCTGCACGTTGCCGAACTCGAAGTCGTCGGTCGGCGAATCGCCCTGCAGCAGCAGCACGCCCGCCTGGCCGTCGGGGTCGGGGAACTTGTCCTGCGCCATCTGGATGACGAGCACGTACTTGCCCGTGTTCTCGTTGTACGCGACGCCGATGCGACCGAGCCACGAGGCGTCCGCGAGCGTCGTCATCTGCGCGAAGCCCACGCCCTTCGAGGCGGGGATGTGCAGCGGCGTCTTGGCTGTGGCCACCTCGTTCTCGAACCTCCAGTTCACGAGGTCCTTCGACGAGTAGACCGGGATCGAGACGAACGTCACGTCGTTGTTGAAGAGCCTCGTCGGGTTGGCCTGGTAGAGCGCAGCCCCGGTGTAGCGGACGCCGTACCAGTAGTACGTGTCGCCGAAGCGGAAGATGCCGCCGCCCTGCGAATAGATCGGGTTGCCGTCGGTGTCCTTCCAGAAGGTGTTGTTCGAGATCGGCTGGAAGGTGCCCTCCGACGTCGTCACGAGTGCGGATGCCGCATCCTGCAGCGCGTTCTTCGCTGCGACGACTGCCGCCTTCGCGGCGTTCGGGTCGGCGGCGACATCGCCTGCCGCGGCGAGCGCGCCCGCGAACGAGGTCCAGGAGTCGAGCGTGAAGTCGGCGGGGACGCGCGACGCGTAGCCCTCGATGATGTCGCGGAGCCCGCGCACCATGACGAGCGCGTCCGAGGCGGACTGCAGGGCGGCCCGTGCCGCCTCGCGCTCGGCGGCCGTGCCCGACTTCGCGTCGACGAGCTGCTTCGAGGTCGCGAGCGCCGCCGCGAAGGCGGGCCACGAGCCGGTCGTGTAATCGGCGGCGGCCTTGTCCTTGACGGCGCCGTAGAGCCAGTCGAGGGCGTCGGTCGTGTCGGGGACGCCGCTCTTGAACAGGCCCGACGAGTGGTCGACGCCGTTGCCGGCGACCTCGAGCCGGAGGGTGTGCGGGCCGTCGGTCATGCCGCCGTACGAGAAGAGGCGGCGCACCGTCGAGTTGGTCGCGGTGCCGTAGTTGATCGTCCCGACCTTGACGTCGTCGATGAAGACGTTGCCGGTGCCGTGGCCGCTGCGCGTCGTGCCGTAGAGCTCGGCGGTGTGCCCCGAGAACACGATCTCGAACCAGCAGCCCGCGGGAGCCCACGTGTTGGTGCTGTAGACGTCCCACTTCGAGCCTGCGGGGCAGGAGTAGTACGTGAGGTTCGGGGTGCCGCGCTGCGTCGTCACCGCCTTGTAGCCGACTGTCACGCTCGTCTCGGCCGCGACGGCCGATGGTGCGGCGATGGCCGGGACCATCAGCGCCGCGACGAGGGCGATCGTCGCCATGATGCTGAAGCGCCTGGCGGTCGCTCTCCTATCGGATCTCACTGTGCCCTGCTCCCTTCCTCGGGTCGGGCGGACCGTCCGCGTCAGCGCGGACAGTCGTGCGGACGCCGACCCGTCGAGTGTCCGAAGAGCCCGGGATGACGGACTCGCAGCGAGTCTGTCGGCGCGCCGCCCGGCGCGGCCATGGGCGTATCACGCCAGTGCCTGGACGATTCTCCGGAGGCCCGGGCACCGGTATCCCCCGCTCCGGTGTCCCGGCTCCGGCGCGCGACGTCAGGCGGTCCGGCGGAACTCGGTCGGAGAGACACCCGTGACGCGCTTGAACTGGCGGGCGAAGTAGAACGGATCGGGGTAGCCCACCTGCGTCGCGATCGCGGCGACGGGGTGGTCCGTCGTGCGCAGCAGCTCACGGGCCCGGGCGATGCGGATGCCGCGCGCGAAGTCGACGACGGATGAGCCGGTCGCGGCGCTGAAGAGCGCGGAGAAGTGCGACACGCTCAGGTTCGCGGCGCGGGCGAGCTCGCCCACGCGCACGGGCTGCTCGGGATGCCGTCGCAGGTGCTCGACGATCAGCTGGATGCGGTCGCCCGTCTCCGCGGGGCCGCGCAGCCGGTCGGCGGCGAGCACCGCGAGGAGCCGCCAGGCGGCACCGGCGGCCTCGTAGAGGCCGGCCGTCGTGGCGTCCGCCTCCATGCGCGCGATCACGTCCCGGATCGCATCGGTCGCCGAGAGCGGATCCCGCAGGGCGATGCGCGCGTAGGCGCGCCCCGCATCGCAGATGTCGTTGCAGAAGCCGTCGGCCTCCGCGCCCTGCACGTGCAGCCACCAGATGCTCCAGGGCTCCGCGGCATCGGCTCGATAGGAGTGCGGCGCGTGCGGCCGGATCGCGACGGCCTCGCCGCGACCGAGCTCGAGCGCCCTTCCTCCGACGCTGATCTCGCCGCGCCCCTCGGCGCACACGATGATGATGAGCTCCTCCGCGCCGCGGGGTCGGACCCGGCCGTGCCGCGACGCCCTCGGGAAGAAGCCCGCGTCGGTGACGAGCAGGCGGGACGTGACGCCCGATCGCAGCGCCCTCCCGACGACGGGTCGGGGCAGCACGCGGAGGCGCTGCCCCGGGAATCCCTCGGATCGGAGCAGCGCTTCCGCGGTCATGACCCTGCTCAGCCCTTGACGCCCGAGCTGACGGCCGAGCCCATGAAGTAGCGCTGCGCGAACAGGAAGATGACGACGACGGGCAGGAGGTAGAGGATCGCGCCGGCGGCCTGCACCGTCAGCAGACCGTTGCCGCGCGGGTCGAGGTAGCCCGCCGCGGTCGCGACGGCGAGCGTCGTGTTGTTGAAGTTCAGCAGGAGCGCGGGAGCGAGGTAGTCGCCCCAGGTCCAGGTGAACGACAGGATGAACGACGTCAGCAGCACGGGCTTGGCCAGCGGCAGGAAGACGCTGAAGTAGATCCGCCACCAGTTGCACCCGTCGATGATCGCGGCGTCCTCGAGCTCGAGCGGGATCGACGTGAAGAACTGCCGGAACAGGAAGATCAGGTACGGCGTCCCCGCGAGCCCCCACAGCACCCACGGCCAGTAGGTCCCCACCATCCCGAGCCGGGAGAACAGCACGTAGGTGGGGATGAGCGTCGCGATGCTGGGGATCATCATCGTGGCGATGACGACGGCGAACAGCAGGTTCCGCCCGCGCCCGCGCAGTCGGGCGAATCCGAACCCGACCGTCGCGCTGACCGCTGTCGTGAGCACCGAGATGATGAGCGACAGGATGACGGAGTTCATCGCGTAGGCGGGGAAGTCGATCATCGTGAAGGCGTCGACGAAGTTCTGCCAGTAGGGCTGGAAGTCCAACAGGCCGAGAGCGCCCTGGGACAGCTGCGCGGGGGTCGCGAGAGACGTCAGCACGATCCAGATGAACGGGATGCCGAACAGCGCGATCGCGACGACGACGCCGATGTAGATGTACGCCGAGGCGCGCTGGGCGTCGGCGTCGGTGCGGCGGCGCCGCCGAGGCCCGGCGGTGAACGCGGGGGCGGGCGTCGCGAGCGGTGTCTGCTGGGCTGCGAGTTGAGTCATGTCGATGGCTTTCGGTCAGTCGCCGTCGGTGGCGACCTGGTAGAAGACGAATCGGCGGCTCAGCCGCTGCAGCAGCAGCGTGAGCAGCAGGACGAAGACGAAGAAGACCCAGAGCATCGCCGAGCCGTAGCCGAAGCGGTTGTTGAGGAAGAACTCCTTGTAGACCTCGACCATGTAGAGGGTCGTGGACTGCGGGATCGTGCTCGCCCCGGAGATGCGGTTCGTCTCGGAGAGCAGCAGCGGCTGCACGAGCATCTGCAGCGACGCGATGACTCCCGTGATGACCTGGAAGTACAGGACCGGCGAGATCATCGGTACCGTGATGCTGAAGATGGTCCGCCACGTGCCTGCGCCGTCGATGCGGGCGGCTTCCTCGAGCTCGGCCGGCACGTCCTGGAGAGCTGCCAGCGAGATGATCATCCCGCCGCCCAGGCCCCACAACGTCATGATGATGAGCGCGTAGAACGCGTAGGGGTCTGCGAGCCACGTGACTTTGGCGAGGCCGAAGAGCTCGAGGATGCCGTTGAGCAGGCCCGAGTCGCGGTTGAAGATCAGGCGCCACATGATGGCGGTCGCGACGACGGGCACGACGGACGGGAGGAAGAAGATCGCGCGCACGACACCGCGAGCCCGGATGCGGCGGTTGACGAGGATCGCGAGCCACAGGCCGCCCGCGACGGACAGCGGCACGACGATGATCGTGTACAGCACGGTGCGGGCAAGGCTCGCCCACGCCGCGGGGTCGGACGTGAAGATCTCGACGTAGTTGCGGAACCCGATGAACCGCCAGATCGGGGAGGCGCCGTCGTAGTTGGTGAGGCTCAGCACGAACGCGTAGACGATCGGGGTGAGCGTCAGTAGCAGGAAGCCGAGGATCCAAGGCGAGGCGAACAGGTAGAACGTCGAGGAGCGGTAGCGGCGCCAGCCGCGGCCGCGAGTGGGGACACTCGCGACCGCGACCGACTCCAGGGTGCCGGAGGTCATCCCAGCTGGTCCTTGCCCTGCGCGAGTGCGTCGTTGATCTCGCCCTGCAGCGTCTTGAGCGCGTCGTCGACGCTCGCCTCGCCCTTGATGGTGGACTGCAGCACCTTGTCGATGGCGTCGTTCCAGACCGTCGCCGTGATATACGGCGAGTCCGCGAGCGGCTTCGCGTGGTCGAGCTCGCCCTTGGCCGTGTCCATCGCGGTCTGCTGGTAAGGCTCGGCCGTGGGCAGGTTGGTCCACAGCGAGTCGAGGACCGGCAGGCCCCAGCCGCTCTTCGAGCGGGCGACGGCGGGGTCCTCGCCCATGAAGAACTCCATGACCTTCCACGCCGCGTCCTTGTTCTTCGACGCCTCCGGGATCCAGGCGCCGACGCCGCCGAACACGGGGCTGAGCCGTTCACCGAAGGTCGGTGCGGGGATCAGCGTCGACGTGCCGGCCACGGCCGCGGCATCCTGGCTCTGCAGGCCGCCGCCGAACCAGTACCCGTCGAGCGTCATCGCCATCTGGCCCGTCGAGTAGACCGGAAGATCCCAGCCGTCGGCGAGCGGGTTGAGCGACGTCGGGCCGACGCCGGCCGTGCCGTAGTCGGTGAGCCACTGCAGCGCCCGCTCGGCCTCCGGCGTCGCGAGGTCGACCTTCGTCATGTCGTCGTTGTAGACCGTGCCGCCCTGCTGCAGGATCATCGTCTGGAACAGCGACGAGACTCCCCACTGCCACTCGATGCCGAGGGGGTACGCGATGCCGGCCGCCTTGAGCTTGACCGCATCCGCCAGCAGGTCGTCCCAGCTCATCGGCTCCGTCGCGCTCGGCACTTCCACGCCCGCCTGCGCGAGCAGTGCCGTGTTCACCCACACTGTGGTGTCCGGGCTGAAGTCCTTGATGACGCCGTACAGCTTGCCCTCGCCGCGCGTCTTGCCGTCCCATCGCCACGCGTCGTTGACCGGCAGGAGGTCGTCCTTCTTCAGCACGTCGCTCTCCGCGAGGTAGTCGTCCAGCGGAGCGGCCAGGCCACGCGCGAACAGGTTGGCGGACGGGCTTCCGCGCACGAAGTCGGGCGGGTCGCCCGCCGTGAGCATCGCGTTCAGGCGGGTCTCGTCGTACTCGATGAAGTCGATCTTGATACCGGGGTTCGCCTTCTCGAACGCCGCGATGTCGTCCTTGCTGAACTCGTTGCTCTGGTACATGACGGTGACGGTGGTCTCGCCGGCGCTGGCGCTCCCGCCCCCTCCCCCCGCGGTGCAGCCCGTGAGCGCGACGGCGCCGACGCCGAGGATGGCGAGGGCGCCGCGCGTCCAGCGCATGCCCTTCGAGGTGGATGCGGACATCTCTGTCCCCTTTCTCTGTGTGTTGTGATGCAGGAGTCGTGAGTCTGGGAGGCCTAGGCGGAGGATCCGCGGATGACGAGCTCGGTGTCGAGCCGGACGGCGCCGGGCCGCAGCTCGGCGCCGTCGCAGAGCAGTCGCGCCATCTCGCGGCTGATCGCCGCGAACGGCTGGCGCACGGAGGAGAGCGGCGGATCGCAGGTCGCGGCGAGGCCCGTGTCGTCGAAGCCGACGACCCGGACGTCCTGCGGCACCCGCCGGCCGGCGGCGCGGAGGGCCGCGACGGCACCGGCCGCCATCATGTCGTTCGAGACGAAGAGCCCGTCGAGGTCGCCGCGCGCGAGGCGAGCGGCGGCGGTGCGACCGCTGTCGAGCGTCCAGTCGCCTTCCGCCACCAGCGTGGAGTCGAACGCGATGCCGGCGGCTTCGAGCGCGTCGCGGTACCCGCTGAGGCGATCCACGGCGCCGCCGAGGTCGAGCGGGCCCGTGATGACGCCGATCGCGCGGCATCCCTGAGCGACGAGGTGCTCGACGGCGGCTCGGGCTCCCCCGCGGTCGTCGGCCGAGACGCTCGCGATCGTCGACTCCCAGCCGACGGGGCGGCCGCACGAGATCGTGGGGACGCCGGCCGCGATGAGCTCGGCGATGATCGGGTCGCCGCTGTGCGAGGAGACGAGGATGACGGCGTCGACGTGGCCGCCGGCTGCGAACTCGACGGCGCGTGCGCGCTCGTCGTCGGCGGCGGCCGTCATGAGCACGAGGGCGTAGCCGCGCTCCGCGAGCGCTCCCGTCAGCGCCCTGAGGAGGATGGGGTAGTTCGGGTCGCCGAAGAGGCGATCCTGCGGCTCGGTCAGGAGGAAGGCCACGGTCATCGCCCGTCCGGTCGCGAGGCTCCGTGCATGCCGGTTGCGACGGAACCCCGTGCGGTCGATGGCGTCCGTGATGGCCAGTGCGCTCGCCTTGCCGACGTTCTTGCCGCCGTTGAGGTATCGCGAGACGGTTCCGTAGGAGACCCCGGCCGTCCGCGCGACGTCCCGGATCGTCGGCCGGCGCTCGAGCGTCGACGAACCCGCGTGCCCGGTTTCGACCGGCGCCTTCCTCGTGTCGCGCATCGATGCTCCTGACTGGGCGGCGATCGGTCGGGTCCGAGTGCCTGTAACCGGTGACAGTACTTCGGTCGTAAAGTGCTGTCAAGTTAGTTCTAAAGTCAGAAGTAAAGTAGAGTCGATGCAACGGGCGGAGCAGCCCGGATCGACGAGGGAAGCCGGGACTTCGACCATGACGCGAGCCGCAGCCGTGACACGCCTGTCTGTGACCAGCACGGGATGGGGTGCGACCGCACTGCGCCCGCATATGGCGAACGACGAGGACACCCGACCGGGGCTCGAGCTCTCGTCGCACGGCCTGCGACGCGACGGCATCCCGTGGATCCCGGTCTCCGGCGAGATCCACTACACGCGGGTCCCCCGCGAGCGGTGGGCCGACCGCGTTGCGCAGATGCGCGCCGGAGGCATCTCGGTCGTCGCGTGCTACGTGCCGTGGCTGCACCACGTGCCCGAGCAGGGGCGGCCGCGCTTCGACGATCGCTACGACGTCGCCGCCTTCGTCGACCTGGTCCGCACGGAGGGCCTCGACGTCGTGCTGCGCATGGGCCCGTGGGCGCACGGCGAGATGCGCAACGGCGGCTACCCGGACTGGGTGCAGCGGGCACCCGTCGCGCACCGCTCGAACGACCCCGCCTACCTGGCGCTCGTCCGCGAGTGGTGGATGCAGCTCGCCGGCGCACTCGACGGACGCTGCGAGCCGAACACGGTGCTCGGCATCCAGCTCGAGAACGAGCTCTACGACGCCCCCGAGCACATCGCGAGGCTCAAGGACCTCGCCCGCGAGTGCGGGCTGAGCGCACCGTTCTGGACGGCGACGGCATGGGGCGGCGCCCAGCTGCCCGACGGCGAGGTGTTCCCGCTCTACGGCGGCTACGGCGACGGGTTCTGGGTCGACCCCGGCGAGCCCTGGGATGCGACCTTCCGCCAGCACTACTTCTTCTCCGACATCTGGGACGATCCCGGCATCGGCGCCGACCTCCGCACGACGTCCCTGACGACAGCCGGGCAGGCGGGGGCCGCGAGCCCGTTCCCGCCCGCGACCTGCGAGCTCGGCGGGGGCATGGCTACGGCGTACCACCGGCGGCCGCTCCCCGCGCCGGCGGATGTCGCCGCCATCGCGCACTGCAAGATCGGCAACGGCTCGGCGTGGCAGGGCTACTACATGTACGTCGGCGGCACGAACCCCGCCCCGGCGATGCAGGAGTCGCACGAGACGGGCTACCCCAACGACATGCCGGTGCTGTCGTACGACTTCCACGCGCCGATCGACGAATCCGGGCGGCTCGCGCCGAGCCACGCCGAGCTGCGCCGGCAGCACGCCTTCCTCCAGGCGTTCGGCGCGAGGCTCGGCGATCTGCCGTCGCACCTCCCCGACCTCCCTGCCGACGTCACCGACGCGACGACGCTGCGCTGGGCGTTCCGGGGCGACGGCGACGGAGGCTTCCTCTTCATCTCGTGGCACCAGCCGCACGTGCCGCTCGACACGTACGAAGGCGCCGCGTTCGACATCGCGTTCGACGCCGGCACGCGCAGCCTCCCCTCGCGGCCCGTCGACATCCCGCCCGGAACGATGGCCCGCTGGCCCGTCGGCCTCACGGTCGGCGGCGTGCCCATCGAATGGCTCACGGCGACGGCCGTGACGGTGCTCGCGGGCGACGTCCCGACGCTCGTCGTCACGGAGGATGCCGGCATCCCGGTCGAGCTCGCCGTGCCGGCGGGCACGAGTGTCGACGGCGTGGCCCCGCACGATGGGCTCGTCGGGCTGCGGCCCGACTCCGCCCCGGTCCGGCTCGCGACGGCCGCGGGCGACGCGCTCGACGTCGTCGTCATCCCCGCCGCCCGCGCGCAGGAGCTGTGGATCGTGACGGATGCCTCGTCCACGGCGCGCCGCGTGCTCCTGTCGGCCGACGAGCTCACGTGGACGACCGACGGCGCCGTGACGCTCAAGAGCGCCTCGCCCGAGCCGATCGTCGAGGAGTACGCCGACGGCGGATTCCGCTCCCTCCCGCTCGTCCGGACGAGCGCGCCGGCGCAGTCGGAGGCCCTCGATGCGCGGCCCGGACGCGAGGCAGGGGCGGTTCCCGCCGAGTACGGATCGTTCGAGGGCCGCCCCTCCGCGCCCGACGACGCGACGATCACAAAGCTGGCCGCGGAGTACGAGCTGCCACTCCCCCACTGGGCGGGCGACCCCGACGCCGTCCTCGAGATCGGCTGGGCCGGCGATGTCGGCCGCTTCCTCGTCGATGACGCGCCCGTCGCCGACCGCTTCTGGGACGGCTCCTCGTGGCGCGTCGCCACGGCCGACCTCGGCGCCACAGAGTCGCTTCGGCTGCAGATCGTGCCGCTGTCGCCGGCCTCGCGCGTCCACCTCCCCGACGACGCGGCTCGCCGCCTCGCGGCATCCGCCACGCCTCTCATGTCCGTCGACCGCGTCGTGCTCTCGCGACGCGCCACCTGGCTCGAGTCATCGGGCCCCGAGGAGCGAGGATCCCTGTGACGCTCACCGCCTCCAGCCCGTCCGTGACAGAGAACGACGCCGCCGTGCAGGTCCGCGGGGTCGTCGACGTCGACGTCCGCGGGCCCCGCATCAGCCGGCACGTGTACGGCCACTTCGCCGAGCACCTGGGCCGGTGCATCTACGGCGGCTTCTACGTCGGCGCCGATTCGCCGATCCCGAACGAGGGCGGGATCCGCCTCGACGTCGTCGCGGCGCTCCGCGCCCTCGACATCCCGAACCTCCGCTGGCCGGGCGGTTGCTTCGCCGACGAGTACCACTGGACCGACGGCGTCGGACCGGTCGAGACACGTCCCACGATGGTCAACAGCCACTGGGGCGACGTCGTCGAGGACAACAGCTTCGGCACGCACGAGTTCATGGCCCTGTGCGAGCTGCTGGGCGCGGCACCATACATCTCCGCGAATGTGGGCAGCGGCACGGTGCGCGAGGCGAGCGAGTGGATCGAGTACCTGACACGCGCCGACGACAGCCCGATGGCGCGCCTGCGCCGCGAGAACGGGCAGGACGAGCCGTGGTCGGTGCCGTTCTGGGGGCTCGGCAACGAGCCGTGGGGCTGCGGAGGCCGGTTCTCGCCCGACGCGTACGGGCAGCTCGCGAAGACGTTCGGCACCTACACGCGCCGGCACAACGGCAACGAGGTGTACCGCATCGCGGCGGGCGCCTCGAGCGACGACTACGTCTGGACCGACGTCCTCATGCGCACCCTCGGCTTCGCCCTCGGCGCCGGGCACCCGGAGGGGAACGACGCGCAGAAGCCGTTCGAGGCGATCTCATTCCACCACTACACCGTTCCCGGCCCCTGGGCGGCGAAGGGCAGCGCGACCGAGTTCTCGCTCGACGAGTACCACCGCACCCTCCGCGAGGCGACGCGCATCGAGTCGATCCTCGCGGGGCACGCGGCGATCATGGACGCGTACGACCCCGGCAGGACGGTGGGCCTCGTGCTCGACGAGTGGGGCACGTGGTTCGACGTCGAGCCCGGCACCGACCCGGGGTTCCTCTTCCAGCAGAACACCATGCGCGACGCCGTCGTGGCGGGCGTGCACTTCGACGCGTTCCACCGGCACGCCGACCGCCTCGCGATGGCGAACATCGCGCAGACCGTCAACGTGCTGCAGGCGATGATCCTGACCGACGGCGACGCGTTGGTGCTCACGCCGACCTACCACGTGTTCGAGATGAACAAGGGGCACCAGGATGCCGACTCCCTCGCGATCGCGTTCGGCGCGGCCCTGCCGACGGTCGACGTCGACGGCACGGAGGTCGCAACGGTCAGCGCGTCGGCGAGCCGGCGCGACGACGCCATCCTGATCTCCGCCACGAACGCCGACACGGCGCGGTCCGTCGAGCTCGAGCTCGACCTGCGCGGCGCGGTCGTCGGGCCGCCGACCGCGCGGATCCTCACGGCCGACGCGCTCGGCGCGCACAACACCCCCGCGGAGCCCGCGACGGTCGCGCCCCGCCCGTTCGACGGCGCCGCCCTGATCGACGGTCGGCTCCGCGTGACGCTCCCGCCGTACTCGTTCGTGACGGTCGGGATGCCGGTGCTGCCGTGACCCCCGCGCGCATGCCCCGCCCGGCCGCGCGCGACGCACGGCCCGGCCGCGGGCGGGCGGCCGCGCTGGATTCCGTCTGGCATAGTCGCTCCATGGGTTCCGTCGAGCGGGTCACGATCGCGCAGGTCGCTGCAGAAGCGGGCGTCTCGTCGATGACCGTGTCGAACGTCGTCAACGGGCGGCCGGGCGCCTCCGATGCCACACGCGAGCGGGTGCTCGAGGTCGCGGCACGGCTCGGCTATCAGGTGAACCTCTCGGCGCGGTCGCTGCGATCCGGCAGGACGGGCCTCATCGGGATCATCTCGCTCGACCTCGTGTCGGAGTACAGCCACGAGATCATGCGCGGAGTCGCCGAGTCCGTCGTCGACGACGAGCGGGAGCTCCTCCTCAACGTCTCGGTCGACGCCGTCCGCGAGCGCGACCGCATCGAGTTCTTCGCGCGCGACCTCGTCGACGGTGTGCTGCTGATCGCTCCCGTGCTCGAGCCCGCGACCGTCGCGATGCTCGAGTCCCTCGACGTGCCCGTCGTCGTGATCGATCCCCGCCGGCTCGACGTGCCGCTCCCGCGCGTCACCGTCGACAACTACGAGGGGGTGCGCGCCGGCACCGAGCATCTGATCGGCCTCGGCCACCGCCGCATCGGCTATATCCGCGGCGACGAGGACCTCGAGAGCACGCTCACCCGCCAGCGCGGATACCTCGACGCCATGAAGCTCGCCGGCCTGCCCGTCGACGACGACCTCCTCGCCGAGTCGGGTTTCAGTCACGAGGCCGGATTCCGGGCCGGGCAGCAGCTGCTCGAACGGGCCGAGCCGACCGCGATCATCGCGGGCGCCGACCTCATCGCGTTCGGGGCGATGGATGCCGCGCGCGCCCGCGGCCTCGACGTGCCGCGCGACCTCTCCATCGTGGGCTTCGATGACCTCCCGCGCGCCGCGCACACCTATCCGCCGCTCACGACGGTGCGGCAGCCGCTTCACGACATGGGCCAGGCGGGCACGCGCGCGCTGCTCTCGCTCATCGAGGGGCGCCCGCTGGCCGTGGAGAACATCCGCATGCCGACAACGTTGATCGTGCGCGGGAGCACGGCCGTGGCACGGTGATACTTTCACGATATAGTTTCACGTAAAGTCAGTCTTTCCGTGGGACATCGATGAACAACAGTGCTCCGCCGCACAGCCCTCCGCACCGTCGCTCCGAGGTCGCGCTGGATCCGCAGCATCCCATCGGCTCCCTGATCCGGACACTGCGTCCCTATCGCGGACGCATCGTCGGGATCGCCTCGATCTTCCTCATCAAGGACAGCCCCCTGTGGCTGCTGCCGGTCATCACGTCGATGGCGGTCGACATCGTCGTCGCCGGAGGGCCGCTGCAGTCGCTCGGCGTGCTGGCGATCGTGAGCGCCGTGCTGCTCATGCAGGTGTACCCCATGCACGTCCTGTTCACACGGCTCTACATGGGGATGATCCGGACCCTGGGCGTGACGCTGCGAAACGCCGTCACAGCCCGGCTGCAGACCCTGTCGATCGGCTACTACGCGCGAACGAGCGCTGCCGTCATGCAGAGCAAGGTCGTGCGCGACGTCGAGAACATCGAGCTCATGTTCGGGCAGATCGGCAACCCGCTCGGCTCGGCGATCGTCGTGTTCTGCGGGACCGTCGTCATGACAGCCATCACCGTTCCGCAGTTCCTCCCCGTCTACGCCTTGACGATCCCGTGCGGCATCGGCGTGTGGCTGCTGATGCGGCGCCGGTCGCACCGCCGCAACGAGCAGTTCCGCCTCCAGATGGAGCAGTATTCGCGCCGCGTCGGCGAGATGGCGACCCTCATGCCGGTGACGCGGGCGCACGGTCTCGAGGACGTCTCGTTCGACCGCGTCGCACGGGATGCCGAAGGCGTGCGCGACCGGGGACTCGACCTCGACATGGTCAACGGCCACTTCGGCGCGCTGAGCTGGGTGACGATGCAGCTCCTCGCGATCGGCTGCCTGCTCGGCGCCGGAGCCCTGTCGGTGTCGCAGATCATGCCGATCACCCCCGGGCAGGTCGTGCTGCTGGGCACCTACTTCACGACGCTGACAGGCACGGTCATGACGGTGCTGAGCTTCATGCCGATCGTCGCGAAGGGGCGGGAGTCGGCGCGTTCGCTCGCCGAGGTGCTGCACGAGCCCGACCTCGAGATCAACGAGGGCAAGCGCCGCGTCGACGACATCACAGGGCGGTTCGAGCTGCACGCCGTGACCGTCGCCTACCCCGGCTCGGCACGGCCCGCCCTCGACGCGATCCACCTGACGATCGAGCCGGGCGAGACGGTGGCCTTCGTCGGCGCGTCCGGCTCGGGAAAGTCGACCCTCATGAACACCGTGCTGGGGTTCGTCCGGCCCACGTCCGGGACGATCCTGCTCGATGGCCTCGACATGCAGGCACTCGATCTGCGCTCCGTGCGACGGCGGGTGTCGGTCGTGCCGCAGGAGTCCGTCATGTTCGAGGGCTCGATCCGCGAGAACGTCACCTACGGGCTGCGCGGCGTGCCCGACGAGGTCGTCCGCGACGCGCTGCGCCGCGCGAACGCGCTCGAGCTCGTCGACGGGCTCCCGGCGGGCTGGGACACCGTCGTCGGCGAGCGCGGCGCGCGGCTGTCCGGGGGCCAGCGCCAGCGCCTGTCGATCGCACGCGCACTCGTCCGCGACCCGCGGGTGCTCCTGCTCGACGAGGCCACGAGCGCGCTGGACTCCGAGTCCGAGCGCCAGGTGCAGCAGGCCCTCGAGCAGCTCATGCGCGGCCGCACGACGCTCGTCGTCGCGCACCGGCTCTCCACGATCATGAACGCGGATCGCATCGTCGTGCTCGACGGCGGCCGGATCGTCGAGGAGGGCACTCATGGCGAGCTCCTCGAGCGGGCGGGCCGCTACCGGCAGCTGTGGTCGCTCCAGTACCGGTGACCCCGCAGGCTCAGCCGATGGCCTTGATGCTCCAGCTCGCGATCGTCGATCCGCCCGGCGGGATCGTGCGGAGGTCGATCCCCGAGTTGAGGGCATCGGGCGGGCACGTCATGGGCTCGACCGCGACGGCGTGGCGACGGTCCGTCCCGGGCAGCTCGTCCGCCGTGTAGAGCTGAACCCACGGGCAGCTCTCATCGAGCTCGACCTCGGCGCCGACGCCCGCACCGTCGACGAGACGCACCCGCGTGCGCCCGTCCGCATCGCGTGCGAGCCCCGTGAAGGCGTGATTCAGGATGCTGTCACCCAGCCTGCGCGGCGACCGGAAGTCGTAGGCGCCGTCCTCGAACGCGGCGACGTCAACCAGGTCGGTGGGCAGGAGCCGGTCGGGTGAGGTCAGCAGGACGCGATCGGCGGGCACGGTGAGCACCCATTCGCCGATCGCCCGCGCGCTCGCCGGCCCGGCGAGGAGGTAGGGATGACCGCCCACGCCGAACGGAGCCGCCGCGGCCGAGAGGTTCGTCGCCGTGACGTCCTGCCGGAGTCCGTCGTCCGTCAGCGCGAACGCGACGTCCACCCGCACGCGCCACGGGTAGCCGGGGCGTGGCTCGATCGTCGTCGTGAGGAGTGCTGAGGCCGCATCGGGCCGGGCGACGTCGAACGACGTCCACGCCACGAGTCCGTGCGACGCGTTGCCCGCGGCCAGGTCGTCGACGGGCAGCTGATGCACGGCGCCGCCGAATGCGTAGCGTCCGTCGGCCGTCCGGTTCGGCCACGGCGCGAGCACGGCGCCGCGCATCGCGGGTCTGAGCTCGTCCGCGCCGAACGGCGCGACGAGGTCGCGGCCGTTCCGGCGCAGGATGCGCAGCGACGCGCCCACGCTCGCGACGACCGCATGCCAGCCGCCGGCGCGCAGCTCGAACTGCGCGCCCGAGGCCGGAGTCCTGGTCATTCGCCGGTGTCGCGTGCGAAGAGCAGCAGCGCGGGAAGGCTCGTCGCGAAGTAGTCCGTCACTCCGTCGTCGCGGCGTGCGACCGGCGGCGTGTAGTGCGCACGCGCCTCGCCCAGAGTCGCCGGCGGATCGGCGACGGGCATTCCGAGCGCCTCGTGAGCGGCATCCCAGGCGGCGATCGCGAGCCCTTCTCCCCCCTCCCACGGATGGAAGGGGCGTGTCACGAGGATCTCGAGGGCGCGCGCCGCCTCTCCCTCGGCGACGAGGAGCCCGACGTACTCGATCGTGAGGTCGTCGCGGGTCAGCACGAGCGCTTCCGCCGGTCGCAGCCGGGCGAGGCGGTCTGCGTCCGAGTGCCCGAGCCGCCGGGCGAGTTGATCCTGCTCGAAGCGCAGCCGCGCATCCTCCGGCGCGACCTCGACGGCCCATTCGTAGAGGCTCCACGCCTCGACGTCGTCGTGCGCGACGTTGTATTCGGCCAGGCCGGCGTTGCGCAGCAGCACGGGGTCGACCAGACCGAGGTCGATCGCCTGCCGCCAGTGGCGCAGCGCCGCCGCGCGGCGGCCGTGCCCGTACAGCAGCATCCCGAGCAGCGAGTGCGCGACGGCATCCTCGGGGTCCTTCGCGATCGCCGACTCGAGCGCGTCGAGCGCATCCAGTCCGTGGGGGAACGCGTAGGCGGGATCGGAGGTGCGCGACGCGAGCCGCTGCAGCCGTGCCTCGTGGCACCGCCCGAGTCGGTCGAGGATCGCGGCCGCGATATAGTGCGCGACCGGCCGGAGGTTGCCCGCCCCCGAGACCGGGACTCCGATCGCCCGGGCGAGCGTGGTCAGCGCATCCTCTAACGCGCCGGCGTTCCGCAGGTCGAGCGCGACGTCGACGAGCAGACCCGCGTCGTCGGCGACGGGGCGCCCGGCCAGGACGCGCAGCGTCCCGTCGAGAGGATCGGCCGCGAGCGCGTCGACGAGGAGGGTCTCGGCGGCCGCCGGGTCGCCCAGGCGACGCAGGATGATCGCGCGCAGCGCGATGCGACGCGTGTCGTGGCCGACGATGCCGTCGAGGGTGTCGAGCACGCGCAGGGCGGCGCGGTTCTGCTGCCGGCCCGCGAGGGACTGTGCGAGGGCGAATCCCGACGCCGCGGCCCACGTGCCGTCCCACCCGGCCTTGCCGAACGCGGCCTCCGCCTCGGCGACGCGGCCGAGCCGTCGCAGCACGAGCCCGCGCAGGTGGAAGGCCTCGGCGTCGACGGGGTTCGCATTGCGCCGCGTGAGCCGGTTCAGCGCGAGATCGACCCGCTCCAGCGCCCGCACGTAGCGACCCGCGCGGTAGTCCCGGTCGGCGAGCGCGAGATTCGTGCGTACGTCGCCGGGGTCGATCCGCAGCGCGGCGTTCCAGTAGTCGAGGGGCGAGCGCGTCGGGTGACGGTACTGCGCCAGGTGGAGGCCCGTGAGGTAGAGCTCTTCGACCGAGGAGAGGCCGTCGGGCGCGAGCGGTTCCTCGGCGACCCACGGCTCCTCGTCGGCGACCGTCGTCGGCGTCCAGCGCACGAGCAGTCGGCCCTTCGCGTCGACGAGCTCGACGACGGAGCCCTCCGCGGGCACGTCCGCGGCGAGGCGCGCGGGCACGCCGGGGACGAGATCGAGGGTCGTGGATGCCGCGACCTCACCGTCGCGCCGGATGCGGAGGACCGCCCCGGGCTGCGGGCTCGTCACGGCGACGGTCGCGGCGAGCCCCGCCTCCCGGTCGACGTGGATGGCGGCATCCGGTGTCGCCTGGTGTGCCGCGCCCACCGCGGGGATGGGGTACCAGTACTGGGTGAAGACCTTCGTCTCGCCGGGGAGGATCCAGCTGAAGTCGGGCTGGTTGTCGGTGTAGACCCCGGCCATGAGTTCGACGTAGGGGCCGTCGCCGTCGGTGAGCTGGTCGTCCCACGCGTGGCCGAACGGCGCATCACCCCACGTCCACTGCTTCTTGCCCGGCGAGAGACGGCGCTCGGCCCAGTGCACGAAGCCCGCGGCGGCGTCGTGGTCGTAGCCACCGAAGAAGTCCTGCTGCGAGTCGACGATCATGTACGACGTCGGCACGGGGATGTTGCGGTACCAGTCGATGCGGTCCGCGCCCGGGTGGCCCTGGGCGATCGCCGGATAGTCGACGCCGTAGTACGGGCGATCCGCCGCCGGGAACGCCGTGAGGGCTCGGCGCGCGTGGTCGGCGACGTAGCGCACGTCCTCGGGGAAGAAGGACTGGTACTCGTCGTGCACGCGTGCGGCGACGTTCGCCCACCACAGGAACGTCTGGCGCTCGTCGGTGCGGTTGTGCAGGCGCACCGCAAGCTCGACGACGGAGCTGCCGGGCCGCAGCCGCACGCCGTGCTGCGCCGACATCCTCGCGAACGGATCGTGGTCGTGGCACCAGACGGTGACCGAGCCGTCGTCGCCGTGCTCGATCGACGTCTCGACGGGGAGGTAGGTCGCGGGGCGATGGTGCTGCGGCCAGTTGAACTCGACGCCACCGCTGATCCAGGGGCCCGCGAGGCCCACGAGCGCGGGCTTGATGACGTTGTTGCGGTAGAAGAAGTCGTAGCCCGTCGTCTTGTCGAAGCCCACGTGGATCCGGCCGCCCAGCTCGGGCAGCACGACGAGCCGCACGTACTCGTTCTCCAGGTGGACCGCATCCCACTCCCGCAGCATCGCCTCGTCGGCGATGCTCTCCGTGAACGGGATCGGATAGACCTTGCCGCTCGAGCCCTGGTACACGCGCTGATCCAGATACATCGGGTACGGGCTCGGGGCCGCCGTCTCGTAGGTGCGGATCGCCAGCGGCTCGCGCCACGCGACGGCCTCGCCGCGTGCGAGGGATGCTATGAGCGGCGCGGGCGCACCGGGCAGGGTCAGCGGGGCGTCGACCGGGGCGAGGGTTGTCGGTTCAGCGGCCATCGCTGAGCTCCTTCGGGGTTCACGGGCGGATCGTCGTCCACGCTAAGGAGCGGATGAGCGCGGCGGTATGGTCAGAGGAGGGAGAAACATGGATGAAACGACGATGGATGCCGCGCCCCACTATCGGATCGAGGGCTTCGAGAACCAGCGCCTCTGCGTCGTCCCGCGTCCTCAGGTCGAAGCGGCCCTCGAGCGGCCGGGCACGCGGCGGCTGACCGTGACCGACGCCGGGTTCTTCCCTGCAGCGAGCGGCCACCGCCGCCAACGCCGGAACGGAGCCCGCGAGACCGTCGTGCTGCTGTGCGTCGCGGGCTCGGGCACGGTGCGGCTCGGCGGCGAGACGCACGGGCTGAGCCCCTCGGCCTGCATCACGCTCCCCGCCGGCGCACCGCACGAGTATCAGGCGTCCTCCGACGATCCATGGACGATCTGGTGGATGCACGTGCGCGGGACGGATGTCGCGGAGCTGACGGGTCCGCTGCTCGGCGTCACGCGTCCGCTGACCCGGCTGCGGTCGCTCGAACACGTCGTCGCGCTGTTCGACGAGCTCGTCGGCATCATGGAGCGCCGGCTCTCGCCCGCGCACCTGCTGACGGCGTCGGGCCTCGCGTGGCTTCTGCTCACCCGGATCGCCGCCGACAGCGTCCTGCCGGCCGACGGCTCGCCCCTCGAGCGCGCGATGCGCTACCTCGAATCCCGCGTCGACGGCGACATCTCGGTCGCCGAGCTCGCGGGCATGGTCGGGCTGTCGGCATCCCACTTGAGCGCACTGTTCCGCGAGGCGACGGGTTCGGGTCCGGCCGCCTTCCACACGGCGCTCAAGATGACACGCGCCCGCGCGCTGCTCGACACGACGACCCTTCCCGTCACCGAGATCGCCGCCGCCGTCGGGTATGCCGATCCGCTGTACTTCTCGCGGCATTTCCGCCGCGTGCACGGCGTCAGCCCGACCGGCTATCGCGCCCAGCACAAGGGCTGACAACGGTCGGGAATGCCTGGGGCAATCCGCGAATGATGCGGTGGTTCACCCCGTCGTCTGGCGCACGGTCGCGATCAGCGCGGCACGGCTTCGCGAGCCGGACTTGCGCAGCAGGTTCGAGACGTGGAACTTGGCCGTGTTCTCGCTGATCGCCAGGCGATCGGCGATGTCGCGATTGCGAAGGCCGGTTGCGAGAAGTGAGAGCACCTCCTGCTCCCGCGGACTGAGCTCGAGGTCTGCGAACAGGGTCTCCGGCTCGGACGGCGGGTCGAGCGGGAGCACGATCTCCACCGCGGATCCCCACCCCGGGGTCGAGTCGACCTTCAGCTCCCCGTCCAGAGCCGTGACCCGCTCGGCGATCGGACGGAGGCTGTCGTCATGCGCCGCGAGCTCGCCGCGACCGTCATCGCGGATCGCGATCAGCAGATTGAGCCCGTCGCAGTCCCATTGGATGCGGACGCGGTGCGCGTCGCCGGCATCCACGAGCGCCAGCACCGAGTGCCGCACGATGGCCCGCGCCGCGTGGGCGACGTCGCCGGGGAGGGCTCGGCCGTTGGCCGGCGGTTCGACGAACTGCACGTCGAGGTCGCCGAAGCGGACCAGCGGCTTGAGGTCGGACCGCAGCCGGGCGAACGCGCCGACGACGGGTTCGATCAGGGCGGTGCGCTGCTCATCTGTGGCCGTCCGAAGGTCGACGAGCGCGGACGCGGCAGTGTCGATCGCGAGCGTGCGCGCGGCCCGATCGTCGAGCCGTGCCGATCGGAGGATCGCGAGGATCGACTCCAGCGCGACGGCGTGACGATCCGTCTCCTCGACGATCGTCCGCGAACGCTCGGCCTGAAGGCGACGCTCGGCGGGTGAGGGGATCTGGGCGTCGGCGTTCATGCCGCATCATCCTACCCATTCCGGTGAACCCCTACTATCCGGTAGGTCTATCCGTTCGTTGGGCGGGCGACATCGCCCGGGCACCCACCGCAGGATGGGTCGCATGGAACTGCTCGACACGCGGATCGACGACTCGCTCGCTCGCATCGTCCAGGAGCTCGCGACGACGGCGGAGCGCATCGGCGCCGCCGACTCCGACGCGCTCGCAGCGACCGCCGACCTCATCGCCGGCGCACGCCGGGTCTTCCTGCTCGGGGCCGGCCGCTCGGGTCTCGCCCTCCGGATGACCGCCATGCGGCTCATGCACCTCGGCATCGAGACGTACGTCGTCGGTGAGGTGACGACCCCCGCGATCACCTCGGCGGATCTGCTGCTCACCGCGAGCGGCTCCGGCACCACCGGGGGAATCGTCCGCGCGGCCGAGACGGCCGTCAACGTCGGGGCCGAAGTCGCAGCGATCACGACCGTCGCCGACTCCCCTCTGGCCCGGCTCGCCACCGTCGTCGTGCTCGTCCCCGCTGCCGACAAGCTCGACCGCTCCGGAGCCGCGTCGGCCCAATACGCGGGGAGCCTCTTCGAGCAGACGGTCGTGCTGCTCGGGGATGCCCTCTTCCACGCGCTCTGGATCCGGTCGGGCGAGACAGCCGACGACCTGTGGCCACGCCACGCCAACCTCGAATGACCGCAGCACACGAAAGGACACCCATGAAGCTGCAGTTCGCCATCGACACCCTGACCACCGAGAAGGCGCTCGAGCTCGCCGCCGCGGCGGCCCCGCACGTCGACATCCTCGAGCTCGGCACCCCGCTCATCAAGAGCGAGGGCCTCTCCGCGATCACCGCGATCAAGGAGGCCCACCCCGACAAGATCGTCTTCGCCGATCTGAAGACGATGGATGCCGGAGAGCTCGAGGCCGAGATCGCCTTCGCGGCCGGCGCCGACCTCGTGACGGTGCTGGGCACCGCGGGCGACAGCACCATCGCGGGCGCCGTCAAGGCCGCCCGCAAGCACGGCAAGGGCGTCGTCGTCGACCTCATCGGCGTCACGGACAAGCCCGCCCGCGCCAAGGAGGCCGTCGCCCTGGGTGCCGACTTCGTCGAGGTCCACGCGGGCCTGGACGAGCAGGCCGAGGAGGGCTTCACCTTCGAGAAGCTCCTGCGCGACGGCGAGTCGTCGGGCGTCCCCTTCTCCATCGCGGGTGGCGTGAAGGCCGGCACGATCCCGTCCGTGCAGGCCTCCGGCGCGCAGGTCGCCGTCGCCGGCAGCGCGATCTACAGCGCCCCCGACGTGGGCGCGGCCGCGGCGGAGCTGCGCGCCGCGATCGCCTGACGAGCACGGGCGCGGGGCCGATCGGACCTCACCCGTCCGGTCGGCCCTTCCGCATCTCAATTCCGCGAGACGTCAGGCGTCCTCGCGCGAGCCGGTTGCCGGGGTCGCCCCGAGCGGAAGCAGAGCACGGATCAGGGATGCCTCGAGGTCGGCACGTCGCACGTGCGGGGCCTCCGACGTGAGCGTTCCGAACGTCTCCGGGCGCCACTCCAGCTCGAGCGCGCGATTCGCCTCGACCAGCACCTCGACGAGGTGGCCGACATCGCCGAGCGCGAGCATCCCGCTCAGCAGTCGTGCTCCGCGGACGGCACGTTGGGAGGTTCCCATCAGCTTCACGACCCCGCGGGAGTTGATGCTGAACTCCCCCGGGCAGTACTCGCCGGCGACCGGACCGACCCTCGCGTCGACGCCGAGCGCGCGGAGTGCGTCGACCATCGTGTGCCCCGCCCGCGCGAAGAACTCGTTCTGATCCATTCCGTCGTCACGGCAGACGACGTCGACGATCAGGCAGGATTCGTCGTAGGCCACGGCCCGCCCTCCGGTCGGCCGCACGGCCGGCTCGAACCCCAGCCGCTCCGCGCTCGCGCACGCTCGCTCGAACCCCGGCATCCGGCTCTCGCGGCGACTCAGGGCCAGCGTCGGCCGAGGGGTGTAGAGGCGCACGACGCGCTGCTCGGGGATGTGACCGGATGCGACGGCCCGCAGCAGATCGACCGACGACTGCAGATCTTCTGCGGCGGTGCCGGCGACCGACTGGCGGACGACGAGGCCCGAGGCGGGTTCGAGCCGCACGCGCTGCCTCCTCAGTCCTCGGGGAATGCCAGGCTGCGCAGCAGGGTCGCCAGCGTTTCCCGCTCGTCCGACGTCAACCGCGCGTGCACGCGCTGCTCGGCTGCCTGGGCCGATTCCCCCGCGACGGCGGCGAGCGCACGGCCGGCGTCCGTGGCCACGACGACGTTCGCGCGCCGGTCCGACGGATCGGGCGTGCGCTCGACGAGGCCCCGGGACTCCAGCCCGTCCACGAGACTCACGACCTGGCTCGGGTCGAGCTGGAGGAATTCGGCGAGCTCGCGCTGCGACGGTCGCGCATCGCCCGACGCGAGCACGAGCACCGAGTAGGAGCGCACCTTGAGCCCGTGCTGAGCGAGCGCGGCGTTGCCCGCGGCGAGCGCGATCGCGTTGGCCCGCGCGAGGAGGAAGTTGAGATGGTCGGTGAGCGTCGACGACCGCAGCACCTCGGAGGTGGCAGGCGCGGCGGCTTTCGGCATGACCCGATGGTAGCCGATTCCATAGTCGAACAAAATGATTGTGTTTCTCAATCGTTTGGTCTTCAATGGGTCCCGGAACGAAGGAGTCACGAATGTCCCCGCATCTCCCCCTCGACGGCAAGGTCGCCATCGTCACCGGCTCAGGCCGCGGCCTCGGCCTCGCCTACGCCCAGGAGCTCGCCCGTCGGGGCGCCGCCGTCGTGATCAACGACGTCGACGAGGCCACGGCCGCCGAGGCCGTCGCCACCATCGCCGCCGAAGGCGGGCGGGCGGTCGCCGTCGTCGCACCCGTCGGCTCCGCCGAGACGGCCCAGCAGCTCGTGCGCACCGCGGTCGACGCCTTCGGGCGCCTGGACATCCTCGTCACCAACGCGGGCGTGCTGCGCGACACGGTGCTGTGGAAGATGAGCGACGACGACTTCGACACCGTCATCACCGTGCACCTCCGCGGCACCTTCACGTGCGCGCGCGAGGCCGCGAGCTGGATGCGCGAGAACGAGGTCGCCGGCCGCATCATCTGCATCGGCTCCCCGACCGGGCAGCGCGGCAACTTCGGCCAGACGAACTACGCCGCCGCCAAGGCCGGCATCGTCGGCATGGTGCGCACGTGGGCGCTCGAGCTCAAGCGCGCCGGCATCACCGCGAACGCCGTCATCCCGGTCGCCGCGACCGCCATGACGGCGACCGTTCCCTACTTCGCCAGCGCCGTCGAGGCCGACGCCGCGGGCGAGCCGATGCCCGCCTTCTTCCGCCACGATCTCGGGTTCGGCACGTCGGACGACGTCGCGGGACTCATCGCGTATCTCGCATCGGATGCCGCAGCCGGCGTCTCCGGCCAGGCGATCGGAGTCGGCGGCGACCGCCTCCAGTTGTGGTCGCACCCCGAGCCCGTCGCGACCGCCTTCCACGAGGGCGGCTGGTCGTACGACGACCTCGCGGCCGGCTTCGCCGACGCCGCAGGGCCCCTCCAGTCGGTCGGCGAGAAGTTCCCGCCACTGCCGGAGGCCCTTCGACAGGCTCAGGGACCGCAGTCGCGCGCATGAGCCGCTACGAACCCGCGATCGATCTCGACGCGGTCACCGCGATCGACGTGCACGTGCACATCGAGGTCGACGACCACGGGCACTCATCGCTCCCCGACGACCTCGCCGCGGCGGCCGCCGCCTACTTCAAGTCGGACGGCCCCCGCCCCGATCTCGACAGCGTCGCCGCGTACTACCGCGAACGCCGCACGGCCGCCGTCGTCTTCACCGTCGACGCGGAGATCCTCCTGGACCATCCGTCCATCTCGAGCGCCGAGATCGCCGAGGGCGCGTCCCGCAACAACGACGTGCTCATCCCGTTCGGCTCCGTCGATCCGCACCACGCCGACGCCGTGGACCGCATCCGCCGACTCGTCGAGGAGAACGGCGTCCGAGGATTCAAGTTCCACCCCACGGTGCAGGGTTTCGACCCCAGCGACGAGCGGTGGTATCCGATCTATGCGGCGGTCCAAGAGGCGGGCGTCCCGGCCCTCTTCCACACGGGTCAGACCGGTATCGGGGCCGGCATGCCCGGCGGGCGAGGGCTCCGCCTGGCATTGTCCAACCCGATGCTCCTCGACGGCGTCGCCGCGGACTTCCCGGAGCTGCAGATCATCATGGCCCACCCGTCGGTGCCGTGGCAGGACGAGGCGCTGTCCGTCGCGACCCACAAGCCCAACACGTGGATCGATCTGTCCGGCTGGAGCCCGAAGTACTTCCCCGAATCGCTCGTGCGCGCCGCCAACTCGTACCTCAAGACCCGCGTGCTCTTCGGCTCGGACTTCCCCCTGCTCACCCCCGACCGCTGGATCCGCGACGCCCCGCAGACCGCCCTCAAGCCCGAGGTGATGCCCGGCATCCTGAAGGCCAACGCCGCACGACTGCTGGGTCTCGGCTGAGGCCGGGGCGGAGCATCCATCACCGACTTCCCGACCCGAGGAGAACCCATGACCACCACCGTCGCCTATTCCGACGCCGCCGGACTCGCCGGCACCGACCTCGGCTGGACCGAGTGGCTCGAGGTCACGCAGGACCGCGTGAACCTCTTCGCCGACGCGACCGACGACCACCAGTGGATCCACGTCGATCCTGGCCGCGCGGCCGACGGTCCCTTCGGTGGCGCGATCGCGCACGGCTACCTGTCGCTCTCGCTCACCGTGAAGTTCTGGTCGGAGCTGTTCGATGTCACCGGCGTGAGCACTCGCGTGAACTACGGGCTCGACAAGGTGCGGTTCGTGTCGCCCGTCAAGGTCGGCGCGCGCGTGCGCATGAACGCCGTCATCTCCGACGTCGTCGAGGTGGCCGGCGGCTACCAGTTCGCCGTCGACCAGACCATCGAGATCGAGGGCGGCACGAAGCCCGCCGTCGTCGCCCGCGGCCTCTACCGCTTCTACGCCTGACCGGTCTCTCCAGACCGTCGCCTCGAGGGAGAGGATGCCGCAGCGATGCACAAGGGAATCGGCTTCTGGCTCGCAAAACGTCGCCTGAAGAACCCCGACAAGGTCGCCGTGATCTTCGGCGACGACGAGCTGACGTATCGGGAACTGGCGGATGCCGCCGACCGCGTCGCCGCCGTGCTCTGGCACCGCGGCATCCGTCGCGGCGACTCCGTGGCGTACATCGGCGAGAACAGCCCGCAGTTCCTGCAGGTGATGTTCGGCGCCGCCCAGCTGGGCGCCGTGTTCGTGCCGGTCAACACGCGTCTCGCCGCCCCCGAGGTGCAGCACGTGCTGGTCGACTCGAACGCCCAGGCGGTCGTCCTCGACGCGGAGTTCCTCGACCGCGCGATGCCGGGCGTCGAGGCCGGGCGGATCGCGCACGTCATCGTCACCGGCGAGGGGCTGCCCGAGCATCCCGGCCTCGCACGACTGGTCGCCGCGGCCCCCGGCGGGCACACGGTCGCGGATGTCGTCCTGGGCGACCCGGCCGCGATCATCTACACCTCCGGCACCACCGGGCGGCCGAAGGGCGCCGTGCTCAGCCACGGCAACCTGACGTGGGTCGCCCTCAACTGCATCGTGGACTACGACGTCGTCTCGACCGACGTGTCGCTGATGATCTCGCCCCTCTTCCACGTCGCCTCGCTCGGCATGGGCGCACTGCCCGTGCTCCTGAAGGGCGCGACGCTCGTACTCGAGAAGGGGTTCGAACCGGGCCGCGCGCTCGCGCTCATCCAGGACCGCGGCGTGACGATGCTGAGCGGCGTGCCCACGACCTACCAACTGCTGGCCGACCACCCGGCGTGGGCGACGACCGACCTCTCCACGCTGCACAAGCTGACCTGCGGCGGGTCGGCGGTCCCCACCCGCATCCTCAACGCCTACGAGGATCGCGGCCTCCACTTCTCGCAGGGGTACGGCATGACCGAGACCTCCCCCGGCGCGACATCGCTCTCCCCCGCGATGACGCGCAAGAAGCAGGGCAGCGTCGGTCTGGCGCACTTCTTCACCGAGGTGCGGATCGCCGACGAGCACGGCGAGGTCGTGCCGCAGGGGACGGTCGGCGAGATCCAGGTCGTCGGCCCCAACGTGTTCCTCGGCTACCACGGACTGCCCGAGGCCACCGCCGCGGCGTTCACCGAGGACGGCTGGTTCCGCTCCGGCGACCTCGGCTACCTCGACGCCGACGGCTACCTGTACATCTCGGATCGGCTCAAGGACATGATCATCTCGGGCGGCGAGAACATCTATCCGGCCGAGGTGGAGAACCTCATCGCCGACATCGAGGGCATCTCGGGCGTCGCGGTGGTGGGCGTGCCCGACGAGCGCTGGGGTGAGGTGCCGTGGGCGGTCGTGACGCTCCGCGAGGGCGCCGATGTCGACACCGAGATCGTCCGCACCCGCCTCGACGGCCTCCTGGCGCGCTACAAGCTGCCCAAGAACGTCGTGGTCGTCGAAGATCTGCCCCGCACAGCATCCGGCAAAGTGCGCAAGGCCGACCTCCGCGCGCGGTTCGGGCAGCGGTAGGCGCGCGCTCCCGGATCAGCTCTGGATCTTCGTCCGCGATTCCTCATCCCACCGCAGCCGTCTCGATCAGAGGCGCACCTCAGTCGCCGGCGGGATGCCCGCAGGACTCGCGTTCATGCAGCGTGAACACGCTCCCGCCGAGGCTGAGCAGGCCGTCCTCTGGCGAGGCCGCCTTCAGCCGGTCCACCGATTCGGCAGCGATCGCGTCGATCGGCGAATCGACCGAGGAGATCCGCGGAACGCTGAACCTCGCATCGTCCCCGATCTCGTTTCCGATCACGAGGACATCGTCGGGGATGCGGACGCCCAGGTCGGCGGCGGCACGGAGGAAAGCGGAAGCATGGAGGGGGCCGTCCACCACGACGCCCCGCGGGGGATCATCACGGTCCAAGAGCTGTCGCGCGGCTGCGTACCCCTCGTCCTGCGAATAACCCGCCCGCACGATCTCGGCGACCTTGCTCAACCCGTGGGATTCGATGACGCGGAACCAACCCAGATCGCGGCGCTCCGTGACCGAGCTGCCCTCGTGCCCCGCGATCCGCGCGAGCCGGGTGGCCCCGTGGGAGACGAGATGCTCGGTCGCAGCGGCAGAGCTCTCCACCGCGACGATCGGACGATCGACGACGAGCACGGGCATACCGAACGCACCCGCCCAGGACAGCTCCTGCAAGGGTTCGACACTCATGAGGATGACACCGTCGACGCGGCGACCGGCGAGCTCGGCCAGATGCTCCCGCTCGATCGCGACACTGCCGTTCGAGGTCGCCACCACGACGCTGAGCCCACTCTTTCGCGCAACCTCCGTGATGCGCTGGGTCATGACCGCGAAGTAGGGGATGCGGATATCGGGAAGGACGAGCCCGATCGAATCCGTGGTCCGGGTGCGCATCGATCGCGCGACGATGTCGCGCCGATAGCCGAGCTGATCGATCGCTTCGAGCACCCGCTGGCGGGCTGCGGCCGAAACCGGCCTGGGCCCGTCATTGAGGACGTATGACACGACCGCGCTCGAAACTCCGGCGGCGCGCGCCACATCATTGCGCGTCACGGCCATGCGCTGATCCTAGGCGCCCAGTCCGCAACCCGAATTTTCCGGCGCCGGAGATTCCTTCGAATTAGGGGTTGCACGGTGAGTCAACACGTGTAGATAATAGGTCTACACGAGTTGAATGACGGAGAGACAGCATGACAGTCGATGGAGCCGCCCCCCGCACGGTCTTCGTTTTCGGGTCCGCCCACCACGATCTGATGCTGTCCGTCGGCGTGCTGCCGAGCCCAGGCGAGACCGTCCTCGCCGGCGCCATCGCTCACGGCTTCGGCGGCAAGGGCGCGAACCAGGCGATCGCTGCTGCGCGCGCCGGGGGCCACGTCACGTTCGTGGGGCTTGTCGGCGACGACGAGTGGGCCGAACGCATCGTCGACAATCTCGCCGCGAACGGAATCGACACGACCTTCGTCGGCCACCGGTCCGGCGAACCGACGGGACTCGCCGTCGTCATCGTCGACGACGACGGCGGCAACCAGATCGTCGTGGCATCAGGTGCGGGAAGGCTCTTCTCCGATGAGGCGATCCTCCCCGCCATCAAGAGGGTGCGGCACGGGGACATCGTCGTCGTGCAGTGCGAGATCCCGGCCCCGGCCGTCGAACGGATCGTCCGCCTTGCGACCGAGGCCGGCGCATCCGTCGTCCTGAACCTCGCTCCGTACACGGCGCTGGCCGACGATGCCTTGGCCGCCGCCGCCGTCATCATCGTCAACGAGTCCGAAGCCCGGGCGCTGGTCGGCGAAGGCGTAGCGCTCGATCGTCTCGCCCACGACGTGGTCGAGGCCATCGGCACAGCCTGCATCGTGACGCTGGGCGGCGACGGATCGATCTATGCCGCCCCCGACACCCAGGCCATCTCGGTACCCGCGCGCCACGTCGACAACGTCATCGACACGACCGGCGCAGGAGACGTCTACGTCGGCACCTTCGCCGCCCGACTCGCTCGAGACGCCGATGTGAGAACGGCGATGGAGGACGCATCCTCCGCCGCCGCCCTATCCGTACTCGGCCGAGGAGCTCAATCCCGGCAGCCCGAATCGGCCGGCGACCTCATCGGCTGACCCTCCCGAAACACCACCAACACCCTCGAACTCAACGAAGAGAGGACCCCATGTCCAAGAAACTCCGCGCCATCGGCGCACTGAGCGCGCTCGCGATCGGCGCCATCGCACTCGCCTCCTGCTCCGGAGGAGGCGCTCAGACCGCCCCGACCGGGGCGATCGAAGGCGACATCGCCTATTCGTTCTGGGGCAGCCCCACCCGCGCTGACAAGGTGAACACCGTCATCGGCCAGTTCGAGGACGCGAACTCAGGGGTGACGGTGAAGCCGGAGGTGGCGGAGTACCTCGCGTACGTCGAACGCCTCACCGTGCGCGCAGCGGGCGACGACCTCGCATGCACCACCGGCATGCAGAGCACGTTCTTCGCACCGTACGCCGACAAGGGAGTGCTGCGCCCGCTCGACGACCTCATCAAGTCGGGACAGATCGACACGTCGGACATCCCCGAGGACGTCATGGCCGCAGGCCAGATCGACGGGAAGCAGTACATGATCCCGACCGGCACATTCGTCCGCCTCGAGGCCTACAACGAAGAGCTTGTGAAGGCCGCCGGCGTCGATGCTCCGACCGACGACATGAGCTGGGAGGACTGGGCGGATTGGCTGCACGACCTGCAGAGCGGGCTGCCGGACGGCGTCTACGCCAGTGAGAACGAGGGCGGGCAGATGTTCACCCTCACCTCATGGGTGATCGGCCACGGACAGAAGATGTTCGACAAAGACGGCCTCGCCTTCGACAAAGATCTGCTGAAGGAGTACTTCCAGTACTGGATCGATCTCGCCGACGACGGCGTCGCGGTTCCCGCCGCATCGATTCCCGACCAGAACGGCACGCTCGAGCTCACGCCGATCGCGCTGGGCAAGGCGGTCACCGGCACGCGCGACATCCCGCACCTGTACATCATGGAGCAGGCCCTCGCCGGCAACGGGCATCCTTCGGCGGTCAAGTCCGTCTCGATGCCCAGCGAATCCGACAAGTCGGCCAACGTGCTCGGATCGAACGGCATCGCGATCCCCGAGAGCTGCGACAACGTTCCGACCGCCGCCGCCTATACCGACTTCTTCGCCAACGACACCGACGCCGCGTTGGCCTTCCAGTCCGACAACGGCATCGTGACGAACACGAAGGCCCAGGACGCCCTGCTCGACGACGCGAGCACGCCCCAAGGCGTCAAGCGGAACATCACGACGCTGCGGGGCCTCACCGACGCCGGCGACCTGACGACGACCACGTACCCCGAGGGACTCGGCACGCTCACCACCGAATTGCTCCGCCTGTACCAGTCCGCAGCATTCGGCGAGATCAGCGTGGATGCCGCGGTCGACGAGTTCTTCACATCCGCCGAGAGCGCCCTCGACTGAGACGACCGGAGCCTCCGATGACAACGACGACTACACCGGCGGAAGCGACGGCACGCATCCTGCTTCCCCGCGGCAAGCGCAATTCGCGCCTGCGCCGCGAGAACCTCGCCGGATATGCATTCATGACCCCCTGGCTGATCGGGTTCGTCCTGATCATCGGAGGCCCCGTCCTCGTCTCGCTGTACCTCTCGTTCACGGACTACTCCATCCTCGGCGACCCCGAGTGGATCGGTCTGAAGAACTACCAGCGGATGTTCAGGAGCGACCCCCGATTCTGGTCGGCGCTGCGTGTGACCTTCACGTACCTGCTCGTATCCGTGCCGCTCGTGCAGATCTTCGCCCTCTTCCTCGCGACGATCCTCAACCGCGGCATCCGTGGCCTCACGATCTACCGGGCGATCTTCTACGTGCCCTCGCTCATCGGCGGCAGCGTGGCGATCGCGATCCTGTGGCGGTTCATCTTCTCGGCGGACGGACTGCTGAACAACTTCCTGTCGATCTTCGGGATCGACACCGACTACTCGTGGATCGGAACCCCGACCACCGCACTGAGCACGCTCATCCTGCTCAACGTCTGGCAGTTCGGTGCCGCGATGATCATCTACCTGGCCGGGCTCCGGCAGGTTCCCACCGAGCTCTACGAGGCCGCGACGATGGACGGCGCCGGCATCTGGCGGAAGTTCGTCTCGGTGACGCTTCCGATGCTGAGCCCGATCATCTTCTTCAACGTGCTGATGAACATCGTGGCCGCGTTCCAGGCGTTCAACTCCGCCTACATCGTGAGCAACGGGACGGGCGGCCCGGCCGACTCGACGCTGTTCTACACGCTCTACCTCTACCAGCGCGGCTTCGTCGACTTCGACATGGGCTACGCGTCCGCGCTCGGCTGGGTGCTGCTCGTCGTGAGTGCCGCCGTCGCCGCGCTCCTGTTCTGGCTCAGCCGCCGCGTCGTGTTCTACGGAGACGAATGATGTCGACCCTCACCTCAACCCCGCCCCTGCAGGAGACCCTGGCGGTCTCGAAGAAGCGGTCCCGCCGGCGTGGCGGCCCGGACGCGCCGATCAACAAGCGGCAGTTCTACCGCCACCTGATGCTCATCGCGATGGCATCCGTGATGTTCTACCCGCTCGCCTGGATGATCGGCGCGTCGTTCCGTGACGACAGCCAGATCTCCGATCCCGGCATCTGGCCTGGGCAGTACTTCACGCTCGACGGCTACACCGAGGGGTGGGAGGGCATCGCAGGAGTCCCGTTCATCCGGTTCCTCTTCAACTCTCTCCTGGTTGCGACGCTGTGCGTCGTCGGCAACCTGATCGCGTGCTCGATCACCGCCTACGCCTTCGCGCGGATCGAGTTCCGCTTCAAGAAGGTGTGGTTCGCGATCATGCTCGGCACGCTGATGCTCCCGCACCACGTGATCCTCATCCCGCAGTACATCCTCTTCCGCCAGTTCGACTGGCTGAACACCTACCTGCCGTTCTTCGTTCCCAAGATCCTCGCGACCGACGCGTTCTTCATCTTCCTGCTCGTCCAGTTCTTCCGCGCCATCCCCCGGCAGCTCGACGAAGCCGCACGGATCGACGGCTGCGGACACGTGCGGATCTTCCTGCGCATCATCCTTCCGCTGTCGAAGCCGGCGCTCGCCACCACCGCGATCTTCACCTTCATCTACAGCTGGAACGACTTCTTCACGCCGCTGATCTACCTCACCGACACCGAGCTGTACACCGTCCCCTTGGCGCTGCGCTCGTTCATCGACGCGACGGCGAGCTCCGCGTTCGGGTCGCTGTTCGCAATGTCGGTCGTCTCGCTCCTGCCCGTGCTCGGGATCTTCATCGCCTTCCAGAAGCTCCTGGTCGAAGGCATCGCCACTTCCGGACTGAAGGGATGACCGCCATGCGGATCGCACTCTCCAACGACCACGCCGGCTTCGCCCTGAAGCCCTTCGTCGCCGAGCTCCTGGCGGGACTCGGACACGAGGTCATCGACGTCGGCACGCAGGACGACAGCCCCGTCGACTTCCCGCTCATGACGCAGCGTGTGACGGGACTCGTCACGAGCGGTGAGGCCGAGCGCGGCATCCTCGTCTGCGGAACCGGCGTCGGCGCCGCGATCGCGGCGAACAAGGTGCCCGGCATCCGCGCGGCCGTCATCCATGACACCTACGTCGCGCGGCAGGGCGTCGAACACGATGACGTCAACGTCGCATGCCTCGGCGCCTGGGTCGTCGGCAAGAAGATCGCCGAAGACGTCGTCACGGCCTACCTCGACGCCGAGTTCAGCACCGACCCCGACTTCCGGCGACGCGTCGCACAGCTCGCCGAGATGGAGACAGCCGCTCACGGCATCCGCCCGGTCAGCGGCGATCGACCGGAAGGGGGGCGATAGCACCCACCTTCCCGCACGAAACGCCCGCGTCGACCGGCGCGGTCACCACCCCACCTCACAAGAAATGAAAGGTCACACATCATGACGCTCATCAACGAGCCCCAGGCGCCCGCCACCGGGCAGAGCACCCTCACCCCCGAGCGCAAGCGCGAGATCCTCGAGACGGTCTCCCACCTCCGCGTCACCGACATCCGCGACGGCATGGACTGGATGGGCCACCACCATTTCGGCACCGTCTCGCCCGAGATCCGTCCCTTGTGGCGGCAGAAGGCGGCCGGGTTCGCGCACACGATGCGTCACATCCCGACGCAGCAGGTCGTCCCGACGATGTCGCCCGATGAGTACACGACGTGGGCGTACGAGTACTGGTACGGACAGGTCTTCGCCAACGACATGGCCGACCTCATCGACGACACGACGTTCCTCGTCATCGACACGTGCAACACCGCCACCCCCGCTGTCGGGTCGATGGACTCGATGATCTGGGCCGCGCTCGGCGCGAAGGGCGTGCTGACCAACGGCGGCGCGCGCGACACCGACGAGACGCTCGAGTCCAAGCACATCCCGGTGTGGTCGCGCTGGGTCGTCCAGCCGATGTACCAGGGCCGGGTCGAGTGGGGCGGGCACAGCGTCCCCGTCGAGATCGGCGGCCAGCTCATCCGTCCCGGCGACCTCATCGTCGCCGACGGCGACGGCGCGATCGTCGTGCCGCAAGACATCATCGACGGTGTCCTGAAGTACGCGATCCAGGAGTCCGAGCAGGACAAGATCGCCCGCAAGTACCTCTTCGAGCGTCTGGGCATCCCCCTGAACGACAGCACGCAGTCGTACTTCGACGTGCCGACGCACCCCTACGCGCCGACGGCCGAGTCGCTCGCGAAGGTCCTCGACCGCGACAAGTGATCGAACAGAGCGGGGGTGGACGTACGGCCGCCTCCGCTCTTCGGCGAGAGGAAGATCGTGGCGGTCACACGTAATGATGTCGCACGTCGTGCGGGGGTGTCGCCGGCGGTCGTCTCCTACGTCCTGAACGACGGTCCGCGGCCCGTGTCCAACGCCGCGCGGACGAGAGTCCTCGACGCCGTGAAGACGCTCGGCTATCGCCCGGACGGACTGGCCCGCTCGCTCCGGGTGGGCCGCACGAAGACGATCGGCCTCGTGGTCCCCGACGCCTCCAACCCCTTCTTCGCAGAGCTGGCGCGCGCCATCGAAGACGCCGCCTTCGAACGCGGCTACGCCGTCATGGTGTGCAGCAGCGCCGACGACCTTCAACGCGAACGCACATACATCGCGAGCCTCGCCGAGCGTCGCATCGACGGGCTCATCCTCGTTTCCGCGACAAGCGACCAGGACCTCACCGACGTGACGGACCTCTCGATCCCCGTCGTCGCCCTAGACCGCTCCCCGGACGAGGCGCCGGTCTCGACGATCCGTGCCGACAACGAGCGCGGCGCCTATCTCGGCACCCGCCACCTCGTCGGACACGGGTTCCGCGAGATCGCATTCATCGGCGGCCCCGATCACGGCGTCTCCGATGCCCGCCACGACGGTTGGCGGCGTGCTCTGCAGGAGGCGGAACTCGAGTCGTCGGTATCCGAGCGCGCGCCTTTCAGCTTCGAAGGCGGATTCGACGCGGCCCTCGCGGTGCTCGCCCGCGAAGCGGGCACCTCGGCATTCCTCGTCTCCTCCGACATCCAGGCACTCGGTCTCATTCGCGGGCTCGACAGCGCGGGCCTCTCCGTGCCTGACGACGTCGGCGTGGTCTCGATCGACGGCACGATCGCCGGCGCCTACGCCGTGCCGCCGCTGACGTCGATCGCGCAGCCGATCGGCGCGATGGGGGCTCAAGCGGTGGCTCACATCATCGACAACCCCGCCGGCATCGTCCATCACGCGCTGGCAAACGAACTGGTCGTGCGACACAGCTGCGGCTGCGTGGAGGAATCGGAATGAAGCGGTGGGATGACGCGGCCGGTCGCGTGATCGAGGGCGTCCCGCACATCCACACAACGATCGCGGACGAGCCCCAAGCGTGGGCGGCCAGCTCGAGGCGGGACGCCGCGTCCTCTATCTCGCGGAGATCGCGAGCCTCGAGCTGACCGACGCAGATCTCCACCGGCGTGCCGATGAGAACGGCGTGCCGATGAGCACGGCGTCGCAAGGCTCACCTGACCGCCTGCAGCCGGCACGGCCACGGGGGATGCGCCGCGCCGGCTGCGGGCCTACCCTCACGCTTACGCGCCATCAGCGTCGTTCACACGCCCTACAGCGGACACCACGCCGGCTCCGTGGTCAGCTCTGGATCTTCGTCTGCGATGCCTCGTCTGTGTGAAGTCCCCGGGTGAGCGAGCGCAACGTCTCGATCGCGGCATCGACGCCGTTCTGCGCGAGCGTCACGTGCTCGGCCGAGGCCTCGGACGCGCCCAGCTCATCGACTCTGCTGCGCGCGAAGCGCAGCAGGAGAGCGAGACCGACGAGCTGCTGCTGGGCGCCGTCGTGCAGATCGCGCGCGAGCCGCCGACGCTCGGCGTCAGCCGCGTCCTCGAGGCGGTCGCGCGACGCCTCCAGGGCGCGCAGCTGCGCGCGGCGGATCGCCAGGAGTCTTTCGTGCGCAAGACCGAGTCGCGCGGTCGAGCCGACGTCCTCCCGCAATCCGGGGAGGTCGAACAACGCCGGACGATGCAGGATCAGCGCCGACTCGACGCTGCCGAAGCGAAGGGGCGTCGACGACAGCGGCTCGCCGAGCGCGGCATCCACGGACTCACCCTCGTCCGTGACGTAGCCGCCGTCACTCGTCGGGTAGCTGATCCGAAGCGTGGGATCGCCAAGCGCCGTCCGCAGCGACGCCGTCATGCCTGGCGGCTCCACCGGCCCAGGGCCGAGCAGAAGACGTGCGAGCGCGCGCACCCTCCGTCGAGCGGTCATCCGGGCAAGGGCGAGAGTCAGTGCCATCGCGGCGAGCGCGCCCCCTGAGAGCGCCCAGAAGGTTGTCCGCCCGGCTCCGCCGGCGAGGGCGGCTCCCAAGCCGACATCGGTGAGGAACGGCCTCGCGGCAGCCAGGAGGAACACCAGCGCGAACGCCGACACGAGCGCCGACACCCGCCCTCCGCGCCGGATCGCGCCGACGATCCGCGAGATGACGACCGCGCTTGCAAGGACCGACCAGCCGACCGCAACCCACGCGCCGACGGTCGCCAGGACCCCGGCCAGCGACGGATCGTCACGGACCAGGAGCGGGTTCGAGGGGCACTCGGCGCAGCCGTGCAGGCGAGGATCGGCGAAGAGGACCGGTGCGACACCTGCGAGCGCGAACACCGCGAGGTACCCGGCCACAACCGTCGCTCGGGCGAGAAGACCGATGCGGGCACCGCCCGCGGGCGCCACGAAGGCGAGATGGGCGATGACGACGGCGGATCCGGATGCCGCGACCAAACCGATCGTGAACACGAAGGAGTTCGGAGCGCCCGGAGTCGCGCAGACGCCGAGAAACCAGAACATGCCGCTCGCTGCGAGCAGCGACCCGACCCGCCCGGCATCACCCGAAGCCGGCAGCAGGACGCCGACGAGCACCGCTGCTCCACCGGCCCCGACGAGGATCGTCACCCCGACAGCGTCGACGGGCACGACCGTGAGCCCACCCGATCGGAGCACCGCGATCACCGCGAGGGCAGCGGCGAGGCCGCCGCCCGCGAGGAGAAGCACCCTGCGGAGCACACGATGATTCTTCCGCGCGGAGCCCTTCATGCGTCAGTGTGGGCACGGATGGATCTCGTCGGACACCCGCCTAGCCTCGACCGCGTCCGATGAGATCCGGAGGTGGGACCGATGAAGAGACTGCTGTCGACGATTGCAGGTGCGGCCGTCCTGACCCTGGCCCTGGCGGCGTGCACGGCGGGCGGCGCCGATCGTGCGGGGGGCTCCGCGGGCACGGAGGTGCGCACACTGAGCTACGCGAATCCGGGCGACGGGAACCACAACAAGGTCGAGACGATCTGGGCCGACAAGGTAGCCGAACTGAGCGACGGAACGCTGAAGATCGAGTTCCAGAACGACTATGCCGAGGGAGACACGCATCGCGAGGCGACGATCGCGAAGGACGTGCGCGAGGGTGTGATCGACCTCGGTCCCGTGCGCGCGAGGGCCTTCTCGGAGCTTGGATACAACGGATTCGATCCGCTTCTCACGCCGTTCGTCGTCGACAGCCTCGCGCTCCAAGAGCGTGTGCTCGCCGATCCCATGGTCGCGGAGATGGTCAAGGGACTGGCGGAGATCGGGCTGACCGGCCTCGGAGCCCTGCCGATCCCGATCGCCCATTTCGTCGGGAATCGGCGTCTCGCCGCTCCCGCAGATTTCGAGGGGCAACGGTTCGGCATCGTCCCCTCCGCGATGGGCGAGGCGACTCTGGAAAGTCTGGGTGCGATCGTCACGGTGGGGGCGCCGAACGACGGCGAGTCCATGCGCGGATTCGACGGAGTGCTGGCCACGGCCGAGGCGGTCTGGGGACTCCCGCTCGTCGACGAGTACACCCATGTCACGGCGAATGCACCCGTATGGCAAGGCCCGACCGTGCCCGTGGCGCGTCCCGAGCTCCTCGAGAGCCTGACGGAGTTGCAGCGGGATGCGCTCACGGGAGCTGCCGCGCAGGTCTTGAGTCAATCGACCCAGGTTCTCAAGGACTCCCAAGAGGACTCGATGCGCGGCGTCTGCGCGTCCGGCATGGTGCTCGATACCGTGACGGAGCAAGAGCTCGCCGCACTGACCACGGCGGTTGAGCCGGTGTCGGAGTCCGTGCGCACCGATGCCCGCGGAGCCCTGTGGTCGGCGCGGCTCGAAGAACTGAAGGGAACCGCCGCGCTCCCGGCGCCACCCCTGAGCTGCCCGCCCGCCGACGATCCCGCTGCCGATGCGGCAGGCGGCATCCCGAACGGCACCTACACGCGCACCGTCACGCTCGAAGACATCGACCGCTACGACCTCGACCCCGCTCTCAAGAAGTGCTTCGCCGGCTATCCGTTCGAGCTGGTCTTCGATGACGGCAGCCTGACGATGCTCGGCATCGACGGCTTCGGCTGCGTCGACACGTCGCCCGAGCACTTCACGTACACGACGCTCGACGGGCGGATCCGGATCTCGAAGGGCTTCGCCATCCTCGCCGACTACACGTATGCGGACGGTGAGCTGCGGTTCGACAACATCACTTTCGAAGGCTGCTCCGACTGCGCGACGAACGCCGGGAACGGCAAGCCGTCGGGCTATGCCGTATCGTTCGGGACCGTCCCGACGCCGTGGGTCCGGACGGACTGAGCATGACGCCACGACGACGGCTCCTCATCGTGGACGACCACGCCGGCTTCCGCCGGAGCGCGCGGATCCTCCTCGAGGCCGAGGGGTTCGTCGTCGTCGGCGAGTCCGCGGACGGAGACTCCGCCGTCGCATTGGCGACACGCCTCGAGCCCGACGTCGTCCTGCTCGACATCGTGCTCCCCACGACGGATGGCTTCGACGTGTGCGCCAGGCTGCTGCGGGATCAGGCCGGCCTCCGGGTCGTCCTGACGTCCACCTACGACGTCGATCTCCTGGAGGATCGCGTCGCGGCCAGCGGTGCGGCCGGCTTCATCCCGAAAGCGGAGCTGTCCGGGGACGCGATCGACGCCCTGATCGGACGGCCCGCATGACCGCCGCAACGATCCTGCTCATCCTCGACATCGCCACGGGAGTCGTGCTCGGGATCTTCGGCGCGATCGCCTGGGCTCGCCGGCCAGCATCCCGTGACGGCGCGCTCATGCTCGTCACCGCCGCGGTCTGGTTCCTCGGAAGCTTCTGGCCTCCGGCGCTCTATCTGCACCGGGGCGCGCTCGCTCACCTTCATCTCGGGCATCCCGACGGGCGGTTGCGGAGAAGTGCCGCGCGGTATGCGGTCGCCGTCGCGTGGGCTGGTGCAGCGGTCGAGGGCGTCGTCCCGTCCGACGTCGGACGGTGGTTCCTCCTCGTGATCGCCTTTGTCGTCGCGGGAGCTGCCATCGATCAGTACCTGCACACGACGGGTCCGGCACGTCGCGCCGCGCTTCCTGCGCTCTGGGCGGCGCTCGGGTTCGCGACGGTCCTCGTTGCGAGCGCCGCGAACCAGTTCCTGCACTGGCAGGCCGATCTCGCGCTCGCGATCACGTACGACGTCGCGATCGCCTCCCTCGTCGGCGTGCTTCTCGCCGACCTCCTGCGCGGCGCCTGGACCGACGACACCCTCGCCCTTCTCGTTGCGCGCGCGGGCGACGCGCGCGAGCCGACCGCCCTGGACGCAGAGCTGCGGCGAGCGCTCGGCGACCCGACGGCGCGCCTGGCCGTATGGGATCCCAGGTCGTCCGCTTTCCGCGACGGACACGGCGACCCCGTCGACCCGGAACATCTCCCCGCGAGTCTCAGGACGACGCCGATCGAGGAGGACGGCGTCGCCGTCGCGATCATCGTCCACGACCGGAATGCCGCGGCCGAGGACCCGCGGCTGGTGGACGGGGTGCGGGCAGTTGTGCGGCTGGCAGTGGCGAATGCGCGTCTCGACGCCGAGGTGCGTGCACGGATGGTCGAGGTGGACGCGGCGCGGCGGACGCTCGTCGAGGCATCGGACGCCGTCCGGAGCCGGTTCGCTCGCGAGCTCGACGTGACGATCGGCGAGAAGCTGGACGATGTCCGTGCCCAGCTCGACCTCGTCGAGCAGTCGAGCGGTTCCGCTGACGTCTCTATCGCGATCGAGCAGGCGATCGGGGAGGTGGATGCCGCGCGCAGCTCGCTTCTCGAGCTCGCCCACGGACTCAGCCCGCAGGAGCTCTCCGCGAGCGGGCTCGGTGGTGCCCTCGCGCTTCTCGCGGGGCGCTGTCCGGTCGACGTCACCGTCGACGCGCCAGCCGATCGGTATGCGGCCAGCGTCGAGGCAGCCGTGTACTTCTTCTGCGCGGAGGCCCTCACGAACATCGCGCGCCATGCCGCAGCATCCCATGCCGACGTGACCGTGACCGCGGCAGACGGGCGCCTCATTGCGACCGTGAGCGACGATGGTCGGGGCGGTGCGGATCCTGAGGCCGGCACGGGCCTGCGCGGGCTGCAGGATCGCATCGAGGCGCTCGGCGGATCGTTCGGCGTCCACAGCATCGATGGCCGCGGCACGGTGCTCACGGCCCGGCTGCCGACGGGTGATCAGCCGTGAGGATCGTCGTGGCCGATGACTCCCTTCTCGTGAAGGAGGGACTCGTGCGCCTCCTGGCCTCGGCCGGACATGACGTGGTCGGGACGGCGGACGATTACCGCACGGTCCTCCGGGAGGTTCGCCTGTCGCTCCCCGACGCCGTCGTGATGGACATCCGGATGCCTCCGACTCGCACGACCGAGGGGCTCGAGGCCGCGGGCCTGCTTCGCCAGGAGATGCCGACGCTCGGCATCCTCGTGCTGTCTCAGTACCTCGACGCCGAGTACGCCGTCCGGCTTCTCGGGGAGGCACCGGGCCACGCCGGCTATCTGCTCAAGGACCACCTCGCAACGGGGACCGTGCTCGTGGACGCACTCGAGCGCGTGGCAGCGGGCGAATGCGTGGTCGATCCTGCAGTCGTTCGCGCGCTCGTCGATCATCGGCGGCCCAGCGCCGCATTGAGCGGCCTCAGTCCGCGCGAACTCGAGGTGCTCGCTCTCGTCGCGGAGGGGCACACGAACGCCGCGATCGCGCACCGCTTGTCGATCACCGTCCGCACCGTGGAGTCGCACGTCCGCCAGATCTTCCTCCGGCTCGAACTCCTCGTCGAATCGGAGGAGCGCTCGGACCGTCGAGTGCTCGCGGTGCTCGCCTTCCTCCGGGCCACCCAGGGATGATGTGGCCACCTACTCGTCAGCGTGAGTGTTGAGACGATATCTCTCATATGCGGAGAGATGTATCGCATGAAGCCCGCCGACATCGATGAGAGGGATCAAGTAATAGTGCAACGCCCCATCGATGACGAAGAAGTCGTCGACCTCGTCAGCGCCATAGGTTCTTCGGTCATGGCCGGCGGACGACAGATACACTTTCCACGACTGGCCCTCGCGCGTGGTGGTCGTCTTGACCTGTACGCGGCGTATTCCCGCGGCGCCCGAGGCAATGAGGTCATACCGACATGGCTCGAGGGGCCATGAAACCTCCCAGCCGCACATGGTGTACCAACCCGCTGCGAGGAGCGATCCAGCACGAGCGAGGTTGACCAGGCGCGGCGTCGCCTCTTGCTCCTCGGCAGGAGGCGCGTTGCTCAGGTGCGTCGCGTCGAAACGGAGCCGTGAAGCGTGACCTCGCGCGGTCACAAGCGCAGAGGCGCCTTCCAAATGCAGTTCCTCGGCGACACCGTCCCAATCATTGGCGGCCGCCACGGCTGAGCGAAGCCGGTCGTCGCTGTATCCCCGAGGGGTCGAGAAGTGTTCATAGGCGATGCCGAGGCGGTCGGCACGCGCACGAACCGATCGCATGGCACCCGCCGATGTGGCGACGAGCCCGAGCGCGCGCAAGGCTCCGCGCCACGAGTTCGATCGAGCCACGGCGTCGCGAAGCTGCTCATCGCTGTAGATTCGCTGCTTCGCCATGCGGCGAGCGTAGACGGAGCTACCGACATCCCTTGCTGCCTTGCGCCATCGCGCAGACGAAGAAGGGACCGGCGCTCTCGCCGGTCCCTTCAGCTGGTCGGGATGACAGGATTTGAACCAGTCAACCACCCTTCCGAGCAACCCCAGAGACCGCCTGCCCGGGAACCGTCCTAATAGGCGTTAACTCCAGTATTTCAGGGGCTCCACAGTCGATCACGATAGACTTGTAAGTGGTCACAGATGGACACAGGGTGACAACCGCAAGGGCACGTAGGGGGCACGAACACGATGGCGACACGACGGGAATCCTGGGGCAAGGTCCGGCAACTGGCGTCGAAGCGCTGGCAGGCGTCCTACGTCGGCCCCGACGGCGCCCGGCACACCGCCCGCACCGAGCCCGACGCCGACGGGGTCACCCGCGCGCTCACCTTCAGCACCAAGACCGACGCCCGCGCCTGGCTCCGCGCCGAGCACGCCAAGATCGCCCTGGGCGACTGGCAGTCCGCCGCCGACCGGGCCGTCGCCGCGAAGGACCGGAGCCGCCGCAACGTCACGTTCGCGACGTACGCCGAGACCTGGATCAGTGGCCGCTTCAACAAGCACGGGCACCCGCTCCGCCCTCGCACGGCATCCGAGTACCGCCGCCTGGTCGCCGGTCCCCTCGGCCCTCTCGGTCCGCTCCCCCTAGCCAGCATCGACCGCGCCACCGTCGACGAGTGGCGCGCGGCGCAACTGCGCACCGGTCACCTCACCACGACCGGCCACGCGTACGCCCTCCTGCGCTCGATCCTCGCGACCGCCACCGTGCACAAGATGATCCCGGAGAACCCCGCCACGATCGAGCACGGCGCCACCACCCGCACCGGCAAGAAGGTCACCCCGCCCACGATCGGCGAACTGGACGTCATCGTCGCGAACCTGCCGCACAAGTACCGCGCCCTCTTCCTGATGGCGGCCTGGTCCGGGCTCCGCATCGGCGAACTGACCGCGCTCACCCGCGCCGACATCACCGTCACCAAGAAGGCGGGCGCCGTCACCGCGATCACCCTCAACGTCGACAAGGGCGTCACCTGGACCGAGACCGGCCCGCACGTCGGCCCGCCCAAGACCTCCAGCGGCGTGCGCACCGTCACCCTGCCGCCCGTGGAGGGCTTGTACACGGCCGTCGTCGCACACCTCGCCGAGTTCGTCGCGATCAACCCCGACGCACTGGTGTTCGCGAACACGACAGGCGGACACCTCCGCCAGCCGTCGGTGCAGAAAGTCCTGAAGCCTGCACGCGAGAAGGCGGGCCGCCCCGACGTGTCCCTACACTCGCTCCGGCACTTCCACGCGTCCTGGCTCCACGAGGTCGGCGCCTCCCCCGCGGCACAGTTGGCTCGCCTGGGGCAGAACACGTCGTCGATGATCGGCCGCTACTCGCACCCCGTCGGCGAGGATGCCGCTCTCGCCGCCGCCCTCGCGGATCGGGTGAACAGCCGCGCCGGGTGACAATCTCGGGCGCCGGGCTTGAAGTTAACTTCGGTTAGTGCTCACTGTTGAGTAGGTGAGCATATCTGGACACCGATCGCCCGCCGATGAGTGGCTGAGTCTTGTTGATGCGGCCGCCGACCGCAAGGTCAGCGTCAAAACTATCCGCCGCCGCATCGCCGACGGCGACCTGCCCGCGTACCGGTTCGGCCGCCGACTGCTGCTGGTCCGACGGGAGGACCTTGACGCCCTCGCCCAGAGGGTCCCCACCGTCACCCGGGCGACACCGCGTCGCCGCGATCTCGAGGCAGGCCGTCGCGGTGCCACCGCCTAGAAACGACTCAGCCCCCCGGCGGCAACCAGGGGGACTGACATGTCGGAATCGCAAACCAATGCTTCCTGGGGTTAGGCTACACCGCCCTGGCGACAGCGCCCTATCTTGCGTCAGGGCGACGCGATGAAACGACAGTCGGCCCGTCCCAGCATTCCGACTCCCGCCTGGGTTCGTCGCACCGTTGCACAGCGCTACAACCTGAGCCCCGTCACGCGCGCTGTCCTGCTGTGCCTGTGGGATCACGTCGAGAGGAACGGCACCTCCAACTGGTCGCAACCCCAGATTGCCGCTGAGGTCGGGTGCACTGATCGCGGCGTACGTGACGCCCTGCTGATCCTCATCGGCCTCGACCTCATCACCGTCGTCGACAAGCCGGTGGGCTACCCGGTCGTCTACAGTCTCACGGTCACTCCCCCACCCCGGAAGTGAGTTCCGGGGTCAGAGCCGCTAGACCCCGGAAGTGAGTTCCGGGATACCCCGGCAGTGAGTTCTGTGGTCCACCCCGGAAATGAGTTCCGACACGGTTAAGTACCTACGTACGTACACACGTGGGCCAATCAGCCACTCTCCAGCACGCGCGTCGCCTCACCGAGTGAAGAACGCGCGCAAGCGCGCGTGGCGCTGTTCGCGCCGACTGCCGCCCTCCGCTTCGCTCCGGTTGCCCGTGGCCGATCTACCGAACTCCCAGCCCACTCATGCCCAACTTAACCCCGACAGGTGAGTCCAGTACGCGCGGGCGCCCATTGCCCGGGCCCTCCCAGGACTGAGAACCGGATCACCCGGGGTGGCATAGCGCGCGAGCGGATGCGCGCACCTACCGTGACGCTATGACCGACCCACGCCCCGCCGACGATTACTTCAGCACTCCTCAGATGGACGCCCTCGCAGAGCGCATCGGAGGCGTCGTCGTGGCTTGGTCGCGCATCTCCTGGCTGCTCGAATCGCTCTTCGCACACCTGGCAGGCATCGAAGACGATTTCGTACGTGAGGTGCTGGTTCGCAAGATCCGCGACGGCAACCTCGACCAGACCTGCAAAGATCTGGCGGCGCGGTTGAGTACATCCGATCGCGATCAAGTCCGGCACTGGCTCGGCTCGGTTGGTGAACTGCGCAAGGAACGCAACCGCCTGCTGCACAGCCCGATGGCTGATTTTCAAACGGCCGACGACCCGGAGTGGAGGGCCGGGCGGCTCGCCGTCCGGCTCGATCGCCAGGCAGGGACCGCCGTGTACGGCGGAGAGGAGATGACCGCCGCCGATCTGGATACGTTCCGCAAGCGCGTGGCGACCGTGCATCTCGCATTCTTCAGCCTGCCCAGTAACGCACGCCCCTTCTAGCGGAGGCTGAACCGTGACCTGAACATCGCCGCGGTCTGCCTCCGTCGGGGTCGCTGAGCCCGTTTCACGGAAACCCAGGCGCTCCTCGGCACATCTGCGCATGGCGGCCGCTGTGCGCCGTCAGGAAGCCGCCGAGACCCGAGGGCGCCGTCTAGCCGATGATCCTGCGGGAGGGCGGCGCCTGCGGCCTGCCTGGAGTTAATGCGCGCATCTGCGCATCCGCGCTCTGGTGCGATCGGCGGGCCGCTGGTACCGTCCCGAGTGATATCCCCCGGGACGCCGGGTGGGTGACGTGCCGGAGAGGATCAGGCACGCCCATGCCCACCACCCGGGACGAACTAAACATCGTCGAGTGCGCCGAGGAGGCCCACCGGCACCACTCCACGATCCGCCGCTGGATCAAGTCCGGCATCCTGCCCGCGCATCGGGTCGGCCCGCGGGAACTGCGCGTCAACCGGCTCGATCTGGTCCTGGCGATGAACCGGCCGATCCGATGAACGCGCCCTACGCGCCCGGGAACGCGGCCGCCGTGACTCACGGCGCATACTCCGACGCTGTCATCGACGCCCTGGCCGCCGAGTACGCCGACCAGGTGATCACCGCCTCGCCGGTGCTCGCCCTGGACCGGTTCGCCTGGTCGCTCCGCACCTGGGCACGCGCTGAAGCCCGCGCCGAGCTGATCCATCGGCACCTCGCCCAGCACGGGATCATCAACAACCGCGGCACGCCGCGCACCAGCCTGCTGGTGATGCTCGCCGCCAGTGAGCGGGTCGCCGCCCGCGGCCGCGACGAACTCGGCCTGTCGCCCGCCGGGTCGGCGAAGATCGCTGCCCTGCTGCGCTCCGCCGGTGAGAGCGCGCTGAGCCCTGACGAGCGGCGCCTACTGCTCGGGATGGAGGACGGCACCCGATGAGCGACGACAACCGCCTGAACCGTGACGGCATCCTGGACGCCCTCGGCCTGCGGCGTCACCCTGTCGACGGTGATGACTTCGTAGCGAACTGGATGCGCTACGGCTCGTACCCGCCGTCCGGCCCCGGCGCCTACCCCGAACCCACCTCGGCGACGCGGCGGCTGGTCGACATCGCGATCGACGCCGAGCACACCGACGCCCGCCGCGCCGCCCGCGCGGTCGACGGCATCGCGAACCTGATGCACGACCGACCCTGGCTGTGCGACGAGCCCGAGGAGGCGCCTGAGTTCTGGGAGCACACCCAGCGCCTCGACCCCGATCTGCGCGCCCTGCTGGCCGTCATGCTCGGACTGCGCCGCGACCGGGCGGTGTACCGGCCCGTCGTCGTCGACGCAATGAGGGCGCGCGGGCTTGAGGTGTCGTGATGCGCACGCTCGCGGAAGCGGAGGCGGTCGCACGTGCCGCGATCCGCCGCCGCCGCTCCCGAGAACACGCCCAGCGTGTCACCCAGAGCGCCGAGGACGCCAGTCGCCGGCTCCAGGCCGCCCAGGCCGTCGTCGACGCCCGGAAACATCGCGAGGCGGCCGTACAGGCCGTCCTGCACACCCCACGCCGCCTGCCGATGCGCGCCTGGCCGGGCTGGCTCGACACCGCGATGGCCAGCGCCGATGAGTACGGCGACGCCTACATGATCTGGAGCACCTGATGGTCAGACACGAGAGAACCGACGAGGACCAGCGGGACCGACTGAGAATGGCCCGCCAGTACATCGGCGACGCCCGGATCGACCAGTCCGTCCGCGCGTTCGCGGCGATCACCCGCGGCGACTTCAAGAGGGACAGGATCGACCCCGCCCGCCCCGACGGCGAGGTGTGGGAGCGCAACACCCCCGCGGCGATCGCCGACGCGCTGGCGCGCTCCCGGATCGGCGCGGCCGTCATCGCCGAGCCATGCCCGCTATGCAGCGCCGTCGCGGGCCGGTACTGCTACCCGTCGTGCGGCGGAATGTGCGGTCCGCGCGTGCGCCGCGCTGAGGCCGCCCTGGCCACCCACCGCCTGACCAACCTGGAGATGTCACGATGACCAAGAAGCGCAAGCCCGGCCTGCCGATCACCCGCAAGCGAGCGGGGAAGCCGGACGACCGCCCCCAGCCCCGCGCCCGCAAGAAGCGGAGGACCTGATGGGACTCTCACACGCCGCCGCGCGCCGCCGACGCCGCGAACGGGTGCGGGCGCGCGTCGACGCCCTCGCCGCTGAGCGGCGCTCAGCACGCGCCGTTCTGGTGGCCGCCGCCACACCGCCGCCGCCCCTACTGGCCCCGCTCGCCGAGCGCATCCACGCCAACCCGATGTTCTTCACCCGATTCTGAAGCCGGAGAAGCCATGCCCCAAACCGTCGCCCACCCGATCGGCGTCCGCGACCTGCCGCCCGGCCTGCACGCCTGCCGCACCTGCGGTCTGCCCGTCGACGGCCCCACCGAACCGGCCCACGTGTACGCCCGCCAGCGCCCCAGCGGCCTCGACGACATCCCCTCGGTGATGATCATCGAGTTCGGCACCTGCGACGACTGCGCGACCCGCCAGCGGCTCGCGACCGCCGTGCTGGAGCGATTCCCCAAGACTCGACTGTCGTACGGCTCGATGATCATCATCGCGCCCCGGTTCCACTACGTGCTGGTCACGTTCGCCGCCCTCGGCCGGCCCATCCCCACGATCGATGACTGGACCCCCGCGACGCTCCGATCCGCCCTCGACAGGCTGGAGGTGATCGGGCACCGGTTCACCTGGGCGGCGCGGTTCTCACCGGTCTGGCAGGCCGACGCCCGCGAGGACACCGCCGCCAGTGAGCGGTGGCTGTACGTCGACACCGACACCCTCGCCGACGCCCGGCGCGGGTACGCCGAATGGTTGCTCGACCAGCGCCCGCCGCACCCAATCGACCACCCCCGTCAGGGCGGCTGTGTCGCCTGCGGCGTCGGCGCACACCTCGGCCGCCGGGAGCGGGAAGCCTGGCACCGGATCGACAGCGGGAAGCACCGCGGCCAGTACCTCTGCGCCACCTGTCACCGGCACTACGGCGGCCAGGTCCTCGGCCAGACCCTCATCGACGCCTGCCTGCTCGACCTCCTCGACGCCGACCATAGTCTGAGGCGCAAGCGCCCGTACGCGCCCCGGTTCACCGGCGTGAGGCTGTGGGCCGACACCGGCCGCGCACCGTCCCGCGCACCTTGGGGACACGTCGACCTCACGGCGATCCGGCACGACGTCGAGACGGGCGCCTGGTAGCGGGCTCGCCGTCGCGCCTACGCCGTACCAGACAGCCCGTCAGCCTCGGTCCTCAGGCGGTCGGTGCCTGGGACGTGCCAGGGTGGCAGTTCGCCGATCTGATACAGATCGTTGCGGCGTGAGGCGAAATCGTCCCACAGGGTGCGCACATCCTCGGCAATGTCACGCAACTGCTGGTCGGTGAAATGCAGATCAACCGGGAGTTGAGTCTCGCCGTCACCCATCCGGGTGATTGTGAAGTGGGCGAGTTGCTTGTTCACCTGCGGCACGAGTTCGTTGAGGCGACCAGCCTGCGGTTCACCCGCTTGCCAGCCCGGGACGAAGTGGGTCGCATACAGGTCCCCCGCGAACACTCGGCCCGTCCCTGGCCCGAGGAGGAACACGGTGAGGGCTCGAACGTCGATCAGGAAGGCCTGCAGGCTCGCGTATCGCACGAGCAAGGGTTGCGAGACGTCGGTCATGACTGACGGCAGCGCGACGATCGCCTCGGCCGTCAGGCAGAGTTCCTGAACGACTCCCAAGCGAGCCGCTAACAGGCGTTCGAACTCTGCGTTGTCCATCGAACCTGACGCTACGGCATGGACACCCCACCTCAGGCCGCGCACATGCCCGCACGGTAAAATGGGGTGGAGGTGATCGGGATGATGGGGAACCCGTATGCACTCGACGACCTGCTCGATGAGGACGGCGTGTCGCTGTACGACGACCGGCCCTGGTCGGAGCAGGCCGAGGCCCGCCGGAGCGCCGCCCGAGCGTCAACCGAAACCGCTGAGGACGTCGTCGAGCGGCTGTTCGGCACACCCGGCTGGGCTCATCAGGACCTGGATGAGGCCGAGGCGATCGAGGAGTACTTCAACGCACCGGCATGGCTCGGCAATCCCAACGACATCGACGACGTCCTGCACGGCGTTCACTTCAGCGGCTGTCAGGACGACGGTCGCGAGTTGATCATCACCCGGTGCGGCATCGCCGTCGACGCCAGCGGCCAGGGCGGCACCCGCTCCCCACTCGCGGCGTGCGCGGCGTGCGACGCGGTGAAGGCATGCCCGGTCTGTGGCGCACGCCTGCCGCTCACGGTGTCCGCTGTGCTGTCCTGGCGGAAGCGGACCGACGGTCTGCGGTCCTGGTGGCGGAGAAACGTCGGATGAGCCCGACAGCGCCACACCCGTCATGAACACGTGCCAGCCGTGCCGAGAACGAGCCCGAGACGCGGCCCAGGTTGCCCGCGCCGCCGACCGAATCGCCGCCGTCCTCGCCGCCCGAAACGGGGCCTCGGAGGCTCGACTCCCAGTCCTGGGAGACACGCAGGGGGCACACGACAAAGCCCCGGTGAGTTGATTTCTCATCTCACCGGGGCTTTTTTCTGTCGGGATGACAGGATTTGAACCTGCGACCCCCTGACCCCCAGTCAGGTGCGCTACCAAGCTGCGCCACATCCCGGTGCCCCCGCTCGCGCGCGGACAACTCCCCTATCCTACCGGGTCGCCGGCGTGCTCGCGAACCGAGCCCGGTTCGAATCTGCCTCTTGTGTGGTCAGACCACATGGAGGAAGATGACAGAAAGAGGGCGCGGACGACAGGATCCGGCCCGGGAGCAAGGACGCGGACGCCGCGTCCGCGTCCGGGTAGGAGACAGGATGTCCACCTCGATCGATTCGCTCGTCGCCAGGGCGCAGGCCGCGCTCGCCGAGTACGGATCGTTCACGCAGGAGCATGTCGACCGCATCGTCCGCAAGGCGTCGGTCGCAGCGCTCAGCCGCCACGGCGACCTCGCCGTCATGGCCGTCGAAGAGACAGGCCGCGGCCTGTTCGAAGACAAGGCCGTCAAGAACATGTTCGCGTGCGAGCACGTGACCCACTCGATCATCAAGCAGCGCACGGTAGGAGTCATCTCCACCGACGAGATCACGGGCATCACCGAGATCGCCGATCCCGTCGGGGTGATCTGCGGCATCACGCCCGTCACGAACCCGACCTCGACGACGATCTTCAAGTCGCTCATCGCGCTCAAGACGCGCAACCCGATCGTCTTCGCCTTCCACCCCTCGGCCCAGCGCTGCTCGGTCGAGGCCGCGAAGATCGTGCGCGAGGCCGCCGTCGCGGCGGGCGCCCCGGCGAACTGCATCCAGTGGATCGAGGAGCCCTCGCTCGAGGCATCCGGTGCCCTCATGAACCACCCCGGCGTCGCACTCATCCTCGCGACGGGCGGCAACGCGATGGTCCGCGCCGCCTACTCGTGCGGCAAGCCCGCGCTGGGCGTCGGCGCGGGCAACGTGCCTGCCTTCATCGAGAAGACGGCGAAGGTCGGCCGCGCCGTCAACGACATCGTGCTCTCGAAGGCGTTCGACAACGGCATGGTGTGCGCGTCCGAGCAGGCCGTCATCCTCGAAGACCCGATCGCGGGCGAGGCGCTCCGCGAGTTCCAGCGGCTGCACGCCCACATCGCCACCCCCGACGAGAAGCGCATGCTGGAGGAGTTCATCTTCGGCGTCTGCGCCGACGGCGACAGCTGCAGCGGCGCGAAGCTCAACGCGAAGGTCGTCGGCCAGTCCCCGGTCTGGATCGCGGAGCAGGCCGGCTTCACGGTGCCCGACGACACGTCGCTCATCCTCGCGGAGGTGTCCGGTGTCGGACCGCACGAGCCCCTGACGCGCGAGAAGCTCGCCCCCGTCCTCGCGGTGCTGCTGGCCGAAGACGCCGAGGAGGGCATCGAGCTCTCGCGGCAGATGGTCGCCTTCGACGGCCTCGGACACTCGGGCGCCGTTCACACCACCGATCCGGCCGTCGCCGCCCGTTTCGCCGAGGTCGTGCAGGCGGTCCGCATCATCGAGAACGCGCCCTCGGCGCTCGGCGGCATCGGCGACATCTACAACGCGTTCATGCCGTCGCTCACGCTCGGCTGCGGCTCGTACGGCCGCAACTCCGTCTCCAACAACGTCTCGGCGGTGAACCTCCTGAACATCAAGCGCGTCGGCCGGCGCAACAACAACCTGCAGTGGTTCAAGGTGCCGGCCAAGACCTACTTCGAGCCGAACGCCATCCGCTACCTCATCGACATGAAGGACGTCGATCGGGTCACGATCGTGACGGATGCCACGATGACCAAGCTCGGCTTCGTCGACAAGGTCATCGACGTCCTGAACCGTCGTCCCGGACGCGTGCACCTGCAGATCATCGACCGGGTGCAGCCGGAGCCGACCGTCTCGAGCGTGCAACAGGGCGCTGCCGAGATGCGCGAGTTCAAGCCGGACACCATCATCGCGCTCGGCGGCGGTTCGCCGATGGATGCCGCGAAGGTCATGTGGCTGCTCTACGAGAACCCCGACGTGCAGTTCTCCGACATGCGCGAGAAGTTCTTCGACGTGCGCAAGCGCGCGTTCAAGTTCCCCGAGCTCGGCAAGCAGGCGAAGCTCGTCTGCATTCCGACGACCTCGGGCACGGGCTCCGAGATGACACCGTTCGCGGTGATCACGGATGACGAGACGGGGATGAAGTATCCGCTCGCCGACTACGCCTTGACGCCGTCGGTCGCGATCATCGACCCCGTGCTCACGGCGGCGCTGCCTTCGTTCCTCGTCGCCGACGCCGGATTCGATGCGCTCACGCACGCGACCGAGGCCTACGTCTCGGTCTACGCCAACGACTACACCGACGGCCTCGCCCTCCACGCCATCAAGCTCATCTTCGAGAACATCGAGCGCAGCGCGACGGCTCCTGTGGGCAGCACCGACCCCGCGGACCTCCTCGCCCGCGAGAAGATGCACAACGCGGCATCCATCTCGGGCATGGCGTTCGGCAACGCGTTCCTCGGGATCGTCCACGCGATGGCCCACGTGACCGGATCGAAGTTCCACCTCGTGCACGGCCGCACCAACGCGATCTACCTGCCGCACGTCATCCGCTACAACGGCCGCATCCCCACGAAGCTCACGAGCTGGCCCAAGTACGAGCGCTACATCGCGCCCGAGCGCTACCAGGAGATCGCGAGGCATCTGGGTCTGGCACCTGCGACTCCCGAGGAGGGCGTCGAGAGCTACGCCCGCGCGGTCGAGCAGCTGCGCGATCGGGTCGGGATCGAGCGCTCGTTCCACGCACAGGGTGTGTCGGAGACATCGTTCATCGGCCGGCTCGACGAACTCGCGATGGCGGCCTACGAGGATCAGTGCGCCCCCGCGAACCCCCGGATGCCGATGCTCGCAGATATGCGCACGATCATGGAGGCCGCCTATTACGGCACGTCGTTCGACGAGGTGCGCACGCACCGCGGCGAGGTCGCACAGGCGGGGGACGCGCGGCCGTGGTCGCCCGTCGCGGAAGCAGCGTCGACATCCTCCTGATGCTGCTCCTGCCGATCGGAGTCTGACCGATCGGAGAGGGCCGGCCGCGAGGCCGGCCCTCGTGCGTGCGGCTCTTGCCCGTGTCGGTGGCCCCGCGTAGCGTCGCGCCCATGCCGACGATCACGATAGAACCCGCGACGTCAGACCGCTTCGGCGATGTGCAGCACGCCTTCGACGGCGGCGGCGATGGACGCGGATGCCAGTGCCAGTGGTTCATGCTCACGAACGCGCAGTGGAACCAGACCAGTCAGCCCGAGCGGGCGGCGATGTTCGAGAAGGAGATCGCAGCCGGGCCGCCGCCCGGCTTCGTCGCCTACGTCGACGGCGAGGCTGCGGGCTGGGTGCGCGTGGGGCCCCGCACGCTGCAGCCGCGGCTCGGGCGCACGCGCATCATCAAGGCGGGCACCCAGGAACCCTTCGACGACGATTCGGTCTGGGTCGTGAGCTGCTTCGTCGTGCGACGCGAGCACCGCAACACGGGCTTGAACGCGAAGCTGCTGGAGGTGGCCGTCGACTACGCCAAGAGCAGCGGCGCGCGGGTCATCGAGGGATATCCGATCGACCTCGCCGAGGGAGCGAAGTCGCCGAACGACCTGTACCACGGAGTGTTCTCCACGTTCCAGGCGGCGGGGTTCCGCGAGGTCGCGCGTCCCAAACCCGACCGGCCCATCGTCGCGCTCACCGTCGCCTGACGTCGTCGCGCACGCGCCTACGATGGAGGCCGTGTCACACCTTCCCCGCTCGCGGTGGTGGGGCTTCGCGCTGTACGCCGCCGTCGCGCTCGTCCACATCTCCGCCCTCGCGCTCGGCGCCGATGCTGTCGCTGCCCCGACGAAGCTCCTGCTCATGCCGGCCCTCGTCCTCGCCGTCTTCGTCGCCGGTCGCGGATCCTCGTGGGGTCTCCCCTACACGCTCCTGTTCCTGGCGCTCGCCCTGTCGTGGCTCGGCGACGGCGCCGGCACGTTCTTCCCCTTCGCACCCGAAGTGCCGATGATGCTCCTCTGGTTCGGCCTCGCGCACCTCTGCTATATCTGGCTGTTCTGGCGCGTCCTCTCGGTGCGCCGCCCGCCCGCGTGGGCGGCCGTCTACGCACTCTGGTGGATCGTGCTCCTCGCCGTCCTCTGGCCGAGCCTCGGTGCGCTGCTCATCCCGGTGGCGGTGTACGGGCTCGTCCTCGGCGGCACCGCGGCCGCGGCATCCCGCTGCCACCCGCTCATCGCATGGGGCGGTGCGTTCTTCCTCGCCTCCGACTCGGTGCTGGCGTTCCAGCTCTTCATGCCCGACGTCGTGCCGGCGTTCACCGACCCGGTCGTCATGACGACGTACTGCCTGGGCCAGGGACTCATCGCCGCCGGGGTCGTCGTCGCCGCGCGCCTGCGCACGACCGGAGCCCGCACGGAAACGGTCTCGCAGGGATGACAGGCACGGCACGAGTGGATGCCTGGCTCTGGGCTGTCCGCGTGTACAAGACACGCTCGGCGGCGACCACTGCGTGCCGCGCCGGTCACGTCCGCGTCAACGGCGACCGCGCGAAGGCGGCTCAGCCCGTGCGGCCCGGCGACGAGCTTCGGGTCCGGATCGCAGGCTTCGACCGGATCCTCGTCGTGAAGCAGCCGATCACGAAACGCGTCGGCGCCGCCGCAGCAGCCGAAGCCGTCGAGGACAAGACGCCTCCCCCGCCGCCTCGCGAGCTCACGGCGTTCGTCCCCATGCGCGACCGCGGCGCCGGCCGGCCGACCAAGCGCGAACGCCGCGAGATCGACCGCCTGCGCGGCCGCGACACCGACGACTGAGGTCCACCCCGAACCCGGTCCCCGACCTTGTCGAGGTCGGACCTGCGAGGAGCTTAGGGCAGCAGGTCGAGCAGCCAGCGCGTGCCGCGCACGGCGGCGCCCGCACCCGTCACCCGTTCAGCCAATCCGCGGTCGCTCGTCACAACCGTCACGGTGCGCCCCGCGGCGACGAGCCGCGACGTCGCGGCCACGATCGCGTCGTCGCCTGAGCCCTCCGCCTCGACGACCTCGACCCCGTCGGGCGCCTCGACACCCCGCGCCTGCCCCTCGACGGCCACGACCCACTCCGGAAACCATGTGTGAGCCGGGAGTTCGACAGCTTCAGAAGGTATGCCGGTCGCCACCAGCACGGCGATCCGGTCGAGCAGCCGCGACGCGGCGCCTGCGCGATCGCGCCACCAGCCGTCGGGCACCGAGCCGACGACGTTCGCGGCATCCACGACGACCGCGGGGCGCAGCCCGAGCAGAGGCTCGAGCGCCTGCCACGACGATGCGAACCCGGGGTGCAACGGGCGCTCGACGATGGCCTCGGGCGCGACCCATGCGAGCTCGCGGCTCTCGGGATCGGTGATCTCAGGGTCGAACGGCACGACCACGTCGCCGACGAGCGTCGTATAGCTCCAGTAACCGAGGTCGAAGACGCTCAGCAGCCGAGGCCGGATCGCGGCATCCGGAACGCCCGCCTCTTCCTGCGCTTCGCGCAGCGCGCCATCGCACGCCGACTCGCCCTCGTGGCGGGCGCCGCCCGGCAGCGCCCACGTGTCGCCGAAGTGGCTCCACGAGACGCGATGCTGCAGCAGCACGCCCTTCTCGGCGTCGAGCGCGAGCAGACCTGCGGCGCCGAACCGGCCCCAGTATCGCGCACCGTCGGGCGCGACGACCCACGCGTCACCCGGGTCGCGCGGTCCGAACGGGCGCCGAGGCTCACCGGGTGCGGGGGGCTCGATCGTCACCCGTCCAGCCTGTCATACGAGGCTCGCGCAGGCCGCGCCGAGCGACACCCGACGACGCATCGTCGCTCCGGCGGCGAGAATCGTCGGATGGACTACGAGTTCGACGACGACCCTTCCCGCATCCAGCGCGACGTCGTGTGGCAGTGGCTGTCGACCGAGGCGTACTGGGGCACGACGCGCACTCGCGCCGACGTCGAGGCGCAGTTCGACTCGGCGTGGCGCATGGTGGGCGTCTACCGCACCGACACCGGCGAGCAGATCGGGTTCGCGCGCGCCGTCTCCGACGGCGTGACGTTCGCGTATCTCGCCGACGTCTACGTGCGCGTCGAGCACAACGGACGCGGAGTCGCCCAGCACCTGCTCTCGCTCATGATCGACGAGGGCCCGGGAGCCGCCTTCCGCTGGGTGCTGTTCACGCGCGACGCGCACACGCTCTACGAGCGGTTCGGCTTCGAGGCGCCCGACAGCACCGCGATGGTGCGGCCCGCGGCATCCTGAATCGCCCGACCGGATGCCGCGCCGCGGCCGTCAGCCCGCGACTCAGCGCTGCTTGCGCTCGCGCACCCGCATGTTGATGACGATCGGCGAACCCTCGAAGCCGTACAGCTCGCGCAGGCGGCGCTGGATGAACCGGCGGTAGCCGGGGTCGAGGAACCCCGTCGTGAACAGCACGAAGGTCGGCGGACGCGTGGATGCCTGCGTGCCGAACAGAATGCGCGGCTGCTTGCCGCCCCGCACAGGATGCGGGTGCTCGGCGACGAGCTCGGCGAGGAACGCGTTGAACTTGCCCGTCGGGATCCGCTGGTCCCACGACTCGAGTGCCGTCTCGAGCGCCGGAACGAGCTTGTCGAGGTGACGCCCGGTGCGCGCGGAGATGTTGACGCGCGGCGCCCACGCTACGTGCGCGAGGTCCTGCTCGATCTCACGCTCGAGGTAGCGGCGACGGTCGATGTTCTCCATGTCGTCGTCGCCCAGGCGATCCCACTTGTTGTAGGCGAGCACGAGCGCGCGGCCCGACTCGAGCACGAGGTCGATGATGCGCACGTCCTGCTCGCTCACCGGCTCGCTCACGTCGAGCACGACGACGGCGACCTCGGCCTTTTCGAGCGCGGCCGACGTGCGCAGCGACGCGTAGAAGTCGGCACCCTGCGACAGGTGGACGCGACGGCGGATGCCGGCCGTGTCGACGAAGCGCCACAGCTTTCCGCCGAGCTCGACGATCTCGTCGACGGGGTCGCGGGTCGTGCCGGCGAGCTCGTTGACGACGACGCGCTCCTCGCCCGCGGCCTTGTTGAGCAGCGACGACTTGCCGACGTTGGGGCGACCGAGGATCGCGACGCGGCGCGGTCCGCCGATCTCCTGCTTCGCGACGGCCGAGATCTCGGGAAGCACCTTCATGATCTCGTCGAGGAGATCCGCGACGCCGCGGCCGTGGATCGCCGAGACGGGCCACGGCTGGTCGAGACCGAGGTTCCACAGGGCGGCCGCCTCGGGCTCCTGGCGGGCGTCGTCGATCTTGTTCGCGACGAGGAAGACCGGCTTGCCGCTCTTGCGGAGGAGCTTCACGACGTGCTCGTCGGTCGAGGTCGCGCCGACCATCGCATCGACGACGAACAGCACGACGTCGGAGAGGTCGATCGCGACCTCGGCCTGCGCCGCGACGGAGCGGTCGATGCCGCGTGCGTCGGGCTCCCATCCGCCGGTGTCGACGATCGTGAACCGGCGTCCGAGCCACTCGGCCTTGTAGGTTACGCGGTCGCGCGTGACGCCGGGGGTGTCCTCGACGACGGCCTCACGGCGACCGAGGATGCGGTTGACGAGCGCGGACTTGCCGACGTTCGGGCGGCCGACGATCGCGACGACCGGAAGCGCCGGCAGGAACTCGATGCCGTCCGCGCCGAGCGTGACGCCGGCGAGGAGCGCGGCATCCTCGTCGTCGAGCTCGTAGTCGCCCAGCGACGCGCGCAGCGTCTCGGCCCGCTGTTCGGCGAGCTCCTCGTCGAGGTCCGCGAGCTTCGCGGCCAGGTGGTCGGGCGCGCCCTCGTACTCTTCGTCAGCGCTCATCGGGCGCCTCCATCCCCATCGGTCTCTGATCGTGCTCCGACCGGTCGCTGAGCCTGCCGAAGGGTCGCGCGCACGACGTCGAGCACGGCGGCCACGGTCTGGTCGAAGTCGAGGTCGGTCGAGTCGACGACCGCCACCCCGGGAGCGGCCGTCAGAAAGTCGACGACCTTCGAGTCGGAGGCGTCGCGCCGGTGCAGCGCTTCCGCGATGGCGGCGGCGTCGTGCGACGTCAGTTCGGCGCTCCGGCGCGCCGCCCGTACCTCGGGCGCGGCCGTGAGCAGGATGCGCACGGGCGCCTCAGGGGCGACGACGGTGGTGATGTCGCGGCCCTCGACGACGACTCCCGGTCGGCCGGAGTGCGCGACGAGCGAGCGGAACAGAGCGTTGACCGACTCCCGCACGGGAGGCACGCGTGCGACGCCGCTGACGGCATCCGTCACCCGCGGCTCCCGGATCGCCTCGGTGACGTCCGTCGTGCCGACCCGCACCCAGTAAGCGTCGGGGTCGAGCGAGATGGCGTAGTCGAAGTCGCCCGAGACATCGAGCACCGCCGTCGAGTCGGATGTGTCCGCCCCGTGGGCGAGCGCGTGCCAGGCGAGGGCGCGGTACGCCGCACCGGTGTCGAGGTAGCCGTAGCCGAGCTCGCGCGCGGCCTGCTTCGCGACGCTCGACTTGCCGCTGCCCGCGGGGCCGTCGATCGCGACGACAACGGGCTCCGCCGGGGGAGCGTCGGCTGCCGGCCGGAAGATCTCAGTCATTGACACTCGCAATCCTCCAGCCGCGGGCCTCGAGCCCTTCGATGGCGCCGCGCACGGCGCTCGGCTCGACCGAGATCTCGGCAAGGCCGAACTGCGCACCCGGTGAATGCTCCAGGCGCAGGTCCTCCACGTTGACGCCCAGCTCGCCGAGCTCCCCGAACAGGCGGCCGAGCTGGCCCGGCCGGTCGTCGACCATGACGACGAGGCTCTCGAAACGACGGTTCTGGCCGTGCTTGCCCGGCAGACGCTCGACGCCGTCGTTGCCACGGCGGATCGTGTCGGCCACGGCCCGTCGTGCCCCAGGCACGTCGGGGTCGCGCAGTGCGTCTGCGACCGCGGAGAGGTCCGCGGCGAGCGCGTCGAGCACGTCGACGACGGGCGCCGAGTTGGCGCCGAGGATCTGCACCCAGAGTTCGGGAGCGGATGCCGCGATGCGTGTCGTGTCGCGCACGCCCTGCCCCGCGAGGCGCAGCGACCCGTCGGGCGCGCCGACGAAGCGACCCGCGAGCAGGCTCGCCACGAGCTGCGGCACGTGCGAGACGAGCGCGACGGCGCGGTCGTGGTCTTCGGGGCTCATCTCGATCGGCGTCGCCCCGAGGTCGAGCGCGAGGCCCTCCACGAGGGCGAGATCGGAGGCCGACGTCTCGCCGTCGCGGCAGACGACCCAGGGCCGCCCGATGAAGATGTCGGCACGCGCCGCGATCGCACCACCGCGCTCGCGCCCCGCGAGCGGGTGCGACCCGATGTACCGATGCAGATCGACGCCGCGCTCGCGCAGGGTCATGAGCGGCTCGAGCTTGACGCTCGCGACGTCGGTCACGACCGCGCGCGGGAAGCGTGCCAGCTCACGCTCGATGACGTCTGCTGTGACGTCGGGCGGCACTGCCACGACGACGAGCGCCGGCTCGTCGTTGTCGCGCGCCGCGCGCCCCGCGCCGTAGTCGATCGCGAGGCGGAGCTGTGCGGGAGAGGTGTCGTCGAGGGCCACGTCGACGCCGTTCGCCGACAGGGCGTGCCCGATGCTCGATCCGAGGAGGCCCGCGCCGACGATGCGCACCGTCCCCTGCACGCGGGCAGAGAGCGCGCTCGTGGAATCGCTCACCGTGTCTCCTGATCCTCCGGCGACTCGTCGGCCGCCTGGCGCGAGGATGGGTCGACCGCGCCGCTGTCACGGCGCGCGAGAGTAAGCAGCGCGCCGCGTTCCACCTTAGTCAACTCGCGTGCGCGCCCGACTGGGAGGGTTCCCAGGTGCAGCGGCCCGAACTGCCGGCGCACGAGTTCGACGACGGGATGCCCCACCTCGGCCATCATGCGCCGCACGATGCGGTTGCGGCCCGAGTGCAGCGTCAACTCGACGAGCGACGCCCCCTCTGCTTTCGAGCTCGACAGCAGCCGCGCCTTGTCGGCGGCGATCGGGCCATCCTCGAGGTCGACGCCCTTCGTGAGGCGCGCGATCGTCTGCGGCGTCACGCGGCCCTCGACCTTGGCGATGTAGACCTTCGTCACACCGAACGATGGGTGGGCAAGCACGTGGGCGAGCTCGCCGTCGTTCGTGAGCACGAGCAGGCCGCTGGTGTCGGCATCCAGTCGCCCGACGTTGTACAGGCGCTCGGGCCACTCCTTCGTGAACTGTCGCAGGTCGGGACGGCCACGCTCGTCCTTCATCGAGCTCACGACGCCGCGCGGCTTGTTGAGCAGCACGTATCGCTTCGACTGATCGAGCTGCACGGCCGTGCCGTCGACGTCGACGAGGTCGTTCTCGGGGTCGATGCGCGAGCCGAGCTCGGTGACGACCTTCCCGTTGACCCGCACCCGTCCCTCGACGATGAGCTGCTCGGCCACCCGTCGCGAGGCGACGCCGGCGTTCGCCAGCACCTTCTGCAGCCGGACGCCGTCCGGCCCCTCGACAGGCTCGGTCATCGGACGACCTCCTCGAAGCCGTTCGCCCCGTCGTCGAGGAGGGGCGAGATGTGCGGCAGCTCGTCGAGCGAGTTGATGCCCAGATTCACCAGAAGCGCGTCGGTCGTGCCGTAATGGATCGCGCCCGTCTCGGCGTCGGCGAAGACCTCCGTGATGAGACCGCGCGCGAGAAGCGTGCGCACGACGGAGTCGACATTCACCGCGCGGATGGATGCCACCTGCCCGCGCGTCACGGGCTGCTTGTAGGCGATGACGGCGAGCGTCTCGAGCGCCGCCTGCGAAAGGCGGGACGGCGCCTGCGCGCCTACGAACTCCGAGACGAGGTCGTCGTGCTCCTCGCGCGCGTAGAGCCGCCAGCCGCCGCCGACCTCGCGCAGCTCGAAGCCCCGGCGCGGGCCGCCGGCCAGGCCGTCGTAGTCCTCGACGAGCGACTCGATCGCCTGCCGCACGGCCGGCACGGGCGAGCCGACGGCCGCCGCGAGGCTCACGAGGCTCTGCGGCTCCTCCACGATGAGCAGGATCGCCTCCAGCCGGCGCGCGACGCTCGCCGCGGCATCCATCCCGGGCGACGCCCCGGTCGAAACATCATCGGTCATAGTCGGCCCCCAGGGTCGCGAGATTCTCGTCGGACCACCGCTCGGCGGTCCAGCGCAGGGTGAGTTCGCCGAGCGGTTCGAGCTGTTCGAACGACAGTGCGGCGTGACGGTAGAGCTCCAGCACGGACAGGAAGCGCGCGACGACGATGCCGGGCTGCGTGACGCCCGACACGAGCTCGCGAAAGCTCAGGCTGCCCGCTGCCCGCAGCAGCGTCACGACGACGGCCGCCTGTTCCCGGATGCTCACGAGCGGCGCATGCAGATGGTCGAGGCCGACGTGCGGAATCTCCTTCGGCGTCATCGCGAGCACCGCGAGGGCGGCGAAATCGTCGACGCTGAGCGTCCACACGAGCTCGGGCACGGCGTTGCGGTACTTCGCATCGAGGCGCACCGACCGCGAATGCCGCCGGTCCTCGCGGCGGATGCACCGTTCGAACCACGCCGAGACCTCCTTGAAGGCCCGGTACTGCAGCAGGCGGGCGAACAGCAGGTCGCGCGCCTCGAGCAATGCGACCGATTCGGCGTCGACGAGCTCGCCCTGCGGAAGCAGGCCCGCGACCTTCATGTCCAGGAGCGTCGCCGCCACGACGAGGAACTCGGATGCCTGCTCCAGTTCTTCCTCGGGATCGAGTTCGCGCAGGTACGAGATGAACTCGTCCGTCACCGTCGACAGGGCGACTTCGGTGATGTCGAGCTCGTGCTTCGAGATGAGCGTCAGGAGCAGGTCGAACGGCCCGTCGAACACGCCGAGCGATACGCGGAACCCCGACTCGGGAACAGCGGGCTGCTGGGGGTCGGGCGCTGTGGCGTCCTCAGGCGACGGCGCCACGGGCGACCAGCTCCCGCGCCAGCCGCAGGTAGGCCTGGGCGGCAGCGTGCTCGGGCGCGAACTCCGTGATGGGGACGCCCGAGACCGAGGCGTCCGGGAACTTCACCGTGCGCCCGATGACGGTCTCGAGCACATCGTCGCCGAACGCCTCGACGACCCGCTCGAGCACTTCGCGCGAGTGCAGCGTGCGCGGGTCGTACATCGTCGCGAGCAGGCCGTCGAGCTCGATCGAGGGGTTGAGGCGGTCGCGCACCTTGTCGATCGTCTCGATGAGCAGCGCGACGCCACGGAGGGCGAAGAACTCGCACTCGAGAGGGATGAGCACGCCGTGGCTGGCTGTGAGGGCGTTGACGGTGAGCAGGCCGAGCGACGGCTGGCAGTCGATCAGGATGACGTCGTACTCGGGCGCGAGCTTGCGCAGCACGCGCGACAGGATCGTCTCGCGTGCGACCTCGTTGACCAGCTGCACCTCCGCGGCCGACAGGTCGATGTTCGCGGGGATGACGTCGAGGTTCGGCACGTGCGAGCGCACGACCGCATCATGCGGGTCGCGCTTGCCGTCGACCAGCAAGTCGTAGACGGTCGGGATGTCGTGCGGCTGGATGCCGAGCCCCGCCGACAGCGCGCCCTGCGGGTCGAAGTCCACGGCGAGCACCTTGCGGTCGTAGCCGGCCAGCGCCGCCGCGAGGTTGATGGTCGTCGTCGTCTTTCCGACGCCGCCCTTCTGGTTGCAGAGCGCGATGATGCGCGCGGGTCCGTGGCCCTCGAGCTTGGGAGGCGTCGGGAAGCCCTGATAGGGACGCCCGGTGGGGCCGATGGGCGTGTCCTCTGCCGAGGCCTTCGCTGCGCCCGTCTTTGTGCCCGCCACCGAATCTCCTGCTCTCACGGTTATCCGGTCGATTCTATCCACGCGGCCGCGCACCGCCCGCGAGACTTCACGAATGTCCGCGAATCGCTCGCGGCGCGTGACACTCGTGAAGTCTCGCGACGCGCTGCCCGGACAGAGGGCTCAGAGGCTTCCCAGCACGTCGAGGCGCACCTGCGCGGCGATTGCGATGAGGGCGTAGTCGAGCACCGTGATGAGCGGCGCCCACCGGAGCATGACGGCGCCGACACGCGAGGGGCGTCCCCACACCCCGTCGCGGATCGTCCACGACAGCGTGAACCAGAACAGCGGGATCGTGACGAGCCAGACGACCATGCACCACGGACAGAGCGAGCCGAACTCGAAGATGCTGCGGTACGCGAAGAAATGCACGAGCAGGAAGCCGCCGAACACGAAGATCGCGAAGACGCGCCAGTACCAGCGCCGCAGCCCCGCGGGCGCCGCGAGCGCGCTGATGCCGGCGTACGCGGGCCCGAGGAACAGCACGATCCCGAGGATCGCGTTCGTGAACCCGAGCAGGTTGCCCGCGGGCGACAGCAGATTCGGACCGCACGTCACGATCGCGCTGAACGAGCACGTGATGAGAGGTGCGGCATCGGTCAGCTGGCCGATGTACTCGAGATACAGCAGGAACGACACGATCCACGCCGCCGCTCCCGCGACGATCCAGAAGACCGCCAACCCGACGGGAGGGCGAAGGGTCCCACCGCCTTCGACTTCGCTCATGCCTTCATTCTCGACGGCGGACCCCGCGCGGGCCGGGACGTTCGGCCGTGGAAAATCGATCAGCGCGCCCGGGGGTGCGACGTCGCGTAGACATCGCGCAGCGCATCGACCGACACGTGGGTGTAGATCTGGGTCGTCGCGACCGACGCGTGTCCGAGAAGCTCCTGAACGACCCGCACGTCGGCGCCGCCCTGCAGCAGATGCGTCGCGAACGAATGCCGGAGCGTGTGCGGCGACACGTGCACCGTGAGCTGTGCCCGCTCTGCCGCCTGCTGGATGACGAGCCACGCGCTCTGCCGCGACAGCGGCGCGCCGCGCGCCCCGAGGAACAGCCGAGGCGTCGCTTTCCCGCGCCTCGAGAGCTCCGGCCGCGCGCGCGTGAGATAGGCGTCGATCGCCGCGCGCGCGTACGACCCCACCGGCACGATCCGCTCCTTCGCCCCCTTGCCGCGCACGCGCAGCACGTCGCCGTGCGACACGTCGTCGACGTCGAGGTCCACGGCCTCCGAGACGCGCGCACCTGTCGCGTAGAGCAGCTCGAGCAGAGCGCGATCCCGGATGCCGGTAAGTTCCGCACCACCGGTCCCCGAGCCTGTCGAGGTGTCGACTCCGGGCGCCGGGCCCGAGGCATCCAGGAGTCGCTCCACCTGATCGATCGTGAGCGCCTTCGGGAGCCGCTGCGGAAGCTTCGGCGGACGCAGCCGCGCCGACGGATCGGCGGTCTCGATCCCCTCCCGCGCGAGGAAGCGATGCAGCCCGCGTACCGAGGACTGGAGCCGGGTGAGACTGGATGCCGCCGGCTGCGGCTGCGCGGACGACCGATCGGCGATGAACTCGGCGACGAGGGCCGGGGTCACGGCATCCGACTCCGTCGTGCCGCGCTCGCCCAGCCACAGGGCGTAGCCCGCGAGGTCGCGACGATAGGCCGCGACGGTGTTGCCGGACAGGCCGCGCTCGATCGAGATGTGCCGCAGGTAGGCGTCGATCGCGCGATCCAGCCGCATCGCCTCAGCCTCGCCGGAGCTTCTCCGCCGCCGCCAGCACGCCGACCGACAGGATGCCGTTGCGCATGCGCCCCTCGAGCACCGCGGTCACGGCGTCGGCCAGGGGCACCCACTCGACGCGGATGTCGGCTTCCTCCGCCTCGCGCGCATGCGCTTCGGCGAGTGGCGTCAGCCCCCGGGCGAGGAAGAGGTGCACGACCTCGTCGTTGCCGCCGGGCGTCGTGAAGATGCTGACGAGGGGCTGCCATTCGGCCGCTTCGAGGTCGGCTTCTTCGGCGAGCTCGCGCCGCGCCGTCTCGAGCGGCGTCTCCCCCGCGATGTCGAGCAGACCCGCGGGGACCTCCCAATCGCGGTGACGCACGGGATGCCGGTACTGCTGGATGAGCAGCACACGTTCCTCGTCGTCGACGGCCACGATCGCCGCGGCCCCCGGATGGTCGACGTACTGGCGGACGAGCTCGTCGCCGTTGTAGCGGAAGGTGTCGCTGCGAAGGTCCCACACGCGGCCCTCGTACACGAGATCGCTCGCGGTGACCTCGACCTGCACCGGCTCGTCGCGCAGCGCGTCAGTCACTCTCGACCTCGAACAGCTCGCTCGAGCGGTGGCGCTCGAGGGCGGCGCCCACGAGCCCGCGGAAGAGCGGATTGGCGTTCGTCGGGCGTGAGCGCAGCTCGGGGTGCGCCTGCGTGGCGATGTAGTACGGGTGCACGTCGCGCGGCAGCTCGACGTACTCGACGAGGTTCAGGTCGGGGTTGATGCCCGAGAAGAGGAGTCCCGCGTCGGCGATCTGGTCGCGGTAGCGGTTGTTGACCTCGTAGCGGTGGCGGTGACGCTCGGAGGCACGGCCCGCGCCGTAGACCTCGGCCGCGATCGAGCCCTCGGCGAGCTCGGCCGGGTAGAGCCCGAGCCGCATCGTGCCGCCCATGTCGCCCGCCTCGAGGATGTCGATCTGCTCCTCCATCGTCGCGATCACGGGGTGCTCCGTGTCGGGGTCGAACTCGCTCGACGAGGCGCCCTCGATGCCGGCGACGTGGCGCGCGTACTCGATCACGATGCACTGCAGCCCGAGGCAGATGCCGAGCGTCGGGATGCCCTGTTCGCGCGCGAACTTGAGCGCGCCGATCTTGCCCTCGATGCCGCGGATGCCGAACCCGCCGGGGATCACGATGCCGTCGAGCGGACCGAGCGCGCGCTCCGCGCCCTCCGGCGTCTCGCACTCGTCGGACGGGATCCAGCGGACGTTGACGTGCGTCTCCTGGGCGAACCCGCCCGCCTTGAGCGCCTCGGTGACGCTGAGGTAGGCATCCGGCAGGTCGATGTATTTGCCGACGAGGCCGATCGTGACCTCGTGCTTCGGGTTGTGCACGGCGTTCAGCACGCGCTGCCAGCGCGACCAGTCGACGTCGGCCGCCTTCGCGAGGCCGAGCGTGCGCACGATGTACTCGTCGAGGCCCTGCTCGTTGAGCATCGTCGGGATGTCGTAGATGCTCGGCACGTCGACGGCGTTGACGACCGCATCCTCGTCGACGTCGCACATGAGCGCGATCTTGCGCTTGTTGGCCTCGGTCACCGGGCGGTCGCTGCGCAGCACGAGCGCGTCGGGCTGGATGCCGATCGAGCGGAGCGCTGCGACGGAGTGCTGCGTCGGCTTCGTCTTCTGCTCGCCCGACGCGCCCATGAACGGCACGAGCGAGACATGCACGAAGAACACGTTGGCGCGGCCGAGCTCGTGGCGGATCTGTCGGGCCGACTCGATGAACGGCTGCGACTCGATGTCGCCGACCGTGCCGCCGATCTCGGTGATGATGACGTCGGGCTTGGGCGTCTCGTCGGCCTGCAGGCGCATGCGGCGCTTGATCTCGTCGGTGATGTGCGGGATGACCTGCACCGTGTCGCCGAGGTACTCGCCGCGCCGCTCCTTCGCGATGACCTCCGAGTAGATCTGCCCCGTCGTGACGTTGGCCGCCTGGCTCAGCTCGATGTCGAGGAAGCGCTCGTAATGCCCGATGTCGAGGTCGGTCTCGGCGCCGTCGTCGGTCACGAAGACCTCGCCGTGCTGGAACGGGTTCATCGTGCCCGGGTCGACGTTGAGGTAGGGGTCGAGCTTCTGCATGACGACCCGGAGTCCGCGCGCCGTGAGCAGATTGCCGAGGCTCGCGGCGGTCAGACCCTTGCCCAACGAGGAAACGACACCACCGGTCACGAAGATGTGCTTGGTGGTGTCGTTCGAAGTCGTGGATCCCGGAGCGCCTGAAGTCTGCATCACGGGCTTTTACCCTATCAGCGCGCGGCCGTGCGAAGGCTGAGCAACTCGCGGGCATGGGTGAGGGCCGCGTCGGAGTCGGGCATGCCCGACAGCAGACGCGCCATCTCGGCCTCGCGATCTGCGCCCTCGAGGCGCCGCACATCCGACGCCGTCACCGAACCGTCGCTCGCCTTCACGACCGTCAGGTGGTTGGTCGCGAACGCGGCGACCTGCGCGAGGTGCGTCACGGCGATGACCTGGGATGCCTCGGCCAGGCGCGCGAGCCGTCGCCCCACCTCGATCGCGGCGGCCCCGCCGATGCCCGCGTCGACCTCATCGAACACGAACGTCGGCACGGGATCGACGCTCGCGATGACGACCTCGATCGCGAGCATGACACGGCTGAGCTCACCTCCCGACGCGCTGCGCGAGACAGGCCGCGGCTCCGAGCCCGGGTGCGGCGCGAGGAGGATCGCCACCTCGTCGCGTCCATGGCTGGATTCGGCACCGGGCGTGACGGCGACGACGACCCGCGCATCGGGCATCGCCAGCGCGCGCATCTCGGCCGTCACCTTCTCGCCGAGCCGCTCGGCGGCCGCCGTGCGGGCGGCGGTGAGCCGGGCCGCGGTCTCGTCGAGGGCGGATGCCGCGGCATCCCGTTCCGCCGTGAGCCGTTCGATGCGGTCGCCGTCGTCGTCGAGCTCGGCGAGCCGCGCCGAGCCCGTCTCGAGCAGCGCGAGTGCCTCGTCGAGCGATCCGTGCGCCCGCGCGAGGCCGTTGATCACCGCGCGGCGCTCTTCGACGGCGGCGAGCTCGTGGGGCCCCGACTCGTCGAGGTCGGCGAGGTAGGCCGCGAGCGACGCCGCGAGATCCGCGACACGATAGCCGAGCTCGGCCGCCTGTCCCGCGAAGTCCTCGAGCTGCGGGTCGCGGCCGGAGGCACGCTCGAGCGCGCGCCGCGCCTCGGCGAGGAGCGCACCGACGTCGGGGGCCTCGCCCTCGCCCGACAGCGCGTCGTGCGCCGTCGCGGCCGCCAGTCGCAGCTCCTCGGCGTTGGCGAGCCGTTCGGCGCGGACGGCGAGCTCGGCGTCCTCGCCCGCGACGGGCGCGGCCTGCTCGATCTCGTCGATCGCGGCACGCAGCTCCGCGGCTTCGCGCGCCCGTGCGTCGCGGTCCGTCGTGATCGAGTGCAGCTCGCGATCGACGTCGCGCCAGTGCTCGAAGGCAGTGGCGTACGCCTCGAGCGCCGACTGCACGGGAGCGCCGCCGAAGCGGTCGAGCGCGTCGCGTTGCGCGGCGGTCGAGCGCAGCCGCAGCTGGTCGGACTGGCCGTGCACGACGACGAGCTCATCGGCGAGGTCGGACAGGACGCCTGCCGGCGCCGCGCGCCCGCCGACGGTCGCGCGGCTTCGCCCTTCGCTGGAGATCGTGCGTCCGAGGAACAGCTCTGCCCGCTCGTCGCCGAGCGGCTCGAGGTCGCCGCCTGCCTCGCGCACGCGCTCCGCGACCGGCCCGTTCTCGGGCACGAGCCACACGCCGTCGACGGAAGCCTGGGGAGCGCCGGCGCGGACGGCGCCGGAGTCGGCGCGCTGGCCGAGCAGCAGCCCGAGGCCCGTCACGACCATCGTCTTGCCGGCGCCTGTCTCGCCCGTGATGGCCGTGAAGCCGGGACCGATGGGCAGCGTCGCCTCCGCGATGACTCCGAGGTCGCGCAGGCGCATCTCCTCGATCACAGAGCGTGCTCCCCCGCGGGCGCGGTGCGCACGGGCGCCGTGAGCGCCGAGGGCCCGCGCCATCCCTCGACGGGCAGGCGGAACTTGCGTACGAGGCGGTCCGTGAACGCGGCCGGATGCAGGCGGGCGAGGCGCACGGGTCGCTCCGAGCGGCGGACGACGACGCGGGCGCCGGGGGGCAGATCGTGCGAGCGCCGGCCGTCGCACCACAGGACGCCGGTGCCCTGGTTGCGCCGCAGCACCTCGATCGCGACCGTGTGCTCGGGGCCGACGACGAGAGGCTTGGCGAAGAGGGCGTGCGCCGACAGCGGCACGACCGCGATGGCCTCGACCGTGGGCCAGATGACGGGGCCGCCGGCGGAGAAGTTGTAGGCCGTCGAGCCCGTCGGCGTCGACACGACCATGCCGTCGCAGCCGAACGACGACAGGGGGCGGCCGTCGATCTCGATGACGACCTCGAGCAGCCGCTCGCGACTCGCCTTCTCGACGGTCGCCTCGTTGAGGGCCCACGTCTCGTAGACGACGTGGTCGGTGTCGTCCTTCACCCGCACGTGCAGCGCCATGCGCTCCTCGACGCGATAGTCGCGATCGATGACCCGCCGCACCGCGTCGTCCATGTCGTCGCGCTCGATCTCGGCGAGGAATCCGACGTGGCCCATATTGATGCCGAGGACGGGGGCCATGCCCTCGCGCACGAGCTCGGCCGCGCGCAGGATCGTGCCGTCGCCGCCGAGCACGATCGCGAGCTCGATGTCGTCGACCGGCACGTCGACGCCCAGCGTCGCGACGTCGCCGAGGTCGGCGATCGAGGGCCGCAGCTCATCGAGATCTTCGGGCGCGAGCACGGCGCGCGCGCCGGCGCTGCGCAGGGCGGTGATGACACGGCGCGCCGCATCGACGGTCTCGTCGCGATGGGCATGCGCGACGACGAGGATGCTGCGCTCTGCGTCGATCATCGGGCTCCCGCCAGTCGGTTCACGGTGCTCAACCATTCTGTCGGATTGGTTCCGCGGCCCGGCGCGAGATGCGCGACGTACTCGGAGTTCCCGTGCGTGCCGGCGATCGGGGAGGAGACGACGCCGAGGGTGCCCAGCCCGATGTCCCACGCCGACCACAGCACGCCCGCGACGGCGTCGGCCCGGAGGTGTGGATCGGTCACGAGTCCGCCCTTGACGGCGGTGCGGCCCACCTCGAACTGTGGCTTGATGAGGAGGATCAGGTCGGCGTCGGGCGCGGCGACCGCCGCAGCCGCTGGCAGCACGAGTCCGAGTGAGATGAACGAGAGGTCGCCCGTCAGGATCGAGGGGGCCTCCGCGACGCCGCTCGCCTCGGCGAGCGAGGCGGGCGTCATGTGGCGCACGTTGAAGCCTTCGACCGAGACGACGCCCGCATCCGCCGCGATGTCGGCGGCAAGCTGGCCGTGGCCCACGTCGACGGCGATCACGCGTTCGGCACCGCGTTCGCGCAGCACCTGCGTGAAGCCGCCGGTCGACGCGCCCATGTCGAGCGCGACGCGACCGCTCGGGTCGACGGCGAACGCGTCGAGCCCAGCGATGAGCTTGTGCGCGGCGCGGCTCACATAGTGGTCGGCACCCGCGACCTCGAGCGCAGCATCGTCTCCGACGGGCGTCGACGGCTTCACGACGACCCGTCCGTCGACCGTCACGAGGCCGTCGGCGATGAGGGATGCCGCATGCGTGCGCGACCGAGCGAGTCCGCGCCCGGCGAGGGCGGCGTCGAGGCGAGGGCTCATGCCCGCGGGAGGGTCGGCCCCGAGTCGAGCTGTCGGGCCAGCGACTCGTTCAGCGCCTCGTAGGCGGCCGCGCGGGTATGCAGCGGCTGGGCTTCGATGACTTCGAGCGCCGAGACGAGGTCCGCGCGCGCGTCGGACTGCGGCTCCGGGTGGTCCATAGGTCCCAGGATACGGTCCCCCGGGGCGAACCCCGGGGAGCGCTCACGGCCGGTGGAACGGATCCGCGTAGAGCCGCTCGGGCACGCGGAAGCCGTAGATGGCGCGACCCGAGTCCCAGATCGCCTTCGCACCGGCGCGCAGCAGGTCGATCGGCCGGTCGCCTTCGGACAGGATCCGGATGTCCGCGCCCTCGATCCGCACGGTCGCCCCGCGCACCGTCACGGCGCCGTCGCGCACGCGCGCTTCAGGGTAGGGCTCGTGCAGCTCACGCAGGTCGGAGAGCAGGAACGTCGGCTGCGAATCGGATGCCGCCGCCAGCACATGCTTCGGACGATCGATCCCCGTCAGGACGAGCGCCGAAGGCACCCCCGCCCGATTGGCCCCGACGATGTCGGTGTCGAGCCGGTCGCCGAGGAACAACGGGCTCTCCGCGCCGAATCGGGCGACGGCCTCATCGAAGATGGGCGTCTCCGGCTTGCCTGCGACCGTCGCGAGACGGCCGACCGCCGTGTGCACAGCGGACACGAGCGTGCCGTTGCCCGGCGCGATGCCGCGAGCCTGGGGGATCGTCCAGTCGGTGTTGGTGGCGATCCACGGGATGCCGCCCTCGTCCTCGGGAACCTTGAGTGCGTACGCCGCCTCGGCGAGCTGCAGCCAGCCGACTTCGGGCGCGAATCCCTGTACGACGGCGGCGGGCGCGTCGTCGGCGCTGCGCGTGACGATGAAGCCGGCCTTTTCGACCTCGCTGACGAGACCCTCGCCGCCGACCACGAGAACGGTCGCGCCGGCGGGGATGAGGTCGGCGAGCAGCCGCATCGCGGCCTGCGGGCTCGTCACGACGTCGTTCGGCGCGGTCGGAAGCCCCAGCTCGCTGAGATGCGCCGCGACGGAGGCATCCGTCCGCGACGCGTTGTTCGTGATGTACCCGAGGCGTCGGCCCTCGCGGGCCCGATTGAGGCTGTCGACGGCGTGCGGCAGCGCCCCGGCGCCCGCGTAGACGACCCCGTCGAGGTCGGCGAGCACGACGTCGACGCCGTCGAGCGGCGCAGCCTCAGGCGTGCGGCGGCCGAACAGCGCCATCAGGCGCGGTCCCCGTCGGAATGCTCGTCGACCCCGGCTTCCTCGAGCAGCTCGCGGACCTCCTCCTCGACCGTGAGGTCGTCTTCCTCGTCGGGCTCCGCTTCGGGCTCCGCCGGCGTGGCCTCAGGCTCTGCCTGCGCCGCCTCGGCGACGTCTCCGGCCTGCTCGTCTTCGTCAGGCTCGTCGTCGCCGTCCTGCTCGTTGTCGTCGTCGCCGTGCTCCTCGAAGACCTCCTCGACGATGATCGTCTCGGTGTCGCCGATTCCGGACGCCTCGTCGAGAGCCTCCGCCGCGATGACGGCGCGGCGATACCACTCGTTCGCCTCGTCTTCGCGACCGAGCTCCTCGAGCACAGTGGCCCGCGCGGCGAACAGGGCCGGGCTCCAGTCGAACGCCCGATCCGGATCGAACTCCGGGATGTCGAGCTCGGAGAGGGCCCGCTCGGGCTCACCGAGATCGAGGCGTGCGCCCGACATCGCGATCGCGAGCTCGACGCGCACGGGAACCGGCAGCGCCGCGCGGTCGACGGCGCGCCCGACCTCGAGCGCTCGATCGGGTCGGCCCACGCCGCGCTCGCTGTCGACCATGAGCGCGATCTGGTCTTCGCTCCCCGAGATGCGGCGGTAGGTGCGCAGCTCGCGGAGGGCGAGCGCGTAGTCGCCCGTCGCATATGCCGTGATGGCAAGCGATTCGCGGACGACGGCGATGCGGCCGGCGCGACGGGATGCCGCCAGGGCGTGCTGGTGCGCGAGCTCCGGGTCTTCATCGATGAGCTGCGACGCCATCGCGAGGTGACGCGCGACCTGGTCTGCGTTCTCCTTGCTCAGCGTCTTGAGCTCGTTGCGAGCGCTCGGGTGCAGATCCTTCGCGGTGACCTCTTCAGGAATGAAGGGCTCTTCGTGCCGCTCGCGGACGGGACGGATCTCCCCCGGACGCATCGCGCGATCGGGACGGTCTGCACCGCCGCGGGTCGGACGAGGTGAACCGCCCGAGCGCCCGTACGGCTTCTTTCCGCCGTCGGGCCTGCCGTAGGGACGAGGGGCGTCGCCGTCGCGTCGCCCGTAGGGGCGGGCGTCGCCGTCGCGCTTCGCGTACGGCTTCCGCTCGCCATCACGCGCTGCGTAAGGCTTCCGCTCGCCATCACGCGCTGCGTAAGGCTTCCGCTCGCCATCACGCGCTGCGTAAGGCTTCCGCTCGCCATCACGCTTCGGATAGGGCTTGCGCTCTCCGTCACGCGGTGCGTACGGCTTCCGCTCACCATCGCGCGGTGCGTAAGGCTTCCGCTCGCCGTCACGCGCTGCGTACGGCTTCCGCTCCCCGTCGCGCTTCGGATAGGGCTTGCGCTCGCCGTCGCGCTTCGGATAGGGCTTGCGCTCGCCGTCGCGGGGTGCGTAAGGCTTCCGCTCGCCATCGCGCTTCGGATAGGGCTTGCGCTCTCCGTCGCGCTTCGCATACGGCTTCGCGTCGCCGTCGCGCTGGGGATACGGCTTGCGCGGGCCGTCGGCCTTCACGTAGGGCTTCTTGCCCGCGGCCTTCGAGTGCGAGCCTTCGGGGGATCGGCGATCGGTGCGCGGCCGCTGCGCGCGCTCGTCGTCGCCTGGCTGTCGTTCTGCCATTCTTCGATCCTTCCCCGTGGCCGCCTCGTGGGCAATGCATGGCCGTTAACGCGAAATGGCCACCCTGCGTTGGGTGGCCATTTCGGTAATGGAAGTCCGGCGGTGTCCTACTCTCCCACAGGGTCGCCCCTGCAGTAC
>NZ_JBIQWL010000013.1:0-105773 GCF_044325405.1 Microbacterium alkaliflavum | reverse complement strand
CCGAGCCCGCACGTCCCGAGCTCTACCTCACCGCCTGACCACCACCCACCCTCAGGAAGCAACGGAATGACACCACGCCACGGGACTTGACCTTCGTGCGCACAGTGAACTGCTGCCCCTTGCGATGCAGACGGTGGCTGTCGGCGCCGTCGCGGGCGACAGCCATTCCGGGTGCTTGCGCCCACCCGAGCTTTCATGACCGCACCAGGCCCGTAGGGCCTCCGGTGATGCCAGGCCGCTTCGACCAGCAGCCGGCGCGCATGCGTGTTGCCGGTCTTCGTGATCGATGAGTTCCCGCAGCCCCAGCGAGGACGCTGAAGGCGCAGCTACGTGCTGCGGCGTCGGATGAGCGGGGTAAGATCGGTGGGAAACGCAGGCAGCGGTTCTTTGTCCAACTCGGCCCGACCTCGCGCGGCGAGGTGGGCACCGAAGTCGGCCATTTGGAGGCGCACGGTCGTGAGCGGCGGGTCGAGCAACGCTGCAAGCGGTTCATCATCGACCCCGACCACCGCCAGGGTGTCCGGAACGTCCCAACCCAGTTCGTAGGCTGCCCGGAGTACGACCGCGGCGCAGATGTCGTTGAACGCGGCTACAGCCGTGATGCCCGCTTCTCTCCATGCCGGGAGCATGCTCACGCAGTCCGATATCGCTCGTTCATCTGCCCTGTCGATGTCGAAGGTCTCGGCGCACTCGACGCCAAGGTTGGAGCATGCATCAAAGATCGCTGCCCGGCGTTGCCGCGCCATGTCGGACAATTCATCGAGGTTGCTGCTGACATATCCGATGCGATCGTGACCTTGTTCCTTCAGGTGCGCCACCTGCTGAAGCGCCAATGCGTCAGTGAGCATACTCAGAAGTCCCCGGCCGTCTGGCATGCATCCCGACCAGGGTATGCCTGCCTGCTCGACCGCCGCGCGGTCATCCGCCGACAGCCCCCCGGGTGCGAGCACGAGGCCCGGGGTTAGATACTTCAGCGCGGTAACGAGCGGAAAGTCGACGCCACAGGACACCAGTACCATCCCCCACGACTGGACCTCCCGAGCGACGGCATCTCGCAGCAGCCCGCCGGTGGAGCCCATCGCGAGAACGTCACGACCCTCGGGCGGAACCCTGGAGTACTCCTGCAACAACACAATGCGGGAACGCCCCGACCGCAGCGCGATGGCCGCTGGATCGGGCACATAGCCGAGCGACCGCGCGGCTCGAAGAACGCGTTCGCGCGTGGCTTCGCTGATTCGCCGGCCGGGCTTGTCGTTCAGGACGTAACTCACGGTCGCTCGGGAAACCTGAGCGGCCTTCGCGATGTCTTCGCTCGACACTCGGGTCCTCGGCATGACTCCCCCTCGATTCCACCACTTGACAAAAGGTTACACGTTGGTTCAACGTGGACTACACGTGTAACCATGGGCGGTTACACGAGACACAGACTTCGAACAAGGTCTGAGCCCAGCAGCAACCCCAGCCAGCACCTTCGGGTGCATGTTCAAAGGAGAACCCCATGACCGGTCTCGCTCGGTCCGCGTCCCGCACACCCAGCGTGTGGTGGGTCGCGGTTGTTGCAGGGATGGCGTCCTACATCGACGCGGCCGCCCTTGTGGCGAACGGTATCGCCCTGGTGATCTACCAGCACACCGTCGGTGTCACGCCTGGCGAGATCGGTATACTTTCCGCTGCGCTGACGTTCAGTGTTGCGATCGGTGCGCTGGTCGGCGGTCGATTGGGCGACCGGTTCGGGCGGCGTCCGGTGTTCCTTGTGACGCTCGCGCTGATCGTGATCGGCGGGACATTGCTGATTTTCGGGACGAGCCTCCCGTTGCTGCTGATCGGGGAGGTGCTTGTCGGACTGGGTATCGGAGCGGACATCCCGGTTTCCGTCGCGACGATCTCGGAAGCGGCATCGGATAAGAACCGGGGCGCGGTCGTCGTCCTGTCGAGCCTGCTGTGGGGCGTCGGCATCCTCGCCACCATTGTGATCTCGTCGTTCGTCGGCGGCATGGGGTACCTCGGCGGTCAGATCCTGTACGCACACTTCACGGTGATCGCACTCATCGTCCTGCTGCTCCGACTCGGTATCCCCGAATCCGAGACGTGGAAGGTTGCGCGGGAAGAGCGCCGCCACGGCGTGGAGACGATCCGCGCCGACAAGACCGCCGTCCGGGACCTTTTCCGGGCTCCGTATATCGTGCCGTTCCTCGCGCTCTTGGCGTTCGCCACGCTCACGAATCTCGCGGCGAACACCAGCGGACAGTTCAACGCCTATGTCGCCGTCAACCTCGCGGGCGTGTCCGTGGAGGCGTTCTCGCAGGCGGCGCTCTGGGTGTTCCCGGTCGCGCTTCTGGCGGGGATCTGGTTCATGAAGGTCGTCGACGGCCCGCACCGGATGCGGTACTACGCGGCGGGTGGCGTGATGATGGTGAGCGCCTATCTCATCCCCGTGGTGTTCGGGTTCAATTTCGTCAGCATTGTGGCGGTGCTGTTCCTGAGCGGTGTGGGCAACGCGTTCGCGTTCGACGCGATCAAGCGGGTCTGGACCCAGGAGTCGTTCCCCACGATGCTCCGCTCCAGCGCCCAGGGCGGCATCGACGCGGTCGCCCGGACCTGCGCCGCCCTGCTCGCCGCGGTCACTCCCGCGTTGCTGGCGGCAAGCCCGCAGCTGATGTACCTCTCCCTCGCGATCGTCACCGCGATCGGACTGCTCATCGCATGGATCACGTTCCGCAAGCGCACCCGCAACGAGTTCGACGTCGAGCAGGAGCTCGATCCGGACGCCGAGGCGGCGCAACCGGTCCCCGAATAGGATCCCGAACCGCCACCTCAGGGAGTGCTCGTGAACACCCAGTCACCGACACCGCCGCGGCTCGACAAGCTCCGGGTCGACCATCTGAAAGACCCGCTCGCCCTGCCGGTGCGGTCGCCCCGGTTCAGTTGGCAGATCGCCCCGGGCACCAACAGGGACACGACCCAGCGGAGCTATCGGATCCGGATCCATCGGCGTGAGCCCGGCGACGCCGCGGGACCGCTCGCAGCTGACACCGGTGAGGTGGCCTCTCCCGATAGCGTGACGGTGCGGGTGCCCGGATTCGTCGGCCAAGAGGGAGCGGACTACACGTGGACCCTTGAAGTGTGGACCTCGGATGCCGCCCGTCTCACGAGCGGGGGGACCTTCGGCATCGGCATCGGCATCGAGTCCACCTCCTGGCAGGCGCCCTGGGTGGAGCCGGAGCAGGACACCGTGATCGCCGAAGGCCCCCTCGGGCTCTCGCCTCAGGCTGCCGAGGCGGGCAAACCGGTCTTGCCACTGCGCGACCGGCTCCACCCGCCGCGTTTCCTGCGTCACGGGTTCTGGCTCGAGAAGCGTCCCATCCGGGCACGCCTGCGCATCACGAGCCAGGGGGTTCACCAACCGTTCCTGAACGGCTCACCGGTGGGAGACGAGGTCCTCGCTCCCGGGTACGAGAGCTACCACCGCAGCATCTCGGTCATGACGCATGACGTGACCAGGATGCTTGCGAAGGGCCCGAACGTCCTCGGCGTCATCCTCGGCGATGGCTGGTACGCGGGACGGATCTCGTTCCTCGGACGTAGCGCCCAGTACGGGGACAGGCTCCGTGCAACCTGGCAGCTCGAACTCACCGACCCCGACGGGAGAACCCACCTGATCCTGCCGGATGAAGGCGTGCTGTCCTCTCGCGGGCCGATCGACTGGTCCGACCTGTTCATCGGGGAACGATACGACGCGAACGCGGAAATCCCCGGCTGGGACACGACCGACTTCGACGACACTGACCGGACACTCTGGAAACCCTCCCGCACGGTGCCGGTCACCGTGCCGCTCACACCATTTGTCGGCGAGCCGATCCGGCGAGTGGCCGAGCTCCCGGCACGGCACGTCACCTCGAACAGCGTCGGGGAGACGATCGTGGACTTCGGCCAGGTGTTGGCCGGGCGGGTCCGCATGCGGGTGCGCGGTGAGGCCGGCACGACGGTGCGGCTCGAGCACACCGAGACACTCGACTCCGCGGGAAGCTTCGTCAACAACATCCATGGCGTGAACAAGGATCAAGTCGACGAGTATGTGCTGGCGGGTCGACCCGACGGGGAGACGTGGGAACCACTGTTCACCTTCCACGGATTCCGCTATGTACGGCTGAGCGGCTATCCCGGCACCCCCCGACCCGAGGACTTCACCGCCGTGGTGATCTCCAGCGATCTTGAGCCAACCGCAGCATTCACGAGCTCCGATCATCGACTGGACCGGCTGTTTGCCAACACGGTCTGGTCCCAACGGGCCAACTTCCTGGCCGTACCCACTGACTGTCCACAGCGCGAGCGCGCCGGCTGGACCGGCGACCTTCAGATCTTCGCCCCAACCGCCGCCACCCTGATGGATGTCGCCTCGTTTCTCGGACGATGGTTGGGCAACGTCAGAACGGACCAGCGCGACCACGGCGGGATCGTGCCGAACATCGTCCCCGAGCCGCCAGCACTCGCCGTTCTCGAAGACGACGGATCGGAGTTCGCCCAGATCACCGCCGCCGCCGGCTGGGGGGACGTCATCACCGTTGCGCCGTGGGAGCTGTACCGACACTACGGCGACATCCGATTCCTGGCCGAGAATTTCCAGGCCATGCGCGACTGGGTGAACTTCCAGACACGGGATGCCGCCGCGCTGCAGCCCGAACGACTACGCGGCGTCCACTTGAGCGGCGAGCAGGCCGCTCGACACGAGCTGCTCTGGAACGGCCGGCTGCACTTCGGCGACTGGCTCGCCCCTTCCACCCTGGCCGGGTACCTCGAAAACCCCGCCGACGCCGTGATGATCGCACCCAGACTGACATCGGAACTCGTCGGCCCGATGTTCCAGGCCCGATCCCTCGACCTGCTCGCCTCCACCGCGGACATCCTCGGCGAACACGCCATCGCCCACCGCAGCCGCGACCAGGCCGCAGCCGTGCGGGACGCGTTCGCCAGCGAATACATCAGCCCCGACGGGCGCATCAGCCCAGCACTGCAAGGCGTGTACGTCCTCGCGCTCGCATTCGACATGGTCCCGGCGTCGCTGGTCCCGGCGGCGACCGACCGACTCGTCGAACTCGTGCACGCCGCCGACGACCACCTCGACACCGGGTTCCTCTCCGTCCCCTATCTGCTCGACGTGCTCTGGGAGAACGGGCACCCCGAACTCGCGCGAACGCTGCTCTTGCAGGACACTCCGCCGTCATGGCTGTACGAGGTGAAGATGGGAGCCACAACGATCTGGGAGACGTGGCGGGCCATCCACGAAGACGGCAGCGTCGAGATGGCCTCGATGAATCACTACGCGTTCGGCTGCGTGGTGGACTGGATGATGCGACGCCTCGCCGGGATCCAACTGATCGAGCCCGGGTATCGGGCCGCCGCCATCGCCCCGGACCTTGACGGATTCCTCGACCGGTGCGAAGCGCACGTCGACACCCCCTACGGTCGACTTGCGACCCATTGGGAGCGACACCGTCACGGCGCGGTCCTCACCATCACCGTGCCCGTCGGCGGGCGTGCTCGGGTCGTGCTCCCTCCGGGTTGGGCGCTCCCATCGGGCCGTGACGACCTCGCGTCGGGCACCCATGTCCTTGAGATTGCACGCAGTCACGGTCCGGACACCAGGTCCGTTCCCGCCTGACAGATCAGGCCTGGCGGTGTTCCATTCCGCCACGAGCGACCGGATCGAACCGTCCGCGACCGCTTCCACCCTCAGAAAGGCCTCTCCACGCATGAACCCGGCACCCTTCTCCGCGCAGGTCGTCGCGGACCGCATTGCCCGGATCGAAGACCGGCTCGGGGTCTTCATGTACCTCATCGAAGGCGAAGACCACGCACTACTCGTCGACACCGGCTTCGGCGTCGACGACCTGCGGGGCTTCGTCCGATCCCTCACCAGCAAACCGATCACCGTGGTCCTGACCCACGGGCACGTGGACCACGCGTTCGGCGCCCACGCGTTCGACCGCGTGTACCTCCACCCCGCCGACATCGACGTCATGCGAACCCATGTCGACCCGGCCCTGGAAGCTCACGCCGAGGCCTCAGCACAAGGGCGGCCCGTCCAGCGCCTCCCCGACCCGGCCAGCTTCCGCACCCTCGAGGTAGGGACAAGCTTCGACCTGGGTGGACTCCGCGTCGAGGTCCACGACGGACGCGGCCACACACCCGGCTCGATCACCCTTCTCGTCGTCGAGGAACGCGTCCTGATCACCGGCGACGCCGCCAACCAAGGCACCTTCCTGTTCCTCCCCGAATCCAGCACCATCACCGAATACCGATCAATGCTGGAAGCGCTCGCTCACCGCCTCGAGGGGCGCTACGACCGTGTCCTCGTCTCGCACCTCTCAGGCGAAATGCCCGTCACCGTCCTGAGCGACCTGATCGCACTGTGCGATTCGATCCTCACCCGAACCGACGACGCACAACCGTTCGAGTTCATGGGCCTGCGCGGTCTCGCAGCCCGCCACGTCGACCCCAGCCTCCCCATCCCGTCCATCGCGAACATCGTGTACGACCCCGACCGCATCACGAGACGGTCGCCGACGAGCAAGTCTTCGACCACGCCGGGGAACAGCGCCGCCGCCGGGCCCGCCGTCGCAACCGTGCACGCGCAGGAAAGAACCTGAAAATGCCGATCGATCCGTACCTGAGGACGCAGTTGCGTCACCTCGATAGCATCAATTCGTTCACTGATCTGCTCTCCGACCCCTCCCTGATCGCATCCCTCGATCGTTCCAGAGAGGACCCGGGGCCGTGGGTGCCTCCGACCCTCACCATTGAGGAGGAAGACGTGCCGGGACCTCACGGGCCGGTGCGCATCCGCAGATATCAGCCACCCGGCAGGAACACGAACAGCCTGCCCCAACTCGTTTGGCTGCACGGCGGAGGCTTCGCGTCCGGCGACATCGACATGAACGAGGCCCACATGGTCGCCTCAGAACTCGCTGCAAGAACACCCGCCGTGATCGTCTCCGTCGACTACCGGGTCGCCGCCGGCGACGTCGTCCACCCGATCCCGCTCGACGATGTCGAAGCGGTATGGCTGCACCTAGATGGCTCCGATCATGTTCGGCGGGCTGCTCACTGCACTCTTATCCGTGACAAGTCAACACTGGCGGTATCGTCGTGCTGATCGTCGTGGGAGTCGGATCGTGAGGGCCTTGCTGCGGAAGCGCAGAGACCTTCATCGCCGCAAGTTCCATCGGTGGTGCCGGCATGGGCATGGTCACGTCCGCGACATGGGGATGCTTCTTCCGGACGCCGCCCAGCCCGATGAACTGGGCTTCTCGCTGACATGCGCGATCTCATTGGTCGCTGCCGCGATCCCTGGGCCCATCAGTGTGCGCACCGACCGCAGGTTCACGAGTTGCACCACTCCGTCCAGGCCGCGCGGGTCTGCACTTGTATCAGCTTTTCGCGGTGGCCGCCGAGTTCGCGGACGTAGTCGTATGCTTCGTCAGCCGTAAGTGCCCCGATGCGGACGGCCAGTCGGAGCAGGTCCCACGTGGTGTAGGTGCGGATGCCGTGCTCTTCGGCACGTTGTGCGGCGTCTCGGTCGTCGGTGACGAAGAACGCGGTGAGCCGCCGGTTGGTGATGATCGAGATGGTCTCCGCCTCCCCAAGATGCCGTGTGACAGGGTCGCCTGGGGCGGCGAGGGAGGTGCGGATCGTGGTGGTATCAACGATCTCCTGACCGGTCTGCAGCCGCAGAGGTTCGCCGAACATAGCGTGTGCCTGCGCCATGGTCTCGAGGCCGGGCTCCTGGGCGCTGCGGTCGCATTCGCCGGCGACGGTCCCGCACCAGCGGCCATTGCCGCGGACGAGCGCAGCCAGCAGGTCCATGCGTTGGACCCGCGCGAAGCGGACGAGGACGGTGTTGTCGGGGAAGAGGAGGTGGGTGCTCACGTGGCCACGAACCCGAGTGCCCGCGCAAGTTCGTCGATATCCGCGTCGGGGGTGTCGGGTTCGTCGATCTCGATCTCGTCTTCGTCCACGTCCAGCATCCACGCCAGGGTCGCTTTGGGGAGGCGTCCCTGGGAGATGAGCTCGATGTGGGCTGCCTGCAGTTCGAGGGGGAATCGTCGGGAGGCGGCGGCGTCCATGCGCTCGGTGATCTGATCGGTGCCGTCGTCGTTCCATCCGGGATACCGGCGCAGGATCTTCTGCGTCGTCCATCCCAGCATCTGATCGGTGGCCGGGGACGTCGGGCACCGCAGCGCGGCCAAGCGTCGGCGTAACGCGTCGGAGGACACCCCCCAGCGCCACAGGTTGGCGGCGACCTCATCACCGGACACGTTGGCCCAATCGACTTGCGTCAGCAGGTCGGCTGGAAGGAGCAGCTCCGCGGCGAAGGCATTGGCGGCGGCTTCTTGCGCGTCATTCTCGGCCGCGGTCGCCGGTTCCGGTGTGTTCGCGTGGCCGTGGGCGACGTGGCCGAGTTCGTGGGCGAGGGACCAGTTCTGGTGGAACCAGTTGCCGGTCTCGTTGAGGATGATCACGACTCGCCCGGCGATGCTCGCCGAGCACGCGTTGCGCAACCCGCCCACGCGGATGACATCGATGTGGTAAACGTCCGCCAGTTGTTCCGCGAACGGGCGGATGAAGTCGTCGCCGAGCGCATCACGAACGGTGGCCGCGTCGGCGGGGACATCGCTCGACTTCTCAGGCAGGCGCGCCTGCCGATAAGCGAGGGACACCTTCTCGACGGTCGACTTCAGGTCATCCCAGTCGGCGTGCCGACTGCCGGTGTCGTGGTCGAACTCGTGGCGCGCGACCACCAGGGCCTCTGCCGGGTCGCGCTCCCCGGTTGCCAGCCAATACATCGAGGTGTTCAGAACGTAGGAGAGGGCGGCCAGTTCGGCGGCAGAGAAGCCGCGGCTGCCGTTGACGGCGCGGGAGAACGCATCGGGGGTCATCCCGATCTCTTCTGCAATGCTCGCGTGGGTGCGCCCGGGGAGGACCTCGCGAACGCGCGCACGGACGCGCTCCCCAACCTCCATGACGACTATGCTACCAGAATTGGGATAATCCCAATCGATTCGGCTGTGGGGCGTTGGGACATTGGGGTAGTGATGGAGCGGTTTGAAGAGGGTCTGCGGTGCCAGGACGTACACTCGGGGCTGCGGAACATCGACCCGAACTCGGCGATCCTGACCCCGCTGACGGAGACGCAGAAGATCGGCATGGCGGCGAGTCTGGCCGCCCTGGTCCGTGGGCAGGACGTGGTCTCGGATGCGGAATCGCTCCGGGCGGTCGCCGCCGAGCAGCTGGATGTCAGCCCGTACGCGTTCAACGACGTCATCTACTCGTTGGAAGCCGCCGGGTTCGTCACCAACATCAAGAGGTCCTCGACCCGGATCGTGTCGTTCAACGAGCAGGTCCCGATCTACCGCAACATGTACGAGGGTCTCGGCACCGCCTGGCGGGACAACGCGCCCACCGAACTCGAGCAGCAGGTTGTCGGCCTGGTGGACGGACTGGCGTCCGCGCCCATCCCGGTCGAGGAACTCTCCGCGCGGCTCGGCCTCGATGAGGCGGAGCTGCCGCAGGTGCTCGATGTGGCGACAGAGTCAAACCTGGCACGACTGGTCGATATGAAGGATGGTCGGATGGCGTACTCGCCGTTCATGGGGTTCGAGCACCCCGAGGCCCTCGCTGACCTGGTTGCCACGCACGGCGGCCACGAACTCGCCGACGCGTTCGCAGCCCTCCGTGGCGAGCAGGGCATGCCGCTGTCGCGTGCCGGTGACGTGATCGGCCAGGCGGTCGCCGGCGGGTTGCTGATGGCGCCGTCGGTGGACACCTCTGGTGGGGTCGCCGAGTCGTTCCCGGTGCTGCCGTACTCCGTGGACACGGGCCTGCTGCGCGAGCGCAAGCCGGTGTTGGAGAAGGCTCTCGCGGTGATCGCGAGCCTGAAGTGCGGCGAGTACTACGGCGGCGCCACTTCGCTGGAGCGTGCGCAGCTGGTCCGGGTGATCAACAAATGGCTGGACCCGAACCGCGGCTCGCTTCCCCCGCACAGTTCCCACCGCCGTCAGTATGGGCTGATGCACCGCATGGGGATGATCCGGTTCGACCCCGACACGATGCCCGGCGGGTCGTGGGTGGTGCCGACGTTCATCGACTCCACCGACAACCGGGCCGCGCTCGAACTCGCCCGCGACCTGCTCACCTTCGGCGAGTCAACGGGGAACCGGGTCGGCGATGATCAGGCCCGCGCGGCGCTCGCGCTGGGCAGCACGTACGTCTCCCCGATGCAGACGATCGGCCGGGTCCGGGAGAAGAAGAGCATGAACGTCGCCCAGTGGGAGAACGTCATCAGCGCCGCATACGGACGGGCCGCGCTGTGAGCGAACTGGACCTCGGCCTGAAAGTCGCCTCTCGCCGGCTGCTGTGGCGGATGGGATACTCCACCCGCATCGACGTGCCGCTGCGCGCGTTCGGCTCCTCCAGCACCCCCACGCCCGGCCCGCGCACCCCCATCGAGTCGTACACCGACCTCGACGTGCTCGGCGTCACCCTCGCCCCCGGCGCCGCAATCGAAACGGCGATCGTCGACTGCAAGACCGGCGGCAGCAGCGCGATCAGCCGCATGTTCTGGATCCGCGGGCTGTCGGAGTTCTTCTCCACCACCTCGGCGTACATGGTCCGTGAGCGGGAGATCTCCCGCGGCGGTCGGCAGCTCGCGACCCGACTGCGGATCACGGCGCTCACCAGCGCAGAGGTCACCGCCCTCGAAACCCTCCACCCGACCGTGCTGCCCGTCGACCACCTGCCCCTGGCTCACCTGTTCGACCGCGCCCATGTCGCCACGGTGAAGGAGCGGTGGGCGGAGCAGGACCGCAAACTGAAGTCGCTGCTGGAGTACCGCGAGTTCGACTACTGGATCTACGACCGGCACCTCAACCTGATCCAGATGGTCGAACACCTCCGCGGGGTCCGCCGCCACCTGGACGGCCGCAACCCGCAGCACCTCGCGATCCTCTTCGACTGCGCATGGCTCTACCTGGTCGCCGCGTTGCACGCCATCCAGGCCATCCGAGGCGTGCACGTGTCCAATGTCGCCCTCGGCCTGAAAGAGTACGTACTCGGCGGTGCCGAGCAGGTCCGCGAGAAAGAAAACCTCGGCTCCCTGCTGGCCGAGCTGCGCCGGGAAGGCAAGCTCCCCGACACGGTCAGCATCGACCCTCTCCCGCAGTACTTCCCCGCCATGGTCGACCTGTTCACCCGGGTCATGCGACGAAGCGACACCACGATCACGTCGCTGCAATACCTCGAGTACCTGGCCAGCGCCACCATGGTCGCCGCGCGCACCACCACCGCCGACGGATTCGGCACCGCCCACGACGACATCGCCGCGAAGATCGCCGAGAACGTCGTCGCGTTCCTCGTCGAGGCCGCGGAACTTGACGGCCGGATGCTCGCCGCCGCACGCACCCGCCTCTTCGGCTCCGGCGCGGCGCCCGCACCCCCCGCAGCCGCCAAGGCGCCCACTTCCCGCAAGACCGACCCGCACGTGGAGCCGGACGCGTCCCCGGAGCTCGATCTGGGGATCAGCGACCCTCCGGCGCCGTAGACGAGTTGCCGCCAGGACGACGGATGCGCGGATTCTGGGAACCGACCACGCCGAAGCGATCCGCTTCGCCCGCCGCCGCAGCGAAGCGCTGCAGTTGGCGTTGCCGCTCGAGCCGCCGACCAAGAAGACCCGAGCGGGAACCCGCCGGAAGGCCAGCGACCTTCTCGACGAGGCATTCGAGACCGACACGCTCGTCCAGCACGCACGGCAGCAGACCCGCTGGCCCAAGCCCCGCGCGGCGATCGCCCTCGATATCGACGTGTTCGGTGCCGGCTCGAACGGTCCGCGCATCGACAGCATCTGCAAGTGGCTGCTCGACGAACTAGCCGGGCGGGTCTACACCGATGACCGGCAGGTGAAGCTGCTGTTCGCACGCACCTGGCGGCAACAACCACTATCAGCCTCCGACCTCGCCACGTTCTGGGGCGACGCCGGCCCACCCCTCCCGGACGACACCGGGAAGCGGTCGGCGATGAGGTATGTCACGGCGCAACCCCGCGCCAACATCCTCGCTGACCTGCGGGCAGCGTCCCGTCTGGACGAACGATGGGACCCGTTCGACGACGACCACGGCGGGCGCTACGCGGATCCGCACCACGCCAGCGCCCACCGGGATCACCTCGTGGACTATCGGGCGCTGTTCGACCCGGACGATGAACGCGACGCCGGCGAAGACCGGCTGCTTGGTCACCAGATCGAGTACGCCGACCAAGTGCAGCAGCAACGCCTGGTGGACCTCATCATCTCGTCCCTGTTCACCCGGTTGCCCGTCGACGACCACGACCTGTGGGGTCGGGTGTGGGACTGGCTACCCTACAGCCCGTACATCTTCCACCTCGGGGTGCTTCCGGAACGTGGTGGGAGCACCACGTTCCGGCATAACCTCTACCGCATGCTCGCGACCCGACGTGACCAGTTCCCTCGGTTGTTCCCCATGCGGTCCACGAGCGGGATCTCGATGATCTTGTTCGAGGACGCCGACACCGGCAAGGACCTCGACAACCTCGTCCGAACCGTGCTGCCGGACGTGCTCACGGTGCTCCGCCCGCCACGCACCGACCTGCCCGGCTGGATCGCCGAGGAAGCAGACCCCGCCACCGGGTCCGTCGATATCCCCTTCATCGAGGTCGCCGCACTCCCGTCTCAGGGCACGGACATGCCCGCCGGATCCGTCATCTTCGGACTATCCAGCGGACATCGCCACCAAAGCTGGTGGGACAGCATCGCGGACCACCTCGAGCGCACCCTCGACCCAGACACGCACTGATTCGCGGTCCCCGTGGACAACCCGTCACCGGCATGAGAGACTGCTCTGTTCTGCCGGGAAGGGGAACCACCGTGCCGCACGCAGAAGAGAACATCGACTGGGAACGGATCATCAGCGATATGATCGCGTGCAACACCGCGTCCGCACCCACCGAGCCCGGCGTCTATCGGATGCCGTGCGGGAACTGCTACGTCGACTTCTTCCACGCCTCGGACGGCACCGAACGGTGGCTCGTCCCCGGGGACGAGCGCAGCTACACCCGCGACACCGTCGCCACCTTCCGGCACGGCGACTACCCGTGGGAGCGGATGTACACGCTCGGCCATGCCGCCGCCGAGATCCGCCGTCGCGCCACCGCCGACGGCACACCCGTTGATGCCCTGATCGAGGAGCTGGCAGCGGCCGCCGCCGCGGAGGACGCGGCCGAGCCGGAGGAGATCGCCCGCATCGCCCGGGAACGTCCCGCCGATAGCGAGGAGATCCCACTCGCCGAGCTCGCCCGGAAGTTCGGGATCGACCTCGACGAACTCTAGGAATATCGATCCCGATCTACCGAAACACTGAACGCCGCGAGAACCTGCAAGACACCACACCTGCGAGGAGCGCTAGCCGTGAGTGAGTATCCGTGGTTCGACTTCGACCAGGTCGACTACGTCACCGCGGACACCCACTTCAGCCACGCCCGGATCAGCGAACTCGCAGACCGCCCATTCACCACGGTGGACGAGATGAACGCTGAGCTGATTCGCCGCTGGAACGAGACGGTCGCCCCGACGGATGTGGTGCTGCACCTCGGGGACGTCGCGCTCGGCCCCATCGAGGAATCGATCGCGCTCACCGCGCAGCTCAATGGTCGCCGATTCCTGGTGCCTGGAAATCATGACCGAGTGTCGCCGGCGACACAGTCCAAGAAGGCGATCGAACGGTTCGCGCCGCTCTACGAAGCGGCCAGGTGGACGGTTCTGCCGGAGGTGATCGAGGGCACCCGGCGCGGATACCGGATCCTCGCCTCCCACTACCCCTACAAGGGCGACTCCCAAGAGTCGGACCGGCACACAACGCACCGGCCGCGGTGGGACGACGGGATCCCGCTGCTGCACGGCCACACTCACGCGCGCGACCACGGCCCGAACGGGCACCAGTTCCACGTCGGCGTCGACGCCCACGACTACGCGCCCATCCCGTTCACCGTCATCGACGCCTGGATCCGCGAGCTCCCCGACGTCGAACCATGGCTCGACGTCGCAATCCGTGAAGCCCGTCAGACCATCGCGAACCTCGACGGCAGCGAGACCTCAAGATCCGACGCCCTGTTCTACACGATGGGCTACAACGAACTGCGGGTCGTGCTGGAAGAACTCCTCGCCGCGCTCGACTCCCCCCACCCACCACGCCACCGAACACCTGGGCCGTGTTGATCAAGTTTGGTTGGCGTCGGGTGGGCGAGTCATGACGGGTGGCGCGGCAGGAGATCTCTGACAAGGTCTTTGAGCACAGCGGGCACGAGATCGAACGACTCCGCGCCCAGAACGCCGACCTGCTGCGCACCGTCTCCCAGCTACGCGAGCAAGTCCGCAGCCTCGAGGACGATCTCGCGATCGAACGCACCGCCATCCGCGAACTCACTGGGCAGCCGGCAAACGTCACCAGCGATTCGCTTCGGCGACCGTGAGGTAACGGCGGAGCGGAACACCCGTTGCGATGCTGTCCCGCTCCGCCGCTACCTGGCTGGGCTATCGGGTGAGTGCGACGCTCTTTCCCGTCACTTCAGTCCCGAAGGTGATGGTCTGGTTGAGGCCACTGTATCCGGACATGCAGGGGTTGTTGCCTGCGTAGGACCAGCAGAGCTTCGCTCGGTAGTTGTTGCTCTTGAAGTTGCCCCGGTTGGGCCAGGTCCCGCTGGCGCCGGTACCGTCGAATCCGTACCACAGGTGCGGTGACAGGTAGCCCTGCCAGCATGCTCGGTCGCCGCTGCAGTTCGGCACCACTCCGAACGGTTGCATCTGCGGCGGTGCGGATTCGATGGCCACGAAGTCCCCAGTGGTGGGGTCCACGGTCAGCAGAGCTGGGTTGCCGGACTCGAACATGTCTCGCTCAGCTTCCGTGAAGCTGCTGAGCGGGTCATCCTCCACCGCCGCGGCGGCGGGGAGCCCTGCCCAAACGGACGCAACGACGAACAGCACAGCAGCGACCGCCGCAACGACGCGAGGGCGCATGGCGGTCGCCCTCGCGGTGGCGTGGGTCACGCTGCCCAACGGATGGACGAGGCGCGGTCGTTCATCGCGGCGCCGACGTTGCTCGAGTTCACGTAGTAGCCGTAGGACGCGCCGCCGTAGTTGGTGTTCTCGAAGATCGCGGTCTTGCAGTTCGAGTAGGACTTGAACGACGTGATGCGGTTGTCCCAGCCGAGCGGGGCGAGGCTGGTGTAGCCGTGGGCGTAGCCGTAGCAGCCATTCTGGGTGACGCTCGCTGCGTACGACGCGCCGCCGTAATTGTTGTGCTCGTAGAAGATCCCGATGACGGTGCTGGCGAGCGGTGCGACCTCGGCGCGAGCACTGCTGGAACCGTCGACGAGTTCGTCGCTGACTTCGAGCGCACCGTCGGGGGTGGACAAGACGATGCCGTAGGCCTCGTACACGGCGTCTGCGAGGTTGGCGTCGGCGTCGACGCACAAGGACTTCCCGGTATCGAGTTCCTGCCAACAGCTCTGGGTGCGGTCGATGGTGTCTGCAGTTGCCGCGGGTGCCGTGACGGCGGCGGCTCCGATCATGAGCAGGGATGCGGCGAGGGCGGCGAGTGGACGTTTCATGATGTTGGTCTGTTCCCTTCGGATCGACGATCTTCGTTCAGAGCCTTGCGAGGATCGCTACTCACACGCCAGAGCCCGACGAATACTGAGACCCTTTGCTCCGCACGGACAGTCGCCCCGACAGATCCGCAGGGTGGGAGAACATGGGTAGTCGAAGATCTCGCGTGTCGGAGGGAGTTGGCAGCAGTGGCGGAGCCCTTGCGTGCGTCCCGGTATCGGCAGGATCTCACCTCGGTCGATCACGTCGAAGACGACGTGCCACTGCTACTGCGCCTGCGCGATGGAGATGACACCGCTCTGAGCGAGCTCCATGACCGCCACGTTCGGACGGTATATCTGTTCGCGCGGAGCAAGGTTGAATCCTCATCAGACGCCGAAGAAGTGACCCAAGATGCATTCTTGTTGTTGTGGCGAAAGTGCCGTCGTATCGACCTGGCCGGCACATCTTGTCTGCCGTGGTTGTTGACCACGGCGAACTACCTGGCCCTCAACGTTCAGCGGGCGAGCAGGCGTAGGGCGAAGCGGGTTACGACTGTCCTGAGTGAAGACGATCTCACCTCCCCGAGCGAAGTAGACGCCGAAGCCGCGAGGAACCTGGAACTCGAACAGGTCCGAAGGATCATTACGGCTCTCCCGCCGATGGACCAGGACGTGTTTCGGCTGTGCATGGTCGAAGGGCTCAGCTACAAGCAGGCCGCGTATCAGCTTCACACCAGTCACTCGGCCGTACGGAACCGCCTGTCTCGGGTGCGCGGGGCGTTGAGAAAGCAGATGGACCGATGACCGTCGACGAGCCGAACTACGACCGGATGCGCGATGACCTCATGCGTGAGGTTCGGCGCCGCACAGACTGGAAACGGTCACGCAAGAGGGTCGGCGTCTTCATCGGCGCCGGGGTACTTGTCGCTGCTACGACGGGTGGGGCTCTGATCGCTCTCGCCTCCGCGGAGCTGCGCCACAACTCCGCGTACTGCTACGAGTCCCCTTCTTTGCAGAGCCGCGCTCAGCAGGTCGGAGATCCGTCCCCCATGGGAGACGACCGCGTTGTCCGCGCGATCGACCTCTGTGAGTCCGTGTGGCGAATCGGCGTGCTCGGCGGCGAGGACGACGGACCACCCCCTAACGACGGGCGGATCTATCCGGTGCCGGAGCTGATCGTCTGCTCACAACGTGACGGGACGCTCGCGGTGTTCCCGGACGAGAACGGTGTGGCCTGCAGCGATCTCGGCCTGGAGCCACCACGGTGACAATCACCCCGATCCGGGCGCTGCCCACCACGGCGCCGCGGACGCCCGATCGGCGCACGCGCACAGGATGGATCGCGTCGTTTGTCGTCGGGGTGATCGTCGCGGCAACCTACATCGTGTACGCGGCATGGCAGTGGTCGCAGTTCACGGTGAAGTCCTGGGACCTAAGTATCTTCGCCCAGTTGCTCGACAACTACGCCCGGCTACAACCGCCCATCGTGAACATCAAAGGCGATGGATACAACCTCCTCGGCGATCACTTCCACCCCCTCCTCGCGCTGATCGCGCCCGTGTACGCTGTCGCACCCCACGCGTTCACTCTTCTCGTCGTCCAAGCCGTGTGTTTCGCGGTTGCTGCCGCAGTCCTCACCCGTACCGCCACCGATAGCCTCGCCACCGTCGCGGGCGGGATCCTCCTCGGGCTCGCGTTCGCCTTCAGCTGGGGTCTGCAATACGCCGCAGAAGCCCAGTTCCACGAGATCGCCCTCGCCATCCCCTTGATCACCCTGTCGCTCAGCGCGCTGCTCGAGCGCCGCGATCTCGCCACCGTTCTATGGGCGGCACCACTGGTATTCGTCAAGGAAGACCTCGGCCTCACCGTCGCGATCATCGGGCTCCTTGTCGCCTACCGCTCGCGCAAACCCCTCGGGCTCTGGCTCACCATCTGGGGAATCGGCTGGTTCGCGATCGCCGTATTCATCGTGCTCCCAATCCTCAACCCCCAAGGCTCCTGGGCGTACGCGACCAACGCCAACCCGCTCACACTCCTCGCCGACCCTGCCGGCCTCTTCCACCCATCGAAAGGGCTCACACTCACGCTGATCCTGGTGATCAGCGGCGGGCTCGTCCTCCGGTCACCGATCGCTCTCGTCCTCCTGCCGACCCTCGGGTGGCGATTCCTGTCCAGCAACCACGGGTACTGGGGGCCGAGCTGGCACTACAGCGCCATCCTCATGCCGATCGTGTTCGTCGCCCTCCTGGATGGCATCAACCGCGGCCCCGCCACCCGGTGGGCCTGGGTTCGCAGCTACAGCCGCCACGGCGCCGCAATCGCCGTCACCGCGGCAACACTGCTCCTCCCCACACTCCCGCTCTGGTCACTTCTCACACGCAGCGCTTGGGAACCGGCCGACCGGGCCGAGGCAGCAACCACAATCCTCGACACGATTCCCGCCGGTTCCTCGGTCGAGACCGACATTGGCCTCATGTCCTATCTCGTCGACGACCACGACGTCTACTGGCTCGGAAACACCAACCCCACCCCGGACTGCATCCTCATCGACCGGATAGCCGGAGGCACACCAAACGAATGGGGCACCGCCCTTGAGGTCGCTGCCCGACTCCACCCAGGAGTCACCTACCACGTCATAGCCAAGCAGAGCGGATACGAGCTCGCCTGCCACGAGCTGTGATGTCCAGGGACGTTGCTACGTGAATCGCGGGTGATCTGGTAACGGGCGAGGGCCTCCCGGTGTGAAGTGGAGCTGTCTCGGAACCGCGGCACGCAACACAGGAAGCCCTCGTGTCCCACGGTGAGGCTGCTCTGACGCCGCGCGCACGACCCGCTCCAACTCCGTGAGGACCTTGTCGACACGCCACCGAACGTCCTCTAAGGGTCGGTCCGCCGCGGCGGCAAGTCATACGTGTCCCCGGGTGTGAACAGTTCGCCTGCCGCGGGGCCGGATCGAAGGGTGCGCGCTTCCCGTCTGAAGCGGATCCAACCGCGGCGTCGCCAGTGCACCATCGTCAGATATCGCACCGACGCCGATGACCACGCCTCCTGACGCGCCGCGGCATCGGGGTCGTGGGCGGCGAGCTCGGCGAACACCTCTCGGAACGTCGGCGGCTGACCCCGTTCGCGCGTGTGACGGTGGATGAACTTGACGGCGCGACGCGCCCACACCGGCGCCGTCTCGTCAGCGGTGAGCTGCGTGAACAGGGGCGCGAGATGCGGTGCCGACCACGGCTTCTCGTACACTTCAGCGTCGTTCGACACCACCCTGCGGCTCCCCTCAGCGGTCATCTCAGACCTATCACCGCCGAGCTCAGTCATGGGCATGGGCGTCGTCGGAAGCATGATCCTCGCCAGGGGAGGATGTCAGGTTCTCGCGTAGATCGGCGGGCGAGGCTGTGCTCGGCAACGGCGGCGCATCGATGACTGCTTGCAGTGCCGTGGTGTATTTCTCTCCGGTCGCCTTCATGCGTTCCCGGGCGGCGTGTTGCAGTCGACGCGAGGTTCGCTTCTTCTCAGTCATGATGAGCTCCTTTGATTGTTCGGAAGCGGATCCGCCCGTTGCGCCGCCATTGCACCGTCGTCACGTTCAGGCCCGACGGTGACGTCCACGCCTCCCATGCGTCAGCTCAGCGTGATCCGCCGGCTACTTCCACCTCTATGGCATCCATCACGGTCTCCACGCCGGTCAGGGCGAGGACGTCGATGGGGCGGGCTCCATCGAGGTGCGAGTTGGTGCTGGTCAGCCAGACATCGATGGCGGGATCGGTCCAGAGCTCGCGCAACCGCGCTCGAACGGCGGCGACATCGTACGCGACGCTCTCTTCGATGACGGTGCGTCCGAGCCGCGCGGCATCGTCGCCGAACAGCGGGCTCTCGCCTGTGGTTGTGTTATCGCCGGTCATGCTGACGTCCTTCCCGGTTCGAGGCAGACGCTCCCGTCAGGCAGTACTCTTTGGAGTTCGCGGGTCAGGCGCGCGCCGAGGGGTGTGAGAGTCATGGGGCGGCCGCGGGCTCCTGCGGTCAGAAGGGGACCGCCGGCGTCGCGGCTGAGCCGTGCGAGCTGCTTGCTGAGGGTGCTTTGGGTTGTCCCGATTTCGGTAGCCGCGGCCCGGATGCTGTTGTGGCGGGCGGCGATCAGGAACCGGCGGGCACGCTCGATCGGGTATCGCCCGTTGACGGTTCGGCGCAGGAGCGGCGATGCTCCCGCGAGCGGGTGCGGGTGCAGGGTTGCGACTTCGCTCGCGCTCCCGGCGGGGCGGATCGGGATCCCCGCATCCCGCAGTCGGCGACTGATCGTCGGGGTGGTGCATCCGACGAGGGAGGCGATCTGGCCGATGGTGAGCCGTTGGTCGAGGTACTGGTGTCGTAGCCATCGCTCATCGACCACATGCATGGGCGGTCGGCCACGACGCGTCGGGGTGGATCGGTCAGCGAGCAGCCGGGAGACGGTCTGTCGGGACACCCCGGCCAGTCCGGCGAGCTCGTACGTGCTGGAACCGGCCCGGTACCGATCAGTGATGCTGTCCGCGCCGACGCTCGCGTCGATCCGAGCGCTGGCAGGCCGGGCGGGAGGCCACGACGGCTCGCCGGGGGCGTCTACGGTCGTGCCGATGTCGAACGGTGCGAGCGGTGGCGTCCATGCGAGAGGTTCGTGGATGCCGTGGGCGGCGAGGAACTCGTCGCCAATCCGGTTGAGGTCCGCGCGCAGTTTCTCGGGGATGTGGCCCACGAACCTCGTCTCGGACGGGAGGGTGACGTCGGCGGCATCCCAGCCCTCTGGCATTGCTCGCAGGGGGTTCCCGGTGATCAGACGGAACAGGTGCGCCCGAGCGTGCCGGTGTCGGCGCCCCGCTCCTGCGTGCACATTGTGTCTGCGGCATACCTCGCGCCACTGCGTGTCGGGCAGTAGTGCGCTGCAGTCGAGGGTTCGTCGGCGCGCGTAGTCGATCGGTGGCTCATGGCTGTCGAGGTAGGCGACGAGGCGAAGGATCACTCCCAGTGCGAGGTGTTCATGTTCTCCGCGACCGAACTCGCGCATCACGTTGGTGACCTGCCGCACCGGCGCTTCCGAGTCCAGCAGCGCGAGGGCGGCGGCGTGGGTCAGCCGGGTGCCGGCGAACACGACGGCCGCGGCGAGAGCGGACGCCGCGATCTCCCTATCCATTCGTCCTGGGGCGAGCACGGCCGTCCACTCGTCCCACAACTGCGCGGGCACCTTCCGTGCCCGCTCCTCCGCGTCGACATCGACCAGGGCAGCGGATTGGAGGAACCCGGTGGGGCGGCGTGTGCGACCGAACGACGCCGCGATCAGCGACTGCACCTGCGGAGTGCTCAACGTGTAGGACGTGCTGGCAGCGAGGCGGCCGCGCAGCAACTCGATCGTGCGATCCGTGTCTCCCAATGCCGCGATGGCGATCGCCGTCCCTGCGGCCGAGGCGGCCGAGGTCGACGACGAAGACCAGGATGTGTCAATGCCTCCCCTGCGCAGATGCTCGAGCAACTCCGTCCCGAGCACCGCGCTGTCAACCTGGCCGTCGTTCAACATGACGCGAGCCGCGCGGGAGAGCAGCCGAACATCCTCGAGGACACGCACCGCGGGCTGCGGGGCGTCCGCGTAGATCCCGAACCTGCCTTCCCCCGTGGACACGACCCGCATCATCGTCCGCTGGGCATGCAGAACCGCCTCCGACGCCGGGATTCGATCTGTGTCGACTGTGAGGTCGGCGCGGCAACGGCTCGCGATCGGCCCGACCGCCGCACCGCGCACCCGGTTGTGGCACTGGCCGGGCACGGGGATCACGGCAAGCGGATGCCCCACCTGGCGCGGATGCCGCCCGCATGAGGGGCAGGCGTCGACGAGGATCCGGCGATGCCTCGTGCACGCGAACGCGAACGGGAACTGCCACGACATCCGCCACCGCCCACCCGAGTCAGCCAGACACTCCGGGCAGAACCGGCCTGCGGTCCCCGCGGCAGCGCACCGGACGCTGATCCTCCCATTGCGGGTGCGGCGGATCGCATGCCGCGCGAACTGCATCCTCGTCATCTCCTGAAACTGCGCCGCCGGGATTCCCGTCGCCTGCTCCACCCGACCCGCCTGCGCGTCGGTCAGTTCGGTCGCCCATGCGTTCGCCATCCACCATGTCGCCGACACCGCCGTCCCATGACGCTGCTCGATCAGACCCAGCGCGCACCCGACCTCCGCGATCGTCGCCCGGTTCGCAGCCGCCAACGCCTCCACCCACGAATCAAACGGCTCATCCGGCAGCGGCCGCACCCGAAACGGCAGCACCCGCACATCGGCCGAGCGCAATACGTTGTTCGTTGTCATGCGGCGGCCGCCTCGCCGTCCTTGTTCTGGCGGCGGCGTCGTGCTTTCTGGTTCCGCAGCTGCTGTTCGAGCTTCGCCTCGAGTTCACGTCGCTCGGTCTCGGCGCCCTCGTCGATGCGGATGTCGTCGAGCAGTTCCCGGTCGATGGCCTCCCGGCCGGTGCGGATTGCCCGGGATGCCCCGCGCCGGATCAGGTCCATCAGAGAGCCGATATTGCCGGTCGAGCGCGCGAACAAGTACCGGGACAGGTCAACCAGCATCCCGGGGCGGGCATCGGTGAGGACGAGGGCCTGTTCGATACCGAACAACAGCCGGTCCCATTCCTCCCGGGCCCTCTTGTGGGTGAGGGTGAATGGGCTGAGCCCGAGGACGGTCCATCGGCGGAAGGTCTGCGCCATTGCCGCTTCCTGTCCGGTGTGTCCTTCGCCGACCAGGCCTCGGGCGCGGAGGGCGACGCCAGCGAGCAGGAAGGTGGCGTTGTACTCGTTCGCGAGCCACTTCAGTTGGTTGGCGACCTCGACCCCGTCGCGGGTGCGCATGTTCAGGAAGTGCAAGTCGTCGACGATCACCAGCCGGGTGTCGTGCCGTTCGATGCATTCCGCCGCCGCCCGCGCCAAATCCCGACCGGCCATGGAGCGGTGCAGGATGCCGGCCGTGGCGGGGTGGGCGTAGAACCCGAGGATCATCATGTGGAGCCCCTTGATCGTCAGCCGCCCCGTCAACGTGACATGACACACCGGCAGATGCCTGACGTCCCTGTCCTGATCCAGCCACTCCCCGTCCTCGGCGATCCGCTGCTGGTGGAACACGCGGCCGAAGTTGTTCACCACGGTCGACTTGCCGAGCGCCGGCGGGGCGTCGATCGCCGCGGCAGACTTCACCCGGTCGGAGTCCTGCAGGTTCGAATCGAGGATGTCCGCCAACTGGAGTTCGATGTCCTCGACCTGCCGGGTGCGCAGCAGGATGTTCGCGTGCCACACCCGCCTCTCCAGGTCGTAGACGGCTCGGTCCTGCGGCGACATGCCGTCGAGCTGGTCGCGGGTGAGCGGTTCGGGGCGGCCGCGCGCGGGTCGTTCGGCGAAGTCCGTCCAGCCCTCATAGGTGGACAGGCTTCGTTGGCGCGTCGACAGCTGCGGTTCGCTGGTGGGGGTGGTCATCGGAGCATCTCCATCGGCTCGAAGTGGTAGTCGCCGCGGATGGTGGGCTCGTCGATGTCGTCCTCATCGTCGTCATCGCCCGTCTCGGGCAGGTCGACCCGTCGGCGCGGGTCGCGGACGGAACCGGTGAGCTCGGTGGCGAGATCGGACGAGGCGGTCAGCTCGGCGTCGAGCATCCTTTGCACGGTGCGCAGCGACCACACCCCGTCCGGGTCCGGGTCCTTGTCATTCAGCTGCGCGGCCATCCGGGCACTCATCCGCCGCTCCGACGGAGTCAACCCGCGCCCGGCGCCCCAGTCCTCCAACAGCTGCGCGGCAACATCATCCACCTGGGAAGGGCGGCCCTGCCGGATCGCGATCTTCTTCGCGTACTCCAGCGCGTCCAAACTGAACGGGGCGTCGAACGCGCCCTTATGCTCCCATTCGAGGGTGTGCCAAGTGTGGTCCTCGGGGTCGTGGAAATAGATCCTCGTGAGATCGTCCGGGTTCACGAAGAACGGCCATTCCGTGCCCTTGTCCCGGTGGATCGACCGGGCACGGTTGCGGTACTTCGCCACCGACTCGCCGGTGTAACGGAGCTTGTGGATCTCGACTCCGTAGTGATTGAACTGCCGCTTCACGACCGGCAGCAGCTCGAGCAGTACGTTCCGGTCGGTCGGCATCCGCAACGCCCCCGCCACGGCGAGGCCTTGGTCATACTTCTGCGCTGGGCTGAGGTTCACCCCGGGGAGGTTCGGATCGGTGAGGGAGTCGTGGGGGCGCAGGTGATAGACGGTCGCGATCCATTCGCGGATGATCTGCTCCAGCTGCGGAATCGTGTAGACCGCTTCACCCTCGGCGTCGTCCCCGCGACCTGACACGTCAGCGCCCTTGTAGCCGGGCAGTTCCTGCAGGAACGTGTCGAGGGTGCGGAAGAACCTCTCCACCGGGCTTTTATCCGTGGGTTGGTAGATCCGCGCCGGCTGGATCGAGATCCCCAGCCGCGCGCACGCACTGGTGACATGCTCCGACAGGTAGGGCGCGCCGTGGTCGACGATGATGGTCTCCGGCAGGATTCCGGCTCTTAAGAATCGTGGCACCCGGGTGTTGGTCGGGTCGACCAGGATCGTGCTCGGGAGGCCGTGGTACGGCCATCGTGCCGTGGTGTCCCAGTCCGGTGGGGTGTCGAACGGTTGGCAGGTTTCCATCAGTACCCCGGCGACGTCGATCGACTTCGTCGAACCGGGGGTGAGCCGCACGCCGAGGATGCACCGCGAGTACAGGTCCATCGCCAACGTGAGGTCCGCGCACACCCACTTGCCGGTCACCGGGGCGACCGCGAACACGTTCAGCGGAGTGGTGTCCATCAGAACGTACTCGCCCGGTCTGGTCGCCGACAATCGCCCGTAGGGCGCGGGCGGGCGGTTCGCGTTGGACCGTTTCCGTTTCGTGCTGCCCGAGAAGGTGGCACGTCCGCGGGTGAGTTCGTCGAGGATCTTGTACGCGGCGCTTCGTGAGGGCTCCCGCACCGCGCCGGGCCCGTGCGTGCGCTCGACCCGAGCGTGGATGCGACCGATGATGACGCTCTTGGCGACCTTCGACTCGGCCGTCTGCTCGTCGATCACTTGCCGAGCTGCCGCGACCCAGCGGTCGTCGAAGTTGACCAGCGACTGCCCGGGCTGGGCGCTCCGGCAGTCCACTAGCCCCACCTCCCCGGCATCCTTGTATTGCGCGATCCATCGTGCAATGGTGCGCTTCCCCTTCCCGAGTTCGGCGGCCTTCGCGGCGGTCCGTTCGCTCAGGCTGCGGGACGGGTGGAACTCCAGGCGGGGTTCACCGTCGCGGGCGGCGTGGCGGGTACCGGACTTGTAGCCGGTGAGCACCTCGCGGATGTGATCGGAGCGTTCGGCGGATTTCGCCTTGACGGAGTCGGTCGCATCCGACCAGATCACCGCCAGCGGGATGTCCTGCTCCTGGCGGGTGTGGCCGGGGATGTGGGTGTTGCCGCCCTCGCTCGCCGGCCGGAGCACCTCTGCCAGCCGCAGTCGGCGGGTGCGGCCGGCTCGGTCGCGGGTGATGATCGCTCCATCGCAGATCTCGACGATGGTGCACGGGTCGCCGTCGTAGACGAGTTCCGACCCGGCCTGCAGTGTCCATGTCGCAGTCATCGGAGTCCTTCCCTTTCTGGTGTCACGCCGCCTGCGGCGGGGTGGTCTCGGGGGCGGCGTACAGGTGCACCACCGGGCGCGGGATGGCCGGAAGCGGCCTGCGGGACACCCGGGAGCTGAAGGCCTCCCGGAGGTACGCCTGGACATTGCGGTGATACTCGGTCACCTCATCGGTCTCCCACGGGGCGGCCGTGGGAGGCTTCGGTGCCGTCACGCCAAGGGACTCGCATGCGCGGATGGTCACTTCGGCGGGTGACTCCGCCACCGGGGCTTCGGCGACCGCCGCTGTCTGGATCGCTTCGAGGACCTGCGCTGTCCTCAAGTGGCGGGTGTGGCCCCGAGTGTCCCGGGCGACCACGGTGCCGCCCACCACGCGGTGCACGGTGAAGCTCTCGCCTTTGTGAGTGATGGTCGCCCCGTGGCGAAGGGTCTGGTGACTGGTCATGTCGGCTCCAACAGGCTCGTCGTGTGCAACAGATGGGTGAGGTCCGTGCGCAGCTGCCGTCTCCACAGCAGATGCAGCACGAGGGAACGAGCGGCCCGCGGGTCGCCCGCGATCGGGGATGCGGCGCGCACCGCTTCCCCGAACGTCATCGGGGTTCGCACCTCGTCGACGGCAGCGGCGATCTCCGTGTCGACGAACTGGAACGGGCGCCGGTATCCGGCGAGGAACTGCACGTTGGCCAGCAGTACCGGGTCTGGTTCGGACTGCACGCGGTACTCCCAGCCGTGCGCCTCGACAACTCGCCGCGACCATGCCAACGACTCGCGCACCTTCGGCAGCGTCAGCCGGTCGGTGGGTTTCACGTCCACCACGCACACCGAACCGTCGGTGTGCGCCAGCAGATAGTCGGGGATGTGCTTACGGGTGGCGCCCCGGTCGGTGCCTTCCAGGAGGAACGGCTGCGAGAGGATCCACTCCACCCGCGGGTCGAAGTCGGCGAGCAGCAGATTCGCGTACTCGAGCCGCGACTCGTACCCGACGGGGGCTTCCATCGTCGCCGACCAGTAGCTGCCCGAGAAATGCTGCTGCTTCCGATACCAGCGGAACACGCGCCAAGGCACCGCCGTGTCGAACATGCGCAGCCGCACATCCTCCAGGGAGACGGCGTCGACGAGATCCTCCGGCCTGCGGATCCGGACCATCGACGCCGGCCCGGTCACCGCAGCGCGGCCTTCCACACCCGGCGCGGTATCCCGCACCCAGACCCGCGCCGGCAGCTCTGCGAGATTCGACGGCCGGCGGTGAACATGCCGCCATCGTGGGCGCTACACAGCCGCGACCGGTATGTGCATTTCCGCCATGAAATCGGGCTTCACGATTCAGGAATGCGCCATTGACTTTCGCGGGAAATCGAGATATCAGAATCCCGAATTTATGCCCAGTGAATGTCACATTCAGAGGTAGTGTACGTCACATAGATAACACCCCGTCAACCCCACCAATATAGGTACCCGGAGAGGCGGATTCTCGGGGAAAGTGGGCGCCTCGGCGGGCGGGGTGTGCGACACTCAAGGACATGACCATGGTGGAACCGATCGCGCCGGCGGACTCCCGCCTGGTCTTCGGGAACAGCCACATGTACACCGTCATGGTCGAGATTGCGGCCCAGCGGGGGGACACGTTCTCCTCCAAGCTGATCGCCGATGGCACACACCTGTCGCCGGGCATCGTGCACCCCCTGATCCAGAAGCTGCTGCGCGCACGCTGGATCGAGTTCGTCCAACGTGTCCCTGGGGAGCGGACCATCCTGTACAGGGTTCGAGAGAATCCGTGGTGGATTGCCGCCAGCTGCTATATCGACGAGCGGGCGTCGCTCGTCGAGCACAAGGCGAGCTGACCCGGCCCACGGTGACCACCTACCGCCGCCGGCCGCGCCGCTGCCGCCTCAGCTGACGGACCGGTTCATCTGTCCAACCGCGGACGGCAGCAAGTGCCCGACACCTGTGGCATCGACCAGGGTGGCGAAGTTCTTCCAGACGGTGTCGCGCACGACGTCAGGCGCGACACCGAGAGACCGTGCGATACGGGCCTCGACCGGTTCCACCCGGCCGGGCCGCCGCGGGGACGGGGAGAACCGATCACCGCTGGGATGGTCCGTCTCGACGAGAAGCCGCTCGCGCGGGATAGCCCGCAGCGCCTCGGGAGAGCGGGTCATCGAGTGGTTGACCGAGAAATAGCAGCCCAGCGCGACCGCCTCCCGGGTCTCTTCCGGGGTGCCCAACCACCAGTGAAGAACCGCCCCGGCACGCAGTCGAGACGCGCGCAGCACATCCAGCACGGCACCGGTCGCCTGATAGCTGTGAATCGAGACAATCCGTGGTGACGTCTCGACTGCCCGCACGATGACTGCGAACGTCGCCCGCTGGGCGTCGTGGGGTACGCGGGACGCGCCATCAAGCCCCACCTCCGCCACATACGGGGTCGACTGGACCATCGCCGTGAACCGATCCGGGTCGAATCCGCGGTGGGCACCGACAAGGCCCGGGTGACACCCCACCCCCCACACACTGGCACGATCCGAACGCGACTGCACCCGCGCGAACTCGTCGAGGGAGCGGGTTGCGATCAGGACGACCGCGCCCAGCTTCTCGAGCTCGAGCGGTGGAATGTCCAACGCCACGTGCGCATGCGTGTCCAGGGGAGGGAGGCGTCTCATCCCAGATAGTTTCCCAACTCCGCCAACCCTCGCGCATACAGGGCCCGCGCGTCAGCGACGGTGAGGCCCGGGGGCAGCGGGATCGTCATCAGGAAGCTCTCGTCCACGCCGGCATCGACGAAGTCTCGCACCGCGTTCTCGATCGACCGTTGTTCCGCATACTCCGCGAACCGTCCGCCGCGGTCGGCGAGGTACGGGGTGGCATCGGGCAGATCTGCCGCAGCGAACGCCGCGCGGCGCAGGACACACCCAAAGCACTTTCCGCAGTGCGAACCGCTGGCGACCTCACCCAGGTACTGCTGGTCGCTGTGCGAGCACGAGTTCGTTGCACTGAGAAATGCCGCGGCCCGTTCAGCGCCGACCAGCTCGACGACGCGCCGGTACTCGTCTCCCTTCGTCAGCGCCTGGAACGGATTCTCGATCTCGCCGTACCCGCCCAGCTCGGTCAGCAGCGACCCGACGCGCCAGAGGAACCAGGGCTGTGTCGTCCGGGTCGACAATGCCCCCACCCGCTCCGGGCCCAGTGGAGGGTTGATGGAGGCGAAACCGTTCTCGGCGATCCACAAGCCGTGACCGCTCTGGCTTGCCACCGCGAGCCCCAGCGCGAGGAACAGCAACGATCGCGAGCGACTGGAAGGCTCCCGCCGAAACCGTGTGCCGTTGAGGCGATGCGACCTGCGCTGCAGATGCACCTGGTGATGGTGGAGGGTCGTCCCGCTGAACAGCACCTCCAGGGCTGCGGCGACCCGCTGCTGCGGGGCACTCGCCCCCGCACCCGAGCTCGAATGAGACACCAACCGCTGACCCCCTCCGGGTCGGAGCGACGCCGCGGACACCAGCGCGCCAGACGCGGAGTCCGCCCCGCCGCTGACCAGGACCGTTCGCACCGCTGTGTCCGGGACGAGCGCACCACCCGCCTCGGGCGGGGCGAGCTGGGCGAACTGCAGGGTCCACCGGTCACCGGTGAGGAATGCGAGGGTCCGTTCGAAGCCCGCCGCGGCGGCATGCCACTCCTCCCCGTGGACCACGGGAACGGTCAGGACGAAGTCCCGCTGATTCCAATTCGACCCACCCCGTTCACGCCGCACCGAATGGTCGGCGACGTAGACGGTGAGGGCCACGCGGACGAAGTCGGCGTTGACCGAGGGAACTGTCCCGAGTTGGCGCAGGTCCGGCCTCAGCCCGGTATTGAAGGAGTCGCCTGCGGTGCCATCCCACAAGAACACCTCGTCCGCCCTGCTCTTGGCAGCATCCTCCCGGGACAGGCACAGCGCGATGCTCGTCACGACTCCTCCCCATAGATAGCAAGAAGATCCGTCACGCCGGTTTGGACCGCACTGCTGATGGACGGGCCGTCCAGGGTTACCGCGGCGACGTCGAATCGCATCGCCCACGCCTTCGCGGCCAGCCTGATCTCCTCTTCCGCGGAACGGCGTAGCGCGGCGCTGGGCTCTTGGCGGATGCGGTCACCGACCTCGGTCAGGATGGATCGCGCGATCATCAGCTCGACGGTGTGGCGCACGATCTGCGCCGGATCCCTCGGAGTCTCGAGCGTCCACGTCACCAGGTCCGCGACGATCAGTCGCGCCTCCCCGTCGGCGATCGTGCTGTCAGGCTCCGACTCGAACGCGGCCTCGACGATGCGCCGGCGCACCTCGAGTGGATCGTCGAGGGCGCGAAGCTCATCAAGGTCGAGCCCGGCCGCCTCCAGCGGGGCGCGCTCACCCCTCAGGTATGCGGTGGACAGTGTCGCGGCGCTGCCGGCTGGGCCTGCTACGCGGGCGGCCGAGCGCTGCGCTCCGCCACTAGAGCGGCCGCCACCGGAGCCGCCGGACCCTCCGGTGCGACGCGATCGGCCACCACCCGACGGGCCGGACCACAATCGCAGCGCACCCCCCACCCGCTTCGGATCCAGGTGCCCGTCGGTCGCGGGACCACCCGTCGTGGGCGCCGACGGTGCGGACGCGCCATCAAGCCAGTCACTCAGCGCATCCCTCATCCCGGCGGCAGCTGCACCGCCGCCACCCTTGTACACACCACTAGTTCCCATCAGAAACCACCCCCGGACCGAGAAGCGAGGTCAACGCCTTCGAGGTATCGGTCTCGTCGCCACCCACCACACGCCATCCCTCGAGAACGCCAACGTACGGCGCCTCGATGGAACGGAACAGCATCACCGTCGACGCATTCACATCGGTCGCACGCAACCGCGCCAGGGCGACCAGCGCCTCGGGCAGGACCCCCGGATGCAGGCGCGCCAACGTGATGATCGCGTTCACCGCCGCGAACTGCACGCCCGGCTCATCCTGCAGGCGCCGGCCCAGATGATCGAGCAGCACCGACAAATCCCCCAACGGGAGAGCCTGTAGCTCCTCCTGAGACACCGCCTCACGTTCAACCTGTGACCGCGACGCCAACGCCGCAGCAATATCCCGCAGCTGCTCCGGGAGCCCCTCGTCAACGAGCAACCGACCGTGGAACGCTGCCGCCAGCGTCAGGTACCCTCCAGCCGCCGCTGCATCAAGAGCAGGCGGAAGCTTCGCCCACCGAATCATGGTCGCCGAGAACGACTCCTCATCCCCGCCCTCCACACCATCCACGGCAGCGCCGTTGGAGCCAGACTCGGCAACCTCAGCCAGACGCTCCAGCCGCGGACGCAACACCCCCGCGCTAAGCCAACCCAGCAGCGTGTCGAAGTCGGCCGGCAACGTGCGCTCCAACACCATCAGCTTCGCGACCGCATCCGGCGACAGCGCAATCCCTCGCCGATCCGCGATCGACTGCCGCACGTTCAGGTCGTTCATGAACCGTTTGATACGCCGCGGATTCGCCTGCAACTTCTCGTACAGAATCGGGGTCAGTCGCGCCGCGCTCTGCATCGCAGACCGCAACGGCCCATCCTTCGGCAACTCCAGGTCATCGAGGCTCCCGGCCGCGACGCGCAACTCACCACACGCCCGCACCAACCCCTCGAAGGCATCGTCACCCCCGCACCCCTGCTTCGCCAGGAGCAGGAACAGATAGGCCCGCGTATCGAACGAGCTCAGCGCCGGAACCGGCACCGTCGTCTGCACGATCTTGTGGAGATACAGGCTCGCGACACTCTCCCGCCCATCCCCGACCAGAGGTGTTCCAAGATGCATCCGGATCGCCTCCGCGACTCGCGCCTCATCCGCAGCCACGACGAAGCACATCCCAGGAACCGACAAGAACAAGCGGATCGTCTCGAGAGTCTCTACCACGGTCGGCGGAAGGCACCGATCGAGATCGTCGACCAAGACGACGACTCGCGACACATGCGCGAGAGCCGGATCGGCCAACAGCTTCTGGAACTCCTCCTTGAAAGACGCCATACCCTTCGGCGAATCCAGAGACTCAGGGTCGTCACTCACCAAATCGAAAACATCGTCCAGCGACGGAAGCTGCAGGGTCAGCGCCGTCCGCGCCGCCATCTTCACAGCCTTGGACCAGTTCACCCGTCGCACCAGCGCCCGCAGCGCTGTCAACCCAGCGCTCCCCACAGGATCCGTCGCGTTGAACTCGGCACTCAACGCACCCAGGATCTCCGCGATCAGGCTCTCCTTCGCACCCACCGTCGGGTCGTACTGCCACGGATTCGACCGCACCACGACCACTACCTGATCGTCCGCGTTCTTCGCCGCGATCCGACTCTCAATCAGATGCAGCACCGTCGTCTTGCCACTACCCCAGGCGCCCTCCAGACCGAGCGCAACTGGGTCCAACTCGCCGTCGAACAACGCGTCGACCACGGTGTCCGCGATCGCATCGAACGACAGCAAATCCGTCGCCGACGGCTCATCCGACCACAACCGAAAATCCGACCCCATAACAACCCCCATTGCTTCGGAACCCAAAACTCAACCAACGCCCTGACCCTACGGATCCAGACAGACACATCCCCCCAGAAGCACCGTCCCCAGCCTGACCGCGTGTCCACGGAAGTTGGCATAAATGCCAAGTGCGTGCCATCTCATCGTGGAAAATGCCAACTTCGCGTGGAACCTACACATGTTCGCTACATCTCTACGGCCATGTCGGTGAAGCGTGAGAAGTGACCTTGGAATGCGACCGTGATCGTGTCGGTGGGACCGTTGCGGTGCTTCGCGACGATGAGGTCGGCCTCGCCCGCGCGCGGGCTGTCCTTCTCGTAGGCGGCCTCTCGGTGCAGGAGCACGACCATGTCGGCGTCCTGCTCGATCGAGCCCGACTCGCGGAGGTCGGAGAGCGCGGGCTTCTTGTCGGCGCGCTGTTCGGGGCCACGGTTCAACTGCGACAGTGCGATGACGGGGCACTGCAACTCCTTCGCGAGGAGCTTGAGAGCGCGGGAGAACTCCGAGACCTCCTGCTGTCGCGACTCGACGCGCTTGCCGCTCGTCATGAGCTGCAGGTAGTCGATGACGACCATCTTCAGGCCGACCTTCTGCTTGAGACGGCGGCACTTCGCGCGGATCTCGACGAGCGTCATATTGGGGCTGTCGTCGATGTACAGCGGCGCGTCGTTGATGCGGCCACGCGTCGCGGCGATCGTCGTCCAGTCGCGCGAGTCGAGCGTGCCCTTGCGCATGCTCTGCAGGGGCACGGCGCCTTCGGCGCTGAGGAGGCGCATCGCGATCTCGCTGCGCCCCATCTCGAGCGAGAAGACGATCGTCGGCATGTTGGCCTTGATCGCAGCGGCGCGCGCGAAATCGAGAGCGAGGGTGGAGTTGTGGGTCGGGATCATCGACTCACCAGCCAGGTACAGGTGATCTTCGTTATCGACCTGCACGCAGCGCACCGGAACGCTCTCGATGAGGCGTATCGCCGTGACATAACGCCTGCCGATGCGCAGAGTGTCGGCCGGGCGCTCTTGCTCATGCAGCGCGCGCTTCCTCTCGAGCCAGAACACGTCGTCGGTGGTCGAGAAGTTGAGGATGTAGCACGTGGACGACGCCTCTGAGCGGCCGTTCACGCGCTTGCTCGTGCGTCCGCAGCGGTAGCCGAGGCTCACGATCAGCTCGTAGACCGAGTCGGCGAGCTTCTTGTTCGTCACGGCGAACTGGCAGGATCCGACTCCCCTGACTACCGTTCCGTCGGTGTCGAGGAGACCGGCCAGCAGCTCGCGGCGCTGCGCCTCCGACGCCCGCAGGTACGCCTCGGGGACGTGCTTGTCGCCCAGCACGCCCGCCTGGCGCAGGAGCGCCGTGAACGACCCGTGGTCGCGGTGGCACTCCGCGCAGCGCCACGCTTCGCCTGAGTACGGCTTGCCGCAGTCGGGGCATGACAGGCGCTCGGGGTGGGCACCCTTGTTCTTCGGTCCGCAGCTCCGACCGCAGGTTCGCACATGCGGATGCCGCGCCGTGAACTCGGTGCCGCACACCTCGCACGTGCGGACCTGCACCTCGCGCTCGAGAAGCTGAATCGAGTACAGCATCCCGCCGCGGGACTCGGTCCGCAGCCCGCTGCGCGCGATGAGCGAGGGGATCTCGTCCGTCTCGCTGGTGATCCGGGCGCCATCGGTGTGCCCGTCTCCCAACCAGGCGCCGAGCGCATAGGGCGCCACGGGCAGGTCCGCCTCCGGCGCCTGCAACGCCCCCGCGTTGCGCACCGAGTGGTTTGCCCGTGCCTCGGCTCCCACGGTGAGCGTCGAGAGCATCTGCTCCGTCGTGATGACAGCCGGTCCGACCTGACCGCCCCGCCTCGCCGCGCGCGTCTCGGTCAGCCACTGATGCTCGGCGTCGGCGATGATCGTCGAGCCGTCTGAGAACTCGAGCTCGTAGCAAGGCCGGCCGACCATGACCTCGGTCGCCGCGACAACCCGCGTGGGTCGGCCGTCCGCGTCGTAGAGCTCGTCTCCCACCTGGACGGAACCCATCGTGGTCCACCCCGTGGGGGTCGGCAGCGGTGTGTCGAGCGCGAGAGCCTTACCCATAGCCGGTCGGGCCGCGATGATGATCATCTGGCCGGGGTGCAGGCCGTTCGTGAGCTGGTCGAGACCCGAGAAGCCGGTCGGGATGCCGGTCATCTGGCCGTCGCGACCGCGCGCCGCCTCGATCTCGTCGACGGCCGCGTCGACGGCGATCGTGAGCGGCACATAGTCTTCGGCGGCCTCGGCGCCCGTGACCGAGTAGATCTCGGCCTGCGCGTTGTTGACGAGGTCGAGCGCCTCGCCCTGTCCCGAGTAGCCCATCTGCACGATGCGCGTGCCCGCCTCGACGAGGCGACGCAGGAGCGCGCGCTCGTTGACGATCGACGCGTAGTAGCCGGCGTTCGCGGCGGTCGGCACGATCGAGGTGAGGCTGTGCAGATAGTCGGCGCCGCCTGCGCGCTGCAGCTCGCCGTTCTTGATGAGCTCGTCGGTGACGGCGACGACGTCGGTCGGCTCGCCGTGCGAGTACAGCGTGAGGATCGCCTCGAAGATCAGCTCGTGCTTCGGGACGTAGAAGTCCGAGCCGCGGAGCGTCTCGATGACATCGGCGACGGCATCCTTCGAGAGGAGCATGCCGCCGAGGGCGCTCTGCTCGGCGAGGAGATCGTGCGGAGGCGTGCGCTCGTGCTCACGGGGTCCACCCAGACGCTCGTCGGAGATGTCGGCGATCGACATGTGCTGTTCGTCCTCCTGAAGTGCGTCGGGTCTCGCGGGGCATGCGGGCACGTTCGAAGGCGGCGGTGCGAGCCCCAGCTTGCATCCCGTCCTGGTTCCAGGAGAGCACGAACCCCCGACATCACCCCTGACGTCGGGCCACCCCCGCGGGCCGCACCCCACGCTAGAGAGGCCGATTCCGGTACGCAACACAGCCTGTGGATAACTATGTGGAGAATCTGAGTGAAACGCCGCGTGGTCTGTGCAGAGTGCCTGTGGACAACCCTTGGGATTATGTGGGCGATGGGAAGTTTTCTGCCTTCTGATCAGTGACTTCCTGTTTCACAACCTGTGGATCCAGATGCGGTTGAAGTCGTGCTTGAAGGTTGCGTCTGATAGGGCGGGTTGTGCACAGATCGCGCTCGCGCGCGTGACGCCCGTCGCACGTTTCACGAAGCATCCCCTGGACATCGCCCGCCGGCCGGGTGTAGCTTCGGCCTTCCAGGCACCCTCAAGGCGGAGTTCGTCGCAGAACGACCGCCCGACGATCGACGTCGCTGTTGGAGGTGAATGTGGCCATCGCCGCCAGCCCCTCGCGGGTGCCAGTGCTTCGCGTCGCCTTCGCCGGCGTCGGGGTGGCGTTCGCCTACCTCCTGCTCTCGTTGCTGCTGGGTTTCGGCTCGGGTCACGCGCGGGCGGACGACGGTGATGGCCACGGGGGTGTCCTGGGAACCGCCGCGAGTGCCGTGAGCGGCGTGACGAACAGTGCGACGAGCGCTGTCTCGACGGTCGTGGACGCGGCGCCTGCGCCCGTCCAGCCGGTCGTCGCTCCCGTCGTGGAAGCTGCGCCCCCGCCCGCCCAGCCAGTCGTCGCCTCGGTCGTCAGCACCGTGGGCGAGGTCGTCACGACCGTCGTCCAGCCCGTCGCGACGGTCACCGCCTCGAATGTCGTCGCCGGTGTCGTGAACCCGGTCGTCGACACGGTCGGTGCGGTTCCCGTCGTGGGCGACGTCGTCGGAGCCGCGGGGCTCGACGACGCGCTGACGGATGCCGCGGCCGCGGCGGACACGACGCTCGATGACGTCGTCACCACGGTCGGTGACACGGGCGCGAGTCTTTCCGACGGCGGCCCACCGCTCGTCGATCTTCCCGACCTCGGTGTGCGGCCCCTGGGCGGCGTCATCCTGCCCGGCGGTGGTGTGAGCGCCGAATCGGCGTCGCCGTCCGTCACAGCGGCGCTCACGGCCGTGCAGGGCAGCGCCTCCCTCGTCGGAGCGTCGGCCTGGGCCGCCATTCGCTCGTCCGTCGGCACCTTCGTACGCGCCGTTCCCGTCTTGGCCGCCACGACCGTCGCGAGCCTCGCGCAGTCGCCTGTGGGTGGCATCCTGTCTTCCGTGCTCCCACCGGGCGTCTGTGCGCCCGCGGGGAGCTGTCCCACGGGGTCCAGCGGTGCGGGCCCCGGCGCTCTGGCGCTCGCTCTCCTCGCTCCGTTCGCCGCACACCGTGCCTGGGTGCGCCGACGCGGCTGGGAGGACGACGAGGCGCCGCCGGCGCCCGTTCTCGGCACCGACGTCGCCCCTGACTGAGGTCTGACTCCGCCGCCGACCCCCGGTGCGGCACAGAGTCATCGCGCGCTCGCGCGCCCCTTTCCTCAGTCAAGGAGCAATTCCATGAAGACGTTCATCGCGCGCGCCCTGTGGGGCACGCTGCTCGCCGGAGGCATCACGCTCTTCGGTGCCGTCGCGGCCAATGCGGCCGACACGAACGGCGAGGACGGCCTGCTCTCCGCAGCCCAGGCGATCATCGACATCCATCTCCCGGTCAGCGTCGGGGGCAACGCCGTCTCGCTGATCGGCGACTCCACCACGACGGCGCCCGCACCCGCGCCCGCGCCGGCTCCGGTTCCGGCGGCGCCCACGGCCACCACGAGCGGTGCAGACGGCGTCGGCTCGGGAACGCAGGCGCTCGTCACCGTGAACGCCCCTGTCACGGTGCAGGGCAACGCCGTCTCGGGGATCGGCGACAGCACGACCACTGCCGCCCCCGCCGCCCCCGCGGGCACCGCCGCCGCCCCCAGCGCCGGCACGCCCACGACGAGCGGCGAGAGCGGCATTCTCTCGGGCACCCAGGTGATCCCCGTGGTGAACCTGCCGATCACGGTCGGCGGGAACGCGATCTCCGGCATCGGTGACAGCACGACCGGCGCGTGCCCCAGCGCGCCCGCAGGATCCCCGGCCCTCACCGGCGGCTCCCCGTGGACGAGCGGCGAGGACGGCATCCTCTCCGGAACCCAGCTCGTTCCCGTGCTGAACCTGCCCGTCACCCTGGGCGGCAACGCCGTCTCCCTCATTGGTGACTCGGCAGTCGCGTCCCCGCCGACCGATTCGGTCACGCCGACGGAGNCACCGGCGGCTCCCCGTGGACGAGCGGCGAGGACGGCATCCTCTCCGGAACCCAGCTCGTTCCCGTGCTGAACCTGCCCGTCACCCTGGGCGGCAACGCCGTCTCCCTCATTGGTGACTCGGCAGTCGCGTCCCCGCCGACCGATTCGGTCACGCCGACGGAGCCGACGGGGCCGGGCGACGACTCGTCGACACCGGGCACGCCCGGCACCGCCGGCGCGCCCGGCATCACCGGCACGCCCGACACCGCCGGCGCGCCCGGCACCGCCGGCGGCAGGGGCACGAGTGCCGCTACCGGCGAGAGCGTGATCGCCGGCGCGATCGTCGGAATGGCGGCCGCAACGAGCTCGCAGACGCTCGCAGCAACAGGGGGAGAGAGTGGCCTCGGCCTGATCCCGGCGAGTCTTGGGATCGCCGGGCTCGGCGTCCTGGCACTCGTGCTGCGGCGCCGCATCGTGTGAATGAGGGACGGGCCGGTGCTGCCTGGCCCGGCCTGTCCCTGCTCCTCGGTGCGGAAAAGCGGATGCCGCGGACCCGAAGGTCCGCGGCATCCGTTCTGCCCTTCGACGAAGGGACGAAAGCGCCTTACTTGGCGGCGACCACCTGAAGCGTGATCACGGCGGTCAGGTCGTCGCGAAGACGGACCGTGGCCTCGTGCTCGCCCACCGACTTGATCGGCGAGGTGATGTGGATCTTGCGCTTGTCCAGGTCGCCCAGGCCCGCGGCCTTGACGGCGTTCGCGACGGCCTCGGTCTTCACCGAGCCGAACAGGCGGCCTTCGGCGCCGGCCTTGACAGCCAGCTTGACCTTGTTGGACTCGAGCGCGTCCTTGAGCGCCACGGCCTCTTCGTGGTCGTGGATCGCACGCGACTCGCGGGCGGCGCGGATCGACGCCACCTGCTTCTCGCCACCGCGGGTCCAGGCCACAGCGAAGCCCTGGGGGATGAGGTAGTTGCGGGCGTACCCGTTCTTGACCTCGACAACGTCACCGGCGCTACCGAGCCCGGCGACCTCGTTCGTGAGAATCAGCTTTGCCATTGCGGTGCTCCTTAGCGGCCAGCGCCGGCGTAGGGCAGGAGCGCCATCTCGCGGGCGTTCTTGATCGCCTTCGCGATGAGACGCTGCTCCTGCACCGAGACACCGGTGATACGACGGGCGCGGATCTTGCCGCGCTCCGAGATGAACTTGCGGAGGGTGGCGACGTCCTTGTAGTCGATGACGCCGACCCGGATCGCCTTTGCGGGGGCCGCGTTCTTCGCGCCCTTCCGCGGCTTGCGGCGCGTAGCGCTCGCCTTTCCAGCCATGATGTTTCCTTACTGAGAGATGAGATTCACGGATGCCGGGGCATCCGGATGCCTTTTAGAACGGGGTGTCGTCGCCGTACGACGTACCCGGCGTGCTCCACGCGTCGGCGGAGGTGTTCGCCGAACCGGGGGTCGCCCACGGCTCGTCGGCCACCTGCGGACGCGACTGACCGCCACCGCCGCCGCCACCACCGGCCGCACGCGTCACCTGAGCGGTGGCGTAGCGGAGCGACGGGCCGATCTCGTCGACCTCGAGCTCGATCGCGGTGCGCTTCTCGCCCTCGCGCGTCTCGTACGAGCGCTGCTTGAGGCGACCGGTCGCGATGACGCGGGAGCCCTTCGTCAGCGAGCCCGCGACGTGCTCGGCGAACTCGCGCCACACGCTCGCGCGGAGGAACAGCGCTTCGCCGTCCTTCCACTCGTTCGCCTGGCGGTCGAAGTTGCGCGGCGTCGACGCGATCGTGAAGTTCGCGACGGGCAGACCGTTCTGCGTGTAGCGCAGCTCGGGATCAGCCGTGAGGTTGCCCACCACGGTGATGATCGTCTCGCCGGCCATGGTCGTTACGCGTCCTGCTTGACGGGCTTCGCGGGGCGGGCGGCCTTGCGGGCGGCCTTCTCCTCGGAGCGCTTCGCCTCGGCGGCGACCTGGGCGATGGCCTCCTCGGCGCGGAGCACCTTGGTGCGCATGACCTGCTCGCTGAGGTTCAGCTGGCGGTCGAGCTCCTGGGTGGTCTCGCTCGTGGCGGTGAAGTTGACGACGGCGTAGATGCCTTCGTTCTTCTTCTGGATCTCATACGCAAGACGGCGCTTGCCCCAGATGTCGACCTTGTCGATCGAGCCACCATCATTCGAGATGACCTTCAGGAACTTGTCGAGGTTCGGGGCGACCTGGCGCTCGTCGATCTCAGGGTTGAGGATGACCATGAGTTCGTACTGGTGCGTCACTTACCCACCTCCTTCGGACTAGAACGGCTGCCGGGCATTTCCCGGCAGCAGGAGGGTGTGTTGCACGTCGTCCGTCTGACCGCGCGTCGTGCGCGTGCGGACAACCCTCCTATGGTACCGGATGCCGCGCCGTGGCCCGAATCCGCCCGACGGACGTCCGCGCGGGTAGCGTGTGGCGCATGGAGTGGACGGCCGATGTCGCCGCCGGCGGCTGGATCCGCGACCGGCTCGACGACCCATGGCGGGGGACGATGCACGATGTCGTGCCGCACGGCTTCGCCGCGTACGCGCGGATCCTCCATCCGCGCGTCTCGGAGCTCTCCCGCGAGCGCGAGGAAGGCCGGATCGATCCGGCCGTACTCTCGGTCGTGGCATCCCATCTCGCGGCGCACTCGGGCACGCCCGAGATCCACGTCGCGGTCTGGGACGGGTGGGGCGGCCTCGTCGGAGGCCTCGGCGTCCCGCCGACGCCCGCGGTCGCGCGATCCTCGAACGCCGACGGGGAGGACTCCGCCGACCCCGCAGTGCTCGAGCGTCATCGCGAGATGCTGGCGCGCAGCATCCACGACCCGTTCAACAACGTCTTCCGCAAGCACGTGTGGCTCCCCGGCATCCTCTCCGACGAGATCTCGCGCGGGCCGCGGCTCGTCCTGCCGCATCGCGAGCACGTGCTGTTCCGCGGCACGATCGATGAGCTGATGGATGCCGCGTGGGCGCAGCGCGTGCCGTGGGCCGAACCGCAGGCGCCCCAGTTCACCGCGAGCCCCAGCCTCGTGTGGCCTGACGACCGCGCGTGGGTGCTCGCAACAGACGTCGATGCCGACGCCACGATCGTCGCCGGGCCGCCGGCCCTCATCCGGACGCTCAGCACGGATGCGCGGATCGAGGCCGACCCGATCGCGGAGGGGACGGTTCTGGGCCCGTTCGCCGACGCCGACGGCGCGTGAGCGCCTTCGACGCGCGGCCGCTCACCGAGCCCGTCGACCGGCGCGCGGCGCGCGACTTCGCCCGGCGGCTGCGCACGGACGGCAGGGTCGCGAAGCTCTTCGGCTCGTCGACGATCGTCGCGATCGTCGTGGGTGGATTCATCGCCGTCGTGTTCGGCGGCATGTTCCTCTCGGTGTTCGTCTCCATCCTCACCTCATTCCTCTCCTCGGGAGGAGAGGATGCCTGGATCGGCGTGCTCGTCTTCCTCGTGCCGCTCGTCGTGATCGGCCTCGTCGCGCCGCTCGCGATCTTCGGCTTCGTGCGCGGCATCTCCGGCCAGAACGTGCGGTGGTACCGGCTCGACGGCTTCGCCCGGGCGAACGGCATGTCGTACGTGCCGGTGCTCGCGAATCCCGCCCTGCCCGGAATGCTCTTCGGCGTCGGGAGCGGCCGGCAGGCGTCCGACCTCGTGCGCGGGGAGAAGCCGAGGTTCGCGGAGTTCGCGAACTACCGCTACACGACGGGCTCCGGCAAGAACCGCACGACGCACACGTGGGGCTATGTCGCCGTCAAGCTCGACGTGCCGCTGCCCAACATCGTGCTCGATGCGAAGGGCAACAACTCGCTCTTCGGCACGAACCTGCCGGCGACGTTCGACGCGCACCAGCGGCTGAGCCTCGAGGGCGACTTCGACGAGCACTTCGCGCTGTACTGCCCGGAGGGCTATGAGCGCGATGCCCTCTACCTGTTCACGCCCGACATCATGGCCCGCTTCGTCGATCACGCTGCGGCGCTCGATGTCGAGATCGTCGACGACTGGCTCTTCCTCTATGCCAAGCGCGACGTCTCGACGCTCGACCCCGCGACGTGGGCATGGCTGTTCTCGATCGTCGGCGCACTCCTGGACAAGCTCGCGCAGTGGGGACGCTGGCGCGACGAGCGGCTGGTCGCGGCACCCACCGCCGAAGCGACCTCTCTCGCGGCATCCGGATCCCGCACGCAAGCCTCGCCCTTCGCGACCTCGGCGGCGCTGCTGCGCCCGCCGCCCGGGGTCGCCCGCCAGGGCCGTCGGCTCACACGGCGCGTCTCGTGGGGCTCGATCGTGGCAGGGGTCGCCCTCATCGTGTTCTGGATCCTCAGCCAGACGGGTGTGCTCGATCTCATCTTCCGCTGAGACCGCTCTGCCTAGCGTCTAAGGCCGCACTAAGCAATAGCTGGACCCCGAATTCCTTCCGTGATGTACTGCCCCTTGCGGCCGGTCGAAGTGGACCCGTCGCTGATCAGACAGGTCCCAGGGAGGCCACGAGTCGCCCGGCGGGGCCATGACCCCCGGAGGTATCCCAGTGATGCGACCTCGACGCCGAATCGTCGGCGCCACGATGTTGAGCTGCGCGGCCGTCGCAGCCATGACCCTCGCCTACGCCGCCCCGGCATCCGCCGCGGCAGGCGACCCGACCATCACGCTGCCGATCAACGACAGCGCAGCGGGCGGCACGTACGACCAGGACTTCACCCGGGTCTACGCCAACACGACGCCCGACGGGACGCCCGTCTACATCTATGTGCCCGAGGGCACACCGCTCGACGGCTCGGCGCCCGCCGGAGTCGCCAGCCTTGACCCCGCGTTCGACCACGCCCCGGGCGACGACTTCACGCCGTGCGCCGACGCCGACGTCGCCGACTTCACGCTGACGCAGGCCGAGATCGACTACATGGGCGACCAGCTGGCGAGCCACGTCGTCGCGATCGACGAGGAGCACTTCGGGGCCATGCTGGCCGCCGACCCCGCCGACCCCTCGAGCGACTCGCTCGTCATGGTCGTCTACAACGTGCAGGACGACGCGTACTACGACTGCGCCGAGACGAGCTACACGGCCGGCTACTTCGCCCCCGACTTCATCGACTCGAACGGCATGAACGTCATCGTCGTCGACGCCCTCGACTGGGCGAACCGCGTCGGTCCGAACGACTCGCCGTGGCGCGACGACGACCCGTCCAACGACCGCCCGACGCTCTACGAAGGCGTCATCGCGCACGAGCTGCAGCACCTCCTGCACAACTACAGCGACCCCGGCGAGCTGTCGTGGGTCGACGAGGGTCTGGCCGACTTCGCGATCTTCCTCAACGGATACGACGTGGGCGGGTCGCACCTCACCTATCACCAGGTGTTCTACGCCGAGACCTCACTCACCCGATGGGGTGGGGGTCTGGAGAACTACGGCGCCTCGTATACCTTCTTCCAGTACCTCTGGGAGCAGGCGGGCGGCAACGGCGACGGCACCTACACACCCGACGGCCAGTACGACGGCGCCGGCGGCGACCTGCTGATCAAGCGCATCTTCCGGAACCAGGCCGACGGCATGGACGGCGTCCAGGCTGCGATCGACCAGTTCAACGCCGAGACGGGTGCGAACCTGCGCGACGTGAAGGCCCTCTATGAGGACTGGGCCGTCGCGGTGTACCTCGACGACGAGAAGTCGAGCCGCTGGGACATCAAGGCCGCCGACTTCGGCAACCCGGCCTCGACCACCTGGACGATGGATCTCGCGGACAGCTCGTTCTGGGACGGCCGCGGCAGCAACCAGGGCGCGCAGCCCGCGTCGAAGTGGGACAAACGCAAGAACGGCCAGGCCCCGACGGCGGTGCCCTACGGCATCCAGATCGAGCGCTTCCGCAACCCGGGCCCGACCGTCACGGTGGGCCTCGACGGCGACGACACCTCGTCGGTGCCGCCGCACAGCGGCACGACGCACTGGTACGGCGGCTATGAGAGCCAGAACGACAACGTCCTCGACGTCGACGTGTCGGGCGGTGTGACGTCGCTCGACTTCTGGGACTGGAACTTCATCGAGGAGGGCTGGGACTACGGCTTCGTCGAGGCGCTCGTGAACGGCGACTGGGTCACTGTGCCGCTCGTGAACGACGCGGGCACCGTGGTGACGAGCAACGACAACCCGCACGGCAACAACACGGAGGGCAACGGCCTGACGGGAACGTCGGGCGGCGCGTACTTCGTCGACGACCCCGTGTACATCCACCTGACGGCACAACTGCCGGCGGGTGCGACGGACGTGCGGTTCCGTTACTCGACGGACGCCGCCTACCTCGACACCGGCTGGTTCGTCGACGACGTCATGGTCAACGGTGCGCCGGCGACCCTCTCGTCGGAGCCGGGCAACTGGGTCGAGACGACCGGCGTGCAGGACAACAACTGGACGCTCCAGGTCATCGCGACATGCGACCTCACCCCGGGCGTGAACTCGCCGTTCGAAGTCACCGACGGCGCGGGCAACTACGTCTACCGCCTCACGGGCGACCTCATCTCGCAGGGCGGCTTCAGCACGAAGTGCGCGAACGGCACCAAGAAGGACTTCGCCACGATGGTGTCGAACCTCCCGACCGGTGACCTGACCTTCCTCGACGCGGGGTACACGCTCAGCGTCACCAACACCAAGAAGTAGGCGCAGGCTCGACGCCGGGCCGGGACGAGCGATCGTCCCGCCCGGCGTCGTCTCATCGTGCTCTCACGCGTCGGTCACCGCCGCGTCATCCGGCGCTTCCGGAGTTTTCGATTGCGGTTCAGGATGCCTCCACCCTGCGGGAGTCGTCTGGAGACGTCCCTGCTCAGGGAATCCACCGAACCCTCTTGGAGTGCATTCAGCATGTCTTCCACACCCACGAAGTCGCGGGCGCGCGCGCTCGCGATGATCGGCGGCGGCGTCCTCGTGGCCGCGACACTCGTCTCGACGGGCGCCGTGGCGTCGACCATCGCCTCGGGCTGGCACCGCCTTGACGGCGACAAGACCAACGACGTCAAGCAGGCCATCGTCTCGGGCCCGGCCAAGAACGTCATCCTCCTCATCGGCGACGGCATGGGCGACTCCGAGATCACCGTCGCGCGCAACTACGCCTACGGCGCAGCGGGTGAGCTCCCCGGCATCGATGCGCTCCCCCTGACCGGCTCGTACACGACGTACTCCATCTACAAGGACGGCCCGCAGCGCGGCCTGCCCGACTACGTGCCCGACTCGGCTGCGACCGGCACCGCGTGGGCGACCGGCAGCAAGACGTACGACAACGCGATCTCCGTCGACATCGACGGCAAGCCGATGCCGACGCTCCTGGAGATCGCCAAGGCGAACGGGCTGCGCACAGGTGATGTCTCGACAGCGGAGATCCAGGATGCCACCCCCGCCGTCGAGGTCGCGCACGTCGACGCCCGATCGTGCTACGGCCCGGACTCGACGACGTGCGGCGACGACGCGCTCGTCGCCGGCGGTCTCGGCTCGATCTCGGAGCAGCTGCTCGACGCGCGTCCCGACGTCGTGCTCGGCGGCGGACTCGCGAGCTTCCAGCAGACCGCGAAGGCCGGCGCGTGGAACGGCCAGACGCTCCTCGACCAGGCGACCGACCGCGGCTACCAGGTCGTGACCGACGCCGCGGGTCTCGCCGCAGTCTCGGCGGCGAACCAGTCGAAGCCCCTCCTCGGCCTGTTCACGCCGGGCAACTTCCCGACCCGGTACAACCCGACGACCGCGACGGTCGGCGGTGCCGACAGTCCGACGACGTGCACCGAGAACCCGTCGCGCCTCGACAGCGGCCTCTCGCTCGCCTCGCTCACGAACAAGGCGATCGATCTGCTGAAGTCGGACTCGAACGGCAAGGGCAAGGGCTTCTTCCTGCAGGTGGAGTGCGCGAGCATCGACAAGCGCGACCACTCGGCCGACGCCTGCGGCCAGATCGGCGAGACGATCGACCTCGACGAGGCCGTGCAGGCCGCCCTCGCCTTCGCGAAGGCCGACGGCAACACGCTCGTCCTCGTGACGGCCGACCACGCCCACACCAGCCAGATCGTCGACTCGACGCCGCCGACGTCGCTCTCGACGGCCCTCACGACCGTCGACGGCTCGGTCATGAAGGTGTCGTACGGCACCGCGGCAGCCGGCGGGTCTCAGCAGCACACCGGCTCGCAGGTGCGCATCGCGGGCTACGGCCCCGGCGCGGCCAACATCGTGGGCCTCACCGACCAGACCGACACGTTCAGCACGATCTCGGGCACGCTCGGCCTCAAGCTCGACACGGCGTCGCTGAGCAAGGGCGCCAAACTCAAGCCCGGCATCAGCGGCTCGGGCGACACCGTGACGATCTCGGGCACCGGCTTCGCCGGCGACCGTCAGGTCACCGTCGCATTCGGCGGCGAGAAGAAGCGGGTCGACGTCATCGACGGCACGATCTCGGCGACCTTCACGGCGCCCGACGCGAAGCTCGTCAAGGTCGTCGATGTCACGGCGAAGGGCGTCCAGAGCGGCGCCGTCGCGACGACGGTCTACGCCGTCCACAAGTAGGCGCATCGATGCGAACGGCCGGTCCCGGGAAGGGACCGGCCGTTCGTGCGTTCCGCCTTCTCAGGCCTCGCGCGTCGCCTGCCACACGGCCCGGCGCGTCGCCTGCTCGACGGGGTCGGGCACGGGCAGCGACGCGAGCAGCCGCTTCGTGTAGTCGTCCTTCGGATCGGTGAGCACCTGCACCGTCGTGCCCTGCTCCCGAATCTCGCCGTTGCGCAGCACGATGACCCGGTCTGCGACCTGGTCGATGACGGCGAGGTCGTGGCTGATGAACAGCGATGCGAAGCCGAATTCGCGCTGCAACTCGGCGAACAGCTCGAGCACGCGCGCCTGCACCGACACATCGAGCGCGCTCGTCGGCTCGTCGGCGATGAGGAACTTCGGGCGGAGCACGAGGGCGCGTGCGAGCGACGCGCGCTGGCGCTGCCCGCCCGACAGCTCATGCGGATAGCGGTCGCCGTACGACGTGGGCAGGTGCACGGCATCCAGCAGCTCGTCGACCCGCGCCCTCGCCTTGCCGATCGACGAATTGCGGCCGTGCACGACGAGCGGCTCGGCGATGCACTCGGCGATCGTGAGGAGCGGATTGAAGCTCGTCGCGGGGTCTTGGAAGACGAACCCGACGTCGGGCCGGATCTTCGCCAGGCGACGCGGCTTGACGCCCTTCATCTCCTGCCCGAGCACGGTGAGCGAGCCGCCGAGGACCTCGGTGAGCCCCACCATCGCGCGGCCGATCGTGGTCTTGCCCGACCCCGACTCGCCCACGAGCCCGAGCACTTCGCCGGGCGCGATCCAGAAGTCGACACCCTTCACGGCGATGACGCCCGACGAGCCGAAGCGCCCCGGGTAGCCGATCTGCACCTTCTTCGCCACCACGAGACTGCCCTCGGGCGCCTCGGTCGGTGCCGGTGCGGCAGGATCCTGCGTCGCGCTCTTCCCCCGGCCGACGTGCGGCACGGCCTGGAGAAGCGCCTTCGTGTACTCCTCGCGGGGAGCGGCGAACAGCTCGCGCACGGGCGCCTGCTCGACGATGTCGCCCTGGTACATCACCACGACACGGTCGGCGAGGTCGGCGACGACGCCCATGTTGTGGGTGATGAGCACGATCGTCGCGCCGAACTCGTCGCGGCATGCACGCAGCAGTTCGAGGATCTCGGCCTGCACCGTCACGTCGAGCGCCGTCGTGGGCTCGTCGGCGATGATGAGCTTCGCGTCGAGCACGAGCGCCATCGCGATGACGACGCGCTGCTTCTGGCCGCCGGAGAACTGGTGCGGGTAGTCGTCGACGCGCCGCTCGGGCTCCGGGATGCCGACCTTCCGGAGGATCTCGATCGCCTTCGCCTTCGCCTCGGCCTTCGACACGTTGCCGTGCGCGCGCAGGCCCTCGGCGATCTGGAAGCCGACCGTGAAGACGGGGTTCAACGCCGTCGACGGCTCCTGGAACACCATCGCGGCATCCTGCCCGCGCATCTCCTGCAGCTGATCGTGCGTCGCGTGCACGACGTCGGTCTCGCCTCCGTCACGCCCGCGCACGATGATCGCGCCCGACAGGGTCGCCGTCTCGGGCAGGAGTCCCAGGAGCGAATTGGCGGTGACGGTCTTGCCCGATCCCGACTCGCCCACGATCGCGAGCACCTCGCCCGGGCGCGCTTCGAGACTGATGCCGTTGACGGCCCTGACCGGCTCGGCGTCGGTCGCGAACGTGATGTGCAGGTCGCGGACGGATGCCACGGGGCTTTCACTGAGGGCGCTCATGCGGCACCTCCCGCACGGCGACGGCGGCGCAGGCGCGGGTCGCTCAGGTCGTTGAGGCTCTCACCCATGAGAGTGATGCCGAGCACGACGAGAACGATCGCCGTGCCGGGCGGGATCGCGGTCCACCAGATGCCGCTCGACGCGTCGGCGACCGAGCGGCTGAGGTCGTAGCCCCACTCTGCGGCGGACGTCGGATCGATGCCGAAGCCCAGGAAGCCCAGGCCCGCGAGGGTCAGGAGGGCCTCCGACGCGTTGAGCGTCACGATGACGGGGATCGATCGCAGCGAGTTGCGCAGCACGTGACGGGTCAGGATGCGTCGGGTCGGCACGCCGATGACGCGCGCCGATTCGACGAACGGCTCGGCCTTGATGCGCACGACCTCCGCGCGGATGACGCGGAAGTATTGCGGCACGAACACGACGGTGATGGAGATCGCCGCCGCCAGAACCCCGCTCCACAGCGTCGAGCGCCCGCCGGAGATGACGCTCGCGACGACGATCGCGAGCAGCAGCGACGGGAAGGAGTAGATCGCGTCCGCGATGACGACGAGGACGCGGTCGAGCCAGCCGCCGAAGTAGCCGCTGAGGAGGCCGATCGAGATGCCGAGGAAGATCGAGAACACGATGGCGGCCAGGATCGCGAGGATCGCCGTCTGCGCGCCCCAGATGGTGCGCGAGTAGACGTCGAAGCCGGCGACCGTCGTGCCCCAGATGTTGAGCGCGTTCGGCGGCTGCTGCGTGCCGAACTTCACGCCGTCGACGCTGCGCTGCACCCAGCTGTACGGCGCGATCCACGGCGCGAAGACTGCGACGACGACGAAGACCACGAGAAGGACGAGGCCGGCGATGAGCATCGCGCGTTGCAGACCGACACTCTGGCGCACGTGGGAGAGGACGGGGATGCGGTCGGCCAACGGCTTCTTGCGCGTCGTGAGCCGGGCGGGTGCGAGAGGCGGAGCCGCGGCATCCGCCCCCTGCTCGACAGTGGGTTCGGTGGACATCAGTACCTCACTCGCGGGTCGATGAGCACGGCGACGATATCCACGATGAAGTTCGTCACGGCGATGATCACGGCGATCATGATGACGATGCCCTGCACGGCCACGAAGTCGCGCGACAGGATGTACTGCGCGAGGTGGAACCCGATCCCCTTCCACTCGAAGGACGTCTCGGTGAGCACGGCTCCCGCCAGGAGGAGGCCGATCTGCAGACCGATGACCGTCACGATGGGGATGAGCGCGGGGCGGTAGGCGTGCTTCGTGAGCAGGCGGTACTCGCCGACGCCGCGCGAGCGCGCCGACGTGACGTACTGCGCACCGAGCGTGCCGATGACGTTCGTGCGCACGAGCCGGAGGAAGACGCCTGCCGTGAGGAGGCCGAGGGTGAGCGCCGGCAGGATGGCGTGCATGAGCACATCTCCGACCGCCTCGGGCCCGATCTGGAACGCATCGATGAGATAGATGCCGGTCGGGTTCTGGATCGCCTGCAGCTGCAGCTCGACGCGGGTCGACGCACGGCCCGCCACGGGCAGCCAGCCGAGCCACGCCGCGAAGACGAGCTTGTACAGAATCGCGACGAAGAAGACGGGCGTCGCGTAGAGAAGGATCGCGCCGATCCGCAGGAACGCGTCGGGCACGCGGTCGCGCATCTTCGCGGCGATCAGGCCGAAGGGGATGCCGACGAGGAACGCGACGATGAGCGCGTAGATCGCGAGTTCGAGCGTCGCGGCACCGAACTGCAGCAGAATCGAGCTCACGGCCTGGTTGTCGGTGATCGTCGTGCCGAAGTCGCCGCGGAACACGCCCAGCATGTACTCGAAGTACTGGACGATGACCGGCCGGTCGTAGCCCGCCTCGTGGATGCGCTCGGCCAGCTGGTCGGGAGGAAGCCGTCCGCCGAGGGCGGCGGTGATCGGATCGCCGGTGATCCGCGTCAGGAAGAAGACGACGGTCACGAGGATGATGACCGTGGGGAAAATGAGGAAGAAGCGGATGAGGATGTAGCGCCAGAGCCCGCTGCCCTTTGCAGAGACGAGCGGGTCTGAGGCCATCGCTTCTTCGGCCGCGAGAACCATGCGTATGCCTTAAGAGGTATCGCGCGGGCCGGCCGCCGAGCCCGGAGCGGAGGCATCCCCGCTCCGGCGCCCGGCCTGCCGGCCCGCGCTGGGTACTACTGCTGCTTGTTCAGCGGCGCGTAACGGAACTTGAACGAGCCGTCGAGCGTCGCGCCGTCGACGTCGGCCCCCACGATCGCGACCTGCGTGCCCTGAAGCAGCGGGAGCGTCGAGAGGTCCTTCGCGACGAGCGACTGGATCTGACCGATCTCCTCTTCACGCTTGGCGGGATCTGCCTCCGTCGCCTGGGTCGTGATGAGCTGCTGCACCTCGGGGTTGTCGTAGTGGTTCGCGAGGAAGTTCTTCTGCGAGAAGAAGGGCGTCAGGTAGTTGTCGGCGTCGGAGTAGTCCGGGAACCAGCCCAGCTGGTACTCGGGGTAGACGTCGGCGGTGCGGTCCTTGACGTACTGCACGTACTCGGTCTGCTGCAGGTTGACGGTGAACAGGCCGCCGTCCTCCAGTTGCGACTTGATCGCGGCGTACTCGTCGCCCGACGACGGCCCGTAGTGGTCGCCGTTGTACTGCAGGTTGAGCGTGACGGGCGTGGTCACACCGGCCGCCTCGAGGGTGGCCTTGGCCTTCGCAGCGTCGGGGCCGCCCTTCCCGTCGCCGTAGAGGTCCTTGAGGGCCTCGGTCGCGCCGGTCAGACCCTGCGGGACGTAAGAGTAGAGCGGTGTGTAGGTGCCCTTGTAGATGTCCTTCGACAGCTCGTCGCGGTCGATGAGGTCGGCCGCGGCCTGGCGGACGGCGAGCGCCTTGGCGGCGTCGGCGTCCGACGTCGTCGCACCGTAGGGCATCGTGTTGAAGTTGAACACGATGTAGCGGATCTCGCCACCGGGGCCCTGGACGACCTTGACCTTGTCGTTCTTCGACAGGTCGTCGATGTCGGTCGCCGAGAGGCTGCGGAACGCGACGTCGATGTCGCCGTTGCCGACGTCGAGCTTGAGGTTCGAGGCGTCGGTGTAGTACTTCACCGTGACGCTCGAGTTCTCGGGCGCGGGAAGCTCGCCCTTGTAGTCGGCGTACGGCTTGTACGACACGAGCTCGTTGACCTTGTAGGAGTCGATGACGTACTGACCCGCGAACGCCTTGCCCTTGACGATCTCGTCGTCGGGCGTGACGCTGTCGGCCGAGAACACGTCTTCGTCGACGATCGGCGCGGCGGGGCTCGAGAGGATCTGCTCCCACGTCTGGTCCGGACCGCTCTTGAGGTGGAAGACGACGGTGGTGTCGTCGGGCGCCTCGACGCTGTCGAGGTTGCCGAGCAGCGAAGAGGGGCCGTTCGGGTCGGCGATCGCGAGCTGGCGGTCGAAGGAGAACTTGACGTCCGACGAGGTCAGGTCGTTGCCGTTGGCGAACTTGAGGCCGTCCTTGAGCTTGACGGTGTACTCGGTGTCGGACGTGTACTCGCCCGACTCGGCGATGTCGGGCGTGACGTCGGCCGTACCGTACTGGCTGTTGAACAGGAACGGATAGATCTGGTTCATCACGGCGAACGAGCCGTTGTCGTACGAACCGGCGGGGTCGATCGACGTGATCTTGTCGGTGGTGCCGACGATGAGGTCGCCACCCGAGGCGCTGCCGCTCTCGGTGGACGAGCCCCCGCCGCCGCCGGCGCAGCCGGCGAGGAGAAGAGCCGAGGCCCCGAAGGCCCCGATGGCGAGGCCGAGCCGGCCGCGCGCGCTGTGGTGCAGTGACATGAGTGCTACCTCTGCTGTGAACGAAGTCGGCCGCGGCAGGTCGCGCGGCCCTCGGGATATCTTCATCCCGCACGGCCCGAAGGGCAATCGAGTGAACGATTCGTAACGAGACTGAAATTCTTCGGCCTTGACACTGGATGCCGCATCCGCCCCATGACGAATGTCACGACCGAGTCGTGACGGGCGTGTGAGGCACGATCCGGCGGCGCCCGCGACGATGGATGCCATGGAGAACACACGACTCGCCGCGACTTCCGCCGTCGCGGCCGAAGGCACCCTCGACGCGGTGCGCGCGACGGGACTCGAGAAGCACTACGGCGACGTCCGTGCCGTGCGCGGCGTCGACCTCACGGTCGGGCAGGGCGAGATCGTCGCCTTCCTCGGCCCCAACGGCGCCGGCAAGACGACGACGATCGACATGATCCTCGGCCTCGCCGAGCCCGACGCGGGAAGCGTGAGCGTGTTCGGACGCACGCCGCGCGCCGCGATCGTGCAGGGCTACGTCTCGGCCGTGCTGCAGACCGGTGGCCTGCTCAAGGACATCACGGTGCGCGAGACGCTCGAGCTGACCGCGAGCCTGTTCGTCGACACCCGGCCCGTCGACGAGGTGCTCCAGCGTGCCGGCATTCGCGAGATCGCCGACCGCCGCGTCGGGGTGTGCTCGGGCGGTCAGCAGCAGCGGCTGCGGTTCGCGATGGCGCTGCTGCCCGACCCCGGGCTGCTGATCCTCGACGAGCCGACGACCGGCATGGACGTCGAGGGACGCCGCTCGTTCTGGAGCGCCATCCGCGCCGACGCCGCGCGCGGGCGCACGGTGCTGTTCGCGACGCACTACCTCGAAGAGGCCGACGCGTACGCCGACCGCATCGTGCTCATGAGCCAGGGACGCATCGTCGCCGACGGGTCCGCCGCCGAGATCAAGAACCTCGTCTCCGGGCGCATCGTGCGCGCCACGATCGACGACGCCGACCCGGTTGCCCTCGCGGCGCTGCCGGACGTCGACGGCGTCGAGACGCAGGGCGACCGCGTCTCGCTGCACACGAAGGACTCGGATGCCGTCGCCCGGCATCTGCTCACCCACACCGCGGCGCGCGACCTCGAGATCAGCGCGCAGAGCCTCGAGAGCGTCTTCCTGGCGCTCACGTCTGAAGGAGACCCCTCATGAGTGCCGTCGCAACCGACCGCGTGAGCCTCGATCGCCGCACGCCCCCGCTCGGCGGCTTCACGCTGACGTATCTGCGGATCGAGCTGCTGCGCAAGCTTCGCAACCGCCGCACGCTCATCTTCACGGTGGCCTTCCCCGTGCTGATGTACGTCATCATCGGCCTGCCGCTGCGCGATACGCCCCTCACAGCGACCCCGATCGCCGCGGGCGGACCGTCGGTGGCCGCCTACATCATGGTGTCGATGGCGATGTACGGCGCCATGATGTCGGCCACGCAGACCGGTGCCGCGGTCGGCGTCGAGCGCGCGCAGGGATGGAGTCGTCAGCTGCGCCTCACGCCCCTCAACCCCGTCGTCAACATCGTGATCAAGATCGTCGCGGGCATGCTGCTCGGCCTGCTCGCGATCGTCGCGACGTTCATCGCCGGCGCCGTCAGCGGTGTCGTCCTCACGCCGGCGCAGTGGATCCTGACGGGATTCGCGGGCTGGCTGCTCGCAGGGGCGATCTTCACGACGCTGGGCCTCGCCGTCGGCTACCTGGTCCCCGGCGAGAACGCGGCGCAGATCACGAGCCTCGCGATCGTGCTGCTCGCCTTCCTCGGCGGCCTCTTCTACCCGATCAGCTCGATGCCCGACTTCATGCAGGTCATCGCGAAGTTCACGCCCGTCTACGGCATCAGCGAGATCGCCCGCGCGCCGCTCACGGGTGACGGCCTCGACGCGCTGTGGTTCGTGAACGCCGCCATCTGGCTCGTGATCTTCCTCGCGGGGGCCGCCTGGGCCTTCCGCCGCGACACGAAGCGCGTCTGATCCAGGATGCCGCGACCCGGGACTCCCGCAGAGCCCTGGGTCGCGGCATCCCTCGTTCTAAGGTGATGCTCATGCACGCGAACCCGGCGGACCCGCCCGGCCCGCGCCTCGGATCGGAGTGGCCCATCCGGCCGGCTGCGGCACGAAGCGCCGCCCTCGGCCCCCTCCGGCCCGCGCTGCTCGCGCGAGGCCCGCGCCGCTGGTACCTCGGCGCGACCATCGCACTGCTGTGGCTCCTCTCTCCCGCGCAGGCCGCCGTCGCCGCCGCGAACGGACCCCTGTCCGCCGTGCTCGCCGTGGCACTCGTCGTCGTCTTCGGGGCGGCCTTCCTGGTCGCGCCGCCCCTCGCGTGGTGGCTTCCGCTCCGCGGGCGGCTGCTGGTGTGCGCCGCACTGTTCGCCCTGACCTTCGCCCTGTTCCCTTGGCTCGGGTGGGACATCGCGTCCATGTGGACCTACGTCGGAGTCGCGGTGGGGATGTGCGCCTTCCCCTGGCGGCTGACGTGGGTGCTCATCGTCGGACTCGGGCTCCTCGGCCTTGCGAGCGCGGCGCTGGTCAACGGATGGAGCGAGGATGACATCTGGCTCCCCGCGATCATCGTGTCGGTCTCGCTCATGATGGCCGCCTTCGGGCGGGCGCTCGCGACGATGAACGAGCTGCGGGCGACGCAGGCCGAGCTCGAGGCGATGGCCGCCGAGCGCGAGCGCGGACGGGTCGCGCGTGACATCCACGACATCCTCGGCCACTCGCTGACCGTCATCACGGTGAAGTCCGAGCTCGCGGGGCGCCTCGTGGACGTCGACCCGTCCCGCGCGAGGGCCGAGATCGGCGAGGTCGAACAGCTCGCCCGCGGCGCCCTCGCCGACGTGCGGGCGACCGTCGCGGGCTTCCGCGGTGTCACCGTGAGCGGAGAGCTCGCCGCCGCGCGGTCGGCCCTCGAGGCGGCCGGGATCGCGGCGGAGCTGCCGTCCTCGACCGACGTCGTGCCCGCCGACCGGCGAGAGCTCTTCGGCTGGGTCGTGCGCGAGGGCGTGACGAACGTCGTGCGCCATTCCGGCGCGGCACGGTGCCGCGTGCGGCTCGGCGCCCGCGAGGTCGAGATCGCCGACGACGGCGTCGGGCCGACGTCGGGTGCCGCCGCGTCGACCGGGCTGTCCGGGCTGCGCGAGCGCGTCGAGGCGGCGGGCGGCCGCCTCTCGATCGGCCGCAGCGACCTCGGCGGGTTCGGGCTGCGGGTGACGCTGTGACCGGCACCTCGCCGGGCGCGATCCGGCTGCTCATCGCCGACGACCAGGCGCTCGTCCGGGGCGCGCTGTCGGCCCTGCTCGGACTCGAGGGCGACATCGAGGTCGTCGCCGAGGTCGGGCGTGGCGACGAGGTGGAGGCCGCGGCGGTGGCGTCGAGACCGGATGTCGCCCTGCTCGACATCGAGATGCCCGGGATCGACGGCATCCAGGCGGCCGCGCTGCTGCGGCAGGCGGTTCCCGGCTGCCGCGTCATCATCGTCACGACCTTCGGCCGGCCCGGCTACCTCAAGCGGGCGATGCAGGCGGGCGCTGCCGGGTTCGTCGTGAAGGACACCCCGGCCACCCAGCTCGCCGATGCCGTGCGGCGGGTCGCACAGGGCCTGCGCGTCGTCGACCCCGGCCTCGCGGCGGCATCCCTCGCGCAAGGCGACTCGCCGCTCACGGAGCGCGAGACCGACGTGCTCGGCGTGGCCCGCGCCGGCGGTTCGGTCGCCGACATCGCGCGCATCCTGCACCTCTCCGAGGGCACGGTGCGCAACCATCTGTCGAGTGCGATCGGCAAGACCGGCGGCCGCAACCGCGCGGATGCCGCGCGCATCGCGGAGGAGAGCGGCTGGCTCTAGGCGCCGCGCAGTGCCCGGTCGACGGTCCGCGTGAGTCCGGCGAAGCGGTCATCGGTCGCGAGGTCCTCGATCAGCACGGCGCGGCCGTCGGGCCCCGCGAGCGGGACCTGCCAGTTCGGGTACTCCCGATGCGTGCCGGGCTGGTTCTGCACGCGCCGCTCGCCCACCGCGTCGACGAGCGCGACCCCGAGGAGCAGCGAGGGCGATGCCGTCAGCAGCACGTGCAGCGCCTCGACGATCTGCTGCTCCGACGCCTCCGCGCCGATGAGTCCGCGCTCGCGCAGCGTCGCGAGCATCCGATCGCGCTCGGCGGCGGCCGCGGCACGCACCTCCTCGACGGGCTCCGTGAGCAGGCCCAGCCGGGCGCGCAGCTCGACATGCTCGCCCGCGAGATACCCCGCGGTCGGCGGCAGGTCGTGCGTGTTGACGGTCGCGAGCACCTCCGTGCGATAGTGCTCGGGAGGCTTGAGTCCGTCGCCCTCGTACTCGAACCACAGCACCGACGTGCCGAGCACGCCACGCGACGCGAGATAGTCGCGCACCCACGGCTCGACGTTGCCGAGATCCTCGCCGATGACGACGGCGCCGGCCCGCTCGGCCTCGAGCGCGAGCACGCCGATCATCGCCTCGTGGTCGTAGCGCACGTAGGTGCCCGTCGTGGGACCGAGCCCGGCGGGGATCCACCAGAGCCGGAAGAGTCCGATGACGTGGTCGATGCGGAGGGCTCCGGCGTGCCTCAGGAGGTTGCGGATCATGTCGCGCAGCGGCGCGTACCCCGACGCCGCGAGCGCCGACGGCAGCCACGGCGGCTGGCTCCAGTCCTGGCCCTGCTGGTTGTACATGTCGGGTGGGGCGCCCACGCGGATGCCCGGCGCGTACATGTCGCGCAGCGACCAGGCATCCGATCCGTCCGGGTCGACTCCCACGGCGAGGTCGTGCATGACGCCGATGCTCATGCCGGACTCTTTCGCGTCGCGCTGTGCCGCCTGGGCCTGCTCGTCGGCGATCCACTGCAGCCAGACATGGAAATCGACGCGGTCCGCCAGCTGCGCGCGCAGCCGCGCGACGAGCGGCGAGCCGATGTCACGCGCCTCGTCGGGCCTCTCCTCGCCGTCGGGAAGATCGGCGTAGTGCTCCTCCAACGCGCACCACAGGCCGAAGTCCTGCAGGGCCGAGCCTCCGGCCGCGACGAAGGCGTCGAGCGACCGCTGCCGCGCGGCGCGGCGCGGGGCGCGGTGCACGATCTCGAGGGCCGAGCGCTTCGCGATCCAGGCGATGTCGCGGTCGACCCGCTCGGGGTCGGTATCGGTCGCGGCGGCAGGCGCCTTCGCGGCGTCGAGCAGGCTCCGCTCGTCCGCGCTCAGGTAGGCCGCCTCGCGGATGTCCTCCGGCCGCACGTAGAGCGGTGCGATGAACCGCCGCGTCGCCGGGAGGTACGGCGACGGCTCGATGGGCGTCGTCACCTCGGCCGCGTGGATCGGGTTGACGAGCAGGAAGTCGGCGCCGCGCTGCGCCGCGACGGTCGCGAGGTCGCCGAGGTCGGCGAAGTCGCCCACGCCCCACGACTGGCGCGACCGCACGGAGTAGAGCTGCGCCATGAGACCCCATGCGCGGTCGCCCGCCCCCGGGCGCGTCGGCGGTGCCGACAGCCGGTCGGGCGTCACGACGAGCGTGGCCATGCTCGTGCGGCTGGGTGTGCCGTACCGGTGTTCGCGGGCGTGGAGGCTGTGCCACCCCAGGGGAAGGTCGGTGGGCAGAGGCACGGCCACCCGCCAGACGGCGACGTCGTCGATGCGCCGCGAGACGGGCTGCTGGGCGGGGATCGGGATGCCGCGCCGCGACCCGTCCTCGAGCATCACGGTGAGCTCCACATCACAGCCGTCCGCGACGTGCACGAGCAGCTCGCCGCCGCTCCGCCGCACGACCACGGACGGTGGCAGGAGCGCCCGCCACGGCGCCTCCTCGGCCGCGGTCAGCGCCGCCTGCGCCGAGGACTCGTCGACGGCGTCGATGCCCATCGCGGTCAGGATGCGGCGCAGCGTCGACGCGGGCACCTCGACCCGATCGCCGAAGAACGACCAGTATCCGGTCGCGACCCCGTGTGCCTGTGCGAGCGCCGCGAGAGTCGGCGTCGGGCTGTCGTTCGTCGTCATGAGGCCCCCGTCCACGATCCTGCCAGGTGGAGGGCCGCCTCATGGGGCGCGAGACGACATCGGCTGGACGAGACTGCGGGCAATACCCGGCATCTCGTCCAACCGACGCAGCCTCGCGGTCGTCAGCGCGGCGGGCCGAGCCCGAAGTGGTCGAGTTCGTCGTCGGTCAGCATGCGGCTGCGGATGATGAAGCGGTTGCCCGTCGGACCCTCGACGCTGAACCCGGCACCGCGACCGGGCACGACGTCGATCGTGAGGTGCGTGTACTTCCAGTACTCGAACTGCGCCCCGGAGATGAAGACCTGGATCGGATCATCCACGCCGGCGTCGATGGCGCCGAGGTGGACATCGGAGGTCCCGGTCAGGAACATGCCGACGGGGTAGCACATGGGGGCGCTGCCGTCGCAGCATCCGCCCGACTGGTGGAACATGAGCCTGCCGTGCTGCGCCGTGAGGTGGCGCAGCAGAGCGGCCGCGGCATCCGTCACCGCGACGCGTGAATATGTGGTGGTCTCGGTCATCGTCGTCCTCGGGAAGGGCCAGGCGTCGCGGCCCGCCCGACGATCGCCAAGGGGACGCGATCGTCGGGCAGGCCGGGCGAGGGGACGGGCTCGGATCAGAAGAAGCCCATGGCTCCTTCGGCGTACGAGACGAGGAGGTTCTTCGTCTGCTGGTAGTGGTCGAGCATCTTGAGGTGGTTCTCGCGGCCGATGCCGGACTGCTTGTAGCCGCCGAACGCTGCGTGTGCGGGGTACTGGTGGTAGGTGTTCGTCCAGACGCGACCCGCCTCGATCGCACGGCCGGCACGGTAGGCGGTGTCGCCCGAGCGGCTCCAGACACCGGCACCGAGACCATAGAGCGTGTCGTTGGCGATGCCGATGGCGTCGTCGAAGTCGTCGAACGACGTGACCGACACGACGGGCCCGAAGATCTCCTCCTGGAAGATCCGCATGTCGTTCGTGCCCTCGAACACGGTCGGCGCGACGTAGTAGCCCTCGCTGAGGTCGCCGCCGAGGTCGACGCGGTGACCGCCCGCGAGCAGCTTCGCGCCGCCCTGCGTGCCGATGTCGATGTAGCTGAGGATCTTCTCGAGCTGGTCGTTGGATGCCTGTGCGCCGATCATCGTCGCGGGATCGAGCGGGTTGCCCTGCACGATCTTCGAGACGCGGTCGAGACCGTCGGCGAGGAAGCCGTCATAGATCGAGCGCTGGATCAGCGCGCGACTCGGGCAGGTGCAGACCTCGCCCTGGTTCAGCGCGAAGAAGCTGAAGCCCTCCAGCGCCTTGTCGTAGTAATCGTCGCGCGAGCGGGCGACGTCTTCGAAGAAGACGTTGGCGCTCTTGCCTCCCAGTTCCAGCGTGACGGGGATGAGGTTCTGCGACGCGTACTGCATGATGAGGCGCCCGGTCGTGGTCTCGCCGGTGAACGCGACCTTGCGGATGCGCTTGTGCTGCGCGAGGGGCGCGCCCGCCTCGATGCCGAAGCCGTTGACGATGTTGACGACGCCGGCCGGCAGCAGGTCGCCGATGATCTCGAACAGGAACAGGATGGACGCCGGCGTCTGCTCGGCCGGCTTCAGCACGACGCAGTTGCCTGCCGCGAGCGCGGGCGCGAGCTTCCACGTCGCCATGAGGATGGGGAAGTTCCACGGGATGATCTGACCGACGACGCCCAGCGGCTCGTGGAAGTGGTACGCCACGGTGTCTTCGTCGATCTGGCTGAGTGAGCCCTCCTGCGCCCGCAGGACGCCGGCGAAGTAGCGGAAGTGGTCGACGGCGAGGGGGATGTCGGCCGCGAGCGTCTCGCGGACGGGCTTGCCGTTCTCCCACGTCTCGGCGACGGCGATCGCCTCCAGGTTCTGCTCGATGCGATCGGCGATCCTGTTGAGGATGTTGGCGCGCTCGGCCGGCGTCGTGCGCTTCCACGATTCGAAGGCCTTCCACGCGACGTCGACGGCGCGGTCGACGTCTTCCACGGTGCCGCGGCCGACCTCCGTGAAGGGCTTCCCGTTGACGGGCGAGATATTCTCGAAGTACTGGCCCCTGATCGGCTCGACGAACTCGCCGCCGATGTAGTGGCCGTAGCGGGGGCGGTAGTCGGCGACCGATCCGCGCTGCCCCGGGGCCGCGTAGACGCTCGAGACGCCCTCTTCGACGATGGTCATGTGAGTCTCCTTCGACGCTGTCCCGCGGCTTCGGTGCCGCGTTGCGTCGAAGGTAGGCCTCGCAACGTTGCATCCCGTTGCATCGGGATGCCGACGGGCGTCAGGGCGTGTGCGCGGCGAGCATGTCGGTGAAGTGGCGGTTCTCCATGACGCCCAGGACGTTCCCGAAGGGATCGATGACGGATGCCGTCACGAAGCCCTCACCGCGCGCCGTGACGGGCTGGAACACCACGGCGCCCTTCTCCTGGAGACGCGCGAAGGTCGCCTCGACGTCGTCGACCTGCCAGTACAGCACCGCCCCGCCCGGCTGCGCGCCGGCATCCGGACGGAAGCGCGCGTCGATGATGCCGAACTCGTGCTCGTACGGCCCGACGCGGAACTCGACGTAGCCCGGGCGCTGGAAGTACGGCTCGATCCCGAGCAGGTCGGCGTACCAGGCGGAGGCCGCCTGGAGGTCGTCGGCGTAGAAGTTGAGGGTCGCGAATCCGTTGAGCATGTCCGCTCCCTTCGTCGGTGCGACCAGTCTCGCGGACATCGCGGACAGATCACGTCCGCAACGGATCACTCGCTTTGCAGCTTCTCGATGCGCGCGACGAGGCCTGCGCGCTTGGGCGAGCGTGCGGGGAGCATCGAGAGGCACAGCCGCAGCAGCTCCTCGTCGTCGGCGCCCGCCGCCGTGTCGGCGAATGCGAGGAGGACGTCGACGGATGCCTCGGCCATGAGCGCCTCGCGCAGCGCCGTGCGCACCGACTCGCGGAACTCCTCGACGCCCGGAGCCGTCGAGTCGGGCATCACGTCGCCGCGGTACGCGGCGAGCGCGACCCGGTGAGCGCCGCGGTCGAGGAGCGAGAGCACCTGGTGCGCGTCGGTCTCGACGGGCGCGGCGAGCCGGTAGGGTCGCGACTCGAGCGTCACGTGCGGGGCCGACTTCTCGAGAGCCTTGCGGAGGCGCACCATCTCGGCGCGGAGCGTGACCGAGGCCCCCGCATCGCCGTAGACGAGCTCGCCGAGCCCTTCGGCGGAGACGCCCTGCCTGTGGGTCGCGAGCATGAGGAGCAGCTCGGCGTGACGCAGCCCCAGCTCGGACACCGTCTCGACCCCGTCGCCCGCGACCTCCAGCAGCGCCCGGTCGCGGCCGAGCACGCGCAGCGTCGTCCGGGCCGTCTCCGGCTTGCGTGGCGCACGCCGCGTCGGCGCCGATTCGCGGGCGCGCAGACGGGCGAGGAGCAGCTCGCCCTCGACGGCGCGGGCCGTGGCATCCACGAGCAGCTGAGCCTGCGGCGTGACGACCTGCTCGCCGCCCGTGACGTCGATGACGCCCAGGATGCGGCGCGTCTCGGGGTCGTGGACGGGTGCCGCCGTGCACGACCAGGGCTGCACGAGCCGGTTGAAGTGCTCGGCGCCGCGGATCTGCACGGAACGGTCGAGCGCGATCGCGGTTCCCGGTGCCGCAGTGCCGACGGCGTCCTCCGACCAGTTGGCGCCCGGGACGAACCCCATGTCGCCCGTCAGGGCCCGCACGCGGCGGTCGCCCTCGACCCACAGGAGGCGTCCCGCCGCGTCGCCGACCGCCACGACGACCCCGGCGTCGTCGGGGTCGCCCGGAACGAGCAGGCCGCGGATCATGTCGATGACACCGGCGAGCGGGTGGGCGCGGCGGTACTCGTCGAGCTGCGCCGTCGCGAGGTCGAGCGGCGGGAGGTCCTCCGCACCGACGAGGCTCGCGAGCGACCGGCGCCACGACTCGCGCACGAGCGGGCGGATGTCGTCGAGGCGCATGTCGCCCGTGTTGCCGGCGACGAACTCCTCGTGGGCGCGCTCGATGAGGAGCCGCGAGTTCTCAGGTGTCGACTCGCGCCTCGTCGACCACGCTGAACTCATCGCGGGCTCCGATCGACGTCGGGGAGCGTGCGTCCAGTGTAGGCGCGACCGCCCCGCTAGGCCGCCGGGGTGGTGACCTGCGGACGCAGCGGCAGCAGTGCGCCGGCGACCTGGTCGATCGTGGCGGCGTCGACACCTGCGTCGGCGAGCGCGGCGGCTGCGTGGCCGATGACGCGGTCGAAGTCGGCGTCGCCGATGCCCCGGCCGGCGTGCGCAACACCCAGATCCTTGCCGCGATACCCGTCGGGGCCTCCCGCCGCGGCCGCGAGGAAGAGCGCCATGTGGCCCTTCTGCTCGGCCATGCGCGTGCTCTCGAAGAACGGGGCGAGGGTCTCGTCGGCCATGATCCGGCTGTACAGGCCGTCGACGACGACGGCGATGCCCTCGCCCTCGCCGAGTCGCTGGTACAGGGTCGCTTCGCTGGTGTCCGTCATGTGGGCGCTCCGATCGTGAAGGTGGGGGATGTCGTCAGTGCTGAGTGTCGCCCGATGGCGACAGGACTATTCCGAGCCGTCCGCCGGGGCCTGGGCGGGCGGGGTCGGTCGTGCGGAGGCGGCTCCCAGCCGAGCCAGTTCCCGCTCGATCGACTCGAGCAGCGAATGCACCTGCGCGGTGGCCATGCGGGCGAACTGGCGGGCCCGCACGACGTCGTCGGGAGAGGCAGGTCCCGCGACCTCGAGATCGTCGGTCGCGAACGCGAATGCCGGCGAGCGATCCGCCCACGTCTGGACTGCGGCGCTCGGCGCGGCGGGCCGTCCCGCCGGGGCCGCCGCGTCCTGAGCCGGATGCGCCGCCGCCTGCTTCTCGATCGTGTGGGCGGTCTGCTGCGCCCGCTCGATGATCTCGCGGTACTGCGTGCGCGCCGTCTCGATGAGGTCTTTCGCGTACGACTCAGCCTCGGCGACGGCATCGTCGGCGATGCGCTGCGCGCTGCTGAGGAGCAGGACCGCGCGGCTCGAGATCTCGCCGTCGTCTGCGCCCACACCGCTGGCGGTCAGGGCGGAGTTCTCGCGCCAGGCGACCTCGAGGGCGTCGGCCGCGGCCGTCAGCATCGCATGGACCTCGCCGCGGGCGTAGCCGTGGCGCTCCTCCGAGAACGTCGCTCCGCGGAGCGACTCGGGCGTGGTGGATACGGATTGGATCGCGGACATGATCGTCTGCCCCCTACTGGAAGCCCGGCGACGTGCCTGCCCGGGCGGGTTCCCGGGAGTCTGCTCGTCCGCCGAGGGCGCTGGGTTGTTGGGTGAACGGGTCTTCGTACTTCTCGCTTCGGATGCGGCTCTCGTCGAGTCCTGCGCGGTGGAGCGCTGCGACCGCGTGATCCACCATGCGCGGCGAGCCGCAGACCATCGCCAGGCGGTCGTCCCAGGGGCCGTCCGCGGCGGCGAGGTCGCCGATGAGCCCACGGCGTCCGGGGAACGACGGGTCGTCGGATACGCCGTACTCGACATCCAGCCAGTCGGCGCCGGCGTAGCGCTCCAGCTCGGGCTTCGCATAGAACGCCCAGGGATGCCGCACGCCCTGGTACAGCGCGACGCGGGGTCCGTTGCCGCGGGCAGCGTGGCGAGCGGCGACCTGGTCGAGCACTGCCAGCAGCGGCGCGAGTCCCGTGCCGCCGGCGACGAGCAGGAGGTCGGGCCACTCGCTGTCGAACGGCAGGGTCAGCAGCTCGCCGACGGGCGGGCCGAGCCGCACGCGATCTCCCGCCTTCAGCTCGCGCATGAGCGCTCCGCTGACCTGGCCGCCGGCGACGAGCTGGACGTGGAAGGTGATCGTGCCGTCGGCGCGCGGCGCGTGCGTCGGCGACAGGTAGCGCCATTGCCGCGGCCGCTGCGGGATCTCGATCGCCATCGACTGGCCGGCCTGATAGCGATACCGATCGTCGGGGCGGACCGTCAGGGTGCTGACATCCATCCCCCGCCGCTCGGTCGCGACCACCTCGGCGGACCACGTCGCGGGCTGGGATTCGGCGCCCTCGGCGGCCGTGATCATGGTCGTCGCGATGAGTCCGTACGCCTCGGCCCAATCGCCGGCGAGCTCGGCCGTCCACGCGTCGCCGAGGAAGTGCTTGAGCGTCGCGAGCAGCGACGCGCCGACGGCGGGATAGTGCTCGGCGACGGTTCCGAACTTGCGGTGATCGCGGCCGAGATCCTCGATGTACGGCACGACGTCGCCGACGCGGTCGACGTTGCTCACCATGTGGCCGAGCGCTTTCACGAGGCGGTCGCGCTGCGCCGCCATCGCGACCGGGAAAAGGTCGCGAGTCTCGGGGTGGGCCAGGAACAGGTGCGCGTAGAAGTACCCGGGGACCGCGTCCCCGTGGGCAGCGACCTGAGCCCAGGTCCGTTTGAGCGCTACCGCATCCACGTGTTTCCTGTCCCCTCCGTCGGCGAGTCCGGCCTCGGGCGACGCTAGCGGGTTACAGATGTATCTGCAAAGCGATCACATGCAACTGCAACCCGATACCATGGCTTCCGATGCCGTTCGGGGGTGCGCGCATCACGGGTCGGGGGGCCGCATGAGCGTGTTGTTGTCCAATGGCATGGTATTCGTCGAGGCGGGTCTGCACGAGCAGGCCGCCGAACTTCTGCGGCATTCGCCCGATTTCGGCACCCTCGGGTTCGCCGTCACCGCGGAGGACGGATCGACGGCGGACGTGCCGGCAGAGCTCAGCTCGCTGCTGGCTCACGTCCTGCGGGGGCTGGCCGGCGGGCGGGTGTCTGTCGCGACGCTTCCCGAGGAGCTCACGACGACCGTGGCCGCCGAGCTCGTCGGAGTGTCCCGTCCGACGCTCATGAAACTGGTGCAGGGCGGGGAACTGGCGTCGCGGCAGGTCGGAAGCCACACGCGGCTGCGCACCGCCGACGTGCTGGCGCTGAGGCGGAGACGGGCCCGCGCGCGGCGCGAAGCCCTCGACGCGCTCCGCGCGCTCGACGACGAGCTCGGCGCCGACTGACCGCCTCACCGCGGAGCCCGGCAGGGCATGGTTCGAGTCAGTGGGCGCGCGCGGCGAGGTTGTCGGAGGCCCAGCGGCCGAGGTCGTCGAGGATCGGCAGGAGGCGCCGGCCCGCGTCGGTGAGGGTGTAGGACACGGCCAGCGGAGGGCCGGGGTCGACGTCGCGCACGACGAGGCCGGCGTCGGAGAGTTCGGCGAGGCGGTCTGACAGCACGGCGTCGCTGATGCCGGTGACGGCACGGCGCAGCCCCGCGAAGCCGGCGGGACCGCCGCCGAGCGACGAGACGATCATGCCGTTCCACCGCTTGCCGAGCACCGAGAACGCGAGCGTCACGGCGGCATCGCACACGCTGTGGTCGGTCTCCGTCTCCGGCATCACCCCATCGTACGCGTGCTACAGTCTCGCTAGCCGCTATGTTTTTCTTAGCTGCTCACCTGATCGGAGTAGAAATGTCCCTCTTCCGTCTGGATGCCAGCATCCTGCCCGCGTCCTCCGCCAGCCGTTCCCTCGCCGACCTCGTCGAGGCCGAGTGGATCGCCGCCCACCCCGACTCGAGCGTCGTGCGCCGCGACCTCGCCGTCGAGCCGGTTCCCGCCACCGCCTGGGCCGACGTCGTGACGTCGGGCTTCGTCGAGGCCGAGCAGCGCACCGAGCGCCAGCTCGAGGCTCGCGCCCTCGCGAAGACCGTCGCCGACGAGCTCATCGACGCCGAGGCGCTCCTGTTCGCCGTGCCGCTGTACAACTACGGCGTCTCGCAACACTTCAAGACGTGGTTCGACCTGGCCTACACCGACCCGCGCATCGACCCGCAGGGCACGGCCCTGCGCGGCAAGCCCGCGACCCTCGTCACAGTGCTCGGCGGCAACTACGCGCCCGGGACGCCCAAGGAGGGCTGGGACCACTCGACCGCGTGGCTGCGCCGGGTGCTCGTCGACGTCTGGGGCCTCGATCTGCGCATCGTGGAGCGCCCCTTCACGCTCGTGGGCGTCAACCCGGCACTCGACGCGTTCGCCGACGCGGCCGCGGAGCTGAAGGCGCAGGCCGAGTCCGACGCGACGACGTACGGCCAGGAGCTCGCCGCGCTCCGCGGCAACGTCGCCTGACCTCCCCGCTCTGTCCATAGCCCGTGCTCTCACCGAGCGCCCACGTTCCGCACCGTCCGCAACACGGGCTTTCGGCCAGAGCACGGGCTATGGACGACAAGGCGAGTCAGCCGCGGGCGGCCCACCACTCCCGGAGGCGCCGCTCAGCCTCGTCCTCGCCGACGAGACCCTCATCGAGGCGCACGTCGAGCAGGAACTTGTACGCCTCGCCGACCTCGCGGCCGGGGCCGATGCCGAGGATCTCCTGGATGCGGTTGCCGTCGAGCTCGGGACGCATCGCGTCGAGCTGCTCCTGGGCCGCGAGCTCGTCGATGCGCCGCTCGATGTCGTCATAGGCGCCGGCGAGCCGTGCGGCCTTGCGCTTGTTGCGGGTCGTCACGTCGGCGCGCGTGAGGATGTGCAGGCGTTCGAGTTCGGCTCCGGCATCCCGCACGTAGCGCCGCACCGCCGAATCGGTCCACGCGCCCTCCGCGTAGCCGAAGAAGCGCAGATGCAGCTCGATCAGCCGCGACACGACGTTGGTCGTGTCCGAGTCGAAGCGCAGCGCCTGAAGGCGCTTCTTCGCCAGGCGGGCGCCCTTGATGTCGTGGTGATGGAACGTGACGCCCCCGCCGCGCTCGAGCTTGCGCGTCGCGGGCTTGCCGATGTCGTGCAGCAGCGCGGCGAGGCGCAGCGGAACGTCGGGGGAGGCATCCGGATGCCGCGATCTCTCGAGCGCGATCGCCTGCCGAAGCACCGTCAGCGAGTGCTCGTAGACGTCCTTGTGGTGGTGGTGCTCATCGACCTCGAGCCGCAGGGCGGGGATCTCGGGCAGGAAGACCGCGAGCAGTCCCGTGTCGACGAGGAGCCGGATGCCGCGTACGGGGTCGTCGGTCTGCAGCAGTCGTGTCAGCTCGCCCTGGATGCGCTCGGGGCTCACGATCGAGAGGGTGTCGCGCAGCTCGGCGATCGCGTCGGCCGTGCGGGACTCGACGTCGAACTCGAGCTGTGACGCGAACCGCGCGGCGCGGAGCATGCGCAACGGGTCGTCGCCGAAGCTCACCCGCGGATCGGTCGGGGTGCGCAGCGTCTGCGCCAGGAGGTCTTCCACGCCGCCCGTGGGATCGACGAGCGTGCGGCTCGGCACCCGCAGCGCCATCGAGTTGACGGTGAAGTCGCGCCGCACGAGGTCGCCCTCGAGGGTGTTGCCGAACTCGACGGTCGGCTTGCGCGTGACGCCGTCGTAACTGTCGGCACGGTACGTGGTGACCTCGACCTGCTCGCCGGCGACGCGGGCTCCGATCGTGCCGAACTCGCGCCCCACATCCCACTGCACGGAGCTGATCGGTGTGACGATGCGGAGGATCTCGTCGGGCCGGGCGTCGGTCGTGAAGTCGAGGTCGTGCGTCTCGCGACCGAGCAGCGCGTCGCGCACGGGACCGCCGACGATCGCGAGGTCGCGGCCGGCCTCGGCGAAGGCACGGCCGAGCGTCGCGATGACGGGAGACTCGGCGAGGGCGCCGAGGCGCGCCACGCCCTCGGCCATGTTGAGCATGCTTCGAGCCTACCGACGGGTCGGGCGCGGCATCCCACCGCGCGGTTCGGGGATGGCGGCGATCAGGCCGCGATGCGTCGATCGGCGAGGGCTGTGCACGACCGGCTCATCCGCGGGTTCGACCGACGACCGCCGCCACCCCGGGCTCGAGGGGCTTCGGGCACGGGCCCGCCGATCGTCAGTCGTCGTCCAGGATCGTGATGATGCCCGTGCCGTCGGTGATCGCCACTCCGGAGCTGACGCTCATGATGCCGACGATGATCGTCTCGGCCGGCTCGGCGACCTTGTCGCCCACGATCGTGAGGCTGAAGGTCGCCGTCGTCTGCCCGGCGGGGATCACGAGGGTCACCGTCGTCGACCCCTTGTAGTCGGCGCTCGTGGCGGTTCCGCCGGTGACGGAGACGACGATCGTGACGGCCGACGTCGCGGGCGCCGAGAGCGTGATCGTCAGGGTCGCGGCCGTACCCTTGCCGGTCGACCCCTCGGTGACCGTCGCGTCGTCGATGCTCGCGGTCGGCGCGGCCGCGGGGGCGGGAGCCACGACGGGGTCTGCCACGATCACCCCGCCCGCGATGCCGTGCTGGTCGAGGTCGGAGCCGTAGTTGTTGAACTTGTCGAACTCGCTCGACTGCGTCGAGATGAGCTTCGCATCGCCGCTCGCGAGCGCCGCGTTCGTGCGCGCGATCACCTGCGAAGTCGTGTACGGGTAGGCGATCTCGGGGTGCGCCGACGACAGGAGCGCCGCGACCGCCTGGCGCAGGAGCGCGTCGATGCCGCCGCCGCCCGTGCCGAGCGCCTCGAGCAGCGTGCGGTTCGCGTAGGCCGCGGGCGCCGCACTGAAGACGCTGCCCACCGGCTGGTCGGGGCTGTACACGAGCGTGCCGTCGGGGTTGCGCGGCCAGGCGATCGCACCCCAGTTCGTCGCGTTGTTCTTCCAGAAGCCGGGCGTGTGACCCTCCGCACCGCCCGTCGCGGCGCGGTAGACGGCCGCGTCGCGGTCGGTGACCGTGCCGTCGGATGCCGTGCCGGTCACGGTCGCGGTGTTGGTGTAGCCCGTCGAGCCGACGACGTGGGTGCGCACGCCCGCCGACGTGAACAGCCACACTTCGCCGACGTCGAGGAGACCGTTGCCGTTCGTGTCGCCGCCTGCGTAGACCGGGAGGAAGTCGTCGGCGGTCGAAGCCGTGCCGTTGTCGTCGACGAGGCTCACGGCGAGCGGGGTGTTGCCCGTGTTGCGCACGAGGTACGTCCAGACGACGTTCGTGCCGGGGAGCAGCTGCGGCCCGCCGGCGTCGGCGTCTTCGAGGCCCGTCGGCGCCCACGGGTTCACTGCGTTGATCGCCTTCTCGACGTCGATGCCGAGCAGCACGCCGTAAACCCAGGCCGGGTCGTCGTCGGAGTAGACCGTGCCGAACCGGTCGGCGCCCGTGACGCGGGCGACGTTGTGCAGGGCGGCCGCGCCGGCGATGGTCGTGAAGCGATAGCGCCACACCTCGCCCGGGTCCAGCAGGCCGTCGCCGTTCGTGTCGCCCGACAGGAGCGTCAGCGTCACGTCGTCGGAGGGGTCGACCGTGCCGCGGTCGTCGACGACCGTGATGCCCGCGAGCGGGAGGGAGCCGGCGATCGAGCGCACCTCGAACGTCCACTCGATCGTGGAGCCCGCGGCCACGCGCACGGCCGTCGCCTCGGTGTCGGCATCCTGCCCGTTCGCGCGCTTGACGATGGAGATCGCGGTCGGCGGCACGACGACACCTGTCGTGGTCGCGACGTCGGTGTCGGTGCCGACGAGGTCCGTGCCGGGCACGCGACCCGTGACGGTGGCGATGTTGACGTAGAGTCCGGCCGTCGCGACGCCCGTCGCGCGGTAGAGCCACACCTCGTCGGGGTCGAGCAGACCATCGCCGTCGGTGTCGCCGGAGACGTAGGCGGGGCGCCAGTCGTCGGACGGGTCGGATGTGCCGTTGTCGTCGACGAGATCGATCGCGAGGGCCACGTTGCCCGTGCTGCGGACCTCGTAGGTCCAGACGAGCTGGCTTCCGACGGTGACGACGACGCCCGGGGCCGTCTGGGCGTCCTGGCCGTTGACGTACTTGGTCACGACCGGTGCGGCGATCGCGCCGAAGTAGAACGCGGAGTCGTTCGCCGTGATCAGGGTCCCCGCCGGGTCGTGCCCCGTCACCACCGCGACGTTGCCGTAGAGCCCCACCCGGGCCGTCGCCGTCACGACACCGACCGACGTGAACAGCCACACCTCGTCGGGGTCGAGCTCGCCGTCGCCATCGGCGTCGCCCGAGAGGTACCGGGCCGTGAAGTCGTCGGAGGTGTCGAGCGGCGTCCCGTTGTCGTCGCGCACGACGATGTCGCGCACGCCGGCCTGCGTGAGGTTGCGGACGAGGTAGGTCCAGATGACGACGACCCCGGGTGCGAGGCGCTTGGCCTGGCCGGCCGTGTCGGCGTCGTCGGCGGCGGTGGGAGCAAGGGGGGATGCCGCGTTGACGGCCTTCTCGATGGAGATCAGGCCGACGGGGATGCCGAGGTAGTTCGCGGCATCCGTCGCGGTCAGGGTGGTGCCGCCGCCGGATCCGCTCGCCGTGGCGATGTTCGTGTACTGCCCGAGGATCGCCGTGCGGACCGCCCGGAAGAGCCATGTCTCGTCAGGGTCGAGGATGCCGTCGCCGTCGGTGTCGCCCGAGACGTAGGTCGGGGCGAAGTCGTCGGACGCGGTGCCGGGCGTGCCGTTGTCATCGATGAGCGCGACCCCCGAGACCGGGCCGCCCGATGCCGTGACGAGGTAGGTGAACACGACCTGCGAGCCGACCGCCACGACAGGACCCGTCGGCAGATCCGCGTCCTCCGCCGGCGTCAGGTGCAGCGGGTCGACCGCGTTGACGGCCTTCTCGACCGCGAGCCTGGTCTCGCCCACGGGGATGCCGAGGTAGTTCGCGGCATCCGTCGCCGTCAGCGCGACTCCGCCGCCGGATCCGCTCGCCGTGGCGATGTTCGTGTACTGGCCGAGGATCGCCGTGCGGATGGCCCGGAAGAGCCAGGTCTCGCCGAGGTCGAGGATGCCGTCGCCGTTCGTGTCGCCGGACACATAGGTGGGGGCGAAGTCGTCGGACGCGGTGCCGGGCGTGCCGTTGTCATCGACGAGCGCGACCCCCGAGACCGAGCCACCCGATGCCGTGACGAGGTAAGTGAACACGACCTGCGAACCGACCGTCACGACCGGACCGGTCGGCAGGTCGGCGTCCTCCGCCGGCGTCGGGTGCAGCGGATCGACCGCGTTCACTGCCTTCTCGACCCCGAGCCGGGTCTCGCCCACGGGCACGCCGAGGTAGTTCGCGGCATCCATCGCGGTCAGCGCGACTCCCTCGGCGCTGCCGCGGGCCGTGGCGATGTTCGTGTACTGCCCGAGGATCGCCGATCGGATCGCCCGGAAGAGCCAGACCTCGTCAGGGTCGAGGAGGCCGTCGTCGTTCGTGTCGCCGGACACATAGGTGGGGGTGAAGTCGTCGGACGCGGTGTCGGGCGTGCCGTTGTCGTCGCGCAGCGTCAGCGACGACAACGATCCGCCGACGGCGGTGACAAGGTACGTGAAGACGACTTGCGAGCCGACGGTGATCCGCGGCCCCGTGGGCGAGTCGGCGTCCTCCGCGAACGTCGGGTGCAGCGGGTCGACCGCGTTCACAGCCTTTTCGACGAGGAGCACGGTCTCGCCGACCGGGATGCCGCGGTAATTCGCCGTGTCGGTGTCGACGAGCGGGCGTCCGCCGCCTGTGCCGCGCACGGTCGCGGTGTTCGCGTAGGGGCCGAGGACCGCCAGGCGGGCTGCGCGGTACACCCACACCTCGTCGGGGTCGAGGATGCCGTCGCCGTCGGTGTCGCCCGAGACGTAGGCGGGAGCGAAGCCGTCGCTCGGGTCGTTCGGCGTGCCGTTGTCGTCGATCAGGGTGACCCCGGTGACCGCCCCGCCGAGCGAGGTGACGAGATACGTGAAGACGACGAGCGAGCCGACCGTGACGATAGGGCCGCTCGGCGAGTCCGCGTCCTCTGCAGGTGTGGGGTGCAGCGGATCGGCGGCGTTCACGGCCTTCTCGACGAACAGCAGCACTTCGTCCGGCGCGGTCAGCCCGATGTAGACGGCAGGGTCGCTGTCGCGCCGCGACTGCCCGTTCGTGCCGACGCCCTCCGCCGTCACGACGTTCTCGTAGCGTCCGGCGCGCACGATTCCGGTGGCGCGGAACAGCCACGTCTCGCCGGGGTCGACCCAGCCGTCGCCGTCGCTGTCGCCGCCGACGTAGACGGGGACGAAGTCGTCGCTCGGGTCGGCCGGTGTGCCGGCGTCGTCGAGCAGGCGCGTGAGGCGGATCGCGACGGCGCCGGGGTTGGTGACCTGGTACGTCCAGACCACGACCGAGCCGACCGGCAGCGTCGGTCCGGTCTCGTTGGCGTCCTGGCCGTTGACGTACTTCACGACGCGGAGGATCGTCTGCGGGTCGCAGGGGCAGTGCAGGTTGGGTCCGCCGACGTCGTCGCGTCCGACGCCGCCGATGTTGCCCGGCTGCGGGTCGCGCGGGCCGCCCTTCTGGTCCTGCCAGAGCTGGCCGTCGCTCTGCTCGACGAGCGCCGTCTCGTCGTACGGCTCGCCGGCGGGGACGGCCGGGCCGAGGTCGGCGCCGCCCGCCGCGGTGAGGGCACGGATGAGATTGCGGATCTGCGGGCTGAAGCTGCGGTTGACGGTCGGCGAGCCGAACGGTGCGAACGGCACGATGAAGCTGTTGAACTCGCCCGACCAGTCGTACATGCGGTCCTGCGCCGTGTTGGCGATGAGCACATCGCGCCCGGCGCCGCCGAAGGCGAAGTCGCCGTCGCGGAACCGCGGGTCGTCGTTCTCGGGGTCGGTGTTGGCGCCGCCCGCGGTCTCGAGGTTGTCGTCGAGCTGCAGCAGGTCGTCGCCGAATCCGCCGAACAGCCAGTCGCAGTTGGTGCCGCCCACGAGCCAGTCGTGCCACAGATCGCCGTACATCCGGTCGCGACCGTCGTCGGACTTGACCTTCTGACCGTCGATGTCGATCGGCAGGCCGGTCGCCTCATCGAGGACGTACGCGTCGAAGTTCAGCAGGAAGCCGGGGATCAGCGAGCGTGGGTCGTCGGCGTCGTATTGCGCGAACATCGTCGTGTCGGCGTTGTAGTGCAGCGGGTCGACGTCGATGAGCGGCAGCTCGGTCGCGAGCCGGCTCAGCCCACCGTTGCGCAGATCGCGGTTGTAGAACTGCTGCATCGCCTCAGCACCCGACATGGCGTCGCTGCCTTCGCCGCCGTGCATGAAGTCGTCGCCGAGTCCGCCGTACATCGTGTCGTCGTTGACCGCGCCATCGATCCAGGTGTGGATGTCGGCACGCTTGAGGAGCTCGCCGAGGATGTAGATCTCGGCTCCCGTGAACGGCCCGGGCAGGGAGACGAAGTCCTCGGCGTCCGCCCTCACGACGTGGTGGAGCGGTTCCGTCGACCCGTTGCGGCTCGTCTGGATGACCCCGTCGTCGCCGAGCATCCCGTCGACGCCCGTGCCGCCATAGAGCCGATCGTTGCCCCAGCCGCCGTAGATGTCGTCGTCCTGGCCCTCGCCGAAGAGCACGTCGTCGCCGAGCTGGCCGTGGATCGTGTCGTCGCCGTCCTCGCCGTGGATGAGGTCGGCGGAGCCCACGCCGTTGGGCGAGCCGACGGTGTAGTCCAGCAGCGTGTACGCGCGCGGCACGAGGCGCAGCGCGCCCGCGTAGTCGTCGTACGTGAACTGCAGGAACTGCGCCGTGGCGCCGACCATCCTCACGAGGCGGAAGATCGTGCCGTTGTCGCCGAGGATGACGTCGCTGTCGGCGGCATGGCCGCCTTCCTCGAGGTCGCCGTAGTTGTTGCGCACGAGCCGGATGCCCGCACCGCCGAAGATGGTGTCGGCGCCGTCCGGGCGGCGGGCGGCCGTCGTGAGGCTGAAGAGGTCGGAGCTGCCGCCGATGAGGTCGTCACGGCCCAGGTCGCCGAAGATGACGTCGTTCCCGCCGTTGCCCTCGATCCAGTCGTCGCCGTCGCGGCCGGGGCCGGCGTAGTCCTCGACGGATTGCCGCGTCGTGCGCACGTCGATCGTGAGGGCGCCGGAGTCGTCGATCGCCGAGCCGTCGCCTTGGATCCAGTCGTCGCCGAGCTGGCCGAAGATGAGGTCGTCATCGGCACCGCCGGCGATGACGTCGTCGCCGTAGCGGCCGGTGGGGGTCGAGGTGTCGTGGTCGAACAGCTGGACGTCGCGCTCCTTCGCGCCACGCGGGTCGGCGTACGAGTTCAGCGCGCCGACGCCGCACGCGGTGGCCGACGCGATGTTCGGGCATCCCGTGTCCTGCTGGAAGATCGCGTCGCCCGTGAGCACCTGGAACCGGCGGCTCGTCGCGTCGCCCGTGCGCAGGAGGTTCGCGTTGTCACCCGCGATCGCGTCGTTCTGCTCGCCGCCGTCGATGAAGTCGCCCGTGTCACTGCCGCCCGCGACGTTGTGACCGCCGATGAGGTCGTCGTCGCCCGTGCCGCCGGTGATGCGGTCGGCGCCCTGCCCGCCGATGATGACGTCTTCGCCCGCGTTGCCGCGCAGGAGGTCGGCGGCCCCGCCGTCGGCGGGCTGCGTGGCGATCGACGTCCACGCGAAGGGGTGGGCGGCAAGCGGCATGTTCAGCGGCAGCAGTTCGAGGAAGATGCCCAGCCGCCCGAGGTAGGCCACCGTCGACTCCACCTTGCCGTGGTCGCCGAAGATCAGGTCGTTGCCGCCACCGCCGGCCACGGTGTCGGCGCCCGTGCCGCCGAAGACGATGTCGTTCTCGGTGCCGCCCGTGACGACGTCGGCCGCGCCCTGGTTCGGGTCGGTCGTCGTGATGAGGTCCCACGTGCCGTCGGCCGTCCCGCTGACGGTGCTGTCGCGCACGACACCATGATCGCCGAGCACGATGTCAGCCTCGGCGTCGCCGGAGATCGTGTCGGAGCCGTTCCCGCCGAGCACGATGTCGCGCTCGGTGCCGCCGGAGATCGTGTCGGCGCCGCCCGGCACCGCCGCGTCGGTCGTGGTGATGAGCTGCACGAGGCCCGACGGACGGTCGATCTCGATGCGACCGTGGTCGCCGAGGAGGATGTCGCGACCCGCGTCGCCCGAGATAAGGTCGCCCGCGTTGCCGCCCAGCACGATGTCGTCGCCGGTGTCGCCCGTGATCACGTCCGCGCCGGCGAGAGCCGTGGCATCCGTCGTCTCGATGCGCTTCGGGAGACCCGTCGCGAGGTCGTATGCGACCCGACCGTGGTCGCCGAGGAGGATGTCATCGTCCGCGTCGCCCGAGATCGTGTCGCCGCCGTTGCCGCCCAGGATGACGTCGTCGCCCGCGTCGCCCGAGATGAGGTCGCTGCCGGCGGGCACGTTCGGGTCCGTCGTCTCGACGGTCGCGAACGGGTGGTCGGGGAGTGCCCACAGGACGTGCCCGTGGTCGCCGAAGACGACATCGTCGCCCGCGTCGCCCGAGATCGTGTCACCGCCGTTGCCGCCGAAGATGACGTCGTCGCCCGCATCGCCCGAGATGAGGTCGGCGGCACCGTTGAGCGGCTCGGCCGTCCTGGCGTCGACGCGCCGGGTCGTCGTCTCGATCCGCTCCGGCTCGAGCGCCGACCGCACGTACCCGGCGGGTCCGACGACGGCCTCGGTCGTGTCCTGAACGAGCACGCCGTGGTCCCCGAAGATCAGGTCGCCGCCGTCGCCGCCGACGATGTGGTCGCGCCCAGCGGTGAGCGGGTCGGCCGCGGCCTGGGCACTGACGCCGTTCACGATGACCGACAGCGTGCGCGTGCGGAGGTCGACCTGGATGCCCGAGTCGCCCCAGACCAGGTCATCGCCCGCGTTCGCGACGATGAGGTCGTCGCCCGAGCCGCCCGCGAGCACGTCGCCCGCCTGGCTGCCGCGGATCGTGTCGTTGCCCGCGCCGCCGTACGCGATCACGCCGATCGACCACGACGGGTCGCCGATCGCCGAGGCGTCGACCGTGTCGGCGCCGGCGTTCGCGAAGGCGTTCGCGAGGCTCACTCGGAAGGTGGGCGCGTTGCCGATCTCGTTCGCGAACGGCTTGCCGCCGATGATCGACAGCGAGACGGCGCCCGCCGACCCGGCATACCAGGCACCCGTCTTGTCGGTGTCGCCGTAGATCACGAGCGGCGAGACCGGCCCGGCACCACCGGTGACTGTGATGACGTCGTCGCCCCCGCCGCCGTGGATGACCGTGAGGCCGCCGTGGCGGGCGACGACGCCGGTCGAGGCATCCACTCCCGGAACCAGGGTCGAGGTGATCAGCAGGCTGTCGGAGCCCGCGCCGAGGAAGAGCGAGATGGCCTCGAACGTGTCGCCGATCGTGATGCCGGCTCCGAACGACGTGGGTTCGCCGAGGGCCGTCGCGCCGAAGGCGAGCGCGCCCGCGAGGTCGAAGCCGGTGAGCGACGACGCTGTCAGCACACCGGAGTGCCCCGCGGGCGCGGCGTCGTCGAAGATCAGCAGCAGATCGATCTGCTGCGCCTCGCTCGGGAGCGGGGCGAGCGCGAAGAGCGCCTGGTTCGCCTCGCCGGGGAGCACGAACGCGGTCCAGAGCAGCCGGGCCGGGCCCGCGCCGCCGATCACGCCGAGCGGACCGTCGATCGTGCCGAGCAGATGTGCGCCCTTGCCGAACGGGATGAGCGCGCCGGCCGCGTCGCGTGCGACGACGTCGGGGGCGACATCGCCGGTGATCTGCACGAGATCGCTGCCGAGGCCCGCGATGACCCGGGTCGCGATGCCTGCACCCGTGGAGAGCACGTCGACGGTGTCGTCGCCCTCCATCGCGTCGACCTCGAGGATCTCGACGGCCGTGTAGGTCGCGGTGATGCCGGCGCCGTAGATGCCCGTCGCCGTCACGACGATGTGGTCGGCGAACTCGGTGGCCACCATGACGGTCTTGTCGAAGCCGTCGCCGCCGTCGATCGCGACGGGGAGGTTCTCGTGGTACGCGACCTGGGTCCCGACGAGAAGCGGCATCGGCACGCCCGGAGCGTCGGAGCGGAACACGATGTGGCAGGTCGGGCTGACGGCATCCGGGGTGCAGTCGCCGGTCGTCTGGGCGAGCGCGAAGGCGCGCAGGGTGAACAGGTCGTTGCCGGCACCGCCGAGGAGCGTGAGGAGTGCCTCGTTCGCGTACACCTGGAAGATGTCGTCGCCCGCGCCGCCGATGGCGGTCGTCGCGCGGCTGATGCCGGCGCTGAGCCATCCGCGGGTCGTGGCGATCGTGCCGAAGATGTCGTCGCCGGCGAGGTCGCCGCCCGCCGGTGCCGCTGTGGCGTTGCGCTGGGTGCCGTAGAGCTGGCCGAACTGGAAGGTGTCGTTCCCCGCGCCGCCGTCGAGCACCGTGCCGGCGCTGTTGTCGTCGGAGGCGAAGGAGTCGTCGCCGCCGAGCCCCAGCATCGTCAGTCCGCCGAGCGGGTCGTCGAGGCCGAGGTCGTAGTTGATGCGCTGCACCGACTGGGGACGAATGCCGGCGCTGCCGGCCGGGTCGGAGGTGCGTGCGTCGTCGGTGTCGACGTGCAGCAGTGCGACGAATGCGGGCCGGTTCGCCGTCCAGTTCGGCTCGGTGAGGGTCGTGAAGCGGCGCAGGAGGAAGACGTCGTCACTGGAGTCGGTGCCGCGCACCGTGAGGGCGTCGGTGCCGGAGTCGCCCGTGTCGAGGACGTTGATGACGTAGTCACGGGGGTCGCCCTGGCTGCCGGTCGTCTGCACGAGGTAGGTGTCGCCCTCGTCCTGGCCGTCGAGGGTCAGCGTGTGCCCGAGATCGACGAGCATCGTCTGAAGGTTCAGCACCGTGAAGGTGTCGGCGCCGTCGTCGGCGGTGCCGCCGTTCGCCGCCGTGCTGCTGCCGAACACGTGGGTCTTCGCGCCCAGGAACGTCGAGGTGAACAGGAAGGTGTCGGACTCGGTGTTCCCGAAGATCTCGGTGAGGTCGGTGCGGTCGCTGCAGCCGCCGGCGCAGAGGTCGAAGATGCCGCCGACGACGCCCGCGAACGTCATGCTCGTGCCGACCGCCGGGTCGGCATCAGCGCCGGCGGGCGCCTGGTCGCCGTGGATCGTGATGAGGCGTCCCGCGACGATCCAGGTGTCGACGGGAGCCGAGACGTCGTCGCCGACCCAGAGGGTGATGTCGGTGGCGGCCCAGATGCCGCTGCGGAACGCTGCCGTGACGCCCTTGGGCGCGGCCTGCTGGGTGGCGCCCTGTGCGAGGAGCACGGCGCCTTGTGCGACGAGGATGAGGTCGTCGGGCTGGCTCGACTCCGTCAGCTGCGGGTCGGACCAGAGCGGTGAGAGCGGGCCGAGCGTCGGGGGTCCGCGGGGAGCCGCCGAGTCGGGCACCATGAGCACGACCGAGCCGTGCGTCGAGATCGCGCCGAGCACGATGAGCTCGTCGTTCGCCTCGGTGATGACGACGTCGCCGTAGCCTGCCGCGAAGAGGTGGCCGGAGCCGGCGCCCGCGATCGACGTGTCGACGATGAGGGCGTCGCCCGCGAGCGGGCCGCCGATGCCGCCGAGGCCGCCCGCGAGGAGGTTGATCCGCACACCCGAGATGATCGTGCGTGCCGCCGTCGTCCCGAGGATCGAACCGGAGCGCGTCGTGAGCGCGACGTCGGTCGGCACCGTGCGGTCGGTCGAGCGCGACGTCACCTCGGACAGACGCAGGTCGCCCGCCGTCTCAGTGAGGAAGATGATCAGGGCCGCGCGGGCGATCAGCGCGCCCGGTGCCGTCTCGCAGCCGACGACCGTGCAGGTCGTCGGGCTCGCGATGCCCTCGAGGAGGTCGATCTCGAGGAAGTCGGCGGCCGAGCCGATCGCGCCGTTCGGCGCAAGGAGCGTGATGCTGCGACCCGCGACATCGGCGGGATCTGTCGCATCGGAGGCGTCGCCGGGGTCCCCGTCGAGGATCGAGCCCAGCTTCGCGAGCAGCTGCACGTCGCCGGCGCGCGAGCGGACGAGACCGAGCCGCAGGTCGCCGGAGTTCTCCGTCGCGACGGCGTAGCCCGCGACGTCGACGTCGAGCACGGCCCGCACGCCGGCGGGGATCGTATCGGCGAGCGCCGTGTAGGCCAGAACCGAGATCCGGGATGCCGCGACCCCCGCGCCGAGATCCTTCACGGTGATGTCGCGCGCAGCGATCAGGCCGGGCGTCGCGTCGCCGACCGCCGAGGTGCCGCTGCTCGTGCGGACGATCGGGTCGCGCGGCGAGGTCTGCTGGTCCCACAGGAGCGTCGTGCCGGGGTAGGTCGCCGGCTGGAAGGTCGGCGCGGCCGTGCGGTGCTCGAAGCGGTAGGTGCTGTCGATGACCGTGCCGGTGCCGTTCGGGTAGGCGGCGGGGTCGCGGGTGAGCGTCGTGGCACCCGTGGCATCGGGCCGGAAGTGGCTCGCGTGCTGCCGGTTCCAGTCCGCCGTCAAGCCGTTGATCGACGGCGCCGCGGCCGCCGGCACGAAGGCGATGACGCGCACCCAGATGTTTCCGGCGACCCCGGTCTGCCTGCGGCTGTCGTCGAGCAGCACGTCGACGTCGCCCTGGTCGGAGCGCAGCTCGTCGACGTAGACGACGAACGTCGCGGGGCTGAGCGCGTGGGTCGTCGGCACCCGGTCCACGGCGAGCAGTCGGAGGTGCGCATCTCCCTGCGCCGTGGCCCAGATGCGCGTCAGGCGCACGCGGTCGTCGGAGGTGCCGGGGCCCTGGCGGTCGAGGCTTTGCACGAGCGTCACTCGCACGGGCGCGGCATCCGTCCCGATCGCCCCGTTCGGCGTCTCGAGGTGCGCGACGTTCGTCGTGATGCCGGCGCTGCTCGAGGCGGACTCGATATCGCCGAGCGTGTGCAGGATGTGCGTCCAGCCGGTCGGATTGTTGATGGGTCCGGCGATGATGAGGCGGCCCGTCGCCCGCTTCTGGATGTCGATCCACGTCTCGAGCGCATTGCGCGTCAGGTCGAACTGGAAGGGGATCTGCTCATCGAGCGAGTCACGCGTGCGGCTCAGGAGCCACACCGTCGGCTCGGTCGTGTTGGAGACGGGCGTGACGACGTCGATCGAGCCGAGCGTGATGTCGGCGTGCGAGTGGTCGATGATGATGACGCTCGAGAGCGTGTCGCTGAAGATGAAGAGCGGCCAGCCGTTCGCGGCGCTCGTCGTGTCATTGGCGATCGCCGCGTACTGCTGCGCTTCGTCTGCCCGGTTCACGAGCCCGTCGGCCGACATCAGCACGTTTCCGGGCCCGTCGTTCTCGACCGTCACGGTGAAGGCGCTGCCGACCTGCTGCCCGACGAAGGCGTCGGCGCCGTCGATCTTGACGCCGTTGGCGACCTTGACGACGCCGTTCTCGTCGACGACGAGCCGGGGGGCGCCCTTGCTCCCGCCGAAGATCGTGACGTCGGCATCCCACGTGATTTTGCCGTAGCGGTTGGTCGTCGAGCTGTCGCCGTCGAAGTAGCCGTCCTCCGTCGTGATGTGCCACTTGCCCGCCGTGACGCTCGCGACGGTGTTCGCGTCGACGTAGAGGGCGAGGCGCGGGTAGAGGCCGGTCCCGTCACTCGGCTTCTCGAGCAGCGTCGATGGCGAACGGACCCCTGCCCGCACGAGAGCGGCGGCCTTCGTCACGACCGACGACGTGATCGTGAGCGTGCCGTTCGCGTAGCCCTCGTTGATCGGCACGGGGAACGCGACGCCCAGCCGGCTCGCGAGGCGCTTGATGGTGAGGTCGGTCGCGCGGGCGATGAGGTCGACGCCCGCCCAGCCGGTCACGATCGCCCGCGCCGAGATCGTGACGGTCGTCGTGATCGTGCCCTGGAGAAGCGCGTTCGCGCGTGCTGCGGCACCGCCGAGCAGCAGCACGAGGAAGGCCTCGGCGCCGGCGTGCGCCTGGAGGTCGGCGTACGATGTGGTCGCCTTCAGGCTCACCTGGTCGGCCTCGAGGCGCGCATCGGCCCCGATCGTGACCGTCGAGACGACCTCGACGACGAGTCCGTTGGGCGAGTGGTCACCGTCGTTGAACCAGTTCGAGTCGGCTCCCGCGAACCCGACCGTGCCGACGCCGAGCGAGTCGACCTCGGTGAGACCGTAGACCCGCACGTCGGTCGTACCGGACAGGAGTCGGCCCGCCGTGAGAATCGCCCCGTCTCCGACCGAGATGGTGGCGTGCGGTTTCACCGTGCCGACGCCGTCGGTGTCGGTGACCGAGACGATGCCGCCACCCTTGGAGACCGCGCGCACTTCGAGGTGCGCGTCGGCGGCGGCAGTCATCGCGAGGTCGCGACCGGCCGTGAGAGTCGAGCCCGCACCGACGGTGACGCTCGCCTGCGGGTCGACCGAGCCCTTGGCCCGCGCGACGCCGATCTGCACGATCGACCCGCTGCGGACGTCCGTGTAGGCAGTGCCGTAGGCCGTCGCCGACGCGTCCAGCGCGATGTCCCCGCCGGCGCGGATCGTCGCCGCGGCCGAGCACGTCTGGGCCGAGGCATCCCATCCGACGCACGTCTGCACGACCGGCGTCACCGTGAGGGAGGAATCAGGAGTGTTCGCCGTCACGACGAGCGCCCCGGAGGCGCCCTGGGCCGACGACTTCGAGCGGCCGTCTCCGCCCGCGCCCACGAGGGTCACGAGGTCGACGCCGCCGGGGCCGAGCAGCTTGCCGGCCCCGGTCGGACCGCCGGCGAGGTCGAAGTACAGCGAGAAGTCGCCGGCCGTCGCCCGGAAGTCGAGGCCCTCGACACCGATCCTGTGGGTCGCCGACGAACTCAGCCCCGACGCGTCGAGTGCGATGGCGGTGCCGGTGGGGGTGAGCGCGAGCTTGAAGCTCGTGGCGGTGCGCTCCACGACGTAGTACGTGACGCCGTCGACGAGCGGGGAGATCGCACCTTCGCCCGGCCGCGTCAGCGAGTAGCGCCAGCCGTCCCCCTTGCTCGCGTCGGCGGGCCGGGCGACCGAGAACGAGATGACGCCCGTCGATGCCGTCGTCACGCACGATCCGCCGGAGAAGCCGGCGTCACTGGTCAGGTAGACCTTGTCGCCCGACACCGACGAGATCGTGTAGGTGCCCGCGTAGCAGTTCGACAGGAAGAGCGTGTCGCCCGCGCCGAATCCGAACGCTGCCCAGGAGCCGCCGGCGGTGAGCCGGAAGAAGTCGTGGTCGTTCTCGTTGCCCGGCACGATCGATGCGGTGAGGAGGCCCTTGACGAGCTGGAGCTGATCCTTGTCGATGACGTGCACGCGGTAGATCGCGCTGTCGGTCAGGCCGGTGATGGGGTTGGATCCGGTGCCGGTCGCGACGATCCGGAACCGGACGGCCTCGCCTTCGGTGAAGCCGTGCTTCTGGATGACGATGCGGTTGGACGACGCGGTGTCCACGAGCGTGAAGCTCGTCACGTCGTGGGTCACGGGATCGACCGTCTCGGTGTAGACCATGTCGGCCGAGCCGCTCGTGAACTGCTTCGAGAGTCCGGGGTCGTGGTAGGTCACGGCGTCGCCGTCCTCGAAGGTGTTGCCCTTTTGGATGGCTCCGCCCACGACGTTCGCCGACGTGAAGTCGATCGTGCCGTCCTCTGTGCCGTCCTGCAGCTTGATCGTCGTCGCGTCGATGACCAGCACCGTGTACGTCTGGCCGGCGGTGAGACCCGGGATGACGTTCTCGAGCGAGCTCTGCGACGTCGTCGCGGGCGCGGTGAGGTTGATCGGGGCTCCACCCGGGGTCAGAGCCAGCTTGATCACGTTGGGCTTGGTCGAGTCGGGGACGAGCACGTAGTAGACGGCTCCGTCGATGAGGCCGCCGATGAGCGCGGCACCCCGGTGATACACAACGGCCGCGCCCGCGTAGAGGCCGCTGCCTGCGGGGAGCGTGATGGTGTCGTTCGCCGTGCTGACCCGCAGCGCCGCGTCGAAGGTCGCGACCGCACCCTGCGAGATGACGAGCCTGTCGCCTGTCTTGAAGAGGTGCGGAGCCGAGAAGCGGATGACATCGATGACGGGGTCGACGGATGCTCCCGCGAAGCGCGCACCCAGCCGGTAGACGCCGTCCGATACGACGATGATCGTGTAGTCGCGATCGTCGGCGAGCTGCGTGCCGCCCGACGTCACGGGGTTCGCGCCCGCGAGGTAGCGGACGATCTGGCCGTCCAGGAGGCGCAGCCGCACATCGAGCGCGATCGTGTTGTTCAGGGCGTCGACCGTGACGATGTCGCTCCTGGGGGCATCGCCTTCCTGGATGAGCTTCGCCGAGACGACGGCGTCGCCGGCGGCCGTCAGCACGGCACCCGATCCGACGAGCGCCTGAACACCCGGCGTCACCGTCGTCGTCGAGTGCGCCGCTCCGCCGTCGCCGATGAAGCTGCCGCCGTAGGCCTGCGCCGTCGCGTCGGCCTCAGCCGATGCCGACGCCGTGACCGCGATGTCGCCGTCGCTGAGGCCCGGCGTGTTGACGGACGTCACGAGGCGCACCGTGATGCGGGCGGATGCGCCGATCCACGCCTTGGTCGCTCCCGTGACGCTGCTCGTCGCAGTGGCGTCCCGGCCGCTGGCGACGCCGCCCGCCGTGACGATGAGGGTCGTGACGTCCGTGCGGAGCGACGAGGTCGCTGCGACGCTGACATACCCGTCGGTGACGTCGACCGTGATTCCGTCGTCGATGTACGCCGTGGTGGCGGCGCTGACCGTCGCGGTGCCGGCGGCGTTGCCGCCCGCCGCGATGAGGGCTCCCGCGCCGACCGTCATGGAGACGGTCGCGATCGCATGGGTCGTGGTGGCGGTGACGTCGAGGTCTCCGCCGGTGATGGTCGTTCCGGTGGCGAGATAGGCCAGGACCGAGAGGGAGTCGGTCGCAGTGGCCGAGTGGATCGGGACGGCGATGATCGCCGAGCCGGATCCGCCGCGGAAGGTGGAGATGGCGTCGCTCGTGGCGGTCGCCGTGATGCTGAGTCCGGAGGTGCCGAGGAGCAGGACCAGCCGCGGAGGTCCACGGGTCGGATCGGCGGCGTCGACGAAGGCGGTGACCGTGCCCTCGACGCTCGCCGTGACGGGGCTCACCGAGCCCGAGCCGGCGGCGACGAGCCCCACGGCGACCGCGAGCACCGTGGCATCCGCCTTGCTTCCGGATGCGGTCGCCGAGACGGCGAGGCCCTTCGCCGAGAACGATCCGGAGTCGCCGGTCGGCCCCTCGAGGAGTCCGAGGTAGGCGCGGGTGTCGCCGGTGACCTTGGCGGTCGCATCGATGATCGTGACGGCGATGAGAATCGATCCGGAGCCGCCCTCGCTCTTCGCGGTCGCCTGCGCGGCGGTGTTGAGCGCCCGGATCTCGGCGTCGCCCGCGACGGTGATGGTCGTGGGCAGGGCCGACGCGGTCGACTCTGCGAGGAGGCCGATCCAGGCCTCGACGTCGCCGCTGATGGTGGCCGTCGTCTTCTCGCCGAGGCCGCCGCCGGCGAGCCCCACGGCCCCGAGCTCGGCCTTCACGTCGGCGTTCATGCGAGTGGCGGTCGCCGTGACCTTGAGCGAGCCGGCTTGGACGGTGGTGCCGTCGTCGATGTGGGCGAACGTGTTGCGGCTGATCGTGCCGGTGGCGTCCAGCGTCATGCCGGCGATGAGGCTTCCGGAGCCGCCGAAGGCGTGCACGGACGCGTGCGCGTCGGTCGTCGACAGCACTTGAACGGCGCCTGCGGCCTTGACGCTCGAGCGCCGCGCGGCGTGGGTCGCGTCGGCCGCGGAGGATCCGATGGATGCCTCGGTGCGACCGCTGATCGTGCCGGTGGCGGTCACCCCGCCGCCCGAGCCGCCGATGACCAGGCTGACCGTGACGTTGCCGTTCTCCGTCCGCTTGATGTCGTCGGTGGAGGTCGCGCTGACGGTGATGCCGGCCGCGTTGGAGGTCACCGAGGAGCCGAGGACGCGCGCGAGCACGTCGTTCTCGATCGTGTTCGTGAGCTTCGTGATGGCGACGGAGACGGCGATGAGCGCCAGCTCCACGGCGACTCCGACGATCGATCCTTCGACCGTCGAGGTGTCGCTCGCGGTGACGGCGACGGCTCCCGTACCCGTCACGGTCGACCGCACGATCTCCGCGATCGTGTGGCCCTTCACGGTGTTGGTTCCGACGACGCCGACTCCTGCGGCGCCGAACGATATCGGCACCTCCGAGATCTGGATCGCGACGCCGATGGCGACCGAAGCCGCCTCGGCCCAGAGGGTGCGCGTCGACTCGGCCTTGACGGTGGTCGTACCGGCACTCGTGACAGTCGAGTCGTGGATGTAGGCGTCGACGGCGCCGTCGATGATGTTGTCGGCCAGCGCGACCGCGATCGACGCGTTCGCGGACAGGCCGCCCTCGCTGAGCCCGACGGCGACCGAGAGGGCACCGGAGCCCATCCGCGCCGTGATCGTCGCGACGTCGCGAGCGGAGACGAGGAGTCCGCCGGCGCCGATCTGGACAGCCGCGTCTCGACCCTGGACGGCGGTCACGGCGTCGACGATGGCGGCTGTCACGATGGTCTTGATGGTGTTGCCCGCCCACGTGATGGCGACCGCGCCCGCGAATCCGATCCCGTCGCCGACCGTCATCCGCGCCGAGCCCGCGCCCGCCATCGTCAGCGTCTCGATCGTCGCCTCGGAGTCGGCGACGATCCGTGCCGAGACCGCTTCGACAAGGGATGCCACGACACGTGCGATGAGGGTGGTCGTGATGCGGGACTCGCCGACCGAGATGCCGGCCGAGATCGCCGCGCCGGAGGAGTCGCCGTTCGCGAAGGTCAGCGAGAGGGCGAATCCGCCGGCGTCGGAGTGGATCTTGGCGCGATCCTCCGCGGTGACGGCGAGCTCCCCTGTCCGTGCGATGGCGTGCGCCGCGTTGCGCAGCTCGGCGGTGATGGCCCGCGTGATCGTGTTGATGGCGATCGAGAGGCCTGCCGACAGGTCGAGACCGTTCGAGTCGCCGCTGCCGAGGTGGAACGCCGCCGCGATGCCGAGCGCGAGCGCGTCGATCGTCGTCTGCTGCGTCGTGCCGGCCTTGATCGCGACCGAGTCGCCTGTGACGGTCGTGCCGTCGACGACGGCGAGCACTTCGCTGTCGATCGTGTTGAGGGCGACGGCGATGCCGAGGGCGAGGTTGAACCCGGCGCCCTTGCCGAGCGCCAGCATGAGGCCGAGCGCGCCGGCGTCAGCCGTGATCTTCGAGACGTCCTGCGCCGAGACGGTCACGGCGCCGGCCGCCGTCGAGACGGCCGTCGTCGCGGTGCCGCCCTTGATGATCGCCTGCACCGTGGTCGCGATGACGTTGCTCGAGCCCGCGCCGCCGCCCGCGAGGTTGAATCCGCTCGACGACCCGATCCGCCCGTTGACGGCGCCGCCGAGCACGAGAGCGTCGATCGTCGGGGCTGAGAGGGCCGAGACCGTCACCCCGGTCGCAGCGGAGACCGAGGACGCATCGATGACGGCTTCGACGATGTTCTTGTGGCGCACCGTCGGATTCGCCGGGTCGTGGGTGTAGATCTCGTTGATCGCGACGCCGATGCCGATGCCGCCGCTGAACAGCGACTTCTGGCCGGAGCCGAACGCGACGGCGATCCCGACGCCCGCGCCGTCGGCGTGGATCGTCGATGTGTCGGAGGCGAGCACCCGCGCGGCCCCACCCGTCGCGGTCACGGTGGAGTTCACGATCGCCGCGCGCACCGTGGGAACGGCGGCGCCGGCATCCCACCGTCCACCGATGCTGTTGAACGACCCCGCGCCGCCCCCCGCGATCTGCAGGTTCGGGTTGCTGGTGGCCACGTCGACCGCGACGCCGAACGTGAGGGCGGAGATGACCGCGGATGCCACGGCCGAGACGACCACGTCGCGGAGTGCCGTGACCGTCGAACCCGAGACGAGCGCGAGGTTCTCGCTGACGACGTCGTTGATCGCCACGCCGATGCCGATCGCGATCGTCGGCGAGTCGCCCTTCGAGCGGAAGTCGAGCGCGAACCCCACGCCGCCGGCGTCCGCCGTGATCGTCGCGCTGCTGAACGCGTCGACGAGCACTCCGGCGCCCGTCGCTGTCACAGAGCTGCCCTCGACCGATGCGCGCACCGTCTGGTCGATCGTGTTGCCGGAGCCGGCTCCGCCGCCGCTGATCGGGTCGGTAGAGGCCGCACCGGCGAGGGTGATCGCCAGGATCGTCGGCGTCGACTTCGCCGCGACGACGACGGCGTGGTGCGCGCCGGTGCCGGCGCGGGGGTCGTCGGCGAGGGCTCCGCTCGTCGTGAGCGTCACCCCGACGACGGTCGCCTTGACGGTCGAGGTCACCGTGTTGTCGGCGACCGAGACGCCGACAGTCGCGCTGAGACCGCCCGATCGTGCGGGGACAGTGCCGGCGAGAGCCAGCGCTCCTGCCGCGGCCACGATGGAACCGGTGCTCTCTGCGAGCACGAGCACACCGCGCGCGCTGACGACGGAGGCGCCGACGGGAGAGTTCGCCACCTGATCGGTGATGGATGCCGCGACATCGCTTTCGACGATGTTGATGAGCACCGACCCGGCGCCGGCGATGCGGCCTGTGCCGCCGAAGCTGCCGGAGAGTCCGACGGCCACGCCCAGGACCGAGCCGTTGGCGACGGCTCGGACGACGATGTCTCCTGTCGTCGTGATGCGGGCGTCGTCGACATGGGCGCGGGTCGTCTGGTCGGCCTCGTTGTAGCCGAGGGCCGCGCCGACCGAGCCGCCGCCACCGATCGCGAGGCCGGCGCCGCCGCCGATCGAGATGATGCCGGTCGAGTCGGTCGCGGCGACCGTGACACCCGTCGGGCCTGTGGTGGTGCTGCTCTGCAGAAGCGCCTCGGTGACGTTGACGACGATGTTGATCGCCATGACGAAGCCGAGGCCGATGGTCGTCTTCGGGCCGAGCGCGCCGCCGATCCCTGCACCGACGGAGTAGATGCGGGGGTCGGTGCCAGGGTTCTCGTTCTTCGCGGTCACGGAGAGCGCGCCACTCGTGATCGTCAGGGTCGAGCCGGCGAGCGTCGCCCGCGTGATGGTGGGCCGGTCGTCGGTGCCGAAGAGATTGAGGCCGACGCCCAGGCCGACACCCGCCTTGCCGCCGAACGCGATGCCGCCGCCGACCGCGATGATGCGGGAGCGGTCGAGCGCGCTCACGACGACATCGCCGTCGATCGTGCCGTTCATGCCGCGGAGGGTGGCCTCGGTCTCGTTGAAGATGACGTTGGCCGAGAACGAGCCGGCGATGCTGAGGCTGTCGTTGCCGAGAGCGCCGGCGAGCCCTGCCGAGATCGAGAGCAGATCGCCGCCGCGGACCGCGACGACGGCGACGCCCCCGCCCGTCGTCACGGCATCGGTCTGCACGATGAATGCGCGCGTCTTGACGTCGAGGTCGTTGAGGCTGAACGCACCCGCGATCGACTTCGATCCGCTGCGCTGGCCCACGACGAACGCGGCGCCGCCCGTGACCGCGAGCTGGAAGAACTCGTCGGTCGCCGTGACGGTGATGGTCCCCGCGCGGATGCGACCGGCATCTGCGATCGAGGCCTGCACGGTGTCGCGCACGATGTTGACGGATGCCGCGCCCGCGACTCCGACGCCGGTGGGAGGCGTCTGCACCGACGTGCCCAGGATCTGCAGCGCCTTGGCGGAGGTGGTCGGCGGGTTAGCCGGCGGAAGTCCGGGCTTGGATACGGCGCCCGCGACCGCGAAGGCCCACAGGTCGCCGTTGAGCTTGGCGAGCACATCGACGGCGCCCGTGACGTGGATGTTATCGACGTTGCGGGCGGTTCCGGTCGCGGTCGAGACGGCGTCGGGCGACCCGACGACGGCCTTGGTCGTGCGGTCGAGGTCGTTGATCGCGATCGAGATGCCGACGCCGACGCCCTCGCCCACCGTGATGGCGCCGACCCACGTGACCTGGGTCGTCAGGTCGCCCGCGTAGAGGCGCACATCGCGGCCCGTGACGATCGCGTCGGAGTCGAGACGGACGAGCGTGTCGCTGTGCTGGCGGACGTAGGCGACGGATCCGGCGATCGCGACGGCGCCGCCCGTCGTGCCGGACTGCACGAGGTCGACGTTGAGGATCGCCTCTTCGGCCTTCATGTTGAAGCCGCCGTCGGCGCCGCTGTGGATCTTGGCGCCGGAGCCGACGATCGCGTGCGTCGTGTTGTCCTGCACACGGATGAAGAACGCGCCGCCTGCACCGCCGCGCGAGCCGCTCGTGCCCATCGGGTTGAGCGTGATGCGGTCGCGCTTGGTCTTGTCCGCCGAGTCGAGATCGATGTCGGGCAGCGTGAAGATGCCCGTCATCGTGATGAACTGCTGGTAGTTCGTGGCCTCGATGGAGACGACCTGCTCGTTCTCCGCACCGTCGGCGTCGTCGCCCGGAGTGTTGTCGTTGTTGTAGTGATCGCTCGTGCGCCACGCGTCGTCCTGGTTGATCCCGACGCCCGACTGCACCTCGGCGATCGCGCTGTTGGTGAGGACGAGCACGGCGACGGTGCCGGCGATGCCCAGCTCCTCGGCCGTCGCGGTCGACGTCGTCCACGAGTTGAAGAACGAGTCCTGCGCGCCGAGGCTGCTGTTGACGTACTTGAGAACGGCGTCATACCCCTCGTTGCGGATCGCGTCGACCCATTCGCCCTGCGAAAGGGGGATGTACTGGTCGGGACGGGTCAGGAAGGGGTAGAGCACTTCGGCGATGACGCGCGTCGCCCGCAGGCCGTCGAGCGTCGCCGCGATCGGCGCGCCCGAGGCATCCGTCCCCTTCGCGATCGTCGTCGTGGACGTGTTCTCGATGACGGCGATGGCGACGGCGATGCTGATCATCGTGTCGGCGCTCGTGCCGGCGCTCTGCCGCGTGATGTCTTCCTGCGGCTCGGTCTCGCTCTCGGCGCTGATGGTCAGCGTCTGCGCGATGTTCGCCTTGACCTCGAGGTCCTCGTTCGACTTCACGACGCCGGTCGGTCCCACGGTCGTGGTGACATCGTGGTCGGCGAAGATGAACGCGAGCGCTCCCGCGACGCTGATGCTGCTGGACGAGCCGACGTTGGCGGCGCCCTGGTTCTGCGCGTACTTTTTGGTGAGCTTCGTGACGATCTTGTCGGCGACGTTGGTGCCGACGATCTCCTTGAACTTCGCCCAGCGGTTGGGCGCCGGGTTCTCGCTCGAAAGGCCCGCCGTGGCCGACGACGCATCCTTCGCCGTGAGCTGCGCGATGATGCCGACGCCGGTCGCGAAGCCCGAGTCGAGCACGTGCTTCGCCGCGAACCAGTGGCCCGAGACACTCGGGTCGACGGAGGTCAGATCGATGAGCACGCCGGCGCGGGCCTCGTTCTCCGTCTCGGCGAGTCCGAACACCTGGGCGTCGGCGAAGCGGGTGTTGCCCTGCAGGTTCGTCTGTCCCGTGCTCGCGGCGATGTAGTAGGTGTTGTTGTCCTTCAGGCCGCCGATCTCCGGTCCCGTGCCCTTGTGGTAGACGACGGCCTGACCGAGCTCGAACGTGTTGAACACACCGACGGGGCGCGGGATCGTGATCGTATTGGCCGCGAGGTCGACGTCGGCGGCGTCGAAGTAGAGCTTGTTCGTGTCGGTGGCCGGCACGCCGACCTTCGTCAGGTCGACGACGTTGCCGGCGTGGTGGTCGACTCCGAGGCCCGCGCGGATGGCGCGCTGCTCGCTCGGCGCCAGCTTGATCCACTGCGACTCGTCGCGGTTCGGCGTCGTCGGGTCGTCGACGAGCTGGATGACGTAGTACTGCCGGCCGTCGACGAGTCCGCCGATGCTCGTGCCGCGGCGGTTCGTGTAGGTGATCACGTCTTCCGTCACGAGCCCGTGCGCGCCGACGTAGATCATGTCCTTGTCGTAGTCGACGTAGCCGACTTTCTGGTCGTCGGTGTCCTGCGGCTCGATCTCGATCTTCACCGTCGAGATCGCGTTGCCGTCGTCGTCGGGTGCCATGCGCGCGATCACGGTGCCGTTGACGGTCGTCGTGATGTCGGCGTCGCTCAGCTCGATCGAGAACGCGAGTCCCGCCGTGCCGTCCGAGAAGATGCCCGACTCCGCGCTCGCGGACGAGTCGACTCCGCCCGATGCGATGATGTTGGCGGTTTTGCCGGCCTCGATGTACGCGGTCTTGGCGACGGTGATCGTCGACTTCGCGATGGCATTGCTCACGGCGAGCGATATCGCGATCTGCGACGAGCCGGGGTTCGGGATGCTGTCGAGCTCGCGTGACGTCGATGCCTCGAGGGATGCCTTCGCGTTGGCGGTGCTCGTCACGACCACCGCGGCAGTGCTCGTGATGACGGCGCCCTCCGCGATCTCGACGGATGCCGTCGCCGTCGCCTGCGCGTAGCCGATGCTGAAGAGGCTTCCGTGCGCCGTGCCGCTCGCGTCCGCCGATGCGGTCGCGTAGATGCCGACCGTGTCGGCCCCGATGATCTGCGCACCCGTGCCGATCGTGATCTTCGCCGTCGAGGACTTGAGCAGCAGCTTGGCGGGAAGCGCGAGCGCCCCTTCGAGGAGACCCGTGAGCGGGTCGATGACGAAGTTCGCGACCTCCTTGCTCGCGTCGAGCGCCTCGGGGAGGCCACGATCCTCGGCCTGGGCGATGAGGTAGATGCCCGTGCCCCGGATCTGCGCGCCGGCCTCGATCGTGATCGAGACGGAGCGGTCGCTCACGAACAGGGGAGAGAGGTTCTCTGCGAAGGCGTTGGAGATCTGCCGCACGCGGAAGGTGATGTAGCTGCCGCCGGAGTCGACCACGACGCCCCCGCGGACGGTGATGTGCGCCGCGTAGATCTCGATCGTGCCGCCGCCGGTGACGGCGTTCCCGTTGAAGAAGACGCTGTCGGGGTCGGGGTCGTCGACGAAGGTCTGCTCCTGCTCGCTGAGACGCCGGTTTCCGTAGACGTAGAGCGAGGCGCCGGGGTTCCAACCGGCGGGGAGGGCGATCGTGATGGTGTCGGTGCCTTCATAGCCTTCGACGACGAGGGTCGTGGCAGGGACCGTGACGATCCAGTCGCTGCGCGTCGTGCCCGTCGCGGCGTCGTACCAGACGACTCCGTCGTAGTGGATGCGGAGCGTCCCGGCGGTCGCGGCGGAGATCGTGATGACGTCGTCGGCCGACGTGCCGTGCACCCGCACCTCGTCGGGGTTGGCCGCGACGGCCTCCTGACGGTCGAGGCCCGTGACCTGGACGGACTTGCCGGAGGGCGTGTGGAGGGCGGGACCGCTGAAGTCGTCGACTGCGGGGTTGTAGACCGCTGCGAGCGTGGCGCTCGTGGAGAAGAGGAGGATGTCGGCGCCGCGGGCGCCGCCGTTGATGATTCCGGAGAAGGAGCCGTCGACGGTGATCTGGAAGACGTCGGCGTTGTCGTCTGCGCCGGTGAGCACCTCGAACGACGTGAAGGCGATCCCGGCGACGGTGCCGGAGTCGGGGCCGTCGATGACCCAGCGCACGCCCGCCTCCGGGGGACCGCGGATCGTGTCCGTGGATCCCGACCCGTCGATCGCGTCGATGTTCGAGATGGCCCCGGTGCCCGTCACCGACGAGGGGGGCGGCGTGTACTGGAAGAAGACGATGTCGCCGTCGGCGAAGGCGGTCGAGCCGGCCTCCCTGAACACGACGCTGAGCTTGCGGTAGCCGCCCGGCGCACCGGGAACGGCGATGCCGAGGAGTTCGAGGAGGACCCACTTCGTGGCATCCGTCGGACTGTAGAGCTTGAGCTCGCCGTACGGGCCGGATCCCTCGATGCGATCGATCGCCTCGACGATGGAGTTGTCGGCGCGATCGACGTCGTCGACGTAGATCGACGTGACCGAGGCGGGGGTCGCGCTGTTGAACCGGATCCTGCCATCTCCGGGATCGCTGTCGGCCGTGAGCGTCGAGAAGATCGCCTCGTAGGTCAGCGCTCCTCCTGTGATGACGAGGGTCACGGGTGAGCCGTACGCCGTGAAGACGATGCGGTCGGTCGGCGTGGGTGCGCCGTCGACGACGGCGCCGCCCTCGACGGTCCCGGCGACGGAGCCGGTGCCGGTGAAGGTGAAGGTGTCGTCGGAGCCGCCCCCGACGAGGTTCTCGATGCCGGAGAACGGCAGGCCGTTGAGGTCTCCGCTGCCCGGTCCGCTGACCGTCCAGGCGTTGACGATGTCCGCCGCGGCGACCGCGTCGGATCCGCCGCCGCCCGCGATCGAGCCCGAGACCGTGGCCGCCGTGTGCGGCCCTCCGTCGGGACCGAGCGTCTTGAGCACGAAGACATCGCTCGCCGAACCACCCACGAGGTTCTCGACGGACGTGAAAGTGGTCGTGTCGGTGGCGCCGGCATCCTCCGCCGTGACGACCCAGTCGGTGTCGACGTCGGGGCCTCGGAGCGTGTCGGAGCCCGCCAGGCCATTGATGCCGGCCACTCCCGTCCAACTCGCGTCGACGGTGAAGATGTTGGCGGACACTCCGCCGACCAGGTCGGCCTTCTGGATCCACGTGAGGCCGATGGCCTGCGTGCCGACGGTGAGCGAGGTGCTCGTCAGCGACATGTCCGCGTCGCGGGTCGCAGCGACGGTGTTGGTCCCAGGGCCGCCGTCGACGCTCAGGACGACGCGAGTGGGAAGGGGGTCGACGGTGAACACGTCGTCGCCGCCGCGTCCGCGAACCGTGAGGTTGAACGGGCTCGATGAGAGCGTGAACGAGTGGCTCTCACCGGTGCCGTCGGTGAAGTCGATCGTGACGTTGTCATTGCCCGTGCTGTGGACCCGGAGCGCGTGCGGGTTGTCGTCGCCGACGGTGACGATGCAGGAGCTCGTGCACGACGCGCTGATGTCGATCGGTTCGAGGCCCGCGTAGGTGGTGACCGAGCCGTCGCGGGTGATGGCGCCCGACTGCGGTCCCGTCACGCTCGACTCGATCGTCGCGAATGACCCCGATCCGAGGGTCAAGGTGTCGAATCCGCCGTCGCCGCCGTCGACCGCGGAGATCGAGCCAGCGCCCTCGAGAACGAAGTCGTCCCGATTGCCGCTCGAGCCTCGCAGCATCTCGAAGCCCGCGAAGGCCACGACGACACCTCCCGCGCGGAGCGATCCCGACGACAGGCCGTCGATCGTCCACCGTGTGTCGGCGGAGGGCCCGACCAGGACGTCCTGCCCGCCCGCGCCGTCGATGCGGATGCCGACGCCCGCAAGGGCGGCCAGGGCGCTCGCGTCGATGACCACGACATCGGCGCCGGCCGTGCCGACGAGCACGATGCCCGAGATCGTCGCGAGCTCGCGTCGCTGGTCGCCGATCACGACCCAGCCGTCGACGACCCGGAGCGTCGACGTGCCTCCCGGGAGCTCCACTGTCCAGACGTCGGGGAGCGGCGCCGTCGCGGCCTCGGCTGCGATCGACGGAGTTGTCGCGGTATCCGCCGCATCGATTTGCGCTGGGTCGGCCGGCACAGGATCGGCAGGTGCCGACTCGACAGGTGCCGAGTCGACAGGCTCCGCGTCGGCAGGCGCGGTGTCCGGGGTGGGCGCCGGATCGGCAGGGGCCGGCACGGGCTCGACGGCGACGGGCTCGGCAGGCGCAGGATCGGGAGCGGGTGCGGGGTCTGCTGCGGGCTCCGTGGTCGCCGGCTCGGGGGTGCTCGGATCCGACGTGTCCGCCGCGCGAAGCGGGTACAAGCCGCGCGCGAGCCCGTGGACGACAGATGCCTCAGCGCCCGCATCTTCTCCGACGGAGAGGTATCGCTCCCCGACGTCGAGCCGGGCGCCCATGATCGTCGCCCCGGTCGGCGCGACATCGGCACGGCCGAGCAGGTGGCCGATCTCGTGGGCGAGCACCGTCCGCAGGTCGACCCGATCGTAGGCGGAGCTGCCCCGCGTCGCGTGCGCGACGATGCCGTCGCGGCGGGCGAACTCGGTCGATCGCGCCGGCGTGGCGTCGACGAACCAGCCGAGGCCCGCGGCCGTCGGGTCGATCGTGATGGTGCGCCCTGAGGTGGTCGCGAGCTGGTCGCCGACGACATCGGCGACGCGGATGCGCGCGCCGTCCGGGAGTTCGCTCAGACCCCACAGCCTCAGTGCGCCGGGCGCGACGGCGGCGACGTCGGTGATCGTGACGGCGCTTTCGACCGATGCAGTCCCGGACGCGCTCGCGCGCAGCGCCTGCACGGGCGTCGCCTCGACAGCGGCGGGCACGAGTGCCGGTGCGGCGACGACGCACGCCACGACCACCGCTGCGATGAGCTGCGTCCGTGCAGTCAATCGCAGGGCGATCGACGCGTTCTGCGTCGAACCGGACCTGTCGTCCACGTGGTGCTCCTCCGCGCATGGCGGTGTGGGACATGACAGGAATCCCGAAGCATCTGCGCCCGAACGCAGACCCCAAACAGACGGCAGAAGCGCCGCGATTCCCCAATCAGACGAAACTCTGGCCCCACTGCGCGCGAGTTGTCAACACTCGCCGCAGGAGTCGGACGGCATGTCCGGTTCAGTCGAGCAGGAGGAATCCGGTGAAGGCGAGCTCCCGCACGCGGGGCAGCAGATCGTCGCGAAGCGCCGTGGCATCGACCTCGAGCAGCTCCGCGATCGCGTCGATCAGCGCCCCGACCGCGAGGTCGCCGTCACACGCGCCGACGAGCGCCGCCAGAGCCGGATCGACCTCGAGCGTGCGCCCGAACCCACCTCCCTGACGCAGCTCGATGACGCTCGGCGCGTCGCTGCCGGGCAGATGGTGCCGCGCCTCGGTCACATCGGGTGAGACCAGCAGAGTGGATGCCGCGAGCCCCGAATCGTCGAGCGCCGCGAGGCGGTCGTGCGCTGCGAGCGCGTCGGCCAGGTGCCGGCCGAGGCCTCCCGGAGTCGCCCCGAGCGATTCGCCGACCCGCTCGTACCGCGAGAGCGTGGGCGCTGCATCGGCGGGCCGGCGCAGCAGGATGTATCCGAAGCCGACCGCCGAGACGTCGCGGTCGGCGAAGTCCTGGAGCCATGCCGACGCGAGCCGCGCGAAAGCGGGGCTCCCGGGCACCGTGCCGCCGTCCCGGATCCAGAGCTCCGCATACGCGAGGGGTTCGAGACGCTCCCGTTCGACGACCCACGCGTCCAATGACACGGGAGACGACGCGACCCACTCCCGCACCCGGTCGAGTCCGTCCACGCCGGAGCGGGTCTCCCAATTGCCGAGCAGCTGTGCGACCCCGTCCGGTTCGAGGTGCTCGCCGACCTGCCGCACGAAGGCGGCGACCAGATCGTCGCCGATCATGCCGCCGTCGCGATACTCGTATGCGGGTACTTCTGCCGCGCGGGGAGTGATGACGAACGGCGGATTCGACGCGATGCGGTCGAACGTCTCGCCCCGAACCGGGTCGAAGAGACTGCCTTCCCGCAGATCTATGCCGTCGACGGCATTGAGCAGCGCGTTGAGTCGTGCGAATCGCAGAGCGCGCCGGGAGACGTCGGTCGCGACGACCTCGTCGACGTCGCGGCGGGCGCGAAGGGCCTGGATGCCGCATCCCGTGCCGATGTCGAGTCCACGGTGCGCCGGGGTCGGCAGCTGCAGGCCTGCGAGCGTCAGAGACGCGCCGCCGACGCCGAGGACATGATCCTCGGGCAGCGGACCGCCGAGCGCGGCCTCGTCGAGATCGCTCGCGATCCACCAGCCACCGTCGCCGTGCGCGTCTGCGAACGACTGCGGTCGCAGCAGCGCGAGGGGGTGGATGCCGTCCTCTCGCCCCTCGGCGAGCCCCAGTCGTACGAGTCCTTCGGCGCGTGAGCGGGGCAGCGCCGCGTCGACGCGCGACGGCGGCTGCGGCATGGCGAGCACGAACAGCCGGGCGAGGACCGCGAGCCCTCCGTCATCGCCCTGGATCGCTGCCAGGGCGGGGAAGCGCAGCCCGCGGACGATGGCGTCGTCGGCTGTCGGTCCCCACAGCGCGCGGATGGTCGCGGCGTGGAAGCCGGCGTCGCGCAGGTCGTCGGCGAGGGCCGCGCACAGCGCGGCGTCGGGCTCGGGAAGGGGGAGTGCGGGCACGGCCTCCATTCAACCCTCGCCACGCGGGGCCGATCCACCCCGCCCCGCTCCACGAACCACCGCCCATGCACGGGGGCCTCAGAGAGTGCGCCCGTAGAATCGCAACGATCGTGCGGTCCGGAATCGCACAGGAGCGAACCCCCACATGATTCAGTCCCCACCGCCTTCCGTGCCGCGCGCGCGGAGGAGACGCGCGTCTCTCGCGGCGGTCGCGGGTCTCGTGGCGGTGCTCCTGACCCCCCTCGCCGCGGTGCCGGCGCAGGCATCCGTCCCCCTCGCGTCGTCGACGCCGTCGCCGACCCCCACGCCGTCGCCCGTGGCCGCGAACCCCGTGCTGACCCTCGCGCCCATCTCCAACGGCGTGCTCCACGACGGCGATCACCTCACGGCATCCGTCACGCTCACCAACGACACCGTCGCGGCGACCCCCGTCGGCACCGTCTCAGTGAGCCTCGGATCGCAGCGGCTCGCCGACCGCGTCGCGCTCGACGCGTGGCTCGCGGGCGGAGTCGACGACGACTCGCTCTCCGAGGTCGCGTCGATCCCCTTCGTGTCCGTCGATGCCGGCGACTCGCAGACGCAGGGCGTCATCACCGAGCAGCCGATCACGGGGCTCGCGCCCGGAGCGTACCCCGTGCTGGCGACCCTCACGACCGCCGCCGGCGTGTATACCGCGACGAGCGTCGTCGTGGTCCCGGACGCCGCGATCGGTCCGATCGGCATCGGCGTCGTGGTGCCGGTCACCGCCGACGCGACCGCTGAGGGCCTGCTCACAAGCGACGAACTTCAGGACCTCACCGGTCCGGAGGGCTCGCTGACGAACCAGCTCGACGCCGTGGCGGGCACCGATGCGATCCTCGCCGTCGACCCCGCGATCGCGGCTGCGATACGCGTACTGGGCACATCCGCGCCCGAGACAGCCACCGCATGGCTCACGCGGCTCGAGGCTCTGCCCAACACGCGCTTCGCGCTGCAGTTCGGCGATGCCGACGTGGCGGCACAGGTGAAGGCGGGGATCGTGCCGCCTCTCAAGCCCGCGTCTTTGCAGTCCTACATGGATCCCGCGGACTTCCTGCCCGCGCCCAGCTCGACGGCGACGCCCGGCCCGACGGCGACGGCGACCCCGCCGACCGACCCGACGGTCCCCGTCTACCCCGACAACTCCGCGCTGCTCGACATCGGCACAGCACGCGCGGGCGTGTTCTGGCCGGCGACGGGAACGGCCGGGGGCGATGTCGTCGAGGCGCTCGGCGGCGTCACGGTCGATGACCAGCAGGGCCTCACACTCATCGCGTCGACGTCGACGGACACCGGGTCGGAGGGTGCGACGGTCGCCGCGCGCGGCGCGGACGGCGACGATCCTGTCCTGGTGTACGACTCGGCGATCTCTCGCGAGCTGCACGCCGCGTCGACGATGGATGCCGCCCCCCTGCGCGGTGCGCACCTCGCCGCTGCGACGGCATACCTCTCCTTCGCCGTCGCCGCCACGGGCGGGACCCCGCTCCTCGTGACGGTCGACCGTGGCGAAGACCGCTCCCGCGTGGCACTGCGCACAGCGATCTCCGCCGCCCTCGAGGCACCCTCGGTCGCGGCGGTGACGCTCGGAACCCTCGCCAACGCGAGCCCGCATGGCGTCGAGGTGGCCGACGTCGCCCCCGACGCGGCACGCGTCGCCGCGGCATCCGCTCTCGTCTCGGACGAGGACGCCCTCGGACAGTTCGCCACGATCCTCGACAACCCGAACACCATCACGGGCCCGGAGCGCGCCGAGATCCTGCAGCTGCTCGGCAACGAATGGCGCGCGACACCCGACGGGTGGACGGCGGCCCTCGCCTCGCACCGCGAGGAGTCGGCGACGACGCTGGACTCCGTCGGTATCCTCCGCGCGAGCCCCATCCAGCTCATCACCTCGGGGGCCGTGATCCCGGTGTGGGTGCGCAACGACCTGCCGTATCCCGTCAACGTGACGCTCTTCGCGACCCCCGACGACCTCCGCCTCGAAGTCCAGCGCACGACGCAGGTCGTCGCACAGCCGCAGAGCAACACGCGCGTCGAAGTGCCCGTCCAGGCGCAGATCGGCAGCGGCGACGTCACGATCGCCCTCGAACTGCGCAGCCCGACCGGCGTGCTCATCGGCGACCCGCAGACACGCGAAGTGCACGTCCGCGCCGACTGGGAGGGCATCGGCATCATCGTCCTCGCCGTGCTCGCCGTGCTCTTCGTCGCCGTCGGCGTCGTCCGCACGGTTCTGCGCCGCCGAGCGCGCAGGAAGACGGATGCCACCACCGAACCCGCGGAGCCAACCGCCGGCACCGCGCCCGAGCCCGCCGACACCGCGGCCATCGCCGACGCGGCCGAGCCCGCCGACACCGCCGAGCCGGAGCCCGACGCGGTGGATTCAGAGGAGCCCCGCTCATGAGCGGCATCGCGCGCGCGAGCGCCCTGATCGGCGCGGGCACGATCGTCTCCCGCCTCACGGGGCTGCTCCGCACGATCGTGCTCGTCGCGGCGATCGGGTCGGTCGGCAGTGAGGCCGGTGACGCGTTCGCCGTCGCCAATCAGCTGCCCAACAACATCTACGCGATCATCTCGACGGGCCTGCTGACCGCCGTCATCGTGCCGCAGATCGTCCGGGCGGCGGCGCACGCCGACGGCGGCCACGCGTTCACGTCGAAGCTCCTGACCCTCGGCACGGTCGTGCTCCTCGGAACCACCGCGATCGCCATGGTGGTCGCCCCGTGGCTCGTCGCGCTGTACGCGCCCCACTACGGGAGCGAGCAGCTCGCCCTCGCGACGGCCTTCGCCTATTGGTGCCTGCCGCAGATCTTCTTCTACGGCCTTTTCGCCCTCCTCGGAGAGATCCTCAACGCGCGGCGCGTGTTCGGCCCCTACACGTGGGCTCCGATCGTCAACAACCTCGTCTCGATCGCCGGCTTCGTCGTCTTCATCCTGCTGTTCGGCCCCGATCAGTCGATCGTCTCGGAGTGGACCGACGGCATGATCGCGCTCCTCGCGGGAACCGCGACCGCCGGCATCGTGCTGCAGACCCTCCTGCTCCTCTTCTTCTGGCGCCGCGCAGGGCTGCACCTTCGCCCCGACTTCCGCTGGCGCGGCGTCGGGCTCAACCACCTCGGCCGGCTCGCCGGCTGGACCTTCCTCATGGTGGTCGCCGGCCAGTTGGCCGGACTCGTGCAGTCCCGGGTGCTCTCCAGTGCGTCCGGTGACGGGGCATCGGTGTTCGCGTCGCAGAACGCGTGGCTGATCTTCATGCTCCCGTACTCGGTCATCGTGCTCTCGATCGGCACTCCGTACTTCACCCGCCTCAGCGAGCACGCCCACGCCGGCCGCGACGACGACGTCCGCGCCGACATCGGCAGCAGCATCCGCACCCTCGGCTTGTTCACCGTGCTCGCGACGGCGGCGCTGGCCGTGGCATCCATCCCGGCCTCCCGGATCTTCACGAACTCGCCGTCGCAGGCGCAGCAGGCTGCGCTCGTGCTGGTCTGCTTCCTCGTGTCGCTCGTGCCGCTCGCGGTGCTGTTCGTCGTGCAGCGCACCTTCTACGCCTACGACGACACGCGCACACCTTTCCTCTTCACGCTCCTGCAGACGGCGCTCGTGGTCGCGATGGCGCTCGTCGCGCAGGCGGTGCTCCACGTCGAGTACCTCGCGGCCGGTGTCGCCCTGGGTCAGTCGATCTCGAGCACCATCCAGGTCGTCGTCGCGACGTGGCTGCTGCACCGCCGCCTCGGCGGGATCGGCGTCGGGGGATGGATGCTGTCGCTCGGCCGCTTCGTCCTCGCTGCCATCCCCGCGGCCGGCGCCGGATGGCTCACGTTCCTCCTCCTCGGGGGAGTGGAGGGGTGGACCGTGTCCGACCGCCTCCTCGGGGCGATCGGCACCGCTGTCATCGGAGCCGTCGCCTCGCTCGTCTACCTCGGCATGCTCTGGATCCTGCGGGCTCCCGAGCTCGCCGTCGTGGGTCCGATGGTCCGCCGCGTGCTGCGGCGCTGACACGACGGACTGTTTCCGTCAACCCGCGTCACGCGGCGATGGCGCGGAATACGCCGCGCTTACCATGGGTTGAGTCATCCGAAAAGTCATTCAAGGGGGCTGACGTGCGTCACGTCATCATCATCGGTTCCGGTCCTGCGGGCTACACGGCGGCCATCTATGCCGCCCGCGCCAACCTCGAGCCGCTCGTCATCGCGAGCTCGGTCGAGGCCGGCGGCGAGCTCATGAACACGACCGATGTCGAGAACTTCCCGGGCTTCCCCGAGGGAATCCAGGGTCCCGACCTCATGACCAAGATGCAGGAGCAGGCCGAACGGTTCGGCGCCGAGGTCGTGTACGACGACGTCGTCGACCTCGACATCTCGGGTCCTGTCAAGCGCGTCACGCTGGGTAGCGGAGCTGTGCACGAGGCCACGTCGCTCATCTACGCGACCGGCTCCGCGCACCGCAAGATCGGCATCGCCGGCGAGGAGCGCCTCTCCGGCCGCGGCGTCTCGTACTGCGCCACCTGCGACGGCTTCTTCTTCCGCGAGCGTGCCATCGCCGTGGTCGGCGGCGGTGACTCCGCGATGGAGGAGGCCACGTTCCTCACGAAGTTCGCGTCGAAGGTCTACGTGATCCACCGTCGCGAGGAGCTGCGCGCCTCCAAGATCATGCAGGAGCGCGCCTTCGCGAACCCGAAGATCGAGTTCGTGTGGAACAGCGAGGTCGCCGACATCGTCGGCGACGAGGCCGTCACGGGTGTCGTGCTGCGCTCGACGGTCGACGGCACGCTCACCGAGCTGCCGCTCGAGGGTGTCTTCGTCGCGATCGGCAACGACCCCCGCACGCACCTCGTGCACGACAAGCTCGAGCTCACCTCCGCCGGAACCATCTGGGTCGACGGCCGGTCGTCGCGCACGTCGCAGCACGGCGTGTTCGCGGCAGGCGACGTCATCGACCCCACCTACCGTCAGGCCGTCACGGCCGCGGGCACCGGCACGGTCGCCGCTCTCGACGTCGAACACTTCCTGGCGTCGCTCGGCGAGGCCGGCGCGCCCGACGTCGTCGGCGACCAGATCGAAGGCCTCGCCGAGGTCAGGGCCTGATCCGCGCCGGGAACATCTCCCGGCGCCCTCGCGTTACCGCAATCGACGCTTCTATCTAAGGAGAAACCTCAACATGACCGCAAAGGCCACGAACTCGAGCAGCTGGGCCGAGGACGTCCTCCAGGCCGATGGCCCGATCCTCGTCGACTTCTGGGCCGAGTGGTGCGGACCGTGCCGCATGGTGTCGCCCATTCTCGACCAGATCCAGGCCGAGAACCCCGACAAGATCACGATCCTCAAACTCAACGTCGACGAGAACCCCGATCTCGCGATGAAGTACCAGATCACCTCGATCCCCGCGATGAAGGTGTTCAACAAGGGCGAGGTCGAGACGACGATCATCGGCGCCAAGCCGAAGTTCGCGCTCGAGCAGGATCTCGCGCCCTACCTCGCGTAAGGACCTGCGCTTTCCGAAGCCCCGGTGGTCGGTGGAGTCAATCCCCGACCACCGGGGCTTTCCGCATCTCCGGGATCGATTCCTCCAGCAATTTCGCAGAGGATGTCGATATCGGCCCCGTTCGTTCGACGCACAGGGTGAGCGGGCCGAGCGGCTCGTTCCGGACGACACGTCCGCTGACTTCGAGGAGTGAGAAATGCGCTGGATGCTGATCATGCAGGTCGAGCCCGAAGCCGCCGCCCGGGCGGCCGAAGAACTCGACATGGCCCAGGTGATCGCCGCGATGGGGACCTACAACGAAGAGCTGCAGAAGGCCGGGGTCTTCCTCACGGCCGAGGGCCTGTCCGACGCGAGCGAGGGCTTCCGCGTCGATTTCTCGTCGCAGCCGCCCGTCGTCACCGACGGTCCCTACGCGGAGGCTCGGGAGATCTTCACCGGATTCTGGATCCTCGAGGTCGCGAGCCGTGAGGAGGCCGAGCACTGGGCCCGCAAGTGCCCGCTCGGACCGGGTACGGCCCTCGAGGTGCGTCGGGTCAACGAGTTCGCCGACTTCGAATCCGACGAGCAGGACGAGTCCGTCCGCGAGTGGGCCACGAAGGCGCAGGAGTGGCGGGCAGCGAACGCCTGACGGCGCTCGGGGCTCGAGCGGATGTCGCGACTACGACGCGTCGGCACGCACCACCGCATCCCAGCGGCGGTGCGTGTTGGCGTCTCCGAGGAGTCGCCAGACCGCGCGGGTGAGCGGCGGATAGTCGAGCGCGATCTGACGGAGGACGCGATAGTGGCGCGCGGCGTTGGGGCGGACACCCCCGTCGGCCTGGATGTTCTCGGCGCGCAGCGTGAACACGACGAGCTCGTCGACCGTCGGGAGCTCTTCCATGAACTCCCACGGGTCTTCGCCGGCGCGCAGTCGCTCGTGCACGAGCACCGACAGTTCGTCGGCCGCCTCGGCCCGCAGCAACTCGAGGCTCGCCCTCCTGCGGGGGGTGTCGTCGTGCGTCGCCATTCCTCCACCCTACGGGGCGCCCCCGACGCGCGGGTTCGCGAGCGGGAGGTTCCGCGGTGAGCGAATCCGCGCACGCGCGCCGCGCTGTTGAGGCAGTATGGCGCTCCGAGTCGGCACGCATCGTGGCCGCCCTGACGCGGCACACGGGCGATTTCGCGTGGGCCGAGGATCTCGCGCAGGAGGCGCTCCTCGAGGCGCTGGCCTCTTGGCCGAGCGCCGGGATTCCTGAGAATCCGGGCGCGTGGCTCCTCACCGTCGCCAAGCGTCGTGCGATAGACGGATGGCGGCGCCGGGAGCGTCTCGAACAGCGGGTGGACGCTCTCGGCCATGATGCCCTGCTCGCCGAGCGGCTCGACCCCGTGGAAGCAGCGGGCGATCCCGATCGCATCGACGACGATGTGTTGCGCCTCGTCTTCGTGGCGTGTCACCCCGTGCTCACGCCCGCCGCGCGCTTGGCGCTGACCCTGCGCACCGTCGCCGGTCTCACAACGGAGCAGATCGCGCGCGTCATGCTCCTCTCGGTGCCGACCGTCCAGCAGCGGATCGTCCGCGCGAAGCGCACACTCGCCGATGCGGATGTCCGCTTCGAGATCCCCGACCGCGCCGAGCGCCCGGCCCGGCTCGCCAGTGTCCTGCAGGTCGTCTACCTGCTCTTCACCGAGGGCTACGCGCCGGCCGATGGAGACCACCCCGTGCGCCCCGACGTCGCGCGCGAGGCCGTCCGTCTCGCGCGCCAGCTCGCCGCACTCGCACCCCACGAGCCCGAGGTGTACGCACTGACGGCTCTGATGGAGTTCCAGTCGTCGCGCTTCGCCGCGCGCACGGACGATGACGGGCTGCCCTTGACCCTCGCCGAACAGGACCGCTCGCGATGGGACCGCTCGGCGATCGAGCGCGGACGCGCGGCATTGGCGAAAGCGGAGTCGTTCGACCGTGGGCTCGGCTACTACGGGCTGCAGGCAGCCGTCGCCGAATGCCATGCTGTCGCGCCCTCAGCCGACGACACCGACTGGGGCCGCATCGTGTCGCTCTACGATGCGCTGCTCACGCTCGCTCCGTCACCCGTCGTCCGCCTGAACCGTGCCGTCGCGGTCTCGATGCTCGACGGGCCCGAGGTGGCGCTTCCACTCGTCGACGAGCTCGAACCCGAGTTGTCGGGGTTCCGCCCGTTCCACGGCGTGCGAGCCGAGCTGCTGGAGCGCCTCGGGAGAGCGGATGCCGCGCATGCGGCCTTCCTCCGTGCCGCGGACCTCCCGGGCAACGACGCTGAGGCGTCGATGCTGCGGCGACGCGCGGCTGCACTGTCGACGACCCTGTCCCTCAAGCCTGGCGAGGGCTCGCAGGCCAGGCAGTAGCCGAACCTGCGCGTCGGTTCCCGAGCCCGTCGAGGAATGGTCGCCAGCTTGTCGAGGAGTGGTCCCCGAGCTTGTCGAGGGGTCGACGCCGGGGATGCCGTGGGGCTTCGGGCTCAGACCCCTCCGTACCCGCTCTCGCCGATCTCCTCGAGGATCCGGTTCAGATCCTGGATGCTCGCGAAGTCTATGCTGATCTGGCCTTTCTTGGCCGTGAGCGCGATCCGCACCCGCGTGTTCAGCCGATCGCCGAGCCGCTCAGCGACCTCGTCGAGGTGTGCCCGGCGGGAACCGGCCTGCGGTTTCGGAGTGCGCAGGCGGCCGGCATCCGGAGCCTTCGCAGCCGCCTCGGCGGCACGCACGGAAAGGTCTTCGTTGACGATCTTGTCGGCGAGCTTCTGCATCGAGTCTGCGTCTTCGAGCGACAGGATGGCGCGCGCGTGACCCGCGGTCAGCACGCCTGCCGCGACGCGCTGCTGAACGGGGACGGGCAGCTTGAGCAGGCGGATCGTGTTGCTGATCTGCGGCCGCGAGCGTCCGATGCGCGAAGCGAGCTCTTCCTGCGTGATGCCGAAATCCTCGAGAAGCTGCTGATACGCCGACGCCTCTTCGAGCGGGTTGAGCTGGCTGCGGTGCAGGTTCTCGAGGAGTGCGTCGCGGAGGAGGTGCTCGTCGGCCGTGTCGCGGATGACCGCGGGGATCGAGTCGAGCCCCGCCTCGCGAGCGGCGCGGGTACGGCGCTCGCCCATGATGAGCTCGTAGCTGCCGTCGCCGGTGTCGCGCACGACGACGGGCTGCAGCACGCCGAACTCACGCACGCTGTGCACGAGCTCCGCGAGGTCTTCGGCATCGAAGTGCGTGCGCGGCTGGCGCGGATTCGGCACGATCGAGTGCGGATCGATGTGCGCGAGACGCGCTCCCGGAACCTCGAGCAGCTGCTCGAGGTCGTCATCCTCGGGCTCGGCGACGGCGGTCGCGGTTGCCGCGCCGCGCGGGAAGAGAACGTCGACCGGACGCTCGTCGTTTGCTTCGCTGGTCGGGATGAGGGCTCCGATACCTCGGCCCAGTCCTGTGCGCTTGGCCATCAGGAACCCCCTTCATTCTGGTGTGCTGTGTCGTGCGCGATGATCTCGACGGCTGCTTCGCGATACGCGATCGCGCCGGCCGACTGCCCATCGTAAGCGATGACCGTCTGGCCGAAACTCGGCGCCTCCGAGACGCGGACGGACCTCGGGATGACGGTCTGCAGCACCTCCTTGGGGAAGTGCTGACGGACTTCGTCGGCGACCTGCTGCGCGAGACGCGTCCGCGCGTCGTACATCGTGAGCAGGATCGTCGAGAGATAGAGACGCGGGTTGAGGTGCTTCTGGATCATCCGCACCGTGCCGAGCAACTGGCTCAGCCCCTCGAGGGCGTAGTACTCGCATTGGATCGGGATGAGCAGCTCGTGCGCGGCCGTGAAGGCGTTGATCGTGAGCAGTCCGAGCGATGGCGGACAGTCGATCAGGACGAAATCGAGACGCTCGTCGAGACGCTCGAGGTAGTCGTCGAGTGCTGTGCGGAGGCGGTGCTCGCGAGCGACCTGCGACACGAGTTCGATCTCCGCACCGGCGAGGTGGATCGTGCTCGGGGCGCAGAGCAGGTTCGGCGACTCGGGGCTCGTCTGGATGATGTCTGCGAGGGGGAACTCGTCGATCAGCACGTCGTAGACCGACGGAGTGTCCGCCGTGTGGGGAACGCCCAGTGCCGTCGACGCATTGCCCTGTGGGTCGAGGTCGACGACGAGCACCCGTGCTCCCACGGCCGCGAGCGATGCGGCGATGTTGACGGTCGTCGTCGTCTTGCCGACGCCGCCCTTCTGATTGGAGACGGTGAGCACGCGCGTGCGTCCGGTGAGTTCGACGGTCGTGGTCTCGAGAGCGCGGCGTCGCGCTGAGAGATCTGCGAGTTCCCGGGCCAGGGGCGTGTCATCGAACGAGAAGGATGTCGCGGCCTCTGCGTTCTCGGGCTGTTTCACGTGAAACACTCTCCCTTTCGCGTGCAGTCAGAGCCTCCACTCCACTCTAGTCGCGGCCACCCCCACGCCCGTCCGCCGCCCCGCTGGTCAAGTCCCGTGGCGTGGTGTCATTCCGTTGCTTCCTGAGGGTGGGTGGTGGTCAGGCGGTGAGGTAGAGCTCGGGACGTGCGGGCTCGG
>NZ_JBIQWL010000012.1:35894-127107 GCF_044325405.1 Microbacterium alkaliflavum | reverse complement strand
CCGAGCCCGCACGTCCCGAGCTCTACCTCACCGCCTGACCACCACCCACCCTCAGGAAGCAACGGAATGACACCACGCCACGGGACTTGACCTCAGCACATCGGTTTTGTGCGGACCCGGTTCGTGTACTCAGACCGATTGCGCTGAGACCCGCCCTCTCCGGGTAACGCCTGCTAGGTACGGCAGACGCCGACTGGCCGGCACGCGGGTGGGTCCGGTCGGTCCGGACTCGCCCCGCGGAACACATTCATCTGCACGCATCAATCCAGAAGGAATCACTCAACATGAACACCACCACGAAACGAGCCCCTGCAGGACGCGCGATCGGGAACTCGATCATTGCCGGCGCCGCGGCGCTGGCGCTCGTGCTCTCCGGCGCCGGCGTCGCGAACGCGGCGACCGTTGTCACCGGAGCCCAGACCGGGGAATGGGACCTCATCGCGGTCGACAAGTCACCGCTGGAGGTCGTGAACTACGACCACAACGCGAGTGACTACCGCGACGTCGATGCGCCGAACGGGTGGTTCGCCGTCGGGTCCGGCAAGGTCATCGACGGCACCGACCCCTCGACGACCGCGGTGGGCGGAGGCGGGATCCGCATCGACCAGGCCTTCGCTTCCGCCACCGTCAACCGGACCTACACCGTCCGGCTGACGAATATCCCGGCTGGGACGAGTGTCAAGGTCTCCGACCCGGCGAACCCGGCGACCGTGTACATCGACACGGCGGCGGGCGACTACACGCACTCGGTCGTGCTGCCGGCGGGCGCGACGGCGGACTTCCACGAGCACTACACGTGGACCTTCACCAGCAGCTCGTCGCAGGCGCAGATCGGTGTGAAGGTCACCGGTAACGGGCTGGGCACCTCGGGGCAGACGAACTCGATTCTGTTCAAGTTCTGATCGCCTGCCCTCCGCCCACGCTCTCCTGGCTCCGCCCGCTTGGTGGAGCCAGGAGTGGCGTGCAGCTCCCGCTTCCCGTCCCGCATGTCTGCTGAAAGCCGCCCGATGAAGAAGACTGTCTTGAAGCCGCTCCTCGCCCTGGTGGCGATCGTCGCCCTGGTGGGCGGGATGGCACATCCTGCTGTCGCTGACACCCCGATCCTGCTCGACGGCGCGGTGCTGCCGGGTATCGTCGTTGCGGCGGAAGGCACTGCCCTGGTGGCCGCCACCGCCGATGGGCGGGGCTCGACGGAGTCTGTGTTCGCGGTGACGGATGGAACGGCCAGCTCCCGAGTCGTGGTGGATGCCGGCGGGCTTCCTACCGGGGCGTCACTGATTGGGGTGCGACTCGAGCTGCGTTCGGTCATGACCCCGCAGGGCGGTGCAGTTCACGCCACGCCTGCGGGCGGAGCACCGGTCTGGGGGACGGTAGAGGGACAAGCGCGGACGCTCGACGTCGGCGCGGAGGGGGCGACGCTCGACTGGACCTTTACCATGCCCGGCGACTACGAGCTCGTGATCGGCGCTGAGGCCCGTTACGCCCTGCCAGATCAGCCCGAGGCCACGACCACGGCTGCGGACATGACCTACCGGTTCCACGTGGTCACGGCCGAAGAACTCACCGATGCCGCGCCCGACCTGGGGCAGGAATCCGAAGGTCAGGAAGCCGCTACCGAGCCAACTATCGAGGAGCCTGACCAGCCCCCGGCCGCGGCGTCGGCGAGTGTGCCGGCCGCGCACGTGCTCAGTGAGGGCATGGTCGACATCTCGAACCAATGGGAGGACGGCAATCTGCGATTGCGACTGATCGATGAGAGCGGCACGGTCCTCGATCCCGGTGAGGCGGTGTTCTCGCTGCCGAACGTCGAGTCCTGGCCGGGCGGTGGGTTCACCTCGACGGAGCAGGGCTGGAAGAACTGGAACCTGCTGGTCCCATCTCACAGCGATGTGTGGCGCACCAAGACAGCCGTGAACTCCTCGGCGGGCAACGACCTGATGCTGCGTGCCGACGCACACGGGGTCTCGGCCGAGAACGGTTTCGAGCTGATGATGAGCGTCGCCGACGCGGCCTCGCCGGAAGGCGGCGCATTCACGACCTTCCGCGGGGATGACGGTTATCCGGGCGACCGGTGGCACTCCGGTGCCCTCGGGGCGATATCGGCTCGGACGGTGTTGATCCCGGACGCCGAGGATCCGGTCGAGAGTGAGGCGACCGGGTTCGCGTTCACCGCTGCCGGAACGTATTGCATCACGCTGGAGAGCGAGATGCTCGACCTGGAAACGGGTTTCATCGCAAACACCCGTGCGACCCTCACCTTCGCCGTGGGCGTGGATCCGGCCACCGTCGCTCCCTGCGTCCAACCCACCGCGACCGAGCCTTACGACCCGACGCCAACCCCGACCACCGAGCAGGGCGTCGCGGTGATCGATGCCGGCGACGTGCACCTCTCACCCGCACTCGCCGACGACGGCACCCTGCGCATGGACCTGAACCAGGTCGTGGGTGGCCGCACCACCACCCACGCGCCCGAGAAGACCGTGTTCTCGGTGCCGCGACAGGACGCTGCCTGGCCCGCGGAGAACACGGACGCGACGAATCAGAAGCTCTGGGGGCAGATCGCCGCGCCCGGCACGCGGCTGTGGCGCACCGCTGGCAACCAGAACTATTCCCTGTTCTCGGACCCGGGACTCCCGCTGACCTTGCTGCCGCAGGCCGACACCACCCCCGCCGAAGAACTCGTGAACGGCTCGTTCGCGCTGCGACTCGTGGCGTCCGACGCTCCGGAAGGCGGCTACGTTGCGAGCTACGTGACGCAGAACGACGATCGGATCACCAGTTCGAGCGTTGTCGCGCAATGGGATTCACGTGAGAACGGAAGCGCCGGCTCTATCGCGGCTGAAGGAGTCGAAGACGGCTACTATCCGTTCGCCGATCCGTTCAACATCGTGGGGCTGGCGTTCACTGCCCCCGGACGGTATTGCCTGACCGTGGAATCTCGAGGCACCTTCGTGGGGGCGGAGGCTCCCGCGATCGGCAGCTCGACGCTGACCTTCGCTGTCGGCATCGACGCCGCGTCGGTCGAGCCCTGCGCTCAGGTCGATGGTGGCGACGGGCCGACCGACCCTGGCGACGAGGACATCTACGAGGACCTGGACCCGACGGTCACATGGTTCCATCAAGGGCACCTCGACATCGGACCGATGCTCGTCGACGGGGAGCTGGAGCTGCACACCGGCGACGTCCACAACCCCGAAGCATTCCCTTCCGTGAAAGACGCCGTGTGGGTCGGTCGCGGCAAGAACATCGCCTTCACGGTCCCCGAACCCAGCGCGCGAAGCGCCCTCGACTACGCTGCGATCGGCCCCCCAGGGACTCCCTACTTCGGGTTCTCAATGAACCCCGCTTTCATGACCTCCACGCTCTGGCCAGGTCTGACACATGAAGGCCTTCCGGCGGCGTTGACTGAGGGAAAGCCGACGTGGACTCTTCTCGGCTATACCGGCCCCGAAGGGGGCACCTTCGCGATGCCCGACAGAGATGTGAGTTCGACCACGTTGCCGGCGTCGTTCATCGGACCGACGAGCCACCAGCATCTGGAGTGGGCGTTCACGAAGGAGGGGGTGTACTGCCTGAACTTCGAGATCCGCGCCCGCGACATCGCGACCGGGGCGGACAAGGTCGTGCGCGACCAGCTCACGATCGCGATCGGCGACTCGGTCGACCTGCACACAATGCAGCCCTGCTCCCGGACTCATCCCGACGGTCCCGTCTCCACCCTCACCCCGATCGATCTCGCTGGTCTCAGCGACGAAGTGCTGATCCCGTCCGCGGGTGACCTCGTCCAGTTCGCTCCGGTGCTGAGCGCGGAGGGGCTTGATGTCGCGACCAAGGTCGTCACGCATCCGTGGGCGACGAGCTGGCACGACCCGGAGTCGGTCGTGATCGCCGGGTTCGTCGACCAGGGGGACGGTTGGCGCATCCCCTCCTTGCCGGGCGTGGAGTTCACTCACTCCGGTATGTACCTTCCGCGCAACGACATCCAGGAAGATGCAACCATCCGGGTGGGGGAGGTCGACGGGCCAGGAACCGTCAGCTTCGACTACTACAAGAACCGTTCGTTCGGTACTCGGGATGGTGAGTCTCGCAGTGTCACGCTGTGGCCGCAGTTCATCTTCTCCAGTCGGCCGTCGTTCTCCGCACCCGGTGTCTACTGTGTTCCGCTGACATGGTCCGCGACACTCACCGACGGCACCGTCGCCACGGCCGCGAAGACGATCACCTACGTGGTCGGGATCGAGGATCCCGCAACGGTCACTCCTTGCGCCAAGGGAGGTGAGGGCACAGATCCCGGAGGCGAAGGCCCCGAAGAACCTGAGCCGGTGGACTGGGATGTGCCGAACGGTACGAAGACCGATTCCGGGGCGACGATCCTCAACGTTGGTCACGTCGACGTCGCATCCGTTCTGAACGGCGACGCTTTTGACACGCGCATCAACGACACCACCGAGAGCAACGAGCCCGTCTGGCGAGACCCGGCGAACACCGTGCTGCAGGCGAAGCCGGCCGCGAGGACGACGGTTCCCGACGTCCCCGAGTACGCCTTCCTTGGTGCTGCCGGTGCTGCCTCGTGGATCCTTCCCGAGACCCAGGATGACGCGCTGCTCTGGCCGGGCTGGTCGACGGAGGCGATCGCGGATGACGCCACGCGAGACGCGTTCCGCTGGTCGCTCGTCGACAGCAGCGGACCGGGTGAGTTCGCCCTGTTCCAGACAGGCGTCTTCGGGGAACCGAATGTCCTCTTCAACACCCGCGACGGCATCACCGCGGCAGACACCTCCACGATCCCGAAGCACACCCACGCGCACGGAACCTGGGCATTCAGCGCCGAAGGCGTCTACTGCCTCGCCTTCGAGCGCGCGACAACCCTCAGCTCCGGGCAACCAGTGACCGATGCTTTCACTCTTGCCATCGCGGTCGGCGCCGTGAACGTGCGCAAGATCGACCCGGCGGCCTGCTTCACCGCCATTCCGGGGCAACCCACCGTTGATGACCTCACCCCAATCCCTGATGGGGAGCTGACAGACGCAACCGTGGGTGGCGTGAGCATCTTGAACGGGGAGAACGGATTCGTCCCCGGTCAACTACTGACTGCACAACTCGACCGCGATCGTGTGGGCTCCTGGGTATCGGTATGGCTGCACTCCACCCCACGCTGGCTCGGCTGGGCACAGGTCGGCGAGTCCGGTGCGATCCAGGTCCGTCTGCCGGCGGACGCGATCACCGGTGGCCACCGGCTGGTGGTAAAGACCGCCGGAGGGGACCTCCTCGGCTGGGACTCCCTGTCGATCGTCAGCGCGCCAACCACACCGTCAGCGCCGGGATCCTCCCCGGGCGGCGGCACCCCAGCTGCAGTTCAGGTGCCGGCGACACAGTGTGTCGCCGGCGCGACGATCCTGTCGTCCGGGCACATCGACTACGCCTCCCGCATCGTGGGCGGCCAGCTCGAATCGCTGATCGGCGACGACACCTCCGGCGCAAAGGTCTACCGCGAGCCGGGCGGCACGATCCTGTGGCTCAAGCCCTCCAGCCGGGTCACCCTTCCGTCCGGCTACGGGCAGGTCGGTCCGGCGAGGTCCCACGTGTGGCAGGTGCCGCAGACGCAGAACCCGAACCTGATCTGGCTCGGCTGGTCGACCGAGGCATTGAACGCGGGCAACACCCGCGGCCCGGTGTCCTGGACGATCGACAGCATCAGCGGGCCGGGATCGGTGAAGGTGTACCTCACCGGCTCGTTCGGCGGGGTACAGCAGGTGGTGTTCGACAACGGCGGCAGTTACGGCATCCCGCTGGGCGTGCACGCGCACGCGAACTGGGCGTTCTCCGCCGAAGGCATCTACCGCATCACCTCGACGCAGACCGCGACACTGGTGAACGGGCAGGTCTCCTCCGACACCGAGACCCTCACGATCGTCGTCGGTGACATCGACCCAGCCTCCGCAGCCGGTTCGGGATCGGGCTGCGGCACGATCTCCAACGCGCTGCTGCTCTCCGACGACGCCGACGCCGCACTCCTGGCCGCGGATCAGGCTGCGGCGCAGGCGGCAGACGCCGCCCGGAAGCTGATACCCGGCCAGTCAGTCAACGATGCCCCAGGCCCGCTGACTGACCCGTTCACGGCGCTCGCGGCCGGCAACTCGGTCCCGCTGCTGCTCTCAATCCTCGGCGCCCTTCTGCTGGTCGGTGCCGCCGGCACCGGGGTGCTGTGGTGGCGGCGACGGAGCGGCGGTCTTCCGGCATGAGGGACGCATACGAGGGCCTGGGCGAGTTCCATGACCTGTTCATGACCGATGTCTGGGGCGGGCTGCGGCCCGCCCTGGCATCGGCCTTCGCCAACCTCACCCCGGACGCGACGGTCCTCGACGTCGGCGCCGGCACCGGGATCGGCACCCGGCTGCTAGCCCGCTCCACCGCCGCGCAGGTGGTAGCGATCGAGCCGTCGCTGACAATGCGGGCCGTGCTCTTGGCTCGTGTCGCGGACGACCCGGACTTGATCGACCGGGTCAGCGTGCTCGCCGGCGCCGCCCCGGACGCTCTCGACGAGGTGACCGGCGCGGTGGCCGGGTTCGTGTGCGCGCACATGCTCGGTCACCTCACCGCGACCCAACGGCAGCAGACGTTCGCTCGCCTGGCGGCCCTGCTGGTGGCGGGCGGGACTGGGATCATCACGCTCCCGCACACGACAGATCCGGCTGAGGCCCCGATGGTGGAGGAGAGCACGCGGATCGGCCGACACAGCTACCTGGCACGGCACGGGGCCGCACAGAGCGAGTACTTCGTGCTCGACGGCGACCGCATCCTGCGCCAGGAGACGTTCCTCTCTAGTTGGGAGCCGCTGACCCGCGACCAGCTGCACGACGAGCTCTGTCAGGCCGGACTGCGCCTGGCCGAGGCGGACGGGCGGATCGGCATCGTCCGGCACGCGGAGGCGCGCCCTTGAGTCGCCGCGTCCTCGCCGCCATGGCCGCGCTCGCGGTGACGGTGCTGACGCTGACCGGCTGCGCGAGCAAGCCGCTGCTCGCCGCCGACAGCGACAAGCTCCAGGTCATCACCACGACCGGGCTGCTACGCGATCTTGTGCAGAACGTCGGCGGCGACCGGGTGGAGGTGGCCTCGATCGTGCCGGACGGCCCGGACCCGCATACCTACGAGCCGACGCTGCGGGACGCGCGGAATGTCGTGTATGCGGACGTCGCGTTCTCCAACTATGCGCTGTTGGAGGAGCACAACGTCATCAAGACGCTCGACTCCAACCTGCGCACGGGAGCGGTGAACGTCTCCCTCGCGGAGGAGGCGGTGAAGTACGCGGCCGAGATCATCCGGCTGGTGGAGAACGTGAACCTCGACACGGTGTGGCTGGGCTTGCGTGCTCATGGCGACGGTACCGCCCGGTACGGGGCGACCCGTACCTCCGAGGTGCTGCTGTCGGCGACGAAAGTCACCGGGCCGGGCGACGTGTTCGCCTACCTGACCGGCACGTTCGGCGACACGGATGTGTACTTCGACTCCGCCAACGGCTTCGACCCGTCTACCGGCTACCGCGGCGACACCATGTCGCTGCCGGCCGACGCGCACACGCACCTGTCGTGGGCGTTCACCAAGCCCGGCGTCTACACGGTCACGCTCGCCGCGAGCGTGCAGGTCGACGACACCTCGCGTCCGCAGGAGCTCGGGCAGGCGACGTTTACCTTCGCCGTCGGCGTCAACCCCGCCGACGCCGGGATGTCGGGTGCGGTGGTGCTGAATCAGGGGCATGCGGATTTGACGGCGAACCTCGAGGACGGGGCGCTGGAGGTGCGCTACGACCCGGAGGGCGGCGGTGAGCACTCCCAGCTCGCCTACGCCCCGGAGGAGGTCGTGATCGACGTGCCGTCCAAGGCGCTGTCGGAGATCCCCGGGGGCTCGCAGTTCTCCTTCCTCGGACGGGCCGGCACGCAGGTCTACCAGCTGCCGCAGGCGGTGCTCGGCAAGCACGTCCACGGCGAGATCGACCCGCACCTGTGGCAGGACGTGCGTAACGGCATGGCGTACGTGCAGCTGATCCGCGACACCCTCATCGGCGCCGACCCCGAAGGCGCCCGGGAGTACACGGCGAACGCCGCCGCCTATCTCGCCGAGCTGGAGGCGACGGATGACTACGTGCGGGACACGATCGCGACGATCCCGGAGGCGAACCGTTACCTCATCACGACGCACGACGCGTTCGGGTACCTCGCGCATGCGTATCACGTCCAGATCGCCGGCTTCGTGACCCCGAGCCCGGCGACCGAGCCGTCGCTAGCGGATCGCCGCAAGCTGTCGGAGACGCTGCGGACGCTGCGGATCCCGGCGGTGTTTCTCGAGCCGATCCACATCGCCCGCGCGAACGTGCTCACCGAGCTCGCCGCCGAGCAGCACGTTCAGGTGTGCCTCATCTATGGCGACGCCCTGGACGACCGGGTGCCGACGTATGTGGACATGATGCGCTTCAACGCCGACTCCCTCCGCGACTGCCTCAGCGGATGAGCACGCCCGGACCCCGCGACCACTTGACCGAACCGACGAGGAAGCAGCTCCGATGACGACCCTCACCCGACCCCGCAGGCGAGCCGCCGCCGCCGTGCGCGCCGCCTCCGCTCTGACGGCACTGGCCGCCATCGCCCTCGCCTTGCTGGCCGCGCCGGCCGCCGCGTTCGCCGAGGCCGGTGACGACGACCCGAACCTCGATCAGGCCCTCGACGCGAACCTCGCGGTCGTCCACGGCGAGCGGACGCTGGAGGCCGGGCACGTCGACATGGGGCCGAAGTTCGTCGCCGGGCAGTGGACGTTCCTGATCCACGATGACGTCGCCAAGGCCGACGCGAACGCGACGAGCGTGTGGCGCTACCCCGACGAGACCGTCTTTCACGTCCTCGACCAGGCGCAGCTGGCCGTCCCGGACGATCCGGCCTATGCCTTCGTCGGCGCCGACCCCGGCGAGCCGGTGTGGGTCGTGCCGCAGACGCAGAACCCCGAGGTCGTGTGGCTGGGCTGGAACACGCAGGACCCCGAGGTCATGCAGAGCATCGACCGCGGCGTCACCCTGTCCCTCGTCGGCGCGCAGGGGCCGGGCGTCGTGACGACCTACCTGCAGTCCGGGTCGTTCGGGGAGCCGCAGCTGCTGTGGGACTCCCGCGTCCTCGACGCGCAGCCGATCTGGGTCGACGTGAACACGCACACGCACGCGAACTGGGTCTTCACCGAGCCCGGCGTCTACCTGCTCCAGCTCGAGGCGACCGCCGACCTTCGGGACGGCTCCACCGTCACCGACACCCAGGTCATCCGCTTCGCCGTCGGCACCGCGACCGCCCCGGCCGACGCGATCGCCGCGACCTGGGACGGCGCCGCCGCCCCGGCACCCGGCGAGGCGGAAGACGCGGAGGGCACGACGCTGGACGGCCCGGCGACCGCGGAGCCGGAGCCGGCCGGCGACCCGCTCGTGCCCATCCTGATCGCCGCGATCGGCATGGTCGCCGCCGCCCTGATCGTCGGCGTGGTCGTCGTGATCGTGCGCGGCAACCGCGCCAAGCAACGTGCCCTCGCCGCCCGCGCCGCCCAGGACAACGACCGCGACCCTGACTTGATCTCCGAGGATGCCCGATGAACGCGGCGCTCCAGGTCGAGAACGTGTCCGTCGAGCTCGGCGGCCGGCTCGTGCTCACCGGCACCGACCTGACCGTCGACCGGGGCGAGCTGGTCGGGCTGATCGGCCCGAACGGGGCCGGTAAGACGACCCTGCTGCGCACGATCCTCGGCCTGCTCGCCCCGGCCACTGGCCGGGTGCTCGTGGAAGGCCGGACCTCCAAGCCGGGTCGCACCCCGATCGGGTACGTCCCGCAGCGGCACGAGTTCGCGTGGGAGTTCCCGATCTCCGTCGCGAACGTCGTCATGACCGGGCTGACCGGCAGGCTTGGCCTGCTCCGCCGCCCTGGCGCCGCTCAGTGGGAGGCGGTTGCCGACGCCCTCGACCGGGTGCGGATGAGCGACCTCGCCGATCGTCCCGTCGGGCAGCTCTCCGGCGGGCAGCGCCAGCGCGTGCTGGTCGCCCGCGCGCTGGCGGCGCAACCCGCGGTGCTGCTGCTGGACGAGCCGTTCACCGGCCTCGACATGCCGACTCAGGAGCTGCTGTCGGCCCTGTTCGCGGATCTTGCCCGCGAGGGCCGGGCGGTGCTGATGACCACCCACGACCTGCTCTCGGCGTTGGATGGCTGCGACCGGATCGCGCTGCTGAACCGCACCATCATCGCCACCGGCACGCCCGCCCAGCTCGCCGCCGACCCCGCCCTGTGGATGGCGACGTTCGGCGTCGGCCCCGACTCCGCCCTGCTGCGCATCCTGAAAGCCGCGTGACCCCCGTGAACCCGATCGACTTCCTCACCGACCTGCTCAACCCCGACCTCGCGTTCCTCCCGAAGGCCCTCGCCGTCGCGGTCATGTCGTCCATCGTCTGCGGCGTCGTCGGCACCTTCGTCGTGCTGCGCGGCATGGCCTTCATCGGCGATGCCGTCGCCCACGCCGTGTTCCCCGGCCTGGCCGTCGCGTTCGTCGTCGGCGGGAACCTCGTGATCGGCGGCACGATCGCCGGCATCCTCACCGCGGTCCTCGTCGCCGTGTTCTCCCAGAACCGGCGGCTGAAGGAGGACTCAATCATCGGAGTGTTCTTCGTCGCCGCGTTCGCCCTCGGCATCGTCGTCATCTCCCAAGCCCCCGGCTACGCCGGCTCCCTGCAGCAGTTTCTGTTCGGCTCCATCACCGGCATCCCCGACACCGACCTGTACGTCGTCGGCGGGACCGGGGTGCTCGTGCTCGCGGTGATCTTCGCCCTGCACAAGGAGTTCGTCACCATCTCCCTCGACCGGGAGTCCGCCCGCGCGATGGGCGTCAAGGTGTTCTGGCTCGACCTCGTGCTCTACGTCCTGGTCACCCTCGCCGTCGTCATCAGCGTGCAGACCATCGGGAACATCCTCGTCCTCGCGCTGCTCATCACGCCGGCCGCGACCGCCAGGCTGCTCACCGATCGGCTCGGGATCATGATGCTGCTCGCCCCGATCATCGGCGGCGCCGCCGCCCTGATCGGACTCTACATCTCGTGGTCTTGGGACTTCCCGACCGGCGGCACCATCGTCCTCGTCCTGACCGCCGCGTTCCTGCTCGCCTGGTTCTTCGCCCCCCGCACCGGGCTCATCGCGAAGACCTGGCGCCGCCGACGCCCCAGCGTGGCCGAGCAGTCAGACACCGCCGAGCTCGACGCCGAGACCGCCCCCGAACCCGTGAACACCGGAGCCCTGTCATGACCGACCCGACCCCCGAACCGCGCGATTCCTTCAGCGCGATGATCCAGGCCCCGACCGCTGCCGAGACTAGGGCCGGGGCGAGCCGGCCGACGTTCTGGCGGCGGTGGGCGCTGCCGGTCGCGACGATCATCCTGGCCGTGCTCGGCGTGGGCGCGCTCGCGGCGGCGGCACTCACCCCGCCGCCCGCCGACCAGGCCACAACCGTCACGACACCGACACCGACACCGATCCCGACGCCGAGCCGCACCCCAATCGGCGTGCAGCCCACACCCGCGGCGACCGTGCCCGGCAGCCTCGCGGCCGTGGACCGGCCGGTATCCGAACTGGCCGACCCCGCCTGGGTGGCCCGGATCGGGAAGGCCGGGAGCATCCCCGAGCGGGCGCTGGCCGCCTACGCCGGCGCCGCCCTCGCGGTCACCGAGACGCACCCCGGCTGCGGCATCGGCTGGAACACCCTCGCCGCTATCGGCTTCGTCGAGTCCGAACACGGCAGCATGAACGGCGCGACCCTCCGCCCCGCCGGCACGGTTACCCCGGCGATCATCGGCATCCCGCTGGACGGCAACGGGGCGAACGCGGTGCCCGACACCGACCAAGGCCGACTCGACGGCGATAGTGCGTGGGACCGCGCCGTCGGCCCAATGCAGTTCATACCGTCCACCTGGGAGCTCACCGCCCAGGACGGCAACCGGGACGGCAAGACCGACGTCAATCAGATCGACGACGCGGCTCTTGCCGCGGCGATGCACCTGTGCGACGTCGGCGGCGACCTGACCGTATCGGCGAACTGGATCGCCGCGATCGGCGCCTACAACGCCTCCGTCGAGTACAACAACCGGGTCGCTGAGGCAGCGAACCACTACGCGACCCTTCGGTGAGTGCCCGGGTTGGCCCGTCCGACTCGCGCGTGTGGCCGTTCCTGCTCGCGGGGTTCGGCATGTCCACCGCGCTCGGGTTCACCCACATCATCACCGAGCCACTCGCTGCGACCACCCGCCTGACCTCTGTCATCGCCCCGACCGCCAGCACCGCGATCATGGCGGTCGTGGCCGTCGTCGGCCTGGCCCATCCGCCCTTCCGCAGCTGGGCCTGGCATGAGGGAGGACGTCAGCGTCGAGCCCTGACCGGCCCCGTCAGGCGGCCGTACAATCGGCGCAGCGGCCGAATGCCTCGAGCAGGTGGCGGGTGATCGTGTAGCCGTTACGTTGCGCCGCGTCCTGGAGCCAGTCCTCGCTCGGCGGGTCGATCTCCACGGCGTTGCCGCAGTCCTCGCACACGAGATGGTGATGGTGGCCGCCGGGCCGGCAGGCGCGGAACAGTTGCCCGCCGGGCACGGGGATCGTGTCGGCCTCGCCAGCGTCGACCAGGGCGTTCAGCCGCCGGTAGACGGTGGCAAGGCCCACCGGGTTGCCGTCGTCATTGAGTCGCTGGTGGAGGTCTTGGGCGGAGACGAATCCGGGCGACTGCGCGAGGGCCGCGGTGATGGCCTCCTTCTGAACCGTGTTGCGCTGGTCGCCGAGTCTGGCTCGGGGCATGGTCCGGTCTCCCTTCGATCGCGAGGTGCGAGAACGCCTCTCAATAAGTATAGTCATATTGCAATCTGTTTATGCGTGTGATGGGATGGGGACGTGCGCGGGGAACCAGGGCTTGCCGATGCGGCGCAGCTGTTCAAGGTGCTCGGCAACGAGTCGAGGCTCTGGCTGCTGCGGCTCGTCGGCGAGCAGCCGAGAACGGTAGGTGCGCTGGCCGAGATAACCGGGATGTCGCAGCCGCTGGTTTCCCAGCACCTCCGCGCGCTGCGGCAGTCGGGCCTGGTGGCCGCGACGCGCAGCGGCAAGGAGGTCACGTATGAGCTGGCCGACGTGCATGTGTCGCATGTCATCGCCGACGCGCTCGCGCACGTCCTCGAGCCCGCCGCGGCCCACGAGGTTGCGGATTCATCACAGAAGGAACAGAGAACATGACCCTCACCGACACTCATGCGGAGCACAGCCTTGCGGAGCACACGCACGGCACGGACTGCGGCCACGAAGCGGTGCAGCACGGCGATCACGTCGATTACCTGCACGGCACGCACCGGCACGCCGAGCACGGTGACCACTACGACGAGCACGAATCGGTCGCCGAGCACACCTCGGCTGAGCACGCGCACGGCCAGGGCTGTGGGCACGAGGTCGTCGAGCACGGCGATCACGTCGACTACGTGCATGACGGGCACAAGCACGCCGTCCACGGCGACCACTACGACGAGCACTGATCGCAACTCGCCCGCGAAGGGGACGCTCCGCTTCGGCGGCGCGTCCCCTTCGTCATGTCGGCTCAATCGGCCCGGTCAGTGGCCGTCTGCCAGACCGGGAACGGATCGGCGAACCCTGCCCACGCGGTCGGCCCCGCCGCCAGTTCGGGATCAGTGAGGGCGGCGTCGTCCAGGGCCGCGGCGAGCCGGTCGGGGTCGAGGCGGAGGCCGATGAGCGCGAGATCCTGCCCGACCGCCAGCAGCTCCTCGTCATTCGCCAGTCGGTCGTCGTCGCCGAGCGGGTTCAGCGAGAACATCTGGCCGACGTGCTCCCACTGTGCGGCGACCTGCGGGCGAGTCGCGAGCCGGCAGAACCCGGCCGAGCGCACCAGGACGCCGAACTCCCCGTCCTCGATCCGGTCGAGCACCGCCATGAGCCGCCCCGGATGCAGCGGGCGGACCTGCTCGTACCGGAACGCGCTGACCTGTGGGTCGGTCATGTGCGGGTCGAAGTCCCCGTTGAGCAGGCTCACCCAGCCGGGGCGGGACTGACCCGGCGTGTATGGGTCGGTCGCCTGGACGTGCTCGGTCGTGCGCCGGTGCATCCGCAGCCGGGCGAACGGGCTGAGGTGGCTGACCAGTGCCATGATCGTTGCCAGCTCGGCCGTGGGTAGCTGCTCCCAGCTCACGAAGACGATTGTGGAGGCGTACTCGATCTGCATGATGGTCAGCAGCGCCCGCGCGGTCATCGGCGCCGCGATCCCGCTGGCCGCGTCGCGCAATGGCAGGTAGCCGTCGCGGTGCAGGTCATCGAGCAGATGCACAGCGTCGACGACGCAGACCAGGCCGATCAGCCGGGTGCGCTCCTCCTGGTCGGTGAACGCGCCGATCAGCTCGGTCGCCACAACCTCGGCGGGCAGCTCCACGACCACTCCCGCAGCCGGGTCAGTCCACGAGGCGAGCACGGCGGCCTCCTGCGCCGGATCGGGCGAACCGGCCAGGCGGGACGCGGGGAAGAACGCCCGGTTCGTCAGCTGCGCCAGCCGCTTCGCGTAGCGCAGCCGCTCCGGCCCGCACGCTCCGACGACCGCGATCACGTCTACTGAATCCACCGTTGTTTCCCCGCTCTGCTCGTTACCGGTACAGTCGCTAATGATAATCATTCTCATAGGGAGTTGCCATGAAGGTTCGTGCCTCGCTCAAGTCGTTGAAGAACCAGCCCGGTGCGCAGGTGGTGCGCCGCCGCGGCCGCGTCTACGTCATCAACAAGCTCAACCCGCGTTTCAAGGGCCGCCAGGGCTGAACCACCCGCCCCCTGAGTTGAGGAGACACCGATGCCCGATTCCGAGCAGCTGACCCGCTTCCAGACCGGGGGGGGGGGCTTTCTCGCCGCCCTCGATCAGAGTGGCGGCAGCACCCCGAAGGCCCTTGCCCTGTACGGGATCGACGAGTCGCAGTACACGGGCGAGTTGGAGATGTTCGATCTCATCCACGCCGCCCGCACGAGGGTCATCGCCAGTCCCGCGTTCACGAGCGACCGGATCCTCGGGGCGATCCTGTTCGAGGGCACCCTCGACCGGGAGATCGACGGCCGCGGCGTCGCCGAGTACCTGGGGGCGGTGAAGGGCGTCCTGCCGTTCCTGAAGATCGACCAGGGGCTGAACGAGGCGCGCGACGGGGTGCAGACGATGCGCGAGATCCCCGACCTCGACGCCCTCCTTGCCCGCGCGGCCGATCGCGGCGTCTTCGGCACGAAGGAACGTTCGGTGATCCACGCGGCGAACAGGGTCGGGATCGAGCTGGCTGTGACGCAGCAGTTCCGTGTCGCCGAGCACGTCCTGGCCGTGGGGCTCGTGCCGATCCTCGAGCCCGAGGTCGACATCCACGCGCCCGACAAGGCCGAGGCCGAGGAACTGCTGAAGGCGGAGCTGCTGCGCCAGCTCGACGGGCTCGCCGGCTCGGGGAAGGTCGCGGTCAAGGTGACCATCCCGACCGTCGACGGGTTCTACAGCGACCTGATCGCCCATCCTCGCGTCGCGCGCGTCGTGGCCCTCTCCGGCGGGTACAGCCGCGACGCCGCGAACAAACGGCTTTCCCGCAACCCCGGCCTGATCGCGAGCTTCAGCCGTGCCCTGCTCGACGGGCTCACCGCGCAACAGAGCGACGAGGAATTCGACCGGACCCTCGACGCGTCCATCGAGTCGATCTACCGCGCGTCCATCACCTAACGAGCCGGCGACCTCCGCGGAGCCGTGAGTGCCGCGCTTGCTCATCGGGGTGGAGTCTGCGGACTTGCGCTCATCGTGGCCGTCGCAGCGCAAGTGCCCATTACCGGTACGCCATCCCGCAGGGTGTGAGGAATAAGTCCTCTTCCGCCGGCACCTCATCGACGCCCGCGTCTCGGAGGTACTCGTTGCTCATCTCGGCGAATTCCCGCTGCTCGGTCGGGGTGAGGTACCGCTGCCGGATGTCGGTCGTGCCGTCCGGGTTGGTGATCTCATCTGTGACGCGTTGCTTCACCGGCTTGGGCCCGGTGGCCACCAGCGACGGGTCAACCTCGGTGGCCAGCCGCGCGATGAGCTGCTGGAAACCGACGTCGGGAACACGCGCCTTCATTAAGGGAAGACGCAGTTGTCGCTCGACGGGCATTTGAACACGGCGCCGTTGAGATAGCCGGCGGTGGACAGCGAGTAGCCGGCCGGCGTGAACGACGTGCGGAACGACCCGTAGTAGTCCGCCGCGATTGCCAGCTTGTTGCCATAGGCCGTGTTCGACGCCCAAGCAGACTGCTCGCGCGCCGAGGATCGTCGCATCGTGGTCGAGGCGACTGCGTGACGGCTTCGGGCTGGGGCGCAGTGACGTGAGGGGCCTGAGCGATTCCGGAACTGGAACGCGATGTACAAGAACTTCACCGGTGGTCTGAGGGAGCTTGCTGCATGCGGTGCACGCCGACCTGACGGCTCAGCACGTCCAGGACGGTGTATTGGGCCAACTGAACGGTCGTCATCGATGACAAGTCCCTCCGCGGACACTTCGAAGTCGCTGAACCCCCGCGCGGCCCGTCGTCGGGGCCGCGAAACCGGCGGTCACGTCGCCGCAGGGACCAGTCAGGAGCAGCCGTCCTCGCGGTCGATCAATCAGGTGTCCAGGATGTCCTCTCAGGGCTTCCGAACGGGGCGGCGGAGGTTCTTCGGCCACCGAGAGGGAGCGCCCCGCCGGATCGCTGCGACGGGGCGCTCGTTCGTGGTGGCCTGACGATCTATGCGCAGACTCTGGCGCCGACGGTGTGGTAGTTGAGGGTGCCGAAGTCGGACGAGATCCAGGTCTGCACGCACGCCGTGCTGTTGACGTTCTGCAGCCTGATGTATCGACCCCACTTGGTGACCGGGTTGTACCTGACGGAGAGTCCGTAGTCGCTGGTGGTGGTCCAGCGTCCTTCGGTGTTGAGGTCTTGCTGGATCAGGATCGGGCTCGTGAAGGATTGCTGGTACAGGGTCACCCGCGACCAGTTGGCCCGGCACCCGGACGAGTAACGCAGCTCGAGCACACCGATCTGCTTACCCGCCGTGACCCCTCGCTGACCGTAGATAGGCGCCGACTTCACGGTGTACGCGTTCGTGCAGGTGGACGGATCGCCATCCCCGCCCTGATAGCTGGTGGACGCCGCCACGGCGGGCGACGCGACCGCCACGCCGCTCAGCGCGATCGCGACCCCGAGCAGACCGACCATCATCGCGCGGATCTTCTTGTTCTCACTGCGCATAATGAGCCCCTCTCATCACTGGTGCCCCACCGGCGGGGCTACGACAGCAGCATGGCCGAGCGGTGCCACGAGATGTGCGCCGACAACGTCTGATCGTGCATCTTCGGCCGTTGCCGGACAGGACCGGCCACGCACGTAATGAGTCGAGGGCGCACGTCGAACCGGTGCTATATATGTGTCGTGTCGGCAACAGACACCTCGTCCGCAGAGCGCACCGGAGGCGATCGTGTCTGAGTCCGACCCGAGCACGGGCCTTTCCAGTGACTCTGTCAAGCAGTTCGCCGCGGATCTCCGGAGGCTCCGACTCGCGGCTGACAACCCCAAGTACTCTCGGCTTCAGAGTGAGACAGGCGTCTCGCGCAGCGTCCTGTCGGAGGCGTTCGCTGGCCGGCAATTGCCGTCCGCGCGCACCGTCGACGGCATCGTGCGAGTCTGCGGCGGCGACGTCGACCGCTGGCACGACAGGCGGGACGCGCTGGCTCGCGGCGGGACGCCGTTACTCGACGCCGACCCCCCGGTCGCGCCCGCGCCCCGTGCGACCGTCCCGCGCCGCACTGCGGTCCTTCTCGCCGTCGGCAGCTTCGCCCTCGGGGTGACGCTCTCAGCCGCCGCAGCCGCCCTCGTCCCTCCGAATCTCCCACCACCAGCTTCGGACACCGTGAAGGCCGTGGCGAGAACCGGTGAGGACCCCGGGGCAACGCCGTGCGTGGACGACGCCGCCGTCGCCACCAGCCAGACACGCGCGGACAACACCCTGCTCGAGATCATCTGGTCCGACAAATGCCGGGCTGGTTGGGGGCGCATCACCCGCTATGACGGACTCGGCGACGGAAACACCGTCACAGTCGTGATCTACCCCGAAACAGCGCCGGACGGACCCGACCGGCAAGAAGCCACTGAACACGACGTCCAGGGCGCGTACACCAACCTCATCGTGCGACCCAGCCCAGACACCCTGCTCTGCGCGGAGGGGAGCTTCACCGTAGATGGCGATGTCATCGACCTCGGCGACCCGATCTGCATCTGACGGCGGGTCGTCGGCTGCATCCGCTCCGTGCGGAGCTCGACGTAATCGCGGCGGAGGGAATTGGCCCGCCTCGATTCGTTCCGGCGATCTCCGGCGAAGAGCGTCGCAATGCCGGCCCGCAGGCCGACCGCGCTGGTCAAATCCTGCACGACGCCCTCCCAAACAAGTGTGGATCATCCCGTGCTCGCTCCGGACTCCGCGGTCGTTGCCTGTGGACTGTTCGCGAACCGATACGTCCGACAGCTCACCGGGCTGCCGAATGCGCCACTCGTGGTGGATCATCCGGCGCACAACCGGCGGCGCTGCGACCCGCCAAGCCCGATCTCGTGAAGGCGGGAGAGCTGTTGTCCCATGATGATGGATCTCCGCAACACGTGCGCTCACGGCTCTCGCTTGTTCAACCGCGCGTAGCTCCGGAGTAGACCGGGTACGCGAGCGACTCGTTCGACAAGGCCGTCAACTGGGATTGAGACTCAATCGGCGGCACCACGAAGCGTTCGCCGGGTACCACAGAAGCCCGCGGCCAATTCTTGGCTCACTGTGCCAAGAATCTCGGGTCCGCACTCTGCGCGTCCACGACTAGACCGGCCAGGACGCGTCCGCGAGTGATGTCGACGCTTGAACCAGCTCGGGACGGCCCGTAGGATTCTGCCATTTCCGGAGGAAGCCTGAGCTCGAAACCACTGTCAACTAGCGTGGAATCCTTGGCGGTCTCCGCCATCTCAAGCGGGAGCCTACAACATGCTGAGCGCGGCATGCTGATCTTCTCGATGAGCGTCTCGGTCGACGGTTTCATCGCCGACCGAGCGGGCGGGTTCGAATGGACGATCCCCGACGACGAGCTGTTCCGCTTCCACCTCGACCGCGTCCGCGAACTCGGCACCCATCTGTGCGGTCGTCGGCTGTACGAGACGATGCTCCCGTGGGAGACCGACCCGGCGATGCGGGTCGATGATCTGCGCATCGCGTTCGCCGACGTCTGGGCTGCGCTCCCCAAGGTCGTCTTCAGCCGCACGCTCGCCACGGTCGAGGGCAACGCGCGGCTGGCCGAGGCATCCCTCGCCGACGAAGTCGCCGCGGCCCGCGCCGCGACCGGCACCGACATCGAGATCGGCGGAGCGAGCCTGGCCGCCGAGGCGATCGTGCAGGGACTCGTGGACGAGTTCCGCATCTTCCGCTACCCCGTCGTCGTCGGCGGAGGCACGCCGTACTTCCCTCCCGTCACGCAGCACATCGCGCTCGACCTCGTCGAGGTGCGCACCTTCGCGTCGCGCGTCGTCTACGAGCGCTACACCCGCGCCGAGTAGATCGCGAGGTTCCCCGGTCCGACCTGCTCGACCGAGTCGAGCGTCAGCTGCGCGGCATCCGGGAACAGCGCTCGCCCCGCGCCCGTCGCGAGCGGGAATGTCAGCAGGCGGTACTCGTCGACCAGGTCGGCCTCGCGGAGGCGCGTGACGACCGAGCCGCTGCCGATCACGACGATGTCGCGCGTCGTGAGCGTCTCGGCCACCCAGTCCTCGAGCGCACCCGTCACCGCCTCGGAGTGCGACCACTGATCGGGGTCGACCGCCTCGTGCGTCACGACGGCCTTCGACGCCCGGTTCATCGCCTGCGAGAAGTCGTCGTCGCGGCGCGGCCACAGTGTCGAGAAGTGCTCCCAGGTGCGGCGTCCGAAGAGCAGCACTCCCGTTTCGAGCATGTCGCCGAGCCGGAACTTGTCGCCCGCCACCCCCTGCGGCCCGAACCGCATCGCCCAGCCCCCGAAGGCCGCGCCGTCACTCCCGTCGGGGTCTTCGACCACTCCATCGAGCGTGATGAACTGCACGACGATCAACCGTCCCATGTCGTCCTCCTGATCCGTGGCCCGCGGAAAGGGCCTCACCAGGTCATACGAGCGGGATGCCGGAAACTCATCGCCGCGCGGCGGAGTCCTCCTCGAAGAGCGAGAACAGGCGCGGGTCCTGGTAGACGAGGACGTGGTCGATCGCGTCCCCGCCGTGGAAGAGCTGCAGCGTGTGCGGCTGCCGCCCCTCGGGCGTGACGCGGTAGAGCAGGAAGCCCGGCTGTCCGTTCGCCGAGATCGGGGTCGTCGACCACGACGTGCCGCGCCACGCGAACAGGTGCGCCATGAACGCGGCGAAGGGCATGCGGCCCCGCGACCACTGCGGCACGGGAGGCATCTCGAAGACGACGTCGTCGGCGACGAGCTCGGCGAGGGCCGCGACGTCGGCCTGCTCGATCGCGCGCGCGTAACGCTCGACCGCCGACGCCGCGAGGCCGTGCGGGTGGGGCGTGCCGTCGCGGACCGCTGCTCGCGCGCGCTGAAGCGCCGAGTTCACGGCGGCGACCGATGTGTCGAGCGCCGCTGCCGTCTCCACGGCCGAGAGGCCGACGACCTCACGCAGCACGAACGCCCCGCGCTGCAGGGGCGAGAGCGTCTGCAGCATCGCGGTGACGGCGAGGCGCACGTCGGCCCGCCGCTCTACGCTCTGCTCGACATCGGAGGCGGGGATGCTCCACGCCGTCGGCGCCGGCATGAGCCAGGGAACGTCGAACGCGGGCACGAGCGGCGCGCCGACCTCGATTCCGGGATCGTGCAGGTCTCTCGGCAGCGGACGCCGTGGCGCCTCGCGCAGCCGGTCGACGCACACGTTGTGCGCGATCCGGAAGCACCACGTCGACAGGCTCGCGCGCTCGGGCGAGAACGAGTCGCGAGATCGCCAGATGCGCTCGAGCGCGTCCTGCACGGCATCCTCCGCGTCGAACGGCGAGCCGAGCAGCTGGTAGCAGTAGGAGAGCAGTCCGCGTCGGATGCCGATCAGATCGCCTTCGTCGAACGCCGCCACGTCGCGATCCTATGAGTCCCCGCCGACGTCGGCGCGCTCGGCGACCGCGGGGCGAGGAAGCGCAGGCGACCTGCCGACGGTGATCCCGCCGCGGCCGTTCGGACGATCCTGACCAGGGGTCAGGTGCGCGGGAGCACCGTCAGCACCCGCTGGATGTGCTCGCGGAACTCGGCCATGTAGCCGCGGAGGAACTCCCGGGTGCGCTCGCTTCCGACCGTCCCGTCGTCGCTGAAGTCCTCCTGGTCGAATTGCACGTACGCCTCGGGCGCCGTCATCTGGCGCGCGTTGCAGAAGCTCAGGACGGCCCGGAGGCTTTGCTGCGCGAGCGCCGTCCCGAGCGACCCCGGAGAGGCCCCGATGACGGCCGCGGGGATGTGATCGAAGGAGTTCTTCCCGTAGGGACGCGACGCCCAGTCGATCGCGTTCTTGAGCGCGCCGGGGATCGACCGGTTGTACTCCGGAGTGACGAACAGCACGGCATCCGACGCGGCGATCGCCTCCTTGAGGCCCCTCGCCTGCGGCGGGTAGTCCTCGTCGTAGTCGGGACTGTAGAGCGGAAGGTCTCGGATCGAGATCTCCGAGAACGCGAGATCATCGGGTGCGACGGCGATCAGCGCCTTCGAGAGCACGCGGTTGATCGACCTCGACGAGAGGCTGCCGACGAAGTATCCGACCTGGTACGTCATGACTGTTCCTTTCGCTTGCCGGCTCCAGGATGGCGGCGGGAGGGCATTCGGCCCACCCCCTTGCGCTGCCGCCCTGTCGTGCCGCCAGGCCCGGTGCCATACTGACCCCGTTCGCGCGTCGAGAGGGGACGACCATGGGCGAGAACTGGTCCGGAAGCGGCACGGCCGACGATCCGTGGCGGCTCAAGACCCCGCCGCTGTCATCGGACTACACGATCCACCGCGACGACGAGGCCGACCCGCCGCTGCTCGTCTGCCACGTGGGCACGACGCGGCTCACCTACCTCGCGCGCGCGATCGATGACCTGCACGCCGAACTCGTGAGCCGAGGCGACTGGGTGCCGCTCGGGGCGGCCGATGAGCAGAAGGATGCCGCACCCGGCACCGTCGAAGCGTGGGGCCGGTCGGAGGACAACCCCGTCGGCGGCTGGTATGGGCAGCGCAAGGGCTACCGCGGCCGGTTCGGCATGTACATCCCGCCGCTGCTGGAGGCGCTGGGGCTCGTCGAGCTCGAGCACAACGCCCGCAACAACCGCGTGCGCGCCCTGCCCGCCGGCGGCTGATCACGCGTCGGGGGGCAGGACTACCGTGTCCGGCATGACGGATGACACGGCCCGACCGGAGCCCTTCCGCTCGCACACTTCGCAGGATGCGGTCGACGACCTCGGTCGCCGGCTGCGCGCGACGCGCTGGCCCGATGCGCCCGACGCCGCCGGGTGGGCCTACGGCACCGATCCGGACTACCTCCGCGGGCTCGTCGCCTACTGGGCCGACGGGTTCGACTGGTCGGCCCAGGAGGCGGCGCTCAACGAGCTGCCGCGCTTCCGCGTCGAGGTCGGCGGGCTCGGCATCCATTTCGTGCACGCGCGGGCGGTCGCGCCCGCGGCGCCTGTCATTCCGCTCGTGCTGAGCCACGGATGGCCCGACTCCTTCTGGCGCTACACGAAGGTGATCGGGCTGCTCACCGACCCGGCCGCGCATAGCGGCGACCCGGCCGATGCCTTCGATGTCGTGGTGCCCGACGCGCCGGGCTTCGGATACTCCGACCGCCCGCCCGGGCCGCCGCTCGACAACATCGCGATCGCCGGGCTGTGGGCGCAGCTCATGACGGCGCTCGGCTACGAGCGCTTCGGAGCGGCCGGGGGCGACGTCGGCAGTCACGTGAGCCGCTTCCTGGCGCTGGACCACCCGGGCCGGGTCGTCGCCGTGCATCGCACCGACGCGGGGATCCCCGTGTACCCCGGGGATCCCTCAGACCTCACGCCGGCGGAGCGGGAATGGATGCGGGATGTCGCAGCCTGGGGTGCGACCGAGGGTGCCTACGCCGCGATCCAGCGCACGAAACCGCAGACGGCGGCCGCTGGACTCAACGACTCACCGGCGGCCCTCGCCGCATGGATCGTCGAGAAGCTCCACGCATGGAGCGACTGCCACGGCGAGGTGGAGAGCGCCTTCACGAGGGACGAGATCCTCACGAACCTCTCCATCTACTGGTTCACCGAGACGATCGGGTCGTCGATGCGGCTGTACAAGGCCAACGCGGCCATCCCGCCTGCGCAGCACGGGCGTCGCGTCGAGGTCCCGTCGGGATTCGCGCTCTTCCAGGGCGACGTCGTGCGCCCGCCACGCGAGTGGCTCGAACGCATGACGAACCTCGTGCGGGTCACCGAGCCGCCCCACGGCGGCCACTTCGCGGCGTTCGAGCAGCCCGAAGCGTATGTCCACGAGCTGCGCGAGTTCTTCCGTCCCTACCGTCCGGCTTTCGCCTGATCCGCACCAGGAGCCTGTCGAGGGCCACCCAGCCTGTCGAGGGCCACCCAGCCTGTCGAGGGGTCGTGCGCCCACCGCGAACACCGCCCTTGCCGATGCGGTCGGGGAAGAAGATCGTCCCGTGGACGAAGACGACGTGCTCGATGCGTACTCGCGAGCGGTCACGGGGGTCGCGGCATCCGTGCTCCCCTCCGTCGCGGCTGTGACGGTGCGCACACCGCGCGGATCGGGCGGCGGCAGCGCCTCTGTCATCTCGAGGGACGGACATCTCCTCACGAGCGCGCACGTCGTCGAGGGCGCCGATCGCGTCTCCGTCGCCTTCGCCGACGGCTCCGAGCTCGCGGCGTCCGTCGTCGGCAGTGACGTGCTGTCGGACCTGGCGGTGCTGCGCGCCGAGGGTGAGACTCCGTCGCCCGTGCCGTGGGGCGACGCGACAGGCCTTCGGGTCGGTCAGCTCGTCGTCGCACTCGGCAACCCGCTGGGTCTTGCCGGGAGCGTGACGGCGGGCATCGTGTCGGCGCTGGGGCGTTCGCTCCCCACGCGCGCCGGGCGGGTCATCGACGAGGTGATCCAGACGGATGCCGCACTCAATCCCGGCAACAGCGGCGGCGTCCTCGCCGACAGCCGCGGTCGCATGGTCGGCGTCAACACCGCGGTCGCGGGCATCGGACTGGGGCTGGCCGTGCCGATCAATCCGACGACCCGTGCCATCATCGACTCGCTCATCGCCTCGGGCCGCGTACGGCGCGCGTGGCTCGGTGTCGCGGGGGCGCAAGTCCCGCTCGCCCCGCCGGTCGCCGCGAAGGTCGGCGCGAAGACGGGGATGCAGGTCGCCTCGGTCGTCGAGGGGAGCCCCGCGGATCATGCCGGCGCCCGGCGCGGCGACATCGTGATCGCCCTCGACGGTCAGCCCATCACCTCGGTGACGGGCGTGCAGCGGCAGATGGTGGAGCGTGCGATCGGCCGCCGCATGGAGATGACGCTGTGGCGCAACGGCGCACTCGTGGACGTCGTCGTCGAGCCCGAGGAGCTGCGCACCGCCTGACCCTTCAGCAGGCTCAGCGACGCATGTGCGCCGCTGGATCAGCGACCGCGGTCACGCCGCCTGCGGCGGCTCCTCGGTGGCGGGGTCCTCCGTGATCTCGAGCAGTCGCGGCGCGAGGCTCGCGGCGCTCGTCACGACGGCCGACACGACCCAGTCGGCCGACTCCCCCGGCGTCAGGTCGACCGAAGGGAGCAGACGCGCCTCGGGCTTGTGGGCGACGTGCTGGGGCACGAGCGCGATGCCGAGCCCGCGCCGAACGAGGTCGATGAGAGTGTGCACGTCGTCGACGCTGCACCGCACCGCGCGTGTGAGGCCACGACGCGCGAAGGCTGCGTCGTTGAGTCGCCGCACACCCCACGACGGCCGGAAGTCGACGAAGTCGCTCGTCGTCAGCGCCGACAGCGACACCGACGACCGCGTCGCGAGCGGATGGTCGACGGGGCACAGCAGCACGACGGGCCGGCGGCCGAGCTCGATCGTCTGGAGCGTCGGCGGCAGCTCGATGCCGCCGACGAATGCGACATCGAGCTCGTCGTCCTGCACGAGGTCGACCAGGTGCGCCGAGCCCGCCTGCATGAACTGGATGTCGACCGCCGGATAGCGACGGTGGAAGCGCTCGAGCAGCAGATTCACGTCGACCGAGCCGAGGCACTGCTCCGACCCGACCCGCAGCGAACCCGCGAGCTGCAGTGAGGATCGCACGACCGCATCCCGTGCCGCCGCCGTCTGCGCCAGGATCTCGCGGGCATGCGGAATGAGCGCCGTGCCCGCGGTCGTCGGCACGACCGAGCGCGTGGTCCGCTCGAACAGCCGCGTGCCGAGCTCGGACTCGAGCCGGCGGATCGCGGCCGACAGCCCCGACTGCGAGACACGGCAGCGTTCGGCCGCGCGCGTGAAGTGCTGCTCCTCCGCGAGAGCGACGAAGTACTCGAGCTGACGCTGCTCCATTAATGCCCCTCGGTTCTGAATCGCATCACATATAGTCGTTGGACTTCTAGAGTGCCTCTCCCTACCGTGAAAGGGCAAGAGAGAGGATCCTGCTTCCATGAAGACCATCGCCCTCCAGGGCATCGATCGCCCTGCGCCCAACGTCGTGCTCGGGCTGATGCGCATCGCGCAGCTCGACGACGACGCGATCCGGACGCTCGTGAAGAGCGCCCGCGACGCCGGCATCGACTTCTTCGACCACGCCGATGTGTACGGCGGGGCGCTGCACGCGTGCGAGCGCCGATTCGCCGAGGCGCTCCAGCTCTCCCCCGCCGATCGGGAGCAGGTCACGATCCAGACGAAGTGCGGCATCGTGACCGACGGCCCGTACTTCGACTTCTCGTACGAGCACATCATCGAGTCGGTCGACGGGTCGCTGCGCGCGCTCGGCACCGACTACCTCGACATCCTGCTCCTCCACCGCCCCGACGCCCTCGTCGAACCCGACGCGGTCGCCCGCGCCTTCGACGAGCTCTCGCAGGCGGGGAAGGTGCGCGCGTTCGGCGTCTCCAACCACACCCCTGGGCAGATCGAGCTGCTCAAGGCATCCGTCCGCCAGCCGATCGTCGCCAATCAGCTGCAGCTGTCGATCACGCACGCGCCGATCATCGCGCAGGGCGTCGCGGCGAACATGCAGGGCACGGAGCAGTCGCTCACGCTCGACGGCGGCGGCATCCTCGACTACTGCCGCCTGCACGGCATCACGATCCAGGCGTGGTCGCCGTTCCAGGCCGGCTTCTTCACGGGCGTCTTCCTGGGCAACCCGCACTACGCAGAGCTCAACGGCGTGATCGACCGCCTCGCGAAGGCCTACGACGTGCCGCCCATCGCGATCGCGACGGCCTGGATCACCCGGCATCCCGCGACCATGCAGGTCGTGCTCGGCACGACGAACCCGCAGCGTGTCGCCGGCGCGGCGCAGGGCTCCGACGTCCCCCTCACTCGCGCGGAGTGGTACGAGCTGTTCCGGGCCGCGGGGTACCGCGTGCCGTAGCGGTCGAGGGATGCCGCATCCCCGGCGCGCCGGCGGGTGTCAGCCGAGTCGCGAGTGGTCGCCCAGACGGTGCCAGGTGCGGTTGTGGTAGACCAGCGCGTTGCCGGGCTCCCCGGGATCGACGTCGCGCGCGATGCTGGACTGCAGCGCGTGCGCCGCGATGACGGTCGAGCCGCCGGCGTCCATGCGGTTGATGACGGCGCACCGCACCCACGCGCGCACGCCGTGGTAGACGGGCTCGCCCGTGACGAGACGCGACCATCGGTCGGCGTCGGCGAAGCGGTCGATGCCGCTCGTCGAGCCGATCCGCGCGACGTCGATGTCGTCGGCGTCGAGCAGGTGCACGACGACGGTGTCGGCCTCGAGCACGGCCGGCGCCGCCGAGGAGAGCTCCGAGACCGAGAAGACGAGCAGCGGGGGCTCGGCGCTGACGGAAGACACCGACGTCGCGGTGAGGGCGACCGGCCCCGTGCCGCTGTCGGCGGTGATGACCGCGACGCCGCCGGGGTGTCCACGGAAGAGCGCCTTGAAGTCGTCGGCGGCGAGCGACCCTGCGGTACGTGCCGGGTGGTCGTTGTGCGACGCGACGGGGTGGGGAGCGACGGGGATCGGCTGCGACATGACGGCGACGCTAGCCCGGGCTTCAACGCCGCCTGGCGGCCGGATGAAACACGCCGAAACCCGCGACGGAGCCGGCGAAACAGGCCGTAATGTCGCACAGTCGACGTGGCCTCGCCCGCGGCATCCGCGAAAGGATGCCGACCATGACCCTCGTCGTGACCGCCGTCTCCGGCAGCCTCCACGCCCCCGGATTCACCACCGTCCTGCTCGAGGGCATCGTCTCGCGCATCGCCCGCGAGCGTGATGTCGATGCCGAGGTCGTCGAGCTCAGTGCGCTCGCGCGCGACATCGCGTCGGCCCTCACCGGCGGTGAGCGCACCGCGGCCCTCGAGCTCGCCCTCGAGCGCCTCGGACGCTCCGACCTCGTCGTGGTCGGCACGCCGATCTACCGCGGCTCGTACACGGGCCTGTTCAAGTCGTTCTTCGACCTCGTGCATCAGGACGCCCTGGAGGGCGTGCCCGTGATCCTCGCCGCCGGCGGCGGGAACGATCAGCACACCCTCGCGATCGATCACGAGCTGCGTCCGCTCTTCGCGTTCTTCCGCGCCCTGACGGCGCCCGTCGGCATCTACGCACGGCCCGGCGACTACGCCGACGGCCGCATCGCGAGCGACAGCCTGGTGACGCAGATCGAGCGGGCGGTCGAGGCATCCCTCGCCCTCGTCAGGGGCACCGTCGACGCGTGACGCTCCGTCACGTAGCGTGAGGCTACGTAACAAAAGCGCCGCGGCGCCCGTGCGCACGTAGGCTTCGGGACGTGCAGACCTGTCGTTGTCGTCGTTGAGTGCCTTCGCACTTCTCACCGACCACTGACAGCTCCCGCGCGATCTGAAGCGCGGCCCCACATTGAGGACACCCCCGTGCGATACGCGCAGAGCGTCGCCGACCTCGTCGGCAACACCCCACTCGTCCGCCTCAACCATGTCACCGCCGGCGTCGGCGCCACGGTGCTCGCGAAGGTGGAGTACTTCAACCCCGGCGGCTCGTCGAAGGACCGCATCGCCGGCAACATCATCGACGCGGCCGAGCGCGAGGGCCTGCTGGGGCCCGGCGGCACGATCGTCGAGCCGACGAGCGGCAACACCGGCGTAGGCCTCGCCCTCGTCGCGCAGCAGCGCGGCTACCGCTGCGTCTTCGTGGTGCCCGACAAGGTCGCCGAGGACAAGCGCGCTGTGCTGCGGGCCTACGGTGCAGAGGTCGTCGTCGCGCCGACGGCCGTCGAGCCGGAGGACCCCCGCTCGTACTACAGCGTCTCCGACCGGCTCGTGCGCGAGATCCCGGGGGCCTACAAGCCCAATCAGTACGCCAACCAGAATGGGCCGCGCAGCCACTACGAGACGACGGGCCCCGAGATCTGGCGCGACACCGACGGAACGGTCACGCACTTCGTCGCGGGCGTCGGCACGGGCGGCACGATCACCGGAACGGGGCGCTTCCTCAAGGAGGCGTCGTCGGGCGAGGTGCGGATCGTCGCCGTCGACCCGGTCGGCTCGATCTACTCGGGCGGACCCGTGCACGGGTACGACGTCGAGGGTGTCGGCGAGGACTTCTGGCCGGAGGCCTACGACCCGTCGGTCGTCGACGAGATCCACCGCGTCAGCGATGCGGAGTCGTTCGCCATGACGCGTCGACTCGCCCGCGAGGAGGGGCTGCTCGTCGGGGGGTCGAGCGGGATGGCCGTCGTCGGGGCGCTGCGCGCAGCACGCGACCTGCCCGACGACGCCGTCGTGGTGGTGTTGTTGCCCGACCACGGCCGCGGCTATCTCAGCAAGCTCTTCGACGACGACTGGATGAGAGAGCACGGCTATTCCGTAGACGGCATCGTCCAGGACTCTGCCGCCGACACCGAAGCGAGGAGCACCCTGTGAGTGACGAACCGACCCTTCCCACGTCCCGTGTCCGCGCCCGCGGCTTCGAGAGCCTCGCGGTGCATTCGGGCCAGATCGCCGACCCGACGACAGGCGCGGTGATCCCTCCCGTGCACTTCTCGACGACGTATGTCCAGGACGGCATAGGCGGCCTGAGGCACGGGTTCGAGTACGGACGCAGCGGCAACCCGACGCGCACGGCGCTGGAGCGGCAGCTCGCCGCGATCGAGGGGGGCACGCACGCCTACTCGTTCGCCTCGGGACTCGCGGCCGAGGACGCCCTGCTGCGCGCCGCGCTGGAGCCGGGTGACGAGGTGCTCCTGGGCAATGACGTCTACGGCGGCACCTACCGCCTCATCTCGCGCGTGCTCGGACCGTGGGGCGTGAAGGTGCGCGTGATCGACATGCACGACCTCGACGTCGTGAAGGCGAGCCTCGACGAGCGGCCCGCGAAGATCGTGTGGGTCGAGACGCCCAGCAACCCGCTGCTCAAGATCACCGACATCGCGGGGCTCGCGCGGCTCGGCCACGAGGCGGGCTCGATCGTCGTCGTCGACAACACGTTCGCGTCGCCCGCGCTGCAGCAGCCGATCGGACTCGGGGCCGACGTCGTGGTGCACTCGGCGACGAAGTACCTCGGCGGGCACTCCGACGTCGTGGGCGGTGCGCTCGTCATCGAAGACGACGAGCTCGCCGACAAGGTCAAGTTCCTCCAATTCGCCGTCGGCGGCGTGTCGGGCCCGCTCGACGCGTGGCTCACGACGCGGGGCATCAAGACGCTCGCCCTGCGCATGCAGCGGCACAGCGAGAACGCCTCCGCGGTCGCTTCATTCCTCTCCGGGCATGAACGAGTGGCGAAGGTCTACTACCCGGGCCTCACCGATCACCCCGGCCACGATGTCGCGGCACGCCAGATGTCGGCGTTCGGCGGCATCGTCTCGCTCGCGCTCGCCGACGGACAGACCGCTCGCCGGTTCGTCGAGTCCACGCGCATGTTCCAGCTCGCCGAATCGCTCGGCGGCGTCGAGTCTCTCGTCAACTACCCCGACGAGATGACCCACAAGTCGGTGCGCGGCACCGAGCTCGCGGTGCCCGAGGAGGTCGTTCGCCTCTCCGTGGGCATCGAGTCGGTCGACGACCTCGTCGCCGATCTGGATCAGGCGCTGGCCATCCTTTAGGCGCGCGACCGGGACCGACCCGAGGGCGACCTAGACTGGAGGCATCCCTTCCGCCGCTTCTCCCGAGTCAGCCGTGTCATCATCCCGCGCCCCGCGCACCTTCGAGGTGCGGCATGTGCAGCTCGCACGTGCCGCGTTCGCGGCCCTCGCGGCGGTCATGATCACGTTCTCGCCCGACCACTCGGCGGCCATCGGCATGTCGGTGTTCAGCGGCTGGGCCATCGCGACGTCGATCGTGTTCTTCCTCGCGATCTGGCTCGTGTACCCCGCCGGGCGTCGGTGGCCGTTCGTCCTGATGGGCATCCTGACCGTCGTCGCCGGAATGGTCGGCGGCGTCTCCACGTGGCGCACGACGACGGTCTTCTTCGTCGTCGTCATCGTCTGGGCGCTGCTCGCGGGGACCATCGAGCTCGTCGCCGGCATCCGCTGGCGGCGCACACTGCGCGGATCGACCGATCCGCAGGCCCGCAGCGAAGCCCGTGACGCCCTTACCGTCGGGATCATCACGATCGTGCTGGGCCTCGGCCTCCTGTTCGTGCCGACGCAGTACGCGCTCAACTACTACATCGCCGACGCTGGCCGGTCGTTCACGCTCACCGGCATCACCATCGGCGTGGGGATCTTCGGCGGGTACGCCGCCATCATCGCCGTCTATCTCGCGATCGCGGGCTTCTCGCCCCGCCGGTCGCCTGTCGCCTCCCCGCCCGCGGAGGGCGCGCCGGCGGCATCCGATCAGGGAAACGCATGACCGATCACAAGCCCACCCGCCGCGACCTCATGAAGCCCGTGCAGCTGCTCGGGCTCGCGTTCGGCGCCGCCGTGTTCGCGGGCATCGTGACACTCGTCTCGATGGGGTTCTTCCAGCAGAAGCCCGCCGACGAGATCCAGCGCGCCCTGGTCGTCGCCGCGATCGCCGCCGGCATCTCGTTCATCGCCGTGCTGCTGATCGTTTCGCTCCTGCTGCTCGCGGTCGACCCCGCGCAGATCCAGAAGCAGGTCGACCGGCCCGTCCTCTACGACGACAAGGCCGACGGGTCGACCGGCGAAAAGCCGGCGGGTGACAAGCCCGCCGGCGACCAGCCCCGCTCCTAATCCTCGGGGTGGGCGGGGAGCTCCTCGTCGAGCACGTCGACCAGCTCCGACGCGAGTCCCGTGTAGGTGGCAGGGGTCAGCACCAGGAGGCGCTCCTTCGCCGCGTCGCCGATGTCGAGGCCGCGCACGAACTCGGCCAGCTCCGCAGCGCCGACGCGGCGGCCGCGGGTGAGCTCCTTGAGCAGGGCGTAGGGGTCGCTGATCTGCGAGCGCCCCTCGACGATCTCGGCGCGCACGGCGGTCTGGATCGCCTCGCCGAGCACCTCCCAGTTGCCGTCGAGGTCGCCCTGCAGCACGTCCTCCGCGAGCGAGATCTCGCCGAGCCCGCGCTGCAGGTTGTCGAGCGCGAGCAGCGAGTGGCCGAGGGCGACGCCGATGTTGCGCTGAGTCGTCGAGTCGGTGAGGTCGCGCTGCAGGCGGCTCGTGACAAGGGTCTGCGAGAGGGTCGCGAGCAGCCCGCTCGAGATCTCGAGGTTGGCCTCGGCGTTCTCGAAGCGGATCGGGTTGATCTTGTGCGGCATCGTCGACGAGCCCGTTGCGCCCGCGACCGGGATCTGCGTGAAGTAGCCGATCGAGATGTAGGTCCAGACATCCGTCGCGAGATTGTGCAGGATGCCGCCCGCGTGGCGGATGCGGTCGTAGAGCTCGACCTGCCAGTCGTGCGACTCGATCTGCGTCGTGAGGGGGTTGAAGCCGAGGTCGAGCGACTCGATGAACTCCTGCGACACGATGGGCCACGCGACGTCGGGCTCTGCTGCGAGGTGCGCCGACCACGTGCCTGTCGCGCCCGAGAACTTCGCGAGGAAGTCGGATGCCTCGACCTGCGCCGCGACGCGCTCGAGGCGCCAGGCGAAGACGGCCAGCTCCTTGCCCATCGTCGTGGGGGTCGCCGGCTGCCCATGCGTGCGGGCCAGCATCGCGGCATCCCGGTGCTGCTCGGCCAGCGCGCGAAGGGCGGCGATCACGGCACGGAGCTTGGGCAGCCACACGTCTTCGACGGCGCGTTTGACGGTGAGCGCATACGCGGTCGAGTTGATGTCCTCGCTCGTGCACGCGAAGTGCGTGAGCTCGGCGATGCCGTCGAGACCCATCTGCGCAAGGCGGTCGCGCACGAGGTACTCGACGGCCTTGACGTCGTGCCGGGTCACGGCCTCGCGCTCGGCGAGCCACGCGATCTCGTCCGGGCCGAAGTCGAGATACAGCACGCGGAGCCGGTCCTTGTCGGTCTCGCCGAGGGGCGTGGTGCCGAACAGCGACCGGTCGGTGAGGGCGATGAGCCACTCGACCTCGACCTCGACGCGGGCGCGGTTCAGGCCCGCCTCGGAGAGGTATTCGCCCAGCCCGGACACGGCGGCGCGGTAGCGCCCGTCGAGGGGGCTGAGAGGCTGGTCACCCAGGGGCTGGTCGGAAGAAGTGGTCACGGGACTCCCGTCGGCTGCCGCGAGACCGCGCCGGATCAGACGGCGGGTCGTATCGCGGGTTCGAGCTGCCGGAAGAGCGCCCGGCTCGCGCTCTCGATCATACCGAGCACCTCGTCGAACATCCCCGGGCCCGCGTAGTAGGGGTCGGGCACGTCGAGGCTGCGCGCGGCGGGGTCGAACGACATGAGCAGCGCGATCTTGTCGGCGTCGGCCTCAGAGGGCGCCCACCCCTTGAGGATGCGCTCGTGGCTGCGGTCGAGCGCGACGACGAGATCGTTGTGCGCGAAGTCGGCGAGCGTGAACTGGCGCGCCCGGTGGTGGGCGCCGTCGTAGCCGCGCCGCTCGAGCGCCTCGATCGTGCGCATGTCGGCGCGCTCGCCGACGTGCCAGTCGCCCGTGCCCGCACTCGACGAGCCGACCCGGTCGCGGAGCCCCGCGACATCCGCGAATCCCCGGAAGACGACCTCGGCCATCACGGAGCGGCAGATGTTGCCCGTGCACACGAAGACGACCCGGAAGGGGTCGGCGGCGCTCGCGGTCATGGGCTCCATTCTCTTCCTCAGCGGGGCGCGTGCACAGTCGGAAGCGCTCCCATACCGTTCACCGGGCGGACACCGCAAGATCTACCGTCGCACGCGCACCTCCCCTAGCGTGGCCGCGGGGAGGCCCACGAGGCCTCCTTTCCACGTGCTCGCTGAGGAGGCCCCGTGCATCGCCTTATCCGTCCGTCCGCGTTCGTCGCCACCGGCGCCGTCGCCCTTGCAGCGCTCGCTGCCGTGCAGCCCGCGGCCGCGGCTGCGCCCGTCGTGATCAACGAGTTCTCGGCCAGCACGGTCGGCACCGACGTCGAGTACGTCGAGCTGCTGACCGCGCCCGGCACCGACCTCTCCGCGTACCGGGTGCTGCAGATCGAGGGCGACTCACCCGTCTTCGGAGTCGTCGACGGCGTGTACACGCCGGGCGCCCCGGATGCGTCCGGCCGTGTGCTCATCAACCTGCCCGCGAACGCGATCGAGAACGGCACGGTGAGCCTGCTCCTCGTGACCGGGACGATCCCCGCGAGCGGCTCCGACATCGACACGAACGACGACGGCGTCATCGACGCCGCCGGTCTCACGGTCGTCGACGCCGTCGCGGTGAACGACGGCGGTGCGACCGACCGCACCTACGGCGGAGTGACGCTCGGCGTCGCGTACGACGGCCAGGCCTTCGCGCCGGGCGGTGCCTCGCGCATCCCCGACGGCACCGACACCGACACCACCGCGGACTGGGTGCGCAACGACTTCGACCTGGCCGGCATCCCGGGCTTCGCCGGCACGCCCGTCTACGGCGAGGCGATCAACACGCCGGGCGCGGCGAACGCGATCGTGCCGAAGCCCGTCGACCCCGCGGGCGACGCCGACTGCACGGCATCCGTCCAGGCGATCGGCTCCGTGCAGGGAACGGGGGATGCCTCGCCCGCCGTCGGCTCGGTGGTACGACTCGAGGGGACCGTCGTCGGCGACTTCCAGACCGGCGGGTTCGACGGCTTCTCCCTGCAGGACGCCGGTGACGGCGATCCCGCGACGTCGGACGGCATCTTCGTCTACCGCAACGACCCCGACGACACCCCCGGCAACGGCGAAGGCGCCCTCGACGTGGCGCCCGGCGACGTCGTCAACGTCGCCGGCGTCGTGAGCGAGTTCCAGGGCCTCACCGAGATCACGGCCAACGACATGGAGATCTGCGCGACGGGCGGCGCCCTGCCGGCCCCTGCGACGCTGACCCTCCCCGCGACGGACTCCCAGCGCGAGGCGCTGGAGAGCATGTACGTCACGATGCCGCAGCCGCTCGCGATCCTCGAGTACTTCGAGTTCGGCCGCTACGGCACGATCGACGCGGGACTCACGCGCCAGTACCAGCCGACGGCGACGTTCGACGCCGGGACGCCCGAGGCCGCCGCGCTCGCCGCGTCGAACCTGGTCGAGCGCGTCACGATCGACGACGGCCGGCTCGCACAGAACCCGTCACCCGCGATGCACCCGAACGGGCAGCCGTTCGCGCTCGACAACTCCTTCCGCGGCGGCGACAAGCTCACCTCGGTCACGGGCGTGCTCGACCAGCGCATCCGCAGCGCCGACGGGGCCTCCGGCTACGGCATCCAGCTCACCCAGCCGGCCGGCTACCAGGTCGCCAACCCGCGGCCCGCTGTGCCGACGGTCGGCGGCGACCTGAAGGTGTCGAGCTTCAACGTGCTCAACTTCTTCACGACCATCGACCCCACGCCGAACAACTCCAACGACGACGACTACACGCGCGGCGCCGACACGACGGAGGAGTTCCACCGCCAGGAGGCGAAGATCGTCGCGGCGCTCTCCGCGATCGACGCCGACGTCTTCGGCCTCATGGAAATCGAGAACAACGGCTCGACGACGGGTCCGTCGAGCTCCGCGGTCGCGGAGCTGACGCGGGCGCTCAACGCCAACCTCCCCGGCGGCGACGTGTACGGCTACGTGAACACCGGCAAGGTGGGCACCGACGCCATCACGACGGCGTTCCTCTACAAGAAGGCGACCGTGAAGCCGCTCGGCGACTTCGCGCTGCTCACGTCGGCGGTCGACCCGCGCTTCATCGACACGCTCAACCGGCCGGCGCTCGCGCAGACGTTCGGACGCGTGAGCGACGGCGCCGCCGTCACGGTCGTCGTGAACCACCTCAAGTCGAAGGGCTCTGCCTGCACCTCGGTCGGCGACCCCGACACGGGCGACGGCCAGGGCAACTGCAACGGCGTGCGCACTCAGGCCGCCCACGCGATCACCGACTGGCTCGCCACCGATCCCACCGGTCAGGGCACGGGCGACCGGTCGCTCATCATCGGCGACCTCAACTCGTACGACAAGGAGGACCCGATCCAGGCGTTCGAGGCGGCCGGCTACACCGACCTGCTCCTGAAGTACCAGGGGGAGGATGCCTACAGCTACGACTTCGACGGGCAGCTCGGCTATCTCGACCACGCGCTCGCCGGCCCGGGTCTCGTCGCCGACGTCACGGGCGCCTCGCCGTGGAACATCAACGCCGACGAGCCGAGCCTCATCGACTACGACATGTCGTTCAAGCAGCCGCTCGAGGACGCGCTCTGGGCGCCCGACCCCTACCGGTCGAGCGACCACGACCCCGTGATCGTCGGCATCGACCTGCCGGAGCCCGACACGACCGCCCCGACCCTCGAGGTCACGCCGTCGGTGGCGCGGATCTTCCCGCCGAACAACGCTTTCAGCCCGGTCACGATCGACGTCCACGCGACGGATGACAGCGGCGGGCCGGTCACGGTCGAGCTCGTCGAGGCGAAGGCGTCCGGTGCGAAGAAGGCCGAGATCGTGACGCTGAGCGACACGTCCTTCCAGGTGCGGGCCGTCAACAAGGCCGTCTACACGTTCACCTACAAGGCGACCGATGCCGCGGGCAACACCATCACGGCGACCGCCGAGGTCGTGGTCGGCCCGGCGGGCTGACGCGGTCCAGGAGCGACCGCTCCTCCCCAACCGCAGCGGGCGGCGCGTTCTCCCGAGGATCCGGGAGGACGCGCCGTCCGCGTGCCGGTCGGCGCCATCCTCGACGCATGAACGCGACAGCGACGGGCATCAGCCCGACCGGACTCCTTCCCGAGGCGCGACACAGGCTCGAGGCGACCGCGGCGGCGCTGCAGCGGCTGCAGCGCGACACGGCGTGGGAGTGCGACGCCGCGCGCGCGTACCGGTCGGGCCTCGGGCGGCTCATCGACGAGCTCGACGCCGTGCGTCGCGACGCCCAGTCGCTCGAGTACGAGGTGCGCGCCGCGTGGCAGCAGAGCCTCGCGGGAGCGTGGTGACGTGGGCGACCTCGACATCCGCAGCGGCGGGATCGTCTCCGTCGACACCGAGAGCCTCTACGCCGCCGCCGACCGGCTCGACGCTCTGGGGCGTGAGCTCGACGACCTGACGGGCCTCTTCCGGCGCGCTGCGGGGCAGGTGGAGCTCGTGCCGCGGATCGCGCACACGGGTGCCGTGGGTCGCGCGTACGGGCTCGTCACGCGCACCGACTCCCTCGCCGGCCGCCCCGACGCGCTCGCGTCTCGGCTGCGCGACACCGCCGCGCTCTACGAGACCGTCGAGCTGCGGGCACGACGTGCCGCCGCCGAGGCAGCGGGCGACGCCGAGGCGATCGCGCGGATCGACGCGCGACTCGAGGCGATCGAGGCGGAGCATCCCGCCGCCGGCATGCGGGCGTGGTGGGCGGAGCTGTGGCGCGACGCCTCGTGGGCGCAGGAGTTCACCGGCCCTGCCCCGTCCTTCGGCGCGGCGCTCGCGCCGGGCGCGGCGCTGTTCACGGGCGCGGCGGCCTGGAGCCTCGGAGCGGCCGTCCGCGGCTCCGGCGTGGGAGTGGTCGGCCCCGACGAGCGGCTCGCGGGGGCGGCTCCTCCCGTGCGCCTCGTGCCGCTCACGCCGTCGATCGCCGCGACGGCGGGAGCGCCGACCTCGCTCGCGGCCGCCGCGGCGCGCATCCCGAGCGACGACGCGGGGCGCGTGCGCGTCGAGCGGTACACGATGCCCGACGGGTCACGGCAGTTCGCCGTGTACGTGCGCGGCACGACAGGGCAGAGAGCCGACGAGGCGTGGGGCTGGGACGCCAATGTCGACTTGGCGCGCGGCAGGCCGTCGGCCTCGTACGAGGCGACGCTCGAGGCGCTGCGGGCCGCCGGTGCAGAGCCCGGCGACGTCGTCCACGCCTTCGGGCATTCGCAGGGCGGCACCATCGCGGCGCGGCTGGCGGTCGAGGGAGGCTTCGACACGCAGACGCTCGTGACGCTCGGCTCCCCCGTCGACGCGGGCGTCGGTGCCGACACGCTGAGCGTCGCGATCCGCCACGGCGACGACCCCGTCGGGGCGCTCGCGGGCGGCGGCGACGACATCGGGTTCGGGGCGCCGGGCAGCTTCATCGCCGAGCGCTCGATCGATGCCGGTCCGTTCGCCGAGCCGTTCGCCCCGCACCACATCGGGGCCTACGAGGAGACCGCCGCGATGCTCGACGACTCCACCGACCCGCGGATGGGTGCCGTGCGCGAGCGCCTTGGCGAACTGCAGGAGGCGACCTCCGTCGAGGTGCTCGAGTTCGGTGCGGCCAAGGCGGGTGCGTGCCCCGTCGACCTCGTGCCCGACGCGGCGCCGGGCGTCAGTCCCTGTGTCGCGGACGAAGGAAGATCCCTGCGATCCAGTTGATGATCGTGATGACGATCGCCGCGACGACGCCCCACCAGAAGTCCTCGACGCGCAGGCCCCAATTCCAGAAGCTCGTGATCCACGCCGTGAGCCACAGCAGGAACCCGTTGATGAGCAGGCCGATGAGGCCGAGCGTCAAAATGTACAGGGGGATCGATATGATCTTGATGATCGTCCCGATGATCGTGTTCACGATCGCGAAGATCGCCGCGACGATCAGCAGTGTCAGCACGTACTGCAGCGTCTCGCCAGGCGGGAACGCGATGACCGTCACCTGCAGCGCGGGCATGAGGGTCACGATCCAGATGGCGAAGGCGTTGACGACGACGCGGACGAGGAATCCCATAGTGCGGCCAGTCTCGCACGCACCTCCGGCATAGGGCAGGGGCTTGACGCCGCGACGCGCCGCCGCCGTGTCGCGGCATCCCGAGCGCTCCTAGACTCGGAAGGGTGACCGACGCCCCCGTTCGCATCCGACCCGAGATCGCCGCCCTCCCGCCGTACAAGCAGGGCACACAGGCCGGCCCGGGCTCGTTCAAGCTCTCGAGCAACGAGAACCCGTTCGACCCGCTGCCGGGGGTGATCGAGGCCGTGCAGTCCGCGACGGCCCTGAACCGGTATCCGGATGCCACGGCCGGACGCCTGCGCGAGCGACTCGCCGAGCGTTTCCGGGTGACCCTCGACGAGGTGCACATCGGGGCCGGCAGTGTGTCGATCCTGGCGCAGCTGATCCTCGCAGCCGCGGGACCCGGCGACGAAGTGCTCTACGCCTGGCGGTCCTTCGAGGCGTACCCCGGACTCGTCCTGATCGCCGGGGCCGATCCCGTGCAGGTGCCGCTCGGCGACGGCGCCCGGCACGACCTCGACGCGATGGCCGCCGCCGTCACCGAGCGCACGCGGGTCGTGATCGTCTGCAGCCCCAACAACCCGACCGGCCCCATCGTGGGCCACGACGAGTTCGAGGCGTTCCTCGCGAAGGTGCCCCACGACGTGCTCGTGATCCTCGACGAGGCCTACGCCGAATTCGTCACCGATCCCGACGCGGTCGACGGGATGCGCGTGCTCGGCAGCGCGGGACATCCCAATGTCGTCGTCCTCCGCACCTTCTCGAAGGCGTTCGGGCTCGCCGCCCTCCGCGTCGGCTACGCGATCGGCCACCCGCGCATCCTCGATGCGGCGCGCTCGACGGCGATCCCCCTCTCCGTGACGGCGCACGCCGAGGTCGCGGCGCTGGCGAGCCTCGACGCCGAGTCGGAGCTTCTCGAGCGGGTCGAGGTCATCGCACAGCGCCGCGACGCCCTCGTCGCGGGGCTCCGCGAGCTCGGCTGGGCCGTCCCCGACGCTCAGGGCAACTTCGTCTGGCTGCCCGCCGGCGCCGAGTCGCTCGCCGTCGCGGAGGAGTTCGTCGCCGGCGGCCTCGTCGTGCGCCCCTTCGCGGGCGACGGAATCCGTATATCCGTCGGAGAGCATGAGTCCGTGGACAAGGTCCTAAGGATCGCGGCATCCGTTATCGGAACTCTCCCAGAGGGCCATTCGGGGCGAGCGTTAGCGTAGAAACGTGACCCAGACCGAACACTCGGTTCAAGACCACGCCTCCCCTACCGCGGACTCCGCGGTCGTTCGGGTGCTCGCGGCCGACGGGAGCCTCGCACCGTCCGCAGCCGCCGAGCCGTACCTCGGGATCATCGAGTCGCTCAGCGACGCCGAGCTCGAGGGCTTCTACCGGGACATGGTCGTCATCCGCGCCTTCGATCGGCAGGCGACCAATCTGCAGAGGCAGGGCCAGCTCGCGCTGTGGCCGCCGAGCCTCGGGCAGGAGGCCGCGCAGGTCGGCTCGGCTCGTGCCGCGAGAGCGCAGGACCACATCTTCCCGTCGTATCGCGAGCACGTCGTCACCCGCATCCGCGGCGTCGACCCGCTCGACATCGTCCGCGTCATGCGCGGGCTGACGCACGGCGGCTGGGATCCCACCGACCCTCGCAACGGCAACACGCACATCTACACGCTCGTGCTCGGCTCGCAGACGCTCCACGCGACAGGCTTCGGCATGGGTCTGGTGTTCGACGAGCGCTGCGGCACGGGCGACCCCGAGCGTGACGAGGCCGTCATCGTCTACTACGGCGACGGAGCCTCGAGCCAGGGCGACGTGCACGAGGCGATGGTCTTCGCGGCGAGCTATCGCACGCCCGAGGTGTTCTTCCTGCAGAACAACCAGTGGGCCATCTCGGTGCCCGTGTCGACCCAGTCGCGCTCGCCCCTGCACAAGCGGGGCGAGGGCTACGGGATGCCGAGCATCCCCGTCGACGGCAACGACGTGCTCGCCAGCTACGCGGTCACGCGTGTCGCGCTCGACGAGGCGCGCTCGGGCGAAGGGCCTCGCGCGATCGAGGCGCTCACCTACCGCATGGGCGCCCACACGACGAGCGACGATCCCACGAAGTACCGCACCTCCGACGAGGAGCGGTCGTGGGCCCTGCGCGACCCCATCGCGCGCATGCGCGCGTTCCTCGAGGCCCGCGGGGCGTCCGACGAGTTCTTCGCCGAGGTCGACGCCGAGGGCGACGCGGTCGCCGACGACATCCGCGTGCGCACGACGCAACTCGACGGCATCCCGGTGAACACGATGTTCGACCACGTCTACACCGACCCGCACCCGCTCATCGACGAGCAGCGGGCGTGGTTCGAGGGCTACGAGGCGTCGTTCGAGGAGGGCGCATCATGACGGCGACCGACACCACGGCCGCGACCGGCGTCGAGACGCTGCCGTTCAGCCGCGCCCTGAACGCCGGCCTGCGCCGTGCGCTCGCCGAGAACGACCGCGTGCTGCTCATGGGCGAGGACATCGGCCCGCTCGGCGGTGTCTTCCGCGTGACGGAGGGCCTGCAGGCCGAATTCGGGCCGCGCCGCGTGCTCGACACGCCGCTCGCCGAGTCCGGCATCGTCGGCACGGCGATCGGCCTCGCGATGGCGGGATTCCGGCCCGTGTGCGAGATCCAGTTCGACGGGTTCGTGTTCCCCGCCTTCGACCAGATCACGTCGCAGCTCGCGAAGCTCACCAACCGCCACGAGGGCGCGCTGTCCTTCCCGATCGTCATCCGCATCCCGTACGGCGGGCACATCGGCGCCGTCGAGCACCACCAGGAGAGTCCCGAGGCGTACTTCACGCACACACCGGGCCTGCGGGTCGTGAGCCCCTCGACGCCCAACGACGCGTACTGGATGATCCAGGACTCGATCGCCTCCAACGACCCCGTCATCTTCCTCGAGCCGAAGAGCCGCTACTGGCCCAAGGGCGAGGTCGACACGACCGCTCGCGCGCTGCCGCTGCACAAGAGCCGGCTCGTGCGCCGCGGCACCGATGTGACGCTCGTCGGCCACGGCGCGATGGTCTCGACGCTCCTGCAGGCGGCGGCGCTCGCCGAGTCGGAGGGCACCAGCTGCGAGGTGATCGATCTGCGGTCGCTGTCGCCGGTCGACTACGGGCCGATCCTCGACTCCGTGCGACGCACAGGCCGCATGGTCTACGCGCAGGAGGCCCCGGGCTTCACGAGCCTCGGCTCGGAGATCTCGGCGACCGTCATGGAGAAGGCGTTCTACGCCCTCGAGGCGCCCGTGCTCCGCGTGTCCGCCTTCGACGCGCCCTTCCCCCCGGCCAAGCTCGAGGGCAAGTTCCTGCCCGACGCCGACCGCATCCTCGAGGCCGTCGACCGCGTCCTCGCCTACTGACCAGGAGACCCGGATGAGCATGCAGACCTTCCTCCTCCCCGACGTCGGCGAGGGTCTCACCGAGGCGGAGATCGTCGCCTGGCACGTCGCCCCCGGCGACGACGTGGCCGTCAACGATGTCCTCGTCGAGATCGAGACCGCGAAGTCGCTCGTCGAGCTGCCGTCGCCGTTCGCGGGCACCGTGGGCGAGCTGCTCGCGTCCGAGGGCGACACCGTCGACGTCGGCACGGCGATCATCACGATCGCCACGGGAGGGGTGGATGCCGCGACCGCCGGCCCCTCCGTCATCGGCCAGAGCGAGCACGGCGAACCGGCGCCGGCCGAGCCCGAGCCCGGCGGTGCCGTGCTCGTCGGCTACGGCACGAGCGACCACGTGCAGTCGCGCCGCCGCAAGGTCGCCGTGACGCCGCACGAACGCGTCGAGGCATCCGTCGGCGTCGTCGCCAAACCGCCGATCCGCAAGCTCGCGCGCGACCTCGGCGTCGATCTCACAGCGGTCCCGCCGACGGGTCCCGCGGGCGAGGTGACGCGCGACGACGTCGTGAAGCATGCGTCGCAGGCAAGCGTCTTCCGCAACATCCAGACGCCCGAGTGGCCGGAAGTGCGCGAGGAGACGATCCCCGTGACGGCGCCCACGCCCGTGCCGGTCGTCGCCGCGCCCCGGCCGGTCGAGCCGGCCGGCGAGCGCGAGGAGTCGATCCCCGTGCGGGGCGTGCGCAAGGCCGTCGCGAGCGGCATGGTGCAGTCGGCCTACACGGCGCCGCACGTGTCGGTGTGGACCGACGTCGACGCGACGCGCACGATGGAGCTCGTGCGCCGGCTCAAGGCCTCGCCCGACTTCGCCGACGTGAAGATCTCGCCGCTGCTCATCATGGCGCGCGCCGTCATCTGGGCAGTGCGCCGCACGCCCGGTGTGAACGCCGCGTGGATCGACACCGAGAACGGCGCCGAGATCCGCGTGCGCCACTACGTCAACCTCGGCATCGCCGCCGCGACGCCGCGCGGCCTGCTCGTGCCCAACATCAAGGACGCGCAGGATCTGTCGCTGCGCGACCTCGCGCGCGCCCTCGAGAAGCTCACCTTGACGGCGCGCGAGGGCAAGTCGACGGTCGCCGACCAGCAGGGCGGCACGATCACGATCACCAACATCGGGGTGTTCGGGATGGATGCCGGCACCCCGATCATCAACCCCGGCGAGTCGGGCATCGTCGCCATGGGCACGATCCGGCAGAAGCCGTGGGTCGTCGACGGCGAGGTGCGTCCGCGGTTCGTGACGACCGTCGCAGGATCGTTCGACCACCGCGTCATCGATGGAGACGGGATGTCGCGCTTCATCGCCGACGTCGCGTCGATCCTCGAAGAGCCGGCCCTCCTCCTCGATTAGCCCTTCAGGAGCGATGCCGGCGCGATCGTCCGCGGCCGCTTCGCGAGCAGCACGATCGCGATCGAGACGGCGCCGCCGAGCGTGCCCGCGACGATGTCGTACATCGTGTCGTCGAGGCCGTGCTGCGCCGCCGTGCCGATGAGGACGTCGCTGCCGAATTCGCAGAGCTCCCACGCGGCCGCGAAGGAAATCGCCGTGAACAGCGCCACCGTGAGTGAGAACCAGCGCGGCAGCGGCACGCCGAGGCGCTCCTCCACGCGGCGGGCGATCAGCAGGCCCAGCCAGGCGAGCATGATGCCCGAGTAGAGGTGCACGAAGAAGTCCCATCGCGGGATGTACCAGTACACGTGCAGCGCGCTCCCGGCGAACGGCCCGGCGAGGGTGAAGGTGAGATAGGTCAGCTGCAACGGCCAGGGAAGCGCTGTGCGGAAGACGACCTCCACCGCCGTCGGCACCCAGAACAGGGGCACCAGCAGCAGGGTCAGTGGCATTTCGACGTCGGCACCGAGCCTTTCGAGCACGAGGGCGACGATGACGCATGCCAGTGCGAAAGGCAAGGCGAGCAGTGCCGACGAGCGTGCGCGGGCCGCGCGTGATGTCTTCGTGGCCTCGAACGCACCTGTGCTCATGGGCGTTGCTTCCCGGGCGGTTCCGGCGACCGCGCCACTCGAACAATAGCGCGACCTCCAATTTGAGAACGATTATCAATACCCATACGATGGCATCGTGCCCCCGAGAATCCTCACCGTCGCCGCGCTGAGCGCGGCATCCGTCCTGCTGCTGGCCGGTTGTGCGGGCGGCGCCTCGGGCGGCGCCGGCGCGGGAGGCGACGCGATCGACGTCGTCGCGTCGACGAACGTGTACGGCCAGATCGCCCAGGTCGTGGGTGGGGATGACGTCGAGGTGACGTCGATCATCCACTCCGCCGCGCAGGATCCGCACTCGTACGAGGCGAGCGCGCGCGACCAGCTCACCGTCAGCCACGCCGACCTCGTCATCGAGAACGGCGGCGGCTACGACGCGTTCGTCGACGGGCTCATCCACGCGACGGGCACCGACGCGCCGGTTCTGACCGCCGTCGAGTTCTCCCCGGAGTGGCCAGGCGGCGCCGCGCAGGACAGCGAAGGCGATGCACACGCCGACGACCACGATCATGAGCACATCGAGGGGTTCAACGAGCACGTCTGGTACGACCTGCACGCCATGAGCGACCTCGCACTCGGCATCGCGTCGAAGCTGGGCGTCCTTCAGCCGGAGAACGCCGCGACCTTCGACGCCAACGCCGCGGCCTTCGCCGCCTCGATCGAGGATCTCGAGGCATCGCTCGCCTCGGTCGCCTCCACGAGCACGGGCACCGACATCTTCGTGACAGAGCCTGTGCCGCTCTACCTGACGGCCGAGGCCGGCCTCGTGAACGTCACCCCGCCGGCGTTCAGCGAGGCCGTCGAGGAGGGCCAGGACGTGTCGCCGGCGACACATCCTGGCCCTCCTCGACGGCCTCGCTGCACGCCGGCGGGGTGGCGTTCCCGAGGCCGGCCTCGGGAACGCCACCCCGCCGGCGTGCAGCGAGGCCGTCGAGAAGGGCCAGGACGTGTCGCCGGCGACACTCCTCGAGGCCCTCGACCTGATCCGGTCCGGACGCGCCAAGGCTCTCGTCGCGAACTCGCAGACCGGCGGAGTCGAGACGGACGCCGTCATCGCGGCGGCGAGGGATGCCGGCATCCCGGTTCTGGAGTTCTCCGAGGTGCTGCCCGAGGGCCTCACCTACGTCGAGTGGATGCAGCAGAACATCGCCGAGCTCACGAAGGCCCTGCAGCCGTGAGCGCGCTCGAGATCCGCGGCGCCGCCCTCCGACGGGAGGGCCGCGAGCTGTGGGCCGGACTCGACCTCACGGTCGAGCCGGGCGAACTCGTGGCGGTCCTCGGGCCGAGCGGCTCGGGCAAGACGACGCTCCTGCGGGCGATCCTCGGCCTCGAGGAGCTCAGCGAGGGGAGCATCACGGCCCTGGGATCCGATGTGCGCACGCGGGGAAGCCGCCGCATCGGCTACATCCCGCAGCAGCGCCCACTGCCGCGCGAGACGGCGCTGCGCGGTCGCGACCTCGTCACCCTCGGCGTCGACGGCCACCGCTTCGGGTTCCCGATCCCCCGCCGCGGCGACCGGGCGCGGGTCGATGCGCTCATCGACGCGGTCGGAGCGCGCGGCTTCGCGGATCGGCCCGTCGGTGAGCTGTCCGGCGGCGAGCAGCAGCGACTGCGCGTCGGGCAGGCGCTCGCCGACGACCCGCGGCTGCTGCTGTGCGACGAGCCGCTCACGAGTCTCGACCTGGCGAACCAGCAGGCGGTCATCCAGCTGATCGACCGGCACCGCCGCCGGACCGATTCCGCCGTGCTGCTCGTGACGCACGACATCAACCCCGTGCTGGGGTCGGTCGACCGCATCCTCTACCTCGCGGGTGGGCGCTTCATGCTCGGCACCCCCGACGAAGTGCTCGACTCGGCGACGCTGTCAGCCCTGTACGGCGCACCGGTGTACGTGCTGCGCGCGGGTGACCGCCTCGTCGTGGTCGGCGCGCCCGACGCCGAAGAGGCGCACCACCATCATCATCACGAGCTCCACGACGACCCGGGAACGGGGGCGCACGCATGAACTGGGCGGACGTGTGGGACGCGATGTTCGGCGGGCTCCCCGACTACGTGGAGATCCTCGGACTCGTCTCGAACTCGATCGTCGCGGGTGCCGTCCTGGGCCTCGTCGGCGGCCTGGTCGGGGTGTTCGTGATCCAGCGCGACATGGCGTTCGCCGTCCACGGCATCGCCGAGCTGTCGTTCGCGGGCGCCGCCGCGGCCCTGCTCATCGGCGTCGACGTCGTGACGGGCTCGATCGTGGGATCCCTCATCGCCGCCGCGATCATCGGGGTGCTCGGCGCGCGGGCGCGGGATCGCAACTCGATCATCGGCGTGCTCATGCCGTTCGGGCTGGGCCTGGGCATCCTGTTCCTTTCGCTGTACAACGGCCGCTCCGCGAACCGCTTCAGCCTGCTGACCGGCCAGATCGTGTCGGTGCAGAGCGGGCAGCTCGGCTGGCTCATCGCGATCAGCGCCGCCGTCCTGGTGGGGCTCCTGCTCATCTGGCGCCCCCTCCGGTTCGACTCCCTCGACCCGCAGTCGGCGGCGGCGCGAGGCGTGCCCACCACGGCGGTCTCGCTCGGGTTCATGCTGCTGCTCGGACTCATGGTCGCGGTGAGCGTGCACATCATCGGTGCGCTGCTCGTGATGGCACTCCTCGTCACGCCCGCCGCGGCGGCGATGCGCGTCGCCTCGGGCCCCGTCGCGGTGCCGGCGCTGTCCGCGCTGTTCGGCTTCGTGTCGGCCGTCGCGGGGATCCTCCTCGCCGTGGCGGGCACCCTCCCGGTGAGCCCGTACATCACGACGATCTCGTTCCTGATCTATGTCGTCTGCCGCATCATCGGCGGACGCCGCGGGCGGGTCGAGACAACGCGGGATGCCGGGCGACGCATGCGTCGCGAGACCCCGCCGCACGAGGCACCCGCTCAGGGCGCCCTCAAGGCGCGCGGGTAGACTCCGGCCATGGTCCAGCGGAACACGCGGCAGCGCGAGCGCGTGCGCGAGGCGCTCGCCGACGCGCGCGGCTTCGTGAGCGCGCAGTCGCTGCACGCGACGCTGCGCGACGAGGACAGCCCCATCGGCCTGGCCACCGTGTACCGCGCGCTCGCAGGGCTCGCCGCGTCCGGCGACGCCGACACGCTGCAGAGCCCCGAGGGCGAGAGCCTCTATCGCGCTTGCGTGACGCGGGGCCACCATCACCACCTGATCTGCCGCTCGTGCGGACTCGCCGTCGAGATCGAGGCGACCGACGTCGAGCAGTGGGCTCGCCGCACGGCCGCCGCCCACGGCTTCATCGAGGCCGAGCACATCGTCGACATCTTCGGGCTGTGCGCCTCATGCGCACAGGCCCGGGCGAGCGAGCGTGACGCGGACTGAGCCGCCGGCGGTCGACGCGCGCCCGGGGGCGAGCCGTGCGATCGTCTGGGCGGCCATCGGCGTGCTCTTCGTCGGCGTCCTGTTCGCGATCGACGCCTTCGCGCCGCAGCTCTACCCGGTCGAGCTCCCCACCCGCGTGCAGGACGGCCTGACGCTCGCGCTCAGCGTGCTGATCGAGTCGCTCCCGTTCGTCGTGCTCGGCGTCGCGCTGTCGATCGTCGTGCAGGTGTGGGTGCCGCCGGGCGTACTGGAGCGATGGATGCCGCGCAGGGCATGGACCCGCCGCGCGGTGTTGTCGCTCCTCGGCATGGTCGTGCCGGTGTGCGAGTGCGGCAACGTTCCCTTCGCGCGCGGCCTGCTGATGCGCGGGTTCTCCGTGCCCGAGACTCTCACGTTCCTCATCGCCGCGCCGATCGTCAACCCCATCGTGATCATCACGACGCACCAGGCCTTCGGCTTCGACGACGGCATCCTCGTCGCGCGCCTCCTCGGCGGGTACGCGATCGCCAACCTCATCGGCTGGCTTTACAGCCGGCACCCCGATCCCGACGCGCTGCTCACCGATCGCTTCCGCGCGACCTGCGACGTCGTCGTGCACGAGCAGGGCTCGCGCGGCCGTCGCAGCCTCGCACAGTTCGTCATCGAGCTGCGCGCCGTCATGCCGGCGCTCGTCATCGGCTCGGCGCTCGCAGGAGCCGTGCAGGTGCTCGTGCCCCGCGATGCTCTGCTCGCGATCGGGTCCGATCCGGCCCTCTCCATCATCGCGATGATCGCGCTCGCGATGGTCGTGTCGATCTGCTCGAACGTCGACGCATTCTTCGCGCTGTCCTTCGCCTCGACCTTCACACCGGGCTCGATCGTCGCGTTCCTCCTGGTCGGACCCCTCGTCGACGTCAAGATGCTCGCCCTGCTGCGCACGACTTTCACGACCCGCGTCCTCGTCGGGCTCGTCGTCGTGGTCGTGTTGTCGGCGTTCGCGATCGGGGCGGCGGTGAATCTCCTTGCTTAGGCCGATGGCCACGCGCTGGCTGGGCGTCGGCCTCGCCGCGGTGCTCGCCGTGCTCACCCTCGGGCTCGCCCTGACGGGTCGGCTCGGGCTGTACCTCAACCCCGACTCGACGTGGTTCGCGGTCGGGATGAGCGTCGTCGTGCTGATCGGCGCCGTCCTCACGTTCGCGCTTCCGCTCGGTGCCGAGGACGACCACGGCCATGATCACGTGCATCGACGCCATCCGGTCGCGGCCGCCGCGACGGCGGTCGGCGGGGTCGCGGCATCCCTGCTGGTGGTGACGGCCCTCGTGACCCCGCCCGCGTCGCTCTCGGCCGAGCTCGCGATGTCGCGCGACATCGACGCCCCGCCTCTGTTCGCGGGGACGGATGCCGTCGCCCTGGCGACGACGGGAGACACGAAGACGTTCGGCGTCGGCGAGTGGGCGACCGTGTTCGCGACCGCGACGAATCCCGACGCGTACGACGGCGACCCCGTGAGCCTGACCGGGTTCGTCACGCCGGGCGACGGCGACTTCGACCTCACCCGCCTCGTGATCACGCACTGCGTCATCGACGCGCAGCCCGCGAGCATTCCGATCGACACGGGCGATGCCGCGCCGGCGACGGGGCAGTGGGTCACGATCACGGGCACCGTCCGCTCGGCCGCGGACGGCCGGCTCTCGATCGAGGCGGACACGGTCGAGTTCATCGACGAGCCGGGAGACCCCTATGAGTACTGACGGGCAGACCCGCAGGTCGCGGTCGCGCAAGCGGCGCGGGCGCTCGTTCGTCCTCGCGTTCGCAGGCGTCGTGGCCGCGCTCGCCGTAGGGGGTTTCGCTGGCGCCGCCGCGACGACGGCGCAGGGACCGCGCGTCACCGACGTGCAGGTCGACCCGGCGGCCGCGGTCGCGGCATCCGGCGCCCGCCTCATCGTGACGACGTCGCAGGCGCTGCGGGACGTCGCCGCCGATCAGGTGTCGATCGAGCCCGCGACGCCGTTCGTCGTCGACACCTCGGGCCGCAGCATCGGCGTGCGCTTCGCGCTCCCGCTGTGGGACGACACCGAGTACACCGTCACGATCGCCGATGTCGAAGGCGTCGGCGGCGGGCCCGCCGCGACGATCACGCAGACCTTCCGCACCGACCCGGCGCGGTTCCACCTGCTGCAGCGCGGCGCCGACCAGGACACGATCTTCCGCACCGACCTCATGGGCAGGCAGGCGATCCCCGTGTTCCGGCATGCGCACATCGAGGACTTCCGTGCGACCTCGTCGCACCTCGTCGTCTCGGTGCGCGAGGACTCGGACCGCGATTCGGCGGCCGCCGGCGCTGCTGGAGGCCGTGCAGAGCTCATCGTCACCGACCTGGATGGCGAGGATCGGCGCACGCTTCCGCTGCCCGGAGACGGGACGGTGACGAACCTGCAGAGCGCCGATCGCGGCGACCTCATCGGCTACACCTTCACCGACGCCGACATCAGCGAGGCCGGCGGCCGCGACAGCATGCTCTTCACGATGTCGCTCAAGGATCCGGATGCCGAGCCTCAGCCCGTCGAGGTCTCGGGCACCGACGATCGCGTGCTCCAGTGGAGGTTCGTGCCCGGAACGGACCGCGTGCTGTTCGTCGGGTTCGACAGCACGCTCTGGCTGACCGGGCCGCCGGAGGCGCCCGCGACCCCGCTCGGCAATGCCGTCGCGCTCGCCGACGTCTCCGGCTCGACCGCCCTCGTCGAGCGGCCCGACGCCCTCGTGGCGCTGAACCTGACCGACGGCTCGGAAGAGCCACTCGTCGCCCCCGCGGAGGAGCCGGGTCAGCTGCGCAGCGTCGTGGCCGTGCCCGGCGGCGGCACGATCCGCCTCTATGCGGCGCTCGACGAGAGCGGCCTCCCGAGCAGGTCCGTGGTCGCGTCGGTGGACGCCGACGGCACGACGACGGTGCTGTCACGCTGGCCGTCGACGGACTCGGTCATCCGCATGTGCGTCTCGCCCAGCGGCCGGTACGCCGCGACCGTCGTCGCTCCCGACATCGTCGACAATCCGTACGACGGATACCTCCTGCCGATGCCCGAACGCGTCGAGACGCACATCGTCGAGATCGCGACCGGCGACGAGATCGTCGCGCTCACGGGCTTCGACAGCTCGTGGTGCCGGGTGCCGCCGCAATGACCGTGGAATGGCGGCCCGCTCGCCGCGACGATCTGCTCGGCCTGCCCGTCGAGGTCGCGCCGCGCCTGCTCGGCGGGCTCCTGCGCACGGTCGTCGACGGAGACGAGGTCGTCGTGCGCCTCACCGAGGTCGAGGCCTATCACGGCCGCGGCACGGGCGGCGTGGCCGACCCGGGCTCGCACGCGCGGATGGGGCCGACGGCGCGCAACGCCACGATGTGGGGCGAGCCCGGTCATCTCTACGTCTACCTCAGCCACGGCATCCACTCCTGCGTCAACGTCGTGTGCGGCCCGGAGGGCGTCGCGGGCGGAATCCTGCTGCGCGGCGGCGAGGTCGTGGCGGGAATGGATGCTGCGCACCGCCGCCGTCCGGCTGCCCGAGTCGATCGCGACCTGGCGCGCGGGCCAGGGCGCCTCGGCGACGCGGTGGGGCTGCGGCATCCCGTTCACGACGGCATCGACGCCGTGACCGGTGCTCCCCGCGCGGGTGCCGTCGCGCGCCTCGAGCTGCGCGCCGAGCCGCTCGCCGACATCTCGGCCGGCCCGCGGGTCGGCGTCGCCGGGCACGCGGGGACGGCGGCCTTCCCCTGGCGCTTCTGGGTGCCCGGCGAACCGACGGTCTCGGCGTTCCGCTGGGGCCGCGGCGCCGCCGCCCTCTGACCCCTCCCCGCCAGGACCGTGAGCCTCCAACCGGCTGCCGAGAACGTGGGTGACACCCACGTTCTCGGCAGTCAGGTGGAGGCTCACGGGTCGGAGGCCGAAGCCCGGGTCAGCGCAGCGAAGAGACCGTCACGAAGGCGGCCTTGAGCTGCCGCACGCGGCGCTCGTAGGTGGCGGCGAGGAAGATGAGCAGCGCTCCGCCGATGCCGAGCCACAGCCACCACGGCACGGCGGTGTACGCCGACGTGATCCACGGCCAGAGCTGCGCGACGGCGTGCAGGATGAGCACGACCGACCCGAGGATCAGCGGCGCCTGCAGCCGACGGACGGCCCCGACGACGACGAGCGCGAGCGCCACGACGCCGAGGGCGACGACCCGCCACAGCTCGGAGTCGTCGAGGTCGTGCACGAGTGACGGCAGCATCAGCAGTCCGAGCCACGGGCCCAGCGTCGCCCACGAGCGCGACGTCGGCACGCGGGCCAGGCGGATCGAGCCGTACGCGAGGCCGGCGAGAGCCGGCGGCACCGTCACCAGCTCGACAGGGCTCACCCCGAGCCCGATGACCGCGAAGACGCCGAGGAGCGCGGCCGACAGGCCCGCGGCGATCGTGAGCGTCCAGCCGATGCGCGCATGCCACAGCGCACCGGCGAGCCCTGCCAGCGCGAGGACGCTCATCGCGAGCAGGGTGCGACCGTCGCGGACCTCGTCGTGCAGCATGAGCAGCTGCGCGACGGCGACCGCGTACGCCACGGCCGCAGCGCCGAGCACGGCGCCCCCGATCAATCCGAGCCTCATCGTCGCCACTGCTCGCAGGGCCGCCACGACGATCGCGACCGCCACAGCGCCGCCGGCGAGGGCCCAGAAGTCGGCCTCGAATCCAGAGTCGGTCGCGACCGCGAAGAACCGGATGGCGCAGCCCGCCGCGACGACCGCGAGTCCGCCGATCGCGAGCACGGCGCCGACACCGCGCCAGCGATGCAGAGCGAGCAGCGCGGCTCCGCCGACTCCGACGACCCCGCCGAGGAGGACGGTGACGGCGGTCGTGCCGAGCTCGCCGTCGGAACGGAGGATGACGACGCCGATGATCAGGGCGGCCCCGGCGGCTGCGATGAGCGTCGACGGCCACGCTGGAGCGTCGTCGTCGGAGCGGAGCACGAGGATCACCGCGACGGCGACCGCCCCGGCGCCGGCCGTGATGGCGGCGGCATCCGCGCTGCCGAGGAACGGGTCGAGCAGCGCGCGGGCGCCCATGAGCACCGCGGCGAGGCCGGTCACCAGGACGGTCGGCACGCCGACGCGCCACGAGGCGGGGATCCGAGCCCACGCCCCAGCGACGGCGGCGAGCAGCGCCAGGACGATGAAGGTCCACACGCGCGGCGGATCGGCCGGGGCGAGGATGCTGGGCACCGTCGCGACGCCCAGGCCGGCGATCCACACGATGCTCTCGCCGCCGGGCCAGGCCGTATCCGCGGCGCGACGCCTCAGGATCGCGAGGACCGCACCCGCCAGGCAAGCGGCGGCCACCGGGAGCGTCGCCGCCTCGATCTCGGTCAGCACGCCCGTGAGCATGGCCGATCCGCCGACCAGGGCCGCGCCCGCGAGCGAGGTCCACCGCGTGACGGCCGTGAGCGGCGGTCGATCTGCGGCTGCGGCGCCGACGTGCAGCGCCGCGAGCACGCCGATCGCCGTGGTGACGACCGCGAGGGTCTGAAGCGAGAAGACCACGGCGATCGCGGCTGCCAGAATCGCCGCGCCGGGCGCCACCTCGGCGTACAGACGCGACGCGAGCCGGCCAGGCGTGGCGGAGGCGTGACCGAGGGCCGACATCAGGGCGACGCCGACGAACAGCACGAGCCACGCCGACTGCCAGGGCTCGCCGTCGATGACGCGCTGCACGACGACGAGTCCGAGACCGATGAGCGCCGATGCGGCGCCGATGGGGGCGGTCGGGCGCACACGCGAGATCATCGGCACCGAGAGCACGAGGCACACGAGGGTCGACACGACGCCGACGATCGTCCCGCGCAGCGGCGTGCCGTCCCACCCCTCCACCGCGGGCGCCCAGAGTCCGATCGCCAGGCCCGCGCCGAGCGCGAGCGCCGCCTCACCGCGTCGCCGCAGCCAGACGAGGCTCGCCGCGAACACCACCAGCGCAGCGCCTGCGGGCACGGCGGCCGACTCCGTCGTGTAGTCGATGCCCGGGGTGCCGTCGCCGAGCCACCACCACCACGTCGCGATCGCCGCCACTGCGGCGGGCCACGCGAACGGGCGGCGGGGGGCTGCGTTCACGCCCACGCCCGGGATCCGGGTCGCGAAGACGTCGTCTTCCGGCGCGCCCGCGGGGGCAGCCCAGCCGTGCGTCACGGACAGGCCGGCGAAGCCCGCCGCACCGAGTGCGCACGCCGCCCAGACCAGCGAGGAGGGCAGCGGCCACACGACGACGACGGCGGTCGCCGCAGCGCCGACGTCTCCGGCGAGCCGAACCCACCGGCTGTTCATGTCCGGGCGGATGATCTCGAGACCCGCGCCCAGCGCGACGACGACGACCGCGCCGCCGAGGAGCGGCAGCGGCATCCACTCCGCGGTGCTCGTTCCCGCAGCCTCGAGCACCGAGTAGACCGCGAACGCGAGAGTCGGCGCGACCAGCGCGGCGGCTCCGATCGAGGCGCGACCGTCGATGCGCGTGAGCCCGAGCGCGACGACGGCGAACAGGACGACGAGCAGGCCGGAGCGAGCGACTGCGAGTCCAGGTTCGCCGACCGCCGGCGCGAGCGGACCGCCTCCGTCGAAGGCACCGCCGGCCACGCCGCTCGCAAGCCACACGAGACTCAGCCCGACGAGGATCGAGGCCGTGCCCGCGAGCGCCGAACGCGACGGCCGATCGAGCGGCAGCGCCGCGGCGACCGCCAGGGTCACGACCGCGACCCACTGCAGGAGGGCGATCGACACGCGCCATGCGGCGCCGTCGGCCGACGTGGCGACCGACATCGCCGCCATGAGGGCCCACGGCGCGATGAACGTCGAGAGTGCGGCGACCAGGACGGGAGCGAGGGCAGTGGGAACTGCGAGGTCACCGGTCGGACGAATGAGCACGCGCTGCGCGACGAGCACGGCGATCGCGGTCGCGACGCCGACCAGCCAGAGCCACGGGGCAGCGAGGCCCGCGAGGTACGCCGTGGCCGCGGCGACGAGCGCCACCGCGACCCAGCCCCGGCGCTCGCGGACGACGAGGAGGAAGAGCGTCGCGACGGCTGCGATGACGACGGCCACTGCCACGAGGATGCCGGGTGCGCCGACATATGCGGCGGCGATCAGGACCAGGATGCCTGCGACCAGCACTCGCAGGTCGGCGAGACCGGGCCGCGCGAGCGAGGGAGCGAGGAACAGCACCGCCGCGATCACCGCGGCTGCGGGCAGCGCGAGGAACGGCGACTCGACCCAGGAGGCCGGCGCGAACACGTCGCCCCGCGCGAGCGACCACGGTGCGACGAACGCCGTCACCGCCGTCGCACCCCAGGCGATCGCGCCGCCGGCGAGTCCGAGCGCCCCCGCCACCGACGCGGTGACCCACGGGGCGCGCCCCGTCCGTCCTCGCGCGTGCAGGACGTCGACCCCGACCGCGACCACCGTGGCCAGCACCGGCGCGACGAGGACGGGGTAGACCACCTCCGTGCTGCGCAGCGCGAGCAGCCAGCCGGCGAGGGCGAGAGTCGCGACCGCGATGCTCGCCGCCGCGCCGGCGAGTCCCCTGGCCGCCGGCAGCGACTCGAGTCCGGTTCGCGGGCGGAGCGCCCACGCGTGAGCGATGCCGACGACGAACACGAGGGCTGCCGACCACATGATGGTCGACACCTCCGTCGCGGCGAGCAGGATCGTGAGCACCGCTGCGCCGAGCGAGCCGATGCCGATGACGACGAGCGTGATGCGCTCGGGCACCGCGTCGCGGCCGGAGCGCGACGACGACCACGGAGCGGGGAGGGCGTGGGTGAGGCATCCCGCCGACGCGGCCAGGAGCGCCGCGATGAACGTCTCGCTGCGGTCGAACGACAGCGTGCCGCCGACGAGCAGGCCGATGCCGACGGGGAATGCGAGGGCGGCGGCGAGATCGGGGCCGCGCAGGCCGGAGAAGCGCGCCCAGATGCGGCAGGCGAAGCCGACGATGAGCGCGGACGTGCCCGCATAGATCGCGGCGTCGCTCGCGCCGGTGCCGAAGAAGTCGTTCGCCCGGACGGCCCACGCGTCCAGGCCGAGCAGCACGACACCGAGGGCGCCGATGCCCTCCGCCGTCGCCGTGAGCGATCGCCGCCGCAGCAGCGATGCCGTGATGATCGACGCGAGCGTGATGCCGCCGATGATGAGGGCCCGCACCGCGATCCCCCACACGAACCACGCGAACACGAGGAAGAAGATCGCCGCGACCCCGACGAGCGAGACGCCGACGATGAGCAGCAGCACGGGCACGGTGAGCCGACGGCGCGGCTTCTCAGGGGCGGCATGGCGAACCTGTGGAGGAGAGGATGCCGGCGGGGCCGTCGCCGCCCGTGCCGAGGGCGCCGTCGCAATCCCGGCGTGCGCGGGCGCCTCGACGGGATCGGCTGCGGCGACCGCGGCAGCCCGATCGGCAGCGGCGGCGATCGCCTTCGCTGCTTCCGCCGCCTCCGCGGCGGCGGCCTTCTGCGCCGCGACGGCGCGGGCGACCTCGATGCGGGCTGCGACACGGACCGACTCGCGGATCTCGCCGATCAGTTCGCGGCGATCCAGCTCGAGGCGGACGATCTGCTGTCCCAGAGCCAGCACGCGCACAGCGCGGGGATCGGTGAGCCCGAAGCCGCAGGTCGGGCACACGATCGCGGTGATCGGGGTGAAGCATCCCGGACAGAGCTTCGCATCCGAGAGTTCGAACGGGGAGGCGGGCCAGAGCGGGACCCCGTCTTGGGTTATGGTCATCGTCGTCGCCTTCCGCTGAACTTCGTTGTTCCCCCATGGAAGTGAGCCAATGATGGCACCTTCCCCAGACGAATCCGCGGAAACCTTGTCGGCTGTGGACAAAATTGAATGCCGCTGACGGAATGTGGCGAGGTGGCCCCCTGTCAAGACGGCGCGCCGTCGCGTGCTAGACTGACTCTTTGTCTGCGCGCACTCCAGCACGCAGTTCGCATCCACTCCCTCACTGGACCTGAAACGGTCGGCTGAGTCGTGGGTGCAGACAAGGGATCTTGGGTGGGGCCGTCCGGCCTCACGGTATTAAGGAGACATCACTATGGCAGCAGTGTGCCAGGTGACTGGAGCGGTTCCCGGCTTCGGTCACAACATCTCGCACTCGCACCGCCGGACGAAGCGCCGCTTCGACCCGAACGTGCAGAAGAAGACCTATTACGTGCCGTCGCTCGGCCGTAAGGTCACCCTCAACGTGTCCGCCAAGGGCATCAAGGTGATCGACGCGCGCGGCATCGAGTCGGTCATCAAGGACCTCCTCGCGAAGGGTGTGAAGCTCTGATGGCCAAGAAGGCACAGGACGTCCGTCCGATCATCAAGCTGCGTTCGACCGCCGGCACGGGTTACACCTACGTGACGCGCAAGAACCGCCGCAACAACCCCGACCGCATCGTGCTCAAGAAGTACGACCCGGTCATCCGCAAGCACGTCGAATTCCGAGAGGAGCGCTGATCATATGGCGAAGAAGAGCAAGATCGCGCGCAACGAGCAGCGCAAGGTGGTCGTCGACCGCTACGCCGCGAAGCGCGCCGAACTGAAGAAGGCGCTCGTCTCCCCGGAGTCGACCGACGAGCAGCGCGAGGCCGCTCGCGTGGGCCTGCAGAAGCTGCCCCGCAACGCGTCGCCCGTGCGCCTGCGCAACCGCGATGTCATCGACGGTCGCCCCCGCGGCAACCTCTCGAAGTTCGGCATCTCGCGTGTCCGCTTCCGCGACATGGCGCACCGTGGCGAGCTGCCCGGCGTGACCAAGTCGTCCTGGTAGGCAACCGCTGACGCCGCAAGGGCGGGAGTTCCTCGGAGCTCCCGCCCTTTCGCGTATCCGGACTACGCGAGCGGCCGATGTGCAAGCCCCCGTGTCGACGATCTTCCGGCGCCGTACACTCGCGCACGGAGGGAGGGAGAGGGATGCCTCTGGATCCGTTCTTCGCCGACAGGTTGCGGGTGCATCGGCGCTACCTGTTCGACCAGGCGCTCGGGACGATGCGCACGCGCTTGACGGCGCTCCTCCCCTTCGGCCGTCCCGTCGTGCCCGCGACGGCGACCGCGTCGCCCGCCGCACCATCGGTCGTCGCCGGCAAGGCGGCGAAGCCGAGCCCCGGCAAGCCGCAGAGTGCGGGAGCCCGCGCGCGGGCGCGCCACCGCGCCGCCGCGCTGGCGTGGGATCGACGCGAGCTCAAGACGGTCGGCACGCGGGGACCGGGCATCCCGACCACGGAGCACCTCGTCGAGGTGGACGGGTTCCCCTCCGTCCGAGTGCGGATCTACCATCCGCGCGAGCCCGACGGCCACGTGGTGCCGGCATGCCTCGCACTGTTCGGCGGTGCCTTCCGGATCGGCGGCATCGACTATCCGACGACGGATGCCGGCTGCCGCCGTCGCGCCGCGGACGCCGACGTCGCCATCGTGGCGGTCGACTACGCCCTCGCTCCCGAGCATCGCTTCCCGACGCAGATCGAGCAGGCCTACGCGGTGCTCGTGTGGCTCTTCGGGCACGCGGCAGAGCTCGGCATCGCCCGTGATCGGATCGGCATCCTCGGGACCTCGGCCGGAGGCAACCTCGCGGCCGCCGTCACGCTCCTCAACCGCGACCGGGCGAAGCTCCCCCTGCGGCTGCAGGTGCTCGAGGTCCCTGTCACCGATCTCACCGGCAAGCACATCGACCTCGCCGCGACGCGGGCGCTCGGCATCCCGAGCTTCATCGCGAGGCGCGAGCTGCGCTCGGTCGTGCGCACGTATCTGCCCCGTCGGGGCGACGCGAAGGAGCCGTATGCGTCACCCCTGCTCGCCGAGTCGCACGCCGGGCTCCCGCCCGCTGTCGTGCTGACCGCCGAGTACGACCCGCTCCGCGCCGACGGTGCCGCCTATGCGGCAGCGCTCCGGGCCGCCGGCGTCGAGGCGAGCGCCGTGCAGTACCTCGGGGTCACGCACGACACCCCGATCTTCACGGGAGTGCTCCCGGCGGCGCGTCGATGGCATGCCGACGTCGTGACGGCGCTGCGGCGACTGCACGACTGACGTCAGTCGAACTCGACGCGGACGAGGGGGCTCTCGGCGAGCCAGCGCTCCGGCTGAGCCACGTGGCGGCGCGAGCCCCGTCGGACGTAGAGGTCGTCGATCCCCCGGATGATCACACCGAAGAGGCGAGCGCGATCATCGGGAGCGGTGATGGGCACCGCTGTCGCGGCGAGGTCGGCATGTACTGCATGCTTCAGGTGGAATGTGAAGCGCGGGTTCGCGATGAGGTTCGCGTACCAGCTGCGCGGCCCAGGCAGTCCCGTCAGGTAGACGGCGCCGTCGACGTTGTGGAACCAGATCTCGATGCGGCGAGGTTCGCCGGAGCGGGCGCCGATCGTGGTGATGTCGACGGTGTGATCCGCCATCGTGGAGTCGGGCCCGAGTGCCAGGGCCTTCGCGATCGCGGAATCCATCGTGCGCCAGTCTATGAGCGCCGCGCGGGGCTCGGGCCGGTCAGCGGCGCACGACCTCTCCTGACCCCGACACATTCGAGTCGAGCTCGGGGTCGCCCGAATAGGTCACTCGTCCGCTGCCCGAGATGTCCACGGAGAGGCTCCCGCTCGCGGTGACGTCGGCGTCGCCCGACCCGCCGATCGCGACGACGGCGTTCTGAGTGTCGAGGTGCTCGGCATCGACGCTGCCGCTGCCGTCGAGCTGGATCTCGAGCTCCGTGGCGGAACCTCGGAGCTCGAGGTCGCCGGAGCCCGAGAGGCCCACCTCGACGCGTTCCGCGTCCAGACCGGTCCAGGTGACGTCGCCCGACCCCTCGACCGTGAGCCGCACCGTCCCCGACGCCGACACGGTGCTCTCGACGTCGCCGGAGCCGTTCAGCTCGACCGCCTGGAGGGCGGGCAGTGTCAGCTCGTAGCGCACTTTGCCGAGGCCGAGGTCGAATCCCGGCTTCACACCCAGCACGAGGGTGTCGCCCTCGACGTCGGACGTGAGATGTTCGAGGGCGTCCTCGGGTGCGTGCACGACGAGCTTCGGCTCGCCCTCCGAGATCGACAGGTCGCCGGAGGAATCGAGCACGACCGTCGTGACGGCGTCGACCTCGCGATCCTGCGAAGTCATCGGCCCGCTCGCGATGAAGGGGACGCATCCGGACAGCACGAGGACGGATGCCGCCGCGCCGAGCACGGCGAGGGAGTGAATGGTGCGCATGACGGCCTCTCTGCGGTGAGGTGGACCACCACCAGCGTAGGAAGCGCGCATCCGACGGGACAGGGGGTCTGCCCCCGCATCGCCCCTCCGGCTGGCACACCCCCGTTCGGAGCATCCGGATGCCTCGCCGCTGTCCGCGGCGCGTGCCAAGGTGTTCGCATGCGACGCATCGGTGCGATCTTCACGCCCTCCTACCCGCCCGAGGACCTTCGCGGCGCCGCGCAGGCCGCCGACGAGGCCGGTGTCCCCGAGCTGTGGCTCTGGGAGGACTGCTTCCGGGAGTCCGCGTTCGCGACGGCGTCCGCCGTGCTCGCGTGGACGACACACCTCCGCGTGGGGATCGGGGTGGTGCCCATGCCGCTGCGCAACGTCGCGGCGACGGCGATGGAGATCGCGACCCTCGAGCGCCTCTTCCCGGGTCGCCTCATCCCGGGACTCGGGCACGGGGTGCAGTCCTGGATGCAGCAGATCGGCGCTCGCGCCGCCTCCCCGCTCACCCTCATGCGCGAGTACGTGCCCGCGCTGCGCGCGCTCCTGGCCGGAGACGAGGTGAGCACCCAGGGGCGCTACGTCTCGCTCGACCAGGTGCGGCTGGACTGGCCGCCCCGTCAGGCGCCCGCGATCATCGTCGCCGGGGAGGGTCCCAAGACGGTGCGGCTGACCGGCGAGGTCGGCGATGGCACGGTTCTCCCGGCGGGGAGCGACCCCGACCGCGTCTCCCGCACCCTCGGCATGGCAGTCGAGGGGCGGGTCGCCACCGGGCGAGGCGAGGCGCATGAGCTCGTCGTCTTCGTCGCCGCCGCCTTCGGCGGGGAGGCCGCGCGCAAGCGGCTCGCCGGCGAACTGGCGCGTTCGGCGCCGGAGCCCGACCCCGCGCTCATGGTCGCGGGCGATGCGGCGACCGTCGCCGCGGCCGTCGAGCCGTTCTTCGCGGCCGGCGCGACCTCGGTCATCCTGCAGCCGACCGAGGGTGAACCCGATCTCGTGGGATTCATGGCGGGCGTCGGCGAGGTGGCGCGGCTGACGAGTGACGGCTGACCCTGCGCCGTGACAGTCGGAGTGCCCGGAGCTGGACGTTCCGGGCACTCCTGCCGATCCCGCCGCGGACACCGGATCCCGGACGAGACGCTCTCGCCTCTCGTCCGGGATCCCGCGTCCGGATCGGGGTGGATGCTACTTCGCGGCGTCGGCGACCGCGTGCGAGGTCGCCCACTCGAGGGCGTAGTCCGCGATCTCCTCCCAGCCGTCCTGGCTGACCAGACGGTGCGTGCGTCCGGCGTACTCCTTGTACTCGACGACGGCAGGGCTGCCGGTCTGCTGATACTTCTTGACGATGGCCTTGCCGATGGCCGGCGGCACGACGTGGTCGATCTCTCCGGTGATGACCAGGAGCGGGGCGCGGTCGGTGCGGCCGTAGTCGACGTGCGTGACGCCGCCCTTCTCGTTGAGCACCGACGTGACGCCCTCGAAGAAGACCCGGTTGTAGCTGTTCACGGCGTACTCCTCCCACAGCTTGTCGGACTCGCTCCGGGGCAGGTCGTTGCCGAAGGTGAAGTGGAAGTGGCGCTTCGAGAGCGGCTTGGCGCCGTTACGTCCGAACGGGTTGGAGAGGATCGGCGTGCCGGTCCACAGCGTCGACAGCGGAAGTGCCGTGACGCCTGCCGTCTGTCCCGGGGCGACGCCGACGTAGGCGACGCCGAGGCCGCGGTCGGCGAGCATCTGCGTGAGGACGCCGCCGAACGAGTGGCCGATGATGATCGGCTTCTCGGGCAGCGCCCGGATGATGCGCTCGTAATTGTCGGCGATCTGCTTCAGGCCGATCCCCTTCAGCGCCTCGGGGTTGTTCCGGATGTCCTCGACCGTGCGGTCGTCGATGCCGGGCCAGCCCGGGACGATCACCTCGTGGCCCTGGGCGCGGAAGCGCTCCGCCCACGTGTCCCAGCTCTTGGGGGTCATCCAGAGGCCGTGGATGAGGACGATCGGGGTCTTGGTGGTGTTCATCTCAATCTCCTTGAAGTGGTGTTGCGGTGGTTGCGGCGGGTGTTGCTTCGGGGTCCGGATCCTTCGTCGTCCGGCTCATGTATCCTGATAGTAGACCGAACGTTCTATCTACGCAAGACTATTCCCATCATTTCCGAAATGGCACGATGGATGCCGAGGGGGACCCCATGACCACCACGACGGATGCCTCGACCTCCCGGCCCGCGAGTGCGCGGCAGCGCCTGCTCGACGCCGCGACCGATCTCTTCTACGGGGAGGGCATCCACTCCGTCGGGGTCGATCGCATCATCGAAGCCGCCGGCGTCACACGCGCGACGATGTACAAGCAGTTCGCGGGCAAGGAAGGGCTCGTCCTGGAGTACCTGCGCGGTGAGGACGGTCAGCTGCGCGGCCTGTTCGCGCAGGCGTCGACCGCCTCCGACGATCCCGCGGTGCTGCTCGACCTCGTGATCGATGGCATCGCCGTCGACATCCGCGATCGGCACACGCGCGGGTGCCCCTTCATCAACGCCGCCGCCGAGTATCCCGACGAGGGGCCCGTCCGCGAGCTCATCGCCGATCACCGCGAGTGGTTCCGCGCGACGCTCGAGCACCTCGCCGAAGGCGCCGGGCTGACCGAGCCGGCCGAGGTCGCGGCATCCCTCGTGCTGCTGCGCGATGCCGCGCTCGTGGGCGGGTATCTCGACGGTCAGGACCGCGTGGCACCGGCCTTCGCGCGCACGGCGCGCGGCGTGATCGCCGCGCCCCGCGCCTGACTCACGGCGTCATACGCACCGATCTGAGTGTCACATCTGTCACATCCGTCACACCAGCCCCTCGACACGCCGGTCAGAACTCCGAAAATCCGCGGAAATCCGCGGAAGACGGGTGTTCTCGGCTAGGTTCGAGGCGGTCGATCCGACCAGCCGGGCGGCGGAAGCCTCCTGGTCCGAGCAATGTAAGACGGCAGTTCCGCCGTCTTGGAGGACAACCACATGGCCGACAAGTCCATCACCAAGACCGAACTCGTTGCGAGCATCGCGAGCGCGACGGGCCAGAGCCAGTCCGCCGTGTCGGGCGTGCTCGACTCCCTCTTCTCCACCGTCTCGGAGGCGGTCGCCAAGGGCAGCAAGGTCTCGATCCCGGGCTGGATCTCGTTCGAGCAGGTCGAGACGTCGGCGCGCACGGGCCGCAACCCGCAGACGGGCGAGGAGATCCAGATCCCTGCCGGCAAGCGCGTCAAGGTCACGGCGGGCTCGAAGCTGAAGGCCGCCGTCAAGTAATCAGGACTTCACAGGAGGAGGGATGCCGCAGGTTGCGGCATCCCTCCTCTTCTTGCTGTCCGGGCAGCCGCTCAGCCTGCCCAACGTAGGCTTGGGGAGTGAACTCCCGCGCTCTGCGGGCCGCTGGGCCCGTGATCCTCGTCGCGGCCGCGCTCGTCGCGCTCGTCTGGGGACTCGCGTTCGGCGGGGGCGCCGCGCCGCTCGTGCTCGGCGATCCCGGGCCTTTCGTGCGCTGGGGTCTGCCTGCCGCGACCCTCTTCGTGAACCTGTCGGCGGCCGGCATGGTCGGAGCGCTCGTCACGGCGCTGTTCGCGCTCAAGGCGGGGGAGCGCGAATTCGACACGGCGCTGGATGTGGCATCCATCTCCGCCGCGATCTTCACGATGGCCGCCGGCGTGACCGGTTTCCTCACGTTCCTCGACGCGTTCAACCCCGAGGTCAGCGCCGCACCGGAGTTCGGAGCGCAGCTCGGCCGCTTCCTCGTCGACACCGAGTCGGGGCGCACGTGGCTCATCACGACGATCGCCGGCGCCGCGCTCACGGTGCTCGCCTTCGCCGTGCGCGGGTGGACGGCGACCTTCTTCGTGGCCCTCCTCGCGGTCGCGGCCGTCGTGCCGATGGCGACGCAGGGTCACTCCGGCGAGGAGGCCAATCACAACGCCGCCGTCATGGCGCTCGTGCTGCACATCATCGCGGCCGCGGCGTGGCTCGGCGGTCTCGTGCTGCTCGTCGTGATCCGGCCCCTGGTCGGAAGTGCGGGCATCGCGACGGCGATGTCGCGCTACTCGAGCATCGCGCTCGCGGCCTTCGTGGTCGTCGCCGTGTCGGGAACGGCGCGGGCGGCCATCGGCGTCGGCACGTGGTCGAACCTCGCGAGCCCGTACGGCGTCATCCTGCTCGTCAAGGTCGCAGCCCTCATCGCGATCGGGCTGCTGGGCGCGTGGTATCGCCGCCGCGCCATCGTCCGCATGGGAGAGGTTGAAGCGGGGCCTGCACTGAGCGAGGCGCCCCAGCGCCGAGTCGAAGTGTCGAAGCGGTTCTGGTCGCTCATCGCCCTCGAGCTGGCCTTCATGGGGGTCGCGAGCGGCGCGGCGGCGGCACTCGCGCGCACGCCTCCGCCCACCAACTCGGGCCTTCCCGAGGTGCGCACGCCTTCCGAGATCCTCACCGGCGCGCCGCTGCCGCCTGAGCTCACGATCGAACGCTGGTTCACGTCGTGGGACATCGATCTGCTTTGGGCGTTCGCGGCGGGCTTCGGTGTGTTCTTCTACCTCGCCGGCGTGTGGCGCCTGACGCGTCGCGGCGACCGGTGGCCCATCCACCGCACGATCCTGTGGGTGGCCGGTCTCGCACTGCTCTTCTGGGTGACGTGCGGACCCGTCAACGCCTACCAGGATTACCTGTTCAGCGTGCACATGGTCGGGCACATGCTGCTGTCGATGGCGATTCCGCTGCTGCTCGTCGCGGGAGCGCCCGTCACACTCGCGGCTCGCGCGATCCGCAAGCGCGAGGACGGCACGCGCGGCGGACGCGAGTGGATCCTGTGGGCCGTGCATTCGCCCGTCGCCCGCGTCGTTACGCACCCGTTCGTCGCGGCGGGCCTGTTCATCGGGTCGCTGTGGCTCTTCTACTTCACCGATCTGTTCCGCTGGTCGCTCTACGACCACCTCGGCCACGAGTGGATGGTCGCCCACTTCCTCATCACGGGCTACCTGTTCGCCCTGTCGCTCATCGGCGTCGACCCCGTGCCCTACCGCCTGCCGTACCCGGGCCGGCTCGTGCTGCTCATCGGCATCATGGCGATGCATGCCTTCTTCGGCATCGTCCTCATGATGCAGACGGGCCTCATGGTCTCGGAGTGGTTCGGCGCGATGGGCCGCACGTGGGGTGCGACACCCCTGCAGGATCAGTACGTCGGCGGCGGCGTCGCCTGGTCGATCGGGGAGATCCCGACGCTCATCCTCGCGATCACGGTCGCGATCCAGTGGAGCCGGTCCGACGACCGGCAGCAGCGTCGGCGCGACCGGGCCGCCGACCGCTCGGGTGACGCCGAGCTCGAGGCGTACAACGCCCACCTCGCGGAGCTCGCCGAGCGCGACGCCCGTGCCGGCCGCTGACGGCGGCTGACCCGCGACATCCCATCCGCTCGTCCCGCGTCGGAGGATCGCGCCGAAGTCGGATCAATGCGGCGGATTCCTCCGACGTCGGGCGAATCCTCCGACCGGGGCTGAGGTGCGGGTGCGTCAGGCGGGCCGGTCGGGCACGTCCGGCTTCGCGTCGCCGTCGTCGTCCCACTTCGTGCCGTCGAGGTCGCCGCGCAGCTCGCCCGTGAGCTCGTCGACGGCAGCGCCGACCGTCGGCGCGAAGCGGTCGGGGGTGAAGCGGCTCGACATCCCGTACTCCCGCAACGTGTCCCTCACCGGGTCCTTCATCTCGGCGATGACGAGCCGGATGCCGTGCGCCGTGAGGTACTCGTCGAGCTCGACGAGCTCGTCGATCGCTGTCGTGTCGATGTCGGTGATCGGCTCGGCCGCGAGGATGACGGTTTGCACGCCGGGCCCGGCATCCCGCACCTGCGCGCGCACCCAGTCGTCGAACACGGCACCGTTCGCGAAGAAGAGCGGCGCGTCCCAGCGCACGATGACGAGACCGGGGATCCGCTCGCCCTCGGCGGGGTAGCGGGACAGGTCGTGGTAGCCGCGGAGGCCCTTGACCCGCCCGAGCTCCGCCTTGTAGGGGCGCCATGACCGGTTCACGAAGGCGAGGAGCGACAGGATGATCGTCACGACGATGCCTTCGAGCACGCCGAAGACGAGCACCCCGAGGAAGGCCGCGAGCGACAAGGAAGCGTCGACCTTGTCCATGCGCCAGAGCGCCCGGAACCCGCGCACATCGATGAGGCTCGTCGCGGCGCCCATCACGACGGCGGCGAGCGTCGCGGACGGCAGGAATTCGGTCAGCCCCGGCACGAGCAGGATGAACGCGATGATGAGCGCGGCGCCGACGACGCCGGTGAGCTGGGACCGCGCGCCCGCCTGCTCGGCCACGGGCGTCCGCGACGAGGAGGCCGAGACCGGGAACCCGCCGAGCACGCCGCCGGCGATGTTGGCGAGTCCGATTCCCGCCATCTCCTGGCTGCCGCTCACCGACTCGCCGCGGCGCGCCGCGAAGGTGCGCGACAGCACGGCGCTGTCGGTGAACGCGACGAGCGCGATGCCGGCCGCCGGGCCCGCGAGAGCGCCCACATCGCTCCACTGCAGTCCCTCCAGCGCGGGGGCGGGAAGACCCTGCGGCAGTGCGCCGACGACGGGCAGCTGGTCGGCGAGACCGAAGGCCGCCGTCACGATCATCGACAGCACGACGACGACGAGCACACCGGGGACGGGCGACTTGATCCACTTCAGCACGAAGATGATGACGAGCGACAGGATGCCGAACGCCGCCGCGAGCGGGAGCACCTCGCCCGCCCCGATCGCCTGGACGATCGCGACGACTTCGGGCCATATGCCCGAGGCGTCGGTCGAGAAGCCGAGCAGCTTCGGGATCTGCGAGACGATCACCAGCAGCGCGATCGCGTTGAGATAGCCGACGCGGATCGGCTTGGAGAGCAGGTCGGTCACGAAGCCGAGCCGGAGGATGCCGCCCAGGAGCAGCAATCCGCCGACCATGATCGCGAGGAGTCCCGCGAGGGCGACGGCGCGCTGCCCGTCGCCGAGGGCGAGGGGAAGGATCGCGGCGGCGATGATCGGCGCCAGCGACGAGTCGGGGCCGAGGACGAGGATGCGCGAGGGCCCGAAGATCGCGTACGCGACGAGCGGGACGATCGTCGCGTAGAGGCCCGTCTCGGGCGGGAGGCCGGCGACCTCGGCGTAGCCCATGCCGGCCGGGATGAGGAGGGCCGTCACGACGATGCCGGCACGCACGTCGGGCCAGAGCCAGGACGCCTTGTACTCGCGCGCGACCGCGAGTCCCGGAATCCATCGGGTCGATCGCCTCGTCGCCATGGATCGATCATCCTCGCCGCGCCGCACGTGCGGCCTGCGGCTCACCCGCCTCGGATGGCCCCCGATCCGGCGTGTCGGTGGGCGCATAGCGTCGCTTCGTCGCCGGCACGCGGCGATTCGCGCCCACCGAGCGGCGGGTGCGAGCCGGTGGGCGCTTCACTGGGCGAATCGCGTCGCTTCGCGGCTGCCAAGCGGCGATTCGCGCCCACTGGCGCCGGGGCAGGGTCAGAGGGTGTCGGTGCCCACGACCACGATGGAGGCGGAGCCGTCGGGCTGGACGGTGATCTTGCCGGTGAGGAGGAAGGGGACGTCTTCGCTGACGTGGCGCACCGTGCCGTCGAACAGCGAGCGGATGTCGACCTCGATGTGCGCCGTGGCCTCAGCCTGCGGGATCGCCCAGTTCGCGCCGTCGGGGGCGACCGAGACGGCCGGCTGCTGCACGATCGACCACTTGGGCGCCGAGACGATGCGGTCCTCGACCGTATACCCGAAGGGGCATGCGGTCGGGAGGAGCACGTCCTGCGTCGCGCACGCCGAGAGGAAGGCTTCGACCTTCTCCTGGACGACCGCCTTGAACTGCGCGGTCGGCTCGGCCTGCACGTCGACCTTCGTGGAGTGCAGCGGACTGTCGGAGAGCACCGCGATCCCTGGCGTGGAGGACAGGGCCGTGTCCACCGAGACGGAGTAGACCCCGGGGGAGAAGACGAGGAGGGGGACGGAGGCGCCGGGATCGGCGTCCACGCCGTCGACCGAGACCTGCCGCTTGTCGATCGAGAAGCCGTTGACCTCGAACTCCATCGATCCCCGCACCGTGAGGTCGACGACGGCGAGCGGGCTCTTCGCGAACCGCCAGGTCGGCGCCACGCCGATCGTCCCGTCGCGCTCGACCTCGAACGTCGTCTGGCCGGGATACCTTCCGGCCCGATATTCGACCACGACGTCGGTGTGGGTGCCGTGGGGCGTCTCCGAGACGATGTGCACGTCGGCGAGCGTAGCGAGGGCCGCGCTGCGCAGGAGGGCATCGGATGCCGTCGCCGGCAGACCGGCGGCTTCGAGCTCGGCGGAATCGACGGAGACGCCGGCGACGCCGAGCGCGTCGGCCGCATGCCCCTCGGCGAGCAGGTCGAGGTAGCGCTCGACGAAGGCGCTCGGACTGTAGAACTCGCGATAGAGGCTGGCGGCGCCGGCGGCGACCGCTGCGACGAGCACGACGCCCACGACGCCGAGGAGCGCGAGGTCGACGCCGAGACGCGCGCGCCGGCGCGGGGCGGACTTCTTCGGCGGGGCCTCCGCCCCTGTCCCATGGTCCTGGGGAGGAGACGGCGGCGGGGTCGCCGAGTCGTCCGAGGGCGCAGTCGCATCCTCGGGGCTCGTGCCGATGACCTCCCGGTCCACGCGACAATTCTAGGAAGCAGCGCCTGGCTGATACCTGGGCGCGGCGGTTCGTGTCGGCGTCCGATCGCGCTCGCCGGTGCGCACAGCGCCGCAAGCGACGGTGTGCTCGTTACCATGAATCGGTGATCGCCCCGCCTCTGTCCCGCGAGCAGGAGGCGCTGTTCCGGCTCATCGAGGACACGCGGGAGCACGTCTTCGTGACCGGTCGCGCGGGCACCGGGAAGTCGACCCTCCTGCAGCACCTCGCGTGGAACACGTCGAAGCAGATCGCCGTGTGCGCTCCGACGGGAGTGGCGGCGCTCAACGTCGAGGGGCAGACGATCCACTCGCTGTTCAAGCTGCCGCTCGGCATCCTGGGCGCCCACGACGAGGATCAGTCCGACGCGACCCGCAAGCTCCTCAACGCGATCGACACGCTCGTCATCGACGAGATCTCGATGGTCAACGCCGACCTGATGGACGCGATGGACCGGGCGCTGCGCAAGGCCCGCGGGCGTCGAGGCGACCCGTTCGGCGGCGTGCAGATCGTCATGTTCGGCGACCCGTACCAGCTCGCCCCCGTACCGCCGCGCGGAGACGAGCTGCGGTACGTGCGGGACCATTACCGGTCGTTCTGGTTCTTCGACGCGCACGTGTGGACGGGTGCCTCGACAGGCTCGGCAACCGGGAAAGCTCTGCCCGACGGGCCGTCGCTGGACGGCTTCGCGGAGCTCGGGCCCTTCGGCGCCGAGCTCAACATCCGTGAGCTCGTCGACATCCACCGCCAGACCGATCCCGGGTTCAAAGCCATGCTCAACGCCGTGCGCCACGGCGTCGTGACCGCCGACATCGCGCAGGTGCTCAACGACACCGGTGCGCGAAGGCCGCCCGCACCGGCCGAGGGCGAGACGCCCATCATCACGCTCGCGACGCGCAACGACATCGTCAACAACATCAACCGTCGCCACCTCGAGGCGCTCCCCGGCCGCCAGCAGACGGCCAACGCCGAGATCAACGGCGACTTCGGACGAGGGGATGCCGCGTACCCGGCCGACGTCGAGCTGCAGCTGAAGGTGGGCGCACAGGTGATGTTCCTGCGCAACGACGTCGCGTCCTACGGCGATGCGCCACGCTGGGTCAACGGCACGATCGGCACCGTCGTGCGGATCGCCGGCGAGACGGTGCGGGTCGAGGTCGAGGGGGAGGAGTTCGACGTCGAGCCGGCGGTGTGGGAGAGGTTCCGGTACTCCTACGACCCCGCGTCGAAGTCGCTGTCACGCGACGTCGTCGCCGAGTTCACGCAGTTCCCGCTGCGCCTGGCCTGGGCTGTCACGATCCACAAGTCGCAGGGCAAGACCTACGACCGGGCGATCATCGATCTCGGGTCGGGGGCGTTCGCGCCGGGCCAGACCTACGTCGCGCTTTCGCGCCTCACGTCGCTCGACGGCCTCTATCTGTCCCGGCCGCTGCGCCCCCGCGACATCCAGGTCGACCCGGATGTGCGGAGGTTCATGGCAGGCGCCGTGCGCGGGCCCGCGGCATCCTGACCCCTCGTCAGCGCGGGGGCGCTCAGGCGACCTGCGCGGACTTCGCGGCGGCGAGGTCTTCGAAGAGCTCGGTGTTGAAGCGGTAGGCGAGCAGCACCTCGTCGATGACGCGGGCCTGCTCGTCGGCATCCCACGGGGCGGCGTCGAGCTGGTCGCGGTAGACGTCCTTGAAGGCCTTCGGATCGGCGATCTCGTCGAAGAGGTAGAAGCCGATGCCGTTGGTCTCGAACCCGAACCGGCGGGCCATGAGGCGCCCGATGAACTGGCCGCCGGACAGGTCGCCGAGATAGCGCGTGTAGTGGTGCGCGACGAAGCCGCCGGGCCACGTCGCCGCGACGCGGTTGATGCGGTCGACGTAGCGACGCGTCGTGGGCAGGGGAGCGACGCGCTCGCGCCAGTCGGGCCCGATCAGGAACTCCAGGTCGGCCTCGAGCGCGGGCAGGCGCGTCAGCTTGTCGCTGATGAAGACGGCCGCGACGGGATCGTGGCGCATGCGCTCGGTCGCCGACTCGAGGGCGTCGTAGATGAACCAGTGCTGCGCGACGAGTGCGACGTAGTCGTCGCGGGTTCCCTCGCCCTTGATGAGGTCGGCCATGAAGCCGGCGTGCTCGCTCGTCGAATGGGCGGAGCTGGAGCGCTCGCGCAGTGCGGTGGAGAACGTGATCGGCTCGGCCATACCTTCATACTAGCTCAAGGTAAGGACGTCCTAACTTGCAGTTGGCTATGCGTGCGGCCGAGGTTCGACGCCCAATCGCCGGCAGGCCTCGTCGTACACGGCGACGACTTCGCGTCGCACCTGCGGCCGCTCGTCGATCGGGCCGCCGGGCCACGGCACGCGCACGACGATGGTCCCGCCGTCGGCGGTCTCGGCCGCCCAATCGCCGCCGTCGCCGTCGAAGCCCGTCATCGTCGCCGCCACGAGGTCGGCTTCGGGAGCGAACGCGCGCGCGATCAGCAGATTGTCGCCGGTGTGGTCGCCGTTCATGTGGCGGAGCACTCCGGCCAGGGCGTCATCGTCGAATCGGAAAGTCATGATGTCAAGGGTAGGGACGCAAGACCGGGAAACCCGTCCGCGTGTGTTTGAATCGGATGACGATCATCGGGGGGTGAGAGTTTGAGGCACCCACGCCATACCCGCCGCACCGCCGGCGCCCTGGCGGGTGCCGTCGCGCTCGCCGTCGCCCTCGCCGCCTGCACCGTGCCGGCGCCCGCGCCGATCGACCTGCCTGCTCAGACGCAGGGCGATCTTCCCGACGACACGGTCAAGCAGCTTCAGGATGCCGCGACCCACGCCATGGCGGCCGCCGGCGCCTCCGGTGCGGTGGTCGGCGTCTGGGCGCCGTGGAGCGGCTCCTGGGTGACGGGCCTCGGCACCGAGACGCCCGGGGGCAAGGACTCCGTCTCGGCCGACCTGCGGTTCAAGGTCGGTCAGATCACGCGCGCCATGACGTGCGACGTGCTCTACGCGCTCGCCGACAAGGGCACGGTCTCGCTCGACGACCCGATCACCGACTACGTCTCGGGCGTCGCCGACCTCACCAGCATCACGCTCGGCGAGCTGTGCGCCAGCACGTCCGGCATCGGCTCGTACTCCGGCCAGCTGCTCTCGTCGTGGCTCTCGAACCCGATGCGCACCTGGAACCCGCGCGAGCTCGCGAGCTTCGGGCTCGGCGAGGCGCGCACGATCGAGCCGGGAACCTCGTACGTCGACTCGGACGCCGGATACCTCCTGCTCGGCCTCGCACTCGAGCGCGCCAGCGGCAAGACGGCCTCGCAGCTGCTCGACCAGTACATCGACCAGCCGCTCGGGCTCAGGGCGACGCAGCTTCCGTCACCCGGGTCGGAGCCGTCCAAATCCGAGATGCTCCAGGGGTACCTGTCGCAGCGCGACGCTGCGGGCACGATGAACTGCGCCACGCCGCTCGACGTGACGGCGGTGTCGACTACGACGGGATACACCGACTCCGGAGTGGTGTCCGACATCGGCGACCTCGGCCGCTACGCGCAGGCGCTCGCGACGGGCGCGCTGCCCGGCCAGACCGACCGGTTCTCGGCCCCGCTCCCTGTCTACGCCGGTGCGCCGTCGTGGTACACCACGGCCGGCGGAGCCATCCAGGCCGGTTCGCTCATCGGTCAGAGCGGTGGCGTGCCCGGGTACGCGACGGCGGCATTCGCAGACCCGACGACGGGCCTGACCGTCGCCGTCGTGCTGAACAACTCCGGTGCCGGCGCGGGCCTCGCGGTCTATCTCGCGTGGGAGCTCGCGGCACTCGCGTCGAAGGCCGCCGCGGCCTCGGGCGAGACGATGCCCGAAGCGGGCCTGCCGTGGACGGCCCAGCAGTACCACGACGCGATCACGGCCGCCGCGATCTGCCCCCTCCCGTGACCGCGTCGGCTCCCGATCCGTCACCGAGCCGCTCGTGACGCCGCGCCGCGGGCAGACGTCGGCGATCGCGCTCGTCGTCACGGGGCTCGCCTGCCAGGAGGTGGGCGCGTCGCTCGCCGTGCTGCTGTTCCCGCAGGTGGGACCGCTCGGCATGGTCATGCTGCGCCTGGCATTCTCGGCGATCGTGCTGCTGCTCATCGCGCGGCCGTCGGTGCGCGGACATTCGCGCGCCGGGTGGACGGCGGTCGTCGCGTTCGGCCTGGTGCTCGCGGTCATGAACGGGCTGTTCTATCTCGCGCTGCAGCGCCTCCCGCTCGGCGTCACGGTGACGATCGAGGTGCTCGGCCCACTCGTCCTGTCGATCGTCGCGGCGCGTCGCGCGTCGGCCTGGGTGTGGGCGGCCGTCGCCTTCGCGGGCGTGCTCGCGCTCGGCGGGGGAGGCTGGGACCGCCTCGATCCGCTCGGCGTGCTGTTCGCGCTCGGCGCCGCCGCGAGCTGGGCGTTCTACATCCTCGCATCCGCGCGCGTGGGCCGCGAGTTCCCGAGGCTGGACGGGCTCGCGCTCGCCATGACGGTGGGCGCGCTCGTGTCGCTGCCGTTCGGCATCGCGTCGGCGGGGTCCGCGCTGCTGCGCCCCGAGATCCTCGCGCTCGGTGCCGCGGTCGCGGTGCTCTCCTCGACGATCCCGTACGCGTTCGAGCTCATCGCGCTGCGCCGGCTCGCGGCATCCGCCTTCGCGATCCTCATGAGCCTCGCCCCCGCGACCGCGGCGCTCGCCGGATGGCTCCTCCTCGGCCAGACGCTGGCGTGGCTGGAGATCCTCGGCATCGGCCTCGTGATCGTCGCGAGCATCGGCGCGGTGCGCTCGTCGCAGCGTGCGGCGCGGGAAGCCGCCGAGCCGATCGGCTGAGAACGACGACGCGCCCGCAGTCGTGTGGACCGCGGGCGCGTCGCGCTTCACCGGGGAGGGGCCCCGACGGATCGGCTATCCGCAGGAGGCGGCCGCGAACGACGCGCTCCCTGAATGAGTGCGTCTGTCCTCGGAGGCGGTCACCTGCGCGGAGCCGGCGGGCGTGGTGACGACGCGCGTGGTGAACGTGCTCGACACGGCCGCGCCACTCTTGATGGTCACCGACTTCTCGCCGTACGGCGTCTTGATGACGGCATCCACGGGGATCGCCTCCTTGTTCTCCACCTTCACCACCAGCGCCACCTTGCCGGCCACGCAGCGCGTCGCCGCGGACGACGCGAGGTCGAGCTCCTTCGGAGCGGCGGCGGGCAGTTGGACAGTGACGTACTTCTCCACGTTGCCCGCGGCATCCTGGGTCTGCACGTGCACGTATCGGGGCTCCTTCGTGAGCTGGACCGAGAGGGGCTCCTCGTACGTCGCGAACATGTTGTTGGTCTCGCCCGTGGGTGATGGGTCGGGCCCGTCGGACCAGACGGTGCGGGTGACGCCGGAGCCGGGCTCCGGGTCGCTCGGAGTCAGGGTGACGGTCGCGGACGAGCCGTCCACCACGACGTAGTCGATGACGGTGATCGGCACGAGCGTGTCGACCTTGATCGTCTCCGAGCTCTCGCCGACGGCTTGATCCTGGCTCGTCGCACGTGCCTTCAGCGTGACCTCGCCCTGCTTCGACACCGTGAACGGCGCGGTGTACGGCTCCCAGGTCTGGCCGTCGAAGCTGTACTCGATCGATGCGACGGGGCTTGCCGTCCCCTCCGCCGTGATCGTGGCAGTGGGCGCGGTGGTGTACCAGCCAGACCCGAGCGGGGCGGAGTCGAACTCGATCGACACGATCGGCTCGGCCTGGTCGGTCGGCTGGACGACGAACACGGTGGCGAGAGCACCCGGAGCGTATCCGCTCACGGACCCCTCGACGTCGAAGATCGCGTCGGCCTGTGCGTACGACGACGGCTCGATCGCGTCCCACTGCACCGGCACGGCGCTGCTCGACGTGCCGTCGTCGTAATTCGCGCGAACGGTGTCGGGAAGCACGGGCTTCACACCCGGGGTCGTGATCGTCGCCGAGTAGTCCACGCTCGCGATCGTGTCGGACAGGGCGTCGGAGACGAACACGTTCGCAGTCACCGACTGCCCGTCGTAGCCTGCGGGAGCGCCGAGCACCTGGAAAGTGCCCTTGGTCGCATAGGAGGATGCCGCGACTCCGGCCCACTGCACGTCGACGTAGCGCAGGGGACCGTTCTCGCCGACCACCCACACCTTCTTCGGCAGCACCGGCGCCGTGCCCGTCTTGGTGCGCACGGCGACATGCTCGGAATCGATGAACGCGTCCGGATCCTCCGGCTCGGGGTCGACGACCGGCGCGTTGACGCCCCAGACCTGCCACTCGATGACGCTCGTGGCCTTGCGCTGGTTGCTGAAGACCTGGCGGTCGAGGGTGAGGCGCACGGCCGTCGTCGTGACGGCGTCGAACTTGGCCTCGACGGCCGGCAGCGACGCGATCGGCGCGGCGGTGTCGAGCACCGGCACCGGGTAGGTGAGGCCCGCACCCGTCACCGGGGTCCAGTCGCCGGCGGCGTTGCGGTACTCGACCTTCCACGCCGACGGGATCATGACGCCCGAGTCGCCGCCCGGGGTGAGGTGGTTCTGCCACAGGTAGAGCTTCGATGAGCTCACGGTGACGGGCCGCTCCCACGTATAGGTGGCGGTGTCCTGCGTGGGGTTGTTGGGCGCGCCCCACGTCCCCCACATCGCGGAGAGCGTGTTGGTCGGGCCCACGACGCCGTTGTTGAGCGCCGCGGCCGAGTTCCAGCTGGGGACGTAGTTCACCTCGACGGTGGGGGCGTTGTCGCCGGATGCCAGCGCGACGTTGATCGGCTCGTCCGCCGCCGTGGCGGGAGCGACCGCCGCCGCCCCCGCGCCCGCGAGCACGAGCATCATCGCGACGGCCGCCGCGATCCTCTTCACTCCGGCTCTGCCGGATCGAAGGTCAGACATGGATTTCCTTCCGGTCGTCATCGGCGGGTCAGTTGATCGAGTCGATCGGCGCGCGGCCGGCCGCGAGCAGGATCTTCTGCCGGTTGCGAGAAGTGAGCACTCCGTCCGCCAGATACGTCGCCGTCACCTCGCCGACGGCGTCGAGGAAGGCGGACCGGCCGGCGAACGGTGCTCTCGCCCACACGTCGTCGAGCAGCGTCGACCCGGCGCGCTTCGGATTCGCCACCCCCGAGTCCTGACCCGCGAAGCTCACGCTCGGCTCGTTGCGCTGGAAGTACATGTGGTACGCGACGTCCTTCCCATTGTAGGCGGGCTCGTACGTGAGGGTGCCGACAGTGAAGACGTTCGAGGCGGACTTCGAGATTCCGCGGCGGATCGTCCCGTCGAGCCCCAGCCGGTCCGCGAGCGACACCTTGAGGTAGCTCGTCGACGAGCTGGAGGCGAGCAGCACGACGGGCCCATACAGGAGCGCCTGGATGTCGGGGCGGTCGTAGGAGGCCTCGGCGCGCAGCGCCAGCGGGATGCGCACGGTGATCGTGTCGCCCGCGGCCCACGTGCGCGAGACCTTCGCGTAGGTGCCCGGTGTGACGTCGTCCGGGATGGCCTGCCCGTTCACCTCGATGCGGACGCCGCGCGACCAGCCCGGCACCCGCAGGTTCACCGTGAGCGGGCCGGACGGCGCAGTCTTCACCGTCAGAGTCGAGGTCTCGCCTTCGGGGTACGACGACACCTGCTCGAGGACGAGCCCGGTCTCGTCCCACGTGAGCGTCGAGGCGAGGTACAGGTTGACGTAGAGCTCCTTCTGGTCGGCGGACCGGAAGTAGATGCCCTCCTGGTACTTGACGTGACTCTCGAGCCCGGTGCCGCCGCAGCAGGTCCCGATGTTGCCGTTCCCGTACTCCTTGCGGGTGCCCGGGTTGACCGGGTACATGTACAGGTTCTCGGGCCCCGAGGTGGACTCGTTGTTTCGGCGACCGCCCAGGATGTGGTTGAGCACGGTCCGCTCGTAGTAGTCCATGTATTTCGGGTTCTGGTCGTTGAAGAACAGCTGGCTCGCGACCTTCAGCATGTTGTAGGCCGCGCACGACTCGGCGTTGCGGGGACCGATGTCGCCCGCGACGGCACCCGCCGGACCCCACAGCTCGCCTTCGCCCGTCCCGCCGTGCGCGTACGACCGGCCCGGCACGACCATGTCGAAGAATCCCTTCGTGGCCTGCAGGTAGTGGTCGTCGTGCAGCTCGGCGGCCAGCTTGAGGTATCCCGGGAACTGCGGGATGTGCTGGTTGGCGTGCTTTCCGTTGAGGGTGTCGGTGCCGGCGGCGCAGGCATCCACGAGCGTTCGCAGCGTGAAGAGCTTCGACGCCTCGAGGAACTCGCTCTTGGCCGGGTCGGAGGAGCGCCAGTAGAGCTCGACGAGCACCTCGTTCATGCCGCCGTACTCGCCCGCGATATACGAGCCCCACATGCGATCCAGCTGCGCCTGCGTGCACTTCGAGAGCCGGCTGAACACCCAGTGCCCGATGCCCTCCGCGAGGGCGAGCGCCTTGGTGTTGCCCGCGAGCGAGTGGGCGTCCAGGAGGCCCGCGATGATCTTGTGCAGCGTGTAGTACGGGGCCCAGATCTCGCCGTAGGGCGCGAACGCCTCGAGTGCCGAGAACTGCCATTCGCCGTAGGCCGAGAAGAAGCCGGGATGCGAGTAGCGCGGCGCCCCGTTGTACGTCTGGGCCGCCAGGGCTGCTCGGCACTCCTCGAAGCCGTCGACGATGGCGTTCACCTTGTCGAGCAGCGCCTGCTCACCCGTCGAGGCGTACGCCATCGAGATGCCGCTGAGGAAGTGACCGCCGTAGTGCCCGCGCAGGCAGCCGCCGGCGCCCGCCGCGTTCTGCCCGCGGGTGTATTCGGCCGGCCCCCAGCGCTGCGCGTCGGGGTTGGGGCCGTACTCCTCCCAGCCCCCGGGAGGCGTCGCGCCCTTCGTGTCGAGCCCCGCGTTGCGGCGGTACACCGCGAGGATCTTGTCCACGTTGTAGGCCCGGTAGAGCACGAGGTGCTGGTTGAGCGCGCGCGTGAAGACGCTCTGGCCGAGCTTCACGGACGACAGGGAGAACGGCCGGACGCTCCACGACTCGGGGTAGACGAACTTCTGACCGGCACGCACCAGTGCCGCGGGGCGGACCGCTCCGGCGGCGCGGAACGCGCTCAGGTCGCGCGTCGCCGCGACGGCGCCGGGGCCGCGCGCGTCAAGTGCCCCGACGGCTGCCATCATCCCCGCCAGGGCGAGTCCGCCGCCGAGCAGACTGCGTCGACTGAGGCCCGAACGACTCTCTCCGAGCATTGCACCGATTCCCTTCTCCAGCTGATCCACGAGGTGTGGATCTCGCGTTTTCGATACTCTTTTCGATACGCTCCGCGCGCAAGCCCGAGCTCGGACCCCACCATCCACCGCGAGTGTCCGATGATGTGTTGCGACCGTCCGGACAGGCGTCATCGCCCGACAATGCGGGGCGTGATGAGCAGCAGGATGTTCCCTGGACCTCCTTGTGCCGCGGCTGCTCGTCTCTGATCACAGGCGGAACACGGCACACGCTACCGGGTTCAGTGAGCGCTAACAAGCAAATGACTGAAAACCTTTGCGGGGATTGACGACCGATGGGCGAGCGCGACATACTGGCGCTTGGCCCATGGCGCGCCGGCCGAGAGTGCGTCCCGCCGATCGGAGGAGACGCAGATGTTCGCAAACCTCAACGGCTGGCATCTGCTGATCCTCTTGGCGGTCATCCTCCTGCTCTTCGGAGCCGCCAGGCTTCCCAGCCTCGCCAAGAGCGTGGGGCAGTCCGCGCGGATCCTGCGCGGAGAGATCAGGACCGACGATGCGGCGGCACCCGCACGCGACACCGTCGCCCGCGACAGCGGCAGGGCGACCCCGCAGATCGACGCCAATCCCTGAGCGCTGACGACGCTTCGCCACCGCCGGTTGCGCCGGCATCGCACCGAAGTCGCTCCGGCACCGCCGATCGCGCCGGCATCGCCGTGCTACATCGCGGCGAGGCGATGCGACGTCGACCGCTCCGGTGCCCTGCGCGGGTGAGGTGCGGCCACGGAGTCGCGTACCACCAGTCGCGGCAGAAGGCGCCTCCTGGCGCCCTCGAGCGGGCCCTCGCCCGATGACAGCAGAGCGTGCACGGCTTCGCAGCCCAGGGCGTCGAAGTCCTGCCGCACCGTCGTGAGCGGGGGGAGGTAGTGGCTCGCGCCGGCGTGATCGTCGTACCCGATGACGCTCACATCCGCCGGCACTCGGATGCCGCGGGTCCACAGGCCGTGGATGAGGCCCAGCGCCATCCGGTCGTTCGCGGCGAACACGGCCGTGACGCTGTCCATCCCAGGGTGCGTCGCACCGATCTCGTAGCCGAAGTCGGAGCTCCAATCGCCGACGACGAGGGGTGCGGGCAGATGGCTCTGCCGCATGACCGAACGCCATGACCGTGTGAGGCTGACCGCGTCGACGCTGTCCTCCGGGCCCGCGAGGTGGAGCATGCTGTGATGGCCGGCGTCCATGAAGTGCCGGGCGGCGAGAGCGGCTCCCACGGAGTGGTCCACCGCGACCGAGGGAAGCGGGCAACCGTCGCCCGTATCCGCGACGATGACGGTCGGAAGGTCGTGGTGGGACGCTGTGATGGCCTGCAGCGTCGGAATGCGCGGGGCGATGAGGCACAGCGCGTCGACGCGATGCGCCGCGAGATGCGCGACCGCATCGTCGATGCCCGCCTGGCCATTCGTCGTGATCGAGAAGGGGACGACGCTGTGGTGGCGTCCTCGTGCAGCCTGCTGGACGGCCACGAGCGCGGCCCTCGAAGCATCCCTTTCGGCGGAGTCCACCACGACTCCGATGGCCCGCGATCGACGCGAGGACAGGGCCCGCGCCGCTTCGCTGCGGTGGTAGCCGATCGCCTCGATCACGTCGAGGATGCGACGACGCGTCTCGTCCCTGAGCTGCGGGCTGTCATTGAGCACCCGCGAGACGGTCATGTGCGAGACGCCTGCCTCCCTGGCGACGTCGTAGATGCTCGGACGGAGAGCGTCGGGCTCGGCCGCGGTCGATGTCAATGGAGTACCTCCGAGATGAGTCCGGGCGCCGGCGCGAAGTGCGCCGACGCCCGGAAGCCGTCCACGATCAGCGTTCGATCACGCTCAGCGTGAGCCTCACTGGCAGGTGGCGGCGGCGAAGCCCGCCTCCGCCTGGCCGCTGCGTCCGTCCTCCGCGGTGAAGGACACCGCGACCTTGCCCGCGGCCACCGAGGCGGCACGCGTCGCGAAGGCGATCGAGGCCGACTTGCCCGGCTGCACCGCGGTGAACGACTTGGAGCCGTACGGCGACGAAACCTCCACCTGGATCGGCGTGTCACTGGTGTTCTTCACCACGGTGACCACGTGCACCTTGCCGACGGCGCAGCGAGGAGTCGCGGACGCCTCGACCTGCAGCGCAGGCAGCGCGACCATGACCTTCTTCTCGAGCACCACGTCTCCGCGCACAGCGCGCACCGTGTACTCGCCTGCGGCGAGGTCGGCGGGCAGCGCCGCAGTGAGGGACCCGGCGCCGGCGGCGTCGGTGTGCAGCGTTCCGAGCGCGACCGCCCCCGGCTCGAGCGTCACGGCGTAGTCGGCGCTGGGGGCGCCGCCCGTCACGCTCACCGGGAACTGCGTGCCCACCGTGAGGGCGCTGCTCGGCACCTCGATCACCGGGTTCGCGGCCGGAGCCTCCGCGGCGATGACCTGCCACTCGCGGATGCCCGTCGAGCCCCCGGCTTCCGCCGCACCCCACGACTGGGCCACGATCCGCAGGGACTTCGTCGTCACCGGAGCGAAGTCGACGCGGTCGAACCCGGTGCCGGTGCGGCCGTACGACTGGCCGGCGTCCAGGGCCACATCGCGCCACGTCGTGCCGTCGAGGTACTGCAGCACCCAGCTCTTCGGCGGGATCATGCCGGCGTTCGCCGTGTCGGGGCTGTCGCGGTACCACCACACGCCGACCGAGTCGACATCGACCGAGAACGACCATGTCAGGGTGGCGGTCTGCTGGCCGACCTGCGGCCAGGTGCCCCAACTCGCTCCGTACTTGCCGGCGGCGTTCTCGAACGGCGCGTTGGTGCCGTCCTTGAGGCCGTTGACGTTCTCCCAGCCGCTCGTGAACGAGGCGGTGGCCGTCGCGTACGACGAGACATTGCCCGTGAGCTTGGCATTGTCGTCCTTCGGGACGGTCACGGTGCCGTTGGCGGTGTTGCCGGCGGTGTCGCGCACGCGGTACGTCAGCTGGTGGGGCAGCCCGTCGGGTGCGGCGATCGCCGTACCCGCAGTGGCCGGCTTCCACGCGCCGGTGCCGTCGAATCGGTACTCGATGGCGGCGACGCCGGACAGCGCGTCCGCCGCGGTGATCGAGACCGTCCGCGCGGCCGCGTCGAGCGCCGCGGTCGCCGTGGGAGCCGTCTTGTCGATCTTGACGATGCGGCTCACCTCACTGGAGGCGTTGCCCGACGAGTCCTGAGCCTTGGCGGTGACGGTGCTGGTGCCCTCGGCGGCCACCGTGACCTCGGCGAAGCGCACGTCGGGCGTGGCCGTCCATGCGCCCGCCCCCACACGGGTCGACACCGTGGTGAGGTAGTCCACCGCGTCCTCCGCGGATGCGCGCACCGTGACGTTCGAGGCGAACCACCCGTCCGAGCCCGACGTCCCCGAGGCAGACAGAGTGACCGTCGGAGCATCGTTGTCGGCCGGAGCCGCAGGCGGATCGCCCGCGGTCACCGTGACGGCGGCCTGCACGAGTGCCGACGCGACGCCCAGCGCACGGCCCGTCGTGGTGAACGTGCCCGCGTTCGCGTAATCGGCGGCCTTCACCGGCAGCCACGTGACGGGCGCCCACTGCTGCGCGCCGTCCACGGTGATCCGCACGGCGGCGGGGAGCACCGGGGCGACGCCCGGCTTCGTGTAGACGGCGATGGGGGCGGGCACCGCCGCGTCACGGCCGTACACCTCCCATTCCGACACCGACACCGAGTGGAAGTACGCACCGTTGGCCCGCCCGGCGAACGTCGCACGCAGGGCCGTGGTGGTGACCGGCGTGAAGCTGACCGTGAGCCACGTGTTCACCGTGTTCGGGTACGTCGCGTTCTCGACGGGACGCCAGTCGCCTGTCGTGTCGAGGTACTCGAGCTTCCACGACGCGGGCGTGCGGATCCAGTTGGAGTCCTGGTGGAACTGGATGCCCACCGAGCCGGTGCGCACCGGCGTCGTCCATTGATAGGACAGCCAGTCGGTCTCATTCGAGCTCGTGGTGCCCCGGTAGTTGCCCCACTGGTCGGGCGGCAGCAGCGCGGTGGTGGCGCGGAAGCCGTCGTTGACAGCCGTCGTCCGCATCGGCGGCTGCTCGGTGAAGGAAGCCTTCACCTGGGCGTCCAGCGCGAGATTGGCCGAAGGCGTGAGGCGCGGATCCTTGGCGAGCGTCGGCTTGACGGGGAGGATCTTCGTGCCGTCCCACTTCGCCTCATCGATCGCGACCGAACGGCGGAAGTGACCGCCGCCCACGGCATCCTTCGTGTGATACGTCAGATACGACTTGCCCTTGAAGTCGATGAGCGACGGGTGCACCGTCGTCGCCGACGTGCCCGACAGGATGATGCCCTGGTACGTCCACGGACCCGTGGGGCTCGTCGACGTCGCATACCCGATGCACGCCTGGTAGTTCGAGGGCGTGCAGTCGGTGCCGCCCGCCTTCCAGTCGTAGAGCAGGTAGTACAGGCCGTTCTTCTTCAGCACCCAGGGCGCCTCGTAGAACGACGTCAGACCCGACATGGTCGCGATCGGGCCGTTGAGCGCAGTACCCGATGATGTCAGCTTCACGACCCGCGCGACGCTCCACGAGCCCCAGTACAGGTACACCGTGCCGTCCGTGTCCTTGAACACGTGCGGGTCGATCACCTCTTGCCCGTTGGTGCTCGAGCCGAACACATCCGACCACTGCACGAGCGGCTTGCCGATCGCGTCGGTCCACGGACCGACCGGCGAGTCCGACACGGCGACGCCGATCGCCATGCGGTTGGCCTGCGTCGTGTCCTTCGACTCCACCGGGACGTACCAGTAGTACCTGCCGTCGCCGCCGATTACGGTCTGCCCGGCGTACGCGGCATTGCCCGATGCCCACGAGAACACGGCGTCGGGGTCGAGGTTGTGCTCATAGACGTCCCACTTCCCGGACGCGACGTCGTCGGTCGCGAGCACGGCATAGTCGTGCATCTCGAAGCCCGCCTGCTGCGGCGCCGCCTCGTCATGACCGGTGTAGATGTACAGGCGGCCGTCCGCGCCCACGAGGGGGGCGGCATCCGCGGTGTACAGAGAGCCATCGGCGATGATGGGGTTCCCCGCGGACGTGATGGTGCGGGTCGGCGGCGGGACGGTGGCGGCGGAGGCCGGCACTGCCGCGCCCGCCAGCACCAGGGCCGCGGCGGCGGCCGTCGCCACCGCGGCCCGGGAGAGGACATTGCTGTTCATACGTGAATCACCTTGTTTCGTCGATTCGACCGGCGTCGCGCCGGGGTTCAGGGGTGCTGAGCGCGGCGGCCGACGGCCCGGGATGGGCCGCCGGCCGCCTGGCGGTCACTTGCAGGTCGTGACCGGGTAGTCGACCTCCGCCTCAGCGGCTCGTCCGTCGGCCGCCGAGGCGGACACGGTCACGGTGCCGGCGGTGATCGACGCGGCACGCGTGGTGAAGGCGATCGAGACCGACTTGCCCGGCTGCACGGCGGTGAAGGACTTGCTTCCGTAGGCCGAGATCACCTCGATGTCGACCGGGACGTCGGCGCCGTTGTGCACCGCGGTGACCAGGGTCACCTTGCCGGTGGTGCAGCGCGGGGTCACGGTCGCCTCGACGGCCAGCGCCGGGACGACCGGGCCGACGGCCTCGGACTCCGCCGACGCCGACAGCATGCCGTCGCGGAAGCCTGTCACGCGCACCACCACCGGCTTGCCGGCGTCCTGCGGACGCGGCTCGAAGGTCGCCTCGTCGGCGCCGTCGACGATCGATCCGTCGACGAACCACTGGTACGCGAACGCCACGCCCTGGGGCTTCCAGCCCGAGGTCTCAGCGCTCAGGACCGATCCGACAGCCGCCTTGCCGGTGATCTCCACCGTTCCGGCGATCACTTCCTCGGGCTTCGGGGCCGCGGCGACCGTGATGGTCGCCTCGTAGCGCTCGGTGCCGCCGCGGCTCGCCCGCACCGTGTACTGGCCGGCAGCGAGGTTCGCGGGGAGCGGGTCGGTGGAGAGCACGCCGGTGCCGTTCGCACCGGTCGACAGCGTTCCCAGCGCGATCCCGCCGGGCTCGAGCGTCACGGCGTAGTCGGCGTTCGCCTTCGCACCGGTCAGGGTCACGGGGAACGCCGTCCCCGCGGTGACGGGTCCGGTCGGCACCTCGAGCGCCGGCTCCGCGGTCGCCGGCACATCGAGCACCTGCCACTCCACGATTCCGACGTAGGCGGAGGCCGGCTTGGTGAGCGTCGCACGCAGTGCCGTCGTCGTGACCGCGTCGTGCGTCACGACGTCGAACTGGCCGAGCGTCGTGGTGTAGCCCGACGGGTGCGGAACCTCGACCCACTTGTCGCCGTCGCGGTACTCCAGCTTCCACGCGCTCGGCAGGTCCATGCCGCCGCCGTCGTCGAAGAACAGGATGCGGCTGGTGCCGACCGTGACCGGCTTGTCCCACGTGAGCTGCGCCCACTGGGTGTCTCCCGTCAGGCCCCACGTGCCCCACGCGCTGGACTGCACGGTGACCGGGTGGTTCGCGATGCCGTCGTTGACCCCCTCTGCGCGGTTCCACGACGTGGTGGCCGAGACCGTCGCCTTCGCGTTGCCGGCGATGTTGAGCGACTCGCCGGTCTCACGAGCGGGCACCTCGATGGTCTTCTCCTCGGAGGTGTTCCCCGCGACGTCGACCGCACGGTACGTCACGGTTCCGGCATCCGTCATCGTCACGGCGCCCGTGTAGGTGCTCCACGCGCCGCTGTCGACGCGGTACTCGCGCTTCGCGAGACCCGAGCCGCCCTCGACCGCGGTGATCGTGAGGCTGCGCGCGACCGTGTCGAACGCGGCGCTCACCTGCGGCGCCACCGTGTCGATGCTCACGACGAGGGAGACCACGGCGGACACGAGTCCGCTGTCGTCCGTCGCCCGTGCGCGGATGGTGGTGGCGCCCTGCGCGGTCACCTGGATCGGCCCGGTGTAGGCGACCCAGTCCGCGCCGGTCTGCACCTCGATCGACGGCGACGCGTCGTCGTCGTCGACCGCGGCGGCGGTCACCGTCACCGGACCGGCGAACCAGCCGGAGGCGGGGGTGGCCGGCTGCGTCGACAACGTCACGACGGGTGCCTGGTCGGCGGTCGCGCGCACCGTGACGGTGGCGACGGGCCGCTTGTCGGTGCCCTCGACGGTGCCCTCGACGGTGAAGGTGCCGGCCGTCGCATACGAAGCGGCCGGGATGCTGTCCCACGTGACCGGCAGCGATGCCTGGCCGCCGTCGTTGTAGACGGCGATGACGCGAGCCGGCAGCACCGGAGCGGTGCCCCGGAAGGTGGAGACGGCGACCGGGTCGAACGTGTTGACCTGCACGGCGGTGTTGGCGCGCACCCACACGGTGGCGCGGGCGAGCGTCGAGGTGCCCTCGACGAAGCCGAGCACCGGGAAGGAAGACTCGCCGGCGTACTGCGACGGATCGATGGCCTGCCAGCTCACGGGCCGCTGCTCACGCGTGCCGTCGGCGAATGCGACCTCCACCTTTGCGGGCATCGCGGGCGCTGTGCCGGGGACCGTGCGCACGGCGACGGGCTCCACCGAGACGGGTGCCTCGGCCAGCGCCTGCCACTCCACGATGCCCGGGTACGACGCGCCGTTGCGGACGAGCGTGGCCCGCAGCGCCGTGGTCACGACCGGCTTGTGCGTCACCGAGTTGAAGACCCCCGCCGTCGTCTTGAAGGCACTCGGATCGGGGACGTCCTTCCACGTCGAGCCGTCGAGGTACTGCAGCTTCCACGACGAGGGCGGCAGGACGCCGTCCGAGGCGCCGTTGCTGTGGAACAGGATGCGGCTCTCGTCCACCCGCACCGGGCTCGGCCACGTGAGCGTCGCCGTGTACGAGTTGTTCGTCGCTGCGGTGCCCCACGTGCCCCAGGCGTCGGTCTCGGCCGAGACCGGGTAGGGCGCCCTGCCGTCGTTGATCGCCGCGACGCGGTTCCAGCCCGTGACGGCGGACGCCGACGCGGTGGCGTTGACCGCGATGTTGACCTTCTCGGTCTGGCCTCCCGTCACGTCGACGGTGACGTCCCGGCTCGTGCTGAGCTCGCCGTCGCTCGCCGTGAGCCGGACCGTGTACGTGCCCGGCGCGGTGAACTGCACGACCGTGGTCGCGCTCGTGGGGCTCGCGAAGATCGCCTCGCCGCCCTGGGGGCCCGAGACGAGGGTCCACGACGACTTCAGGGAGAGCGACGGGAGGCCGTCGTCCGACACCGCGCCGATGATGCGCGCCTGCGAAGGCTGCGCGAACGTCGGGTCGAGGTAGGCGGTGACGCTCGGCGCCGCGTTCGTCGACGGCGGGGCGTCAGCGCCCGTGGAGCGCACCTGGATCTCCTTCAGGCCCGTGCGTGCGCCCGCGGCGTGCGTCACGGTCAGGCGCACCTTGCCCGTCGTCACCTCCGGGAATCGCACGACGTTTCCGTTGGCGGTGACGCTCGACGGCGTGCGCGACTGCCCGGGCACAGCGACCCACTGCCCGCCCGACTCGTACTCGAGGCCGTACATCTGCGGCACCTGGTAGCCCTGCACGGTCGCCGAGGTCGACGTCTTGTAGAAGTTCAGCCGGACCTCGTCGATCGCCTTGGCGGAGCCGAGGTCGACCACGAGGCTGTCGCTCGTGTTCGGCGAGCCGGCCGTCCCCCAGAAGGGCTCGTTGGCGGTCGAGCCGTCGACGGCGCCGGCGGCTGCGCGCCCGCTCGCGGCGAACGACGCCGTGACGGCGGCGCCCTCGGCGAGGTTCGGGGCGGCGGTCGTGGCGGACGAGATGTCGGCGCCCGCCTTGGCGAAGACGTCCACGACCCGTGCGTCGTCGGCGAAGCGGATGTCGGCGGCGTTCGCGAGCGAGCCGGCCTGCTGGGTGACGACGGTCGCGCCGCCCTCGGGCAGCTCGACGGTGCCGGTCGCCGGGTCGTACACGACGTGGGCGAGGTCGCTCACGGTGAAGGCGAGCGCGCCGTCGAGATACACCGAGTAGCCCGCCGGACCGCCGTAGACCGATCCGTCCTCGTCCCAGACGACGGTGAGGTCGCGGTCGTGGTAGCGGATGTTGTCCGCGGCGAAGCTCGGCCAGCCGATGTCGATCGGGTCGAGCTCGATCTTGGCATCGGCGCGCGAGCGCACGCCCATCGCGTCCTCGATCACGGTGAAGTTGGTGGCGCCGAGGATCGTGTGGTGGATCCAGGAGCGGTATCCGATCGACCCGCCGTTCGCGGCCGAGCCGCCCGACCAGAACTCGTTCTGGTTCGGCAGGCGGTTGTCGCCGTTCTGGTAGTGGGCCCAGGCGTTCCAGTACAGCAGCTGCTTGTACATCTCCGGCGTGACGTAGTCCTGGGGGTAGTCACGGAGCACGGAGGACAGCATCCGGAACCACACGGTCGAGTTGATGACCGAGAAGTTGTTCGATCCCGGTCCGCCGTAGGCGGCCTGGTCGACCTGGTTCGCCGTGTAGAAGGGGAACACGGGGTACTGGTCGGCGTCGGCGAAGAGGCGCAGCGCCTCGACGTACGGCTGGTCGTAGTCCGCGTCGCCCGGCTTGGGCATGAGGCCCACGGAGAACGGGTAGTAGTTGTTGATCTCCTTCCAGGGGTTCAGCGCGCCGTCGGAGGTCATTCGGTGCTTGAGCAGGTTGCCCTTGAGGCCGACCTCGTCGGCCGTGGATCGCGCCGGCTCCCAGAGGTACTTCAGCACGGCGTCCTTCACGCGCTTCGCGAGCGCGTCCATGTGCGCGGCGCCCTCGGTGTCGCCGGCGACGCGGTAGAACTCCGCCGCGGCCTTGGCGTTCGAGTAGAGGTACGCGCTCTCGGTGCGGTCCATGTTGGCGCTGTTCGGCCGCCAGTGGAACGAGACCGCGTCGGCGTCGTTGCCCGTCATGGCGCCCCACGAGTACTCGATGAGGCCGTTGTCGTTGCCGTCGTACGCGTCGAGCAGGCCCTCGACGTCGTCACGCGAGTGGTCGCCGAGCTTCTCGCCGATCGCGCCCGGTCCGCCGTGCAGCTCGTAGGCGCGCCAGGCCGCCTCGGTGATGTACTGCGTGTAGCTGTTCGACCAGTTCGCGGGATCGCCGGGGTTGTCGACGAACTTCCCGCTCTTGGACGTCTCGCCCACCGAGACCGCCGGGCCGTACGAGTATGCGGGGTCGCGGAAGTACTTCAGGTCGTCGATGAACATGCCGACCGTCAGCACGATCGCGTTGTTGTACCCCAGCACGCCCTCCATCGACGTCGGGAACTGGTAGTCGTTGCCCGGGATGTCGGCGTCGAGGAAGTTGTAGCGCATCAGCCACCAGCGGTAGAAGAGCGTCTTGTCGATGTTGTCCTCGGGGGTGTCGAGGTACGGGATGTTGTCGACCCACCACTGGTTGTAGGCGCGGACGTGCTCGGTGTACGCAGCGTCGGGGGCGAGGCCGCGGTAGTGCTCGTACTCGGTCGTCGAGGCCGGCACCTCCTCGGCGATGAGGCCGAGCTGCAGCTTCGTCGCGGCCGCGCCGCCCGCCGGAACCGCCAGGGTCGCCACCAGCGAGCTGCCGCTGGCCGTGAATCCGTCTCCCGACAGGCGCGGGAAGATCGTCGTGAGCTGGTTGTAGGCGCTGACGACGCCGACGAGTTCGTCACCCTCCGCGCGCGTGGCATGCGGGGAGGTCGCCGTGATCTTCACCGTGCGTGCCGTCGTGCTGGCGACCCGGATGCCGGCGACCATGACGTTCTGGTCGGTGATGTACTTCGTCTGCGTCAGGGTGATGCCGCCGCCGGCGAACACCGACGTGAAGTAGCTCGGCGTCTGGCGGCGCTGCGAGCTCTGCTCGGTGAGCGTCACGGCCGTGCCGTCGACCGTCACGGTGTACGCGAACGCGTCGCCCTTGCCGGTCGTGTCGACGTATGCGGTGTCGCCGCGCCATCCGAGCCCTGTGGGGTTGTGCGTCTTCATGAACGCCGTGCGGCCGCGCGTGAAGGCCACGGCGTTCTCGGTGCCGTCGAACATCGTGCCGGTGCGGGCGAGCATCCGGTCCATCCAGAAGTCGTTGCCGGGCGCCGAACCCGCGCCGGCGGCGACGTCGGCGGCGAACACGGACGCCAGGTACCCGCCCGGGGCGAAGTCGACGCCGGTGTCGGGGACGGGGGCGGCCGACCCGACGAACGCGGGGTACCCGAGCGTGCTCTGGGACACCTCGTCGCCGGGGGCGGCGGATGCCGCGGGCGTGGCCGCGGTGGCCAGCAGCGATCCGACGAGGACCGAAACCGTTGATACCGCGATGAAGGTTGACGACCGGCGGCGCCGGACAGGGGACTGGGGGTCGCTCACAATTGATACCTCTCGACGCTGAGAACACGCGTGAGCGGCAGTCTGGCAGGTGAGTTAGCGCGAACGCAATGGCTTTCGGAGATTTCGGAAGCGCACTTATCGCCGACGGATGGTCGAGCCCCTGATGACCAGCTTGACGGGCAGGCGGGTGACGCCCTCGCCGATGCGGACGTCGTCGATGGCGTCGAAGACCCATTTCGCCGCCTGGCGGCCGAGCTGCTGGAGGTTGGCGTCGATGCTCGTCAGCTCAGGGCGGGAGTTCGTCGTCAGCAGCTCCCAGTTGTCGTACCCGATCACCGCGAGGTCCTCGGGAACGGTCCGGCCGAGATCGCGGGCCGTGTCGAGCACGCCTCGTGCGATCTGGTCGGAACCGCAGAAGATCGCGTCGACATCGGGATGCCGCTGCAGCAGCAGTGCCGCGGCATCCCTGCCCCAGTGCTCGGTCCATTCGGAGAACATGGGCTCTCCGACGAGCTCCAGGCCTGCGGCGTCGAGTGCGGCGCGGGCTCCCGCGATGCGGTCCTGCGCCGCGGCGTAGGAGGGGTCTCCGGTGATGTGGGCGATCCGCGTGCGCCCGCACGCGATGAGATGCTCGACCGCCAGGCGACCGCCGGCGAAGTTGTCGGGCGTGAGCGACGGATCGCGGGGGTCGTCGGACGGCGCATAGGCATAGACGACGGGCACCGGGATGTCCTGCCCGAGGGAGGGACGCGGGTCGGTCTGGCGCCCCACGACGATGATGCCGTCGACGCGCCGGCTGAGCAGCGCCTTGAGGTGGTGCTGCTCGCGGATGGCGTCCCCGCGCGCGTCGCAGAGGAACACGCTGACCTGCCCCGCGCCGAAGGCGTCCTCGGCGCCCATGAGGATCGGGATCATGAAGCGGCCCTCGAGATCGCTCGTGAGGAGCCCGACCGTCCGGGTGCGTCCCGCGAGCAGGCCGCGCGCCATGGCGTTGGGCGTGAAGGACAGTTCGTCGGCGGCGCGCAGCACCCGCTGCCGCGTCGCGACGGCGACGTCGTCCCGGTCGTTCAGCGCCTTCGACGCCGTCGCGATGGACACCCCGGCCCGCTTGGCCACATCGCTGAGCGTGACGACCTTGCTCCCCGTCTCGTTACCTCCCACGGGCGACCCCCTTCCGGTTCGAAAAGCGCTATCGAAGAACGTACTTCAGTTATCGGAGAACCTACTTGACGTCACGTCATTCCGCACGATAGTTTGCCCGAAATGGCTTTCGTGCATTTCGATTGCCGCGCACCCCACCCAGCGGTGCCGAACACTCGGCGTCATCCGCTCGAAGAAGAGTCAGAGGAGACAGTTGCATGATCACCACCCGACGTCATGCCGCGCTGCGGACGGCCACCGCCGTCGTCGCCGCAGGCGTGCTCATGGGCGGCCTCGCGGCCTGCGCCGGCAGCGACACGCCCACCCCCGCGGAGTCGATCCCCGCTGAGGGCGTCGACGACGGCTCGACGCTCACCCTGTGGACCCGGGCGCCCATGGAGCGCCAGGCGAAGCTGCTCGTCGAGGCCTACAACGACAGCCACGACAACAACGTCGAGCTCACCGTCGTCCCGAACGACGACTACGTCGCGAAGGTGGGCGCCGCCGCCGGCTCGGGCGGCCTGCCCGACCTCTTCGCCGCCGACATCGTCTATGTCCCCAATTGGGTCCAGCAGGGCCTGTTCACCGACATCACCGAGCAGATCGACGGACTCTCCTACAAGGACTCGATCAACCAGGGCCATCTGTCGGCCGGCACGTACGAGGGCCAGGAGCACGTGCTTCCCTTCGTCCTCGACCTCTCGATGCTCATGTGGAACAAGGAGCTGTTCACCGAAGCGGGGCTCGACCCGGAGAAGGCGCCTGCGACGCTGCAGGAGTTCGCCGACGCCGCGAAGGCGATCCAGGCGCTCGGCAAGGACGGCGTGTCGGGCACCTCGGCAGGACTGAACTGCGGTGGATGCCTCGTCTTCACGTGGTTCCCGACGGTCTGGGCCTCGGGCGAGGAGGTCATGAACGAGGACGGCACGGAGTCCCTGCTCAACGGCGATGCCGCGCAGGAGGTCTACTCCACGTGGAAGGACCTCTACGACGCGGGCGCCGTCGCACCCGGTTCGGCCGATGAGACCGGCGCGACGTGGGTCGCCGGATTCCAGGAGGGCAACGTCGGCATCATGCCCTACCCCGCCACCCTCCTCTCCGCCCTCGACTTCGACGCCGGGGTCGCGGGTCTGCCCGGCGTCGACAGCGGCGCCTCGACGTTCGTCGGCGGCGACGGCATCGGCATCTCGAAGGACTCGAAGCTCTCGGCTCAGGCGTGGAACTTCCTCGCCTGGATGATGTCGGAGGACGCTCAGGTGCAGGTCCTGGCCAAGGACGGCAACGCCGTGTCGCGGTCCGACCTCGCCGACAACGAGTACTCCGCGAAGGATCCGCGCCTCGTGACCATCAACGAGGTCGCCGGCAAGGGCGACACGCCCGTCGCGCTCCAGTTCCAGCAGGCCTTCAACGCCCCCGGAAGCCCTTGGCTGACGCTGGTCCGCAACGCCGTCCTCCAGGGCACCGACACCGTCGACGCCGACAACGACGAGATCAGCTCGGTCCTGAGCCAGTGATCCCCAGGCGGTGCGCATCGCCGGGCGATGCGCAC
>NZ_JBIQWL010000012.1:0-35767 GCF_044325405.1 Microbacterium alkaliflavum | reverse complement strand
TGCGCATCGCCGGGCGATGCGCACCGCCCTGACTCTCCCACCCGAACCCCCACTCCAAGGAGCGACGTGGCCTTCTCCACGATTGCGCGCCGCGGCACAGCACCGCGCGCGAGCCGCCCGAGCCGGACAGCCCTCGGCGGCCCCGTCCAGGGCTGGCTCTACGCCCTGCCGACGCTGCTGTTCGTCGTCGCCCTCTTCCTCATCCCGCTGCTGCTCGTCCTGCAGATGTCGGGATCCGACTGGCCTCTGCTGCGCGGCAACCAGGGCTGGAACTTCCCCGAGAACTACGCCGACGCCGTCGACCTCCGGCTGTTCTGGGACTCGATCTGGTTCACCCTCAAGTACACGATCATCACGACAGTGCTCCTCATCGGCCTCGGACTCGGGCTCGCGCTCCTCGTGCAGGAGTCGACGGCCTGGAAGGGCTTCCTCCGCACGTCGTTCCTCATTCCGAGCGCACTCGGCCTGGCCTCGGCATCCCTCCTCTTCTACGTGCTGTATTCCCCGTTCGCCGGACCCTTCGCGGGCCTCATGCGGCAATGGGGCTTCACCTTCCTCGGCACGCCGGAGGGCGCGCTGTGGTCGACGGTGTTCCTCATCGTGTGGCGCTACGCGGGCTTCTACATGCTCCTGCTCCTCGTCGGGCTGCAGGGCATCCCGGACGATGTGTTCGAGGCGGCCCGCATCGACGGGGCCTCACGGTGGCAGACGTTCCGGCACATCACCGTGCCGCTGCTGCGCCCCACCTTCGCCCTGACGATCGTCCTGTGCGTGACGGGGTCGCTCCTGGCGTTCGACCAGTTCTACATCCTGACCAAGGGCGGACCCGACAACAGCACCATGACCGTCGTCCAGCTCATCTACAACGTGGCGTTCCAGGGCCGTAACAACCTGGGCATCGCGGCTGCCCTGTCGGTGATCGTGCTGCTCGCGCTCATCGTCATCAACGTGATCCAGCTGCGGGCGTTCCGCAAGCCCGAGGAGGCGTGACATGACCCTCACCGATACGACGTCGACGCGCACGATCGTGGCGCCCGACTACCGGCCGGCGCGCGCGGGCCGTCCGCGTGGGCGCGTCGCCTACGGCATCCCGTACTTCGTCTTCACCGGCGCGCTCGCGCTCCTCTTCCTCTACCCGCTGGTGTGGACCACCGTCTCGTCGTTCAGCCCGCAGGCAGGATCCGCGCAGACCGACGGCTGGGGCTTCGGCAACTACGTCTCACTGGCGAACTTCCAGGCGGGCATCTGGGTCTACCTCGGCAATTCGCTGTTCGTCTCGCTGCTGACAGTGATCCTCACGCTCGTGACGTCGTTCCTCGGCGGGTATGCGTTCGCGCGATTCTCGTTCCCGGGCAAGAATCTGCTGTTCCTGCTCGTGCTCGCGATCCTCATGGTGCCGTACGCCACGCTGCTCATCCCGCTGTACGTGATCCTCAACGCGATCGGCCTCGCCAACTCGCTGGTGGGCGTGGCGCTCGTGCTCACGATGTTCCAGCTGCCGTTCTCGATGTTCATGATGCGCATCTCGTTCGAATCGATCCCGCGTGAGATGGACGAGGCGGCCCTCGTCGACGGCTGCAACAGCTTCTCGGCGCTCTGGCGGGTGCTGCTGCCCGCCGTCAAGCCGGGCCTCATCACCGTCGGGCTGTTCGCCTTCCTGGCCGCCTGGAACGACTTCATGGCGCCCCTCATCCTCATCACCGACACGAACCGGATGACGCTGCCCCTCGCGGTGGCGAATCTCCGCGGTCAGGTGATGGGAGTCGTGGACTACGGCGCGACCGAGGCCGGCGTCGTCGTGCTGGCGCTGCCGTGCGTCGTGCTCTTCCTGGTGCTTCAGCGCCACTACGTCCGCGGATTCATGTCGGGAGCTTTCAAGGGATGACCATGCAGATCACCACCACCGTGCCTCAGGCACCCGTCGCGCCGTCGCGCGGCCGCCTGCGACCCCTCGGCCAGCAGGAGGTGCGCATCACGGGCGGGTTCTGGGGCGAGCGACAGGCCGTGAACGCCGTCGCGACGCTCGACCACATCGGGTCGCGCTTGGAGTCCGAAGGATGGCTCCCGAACTTCGACCTCGCCGTGAGCGGCGGGCTGCCGGCCGGGCGTCGCGGGCGCGAGTTCTCGGACTCCGAGGTCTACAAGTACCTCGAGGCGCTCGCGTGGGAGATCGGCCGCACCGGCGACCCGGCTCTCGAGGAGCGCTTCCGGGCCGTCGTCGCGCGCGTCGCCGCGGCGCAGGAGGCCGATGGCTACCTCAACACCATGTTCGGACGCGAGGGCCAGGGCGCGCGCTGGTCCGACCTGGAGTGGGGACACGAGCTGTACTGCCTCGGCCACCTCTTCCAGGCGGCGGTCGCGCGGGTGCGCACGCGCCCCGATGCCGACGACGAGCTGCTCGAGCTGGCGCGCCGCGCCGCCGACATGGTGTGCCGCGAGTTCGGCGCCGATGGACGCGACGCGATCTGCGGCCATGCGGTGGTCGAGGTGGGCCTCGCCGAGCTCGCACGCGTGACGGGGGAGGAACGCTATCTCGAACAGGCGCGCCTGTTCATCGAGCGGCACGGGCGCGGGTCGCTCCGCGACATCGAGTGGGGCCGGAAGTACTTCCAGGACGACATCCCCGTGCGCCAGGCCGAAGTCCTGCGCGGCCACGCCGTGCGGGCGAACTATCTGTCGGCGGGCGCCGTCGACGTCGCCGTCGACACCGGCGACGAGGAGATGCTCGCGGCCCTGCGCCGGCAGTGGGACCGGACCGTCGCGCGGCGCACCTACATCACGGGCGGTCAGGGCTCGCACCATCAGGACGAGGCCTTCGGCGAGGACTGGGAGCTGCCGTCCGACCGCGCCTACTCCGAGACGTGCGCCAGCATCGGCTCGATCATGTTCGCGTGGCGGCTGCTGCTCGAAGGGGGCGACGTCCGCCATGCCGACCTCATCGAGCGGACGCTGTTCAACGTCGTGGCCACCTCGCCGGCGCCCGACGGCCGCTCGTTCTACTACGCCAACACGCTGCACCAGCGGGTGCCAGGTGTCGCGGCCGACCCCGACACGACCTCGCCGCGCGCCTCGTCGTCGCTGCGCGCGCCGTGGTTCGAGGTGTCGTGCTGCCCGCCGAACGTCGCGCGCACGCTCGCGAGCCTCGACGCATACCTCGCGACGGCCGACGACGACGGGGTGCAGCTGCACCAGTACGCTCCGGCGCGTGTGCACACCGTCCTCGCGGACGGATCGCAGGTCCGGTTCGACGTCGCGACCACGTACCCGGCGAGCGGCGCGATCACCATCACCCACATCGTGGATGCCGCGCGGCCGTGGACGCTGAGCCTGCGGGTGCCGTCGTGGGCCGATGGGGCCGTGCTGCGGACCGTCCTCGACGGCGTCGAGCAGAGCCGCGCGGTCGCCCCCGGGGTCTCGGACGTGCGCCACGCGTTCCGGTCGGGCGACGTCGTGGAGCTCGTCCTGCCGATGGTGCCCCGCGTCTCGCAGCCCGATCCGCGCATAGACGCCGTGCGCGGGTGCGTGGCGATCGAGCGCGGCCCCGAGGTGTTCGCTCTCGAGTCGATCGACCTCGCTGCGGCGGGGGTCGACGACGTCGCCCAGGTCGCGATCGCCGCCGACTCGCGGCCGGTCGAGCGCGACGGCCGCATCAGCGTGCCGGTCGTGGTGGTGGACGCTGCGAAGGACGGATGGCCGTACGGCTCCGCGCCCCACCGGCACGCCGGGACCGCGGTCGAGGTGCCCCTCGTGCCGTACCACGAGTGGGCCGAACGGGGACCGTCGACGATGCGGGTGTGGATCCCCGTCGCCGACTGACTCGGGGCTTTTGGAGGGGCTGACGGGAATCGAACCCGCGCTGTCTGCTTGGGAAGCAGAAGTTCTGCCATTGAACTACAGCCCCGCACGCCCTGCGGCGCCCGGCCAGCATAACAGGGCGACGCGTCACGACCGGGCCGCTCTCAGCCGTCGACGATGCGGGTCCTCCTCGCGGTCATGTGAGCCTCGTCGTCGCATCGGACTAACAAACGCGGGCACATTCGTCCGATCGGACAAAAGCGATTCGACTCTCCCTTCTTAGGGTCGAGGGCATGCGCTCCCACGATGATGTCGCCGCGTTCCTGTCCACCCGCTTCTCCGAGGCCGTCGCCGCACGCGGCGTGCCGGGCGCCTCGATCGCGGTCCTCGTCGGTGGCGAGGTCGTCGAGGCTGCCACCGGAGTCCTGAGCACCTCGACCGGAGTCGAGGTCACGACCGACGCCGTGTTCCAGATCGGCTCCATCACGAAGGTGTGGACGGCCACGCTCGTCATGCAGCTCGCCGACGACGGCCTCCTCGACCTCGACGCCCCGCTGCGCACCTACCTGCCCGAATTCCGCCTCGGGGACGACGCGGCGGCCGGATCGATCACCACCCGTCAGCTCCTGAGCCACCAGGGCGGCTTCGAGGGCGACGTCTTCACCGACACGGGTCGTGGTGAGGACGCCATCGAGAAGTACGTCACGGCGATCGCAGAGCTTCCGCAGCTTTTCGCGCCGGGCGAGCTGTTCTCCTACAACAACGCGGCATTCAGCGTGCTGGGCAGGCTCGTCGAAGTGCTTCGGGGCCGGACCTGGGAGGAGGCGCTCGTCGAGCGCATCGTCCGGCCGCTCGGTCTCACGCACGTCGCACCGAGCGCGTACGAGGCGATCCTGTTCCGCGCCGCCGTCGGCCACCTCGGTCCCGGCGCGGACGGCGTCGAGACGCCGGCGCCGATGTGGGCCCTCGCGAAGTCGAACGAGCCCGCCGGCTCGATGCTCGCCATGACCCCTCGCGATCTCGTCGGATTCGCGAGCATGCATCTGAACGACGGGGTCGCAGCGGACGGCACGCGTGTGCTGTCGGAGGCGTCGGCCCGCGCGATGCGCGAGATCCAGGTCGATCTGCCCAGGCTCACCGGCATGGGCGACGCGTGGGGTCTGGGCTGGGAAGTGATCCAGAAGGGCTCCCCGACGGTCATCGGCCACGACGGCGGCACGATCGGGCAGTCCGCGTTCCTGCGGGTGGTGCCCGAGCTGGGCGTCGCCATCGCACTGCTGACGAACGGCGGCGACGTCATGGGACTGTTCGAGGACGTCGCCGCGCAGCTCGTCGAGCAGCTGACCGGCGTGACGCTGCACGGCCTCCCGCGGCCCCCGGCCGAACCCGTCCCCGTCGAGGCGGGACCGTTCCTCGGGTCTTACTCCAACTCGACCTTCGACATGGTCGTGACCGTCGACGACGACGGTCTCATCTGGATCGACAGCACGCCGAAGGGCATCCTCCTCGAGATGGGGCAGCAGCCCGAGCGGCATCAGCTCGTCGGATACGACGACGACACGCTCATCACGCTCGCGCCCGCCATGAAGGAGATGCACCTCGTCTACGCCTTCCTGGGCGACGACGGCGCGGGCCGTCGCAAGTACCTCCACTACGGCCGCGCGATAGCCCGGGCCGACTGACTCCGCCTCGCACAGCACTCCCAACGCACCTCAGAAAAGGACCCGCATGAACTCGAAGAAGAGGTCTGCCCTCGCCCTGGTCGGCGTCGTCGCGACCGCCACCACCCTCGCCGCCTGCGCCGGAGGAGGCAGCGGGGGATCCTCGTCCTCAGGCGACGTCGTGGACGGCAAGACGTTCACGATGACGATGGTCGCCGACCCCGGCGCCCTCGACCCGCAGCTCTCGGCCGTGAGCGCGCTGTTCCAGCTGACGCAGTTCGCCTACGACAACCTCGTGAGCGTCGACGCCGACGGCGCGATCCAGTCGCAGCTCGCGACGGACTGGTCGGTCGACGGCACGACCGTGACGTTCACGATCGGCGACGGCATCACATGCTCGGACGGCTCGGAGTTCACGGCGCAGACGGCGGCCGACAACATCACCTGGATCGCCGACCCGGCCAACCAGAGCCCGTTCCTCGGCTCGTACATGCCCGTCGTCTCGGACGCGAAGGCCGATGGCTCGACCCTCACCGTGACGCTCGCGGCACCTGCGCCGTTCGCGCTGCAGGGCTTCGCGAACGTGCCCATGGTGTGCGACGCGGGTCTGACCGACCGCAGCCAGCTGGCCGATGCGACGCTCGGCACGGGTCCCTACGTGCTGACCGAAGCGGTCTCGGGCGACCACTACACGTACGAGCTCAACAAGGACTACGCGTGGGGCCCGGGCGGCGCCACCGCGAAGCAGAAGGGGCTGCCCGCGGAGATCGTCGCGCGCATCATCCCGAATGAGACGACGTCGGCGAACCTGCTGATGTCGGGCGAGGTGAACGCGGCGCAGATCGTCGGACCCGACGCGAAGCGGCTGGAGGCGGCGAAGCTCTACTCCGTCGGCATCGAGGCACTGCTCGGCGAGCAGTGGTACAACCAGAACGCCGGCCACGTCACGAGCGACCCTGCCGTGCGCATGGCTCTGACCCAGGCAGTCGACCTCGCCGAGCTGCAGAAGGTCGTGACGAGCGGCACGGGCGCGCCGGCCAAGCGGCTCACCGTCATCCCACCCTCGGCGTGCACGTACGACGCCGTCAGCGGCAACGTGCCCGCACAGGACCTCGACGCCGCGAAGGCCGCGCTCGACGACGCGGGCTGGGTCGCCGGTGCCGACGGCGTCCGCGAGAAGGACGGCCAGAAGCTCGCCATCACGTTCCTGTACGCCAACACGCTCGGCACGGGCGGCGCGGCGGGCGCGGAGCTCGTGACGAAGGCGTGGCAGGACCTCGGGTTCCAGGTCGACGCGGCCGAGAACGACTCGACGACGATCACGGGCGCCCTGTTCGGGACCGGCGCGTGGGACGTCGCGTGGGTGCCGCTCAACGTCAGCAACCCCGACCAGGTCGTCGGCTTCGTCTCCGGCCCGGTCTCGCCCGACGGCACGAACTTCGCCGGCATCCAGAACGCCGACTACGAGGCGGGCGTCGCGAAGGCGATGCAGCTGCAGGGCACGGACGGCTGCGACACGTGGGCGGACGCGGAGGCGGCGCTGTTCACGGCCGCCGACGTCGTGCCCTTCGCGAACAGCGTCATCCCGACCTTCGGCAAGGGCGCCGAGTTCGAGATGACCGGACAGATCATCCCGACCAGCATCCGGATGCTCGCCCAGTAGGACCCATCCCTCACCACCCGGCGGAGCGGCTCCGCTCCGCCGGGAGAAGGACCACGCAATCATGACCACGATGACCGCCCCGGTCGCCCCGGAGTCGCGCCGCACCGGCGAGAGCCGCTGGCCGCGCTTCGTCCTGCGCCGATCGGGGCGGCTCGTCATGTCGCTGTGGGTGCTGCTGACGGCATCCTTCCTCATGATCCACGCGCTCCCCGGCGACCCTGTGCGCGGGGCGCTCGGCCCCACAGCCTCGGCCGAGCTCGTCGCGGCGCGGCGCGAGCAGCTCGGGCTCGACGACCCGCTGCTGCTGCAGTACTGGAACTACCTCGCAGGCGTCCTGACGGGCCGCCTCGGCGTCTCCTTCGGCTCGAACCTGCCGGTGGCGCAGGTCATCGCCGACCGCCTGCCCGCGACGGCGAGCCTTGCGATCCTCGCGTTCGCCGTCGCGATCGCGGTCGCGATCCCTCTCGGCGTCGTCGTGGCGGTGCGCACTCGTCGCGGGCGCGGCCGCGGCCTCGAGCTGGGCTTCGCGTCGGGGAGCGTCTTCCTCTCGGCGATCCCGGACTTCCTCATCGGAGTCGCGCTCGTGTGGATCTTCGCCGTGAACCTGGGCTGGTTCCCCATCGCCGGCCGCAGCGGGCCCGAGTCGTACGTGCTTCCTGTGCTCGCACTTGCGATCGGGCCCGCCGCGGTCCTCTCCCGCATCGTGCGCGTCGAGATGCTCACGGTGCTCGACGCGGACTTCATCCGCACGGCCCGCGCCAAGCGGCTGCCCGCCTGGCGTGTGCACCTCACCCACGCGCTGCCCAACGCCGTCACGGCGACCCTGACCCTCGCGGGACTGCTCCTGAGCTCGCTCGTGGTCGGCACCGTGCTCGTCGAGAACGTCTTCGCGTGGCCCGGACTGGGCTCGACGATCGTGCAGGCGATCCTCACGAAGGACTACCCGCTCGCGCAGGGCGTCGTGCTCGTCTACGGCGTGGGCGTCCTCGTCATCAACACGATCGTCGACGCGGCGCTGCTCGTGCTCGATCCCCGCACGGCGGCGGAGGAGGACTGACATGCGCACCCTGAGCCGCGTCGTCCGGACGCCCCTCGGCCTCGCGGCCGTCATCCTCCTCGCCCTCGTGCTGCTGACGGCGGTCTTCGCGCCCATCCTGTGGGGGCCGCAGGCCGCCGCCATCGACACCGACGCGATCCTCGCGCCGCCGTCGGCCGAGCATCCCATCGGCACCGACGGTCTGGGGCGCGACATCCTGCTGCGCGTGCTCGTCGCGACCCGCCTGTCGATCGTCCTGGCGCTCATGGCGACCGCCGTCGCCGTGACGGTCGGGCTCATCCTCGGCGTCGCGCCGTACCTGCTCGGCCGAGCCGGCCGGGGCGTCACGTGGTTCGTGAGCGTCGCGGTCGCCTTCCCCGGCCTGCTGCTCGCCCTGTTCTTCGCCGTCATCTTCGGAGTCGGGTGGGTCGGCGCCACGTGGGCGATCGGCCTCGCGGGAGCCCCGAGCTTCGCCCGCCTCTGTCAGACGCTCATCGCCGGCATCGCGTCCCGCGACTTCGTCGCGGCGGCGAGGGTCGGGGGAGTGGGCCGCACCCGCGTGCTGTTCCGCCACATCCTCCCGAATGTCGGCGAGCCGCTCATCGTGAACGCGACGATCGGTGCGGGCGGGGCGCTCCTCGCGTTCGCGGGCCTGTCGTTCATCGGCCTCGGCGTGCAGCCGCCCGAGTACGACTGGGGCCGCCTCATGATGGAGGGCCTCTCCGGCATCTACATCAATCCGCTCGCCGCACTCGCCCCGGGCATCGCCGTCGTCATCGCCGGCCTCGCCTTCAACCTCACGGGTGAGGCCGCCGCACGCACCCTCGGTCTCGGGACGACCGCCGTCGTCGCGAAGCTCGCCGCCATCCAGCCCCGCCGCGCGAAGCGTGTGCCCGCCGCGGCGGTTCAGGGGACGGATGCCGCTCCCGCGGCCGACACCGTGCTCGAGGTCCGCGATCTGCGCGTGGCCTTCCCCGGTGCGGACGGCCCGATCGAGCCCGTGCGCGGCGTCTCGTTCTCGATGCGCCGCGGCCAGATCGTCGGCATCGTCGGCGAGTCCGGGTCGGGCAAGTCGCTCACGGCCCTCGCGATCGCGCAGCTCATCGAGCACCCGGGCGTCGTCGACGCCGAGCGGCTGGCGTTCCTCGGCGAGGACCTCCTCGCGGGCGACACCGCCGCGCGCCGCAAGCTGCTCGGCACGTCGCTCGCACTCGTCTTCCAGGACCCCATGACGAGCTTCAACCCCACCAGGAAGATGGGCGCGCAGCTGGCCGAGGCATCCCGTCACCATCACGGCCTGACGAAGAAGCAGGCCCACGCGCGTGCCGTCGACCGCCTCGAGGCCGTCCACATCAGCGAGGCCGCCCGCCGCGCGGGGCAGTACCCGCACGAGTTCTCCGGCGGCATGCGCCAGCGCGCCATGATCGGGGCGGGCCTCATGGGCACGCCGTCGCTCATCATCGCCGACGAGCCGACGACGGCGCTCGACGTCACGGTGCAGAAGCGCATCCTCGAGCTCCTCATGTCGATCCGCGACGAGACCGGCACGGCGATCCTGCTGATCAGCCACGACGTCTCGGTCGTCGCCGAGGTGTGCGACCGCGTCCTCGTGATGTATGCGGGGCGCATCGTCGAGGATCTCGCGGCCGACCGGCTCGCCGAGGCGCGGCATCCGTACACCCGCGCACTGCTGGCCGCCGTGCCCGACATGTCGACGGACGTGCGCCGGCCCCTCGCGACGGTGCCCGGACGGCCCGTCGACCCTGCCCACGTCCCGGCGGGGTGCGCCTTCGCGGCGCGCTGCCCGCTCGCCGATGCGCGCTGCCGCACGGCCGACCCGGAGCTCGTCGCTGTCCCGGGCGGCGAGGTCGCGTGCTGGCACGCCGGCGAGGCGCTGCCCGTCGCCGTCGACGAGCCGGCCCTCGACCTCGAGGAGGTCCTGCGATGAGCGAACTGCGCCTCGAAGGCGTCACGGTGCGATTCGGCTCGGGGCGGTCCGAGACGACGGCGGTCGACGACGTCTCGCTGACGGTGCCCGATGGAGAGGTGCTCGGCCTCGTCGGCGAGTCGGGATCGGGCAAGTCGACGATCGCGCGGGCGGCGGTGGGCCTCGTCCCGCTCGCCGCGGGCCGCATCCTGCTCGACGGAGCCCCCATCGATGTCCGGCACGGTCGCCGCCCGCTGCAGATGGTCTTCCAGGACCCCTACTCGTCGCTCGACCCGCGCATGACGATCGGCGCGAGCATCGCCGAGATCCTCCCGCGCGGTCTGCGCAGGGCCGAGCGCCGGGACGAGGTCGTGCGCCTGCTCGAGCTCGTGCACCTCGATGCGACGCGCGCGCAGGCCTACCCGGGGCAGCTGTCGGGCGGGCAGCGTCAGCGCGTCGCGATCGCCCGTGCCCTCGCGGGGCGCCCCGACGTGCTCATCGCCGACGAGATCACGTCGGCCCTCGACGTGTCGATCCAGGGCTCGATGCTCAACCTCGTGCGCGAGCTGCAGGCCGAGCTGGGCCTGTCGATCCTCTTCATCTCGCACAACCTCGCCGTCGTCCGTTACGTCGCCTCCCGCGTCGCCGTCATGAGCGGCGGCCGCATCGTCGAGGAGGGCCCGACGACCGACGTGCTCGCCGACCCGCAAGACCCGTACACCCAGCAGCTGCTCGCGGCCATACCCGGCCGTTCGGCAGAACCCGTATCGCGAAGGAGCCACCCGTGACCCGCAGGATGCGCATCGAGGACGTCCTCGATCTCACCGTCCCCAGCCAGCCCGCCGTCTCGCCCGACGGCGCGCACATCGTCTACGTCCTGAGCGGCGTGGACGTCGAGGCCGACACGGGCACGAGCTGCCTGTGGCTGACGGATGCCGGGGGCGGCACGCGCCGGCTGACGCAGGGTCGCACCGACACGGTGCCCGCCTTCTCACCCGACGGCGAGACCCTCGCGTTCCTCCGCGACGGCCAGCTCTGGACCTTGCCGATCGCGGGCGGCGAGGCGGTCCAGCGCACGCGCCTCGCGCTCGGCGCGGGCGCACCCGTGTGGAGCCCGGGCGGCGACCGCATCGCCTTCGCGGCGCCGGTCGACGGCGACGCGATGTCGGGCGAGACGGATGCCGACCGATCGGTGCGCGGCGGTGCGCCGATCGTCGCCGACGTCATCGACTACCAGGCCGACGGAAGCGGCTTCCTCCGCCGCATCCGCATGCAGCTGCACGTCGTCGACCTCGCCGGCGGTGACGTGCGCCAGCTCACCGAGGGGGACGAGCACGCCTCGAGCCCCGCGTGGTCGCCGGACGGGACGGCGCTCGCCTTCGTCCGGAAGCCCGCAGGCGTCGACGACCTCGTCTACCGCAGCGCCGTCCACGTGCTCGACACCGCCGACCCCGCGGCGCCCGCACGCGTCGTCGCCTTCGCCGACGGCGTCGCCGCGACCGTCGCCTATGCCCCCGACGGCGCGCACTTCGTGGTCGTCGGCTGGTCCGGCGACCCCGACGGCATCGCGCGCCTCTTCCGCGTCGACGCCGCGACCGGCGAGGCCGTCGAGCTCGCGGCGTCCCTGGACCGCAACGTCATGCCTGGCGCGCCCGCGTATCCGGGCGGCCTGCCGCAGTTCGCCGCGAACGGCGACGTGCTGTTCGCGATCCGCGACCGCGGCTGCACCCATCTCTACGCCGTGCCGCTGGCCGGCGGCGAGCCCCGCCACGTGCATGGCGCCGACGGCGAGGTCGTGAGCGGCCTCTCGGTCGCGGGCGACGTCGCCGCGATCGCGCTGTCGTCGCCCACGTCGTTCGGGCAGATCCTCCGGCTCGACCTCGCCGCGGCGACCGCCGCCGTCGTCGCCGAGCACGTCACGACGGATGCCGAGCCCTACGTGCGCGAATCGCGCGACTTCGAGATCGGCGACGGCGTCACGGTGCAGGGCTGGATCCTGCGCGACCCCGCGGCCTCGGGCCCGACGCCCCTGCTCGTCGACGTCCACGGCGGACCGCACAACTCGTGGAACGCCGCCCTCGACGAGATGCATGTCTTCCACCAGGCGCTCGCGGCCAAGGGCTGGACGATCCTCACGATCAATCCGCGCGGCAGCGACGGCTACGGCGAGGACTTCTGGAAGGGCGTCAACGGGGCGTGGGGTCAGGCTGACGCGAACGACTTCCTCGAGCCGGTCGATCTGCTCGTCGCCGAGGGCGTCGCGGACCCGGCGCGCCTCGCCGTCACGGGCTACAGCTACGGCGGCTTCATGACCTGCTACCTGACGGGGATCGACGACCGCTTCGCCGCCGCGGTCGCGGGCGGCGTCGTCAGCGACCTGGCGAGCATGGGGGGCACGAGCGACGACTCGCACCTGCTCAACATCCACGAGATCGGCGTCATGCCGTGGGATGTCGCCGGGCGCGAGCGCCTGGCCGCCATGTCGCCCTACACGCGCGTCGCGAAGGTGAAGACCCCGACGCTCGTGCTGCACGGCGAGAACGACGTCCGCTGCCCCGTCGGGCAGGCGCAGCAGTGGTACGCGGCGCTGCGCGAGCGCGGCATCCCGACCCGCCTCGTCGTGTATCCCGGCGGCAGCCACATCTTCCCGCTGCTCGGCAAGCCGAGCCACCGCGTCGACTACGCGCGCCGCGTCGTCGAATGGGTCGAGCAGTACGCGGGGGATGCCGCGGGCCCGCGCCCGGCCAAGATCGACGCCGCCCACTGGCAGCGCCGACTCGAGGCGCTCGCGGCGACCCACAAGGTGCCGGGCGCGCAGCTCGGCATCCTGCGACTCGGCGGCCTGGACGACGAGGTCGTGACCGCCGCACACGGCACGCTCAACAAGAACATCGTGACGGGCGCACCCGTCACGAAGGACTCGATCTTCCAGATCGGCTCGATCTCGAAGGTGTGGACGGCGACCGTCGTCATGCGGCTCGTCGACGAGGGACGGCTCTCGCTCGACACCCGCGTGAAGGACGTCATCCCCGAGCTGAGCCTGTCGGACGACGAGATCACCGAGGGCGTCACGATCCGGCACCTGCTGACCCACACGAGCGGCATCGACGGCGACGTCTTCACCGACACGGGCCGTGGAGACGACTGCCTCGAGAAGTACACGGCCGAGCTGTCGACGGCCGGCCGCAACCACCCGCTCGGCGCGACGTGGTCGTACTGCAACTCGGGGTACTCCCTGCTGGGCCGCGTCATCGAGAAGGTGACGGGCAAGACCTGGGATGCCGCGATGGCGGAGCTGCTCTTCGAGCCGCTGCACCTGACGCACACCGTGACGCTCCCCGAAGAGGCCATCCTGTTCAGCGCCGCCGTCGGACATGTGGACGTCGCGGGCGAGCAGATCGTCACCCCCGCGTGGGGCCTCATGCGCTCGGTCGGCCCGGCCGGTCTCATCACGGCGCGCGCCGAGGATGTGCTCGCCTTCGCCCGGCTCCACATGACGGGCGGTGTCGCACCCGACGGCACGCGCCTGCTCTCGGAGCAGTCGACGGCCGACATGCAGGCCTTCCAGGCGGAGGTGCCCGACAAGCACGTCCTCGGCGACTCCTGGGGGCTCGGCTGGATCCGCTTCGACTGGAACGGCGACCGCCTGTACGGCCACGACGGCAACACGATCGGACAGGCGGCGTTCCTGCGCATCCACGCCGAGTCGGGCCTCGCCGTGACGCTGCTCACGAACGGCGGCAACACCCGGGACCTGTACGAGGCGCTGTACCGCGAGATCTTCGCCGAGCTCGCGGGCATCGAGATGAAGCAGCCGGTCACGGTGCCCGACGTGCCCGTCGCGGTCGACCTCGCGCCCTTCGTCGGCACGTACGAGCGGGCCTCGGTGCGCATGGAGATCTTCCAGGCCGAGGACGGGCCCAAGCTCCGCACGACGATGCTCGGCCCGCTCGCCGAGCTCGAGCCGAACACCATCGACGTCTACGACCTCGTGGCGCTCGACGAGGCCCTCTTCGCCGTCCGCGCACCGGGCACGCAGACCTGGATCACGGTGACCTTCTACTCGCTGCCGACGGGCGAGGAGTATCTGCACTTCGGCGCCCGCGCGACGCCGAAGATCTCCGCCGAGGTCTCCCAGCCCGACGTCGCCGCCGAGCCGGCGGACGCCGAGAAGGTCGCAGAGCCCGCATGACCACGCTCGCCCCCGACATCGGCACCGACACCCTCGTCGCGCACGTGCAGAGGCTCGTCGAGTGCGAGTCCCCATCGACGGATGCCGTCGCCCTCGCCCGCTCGGCGGACGAGGTCGCCACCCTCGGCGAGGAGCTCCTCGGCGTCGCGCCCGAGCGCATCACGCTCGACGGCACTCCGCACCTGCGCTGGCGATTCGGCGCGCGCACGCGCGTGCTGCTGCTCGCCCACCACGACACGGTGTGGCCGCTCGGAAGCCTCGAGCGCCTGCCGTTCCGCGTGGAGGACGGAGTCATGAGAGGGCCCGGATGCTTCGACATGAAGGCCGGCCTCGTCATGGCGCTCCACGCCGTCGCATCGCTCGACGACCGCGACGGCGTCACGATCCTCGTGACGGGCGACGAGGAGCTCGGCTCGCCCTCGTCGCGAGGACTCATCCAAGACACGGCCAGGGGTGCGCACGGAGCGCTCGTGCTCGAGGCGTCCGCCGACGGCGGCGCGCTCAAGCTGGAGCGCAAGGGCACCGCCCTGTACGAGGTCGTCGTGGCCGGGCGTGCCGCCCATGCGGGCCTCGAGCCCGAGAAGGGTGTCAATGCGACAGTCGAGCTGGCCCACGAGGTGCTCGCCGTCGCCGCGCTCGCGGACCCCGCGCGCGGCACGTCGGCGACCCCGACCGCCGCGGGGTCCGGTTCCACGACGAACACCGTGCCGGCCTCGGCCCGCGTCGCCGTCGACGTGCGGGCGCGCACGCTCGCCGAGCTCGACCGCGTCGACGCCGCCATCCGGGCCCTGCGCCCTGTGACGCCGGGTGCGCAGCTCGAGATCCTCGGCGGCATCAACCGACCTCCACTGGAGGCGACGGCATCCGCTGCCCTCTTCGACCGCGCGCAGCGGCTCGCGCGCGAACTGGGACTCGAGCCCCTCACCGGGGCCGCGGTGGGTGGCGCGAGCGACGGCAACTTCACGGCCGGCATCGGCGTCCCCACGCTCGACGGCCTCGGAGCCGTCGGCGGGGCCGCGCACGCCGACGACGAGCACGTGCTCGTCGCCGAGCTCGCGCCCAGAACGCTCCTGCTCGCCCGGCTCGTCGCCGACCTCGCGTCGGGAGGAACCCCATGACCGGGCTGCTGCGCACCGACGACTTCGTCGCGGCGGCGCTCGCCGACTCCGTCGCGGCCGCCGTGGCCGCCGGCGTCGTCGTGCGCGAAGTGACGTCGATCGACGAGCAGTCCGCCGTCGTGCGGCTGCTGTCCGAGATCTGGGGGCGCAGTCTCGACAACCCGCCCGTGCCGCCCGAGCTGCTGCGCGCCTTCGCGAAGGCGGGCAATTACATCTCGGCCGCGTTCGACGACGAGCGCATCGTCGGTGCGACGATCGGCTTCCACTCGACGCCCGAGAAGCACGCGCTGCACAGCCACATCGCGGGCGTCCGGCCCGAGCTCACGGGCCGCTCGGTGGGCTTCGCGATGAAACAGCACCAGCGGGCATGGGCACTCTCGCGCGGCATCGACACGATCGAGTGGACGTTCGACCCGCTCGTCGCCCGGAACGCCCATTTCAACGTCATGAAGCTGCGGGCCATGCCGGTCGAGTACCTCACGAATTTCTACGGCGTCATGCCCGACGTCATCAACGGCGAGGACGAGACCGACCGTCTGCTCGTGCGCTGGTCGCTGCGGGACGCGGATGTCGTGGCCGCGGCATCGGGCATCGCCTCGGTCGCCGACCCGCGCGAGCCGGGGATCGAGTGCGTGCGCGTGCCCGCCGACGTCGAACGCCTGCGCGTGACGGATCTCGCGCTCGCCCGCCGGTGGCGGCTCGACGTGCGCGAGCGGCTCGCGACGCTGCTCGCCGAGGGCGGCGCCGTCGTGGGCTTCGACCGTGCGGCCGGCTACCTCGTGCGCACGGGCGGCGTCTCGTGAAGCTGGAGGGGTTCGAGCTGCGGCGCGTCGCGATGCCCCTCGTCTCGCCGTTCCGCACGTCGTTCTCGACGCAGACGGCGCGCGACATCCTGCTCGTCAAAGCAGTGACGGATGCCGCCGAGGGCTGGGGGGAGTGCGTCACGCTGTTCGATCCCCTGTACTCGCCGGAGTACGTCGAGGGCGCCGCCGACGTCATGCGCCGGTTCTTCATCCCGGCGCTCGCGGCGGCCGGGATCGGAGACGCGCACGCCGTCGGCGAGACGCTCAAGCCCTACAAGGGCCACCGCATGGCCAAGGGCGCGCTCGAGATGGCGGTGCTCGATGCCGAGCTGCGCGCCGAGGGGCGCTCGTTCGCCCGCGAGCTGGGCGGCGTGGGCGACATCGTGCCGTGCGGGGTGTCGGTCGGCATCATGGATTCGATCCCGCAGCTGCTCGACGCCGTCGACGGATACCTCGGCGAGGGCTACCTGCGCATCAAGCTCAAGATCGAGCCCGGGTGGGACCTCGAGCCCGTGCGCGCCGTGCGCGAGCGCTTCGGAGACGACGTGCTGCTGCAGGTCGACGCCAACACGGCGTACACGCTGCGCGACGCGCGCCACCTCGCGAAGCTCGACGACTTCGACCTGCTCCTCATCGAGCAGCCGCTCGAGGAGGAGGACGTCCTCGGCCACGCAGACCTCGCGCGCATCGTGCAGACGCCCATCTGCCTCGACGAGTCGATCACGTCGGCCCAGACGGCGGCCGCCGCCATCCGCCTCGAAGCCACGAGCATCATCAACATCAAGCCGGGCCGCGTCGGCGGCTACCTCGAGGCGCGCCGCATCCACGACCTCGCGGCCGCGCACGGTGTGCCGGTGTGGTGCGGCGGCATGGTCGAGTCGGGCATCGGTCGCGCCGCCAATGTGGCGCTCGCGTCGCTGCCGGGCTTCACGCTGCCGGGCGACGTGTCGGCGAGCGGCCGGTTCTACGAGACCGACATCACCGAGCCGTTCGTCATGACCGACGGGCATCTCGAGGTGCCCACGGGGCCGGGACTCGGCGTGACCCCGGTCGTGTCGGTGCTCGATGAGCTCACGACGTCCGTCGAATGGATTCCGGCCTGAGGCTATGCTCCCGAGCATGAGCACCCGGCCGAGATCGAGTCTCGGGCGGGTGCTCGACGATCTGGGGGTGACCCTCCTCGAGCTCGTGCACGGCGATGTCGACGCGACGCTCGACATCGGGGGCGTCGTCATCTTCGACCCCGTCGACGAGGCCGTCTATCCCGACAGCGCCGTCGTGCTGGCGGTCGGGGTGACGGACGCCGCCGAGCTGGCCGCGCTCATCGGAGAGCTCGGCGCGCACGGCGCGGCCGCCGTCATCGTGCGCTCGCCGGTGCCCGTGACCGACGACGTCCGTGCCGCGAGCGACGCCCACGCAGTGGCGGTCGTGGGTCTCGCGCGCGGCGCGACCTGGACGCAGCTGGCGGCCCTGCTGCGCTCGCTCCTCGCCGAGGACGACATCGGCGAGATCGCCGACGAGTCGCTCGGCGGCATCCCCTCAGGTGATCTGTTCGCCGTCGCGAACGCGATCGCGGCACTCCTCGACGCGCCCATCACGATCGAGGACCGGTCGTCGCGTGTGCTCGCGTTCTCCGGCCGTCAGGAGGAGGCCGACGCCTCGCGCGCCGAGACGATCGTCGGACGGCAGGTGCCCGAGCGCTACTCGCGCGCTCTCACGGAGCTCGGTGTCTTCCGCGACCTCTATCGCTACGACCGCCCCGTCATCGTCGACCCGATGGACCTCGGGGAGGGGGTCACGACGCAGCGTGTCGCGATCGCGGTCCGAGCGGGAGACGAAGTGCTCGGATCCATCTGGGCGGCGATGGACGGTCCGCTGACGGCGGAGCGGACGGCGACCCTGAAGGACGCCGCGAAGCTCGTCGCCCTGCACCTCCTGCGTGTGCGGGCGGGTGCCGATGTGCAGCGGCGCCTGCGGGCCGAGCTCGTCGGCACCGCGCTCGAGGGAGGCGCGGGGGCGCGCGAGGCACTGAGCCGGCTCGGTCTGGCGGAACACGTCGTGCTGGTCCTCGCGGGCGTCCTCACAGGCGACGACTCGGTCGACGACCAGCTGCTCGTGACAGATCGCGAACGGTTCGCCGACGCACTCGCCGTGCACGTCTCCGCGGTGCTTCCCGGCTCGGCCGTCGCGCTGGTGGGCGACGTCGTGTACGGCATCCTTCCCGCCGGCGCGACCCCCGAGCGCACGATCGCGATCTCGCAGGACTTCCTGGATCGGGTCGGGGGACGCATGCCCGCGGTCATCGCGGTCGGATCGCTCGCCCATGACGTCACGTCCATCGCGCAGTCCAGGGCCACCGCCGACCGCGTGCTCCGGGTCATCCGGCGCCGCGCCTCATCGCGGCGCGTCGCGTCGATCGCCGAGGTGCAGACCGAATCCCTGCTGCTCGAGCTGCACGACGTCATCGCCGCCCGCGGCGAACAGCCGACCGGTCCCGTGACGACCCTCCTCGAGTACGACCGTCGGCACGACACGCATCTCGTCGAGTCGCTCAAGGCGTGGCTCGACGCCTTCGGCGATGTCGGGGTCGCCGCCGCCGCGACTTTCGTGCACCCGAACACGCTCCGCTACCGCCTGCGCCGCGCGGCGGAGGTGAGCGGCCTCGACCTCGACGATCCCGAGCAGCGCTTCGCCGCGATGCTCCAGCTCAGGATGCTCTCGCCCCGCTGACCCGCGCACGCTCGGTGCCGGCATCGGTCGGTAGGCTTGGCGCGTGCTGCTCTCCGATCGCGATATCCGACGTGAGATCGAGGCCGAGCGGATCGCGCTCGACCCGTGGCAGCCCGACATGGTGCAGCCGTCGAGCGTCGATGTGCGGCTCGACCGGTACTTCCGGCTGTTCGACAACCACAAGTACCCCTTCATCGATCCGGCCGAGGACCAGCCCGACCTGACGCACCTCATCGAGGTCGCGCCCGACGAGCCGTTCATCCTGCACCCGGGCGAGTTCGCGCTCGGCTCGACGTTCGAGCAGATCACCCTGCCCGACGACGTCGCCGCGCGCCTCGAGGGCAAGTCGTCGCTCGGCCGCCTGGGTCTGCTGACCCACTCCACGGCAGGCTTCATCGACCCCGGATTCTCGGGTCACGTGACGCTCGAGCTCTCCAACGTCGCGACGCTCCCGATCAAGCTGTGGCCCGGCATGAAGATCGGGCAGCTGTGCTTCTTCCGCCTCTCGTCGCCCGCCGAGGCGCCGTACGGCACCGGGCCGTACGGCAACAGGTATCAGAACCAGCGCGGGCCCACGGCATCCCGTTCGTTCCAGAACTTCCACCGCACCGACGTCGGCTCGACCGATGCGGGGGCGCGCGGCGCCTGATCAGACCGTCACGGGCAGGCGAAGCTCGAACACGCACCCCGTGGAGTTGTTGCGGACGGTTGCGGATCCTTGATGCGCGTCGGCGACGCCTCGCACGATCGCGAGGCCGAGTCCGGCTCCCGCGTCGGGGCGACGCGACGCGCTTCCGCGCCACCCCGTCTCGAAGACGTGCGGGAGGTCGGTCTCGGGGATGCCGCCGCAGCTGTCCGCCACCGCGACGACGGCCCTGCCGTCCTCCAGTGCCAGGGTCGTGTCGACGACGCCGCCGCGGGGGGTATGGCGGATGCCGTTCACGACGAGGTTGCCGATGGCACGACGCAGCTCGGGCGAGGCGACCGTGGCCCGCACGCCTGTCGGTGCGGCGCCCGTGAGCTCCACCCCGGCGGCCTCGGCGATCGGGCGGAGCGCCGCCACGGTGTCCGAGACGAGGTCGCCGATGTCCATGTCCATGCGCTCGAGCGCGACCGACGGTGCCTGCAGGCGCGAGAGCATCAAGAGGTCGTCGACCATGGCGCTCATGCGCATCGCATCGTGGCGGATCGACTCCGCCGCGCCCACGGCATCCGGGATCACCCCGTCCTGCAGCGCCTCGGCCGTCGCACGGATGCCCGCGAGGGGTGTGCGCAGGTCGTGCGAGACCCAGGCGATCAGGTCGCGACGCTGGCCTTCGATCCGCCGCTCGGTCTCGGCCGCAGCCGCCGCGCGCTCGGCTGCGCGTGCCGCCGACTGGATGCGGACCGCTACGAGCGCGCCGACGGCGAGCGCGATCGGCACAGTTGCGAGCAGGACGAGCAGGATGCCGGTCAGGTCGGCCGCCGAGAGCAGCATCGAGCCCGCACCGGCGATGACGCCGGCGGTGACGGAGAGCACGACGACGAGGGGCGCTGCGACGGCCGCCACGGCGACCCGCACCCGCGCGATCGCGAGGATGATGACGGCCCCCGCGATGCCGACGACGGCTGCGGCGGTCGCCGAGAAGAGGAGCGCGTCGACGGGAACGGTCATGTCGCCGGATCCCATCGGTAGCCGATGCCGAACACCGTGACGAGTCTGACCGGAGCGGTGGGATCGGGCTCGACCTTCTCCCTCAGTCGACTGACGTGGACGGTGACCGTCGAGGCGTCTCCGAAGTCCCAGCCCCAGACGTCCTGCATGAGCTCTTCGCGGCGGACGGCCCTTCCCGGATTGCCGAGGAACCAGGACAGGAGATCGAACTCGCGCACGGTGAGCGCGAGTTCGCGCCCGTCGCGCCTGACCCTGCGGGCGCGCCGATCGATCTCGAGGTCTCCGTCGACGACGCGGTCGGGCGAGTCCTGCGGCTCGCCCTGCGATGCCGAGGCCGCGCCGCTGCGGCGCAGGACGGACTGCACGCGCAGAACCAGCTCGCGCGGACTGAAGGGCTTGGTGATGTAGTCGTCGGCGCCGACCTCGAGCCCGCGGATCCGGTCATCCTCCTCGCCCCGCGCCGTGAGCATCACGATCGGAAGCTCGGGCCGGCTGCGGCGCAGCCGTCGACACACCTCCAGCCCGTCGATGCCCGGAAGCATGAGGTCCAGCACGACGATGTCGGGCGGTGTCCGCGCAGCGGCGGTGAGCGCATCGATCCCGTCGCCGGAGCGCACGACGGTGAGCCCGGCGCGGATGAGGTACGCCGCGACGACGTCGCCCACGGTCTCGTCGTCGTCGACCACCAGAGCGGTGTTCACGCAGACAGGATAGGCGCGCAGAGCTCGGGGGAGCAGGCGGCGTCGCGCTGCAGGGGCGGCTCGTAACAACCTCGTAAGAACCTCGTGAGCGCCCCGTCATGGAGTGCACCGCCCGGCGTGGCTTGACTGGATCGCGACCCGGCCGCCCCGGCCGGAATGGAGGTTGATCCTGATGTCTCGTCTCGAATTCCTGCGCAGCCGTGGCCGCCTGGCCGCAGTCCTGGTCGGAGTCGCGGTCGGCGCGCTCTCGCTCTCCGCGACCGGCTCCGCGTTCGCGGCCGGATCCGGCGGCGTCACCGCCGAGGGTGTGATCTACGTCGACCACGTCCTGTACCGCACTGTCGCGACGCCCACCGACCTGTCCGGCACCGGCGCTCCCGCCCATGCGTGGGACGTCATCTACAACTTCGGAGGCGCGCAGCGCAGCGTCGCGGAAGTCGCGCCCGGCGACCCCGGGTTCAACGGCGGCCGCTGGCAGGTCCACGCCGTCTCGGCGCCTGGCGGCTATGCAGCGGCGCTCGCCGCGGGCGACGCGGACGGCAACGGCGTTCTGGACTCCGCGTCGGAGGTCCAGGCCGCGCTCTCCGTCGGCGCACTCCACGACAACGGCGTCGTCAGGCAGTTCGTCTGCACGCTGAATCGGGTTCCCGGGGGTCAGGCGGGCGGCGCCTGAGGCCGACGGCTCTCGCGCCACATCGTCGGAGATCGCCGCTTCGCCGGATCGACGCGCCGTGCGCGGGTCCGACGATGCGGCGATCTCCGGTGTTACGCGGCGCGGGCGAGCAGCTCGTCGACGCGCGCGAGACCGCCCGTCGCGAAGGCCGTGACGGCGTCGAGCGTCACGTCGTCGGCCAGCACTCGGTTATGTCCGAGGCCGTGCGTGCGCACGAGCCTCGCCCGCCCGCCGTGCGCCTCGACGAGGTCGGCGCTCGCCGTCGCGGGCACCTGGCGATCGGTGTCGTCGTGCACCGACAGCAGCTCGACGTGGGGGAGGAGCGGGTCGGCGACGGCGTCGAAGCGGCGACGCATGGATGCCGCATCCTCTCCGAACTTCGCGTGGAACCGCCGCTCGAACGCCGCCTTGGCGCGAGGGGTGAGGTCGAGCATCATCGAGAACTGGTCGACGAACACCTGCGGGGTGCCCGCGCCGGCGATCGTCGCGACGCGCGCGGTGGTCGTGCCCGCTCGCACGGCGGTGAGCGTCGCGAGCGCACCGAACGAGTGCCCGACGACGAGGCGGAACCGGCCCTGACGGCGCTGCAGTTCGTCGATCGCGGCGATCCAGTCGCGGATGTCGGTCGGAGCGGCGGGGGACGCCCCGTGCGCGGGCGCGTCGAACGCGACGACGTGGAAGCCCTCCGCGACGAGCTCGCGCACGAGCGGTGCGAACTGGGAGGCCCGCCCGCGCCAGCCATGAACGAGCAGGACGGTCTCGTCGCCGGCGCCCCAGGAGTAGGTGACGACGTCCTTGCCGCGCACGCGGATCGCGCCGCGGTCTGCGGCGGCGTCGGTCGCGGCATCCTGCTCGCGAAGCGCGAGGCGCGGCTGCGTCACGAAGAACGCACGCAGCGCGAGGCGGCCGGCGAGTTCGGGGGAGACGGTGCTCGCCGTGCGGAAGAGGCGGCGGGTCCAGGTGGGGTTCATGATCGACCTCCGGGAATGAGTACGAACGATCGTTCGTAGACTATACGAACGATCGTTCGTACACTAGAGGCATGTCCGAAATCGTCATCGACCGGCGCCGCGCTCGCGGCGATGCGTCGCGGCGGGTCGTGCTCGAGCGGGCGACCGACCTCGCCTCGGTCGAGGGTCTCGACGGGCTCACGATCGGCCGGCTCGCCGAGGCGGCGGGCATGAGCAAGAGCAGCATCGCGACGCTCTTCGGGGGCAAGGAGGCGCTGCAGCTCGCCGCCGTCGACGCGGCCGCACAGATCTTCCGCGAGAACGTCGTCGAGCCGGCACGCGCGCATCCGCGCGGCGTCGCGCGCCTGGCGGTGCTGCTGCGCCGCGCGCTGGACTACTCGCGCACACGCGTGTTCACGGGTGGCTGCTTCTTCGCCGCGACCGCCGCCGACATGGATTCGAAGCCGGGGCCCGTGGGTGATGCCGTCCGCGGCTGGCTGCGCGACTGGTACGGCTACCTCGAGGCGCAGGTGCGGTACGCCGCCGAGGCGGGGGAGATCACGGCGGATGCCGCGACCGTGCGCCGGATCGCGTTCGAGGTCATCGCGCTCGACAACGAGGCGAACTCGCGGTCGCTGCTGACCGGCGACGACGCACCCTACGCGATCGCGGCGACGGCGATGCGCGAGCGGCTGCTCGCCGTCGGCGCGAAGGCCGAGGACCTCGAGCCGCTCGCCTGACCTACTGGATGACGAGCGTCAGCGACGTGTCGCCGCAGGCGAGCACCGCCGCACCGCCGGGAAGCACCGCGACGTCGGATCGCGCCGCCGCGATCGCGTCGGCCAGTCCTTCGAGCCGGAGGATCGAGCCGGGCTCGCGGGCGGCATCCGTCGAGGTCACGATCCGTCCCGACGCGTTGACCAGCGCCGTATCGGCACCGCCTGCCCGCAGCACCGGGAGCAGCTCCCGTTCGAGCTGGTCGACGAGGGCGTCGGCGCCCACGATGCCGACCATCTCGCCGTCGAGGCGCACGGGGGTCGTGATCGTCACGGTGTAGTCGTCGGTGCACACGTAGTCGACGTACGGCCCGGTGAGGTGGCGCGCGCCGGAACGGGCGGGCACCCGCCACCATTCCAGCGCCGTGTAGTCGCGGAACTGTTCGTGCGAAGGGTCGTCGATCGTCGCGAGGCGGCGCGGCTCGGCGATGCCGCGCAGCCACCAGGCGAGGTGCCACTCGGCGTCGCTCAGCGCGCCGGGCTCGGCCACGAACCCCGATCCTGTGATCAGGCTGTCGCCGGCAAGCGCGGGCACGGCGAACGACTCGACGACGGGATCGAGGACCTCGGCCGTGAGCGCGAGACCCTCGGCCAGACGGGCCTCGAGGAGGTCGCGCCACCCGTCGATCGTCGCGAAGATCCCGTCGATCGTCTCGGCGACGCGGGAGGCGATCGCGACCGCGGGGTGCGCCACCGCCGTGCTCATGCGGATCCCTCCTGTCCGATCCCGGATGCCTCTCCGCGGCCCTCGGCGTCGACTCTGAGCCGTTCGTGCACGAGCCACTCGAAGGCGCTCGTGATGTGCGCGATCGTGGCGCGGCGCGCCGCCTCGGGTCGGACTTCGCGGATGGCCTCGATGACCTCGCCGCGCGCGGACGCGCTGCGATCACGGTACTCCTGCTCGCGCAGGCACAGCCACAGGAGTGGCCCGGCTTCGGCCTGAAGCCGGATCTCCTCGTGCACGAGCCGCGGGGACTGGCTGATGGCGGCCACCTCGAGCTGGAACCGGCTCACGGCGCGCCGAGCCCCGCCGGCCGAGGACAGGTCGGCATTGCCGGCGATCGTCTGGAGACTCTCGAGGTCGTCGTCGCTGGCCCGCCCGGCCGCGACCTCGGCAGCCGTGCCCGCGATCGCCCCGACGTGCAGGGCGAGGTCGCGCAGCTCGATGCGGGAGTGCGCGGCGAGGCGACGTGCGAGCATGCGCGACGCCTGCTCGCGGTCGTAGGTGACGAAGCTGCCGCCGTCCCGCCCGCGGCGTGTGCGCACCAGGCCCTTGTCGCGCATGCCTTCGAGCGCTTCACGCGCCGTGACGAGGGCGACCCCGAGGCTGCGGGACAGCTCCGACTCGCTCGGCAGACGCTCGCCGTCGCGCAGCACCCCGCTCACGATCGCGTCGGTGAGCCGTTGTTCGACGAGCTCGGCGCGGCCTGCGCCGTCGAGGGGAGCGAAGACGACCGCGTGCGCGGCATCCACTCGTCCCGTCGCGTGCGGCATGGATCAACTCCCGGTGGCCCCGGCCGGGAGCGCCTCTCCAGGGCCGTGACAAGACGGTAACACCACCGACCTCTTTTGAACATATGGATCCATATGATTTAATTCCGATCGACCATCGAAGGAGATCGTCATGAGCGATGCCCCGCCTGCAATCCGACTGACCGGGCTCACCAAGGAGTTCGGCTCCGTCACCGCCGTCGACCACGTCGACCTCGAGATCGGCGCGGGCGAGTTCTTCTCGATGCTCGGCCCCTCGGGCTCGGGCAAGACCACCGTGCTCCGCCTCATCGCGGGCTTCGAGCAGCCGACCGGCGGGACGATCGAGCTGTTCGGCCAGGACGTCACGAAGAAGGCCCCGTTCGACCGAGACGTCAACACGGTCTTCCAGGACTACGCCCTCTTCCCGCACATGTCGGTGCTCGACAACGTCGCGTACGGGCTGCGCGTGCGCGGCGTCAAGCGCGCGGAGCGGCGCGATCGCGCCATGAAGGCGCTCGAAGCCGTGCGGCTCGCGCAGTATGCCGAGCGCAAGCCCGCGCAGCTGTCGGGCGGCCAGCGCCAGCGCGTCGCGCTCGCCCGGGCCACCGTCGTCGAGCCCAAGGTGCTGCTTCTCGACGAGCCCCTCGGCGCGCTCGACCTCAAGCTCCGCGAGCAGATGCAGGTCGAGCTCAAGCAGATCCAGCGCGACCTGGGCATCACCTTCATCTTCGTGACGCACGATCAGGAGGAGGCGCTCACGCTGTCCGACCGCGTCGCCGTCTTCCACGACGGCCGCATCGAGCAGCTCGGCACGCCATGGGAGCTGTACGAGCAGCCCGCGTCGCGATTCGTCGCCGACTTCGTCGGCACCTCCAACCTGTTCGACCCCGAGCGGTCGGCCGCCCTCATCGGCCGCGAAGGCGAGCACTCGATCAGGCCGGAGAAGCTCACGCTCAACGCGCACGCTGCGACGGCGCATGGCGAGCGGTCGGCTCCCGGCACCCTCGTGGAATCGATCTACGTCGGCAGCGGCATCCGTCGTGTCGTCGATCTGGATGCCGGGATGCGCGTGACGGTGCTCGAGCGAAACGACCGCTCGCGCGCATCCGACGACGAGCGGGGCGATCGCGTGCACGTCACGTGGCACGACGCGGACGTCGTGCCGCTCATCCCGCCCGGCGAATGACCGCCCGGCGAACGACTTCCCGGCGAGTGCGCCGGCTCCAGGTCCGCGGGCGTATGCCCCGGAAACACACAGCACCTTCACCCGAGAGGACACACACATGATGCACACGCTGCGCGGCGCGCGGGCGACCGCCGCCGGGGTACTGGCGGTCGGGGCGATCGCCGCCCTGGCCGGCTGCGGAACGTCGAGCGGAAGCGCCGCCCCCACCGCGGCGGCCACCGAGCTCGGCGACATGGAAGGGCAGGTCTCGATCATCGGCTGGGCCGGCTACGTCGAGGACGGCAGCAACGACCCCGCCTACGACTGGGTCAGCGGCTTCGAGGACAAGACCGGCTGCAAGGTCACGTCGAAGACCTTCAACACGTCGGACGAGGCGGTCAATCTCATGAAGACGGGCGACTACGACGTCGTCTCGGCCTCCGGCGACGCCTCGCTCCGGCTCATCGCCGCGGGCGACGTCCAGCCCGTCAACACGGATCTCGTCCCCAACTACGCGGCGATCTACGACTTCCTCAAGGACCAGCCGTGGAACACCGTGGACGGCGTGCACTACGGAGTGCCGCACGGGTACGGCGCCAACCTCCTCCTGTACAACACGGAGGTGGTGACCCCGGCACCGACCTCGTGGGATGTCGTGTTCGACAAGGCCGGCGACCACTCGGGCAAGATCACCGCGTACGACAACCCGATCTACATCGCCGACGCGGCCGTGTACCTCATGGCCCACCAGCCCGACCTCGGGATCAAGAACCCCTACGCACTCGACCAGAAGCAGTTCGAGGCTGCCGTCGACCTGCTCAAGGAGCAGCGCCAGCACGTCGGCGAGTACTGGTCGGACTACCTCAAGGAGGTGCAGGCCTTCGAGACCGGCGACTCCGTCGCCGGCACGACGTGGCAGGTGATCCAGAACGTGCTCGCGAGTGAGAGCGCCACGACCGATGTCGTGCTGCCCGAGGAGGGTGCGACGGGATGGTCGGACACGTGGATGATCTCGTCGAAGACCAAGAACCCCAACTGCTCCTATGCATGGCTCGACTGGATCTCCAGCCCGGAGGTGAACGGCCAGGCGACGTCGTACTTCGGTGAGGCTCCCTCCAGCCAGGCTGCGTGCGACTACCGCGAGGACTGCGAGGCCTACCACGCGGGCGATGCGGACTACGCGTCGAAGATCTGGTACTGGACCACCCCCATCGCGAAGTGCCTCGACGGGCGCACCGACGTCGAATGCGTCGACTACGCGCAGTGGACCGAGGCCTGGGCAGAGATCAAGGGCTGACCGAGCCCGCCGAAATCGCCGGGGGCGGCGCCGCACGCCGCCCCTGGCACCCCCGAGGAGACGCATGACCGACACGATCGCCCCGCCGCGGGCCGAGCGCGCCGTTCCCCCGCCGCCGAAGACGCCGGCCCGGCGCACGTCGGCGTGGCTCAGCACGCATCCGCGTGCGCGACTGACCCTGCTGCTGACGGCGCCGCTGTTCTGGCTCGTCCTCGTCTACATCGTGGCGCTCGTGCTGCTCCTCGTGACGGCGTTCTGGAGCGTCGACAGCTTCACGGGCGAGATCATCACCGACTGGACGCTCGACAACATCGTCACGGTGCTCACGGGCACGCTGTACCAGACCGTCACCCTGCGCACGATCGGCATCGCGCTCGCCGTCACGGTCGTCGACGTCGTCATCGCTCTGCCGATCGCGTTCTACATGGCGAAGATCGCGACCCCCCGCGTGCAGCGCCTCCTCGTCATCGCGGTGCTCATGCCGCTGTGGGCGAGCTATCTCGTGAAGGCCTACGCGTGGCGCTCGGTGCTCTCGCAGGACGGCCTCCTGGAGTGGGTGCTCGCGCCGTTCGGACTGCACACTCCCGGCTATGGGCTCACCGCGACCGTCATCACGCTGTCGTACCTCTGGCTGCCGTACGTCATCCTGCCCATCTATGCGGGACTCGAGCGCGTGCCCGACTCGCTGCTCGAGGCATCCGCAGATCTCGGCGGGCGCAGCTGGCGGACGATCCGTCACGTCGTGCTGCCGCTCGCGATGCCGGCGATCATCGCGGGAACGATCTTCAGCTTCTCGCTGTCGCTCGGCGACTACATCACCGTCAACATCGTCGGCGGGACGACCCAGATGCTCGGAAACCTCGTCTACACGAACGTCGGCGCGGCCAACAACCTGCCGCTCGCCGCGGCGATCGCGCTGATCCCGATCGTCATCATCTTCGGCTACCTGGCCCTCGTGCGTCGCACGGGCGCCCTCGACAACCTGTAGGAGCAGCGGTGCGACTCGGAAAGTCCGCGCGCGTCACGCTCGCGATCGCCACGGTGGCGATCCTCGTGGTCGTCTACATCCCCCTCTTCGTCGTGCTCGTGAACTCCTTCTCGACCTCGACATCACTGTCCTGGCCGCCGCCCGGCTTCACGCTGGAGTGGTGGGTCAAGGCGTTCCAGAGCCAGGGCGCGGTGGCCGCCGTGGCCACGAGCGTGCAGGTCGCGATCGCCGCGACGCTCATCTCGCTCGTGCTCGGCACGCTGCTCTCGCTCGCACTGCAGCGCTTCGACTTCTTCGGGCGCAGCGCCGTGAACCTGCTCGTCATCCTGCCGATCGCCCTGCCCGGCATCATCACCGGTATCGCGCTGAACAACTTCTTCCGCACGATCATGGGCATCCCGCTGTCGATCTGGACCGTCATCATCGCGCACGCGACGTTCTGCATCGTGACGGTGTTCAACAACGCGATCGCACGACTGCGCCGCACCGGCACGAACCTCGAGGAGGCCTCGGCCGATCTGGGCGCGGGAGTGTGGACGACGTTCCGCCTCGTGACGTTCCCTCAGCTGCGCTCGGCGCTGCTGGCAGGTGCGCTCCTCGCCTTCGCGCTGAGCTTCGACGAGATCATCGTCACGACCTTCACCGCGGGCTCCGGGGTCACGACGCTGCCGATCTTCATCCTGAACAACATGTTCCGGCCCAACCAGGCGCCCATCGTCTCGGTCATCGCCGTCGTCATGGTGGTCATCTCGATCGTGCCGATCTACATCGCACAGCGGCTGTCGGGATCGGAGCAGACGAAGCGCTGACGCGGGACGTCAGGGGGATGCCTCTCCCTGTCCGGTGCCGACCGCTTGGTGCGCGAGCCGGTCGAGTGCCTCCGCGATGCGGGTGATGACGGTCGCGGCGGTCTCCGCGTCCTCGGGGGACAGGCCCTCGATCGTCGTCACGACCGTCGAGTGATGGGCCGCGTACGAGTCGTCGACGCGGCGGATGGCGGCCTCCGTCGGCACGAGGTAGTGGGCTCGCCGGTCGGTCGGGTGCTGCACCCGCGTGACGAAGCCGCGCTGCACGAGCCTTTCGATGACATTCGTGACGGTCGCGCTCGACGTGTCGAGCATGACGATGACGTCCTTCGGGCTGAGATCGCGCCCATCGCGATATCCCTGCACGAGGTACCGCAGCGCGGTGAGGTCGAGGTTCGAGAGCCCCGACGCGCGCAGGGCCCGCTCGGCCTGCACGCGCTCCGCGCGGCGCAGAGCGAGGATCGCCTCGCTCAGGCGCCGCCCTTCGGGCGTGCTCGGCTGAGTCGCGTAGAGGTGCTCGCCCTCGTGGCGCACGACGTTCTGAGGCATGTGCTTCCCGATCCGCTCCCGTCACTGGCAGGTCTCACAGTGTAGCCCCACAATCTGTGACGCACAATTGATTGCACACCAACCGAGATACATAAGTCCTGGTATTGACAATGAGTTTCACATGTGGCTACCTAGATTCACACAAACGGCCGACTCGCCTGACGCCGACCCGAGCGAAAGGAAGACCACGGTGGGATACCTCTACTACGGAAGCGAGACCAGTCCGACGCAGGTGCCCGATCGCACCCTCGCGTACGTGAAAGTGGTGGCGACGACCAAGCTGCGCCGTGGGGAGAGCTTCACACTCACGTGGCGCCACCCCGACGGATCGCCGGAAGGGCGCACCTCGATCTGGCTGCAGCCGGCGATCCCGCTCAAGTTCGTGTTCGAGTCTGCCGAGTCCGAACCGCTCGAGCCGGAGCGGCTGCGCACGATGGCGGACGCCGCCAACTCCAGCAACGGACTCGTCATCGACTGGGAGGACGAGCCGAAGCGGCTCGCGGCGGTCGCCGCCTGACCATCCCGCGGGAGTTCAGTGGGCCGTCTGCACGCCGATGAGATCGTGCACCAGCACGGCCGCCGCCCTGGCGCCCTGGCCCGCGGCGACGATGAGCTGCTGCGGGCCGGGGGACGCGGCATCCCCCGCGGCGTACAGGCCCGCGACCGACGTGCGTCCAGAGCCGTCGACCACCAGGTGCCCTTCGGTGTCGCGCTCGGCGTCGACGCGCGCGAGGTAGTCGAGCGCGGGATGCCACTCCGGGCGCACGAATCCGCCGTCGATCTCGACGCGCGCGCCGTCGGCGAGGCGCACCGCGGACACGGCCCCGCGCTCGCCCTCGAGGTCGGCGATCGCCCGACGCTCGACGACGATCCCGGATGCCGCGAGCTCGGCCTCCTCGACGGTGTCGATGATGTCGCGGCCGTTGGTGAAGACGGTGAGCCTGTCGGTCCAGCGCGCGATGAGGCGTGCGCGGGTCGCGAGGTCGCTGGTCTCGCCGATGAGCGCGAGCGGGCGGTCCTGCAGCTCCCACGCGTCACAGGCGGCGCAGCTGAACATCGTCATGCCGTAGAAGGCGCGCAGGCTCGGGATCGCGGGAAGAGTCTCGCGCAGGCCGGTCGCGACGATGATCGAGCGCGCCGCGACGGCGGGCGGCGTGCCGGGGCTGCGGCCCTCCAGTGCGACGACGAAGCGCAGTCCGTCCGCGCCGTCGCTGCGCACGACGGCCGTCGCGACGGTGCGGTCGAAGACGCGCACGTCCGCGTATGCGGACAGTTCGGCGCGGGCGAGCTTGCGCAGTTCGAGCGGCGGCACACCGTCGCGCGTCAGGAACCCGTGCGACCGGAGCGTCGCGGCGTTGCGCGGGCGGCCGGCGTCGATGACGACGACCGAGGCGCGGGCGCGACCGAGGTTCAGCGCGGCCGAGAGGCCCGCAGGGCCGCCGCCGATGATGACGACGTCGACCTCGGTCTGGACCGGATCAGTCATGGCCCTCTCCCTGGGGCGGGAGCTCGGCGATGACCGGGTGGTCCTTGTGGATCACGCCGACCTTGGCGGCGCCGCCGGGCGAGCCGACGTCGTCGAAGAACTCGACGTTGGCCTTGTAGTAGTCCTGCCACTCGTCGGGCAGGTCGTCCTCGTAGTAGATCGCCTCGACGGGGCACACCGGCTCGCAGGCACCGCAGTCCACGCACTCGTCGGGGTGGATGTAGAGGCTGCGCTCACCCTCGTAGATGCAGTCGACCGGGCACTCGTCGATGCACGCGCGGTCCTTCACGTCCACGCACGGCAGAGCGATGACGTAGGTCATGACAGCGTCAGGCTTCCGGCACGCGAGATCTCGACCTGCTCGTCGCGGGGCACGACCTTGACGCGCTCACGCGTGTGCTCGTGCGTCCCGCCCAGCTCGCGCTCGTGCGCGTCGAGGGCGAGCCAGCCGTCCCACGTCGTGAAGGCGACCTCGCGCTCGTCGAGAAGCTCGAGCACGTCGGCGTCGACGACGGGTGCCACGAGGCGCCCCGCCTCGGCGTCGGCGACGAGGTGCGCGATCGTCTCCATCGCGTCGGATTTCGTGTGGCCGATCAGGCCGACGGGTCCGCGCTTGATCCAGCCGGTGGCGTAGAGACCCGTGATCGGCTTCTCGCCCTCGGTGACCCGGCCCTCGACGTTGGTGATGACGCCGCGCTTCTCGTCGAAGGGAGCCCCGACGACGGGGGTGCCGTAGTAGCCGACGGCGCGGTACACGGCCTGCACCGGGATGTCGCGCAGCTCGCCCGTGCCGATGACGGCGTTCTCGCCGATCGGCGTGGTGCGCTCGAAGCGCAGCCCCGTGACGCCCTGCTCGTCGTCGCCGAGCACCTCGACGGGCGAGTGGTAGAAGTGCAGGTGCAGCCGGCGCGACGCGCCCTCGGTGCCGCGCTTGCGCCAGGAGTCGAAGATGCGGTTGATGACCTTGAGCTGGTTGTTGGTCGCGGCCGCGGCATCCAGCGCCTCGAAGTCCTCGTCGGCGAGCACGATGTCGACGTCGCGCACTTCGCCGAGCTCGCGCAGCTCGATGGGCGTGAACTTGACGTCGAGCGGGCCGCGGCGGCCGAAGACGTGCACGTCGGTGACGGCGGAGGCCTCGAGACCGCCCAGCACGTTGTCGGCGATCTCGGTCGGGCGGAGGTCCACGGCGTGCTTCGCAAGGATGCGGGCGACGTCGAGTGCGACGTTGCCGTTGCCGACCACGGCGACCTCGCGGGCCTCGAGCGGCCACTCGCGTGGCACGTCGGGGTGCCCGTCGAACCATGCGACGAAGTCGGCCGCGCCGTACGAGCGGGGCAGGTCGATGCCGGGGATCTCGAGTGCCGCGTCGCGGATCGCACCGGTCGCGAGGATGACGGCGTCGTAGCGCTCGTGCAGCTCGTCGAGCGCGATGTCGCGGCCGATCTCGACGTTGCCGATGAAGCGGATGGTGCCCTCGTCGAGCATCTCGTGCAGCGAGTTCACGATGCCCTTGATGCGCGGGTGGTCGGGCGCGACGCCGTAGCGGATGAGGCCGTACGGAGCGGGGAGCGACTCGAACAGGTCGATCGCGACCGAGCCGCCCGCGGCCTTGACGGCGTTCGCGAGGATGTTGCCGGCGTAGATGCCGGCGGGGCCCGAGCCGACGATCGCGACGCGGAGGTTGAGGGGCGAAGAGGTCATCAGGCAGTGGCCTTTCCGGTGCGGGCGCTCGCGGGGGCGGCGAGCGGGTCGAAGTTGTTCAGGTCGATGCCCGACGCGATCGCGTCGGGGGCATAGGGGCTCACGCGCACGACGTCGCCCACGACGACGACGGCGGGGGAGCGGACGCCGCGCTCGGCGGCCTGCGCCGCGATCGTGGCGAGCGTGCCGACCGTGACCCGCTGGCGCGGGCCGAAGCCGTCCTCGACGATCGCGACGGGGCAGTCTGCGCCGCGCTCGCCGCGTGCGAGCGTGAGGGCGGCCTGCGCCAGGGTGCCGACACCCATGAGCAGTACGACGGTGTGGTCGCGGCCGCCGCTGAGCGAGGTGATCTGGTCGTGGCCTGTGACGACGGTGAAGGCCGTCGCGGCGCCGCGGTAGGTCAGCGGGATGCCGGCGAGCGCAGGCACCGCGATGGCACTCGTGACGCCCGACACGACCTCGACCTCGATCCCTGCGTCGCGACAGTAGTCGAGCTCCTCCGCGCCACGGCCGAAGACGTACGGGTCGCCGCCCTTGAGCCGGACGACGGTCTTCCCGTCGAGCGCGAGCTGCACGAGCAGTGCGTTGATGGCGTCCTGCGGCACCGCGTGGTGACCGGGGCTCTTGCCGACGTCGACGACCTCGGCACGCAGCTCCACCCCGTCGGCCGCGAGCCCGTCCAGCACGGCGCGCGCACCGAGGCGGTCCGCGACGATGACATCGGCGCGCTCGAGGGCGCGCAGACCCGCGACGGTGAGCAGGCCGGGGTCGCCGGGGCCGGCCCCGACGAGCCAGACCTTGCCGGGCGCGGGCCTGCCCTGTGGTTCGACAGGCTCACCAACCGGTCGATGGTGTCCCTGAGCTTGTCGAAGGGTCATCGGGCACCGCCCGTCACGAGCAGGCCGCGGCGCTTGAGCATGCGGCGCTCGACGGGGCCGAAGAAGACGAGCTCGATGAGGACGCCGATCGCAAGGATCAGGATGATCGTCGCGAGGACGCCGGCGAGGTCCGCGAGCTCGCGCGACTGCTGCAGCATCGACCCCAGGCCGAAGCCGATCGTGCCGCCGACGGCGATGATCTCGGCCGCCATGAGCGAGCGCCACGAGAACGCCCAGCCCTGCTTGAGACCCGCGACGTAGCCGGGGAGCGCCGCCGGCATGATGACGGCCGTCGCGAGCTGCCAGCGCGAGGCGCCCAGCACCGTGCCCACGCGGCGCAGCTGGGGCGGCACCTGGTCGACGCCGGCGATGAGGCCGTTGACGATGGAAGGGATCGCCCCCATGAGGATGACGAAGTACACGGTCGCGTCCGACAGCCCGAACCAGATGATGGCGGCGGGGACCCACGCGACCGACGGCAGCACTTGCAGGCCCGAGATGATCGGGCCGACGGCGCGGCGGATGGGGCGCACCTCTGCCAGCAGCAGGCCGATCGGCGTGCCGACGACGATCGCGATCAGGAAGCCGATCACGCCGCGTTCGAGGCTGGTCGTGACAGCCTGCTGCAGGCGTCCTGCGTCCCAGGCGTCGCCCATCGCCGTCCAGACGTCGGCGGGGCTCGGCACGATATCGGGCCGCGGCTGCGCGATGACGACGTACAGCCACCACGCGACGATCAGCAGGATCACGAAGACGACGGGCGGCACGACGCTCGCGGCGAACCGGCGCCAGGCGCTCGGCTCGGTGGAGGCATCGGTCTGGAGGCGGTCGAGCCCCGCGGACAGGCTGCGCAGCTCGTCGCCGGTCGGGACGGATGCCGCGTCCGCGGCCCGCGCGAGGGCGGTGGGTGTCTCAAGCGGCATTGCGGCGGATCTCCTTCCGCAGCTTCTCGGTGATCTCCACCGAGAGCGCGGCGACTTCGGGCGACTCGATCCGGCGACCGGTCGTCTTGCCGATGCGCCACTCCTCGACGACGCGACCGGGGCGGCTGCCCAGCAGCACGACGCGCTGGCCGAGGCGCGCGGCCTCGCGCACGTTGTGCGTCACGAACACGATCGTGCGGCCCGTGGCGCGCCAGACGCGCTCGAGCTCCTCGTGCAGGAGATCGCGCGTGATCGCGTCGAGCGCCGCGAAAGGCTCGTCCATGAGGAGCACGGGGCGGTCCTGCGCGAGGGCTCGCGCCAGCGCGACGCGCTGCCGCATGCCGCCCGAGAGCTCGTGCGGACGCTTCTCGGCGGCATCCGCGAGGTTGACGGTGTCCAGGAGCGCGAGCGCCTTCTCGCGGCGCTCGGCGCGAGGCACGCCCCGCAGCCGCAGGGCGAGCTCGACGTTGCGTCGCGCCGTGAGCCAGGGCATGAGCGCCGACTCCTGGAACATGACGGCCGAGCCCGCGGAGGGTGTCTGGATGTCGCCGGCGGTCGGCCGCTCGAGCCCCGCGATGAGGTTGAGCAGCGTCGACTTGCCGCATCCCGACGCCCCGAGCAGGCACACGAACTCGCCGGGCGCGATGTCGAGGGAGACGTCCTCGAGCACGACGGGACCCGTGCCGAACCGCTTCGTCACGTGGGCGATGCGCACGGCGGGCGCCGGGGCCGGGGCGGGCGCCGGAACCGGCGCGACGCCGTCGAAGCTCGGGGCGAGGTCGTTGCGGGGCCGCGGGGGGGGGGGGGGGGGGGGGGGGGGGG
>NZ_JBIQWL010000011.1:0-134181 GCF_044325405.1 Microbacterium alkaliflavum | reverse complement strand
GGCAGCCTCGAACTGCTCAGCGACCGACTCCCACACACGAATCTGCGCCTCACCAGGCGAACCCATCGCCACCCGCAGCGTCTTATCATCCGCGCTGGACGCGCCGCCGGCACAGCCGGTCAGGGCGACCACCGCGACACCGGTCACGGCAATCGCGGTGACGAGGGAAAGGCTTCTGTTCACTGCTGTTCTTTCTGGGTGAGGGAGCGGCTCTGCGATGAGCGCTCTCGGTGCGGTTCGGTTGAGGAGGAGTAGGTGCAGATATCGGACAGGGTCATGTCGAGTACGTCGCCGAAGATGCGCACGCGGCGCGCGCGCAGGTCCTCGAGCAGGGGCCGGAGCGCGCCGGGGCCGTCCGCCTCGAGCCGGCCGTCGACGGTGAGCTGCGCGATGATCTGCATCGCGCGCGCGCCGACGGCCAGTGCCTCGATCCAGGCTCGGCCCTCGTCGACGAGCCGCTGATTCTCGACGGGCTCGTGAAGGAGGTGATGAGCGGATGCCGCGAGGCGATCCGCGAGCGGGCGCAGCGTCCGTACGGCGCGATCGACGTCGCCCACCAGCATCCCGAAGGTGTGCTCCTCGAGGGCGAACGTCACCTCCGGTGCATCGAGCTGGCTCAGGCACGACGAACGGGAGTTGTCGGCGAAGTCGCGGTAGGCGTCGGCGTCCCGGCCGGCTACGGCGCGCAGTGCGGCGTCCCAGCTCTTCTCCGGGTCGTACTCCGAGGGCGCGCGAAGGTAGTCGGCGATCGTGGCGATGGCGATCTTCGACGACTCGAAGCGCTCCATCGCATTCGCGATGATCCCCTCCGCGCCGCGCGGCAGGTCGGCCGCCCGCCCCCGGTACGGGCCGACGTGCAGCTCGTGGCCCATCGCGACGTCGTTCACCGGGTAGTTGTCCCAATAGGTCGGCCGACGTCCCGCCGCGCGCGCGAAGACCTCGGCGTCGGCGGTGTCCAGCGTCGCCGAGCAGATCGCGCGGCCGGTCCAGAAGAGTCCGATGCCCGGTGCGAGCAGCCGGCCGAGCTCCGCGACGTACGGCTCGTCGCCGGAGCCCCAGTACTGCGTGGGGCACACGATGAGGGACGAGCCCGGGACGCGGTCGCGGAGCCCGCGGAAGGCGGTGTTCGCGAGGGTCGCCTGCGCCTCGGCGATCGATCCGTAGCGCGCGATGTCCGCGTCGTGCTGCAGGCGCTGGGGGACGTCGTCGACGAGCAGGCCGAAGTGGCGGATGCCGAGCGCGGCCACGGACGCGAACTTGTCCAGGAGGCGCGCGGCATCGCCCTCGTCGGAGTAGCGGATGCTGAGACCCGGCGACAGGCAGAAGAGCAGCTCGACGCCGGCCGCTTCGCAGGCCGTCACGAGCTCCGCGAGCTCCGCGAGCTCCGCGGCACCGTACGGATGAGCCCAGTCGCGACGGAGGAAGGGATCGTCTTTGGGCGAGTACACGAACCGATTCATGCCGCGCTCGCCGACGAAGCGGATCATCTCGAGCCGGTCTGCGTGCGTCCACGGCGTGCCGTAGAACCCCTCGACGACGCCGCGGATGGCGAAGGCCTCCTCATCCGCGCGCGCAGCGGCGACCTCATCCGTGCGCACAGCGTCGAGGCCGGTCATGACCGCTGCTCCAGGAGTGCGCCGTTGATCGCATCCCCCGCGTCGATGTTGCTGCTGGCGTACACGCGCGGCTGGACGCCGGCTGCCACGGCGATCCCGACGCTCTGGGCGACGACGGCGTTCACGATCGCGGCGCCGACGGCGGTCGATGTGGGGGCCACGCGACGGTCGAAGCCCGGCACCTCGACCGTCGCATCGCCCAGTTCGCCGCGGTTGTCGATCACGATGTCGGCCAGTTCGAAGAGGCGGCTGCCGCCGCCGCGCGGGGCCGTTGCACGCGAGTGGGTGAGGCTCGTGACCGCGATCACGGTGAGTCCTCTGTCGCGTGCCGCGGCGGCGAGCTCGGTCGCGACCTGATTGCGTCCGGAGTTGGAGAACACCATCAGCACATCGCCGGCGGAGACTCCGTGGTCGTCGAGGAGCTGGCTCGCGAGACCCGGCAGGCGCTCGAGGCGCGTGCTGAGCGGCGCGTTCGCGTGCAGCATGAGTCCCTCGAAGAGCATGGGGCGCACGTCGGCGAGCCCGCCCGCGCGGTAGAACAGCTCCTCGGCGAGCATGTGCGAGTGCCCGGAGCCGAACGCGTGGACCTCTCGACCACCGCGGAGCGCAGCCGCCACGGCGTCCGCCGCCCGCGCGATGGCGTCCCACTGCGTGTCGAGCACGTCCTGGAGGAGATGGACCACGCGGGCGAGGTAGCGGCGGCCCGGTTCGTCGGATGCGGATTCGTCAGTCATGGTCAACCTCTCGTCCAGATGTGAAGGCCGTCGTCGGCGGCGGAGTGCGCCAGCAGGAGTGCGCCGTCGAGGGCATCGCCGAGCGGCGCCCTCGGTGCGAATGCGTCGGGATCATCGCTCAGGCGCTCCACGACCCGGGGAGCGAGCTCGGCTCCGAGCCGGCCCAGGATGACGAGCGGCGTGCCGTCGTGCGCACCGGCGTCTCGACGTGCCGTCCGAGCGACGAGTGCGAGCTCCGCCACGGCATCATCGACGATGCCCTGGGCGACCGCGTCCCCGTGGCGGGCAGCGGTGAGCACCTCGGGTGCGAAGTGGGCGATCTCGTCGACCGCGCGCTCGGAGGAGTGCAGACGGATCGGGATGCCGGACGCTGCGCCGAAGCGGGCCTCGGCCGCCGCGCCGAGCGCCGTGGACGGCCCACGGCCGTCGGCGGCGCGCAGCGCCGCGACGATCCCCGCTCTGCCGATCCAGAAGGCGCCGCCCTCGTCGCCGAGCAGATACCCGTGCCCGCCGACCAGGCGCGTCGTGGCCTGCTCCGGCCCGCGCACGGCACATGCGACGCCCGTGCCGATCGAGAGCGCCACCCCCCAGTCGCCGCCGAAGGCGCCCGCGTGTGAAGTGAGGCCGTCGTCGCAGAGGACGATCCTGTCGGTCTTGAGTCCGTCGGCCACGAGCTGCGCGAGTCGGGCCGATCCCTCGCCGTCGTCCGGCACGGTCGTCAGGCCCAGCACCGCGACATCGACGGGCTCGGCACCGGCCAGGCGCCACGAGTCCAGGATCGCCGCGGCGGTCGCCGGCACTGTGCTCGGACCGCGCCAGCTCACGCCGGGGACGACGGCCCCCAGGCCCGACGAGTGCCGTACGCGGATCGTGGACTGACCGCCGTCGACGGCGAGGACACGGGGCGCAGCATCCGTCATCACGAGTCGCCCTCCGGTTCGCCGGCAGCGCCCCCGGGTCCGTCGACGGCGCCCCCGACCTGGGCGCGCAGCTGATACTTGTCGCCGCGGTAGAGGCAGGTGGCCAGCATGACGACGCGTCCTGTTCGATCGGTATCGACCATGCGCACGCGGAGGCATGCCTGGTCCCCGCCGATTCCGAGGAGCTCGGCGCTCGCAGGGTCGGGCAGGACGGGCTCGATGCGCATGCTCGCCGCACTCGCGACGAGCGCGTGGCGCGCAGCGAGAACCTCGTACAGCGAACCTTCGAGGTCTGCGCGCGTCAGCTGCGGTGCATACGAGACGGGGATCCGGACGCTCTCGATGGCGACCGGCTCGGCGTTGCCCAGCCGAAGTCGGGAGACCCAGAACACGGGCGATCCGACCGGGATGTGGAGGCGGGATGCGAGTGCGTCGTCGGCCGTGATCGTGCGGAAGTCGAGGATGCGGCTGCTCGGCTCGATACCGCGGGAGCGCATGTCGTGCGTGAAGGACGTGAGACCGATGACGCGCAGCACGGGACTGAAGACCGTGTAAGTACCCGACCCGTGGCGACGCTCGAGGAGCCCCTCCGCGACGAGTTCGTCGACAGCGCCGCGGAGCGTCATGCGGGCGACGCCCCAATCGGCGGAGAGGTCGCGCTCGCTCGGCAGCCGACGCCCGGGGCCGAGCTCGGCGATCAGGTCACGCAGTCGTCCGCGCAGCAAGCCGCGAGTGCGTGTCTTCGACGTTGAAAGCACCCGGAGAGTACAACCCATCCGAGCCCGAAGTGCAAACCGGTTCTTAGACCACTTCGACGCAGGCCAGGGACGAGCGGATGGACCGCTTGGGGTGTCTCATGCGCCGGAAACCCGCGGGATTACCGCGCTCAACACCGCCTCCGACTAGACCATCCGGCACCATCGGCGGCTCCCGACGGACTAGACCACTCTGCGTGATCGTCAGCGACTTCGCAGGAACGACTGCGCCTCTGGGCTATCGTGTCGGCGTGCTCACACGTCCCACACGACTCGACGACCTTCCGGCGGCGTACCGCGTCTGCCACGAGACGGGGCTTCCTTCCGACGGCTCGACGCGCTCTCCCGAGCTGCTCGGGCATGTCTACGTCGGTCCCTACCTCGTCGCCCCGGGGACCCGCTCGGTCGTCGTCGTCGACGACGAGGGTGTCGGCGGGTACCTGCTGTGTGCGCGCGACACCCGTGCTCACGAGGCGTGGGTGGAGCGGCACTGGCTCCCCGGGCTGCGCGCCGATCATCCGCTCGGGCGCGCCCGGTCGATCTCGGATCAGGAGATCGTCGAGCTGCTTCACTCACCCGAGCTGGCGCCTGAAGAGGTCGTGGACGAGTTTCCGGCGCACCTGCACATCGACCTGCTCTCACGGCTGCAGGGGAGAGGGCTCGGAAGCGTGCTGATCGGAGACCTGCTGGCCTTCCTCGCCGCCGACGGCACCCGCGGCATCCACCTCGGCGTGGGCGCTGACAATGCAGGGGCCATCCGCTTCTACCGACGTCTCGGCTTCGTCGACGTCGTTCGCAGCGACTCGACGCTGTACATGGGTCGTCGACTCTAGGCTTGAGGGGTGAGCTTCCTCGTCCGCCCTGCCCAAGCGTCGGACGTGCGCGGGATCTGGGAGATGCTCGACCCGTTCGTGCAACGTCGGATCCTGCTGGGCAAGGACATCGTCGTGCTGTACGAGTCGGTGCAGCAGTTCCTCGTCGCGGAGGACGAGACCGGCCGGCTCATCGGATGCGGCGCTCTGCACGTCATGTGGGAAGACCTCGGCGAGGTGCGCACGCTCATCGTCGTCGACGAGTGGCTGCACCACGGCGTCGGCCGTGAGATCGTCGAGGCGCTCGAGCAGAACGCCCGCGCGCTCGGGCTGACCCGGCTGTTCTGCCTGACGTTCGAGGTCGACTTCTTCACGCGCCGCGGCTTCTCGCCGATCGGCGAGCAGGTCGTCGACCCCGACGTCTACTCGCAGCTCATCCGGTCGCCTGACGAGGGCGTCGCGGAGTTCCTCGACCTCGCCCACGTCAAGCCGAACACCCTCGGCAACACCCGGATGCTCAAGCAGCTCTGACTGCGTCGCGGTCGCCCACTGCGACGCGCCCGCTTAGCCTGGATTCATGACCCGAGCCCGTGCCCGACGGCGACGTCACTCTCCGGCGGTCTACCGCCGGCGGCGTCTCGTCATGCTCATCGCGGTGCTCCTCCTCGCCGCGGGAGTCGCGTGGCTGCTCATCGCGCAGCCGTGGCGTGGGCTCGCGCTCGGGGCGCAGCCCACTCCCACGCCCACCACATCGCGCTCGGCGACCCCGACCCCCACGGCCACGCCGACCCCCACCGCGACTCCGGTCACGGAGGCGACGCCGACGCCTGAGCCGACTCCGGCGGCGACCGGCACCGCCAAGGCATGCCGTTCGAGCGACGTCCTCGTCGAGGCGCTGACGGATGCCGACACCTACCAGGCCGGCCGGAACCCGCAGCTGTCCATCACGCTGACGAACCAGGGCGCCGTCGACTGCACCCTCAACGTGGGGACGACGACGCAGGTCTTCACGGTCACGAGCGGCAACGACGTGTGGTGGCGCTCGACCGACTGTCAGACCGAGCCGAGTGACATGGTCGTGACGCTCGCGGCCGGCCAGACCGTGTCGAGTGCGACGCCGGTGGTCTGGGACCGCACGCGCTCCTCGGTGTCGACCTGCGACACGAGCAACCGCCCCGTCGCGCCGGCGGGTGGCGCGTCGTACCACGTGACCGTCGAGATCGGCGGCATCCCGGCATCCCAGTCGAAGCAGATCCTTCTCTACTGAACGGGCGCCCACCCCGAACGGGCGGAGGGCCGGGCAGCCTCGCGGCGCCCGGCCCTCCTGAAGCCTCCCGGCCGACTCCTACGGCTTGCCGTCGAAGACCTCGCCCTCCATGGCGTCGTAGCCCTCCGACTGCGGGTCGCCGTGCTGGCCGCCCGACAGTGCGTACTCCTCCTCGGGCGAGAGCACGAGGCGGTGCCGGAAGTAGAGGGCGAACCCGATCAGGATGATGACGTAGACGACGCCGATCGCGAGGATCGCGGGGCGGGCGGGCTCGTTGATGAAGAATCCGAAGAAGATCAGGATCGAGACCGCGCCGGCGACCACGGCGCCCGGGATGCCCCACGGGCTCCGGTACGGGCGGTTCGCGTTCGGATACTTCCGGCGCAGGATGACGTACGACACCATCTGCAGCGTGTAGGCGATCACCGCGCCCCAGATCGCGATGTTCAGGACGATCGCGCCCGCGACACCGCCCGTGCCGCCCAGCGCGTCGACGAGCAGGAGCGCGACCCATCCGATCACGGCGCCGACGACGAGCGCGACCCACGGCGTCTGCCGCTTGCCGGTGAGGGACAGGAACCGCGGATAGTAGCCGGCGCGCGAGAGCGAGTACATGTTGCGGCCGTACGCGAACATGATGCCCTGCAGCGAGGCGAGCAGCCCGATGAGGGCGAAGAGGGCCAGCACCGCGGCGAGCTGGTCGCCGACGATCGCGCGGAAGCCGTCGAGCAGCGGCTCGCCCGCTGTGCCGGTCGCCTCAGCGCCCAGGACGCCGGTGTTGAGGAACAGCACGAGCAGGCCCGTGACGATGAGCGTGGTGCGGGCGATGAAGCCGGCGCGCGGGATGTCGCGCTCCGGGTTGTGCGACTCCTCGGCCGCGAGCGGGAGCTCCTCGATGCCGAGGAAGAACCACATCGCGTAGGGGAGGGCGAACAGGATCGGGATGACGCCGTGCGGCAGGAAGAGGCTCTGCCCGTCGTCGGGGGCGATGTCCCACAGGGCATCCCACGAGAACGCGCCGGAGAAGACCGCCATGGCGGAGAACACCAGGATGATCGCGATCGAGATGATCGACACGACGATCGCGAACTTGAACGAGATCGACGCGCCCGCCGCATTCAGGGCGATGAACACGACGTAGAGGATGATCCACCAGACCCATGTCGGCATCGAGAAGCCGAGCAGCTCGCTCGTGATGGCATCCGCGTACGAGGCCGAGAAATAGACGATGACCGCCGTCGTGGCGACGTACTCGATCGTCTCCGCCGCCCCCGTCACCAGGCCGCCCCACGGCCCCATGGCTGAGCGTGCGAAGGAGTAGGCGCCGCCGGTGTGGGGCATCGCGGCCGCCATCTCGCCGATCGAGAAGATCATGCCGTAGTACATGAGCACGAGGATCGCGAAGGCGATCAGCATCCCGCCGAAGCCGGCGAAGTCGATGCCGAAGTTCCAGCCGGAGAAGTCGCCCGAGATGACGGCGGCGACCGCGAGGCCCCAGAGCCCCCACACGCCGGCCGATCTCTTGAGGGTCCGTTTCTGGAAATAGTCCTGGCCGGCGCGGTTATAGGTCGCTCCCGCGACCTTCCGGGCATCGCCGTTCGACTGTGACATGGGTCCTCCGTGGCGCTCGGGTAAGAGGCGGGGGTGCGCCTTGCGCATGATTGTGGCGTCTATTGGTTGGCTGTGTCTACCTTTGCGGCCAAGTTGCTGGTTATGGTGGACGGGCGCACAGCGACGACGCGTGCTCGACGAGAGGGGGACGGATGCCGGGGAATCTCAGCGTTGCCGAACTGGATGCCGCAATCGAGGCACGCGACATCGACACGGTCGTGGTCGCGTTCGCCGATGCGCAGGGCCGTCTCGTCGGAAAGCGCGTCTCGGCCCGCCTGTTCCAGGAGGAGGTGCTGGCGCACGGGGCCGAGGCCTGCAACTACCTCTTGTCGGTCGACGTCGACATGAACACCGTCGACGGCTACGCCATGTCGAGTTGGGAGACCGGCTACGGCGACATGATGCTGCTTCCCGACCCCGCGACGCTCCGCAGCATCCCGTGGCTCCCCGGCTCGGCCCTCGTCATGGCCGACCTCGGCTGGGAGAGCGGCGCGCCCGTCGTCCAGTCGCCGCGCGAGATCCTCAAGGCGCAGCGCACGCGTCTGGCCGAGCGGGACCTGGTCGCCTACTCCGGGACGGAGCTCGAGTTCATCGTCTTCGACGAGACATACCGGGATGCCTGGGCGAAGGGCTACCGTGACCTGAAGCCGTCGACCGACTACAACGTCGACTACGACCTGCTCGCGTCGGGGCGCCTCGAGCCGCTGCTGCGCGACATCCGCCTCTCGATGGACGGCGCCGGCCTCTACACGGAGGGCGTCAAGGGGGAGTGCAACCTCGGCCAGCAGGAGATCGCCTTCCGCTATGCGGAGGCGCTCGAGACCGCCGACCAGCACGCGATCTACAAGAACGGCGCGAAGGCCATCGCCGACCGGCACGGCAAGGCGATCACGTTCATGGCCAAGTACAACGAGCGCGAGGGCAACAGCTGCCACATCCACCTATCGGTGCGTTCCAGCGACGGCGCGCCCGTCATGGCGGGTGAGGGGGCGCACGGCTTCAGTCCGCTGATGGAGCACTGGATCGCCGGCATCCTCGCGACCCTCCGCGAGTTCACGCTCCTCTACGCGCCGAACGTCAACTCGTACAAGCGGTACGCGAAGGGCTCGTTCGCGCCCACGGGCGTCGCGTGGGGCGTCGACAACCGCACGTGCGCGCTGCGCGTCGTGGGACACGGGTCGTCGCTCCGGGTCGAGAACCGCGTGCCCGGTGGCGACGTCAATCCGTACCTCGGCATCGCGGCGATCATCGCGGGCGGACTGCACGGCGTCGAGAACGAGCTGGCACTCCCCGAGGCGCTGCGCGGCAATGCGTATGCTTCCGGGGTCGACCACCTTCCGACGACGCTGCGCGAGGCCACCCAGCTCTTCGCGGACTCGTCCATCGCACGCAGCGCCTTCGGCGATGAGATGGTCGAACACTATCTGAATCAGGCGCGCATCGAGGTCGAGGCCTACGATGCCGCTGTGACGGACTGGGAGCGCGTGCGTGGCTTCGAACGACTCTGACGTGCGTCCGCCCGTCGTCGGCCTGACGACGTATCTCGAGCAGGCGAAGCAGGGAGTCTGGGACGTGCGCGCGGCCTTCCTCCCGCAGCAGTACTTCGACTCGGTGACGGCGGCGGGCGGCATCGCCGTGCTCCTTCCGCCGCAGCCGGTTCGGGATGCTGCGGCCGCGGTGCTCGACGGGCTCGACGGGCTCATCCTGACGGGTGGTGCCGACGTGCAGCCCGAGCTGTACGGCGCCGAGCGGCACCCCCTCACCGACGCCGCCCGCGCGGATCGCGACGAGTGGGAGCTCGCCCTGTTCCGGGGCGCGGAGGAACGACGGATGCCGGTGCTCGCCATCTGCCGCGGGCTGCAGCTGGTCAACGTGGCGCGCGGCGGCACGCTCCACCAGCACCTCCCCGAGGCGCTCGGCACCGAGCGGTACCGGATCGGTGGGGGCGTCTTCGCGACGAACGTCGTCAAGGTGGCGGCGGGGTCTTCGCTTGCCGATCTCGTCGGCGCGGGGCCCATCGACGTGCACAGCTACCACCACCAGGGCGTCGACCGGCTGGGCGACGGACTCGTCGTGACCGCCGCGACCGACGACGGTCTCGTGCAGGCCTTCGAGTCCGAGGGTGAGGGGTACGTCGTGGGCGTGCAGTGGCATCCCGAGGAGAACGCCGAAGACATCCGGCTCTTCGAGGGGCTTGTGGCCGAGGCGGCGACCTACGCGGCTGCGCGCCGGGATTCGGTCCCAGAGCCTGACTCCTCCCCGGTCCCCGAGCTTGACTCCTCCCCGGTCCCCGAGCCTGACTCCTCCCCGGTCCCCGAGCTTGACTCCTCCCCGGTCCCCGAGTCTGACTTCTCCCCGGTCCCCGAGTCTGACTTCTCCCCGGTCCCCGAGTCTGACTTCTCCCCGGTCCCCGAGTCTGACTTCTCCCCGGTCCCCGAGTCTGACTTCTCCCCGGTCCCCGAGTCTGACTTCTCCCCGGTCCCCGAGTCTGACTTCTCCCCGGTCCCCGAGACTGACTCCTCCCAGGTCCCCGAGCTCGACTCCTCCCCGGTCCCCGAGCTTGACTCCTCCCCGGTCCCCGAGCCTGACTCCTCCCCGGTCCCCGAGCTTGACTCCTCCCCGGTCCCCGAGCTTGACTCCTCCCCGGTCCCCGAGCCTGACTCCTCCCCGGTCCCCGAGCCTGACTCCTCCCCAGTCCCCGAGCTTGTCGAGGGGTCGAGATCGCACCTTCCGAGGAACCCCGGCACCTCAGGTCCATCGGCGGTGGCGTCATGACCAGCACCTTCACCCTCATCAACCCCGCCACGGGCGTGTCCTTCCAGGACGTCCCGCGCGCCTCCGTCGAAGAGGTCGACGCAGCGATCGCCCGCGCCGTCGTCGCGCAGCGGGCCTGGGCGGCGCTGCCGCCGGTCGCGCGCGCCGACGCGCTCCGGTCGTTCGCCCGCGTCGTCGAGGCCCACGTCGAAGAGCTCGCGGCGATCGAGGTGCGCAATTCGGGGCATCCAGTCTCGTCCGCGCGATGGGAGGCGTCGCACGTCGCGCAGGTGCTCAACTTCTCCGCGGGCGCGCCCGAACGGCTGAGCGGGCAGCAGATCCCCGTCGCCGGCGGTCTCGACGTGACGTTCCACGAGCCGTTCGGCGTCGTCGGGATCATCGTGCCGTGGAACTTCCCGATGACGATCGCGTCGTGGGGCTTTGCGCCGGCGCTCGCCGCGGGCAACGCGGTCGTCCTCAAACCCGCGGAGCTCACGCCCCTCACAGCCGTGCGGATCGGCGAGCTCGCTCTCGAAGCCGGCCTGCCCGAAGGCCTCTTCACGGTCATCACGGGCTCCGGATCCGTGGTCGGGCAGCGCTTCGTCTCGCATCCCGACGTGCGGAAGGTCGTCTTCACCGGGTCGACCTCGGTCGGTGTCGAGGTCGCCGCCGGCTGCGCCGCAGGGCTCAAGCCCGTGACCCTGGAGCTCGGCGGCAAGAGCGCCAACATCGTCTTCGCCGACGCCGACCTCGAGAAGGCCGCCGCGTCGGCACCCGGCGCCGTGTTCGACAACGCCGGTCAGGACTGCTGCGCACGCAGCCGCATCCTGGTCGAACGGTCGGTGTACGACCGGTTCCTCGAGCTGCTCGAGCCCGCCGTGCAGGCGTGGCGGGTCGGCGACCCGGCACTCGAGACGACCGAGATGGGCCCGCTCATCTCGGCCGCGCACCGCTCGACGGTCGGTGGATTCCTCGACGGTGCCGACATCGCCTTCCGCGGCTCGGCGCCGGGAGGAGACGGCTTCTGGTTCGCGCCGACGGTCGTGCTCGCGTCGCGCGAGGATCGCATCGCGCGCGAAGAGGTCTTCGGGCCGGTGGTCGCGGTGCTGCCGTTCGACGACGAGGCCGATGCCATCCGCCTCGCGAACGACACGATCTACGGACTCGCGGGGTCGCTCTGGACCGAGAATCTCGGTCGCGCCGTCCGTGTCGCGCGCGGGGTCAAGAGCGGGGTGCTGTCGGTCAACTCGCACTCGTCGGTGCGCTACTGGACGCCCTTCGGCGGCATGAAGGCCTCGGGCCTCGGCCGTGAGCTCGGCCCGGACGCCGCCGAGCACTTCACCGAGACCAAGAACGTCTTCTTCGCGACGGATGCCTCGTGACGGCCTCGCCCGCATCCTCGCGCCCCACGACCCCGAACCGGAGGAACACATGGATCTGACAGCACGACTGAAAGACCGGGTCGCGATCATCACGGGCGGCGCCTCGGGCATCGGGCTCGCCACTGCCCGCCGGTTCGCCGCGGAGGGCGCCGCCGTCGTGATCGCCGATCTCGACCCTGCGACCGGCGAGAAGGCCGCGGCCGAGGTGAACGGCCTGTACCGCCACGTCGACGTCGCCGACGAGGCATCCGTCGACGCCCTCTTCGACGGGGTATTCGACCAGTTCGGGCGGCTCGACATCGCCTTCAACAACGCCGGGATCTCGCCCGCCGACGACGACTCGATCGAGACGACGGAGCTGCCCGCGTGGGACCGCGTGCAGGACGTCAACCTCAAGAGCGTGTACCTCTGCTCGCGCGCGGCGCTGCGCCACATGGTGCCGCAGGGGCGGGGGTCGATCATCAACACGGCGTCGTTCGTCGCGCTGCTCGGATCGGCCACATCGCAGATCTCGTACACGGCGTCGAAGGGCGGCGTGCTCGCGATGACGCGCGAACTCGGCGTGCAGTTCGCGCGGCAGGGCATCCGGGTCAACGCGCTGTGCCCCGGGCCGGTCAACACGCCGCTCCTGCAGGAGCTCTTCGCGAAGGACCCGGAGCGCGCCCAGCGGCGCCTCGTCCACGTGCCGGTCGGACGCTTCGCCGAGCCCGAGGAGATGGCGGCCGCCGTCGCGTTCCTCGCGTCCGACGACGCGTCGTTCATCACGGCGACCGCGTTCGTCGTCGACGGCGGCATCACCAACGCCTACGTCACGCCGCTGTGAGGCCGGACGTGTCCCGCATCTCGGCTGGATGGGGCGGATGGATGCCTCGCCCGGCGTGTCAGGCGACTTCCGTCACAAGCGGCCGTGATGCGGCACGCCTCCGAGGCCGATCATGACCGACGCGCCGCTCCGCGAAGTGCGCCGGGCCGTCTACCGGCCCGTGCGCGAGGGCAACGCGCTAGAAGACACCGTCGCGCGGCTCGTGCAGACGATCCGGCTCGGCGTCGTGGCGCCGGGGGAGTCGCTGCCGCCCGAACGCGAGCTCGCCGCGCTGTACGCCGTGAGCCGGGATACGGTGCGCGAGGCGATCCGCGAGCTCGCCGACACGGGATTCCTCGTCCGGCGGCGGGGCCGGTACGGCGGCACGTTCGTCGCCGATCCGCTGCCTCGCCCGTCGGAGCGGTCGTCGGTTCCCGCCGAGGAGCTCGAAGACGTGCTCGGCCTGCGGCGGGTGCTGGAAGGCGGTGCCGCGCGAACGGCCGCCGCGCGCACCCTCTCGCCCGAGATCCGCGCCGAACTGTGGGCGCGGCACGAAGAGGCCTGCGGCGCCGGCGAGGCCGACTACCGCCGCCTCGACACGATGCTCCACCTGACGATCGCCGAGGTCGCCGGCATCCCGTCGCTCGTCGCGCTCCTCGCCGAGAACCGCGCGCGCGTCAACGCGTGGCTCGACACGTTCCCGCTGCTGCCGCGCAACATCGAGCACTCGAACGCCCAGCACGAGGCCATCGTCACGGCGATCCTGGCGGGAAGACCGGATGCCGCGGAGGCGGCCATCCTCGAGCACCTCGCCGGGTCGGAGGCCCTGCTGCGCGGCTTCCTCGGCTGAGGCGGGCCCTCGCGGCGTGCACAGCTGCGGGGATTGCGACCGACGCGCCGGCGCGCATCGGCGCGTCGCGCGAGATCCCCGCAGCTGTGCTCGCCGCCCCCGGCTGAGGCGCGTCCTGGGCGTGCCCCGGAGTGTGCACAACTGCGGGGATTCGGGTCGACGCGCCGGCGCGCATCGGCGCGTCGGGCGATCCGCCCGCGCAGTCGTGCGCGCCGTCCCCGGCGAGGGGCTCGGCGACCGCGCCGTCTACGCTGGTGGGATGGCCAAGAAGCGCGCGAAGAAGGAACCCCTCGAGTTCCGCAACACGGCGCTGAGCGACGCCCTGCAGACGCAGGACATGGCGGCCGTCGCCTTCGCGCTCCGGCACGGCCCGACGGTCGTGCCCCTCATGAAGCCCGGCGATCGCGACAATCCGATCGACGTCGGCGAGGTCTGGACCTACCGCGACCCCAACACGGGCGACATCGCCCTCCTCCTCTTCAGCGACGCGAAGCACAAGCCCGCCGCGCTCCCGCCCGCCGTCGCGCTGCAGTCGCCTGGGGCGCTGCGCGCGTTCCTCAGCACGCACGGCTCCGCGATCACGACGGTGTTCTTCGATATCGCAGGCCCGCACCCCATGCAGGCCACGCCCGACGAGGTCATCAGGGCGCTGGACGCTTAGAAGTCGGGCACGCCTTCGGCCAGGCTCGGCCGACCACGCGTGATGAGGTCGCGCAGCGCCTTGTCGAGCGCCTCCGACGAGGCATCCACCACCGTCTTGTAGCCGAGCCGCGCGGCCTCGGATCGCCGCTGCGCGCCCTGCGCGACGGGCCGGATCTCGCCCGCGAGGCTGAGCTCGCCGATCGCCGCCGTGCCCTTCGGCAGGGCCTTGTCGCGCACCGCCCCGGCTATTGCGACCGCGATCGCGAGGTCGGCCGCGGGCTCGACAAGGCGCACGCCGCCCACGGTGGACACGTAGACGTCTTTGTCGGACACCTGGACGCCGGCGCGGCGCTCGAGCACCGCGAGGATCATCGCAACGCGGGCCGCGTCGACGCCGCTCACGATGCGCCGCGGGTTGGGACCGGGGTTCTTGATGGTCAGGGCCTGCACCTCGACCGGCAGGGCGCGCCGACCCTCGAGCGCGATCGTCACGCACGTGCCCGCGACCGGGGCGCCGTGGCCGAGGAACAGGGCGCTCGGGTCGGCGACCTCGGCGATGCCGTCGCCGGCCATATCGAAGCATCCCACCTCATCCGTGGGGCCGAAGCGGTTCTTCAGCGCACGCACGAAGCGCAGCGACGTCTGGCGGTCGCCCTCGAAGTGGCACACGACGTCGACGAGGTGCTCGAGAATGCGCGGCCCTGCAATCGAGCCGTCTTTCGTGACGTGCCCGACGATGACGACGGGCAGATCGCGGTCCTTCGCGACGCGGATGAGCGTGGATGCCACCTCCCGTACCTGCGACGGATGCCCGGCCATGCCCTCCGACAACCCGGACGACACGGTCTGCACCGAGTCGACGATGAGCAGGTCGGGCCGCACGTCGTCGACGTGCCCGAGGATCGTCGCGAGGTCGATCTCGCTCGCGAGGAAGAGCTCGTCGTGCAGAGCCCCCGTGCGCTCGGCACGCAGCCGCACCTGTGCCGTCGACTCCTCCGCCGACGCGTAGAGCACGCGCCGCCCGGCGCGCGCCGACTGGGCCGCGACCTCGAGGAGCAGCGTCGACTTGCCGACACCAGGCTCGCCCGACAGCAGGATGGCCGCCCCCGGCACGAGCCCGCCCCCGAGGACACGGTCGAACTCGCCGACGCCCGTCGTGCGGCGCGGAGCCTCGCTCGTCGTGAGGCGCGTGATCGGCTGCGCGGCGCGGTCGGCCGCGGGCGTGATGGGTGAGACCGAGCGCACGATGCCGGTCTGCTCGGCCGACTCGACGACCGTCCCCCACTGCTGGCACTCGCCGCACCGGCCGACCCATTTGACCGCCGTCCATCCGCACTCGGTGCACCGGTACGCCGCGGTCAGGGGTCGTCGGGTCGCCATGCGATCAGGCTAACCGGAGGTCGCGACATCGCCCGCGAGCCCCGCGCGGAGCGGTCCGCACGCAGGACCGTCTCTCAGCCGAGCGCCTCCACGAGCTGTTCGTACAGGGTCGGCGCGGGCAGGCCACCGCCGTCGAACTCGATGTCGCTCGAGGTCACGACGATGATCGTCGCGTCCTCGTCGTAGGAGTGGAACACCGAGGTCGTGTAGCCGGGGATGGTGCCGGAGTGGCCCCACCAGCCGTCGGCCATCTCGCCCCAGCCGATGCCATAGCCGGAGGTCGCGTCGTTGGGCGGAGGGGAGGTCAGGATCGAGTCCCGCCGCATCTGCTGCAGCTCGGGGCTGAGCACGCCTTCGCCCGTGAACAGCGCGTGCGCCCACAGCTCGAGGTCGTCGAGCGTCGAGATGACCTCGCCGGCCGTGTTGCCGAACGACGGGTTCCAGTCCGTGGCGTCGGCGATCGTGCCGGCGGGCTGACCCTGCACGGTCACGCCGGAGAGCCGTGGGTCGTCCATGTCCGGCGAGCCGTCGGGGTAGACGGTGTCGTGCATCCCGAGCGGTTCGAAGATGCGCTCCGAGAACACCTCCGCGATCGGCTTGGACAGCACCTTCTCGATCACCATCCCGAGAAGGATGTAGTTCGTGTTCGAGTACACCCACGTCTCGCCGGGGGCGCCGTCAAGCGGCAGTGTCTTGGCGTAGTCGAGCAGCTGCTGCGCCGTGAAGACGGTGCTCGGATCGCCGAAGTACGCGTTCTGCCAGTCCTTGTCCGTCGAGTACGACGGGATGCCGCTGGTCATGTCGGCCAGTTGCCGCAGCGTCGCCGCGCCGTTGGGCGAGTCCGGAACGTACTTCGAGATCGGGTCGTCGAGGCTCACCAGCCCCTCGCCGACGAGCTGCAGCAGGATCGTCGCGGTCATCGTCTTGGTGAGGCTGCCGATCCGCGTGTGGTCGGTGGCGGCCGGTGCCGAATCGTCGTCGGGCGAGACGGTCCCCACGCTTCCGGTCCACCTGCCCTCCGGCGTGATCACGCGGGCGATCACGCCTGGGAGCTTGTCGCCGATGGGTGCCGCGTCGAGCACCGCCTGCAGGGCGGCGGCCGTCTCGGCGGGCAGCACCCGGGCGGTCTCAGAGGGCGTCGGCTCCGGCTCCGACGCCGAGGTGGAGCATCCCGCGAGCACGAGAACGATGGCCGCAACGGATGCCGCCAGAAGCGCGCGACCGCGCCGAATCACCAGTTCGCTCACCATGACCCCCACAGCCTCGCCGGTGCAGTCGAGGCTACTGGTCGTGCCCGGTCGGGGCCAGGGCCCGCCGTGCGCGACCGTGGAAGCCGACGATCAGCCGCGCAGCGAGTCCGCGACCTCGCGCAGGGCGTCGGCCGAGCGGCGGAAGAGCCCGAGCTCGCTCGCCGAGAACTGCGTCTCGCGGATCGCGACGGCACCCGACGCCGACACGATCGACGGCACCGACAGGGCGACGCCGCTCACGCCGTGGAAGTCGTCGAGCACCGTCGAGACGGGCATGACGGCGTGCTCGTCGTGGAGGATCGCCTCGACGATGCGCGCCGACGACAGCCCGATCGCGTAGTTCGTCGCGCCCTTGCCCTGGATGACCTTGTAGGCGGCATCCCGCACATCCACGGCGATCTGGTCGAGCTCATCGACCGTCATGGGGTCACCCTCGGCGGGTTGCCAGTCGAGGATCGGCACGGTTCCGATCGTCGTCTTCGACCACAGCGGGAACTCCGTGTCGCCGTGCTCGCCGACGATGTAGGCGTGCACGCTGGAGGTCGAGACGCCTGCGCGGCGCCCCAGCAGCCAGCGCAGGCGTGACGTGTCGAGCACCGTGCCCGAGGCGAAGATGCGCTCGGGCGGCAGGCCCGTCGCCTCCTGCGCGAGCACCGTGAGCACGTCGCAGGGGTTCGTGACGATGACGTAGATCGCGTTGGGCGCGACCTCGAGCAGCTGCGGGAGCATCGACTTGAGGATGTTGGCGTTCGTGCCGGCGAGCTCGATGCGCGTCTGACCGGGCCTCTGCTTCGCGCCCGCCGTGATGACCACGACATGCGACCCCTCGGCGACCGAGACGTCGCTGCCGCCGATGATGTCGCTCGTGCCGGTGAACTGCGTGCCGTGGGCGAGGTCGAGCACTTCTGCCTCGACCTTCTCGGTCGCGATGTCGTACAGGGCGACGTGGCGCGCGGATCCGCGGATGAGGGCCGCGTACGCCACGCTCGATCCGACGCCTCCGGCGCCGACGACGGTGAGTTTCGAGTTCTCGATCACGCTCATGCGGTCAGTCTGGCAGGACCCGGTCGCCGCAGACCAGGGGCGATGACCGTGACAATCCGCGAGGGGTGAACGGACGATGGATGCAGCCGCGCGGCACTCTCACCGTCGCCTCTTCGTGCGAAGGGAGATCGAGGGCCCCGATTTCGGGCCTGCTGGGGCCGATTCGGCCCTAGCCTGACACTCGGACCGGGTGCGGCATCCGGTCTTCGCACTGATCGGAGCGGCATGGACTTCGGGCTTCACATCGCGGACTTCACCTTCACGAGCGGGGCGGCGCAGCTCGGCCCTGCGCTCGCCGCGCACGTGCGCAACGCCGAGGCGGCGGGCATCACACGAATCACCGTCATGGACCATTTCTGGCAGCTGCCGGGGATCGGCCCGGAGAGTCACGAGATGCTCGAGGCGTATGCGACGCTCGGCTTCCTCGTCGCGCACACCGAGAAGGCGCTGCTGCACACGCTCGTGACGGGCGTCATCTACCGGCATCCCGCGCTCCTCGCGAAGCAGGTGACGACGCTCGATGTGCTGTCGGGCGGCCGCTTCGGCCTCGGCATCGGCGCGGCGTGGAACGAGCAGGAGTCCAAGGGACTCGGCTTCCCGTTCCCGCCCGTCGGCCAGAGGTTCCGCGAGCTCGAGGAGACGCTCCAGATCTGCCTGCAGATGTGGTCCGACTCGGAGGAGCCCTACGAGGGTGCGATCTGGCAGTTCGAGCGCACGCTGAACTCGCCGCAGAGCATCACGCGCCCGCATCCGTATCTCATGATCGGCGGCGGTGGCGAGAAGAAGACCCTCCGCCTCGTCGCCCAGTACGCGGATGCCTGCAACCTCGGCGTGCGCGACGGCCTGCCGACGCACAAGCTCGACGTGCTGCGCGGCCACTGCGACGCCGTCGGACGCGACTACGACACGATCGAGAAGACCGCGATGATCGGTGTCGATCCGTCCTCGACATCGTCGAGCGTCGCGTCGATCGCCCGCGATCTGGCGGAGCTGGGCTTCACCGCGACGTACGTCTTCTCGGTCGGCATCCCCGAGCCCGAGCGGGTCGTCGACCTGCTCGCCGAAGCGATGGACGAGCTGGATTGAGGGATGCCGGGCTCCCGAACTGCCCCGATTCGCGATGCCGCGTCGCGTGACGTAAACTCTTCGGCGGTGACGTGTCCGAGCGGCCGAAGGTGCAACTCTCGAAAAGTTGTGTAGGGTAACCCCCTACCGTGGGTTCAAATCCCACCGTCACCGCCAGTTTTATCCCAGATCAGCCCCACTTCTTGTGGGGCTGATCTGCGTCGTGGGGAAGAATCGGGAAAGACTCCTCTCGACCCGATTGGCCGTTTGACCTGGTGGTAGCTCTGCTGGCCAAAGCTCGGGACAGTCTTCGCCTGGAAGGCGAAAGTCAGTTCGGTCGAGACGGATCGTTCTCCGCCAACGTGCTGATGGCGGACCCCACGAGCGCCCGGCGGTGCGCATTGACGGCCGCGGCATCGTTGCCCTCGGCCCGGAAGGGCGGTGAGTGCCACATCTCGCACATCCCCCAGATGATCAGGTAGAGGTCCCGCGCATCCCACCCGGCTGATATCGCTCCGGCCTCCTGCCAGCGGGCGATCATCGCCTCCGGCTGCGGCAGATCCTGCAGCTGCTGGGTTGCCTCGTCCCACGGATCGGATTCCAGCCGCGCCCAGGCGAGGAGTCTGAGCGTCTCGGGGTGGGAGCCTATGAAGTCGAAGACTCCCTGCGCGAACGCCGCGACGTCCGCCGCATCTTGGCTGACGGCCTGGGCGACCTCGAGGATCGCCGATGCCACCGTGGCGGTGAACAGGCGCTGCTTGTCGCCGAAGTAGGCGTAGATGCGTTCCTTGTTCACTTCGGCCAGAGCCGCGATGCGGTCGACGCGCCCACCGCCAAGTCCAGATGCCGCGAACTCTGTGCGCGCGGCGACGAGGATCCTGCCTTGAGTGTTTGCGGCGCGCACCGAGACGCCCATCGTTGATCGCTCGTCCATTCCCTCATTCTTACGGACGTCGATTTGATTCCCGGTTCCTCCGTGCTACTGTACCCAACCAACGAGTTGGTTTGTTTGGTCAGCTCGCTCGAAGGAGAGAAATGGCAGACACCACGCAACCCGCCGCGAAGCTGACGCGGGTCGACTACCGCGCGGACACGGAATTCGCAGCGACAGCGAGTCCGGCAGTCTCCTGGGCGACCGAGACGGAGATCCCCGGTTGGGTGCAGGCGTGGGCGGAGCTTGAAGCGGATGGCGAGCGCGTTCGCGTCGATGGCTCCATCTCGGTGAACGTGGCATGGCCATTCCGCCCTCTGCGCCCGCGAGAGACCCGACGACTGCGAGTGCGCGTGGCCGGACAGGATGGCTCGGCCTCCACGTGGAGCGACGTCCGCTCGGTGCGCGGCGGCCATCTCGACGTGGGGGAGTGGACCGCGTCGATGATCGGTCTTGCCGCCCCCAGCGACCTGGGCCAGCCGGCGCAGCTGCGGACTCGTTTCGACGCGCTGAAGCAGGTGGCCTCCGCGACGCTCTATTCGACCGCCAACGGCGTCTACGAGGTGGAGATCAATGGCCACCCTGTCGACGCGGACACGCTCAAACCGGGCTGGACCTCGTACCAGTGGCGCCTCATCCACGAGACCACCGATGTGACGACGCTCGTGCAGCAGGGCGGCAACGCGATCGGCATCCAGCTCACTGCCGGATGGTTTGCACAGAGGTACGGCTTCGGCGATGACGCCACGCCCTTCTACGGCGAACAGCCGGCGGCCGCGCTCCAGCTCCACCTCGAGTACGCAGACGGCACGTCCGAAGTGGTCTCCACAGATGCGACGTGGAAGGCGACGGACGCCGGGCGCGTCGTCGCTGCCGGCATCTACGCGGGCCAGCACGACGACCTGCGCCGCGAGCAGCCCGGCTGGACGCTGCCCGACTTCGACGACTCGGCGTGGCTTCCCGCGCGCGTGGACGAATCGTCCGTGGTGCCCACACCTCGCATCGCCCCGCCGGTGCGGGAGGTCGCAGAACTGCACCCGGTCGCGAGGTCGCAGTCGAGCTCGGGCTCCACGATTCTCGACTTCGGCCAGAACCTGGTCGGGCGGCTCCGCGTGCGCGCCGATCTGCCAGAGGGCGCGACGGTCACGCTCAGTCACGCCGAGATCCTGACCGACGGTGACCTGCACACCGGTTCGATGCGCGGCGCAGCGGCGACCGACTCGTTCACCTCGGCTGGGCATGCAGTCGTCTGGGAGCCGGAGTTCACGTTCCGGGGTTTCCGTTACGCGAGCGTCGAGGGATGGCCCGGTGACGTGCCGGCAGACGCGATCACCGCGGTGGTCGTGTCCAGCGACCTCGAGCGCACCGGCTGGCTTGAGACGGGGCATCCGCTCGTCGACCGCTTGCACGAGTCGATCGTGTGGAGCACGCGCGGGAATTTCGTGTCGCTGCCCACCGATTGCCCGCAACGCGACGAGCGGCTCGGCTGGACGGGCGACATCGAAGTGTTCGCGCCCACCGCGGCAACCCTCTTCGACATCGACGGCTTCCTGTCCAACTGGCTCGCCGACCTCGCCGCCGAGCAGCACGCGCTCGACGGGATCGTGCCCTTCGTCGTTCCCAACGTGTCCGGTGTGTTCACGAGTGCCACAGCCGGTTGGGGCGACTCGGCCGTCGGTGTGCCCTGGACACTGCACCAGCACTTCGACGACACGTCCGTCCTCGAGCGCCAGTACCCCAGCATGAAGGCCTGGGTGGATGTCGTGGACCGACTCGCGGGCGAGCGCCATCTGTGGAAAGGCGGGTTCCAGTTCGGCGACTGGCTGGACCCCACCGCACCCAAGGAGTCACCCACCGACGCCAAGGCCGACAAGGAGTTGATCGCCACCGCGTACTTCCATCGCTCGGCCGCGATCCTCGCGGCAACAGCCGAACTGCTGGAGAGGCCCGAAGACGCGACAAGTTACTCCCGGCTCGCAACCGCGATCAAGGATGCCTTCAACCGCGAGTACGTGACGCCGAACGGACGGCTCAGCTCGGATGCGCAGGCAGCGTACGCACTCGCGATCGCCTTCGACCTGGCGGCCGATCGGGATACCGAACTGCGGATGGGAGAGCATCTCGCTGGCCTCGTGCGCCGAAACGGGTACCGGATCGGAACCGGGTTTCTGGGGACGCCGGTCATCATGGATGCCCTGACCCGGACCGGTCAGCTGGAGACGGCCGACCGGCTTCTCACCCAGACCGAGTGCCCCTCCTGGCTGTACCCGGTGACTCAGGGCGCGACCACGACGTGGGAGGCGTGGGACGCCCTGCTTGCCGATGGTTCGCCGAGCCCGGCCGACACCTCCTTCAATCACTACGCGTTCGGAGCGATCGCGAAGTGGCTCTATGAGTCACTCGCCGGCCTCAGTGCCACCGCGCCCGGCTTCCGGGAGATGCGGATCGCCCCGACTCTCTTGCCCAGCTTCGGCCGAGTCAGCGCGACCAGGATCACGCCCTACGGCCATGCCGCGGTGACATGGAGCCGCGAGGAAGGGAGGGTGCGAATTGCTGCGACCCTGCCGGCGAACACGTCGGCCACGGTGCAGCTGCCGGACGGCAGCGAGCCTTTCACCGTAGGCTCCGGCACCCACGAGTGGACCGTCGCAGGGTCGTCCCGCTCGATCAACCGAGTGCAGCAGCTGTCGATGCGCACTGATTTGGCGCAGGTCATCGAGGACCCGGATGCCTATGCCGCCGTTCTCGGCGCGCTCGAGCGGCACGCGCCACACGCCGCGCAGACCCTGCGCACCCGTACCCGGTGGGAACCGGGCGTGCCCCTGGATGTTGAATTCTTCATCCTTCCCAAGGCCGTGCAATCGGCCATCGACGACGACCTCAGCCTGTACCAGCTGTCCCCGAACGCGTGACGGCCCCTGTTCGAAGGAGAACATTGAAATGAGTGAGAACACTGTCAAAGTGCGCGTCCCCGGCCGGGTGTGGCGGACCGCCTGGCTCGGCGGGATGGCCTCCTGGATCGACGCCGGAGTACTGGTCTCATCGGGCGTGGCCTTCACCTTCTACATCGAAGCGCTGGGGCTGACGGCCTGGGACATCGGAGCGCTCTCCGCGCTCATCACGGCCGGGCTCGCGGTCGGCGCGCTGGTAGGCGGTCCACTGGGCGACCGATTCGGCCGCAAGCGGGTCTTCTCGATCGATCTGCTGGTGCTGATCGTCGGGCTCGCGCTGCTCACCTTCGCTCCGAGCGTCGGATTCCTCTACGCGGGCGCCGTGGTGACCGGCCTCGCCATGGGCGCCGACCTTCCGGTGTCACTCGCGCTCGTCGCCGAGGAAACGCCCGAGCAGTTCCGGGGGAGGATGGTCGGCTTCTCGCAGATCCTCTGGGGCTGCGGCACGATCGGCGTCATCGTCCTCTCGAACGTCGTCACCTTCTCCGGGATGAGCCTCGAACTCGGTGCTCGGATCATCTTCGGACACCTGCTCGTCATCGCCGCCATCACCTGGCTGCTGCGACAGACGCTGCCGGAGTCTCGCGAGTGGGTTGCGAGCACGGCATCCATCCCGACGCAGACGACGCCCGGCCACGCAGTCCAGACCGGTCTGCGCGCTCTCAAGGGCTTCTGGCCCGCGGTGATCGCGCTCGCCCTGTTCTACGCGATCGGCAACATCGCGAACAACACCGGCGGGCAGTTCAGCTTCTTCATCATCACGCAGGTGGGGGGTGCGAGCCCGCAGGTCGCGACCCTCGTGCTCACCGGCTTCATCCCGCTCGGGCTCATCACCGGGTTCATCTTCATCCGCTTCGCCGATACCAAGTACCGCATCCCTGTCTTCGTGTTCGGCGGCATCCTGACCGTTGCCGGAATGTGGATCGCGGCCGCCAGCGGGTTGTCGCTCGTCCCCTATATCGCCGGTCTGTTCATCGGCGCGTTCGGATCGGGCCTCGGCGGTGAGGCGCTGTTCAAGGTGTGGACGCAGGAGAAGTTCCCCACCCGCTCCCGCGCGACTGCCCAGGGCCTCGGGATCTTCATCTGCCGCGGCGCTGCCGCCATCGTCGCCGTGTTCACCCCAGCGCTCGCGGCCGCCAATGCGACAGCTCTCTACTGGGGGCTCGGCGTCCTGAACCTCGTCTCGCTGCTCATCGGCTTCTTCTGGGTGCGCCGACTGCGCGACGTGCGGATGCTTCGCGACCAGGCCGACGAGGACGCCTTCGGGGTGACGGAGGCGCACGCGACCGCTCCCACGACCGTCGCGTGAAATCGGCATCACCGGCCAGCAGAAGAGGAAACCCATGCTCACGCTCACATCCAACATCGAGCTGAACTACCCCGGCATCGACGCAGTGCCCGCCCGGATCGAAGCGGCGCATGCCGCCGGATTCAGGGAAGTCGAAATGTGGATGACCTTCGACCGCGACGTCGACGCCATCAAGTCGGCACTCGACGCGACCGGCATGCGACTGGTCTCGCTGGTGGCGGAACCGCGCATGAACACCGCGTGGCCCGACGCGGACGTGGATGTGTTCCTTCGCGGCCTTCATCGTTCCGTCGACAACGCACGGACCCTGGGCGCGCGGTTCGTGATCCTCGACCCCGGTCTCGGGTTCCCTGGCGAGCGCCGCGAGATCCAGCAGCAGCGCCTCGTCGACATCTTCGGCACGGCTGCGGAGTCGATTCGCGACTCCGGTGTGACGCTCGTCATGGAGGCGGTGAACACGCGCGTCGACCATCCTGGCCTGCTCGTCGATCGAAACATCGACGTGGCGGCGATGGTCCGCGCCATCGACGCTCCGAACCTCCGCATGCTCTTCGATATCTATCACTCGGCTGCTGGAGGTGAGGATGTGCAGGCAGAATTCGCCGCCGCGGCTGACCTCGTCGACTACGTCCACGTCGCGGACTCGCCGGGCCGCGGCGAACCAGGGACGGGCGCCATCGACTGGGTGAGAATCGTCGACATGCTGGAGGTCGGAGGCTACTCCGGGTCGATCTCTCTCGAGTTCATCCCGTCCACCGATCTCACCTCTGCGATCGCGTACATCCGGTCGGTCGTGGAAGAGCGCTCGGCCCTCGTCTGACGCACCTCCGCCCCCGGCGCCGGTCGACAGGACGGACGTCCCCGTTCGACCCTTGCGGCGGCTCGGGAACCCGAAGCATGTGACCTTCAGTCATACCTGACGTTGCCGCTACGCGTTCTCTCCCAGGGACTGAGCCGCGCGCACTGCGGTCTGTCGCAACCACCGGTGTCCTGGATCGCGTTCGTGTACCGGATGCCACCACATCGCCTCGACGAGCATGCCCAACTCGAAGGGGGCCTCGACGATGGTCACACCACTCCTATCTGCGGCGAGCCTGGCGACGCGCTCGGGCATCAGACCCACGCGGTCGGTTCCAGCGACGAGGTGGGGGACGGCGAGGAAGTCTTCTGTGCTGATGGCCGCATGCGGCTGGATGCCGGCCTGGCGCATTCGATGCAGCGCTGACAGCACCGGCATCCGCGGGTGATAGGGGGTGACCCACCGTCGCCCATTCATCTCGGCGAGCGTGAGCGGGCCTCGATCAGGATCAGTGGCCGAGACGACGCACACCCAGCGGTCACGGTAGAGGTCTACGCTCGGCGCATCCGCCAGGATGCCTTGCGGCAGAACAAGCGCATCGATGTCCCGCAGCCACTCCAGTCCTGGCTGGATGAGCCGCGCGGTGCTGTGTTCGAAGCGCAATCGGACCTCTGGCGCCTCTCGGGTCACCAACTCGGCGAGCACGCGGCCGAAGATCGGCAGCTGCGCGTCGGACATCACCAGGGTGAACTCGCGTTGTGCGACCTCAGGGATGAACTGCGGCCTCGTGTCGAAGACCCGGTCCGTGTAGGACAGCGCGTGGCTGGTCGACTCGAGCAGTTCTTCGGCGAGCGGTGTGAGGCGATAGGTGTTGCCAGTACGTGCGAGCAGCTCGTCACCGAAGTGCGCGCGCAAGCGAGCGAGCGCGGTGCTCAGGGTCGGCTGACTCAGATGCAGCCGGGCGGCGGCGCGGCTGACGCTGCGCTCCTCGAGAAGAGCGTTGAGCGAGATGAGCAGGTTGAGGTCGATGGTCATGCGCAAGTTCCTCGAGTATTTGATTCTCCAATACTGACCATAGTCATCTTCCGCTTCCCCGATATGTGCCGATCGATCGATGATCGAGTCGGAATCGAGCGCTACGCGCTCCGCCGCGGGACGAAGGAGTCGACGATGACGTCGTTGCATGTGCTGATCGCTGGTGGTGGTATCGGAGGCCTGTGCCTCGCACAAGGTCTGCGCAAGGCCGGTATCAGCTGCGCCGTCTACGAAGCCACCTCGGCAATCGCGCAAACCGGCTATCGCCTGCATATGAACGCCCTCGGCGGCGGCGCCCTACGTGAATGCCTTCCCGACAACCTCTACGAGCTCTACCTGCAGACTTCCCGCCGCACTCCCCGGCGGGAGATGTTCGTCGTGATCGACGCGCAGGGGCGCGATCTGCTGACCCGACCACACATCGGACCGCCGAACGACTCGGACCGGCCGCACACCGCGGTCAACCGCCGCACGCTGCGGCAGATCCTCGCGACAGGTCTCGACGATGTCCTGCACTTCGGCCGCACTGCCGTTGGCTACGAGGTCGACGCTGACGGTGTGCGTCTCATGTTCGAGGACGGTTCGTCGACCACCGGCGACGTGTTGATCGGGGCTGACGGCATCCATTCGCGCGTCCGTTCCCAGCTCCTCCCCGACGTCGGTGTTATCGACACCAAGATGCGCGGCGTGTGGTCGACCGCCCCGCTCACCGCAGATCTGCAGGCGGTGCTGCCGGAGGCGGTGTTCGACGGATTCACCGTCGCCGACCGGGGTGACGGCACGATCTTCGCGGTCGGAGTGTACGACCCTCGCCGCTCCATCGCGGAAGCAGTCGCCGAACTAGCCCCCGGCGCGGCGATCGACGATGTAGCCCCCTATGTCATGGTCACCTTCGGCACCGACTTGGGCGCAGCCGTGCACGCGGCGCTCCCAGATTTCGCGCGTGCTTCGGCGCCGGAAATGCACGAGGCCATGCGACGTGCCATGGCCGGCGCCCACGCTGGACTGGTTGAGCTCGTGGACCGAGTCGACGAGTCCACGATCGCTCCGAACGCCGTCCGCTACCTCGAAGTCGCGGATCCCTGGGAACCGGGGCGCGTCACTCTGCTGGGCGACGCCATTCACGCCATGCCACCGAGTTTCGGAGCGGGCGCCAACTCCGCCCTCCGCGACGCCGCAGCCCTGGTGCGAGCACTGCGAGACGTCGCCGAGGGGAAGTGCGCCCTGACGGACGCGATCGGCGAGTACGAGGAAGAGATGCGCGCGGAGGTCTTCCCGATCATGCGCGCGTCCGCGGACCCCGACGCCGTTCACAGTGATGCCATCCCCGACGTGAGGCGCTGACCCGTGTCCACAGAACCAAGAGGCAATGCCATGCACAGAGAAGAAGATGTCGAGTTCGTCGTCGACGGGGTGACGCTTCGCGGGCGATTGTTCCTGCCGCCTGCCGCCGAGCGGCCGCCCGTGGTCATCCTTCAGGGCGGGCTCGGAGGGCCGGCCGAGTCGAATTGGCCGATGGCGCCCGCGTTCGCGGCGGCGGGCCTTGCGTGCCTCTCATACGACCACCGCTCCACGGGCTACAGCGACGGTGAGCCGCGCCAGGAGTTCGATCCGTGGCAGCAGTGCCGCGACCTGCGTGACGTCATCACGCATCTGACCCTCCGAGACGACGTCGATGCCACGCGACTGGGACTGTGGGGTGTCAGCATCGGCGGCGCGAACTCGATGTTCACCGCGGCGATGGACCGCCGCGTGCGCGCCGTCGTGAGCATCATCCCACCCGTGAGCGGCTGGAGTGCGCGTCAGCTGCAGCCCGAGGCGACTCTCGCCGAGCTCGAAGCCCTCATCCCGATCGACCGGCGAAACAGACTCCGTGGCGAACCCGCCGCCACGATCCGCCTGCATGGCACCCCGGAGCCGGGGCGACCTGTCATGTTCAGCGATCATGAAGGATTGGAATTCGTGGAGAAGATGATCCACGGCCTGCCCAGCTTTCGGAACGAGATCACCGTCTCCACACTCGACAGGCTGTTCGAGATGGAAGTGCACGCGTACGCGCATCGCATCGCCGCGCCGCTGCTCATGGTGCTGGCCTCGGAGGACACCGTCGCGCCTGTCGAGGAGGCGCGTGAGATGTTCACCCGCATCCCCGAGCCCAAAGAGCTGATCGAGTATTCCGGCCAGCACTACGAGATCCTCTCCAGGTACTTCGCGGAGATCGTCGACCGAACGTCCCGCTGGCTGGCCACGACGCTCGATGAGTGAACCCCCTGGCACGCGGGGGGTGGATGCCGCGGCCCGCCGGTTGACGGCGCCGCAGCTGATGACGATCGCGCTGCTGGCTGCCCTGTCCCCCCTCGCGACCGCCATGTACCTGCCGGCACTCCCTGCGATGGCCGTGGATCTGACGGCCGATGCGCGGACACTGCAGCTCACCGTCACCGCGTTCATGGTCGGCCTCGCGGTCGGCCAGCTCATCATCGGTCCGCTGTCCGACCGCACCGGGCGCCGGTCTCTCCTGATCGCCGGTGCCGGCGCGTGTGTCGTCGCGTCAGCGGCGTGCGCCCTCGCGCCCAGCATCCAGATCCTGATCTTCGCCCGGCTGCTTCAAGGCCTCTCGGGCGCCGCTGGCATCGTGCTCGGACGTGCGATCATCGCCGACACCGTCCGGGGCAACGCCGCGGCGCGCGCCTTCTCACTGCTCATGTCTATCGGTGCGATAGCCCCCGTTATCGCACCCTTGATCGGCAGCGCCATCGCCGAGGCGAGCGGTTGGCGAGGCGTCTTCGCCGCGCTCCTCGTCTGCGCGATCGCGATGCTTCTCGGCAGCGTGGTCTTCCTGCCCGAGACGCTCCACGTGTCACGTCGTCGCGCAGCCCGCCTGCGAACCACCGTGCGTGAGGCGGTGAGAGTCATCCTCCATCGCCGCTTCGCGGGCTACGCCGTGGTTCTCGTATTCTCCTACGCCTCCCTGATCGCCTACGTGTCGGCGTCGCCGTTCGTTCTGCAGATCGGCTACGGGCTCGCGCCCGGCGCGTACGCGTTGGCCTTTGCTGCGAACGCGGCCGGGCTCACGCTCGCCTCATTCGCGAACGCGAGACTCGTACGGCGGTTTTCGCCTCGACGCCTGCTCGCGGTCGGTCTGACGGGTGAGCTCGGTGTCGCATCGGGCATCCTGGTCGCGGCGATCACCGCGACCCTCAACCTGGGCATCCTTCTCGTTCTGCTGTGGGCCGCGGTGGCGTGCCTGGGACTCGTAATGGGAAACGCAACGTCGCTCGCCATGGATCAGGTGTCTCGGTCGGCGGGCTCCGGCTCCGCGCTCCTTGGCGCGGCGCAGTTTGCCCTCGCCGCTATCGTGGCGCCGCTCGCGAGTGTCGGTGTGAGCGGGAGCCCTCTCGCCATGGCGGGCATCATGACGGTGTGCGCGGGCATCGCTGCGATCACCTTCGTGATGACAACGTGCGCGACCCGCTGGTCCAAGAGGTCGCCCGCGACTCGTGCGCGTGAGGAAGCCCGTGAGCCGTTGAGCGAGGACTGAGGAGAACCGGTTCGGACTGGCGGTAATCGGACATGCATCGCGCCCGTCGCTCGGCAATGGTCGACGGACTGCGTTTCGCACGCCGGAGCATTTGCAGAGCGGTTCTTCTCAGACGCCGACTGCAGCCCCAGTCGGGCACGACGGTGGTTGGTGACCCGTGATACTCAGGTCGTCAGGAAGTCGGCGACGCTGGTGAGCGCGTTCGGCTCGAGCCGGTAGTAGGCCCAGGTGCCGCGTTTGGTGCGTGAGAGGAATCCGGCTTCGGTGAGCACTTTGAGGTGATGCGACACGGTGGGCTGGGAGAGCCCGACGGGTTCGATGAGGTCGCACACGCACGCCTCCTGCCCCTCGGAGGACGCCACGATGGACAGGAGTCTCAATCGGGCGGGGTCGGCGAGAGCTTTGAGGGTGACCGCGAGCTGCTCCGCGTCCGTCTGCCCGATCGGTTCTTTCACCAACGGTGCGCAGCAGGACACTCCGGGGGTGATGTCGGTGACCTCGAGCATCGTGACCATGCATCGACACTAGTCGATATTGACAGTCATCGATAGAGCGTTCGATACTGAGCATCGACGTTCATCAATATCGTTCGCGAAGGGGCTTCCTCATGACGCTGCTCGACCTCACTCCCCGCGCGGCCACCGGTGATCGGCTGGCGAGACTGCCGGTGCTGATCATCGGTGCCGGACCGATCGGGCTGGCCGCCGCGGCGAACCTGGCCGAGCGGGGCATCGACTTCACCATCCTGGAGGCCGGGGGGCGGATCGCGTCCTCGATCCGGCTCTGGGGACACACCCGGCTGTTCTCACCCTGGCGGCATCTGATCGACCCTGCCTCCCGCCGACTGCTGGACGCCGACGGCTGGACCGCACCCGTCGACGAGGGGCGGGCGCCGACCGGGCAGGAGCTGGTCGACGAGTATCTGGAGCCCCTGGCGGCGCTGCCGGAGATCGGGTCGCGGATCCGGTTCGGCACCCGGGTGCTGGCGGTGACCCGGGAGGGCATGGACCGCACCCGCACCGCCGGCCGGGCGAGCACGCCGTTCCTGGTGCGTCTCCACACCCGCGACGGGCAGGTCGAGGAGATCACCGGACGGGCGGTGATCGATGCGTCCGGCACCTACGCCACCCCGAACCCGCTCGCCTCGAGCGGGCTGGATCCGATCGGCGCCGCCGACATCGCAGGCCGGGTGCTGCACGCCCTACCGGACGTTCTCGGCGTCGACCGCGCCAGCTTCGCAGGCCGGCACACCGTCGTCGTCGGCGCGGGCCACTCGGCCGCGAACACCCTGATCTCCCTCACGGAGCTCGCGAACGATGAGCCGGAGACGAGGGTGACATGGCTGATCCGCAATCCCTCCGCGGCCCGGGTCTCCTCCTCCGCCGACGACGAGCTCGCCGACCGCGCCAGACTCGGCTCCCGCGTGGACCGGCTCGTGCATGCCGGGCGGGTGAACGTGGTCGACTCGTTCGAAGTCTCCCGGGTCGCTGCCTCCGGTGACGGGGTGCGGCTGCTCGGTCGCCGCCGGGGCGATGAGGCGTTCCTGGACGCGGACGTCGTGGTGAACGCGACCGGCTTCCGCCCCGACCTGTCGATGCTCCGTGAGGTGCGCCTCGAGCTGGACGAGATCGTGGAGGCGCCGAAGCGGCTGGCGCCGCTGATCGACCCGAACCTGCACTCCTGCGGCACCGTCGCCCCCCACGGGTTCGCCGAATTGCGCCACCCCGAGACCGGGTTCTTCCTGGTCGGCATGAAGTCCTACGGCCGCGCGCCGACGTTCCTGCTCGCCACCGGCTACGAGCAGGTCCGCTCCATCACCGCCTGGCTGGATGGCGACATGCCCGCCGCCACCCGGGTGCAGCTCACCCTGCCCGCCACCGGAGTCTGCTCCACAGACCTGGGCGACGCGGGGTCGTGCTGCTCGTGACGATCCGGCCCAACACCGTCAGTCTGCGCCCGCACGAGAGCGCCGGGTTCCGCGTCGTCGGACGCCGGGAGCGGATCGCCCCGTCCCGGCTCGGCCCGCACGCCGGCACCTGGCGGGACACGATCCTCATCGAACGCCGGTCCGCCCGCAACGGCAGCTGACCCCGGGCGATCCCGGCCTGCCGTGGGTAGCCGGCGATAGACTCACATCTATGGATGCGGTGGGGGAGGCTCCCGGGCTGGTGGTGCTCGCTGATCCCACCCGCACCCGGATCATGCAGTTGATCCGCGACGCCGATGGGGGCCGCGCGCGAGTCGGTGAACTCGCGGAGCAGCTCGGGCTGCGCCAACCCACCGTCAGTCACCATATGGCCGCGTTGCACGCCGAGGGGCTCGTGGTCCGCGCACCCGAGGGGCGCCGGGTCTGGTACTCGATCGACCCCGACCAGGCTGACCGGGTCACCGCTCTCCTCGGCGCCCCCGCGGTCCGTGGCCACGAACCGGACTGGGAGCGCGTGGTCGACGACCTCGCCGCCCGCTACCGGGGCACCTTCAGCCGGGAGACCGTCGCGCACTACCTCGCCGACTCCCGGAACCTGCTGACTGCGCGCGGCACCGGCCCGCTGCTCGCGTCGCGCACCGCGGCGTTCGCCGCAGCACGTCTGGATGACCGGCACCGCGCCGAGCACCCGTCGGGGACGCCGACAGTGTTGTTCGTGTGCGTGCAGAACGCGGGACGCTCCCAACTCGCCGCCGGCATCCTCCGCCAGCTCGCCGGCGACAAGGTCCGCGTCCGCACCGCCGGGTCGGCTCCCGCCGGGGACGTCCGCGCCGCGATCGTCACCGCGCTGGACGAGATCGGCGTCACCCTCGGCGGCGAGTTCCCCAAACCGCTCACCGACGACGCGGTCAAGGCAGCGGATGTCGTCGTCACGATGGGGTGCGGCGATGCGTGCCCCATCTATCCCGGTCGCCGCTATCTGGACTGGGATCTCGCCGACCCTGTCGGGCAGCCGCTCGCCGTGATCCGGGACATCCGCGACGACATCGACCACCGCGTCCGCGCCCTGCTGCCCGAACTGATCCACGCCCCCGTCACTTAACAGATAGATCGTGGTCTATGCTTTCTGGTGAAGAGGAAGCGAGACTCATCCATGAGTGAGAAGCCCACCGTCCTGTTCGTCTGCGTCCACAACGCCGGACGGTCGCAGATGGCCGCCGGCTACCTGCACGCCCTCGCCGGAGATCGGATCGAGGTGCTCTCGGCCGGGTCCGAGCCCAAGGATCAGATCAACCAGGTCGCGGTCGTCGCGATGGCCGAGGAGGGCATCGACATCGCCGGGAACACGCCGAAGCTGCTGACGGTCGACGCCGTCCGGGAGTCCGACGTGGTGATCACCATGGGCTGCGGCGACGCGTGCCCGATCTTCCCCGGCAAGCGCTACGAGGACTGGCGGCTGGATGACCCGGCCGGGCAGGACGCCGCCACCGTCCGCCGCATCCGGGACCAGATCCGGGGCCGCGTCGAGACGCTGATCGGGGAGCTCATCCCGGCAGGGGACCGGTCGTGACCGGCGGGCGCGACGTGATCCGCCGGCACGTCGAGGAACTGCTCACCGAGCTGACCCCCGCCGCGCCGGCAACCCACCGGTGACCATCGACACCCCCGCAGTCACCCGGGCGCCGCTCTGGCGACGCGCGACCGCGGAGTTCCTCGGCGCCGGGCTCCTGGTCACTGTCGTCGTCGGATCCGGCATCGCCGCGCAAGGCCTCTCCACCGACACCGGGCTGCAGCTGCTCGAGAACTCGATCGCCACCGCCCTCGGCCTCGGCGTGCTCATCCTGCTGCTCGCCCCCGCCTCCGAAGCCCACTTCAACCCCGTCGTCTCCCTCGCCGACTGCCTGCTCGGCCGCCGCAGCCGCACCGGGCTCACCCCCGTCGCACTCGCCGCCCACATCGGTGCGCAGATCCTCGGTGCGATCGGCGGCGCGGTGCTCGCCAACGCGATGTTCGACACTCCGACGGCCATCTCCGCCACCGAACGTGCCACCCCGGCCACGTTCCTCGCCGAGATCGTCGCCACCGCAGGGCTCGTGCTGCTGCTGATCGGACTCACCCGCAATCGGCGTAGCATCCCCGTCATCGCGGCGGCGGTCGGCTCCTACATCGGCGCCGCCTACTGGTTCACCAGCTCCACCTCGTTCGCCAACCCCGCCGTCACGATCGGCCGCATCTTCACCGACACGTTCGCCGGCATCGCTCCCGCATCCGCCATCCCCTTCATCGCAGCACAACTCATCCGCGCGGCTGCCGCCCTCGGACTCTCGGCACTGCTGTTCCCCGCACGCGCGGCACCCGCGCATCGATCGTGATCGGAATACAGAGCTCGCTTAATTCACGATGCCCTGTATCATTCGATCATGTCCCCCCTGTCCGCCACCGTCTCCCACACCGCGGCGCTCGCTCGACTTGGCCACGCGCTGTCCGACTCCACCCGGGTCGGTGTGCTGCTGGCGCTGCGCGAAGCGCCCGCGTACCCGTCCGACCTCGCGGACGCATTGGGCGTCTCCCGGCAGGTGATGTCGAACCAGCTCGCATGTCTGCGAGGCTGCGGGCTGGTCGAAGTGATTCCCGATGGGCGACGCTCTGAATACCGGTTGGCCGACCCGCATCTCGCGCCCGCACTCAGTGAGATGCTTCAGGTGACGCTGCTGGTCGAGCCGGACTGCTGCGACGGAGAAGGCTGCAGCTGCGCATGACCGCCCACACCGTCACCCTGTCTGACGACCGCCGGCACATCCTGCAGCAACGCATCCGCTGGATCGTGACCGCCACCATCGGCTACAACATCATCGAAGCCATCGTTGCGATCACGGCCGGCACCATCGCATCCTCCGGGGCGCTGATCGCGTTCGGGCTGGACTCCACCATCGAGGTGCTCTCTGCCGCCGCGGTCGCCTGGCAGTTCACACGCCGCGACCCGGAACGCTGGGAGAAGCCCACCCTGCGGGCGATCGCCGTCGCGTTCTTCGCTCTCGCCGCCTACGTCACCGCCACATCGCTGATCACCCTGATCGGACGCGTCGAAGCCGCACACAGTCAGCTCGGCATCCTGATCACCGCGCTCAGCGTGATCATCATGCCGTTCCTGTCCCTCGCGGAGCGCCGCGCCGGACGAGAACTCGGATCCGCAACCGCCGTCGCCGACTCCAAGCAAACCCTGATCTGCACCTATCTCTCCGCCGCCGTCCTCATCGGGCTGGTGCTCAACAGCCTGATCGGCTGGTGGTGGGCCGACGCCGTCGCTGGACTCGTCATCGCCGGCTTCGCGATCCGCGAAGGCATCGAAGCGTGGCGCGGCGACGCATGCGCGACCTCTGTCGGCATGCTCCTAGAAGAAGACGTCGACGACGACCACGACCACGACCACGACTAGTCCGACAGCCGGGGAACGGCGGACGGGGTTCACGGCTGGTCGAGCACCTCGCGGAGTTTCGCGGCGAAGGCTTCGGGCTGGCCGGCATAACCGAACTCCCCACCCATGAAGCCGCCGTGGTGGCTCGGGAACACCGTCGCCTGCTGGCCGAGTCGTTCGGCCAACGCGATCGCGGTCCGACCGGTGTAGACCTTCATGGACTCCTCCCCGACCGCGACGACGATCCGCGTCGGCGCTGCCTTGAGCGCCTCGAGATCCGGCTGGTAGTGAGTCACCGCCCAGGATCGGTCTGACAGCAGTGGGTCATCCCGCTTGCCGTCGTCCTCTGTCGGCATCCCGAACGCGCCCGGATCCGGCGCCGGTTGAGCGAGGTACTCATCGGTGACCTCGCCCTCCCACGAGGTCATCGCGATGAACGCGGCCATACCGGCGCCCCAGCCCTTGTCCTGATACACGTGGGTGTACGCCTCCCGGGCTCGCTGGACAGCCTCTGCATCTGGCAGCACCCAGTCGATCGGCGGTTCGTGTGCAACCAGGGTCGACACGTCGTCCGGGTACGCCGTGACCAGGGCGAGCGCGGTCACCGCGCCGCCGCTGCTGGCGAGCATCTCCACCTGCCCGGCCCCGAGCGCCGCGATGATCGCGTGGACGTCCTCGGCCTGAGTCTCCGGGTCGTTCGTGACCCCGCCGTCCTTGCGCGTGCTTCGGCCGAGGCCTCGCGGGTCGTAGGTCACGACAGTGCGGTCCTCGAACAGCTGCACCTGAGCCTGGAATCCGCTCGCGTCCATCGGCTGGCCGATCATGACCAGCGGCGGCCGGCCATCCGCAGTCGGCAGCGGCCCGTGGACGTCGTAGACCAGATCGACCTCCGGAAGTTCGAGCGTTCGTTGCGGCACCGACGGCCTCCTCCGAGAGAAACCAAACTCCCGGGATCGTACGACTGGGTGCCCGCGGTTCGCTAGTCGGTTCTTGAACGATCGGCCGGCGCACATTCCGCCTGAACAACGCGTCGCCGCGCCGCGCCGGCGCTGCCGCACTGGTCTGCGCGGCGGTGGGGCGGTAGGCTCCTGCGGCCATGGAGTCCTCTGATGCAGAGCCGGGGTGGGCCGCCGGTTCGGGCGGCGTCGATCGCGAGATCTTCGACGAATCGCGCTGGCCGCCCGCGATCGCCGTCTTCGTCTTCCTGCTCCTGAACATCGCGGGCCGCATCTGGCTGCCGGGCGGCCGCATCCTCGATCTTCCCTGGCTGCTGCCCGCCGTGGAGATCGTCATCCTCGTGGTGCTCGTCTTCGGCCATCCCGCAGGCCTCGCGAAGCAGCGACGCTGGCTGCGCCCGACCGCGATCGCACTCGTGCTCGCGATGGTCGCCTCCGCTCTCTGGGCCACCGTTCGCCTCATCAACGACCTGATCTGGGGGTCGGCGCTGACGAACGAGCCCGCCCTCCTCCTCGCATCCGGCGGACTGGTGTGGCTGGGCAATGTGCTCTCCTTCGCCCTCCTGTTCTGGCTGATCGACGGCGGCGGCCACGCCCAGCGGGCCGGCCGAGCGATTCCCACCGACTTCGCGTTCACACAGCAGATCAACCCCGAACTGGCGCCCGCAGGCTGGCGGCCCGTGTTCCTCGACTACCTTCACCTGGCCTTCACGAACGCGACGGCGTTCAGCCCGACGGATGTCCTGCCGCTGTCGCACCGGGCGAAATACGCGATGGTCGTGCAGTCGACGGTCGCGCTCGCGCTGTTCGGGCTCATCGTCGCGCGCGCCGTGAACGCCTTCACCTGACCTGCCGGAACACCGCCGCACTCGGCGCTCTTCTTGACAGCCCCCCGGAACGCGAGGACCGTCGTCAGCAACCGGTGCCGGTACCCGCGTGCATCGTGCGGTCTGCCGCGCCCGTCGTGAGATGGGAAGTCCGACCATGTCCACCACTGTCATCGAGGCTCTGCGGAGCCGTGTGGACGGGGCATTTGTCGCTGAAGGAGACGCGGGATACGACCAGGCGCGGGTCGTCTACAACGCGATGATCGATCGACGGCCCGAGGCGATCGTGCGCTGTCGCGGCACAGCGGACGTCGCCGCGGTCGTGCGCGCCGCAGCGGACTCGGGAACGGACCTCGCCGTGCGCGGCGGAGGACACAGCGTGCCCGGATTCGGGACGGCGGATGGCGCTCTCGTGGTCGATCTGGGCGACCTGACCACCGTGGACGTCGACCCCGCGTCGTCCACGGCCGAGGTGGGTGGCGGGGCCACATGGGGGATGTTCAACGAGGCTGCCGGCGCGCACGGCCTGGCCACGACAGGCGGGATCATCTCGACGACGGGCGTCGGCGGGCTGACGCTCGGAGGCGGGATCGGCTACTTGGCGCGGGCCTACGGCTTCTCGTGCGACAACCTGCTCTCTGCCGAGGTCGTGCTGGCTGACGGGCGGGTCGTCACCGCCAGTGCAGATGAGGAGCCCGACCTGTTCTGGGCGCTCCGCGGCGGCGGCGGCAACTTCGGAGTGGTGACGAAGTTCCGCTTCCAGTTGCATCCCGTCGGTGAGATCTACGGCGGCCCGACCTTCTTCGAACTCTCGGATGCCCCGGCAATCCTGGAGCACTTCGCGACGTACGTCCGCACGGCTCCGCGGGAGTTCGGCGGGTTCCCCGCCTTCCAGATCGCACCGCCCCTGCCCTTCGTCCCTGAGGATCGCGCCGGCGAGCCGTTCCTGGCCGTCATCTTCTGCTACAACGGCCCCGCCTCCGAGGGAGAGAAGATCGTCCAGAGCTTCCGCGACGTCGCGAAGCCGGTGGCGGAGGCGGTCGGACCGATGCCCTATCCCGCTTTGAACGGAGCCTTCGACGCCCTCGTGCCTCCCGGACTTCAGCACTATTGGAAGGCCGCCTTCCTCGACGGCATCACACCGGAGTCGATCGCCGCGCACATGCAGCACGGCCCCTTGGTTCCGACAGTGAACTCGACAGTCCACTTCTACCCGATCAACGGCGCTTGCCACGATGTGGCTTCGGATGCGACGGCGTTCGGCCACAGGGATGCCGAATTCGCTCTCGTCATCGCCGGAATGTGGCCGGACCCCTCACAGAACGAGGCGAACACCGCCTGGGTCAAGGACTACTACGCGGCGATCGAGCCGTTCTCGCTGGGCGGCGGCTACATCAACTTCCTCTCACAGGACGACCAGCCGAAGGCATCCACCAATTTCGGCGCGAACTACGACAGGCTGCGGGAGGTCAAGCGGGCTTACGACCCCGGGAACGTCTTCCACGTCAACCAGAACATCGCGCCCTAGTCGCCCCGCAAGGGGCCGTCAGCGGCTCGGGGCGGCGGTCGTACCGCGCACGATGAGCTGCGAGCCGAGGGTCGCGGTCTCGGTGAGCGCGGCGCCGGCCATCACCTGGAGCAGGAGCTCGACCGCAAGGGCGCCGCATCGCTCGATGGGCATCTTCACCGTCGTCAGCCCGGGCTTGACGGCGCTCGCCATGTCGATGTCGTCGATGCCGATGATGCTGATGTCGGCGGGGCAGGACCTGCCCATGTCGGACATCCCCGCCTCGAGGCCGAGGGCCACGAGGTCGTTGTAGGCGATGACGGCCGTCGCGCCGCTCGCGATCGCCGGCGCGGCGGCGGCGCGCCCGCCCTGGATCGAGGCGGCCTGGTGACTCAGGGAAGTGAGACGGATGCCGAACCGCTCACACGCCTTCGTGATCGTCGCGGCGCGCTCACCGTCGGCCCACGATCCGAGCGGGCCCGCCGCGTACGCGATGTGCGTGTGGCCGAGTGCCGCGAGATGCTCGACCGCCTGCTGCGGACCGTGCTGCATGTCCATGAGCACGCACGGCGCGCCTTCGATGTAGCGGTTGACGACGACGAAGGGCGTGCCGCCCACGAGGTCGAGCACCTCGTCGTCCGGAAGGCGGGGCGAGCACAGCAGCATCCCGTCGAGCTTGCGGGCGCGCTCGATCTGCTCGCGCTCGCGCCGCTGGTCCTCGTCGGCGTCGAACAGCACCGTGCGGTGGCGGCCGTGCCACGCCTGCGTATGGATGGCCTTGAGGAGCGTCGCGTAGACGGGGTTGGCGACATCGGGGACGATGACGCCGAACGATCGCGTCGCCGTCGCGCTCTGCGGGCTGTCGTAGCCGAGCTCGCTGGCGGCCTGAAGAACGCGGTCGAGGGTTCCGCTCGCGAGCCGCTCGGGTTCGCCGAAGGCGCGTGACGCCGTCGCGATCGACACGCCGGCGCGCCGCGCCACATCGGTCAACGTCGCACCCATAGCCGCCCTTCCGGTCTCACGGGAACAGCTGTTCCATCATGGCTCATCATGCATCGTGGAAAACCACTTGACAATGTTGTACAAACCATTCACACTGTTTTCCATGCCGATCATCGAAGATCCCGGGGCCCGACGGCGGGTCGCGGAGAAGGGAGTGCGCTCGTGAGCACCACTCCGCAGCACCTGACCCGGTCGCACCGCGGCGTCTCGATCCGCGAGCTGCCGGCGCGCGCGGGCATCCTCCACCTCGGCCTCGGCAACTTCCACCGCGCGCACCAGGCCGTCTACACGTCGGCCGCCATCGCCGCCGACGGCGGCGACTGGGGCATCGTCGGCGTCGCGTCGCGCTCCCGCTCGGTCGTCGATGCGATGCGCGCGCAGGACATGGTGTACTCCGTCGCCACGATCTCGCCCGAGGGCACCTCGCTGACCATCCCGGGCGTGCACACCGACGCGTTCGTCGCGGCCGAGGAGCCGCAGCGCGTCGTCGCGGGCATCTCCGATCCCGGCATCCGGATCGTCACGCTCACCGTCACGGAGAACGGCTACAGCTACTCGCCCTCCACCGGCCACCTCGACACCGCCGACCCCGCGATCGTCGCAGACCTCCGCGGTGGGGGGCCCCGCTCGACCATCGGCCAGCTCGCGCGTGGCGTCCAGCGGCGGGCCGCGGCATCCGGAGCCCCCCTCACGGTGCTCAGCTGCGACAACCTCGCCGCCAACGGCCCGCACACGAAGCGCCTCGTGCGCGAATTCCTCGAGCTGCTGCCCGACGCCGAAGGCGCCGAAGCGCTCGCCTACCTCGAGTCGTCGGTGTCGTTCCCGTCGAGCATGGTCGACCGGATCGTGCCGTCCACGACGCCCGAGCTCCGCGCCGAGGTGTCATCGCTCCTCGGAGTCCGGGACGAGATCCCCGTGCCCGCCGAGCCGTTCACGATGTGGGCGATCGAAGACGACTTCGCCGCCGGCCGGCCCGCGTGGGAGGCGGGGGGAGCCGTGTTCAGCACCGAGGTCGGCCGCTACGAGCAGATGAAGGTGCGGCTCCTCAACGGCACCCATTCCCTCATCGCCTACCTGGGAGCCCTGCAGGGTGCCGAGACGATTCCGGATGCCGTCACCCGGCCCGACATCGAGCGCGCGGCGCGCGCCGTGCTCGCCCGTGAGTACACGCCGTCGATCCAGGTCCCGTCAGGCGTCGACATCGCGGACTACGAGCGGCAGCTGTTCCTCCGATGGGGGAACACGGCGCTCGGCCACAAGACGATGCAGGTCGGCACGGACGGCTCCGTCAAGCTGCGCCAGCGCATCCCCGAGCCCGCGCTCCTCTCGCTCGACCGCGGTGAGATGCCGCACCTGATCGCCCTCACGGTCGCCGGGTACCTGTCCTGCCTGGCGCCTCGCCCGGGATTCGACCCCGGCCCGTTCGCCACCGCGATGAAGGATGCCGCCCGCGAGCGGCTGGCGCCCATCGCGTCGCAGGCGCGCAGCGGATCCGAGATCGCGGAGCGTTCGATCGCCGAGCTCCAGCTCTTCGGCGAGGAGCTCGCCGAGCGGCCGGCGTTCATCGCGCGCGTCGGCGACCTCGTCGACACGATCGTGCGCGACGGCGTCTCGGCGGCGATCAGCGACAGCGTCGACGCTTCGGAGACCGACGTCAAGGCACATGCGTCGGAGGTTCCGGCGTGAGCACGCTGAACCCGAGCACGACGAACACGGGCACGGTGAACCCGAGTCCGGGCGATCACGAAGGAGGAGCGACGATGAAGGCGCTCGCCATCCACGGCAAGGAAGACATCCGCTGGGAGGACCGCGAGGTCCCGCAGCCCGTGCCCGGCGAGGTGCGGCTCCGCGTCCGCTACGTCGGCATCTGCGGCTCCGATCTGCACTACTACTTCCACGGCGCGAACGGGGAGTACGCGATCCGCGAGCCGCTGACGCCCGGGCACGAGCTCTCGGCCGTCGTCGACCTCGACCCCTCGGGGCGCCTCCCGGTGGGAACGCCCGTGACTGTGCATCCCGCCCGCTACGGCGCCGATGTGCCCGGCCTCGAAGACCGGCCCCACCTGCGCCCCGGTGGCGACTACTTCGGCAGCGCTGCCACGACGCCGCACCGCCAGGGCGGTGCCGCCGAGTACCTCATCGTGGAGGAGCACATGATCCGCGTGCTCCCCGAGAGCCTGCCGCTCGAGCGCGCCGCGCTCGCCGAGCCGCTGGCCGTCGCGCTGCACGCCGTCGGTCTCGCCGGCGACATCACGGGCAAGCGTGTGCTCGTCATCGGCGCCGGCCCCATCGGGCTGCTCGTCGTCGCCGCGGCCGCGCACGCGGGCGCCGGGACGATCGGCGCGAGCGACGTGCGCATCGAGCCCCTCGACCGCGCGGCGGCGCTCGGGGCGAGCGAGCTCGTGCTCGTCGGCCGCGACACCATCGCCGACGAGTCCTACGACGTGATCTTCGAGTGCTCCGGCGTGCCCGTGTCGGTCACCCAGTCGGTGCGCGCCGCGCGCCGTGCCGGGACCATCGTGCAGGTCGGGATGCTCGCGAACGCCGAGATCGGCGTCAACCTCGCGCCCATGCTCGCAAAGGAGCTCACGCTCCGCGGCGCCTTCCGCTTCTCGACCGAGATCGACGACGCCGTCGCGATGCTCGCCGAGTCGGACGCGCTCGATGCGGTCGTCTCGCACACGATCGACGCCTCCGACGCCATCGAGGCGTTCGCGATCGCCCGCGACTCGTCGGCCTCGGCCAAGGTCCTTCTCCGTCTCTGACCCTCTACCCCTGCACCTCGCACTCATCTACGAAGGAGTAACAATGAGCACTTCCAACGTCCCCGGTGTGGACGCCCCCGCACCGCCGCCCACCGTCACCCGATCGACCGGCGACCTCGTCCGGGCCGCCGTCTCGGGCTGGCTCGGCACAGCGCTGGAGTTCATGGACTTCCAGCTCTATTCGCTGGCCGCCGCACTCGTCTTCAGCCAGCTCTTCTTCGCCGGCGAGGAGCCCGGCATGGCCGTCGTCCTCGCGATGGCGACCTACGGCGTCGGCTACATCGCCCGACCCCTCGGCGCCTGGTACTTCGGCCGCATGGGCGACAAGGTCGGCCGCCGCAAGGTGCTCTTCTACACGATCCTCCTGATGGGCCTCGCGACGACCCTCATCGGATTCCTCCCAACGTACGAGACCGCCGGCATCCTCGCCCCGATCATGCTCGTCGTGCTGCGTCTCGCGCAGGGCTTCGGCGCCGGCGCCGAGATCTCGGGTGCGGGCGTCATGCTCGCCGAGTACGCTCCGGCTCGTCGCCGCGGCATCATCGCCTCGCTCGTGGCGCTCGGCACGAACTGCGGCACGCTGTTCGCGTCGGCGATCTGGGCGATCCTCCTCGCCGTCATGGTCGAGGAAGACGTCATCGCGTGGGGCTGGCGCATCCCGTTCATCGCAAGCTCCATCGTCATGGTGTTCGCGGTGTGGGTGCGCTTCCGCCTCAAGGAGAGCCCCGTCTTCGAGGAGCGCACCGACGTCGTCGACGGCAAGGCGCTCTCCCGTGAAGAGATGGTCGAGCTGGCGACGCAGACCAACGATGTGCGCACGCTCGAGTCGCTGCAGCGCAAGCCGATCAAGTCGACGCTCGTGTCGTTCTTCCTGCGCTTCGGACAGGCCGGCAACTCCGGCCTCATCCAGACGTACATGATCTCGTTCATCACGATCACCCTCGCGGTGCAGAAGGGCGTCGGCCCCGAGATCGTGATCGTCTCGTCGCTGATCGGCTTCGGCACGATCCCGCTCGTCGGCTGGCTCGGCGACCTCTTCGGCCGCCGGCGGATGTACATCATCATGACCACTCTCGCGCTCGTGCTGATCATCCCGACGATGCTCGCGATCAACACGAAGGAAGTCGCCTGGATCTTCGTCGGCTACGCCGTCATCCACAACGTCTCGGTCCTGGGCCTCGCCTCCATGGAGAACATCTCGCTCCCCGAGATCTTCGGCGCCCGCAACCGGTACACGCTGACGGCCATCGTCCGCGAGATCGCCGCGATCATCGCGACCGGCATCGGCCCGATCATCGCCGCCGCCTGGGTGGCGGCTACGACCGGCAGCATCCTCCCCGTCATGGTCCTGCTCGGGATCTACACGGCGTGCGCGCTGGTCGCCGCGATCGTGGCACCGGAGTGGACCGGGCGCGACCTCACCGACCCGCGCTCCGCGATGTGACGGCACCGGACTCCACCATTTGAACCCGGGGCGCGGCCGCGAGACCGCGACCGCGCCCCGACAACGAAGGACGACTCATGACCATCGAACGCGTCGACGTCAACATCACCAGCCCTGGGCGCAACTTCGTGACCCTCAAGATCACGACGTCGGACGGTGTCGTCGGATGGGGGGATGCCACCCTCAACGGTCGCGAGCTGTCGGTCGCGTCGTACCTGAGCGATCACATCGCGTCGACCCTCATCGGTCGCGACGAAGACCGCATCGAGGACACCTGGCAGTACCTCTACCGCGGCCCGTATTGGCGCCGCGGCCCCGTCACGATGGCCGCCATCGCCGCCGTGGACATGGCGCTGTGGGACATCAAGGCCAAGAAGGCCGGGATGCCGCTCTACCAGCTGCTCGGCGGTGCGAGCCGGTCGGGGATCCGCGTCTACGCCCACGCTTCGGGCACGGACTACGACGCGCTCGCCAACGCCATCACGGGGTACCGCGAGCTCGGCTACACCGCGGTGCGCGTGCAGACCGGAGTGCCGGGTCTCGGCCAGATCTACGGCGTCTCGGCATCGGGCCCCGGCGTGCGATACGACTACGAGCCCGCCAAGCGCGCCGAGAACGGTCGCCCCACCGAGGAGACGTGGGACACCCGCACCTACCTCAACCACATGCCCGGCATCTTCGCCAGGATCCGCGAGGACTTCGGCACCGACCTGCGGATCCTGCACGACGGCCATCACCGCATGACGCCGATCGAGGCCGCCCGCTTCGCGAAGGACATCGAGCCCTACGACCTGTTCTGGCTCGAGGACTGCACCCCCGGTGAGGACCAGACGGCGCTCCGCCTCGTGCGGCAGCACTCGACGACGCCGCTCGCGATCGGCGAGGTCTTCAACACCGTCTTCGACTACCAGACGCTCATCACGGAGCGCCTCATCGACTACGTCCGCTCGGCCGTCACCCACACGGGCGGCATCACCGCGATGAAGAAGCTCCTCGACTTCGCCGCGATCTACGGCATCAAGTCCGGCATCCACGGTCCCACCGACATCTCGCCGGTCGGCATGGCGGCGGCGCTCCACCTCGACCTCGCGATCCACAACTTCGGCATCCAGGAGTACATGCCGCACAACGAGCAGACGCTCGAGGTGTTCCAGACGTCGTTCACGTTCGACCGGGGCTTCCTGCACCCCGGCGAGGCGCCTGGTCTCGGTGTCGAACTCGACGAGGATGCGGCATCCGCCTTCGACTACACCAAGGCGTATCTCCCCGTGAACCGCCTGACCGACGGGACCGTCCATGACTGGTGAACAGGCGCGGCTCCGGCTGCCGCAGAAGACCGCCGAGTCGCGTCTCATCGTCGTCGCGCGGGCGCAGCGCGCGGAAGACTACGACGCGGTGCTCGAGGCGCTCATCGATGCGGGCATCCGCAGCGTCGAGCTGACGCTCACGACGCCCGGCACGATCGAGCGGCTTCCGCACCTTCTCGAGCGCTTCGCAGGCGACGCGGATCTCGGGATCGGCACCGTGACGAGCCTCGATCAGCTGAAGAGCGCGGTGGATGCCGGTGCGCGCTATCTCGTGACGCCGATCACCGTGCCCGAGCTCCTCGCCGAGGCGGTGCGCGTCGGCGTGCCGCTCGTGCCGGGCGGATTCACGCCCACCGAGCTGTTCGCCTCGTGGTCGGCGGGCGCGTCGGCCGTCAAGGTCTTCCCCGCGGGGCGTCTCGGAGCCGGGTACGTCAAAGACCTGCGCGGACCGTTCCCCGACATCGAGGTCGTGCCGTCGGGAGGCGTCGACCTTGAGAGCGCCGCGCAGTGGCTCGCGGCCGGTGCCGCGGCAGTGAGCGTCGGCGGTCCGCTGCTCGGCGACGCGTTCGGCGGCGGCGACCTCGACGCCCTGCGCGAGCGGGCCCGCGGCTTCGTCGCGGTCGCCACGGGCGGCGCGTGATGTCTCACGCCATCGACCGGGGACGTGTCGCGACGCTCGGCGAGACGATGGCACTCGTGCGCAGCCGCGACATCGGCTCGCTGCGCCACGCCTCGGACCTCGCGCTGGGCATCGGCGGCGCCGAGAGCAACGTCGCGATCGCCCTGAGCAGGCTCGGGGTCGCCGCGAGCTGGCTCGGCCGGGTCGGCGACGACTCGCTCGGCGAGCGCGTCCTGCGCGAGATCCGGGCCGAGGGTGTCGAGGTGTGCGGGATCGTCGACGCGGGAGCCCCGACGGGGCTCATGCTCAAGGAGCGCCCGCGCGCGACCTCGACGCGAGTGCTCTACTACCGCGCCGGCTCCGCCGGCTCCCGCCTCTCACCGGCCGACCTCCCCGGCGGCTGGATCGAGGGCGTCGACCTCCTCCACCTCACGGGCATCACGGCGCTCCTCTCGGAATCTGCTCGCGAGTGCCTCTCGAGCGCGATCGACCGCGCCCGCGCGGCCGGCGTCGTCGTGACCTTCGACATCAACTACCGCTCCTCGCTCGCCGACGCCGCGACGGCGCGGCCGTGGCTGCGCGACCTCGCGGAACGCGCCGACATCGTGTTCGGCGGTCCGGAGGAGTTCGAACTCCTCTATCCGGGAACGGATGCCGCGGCCGCCTGCGACCGGCTGCTGCAGCAGGGTCCCAGTGAGGTCGTCCTCAAGCGCGGCGCCGACGGGGCGACGACCTTCCTCCCGACCGGTGCGGCCCCGTCGCCGGGTTTCGCGGTCGACGTCGTCGACACCGTCGGAGCGGGCGATGCTTTCGTGGCCGGATACCTCAGCGGCGTGCTCGACGGCTCGGACGCGGAGAGCCGTCTGCGTCGTGCCAACATCTGCGGCGCGATGCTCTGCATGACCCCGGGCGATTGGGAGTCGAGCCCCACCCTGCGCGAGGTCGACCGCTTCTCCATAGCCGAAGGCGATCCCGTGCTCCGGTGATCGGGGTGCGGCGCTCTGTCGCGAATCCGCCTCGTATCACGAAGCATCCGCCGCCCTCATCCTCATGAGGGGGCTTGCGGGAAGCCCCGGGAACGGAGGTGCGAGATGGCTCGCGCATACACGGGGATCTTCCTCCCCGGCAATGATGGACACGCCCTCTGGGCGGCAGGCTGGGACAGCTTCGAGGCGAAGTGGAAGGAGCTGTCGAAGAACGGGCTCCGGCTGCACAGCATCTCGGTGTCTGTCGAGAACGACGTGCCGCAGTTCATCGGCACCTACCGGGCGGGCTCTGGGGGGCACGCGCTGTGGGTGTCGAACTGGGCCAGCTTCGAGGCGAAGTGGAAGGAGCTGTCGAAGCAGGGGCTTCGGCTCGTGAGCATCGCCGTCTACGAGGTCAAGGGCACCGCGATGTACGCCGGCGCCTTCCTGCCCGGCAACGACGGCTTCGCCCTCTGGGTCGCAGGCTGGACGAGCTTCGAGGCGAAGTGGAAGGAGCTGTCGAAGCAGGGGCTTCGGCTCGTGAGCGTCTCGGCCGCGATGATCGGGGGTTCGCCGCAGTACGCGGGGGTCTTCCGTGCGGGCAGCGGCGGTCACGCGCTGTGGGCGTCGCCGTGGGAGAGCTTCGAGGCGAAGTGGAAGGAGCTCTCCGGCCAGGGTCTGCGGCTCGTCAGCATCGACACGTACAAGCAGGGCAGCACGCGCATGTGGGTCGGCGCCTACCTTCCGGGCAACGGGGGCCACGGCCTGTGGGCGGCGCAGGATTGGGAGAGCTTCACGGCACGGTGGAACGAGTGGTCGCAGCAGGGGCTCCGGCTCGTCGACACGGCCGGGTCGAAGCATCCCTGCACCGCGAACGCCCTGAACCAGGTCGTCATGCCCACGGGCACCTACAACTACGCCGTCACGGGCCACGCCGACGTGTACCACTGGCCCGTGCAGGACACGACGGGTGCGACGCGCTTCGCGCGGCTGAGCCACCTCGAGGCGGTCGAGCCGTTCCTGACGCTGCCGTTCACCGACACGGACGTGTCGCGCGGCGGCATCTGGCGCTACGGCAACGGCGGCTGGCACCACGCGGGCGATTACTCGCAGGGCGACGCGACCTTCGAGGTCAAGGCGTCTGCCGCCGGCAAGGTCATCCACGTCGGCTGGGACCAGTGGTCGGGCAACACCGTCATCATCAGCCACGATGTGAACGGCCGTGCCGATGCGTACCGCACGATCTGCATGCACCTGCGCGATGGCGCGGATCACGATGCGGATGCGGCGTGGAACCAGACGATGACGGCGACGTGGATCTCGGCATCCGATCTCGCCGACTACAAGACCCACCTGCTCGACACGGGCAACACGAAGGATCCCGCGACCCGGAATCTGGATGCCGCGCACTGGGGCACGAACGCGCAGACGATCCTCGTGTCGGTGGGCCAGCAGGTCACCCGTGGCCAGCAGATCGCGTGGGCCGGCAACACGGGACCCGGAGGGAAGAAGGGCAGCGGCGGGCCGAACACCCACTTGCACATCTTCTGGACGCGCAAGGACACCGACGGGCAGTTCTACTTCTACGACCCGTACGGCCTGTACTCCACACCCGACAACTACGCGGCGGGGATCACCGACGCGACGAGCGGGCCGTGCGTGCGGTACCCGATCGGCTGGAAGGGCGGCAAGCCGCAGTACCCGTGATCGGCGGCGGGGCCGGCGCGGCGATCGCGCCGGCCCCGGGCTCGTCACGGGCGTGGCGGTGACGGATGACTGCTGCGTTGAACCGCGAGGAACTCCGCTTGGTGATGGGACCACCACGTGGCGGCCGCAGCCCGCCCGGGCAGCGCAGCCTTCTCGTACACCGCCGAGAGGTGCTTGCGGACGGTCCGCTCCGAGATCTGCAGGCGAGCTGCGATCTGGGTGTTGGTCCAACCCGCGGCCATCAGGGCAAGCACTTGCGCTTCTCGTCGAGTGGGCGAGGGTGCGACCCGCCGAGAGCCCGCATCGGCCGAACGGCCGGGCGATCGCTCATCTCCCAGGCAGGCGAGGCGAGCGAGCGCCTCGTCCACGACGGCTCGGTAGCTGTATGCCTGCGCCAGGGGCCGCTGCATGCGGGAGAGGAGATCCATCTCGTCATCCGTGAAGTCACGCCGTCGCCGGTGCAGGCCGAGGAACACGAACGAGTCGGGGCTCTCGTGCAGCAGCGCCGCCACAGGGAATCGACCGTCGCTGTGGCCATGCATCGCCTGCCACGACTCCGTCTCCCAGAACCTGCGCAACGGGATCTCGTCGCTCAGCCGAGTTGCCCGCGCGGTGCCCAGTCGTCTCATCGCACGGAATCCAGGATGCTGCGCCGCGAACGGGGCCGCCCGGGCGGCCATCCTCTGGTCGTAGACGGGCGCACCGCCGACGGCGACCCGAATGGTGAGACCGTGCTCGGTTCGGCGCATAGTGGTGAGGCCCACGCCGGCATCCGCATCGAACGCGCGCGCGACAGCCTGTGCGAACGAGGCATCCACGAGATCCCCCGCCGCGACCGCGCGGGCTGCGCCTACCGCGAGCCTCAGAACACTTGCCTCATTCATCCTCCCCCTCCGAATGAAGAGGTCTGTCGTACGGCGAAGAGTGTCTGATCGGTCAGGTTACTCGCGCATCGATTCCCGCGACACGGGGTCAGGGTGTCTGAAGCGACACCTGGCGGGATGTCGGGTGGCGTGGAACGATCAGCGCATTCGGGGAGCGCACCGGCTGGAGCGACGGATGATCGTGCGGGGTGACGGCAGGGGCTCGGTGAGGCGTCCCTTCATCGGCGTGGCGGTGGTGACGCTTCTGGCGTGCCTCGGCGGGCTCGCATCGCCGGCGAGAGCGGCCTCGCCTGGCGACGATCCGTTCGAGCCGCCCGGGCTGGATGGTCGCGACACCCATGTGACCCTGCTCACGACGCATGAGTCGGACTGCACCGAGTTGGCGGTCGTCCGCGCCGTGACACCGGCGGGCGCGCGGGAACTGGTCCCACCGCGCTACGAACCACTCGTGCTCGTCGGTGGCGGCCTGACGACGGGGCGGTTCGCCATGTGGGACTACGTGTGCGAGCAGTTCAGCATCGACGGACAGACGAATGCGCCGCGCACGCAGATCTCCATGGGCGGCATCGCTGTGACGACGCGCGACGGCGAGCGGGTCGATGGCGCGTACTACCTGGTCTACCTGGCCACGGATAATCCGGTGCTGGCGGCGAGGTATCGGCAGGTCGGCCTCCCCGCCACCTTCACCCCGGGACTTTCCGCGACGGTCTCCGACACGGCCGCCTCACCGTTCGAGGTCTCGTTCGACGCGCCCACGGCCCGGTATGCCGTCGCCGCCACGGCGCCGGCGGCGCCGGTGGTGGTCCCGGCCACGAGTGGACTTGAACTGTACTTCGAGGGCGGGTCGGGCGGAGTGCTGCTGAGCTACGAAAACAAGGCAGGCGGGAGCGTCGCCGCTCAGCTGACCGCTGACTATCGCGAGCACAGCATCCTGGCGCCCATCATCGCCCTTCCGCGGCTCCTTCAGCCAGTCGGCGCGCCCTTCCCCATCGTTCGTGGGGACTGGGACGCGACGGCGGCACGTCAGGACTGAAACCTCTGAGGAGGCCATCATGAGCAAGCGTTCCTCCAGATTCGCGCTCGGTGCGCTCGCGTGCAGCATCCTGCTCTCCCTCGCGGTCTTCACCAGTGCGCCGGGACTGGCTGCACCGAAGGCGAAGCCGAAGCCGACGCCCACCGCGACGGCGTCGCCGACCCCCACCGCGACGCCGACCTCCACCCCGACGGCGACTCCGTCACCCACTCCGAGCACGCCGCCGCCGGCGCCGGCGTGCGAATCGAGGGTCACGCGCGACACGGTCGACTACTGCGTCACGACGTTCACCGCCATCGCCGCAGGGCGCTTGCCGGTCGGAACGGCGGTCGCAGTCGGAGGTGCGTTCGTTCTCGATGTGGCAGGGACGCAGGCCACGCTCGGCCGCGACGAGTGCCCGCCGGGCATGTTCTGCGGCGCGACCCTCACCACGCTGGGCGCTGACTTCTCCCGGGTCCAGCCGCCCGCCGTCGACAGCGTGATCGACATCTACGGAACGGTGACCTCGGACTTCGGAGTGCTCGTCAGCGCGTACACCCTGGAGTAGTCCAAAAGCACGGCGGGCGCCGGGAAGCGAACTCCCCGACGCCCGCCGTGCTTCGGTTCAGTGGCAGACGGTCGCCGTGTACGGCGCCTCCACCGTGTGCGCCCCGGCTTCGCCGCCGGCGGCATCCGAGACCTTCACGGTCACGACGCCGGCGGCCGTCGAGGCGACCTTCGTGCTGAAGGCCGAGCTCGCACTCTTGCCCGGCGCGAGCGACGCGACCGCCTTGCTGCCGAAGCCGGCCGTCGACAGGTCGAGCGCGACGCTCCGCGAGTCGTCGTTGGTGACGGTCGCCGTGATGACGACCTTTCCGGCGACGCAGCGCGTCGTGGCCGTCGCCGTCACGTCGAGCTTCGGTGCGGCACCGTCGCTCTGCAGGACGAACGGGGCGATCGAGATCCAGTCGACGTCGGGTGCGACGGCGTATCCGGGCAGGACTCGGTCGTCGCTCGTCGACGAGGTCGGTCCCTCGTCGACGTAGAGCGTCGAGCGCGTGTTCCCGAAGGTGATCGCTCCGCCGTCGGTCGACAGGTCGAGCGGCAGCACTGCCTCCCAGAAGTTGGTCGCCGTGTAGGTGTACCGGAACGTCGTGCGTCCGGCGAGTCCCGAGCCTCCCGCCTCCTTCGCCTGCAGACCGAGGTCGACGACCTGCGGGTTGTAGTCGTGCGTGCCCTCGATGTCGTCGTTCGAGTAGTGCACGACCGCGTCGTACGCGCCCGCCTTGTCGAAGCCGGCCAGGCGCGGGATCGAGAGCGTGCCCTCGTTCGCCGCGTTCGCGTCGGTGATGCCGAGGCCCTTCACGTAGCCGCTTCCGCTGCCGTTCGTGAGGACGCCGCCGAAGCCGGAGACGTTCGCGGTGCCGGCAAGCGTGACCTTGGAGAGGTCCTCGGCTTCGATCCTGACGATGCTCGCGTCGCCGGCGACGGCGCGGGTCGTCGAGACCCCGCTCACCTTCACTCCGTCCGCAGACTCCAGCTCGATCTCGGTGATGCCCTCCGGGAGGTGGATGCGGGCGGTCGAGGTCTGTGCCGAACCGGTGCCCTCGTAGACGGCGGCCTGGCGTCCGTTGACGGTGAGCACGAGCTCATCGCCGCGGTCACCCTGCCAGTCGACGGCGACGTCGTAGTAGCCCGACCCGTAGGTCGACGGGTACACGTCGGCGCGGTCTCCGTCCTTCAGCGCGACCGCGCCGCCCTCGAGGCGCGCGGCGCCCGCCGTGCGGAACGTCGTGGCCGGGTATTCGACCTTCTCGGCGTTCTCGGTGTCGCCGAGGCGCGTGAGCTCGAACCGGTCGAGCGTCACACCGCCCTGGTCGCCCGCGCCGGGAAGGAGCGTCGTGCCGTCCTTGCTCGTGCGCAAGCTCAGCGTGTGCGTGCCTGCGGGAAGGGCGACGGTGACCTCGGCGCTGCCGCGGGCGACCGTGCGGACGTTGCTCGGCTTGATCGCGTTCGCCCCGTACTGCACGAGCGAGGCGAACTGGCCGTCGACGAACAGCGCGTGCTGTGCCGCCACTCCGGCCGTGGCCGCGAGCACCTGGAGCCGGTACACGCCGCCCGCGGCGACGTCGACCGACCAGTCTGCGCGGGATCCGACGGCCGAGAAGCCCGAGACGTCACGGTCACCCGACGCGCGGTAGCCCGAGGGTGTGCGCACCTGCGCGGCCTGGAGCGCCGCCGCCTCGGCTTCGCTGACGTGCCGCTCGGCCTGAGCCGCGGCGGCCGCCTGGACGTCGCGACCCGTGGCGGGCGTGACGATCACCTGGTACGCGCTGCTCGAGTTCGCCGACGGAATCCGCAGATCCACGGTGCCGCCGGTGACCGCCTTGTCGTTCAAAGCCGTCACGACGCGCGGAGCGCCGGCGATGCCGTCGGTGCCGCTGACGAGGACCTCGCGCACCTCGATGTCGACCGACGTGCCGAAGGTCGCGGCATCCAGTCCCTTCAGGGTCAGGGCGGCGTCGCGACCGTCGGTGATCCCGCCCACGAGTACCTGCGCGCGCTTCGAGCCGCGGTCGATGGCCGCGATCGCCTTCTGGTTGCCCGTCGTCACCGCGACGGTGTTCGAACCCGTGAGGTCGCCGTACCACTTGAACAGCCACCAGCCGCCGTTGGCGTCGTTGACCTTCGCCTGGTTGTCCGACATCGTGCCGGAGGCCGTCCAGTACGCGGTCTGCGCGTCGGCCTTGGCCGCCTCGAAGCTCGCGAACCACCGCAGCAGGTTGGCGGGCGAGCTCATGTCGGAGCTCGCACCCCACTCCGTGATGTTGATCTGCGGGATGCGGTCGCGGGACAGGCCGACCTGCTGCGCGTACTGGCGGAAGAGGCCCGCGCGATCCGGCATCCACTGGTAGCCGCTGAGCTCGTGCCAGACGTAGACGTCGGGGACGGTGTTGCTCGCGATCGCGGAGTTCAGGAACGCCTTGATGTTCGCCTCACCACGCCAGCGCGAGTCGCCGGGGCCGGCGATGCGCGGACGCTCGAGCCCGTAGCGCGCGTACGTGTCGGTGATGACCTTCCACGCTGCGGCCCAGTCGGTCGCGCCGCCGGGGGTGTAGCTGTTCGGCTGGTTGCCGAGGTGCATGAACCGGTTGTAGAGGTCGTTCGTGTTCAGCCACTGGAGGTCGACCTCGTTGAAGGGGATGAAGACGAACTTCTCGGGATGCTTCGCCTCACGCGCGACGGAGTCGACGACGTACTCCAGCACCTCGAGGTAGTCCCATAGGCCGTTGGGAGTGGAGGTGTAGGCGCCGGTGAGCCGTCCCTGCGCGTCGCGCGTGTAGGTGCGGTCGTCGCCGGGGCGCTTGCCGCCGTTGTACGGCCAGTCGGGATAGTAGTCCTGCGTGTACACGTAGAGGTCTTCGCCGTGCTTGTCGAAGAAGGTGTCCTCGATGTTGAAGGCGTCGCCACCGGGATGCTGCGTGCCGAACGGCGGCTTCTGCGAGACATTCGTCATCGCGGCGCCGTTGACGAGGGCCTGTGTGGGCGAGCCCTCGTCGCCGAGTCCGTAGAGCGTTCCCGAGGCGCCGCCGCGGAAAGCTCCGGTGTCCTGCCCGAAGTCCGCCACGACGGGATCGGTGAGCCGCTCGTCGACCGTGACGGTGGCCGTCAGCGGACGCGACCAGCCGTCGATCGTGCCCTGCACCGTGAAGGTCGTGCCGGGCGTCGCGTAGTCGCTCGCCTTCACGGGGTTCCACGTGATGGGAGCCGTCGTCGCGGGGCCCGCCTCGCGGTTCACCGTGACCGAGGCGGGCAGCGTCGGCGCCACACCCGCCGGGGTCGACACCGCGAACGACTCGGTCTGCACCGAGGTGATCGCTCCGACGTAGCCCTGGAAGAGGCTCGACACCTGGGCACTCGTCAGGGCGCTCTTGTAGACGGCGAAGTCGTCGAACTCACCGCCGAAGAAGGCCGCCCAAGGCCCCGCCCAGGGCACCCGGCCGATGAGGCCCGAGCGGGTGCTGTTCGGCGACGAGAGCTTCGTGTAGTCGAGGGTCACGGCCTCGGTGCGCACGAGCGAGCCGTTGATGTAGTACGAGACGGACGAGCCGTTGGTGACGGTCGTCAGGTGGGTCCAGACGTTGCCCTGGAGGGGAGTCGGCGACACCGCCTTCACCTCGGTGCCCGAGTTGGCGACGGCCTTGGACTGGTTCCCCTCGTTGGGGACGAAGTAGAGGCCCCAGTTGTCGGCCGGCAGGGCGTCGCTTCCGACGATGTACGCCCACGGCAGCTGGGTCGAGTTGGCGCCGTTCCACTTGATCCACGTGGAGACGGTCATCGCCGTCGTGTCGGCGAAGAGTCCGGCGGGGATGTCGAGATAGGGCTTGTCCGCCTGCGACGAGTTCTGCGCGCCGCCCGGGAACAGGCCGGAGGCCCCGGTCTTCGACGTCGCACCGGTGCCGCGGGCGAGCGAGGAGGCGTTCTTGACGCGGGCGTTGAAGGCGGAGCCGAGCGTGCCTTCGTTCGCGACGTAGTTCGCGGACGGGTCGCCGTTGAACGTATAGAGGACGGCGGGGTCGGGGAGGGACTCGGCTGCCGCGGCCGGTGCGCCGGCGACGACGGCCGAGCTGAGGATCAAGGGGATCCCCGCGAGCGCGGCGAGCGCGCCGCGGAGGCGCGCTCTGCTGGATGTTCTTCTCATCTGAAACCTCTGCATCGAGTGGGAAGGGAACTTCAAGACCGCGCGCACGACGCAGCGACGGAGGCGCGAGCGCACACGCTCGCATCGCGGCACCGCCCTCCCGTGGGCGACCGCTCACCTCTCCGTCGAGACACCGCTCGGGCCGTCAGGGATGACCGTAGCAACGAGTGATAGCGGTATCAAGCAAAATCTTGATACCGGTTTCAATGGTTGCTGCGCGACACCGGCGTGTGACGCCTGCTCTCATGAAACCGTTATCAATCTCCTACTTGATAGCGCTATCAGAACTGAGATAGGTTCCCTTCTTGAAACCGCTATCAACGGAGAGTCGATGACACTGCAGTCCATCCCGAAGCGGAGCGCCGAAGCCGGTGCCCTGCGATGGGGAGCACCCGAACTCGAGGTCGAGCTGACCTGGGGGCCCGATGAGCCGGTCCACCTGGCCGTGATCAGGCTCGGCTCTGCGGAGTTCCCGGTGCATGCGCTGCCCGTCGTCGAGGTCCTCACCTCGGACGGCGGGCACGTGCCGGCGTCGGGACGGCTCGTGCACACCGCGATCGGCGCCGACCTCCGCTACGCGGAGCACCGCGAGACCGAGGATGCGGGAAGCCGGACACTCGAGATCGTCCAGCGCGCCGGAGACCTCGAGGCGACTCTCCGTCTCACGGCGACGGACGCCGCAAAATCCCTTCGATCGACCGTCACGGTCGCGAACCGGGGCGAGCGGACGATCGTGCTCTGCGCCGTGGCATCCCTCGCCATCGGCCTGCCTCGGACCGGCGCCGCCGATCCTCTCTTCGGCTGGACGCTCACGCGCGGTCTCAGCGATTGGCTGGGCGAGGGCCGGTGGAGCGAGAGCCCCCTCCGCGGGGCGCGCTTCCCGGAGCTCGCCCAGCACCTCACGGGGCATGATCCGCGCGGGGCCTTCACTGCCGCGTCCACCGGCACGTGGTCGACCGGCGGTGAGCTTCCGACCGGGATTCTCGCCAACGGCCCGCTCGGATTCGCGATCGCCTGGCAGATCGAGCACAACGGGGCGTGGCGGTGGGAGGTCGGCGAGGACACCGATGGCGGATACCTCGCGCTCTCCGGACCGACCGACGTCGACTCGGGATGGTCGCAGCCGCTCGGCTCGGGCGATTCCTTCACGACGGTGCCGGTCGGCATCTCGATCGGAAGCACGCCGGTCGACGCGGTCGCCGGGCTGACGTCCCACCGTCGTGCCTCACGTCGCGCGCACCCCGACAACGTCGCGATGCCCGTCGTCTTCAACGACTACATGAACACCCTCAACGGCGATCCCACGACCGAGCGCCTGCTGCCGCTCATCGAGGCCGCCGGCGACGTCGGCGCCGAGATCTTCTGCATCGACGCCGGCTGGTACGACGACAGCGGGCACTGGTGGGACACCGTCGGCGAATGGACGCCCTCGACGCGGCGCTTCCCCGCGGGCCTTCGCGAGGTCATCGACGCGATCCACGCGCGCGGCATGGTGGCCGGGCTCTGGCTCGAGCCCGAGGTCATCGGCGTCCGCAGCCCCATGGCGGCGCGGCTCCCCGAAGATGCGTTCCTCCAGCGCCACGGGTCGCGGATCGTGGAGCACCACCGCTACCACCTCGACCTCCGGCATCCCGCTGCCGTCGCGCACCTCGACGAGGTCGTCGACCGGCTGGTCAGCGAGTTCGGGATCGGGTTCCTCAAATTCGACTACAACGTCAATCCCGGGCCGGGCACCGATGTCGGCACCGCGAGCGTTGGTGCGGGACTGCTCGAGCACAACCGCGCACACCTCGCCTGGCTCGACCGGCTGCTGGATCGGCATCCGTCGCTCGTCATCGAGAACTGCGCCTCGGGCGCCATGCGCATGGACTTCGCGATGCTCTCGCGACTGGCGATGCAGTCCACCTCGGACCAGCAGGACTTCGTGAAGTACCCGCCGATCGCCGCGTCGGCGCCCCTGTCGATGCTTCCCGAGCAGGCTGCCAGCTGGGCCTACCCTCAGCCCGAGATGGACGAGGAGGAAGCCGCGTTCTGCCTCGTCACGGGTCTGCTCGGGCGCTACTACGTCTCGGGACACCTGAATCGGATGGATGCCGCGCAGCGCGGTGTCGTCGCCGACGCGATCGAATCGGCCAAGGGCCTGCGCGCGCTCGTCACGACGGGCGCTCCGCACTGGCCGCTCGGGCTGCCGGACTGGACGGGGGAGTGGGTCGCACTCGGTCTTACGAACACGGCCGTCGACCTCGTGTCGGTGTGGCGGCGCGGGGGCGACGACCGCATCGAGCTCGCCCTGCCGCATCTCACGGGACAGCACGTGGAGGTCTCCACGGTCTTCCCGAACCATCTCCCCGCCTGGCATACCGATTGGGATGCCGAGAGCGGGGTCCTCACGGTACGCGCGACAGATGCCCGCATCGCGGCGCGCACCCTCCGCCTGACCGCAGGCCCGATGACGGCGGCACCGGGCACACCCACCTCACCCGCAGAATGAACCCCTGAAACAGGAGCTGATCAATGAAGATGCGTATCCGTACCATGAGCCTGGTCGTCGCGACCGCGGCCACCGCGCTGCTGCTCGCCGGCTGTTCCGACCCCGGCGCCGGCGGCGGGGCGAGCGCCGCGCCCGCCGACTGGCCTGCGCAGGACGCGAAGCTCGACGGCGTGACCCTCACGATCTGGGCGGCGCAGAACTCGAACAAGGTCCCCGAGAGCGTCGTGAAGGGCTTCGAGAAGCTGACCGGTGCGACGGTCGACGTGGTCACGATCCCCGACCCCTACGAGCAGGGCGTGCAGACCAAGGTCGCCTCCGGCGACAAGCCCGACCTCGCGTTCTGGCAGCCCACGGCCTCCATGCTCACGGCGCTCAACGCGTCGACCAACCTCCAGCCGCTCGACGGTGCGCCGTTCATCGACTCCTACAAGCCGGAGCTGCAGGACATCACGGGCATCCTCGACGACACCCGGTACGCCGCGCTCGTCACGACCCCGGCCGTGGAGGGCGTGTACTACAACAAGGAGGTCTTCGAGAAGGCCGGTATCACCGAGCTGCCGAAGAACTGGGACGAGTTCGTCGAGCTCGGCCGCACCCTCAAGACGCAGGGCGTGACGCCGTTCTTCGACTTCGGCGGCGGCACACCGTGGGCCACGCAGTGGTGGGTCCAGGTGCAGCTCGCCGACGCGGCGAGGGACGGCCTGTGGGATCGCGTGAACGCGAACGAGGAGACGTTCACCGACGCGACGATCCAGGGCGCGATCGACGAGTACCAGAGCCTCATCGACGAGGGCCTCTTCAACGAGAACCTCAAGACGGCGACGTTCGAAGACCAGGGCGCGGCCCTGCTCGCGGGTGACGCTGCGATGGCCGTGCAGGTCAACTCGTTCTTCGGTCAGCTCCAGTCGCTCGCCGACACCGATGAGCTGAACCAGAAGATCGGCTTCTTCCCCATCTCGCCGAGCGGCAACGTCGGCACCTTCATCCCTGACCAGTCCAACGCCCTTGTGGCGTTCAAGACGGGGGATGCCACGCGCGAGGCCGCGGCTCGCCAGCTGCTGACCTACTGGATGGGCGACGGCTACGCCGACTTCGTCGAGGCGCAGTCGACCCCGTCGCTGCAGACCGGGGTCGCCACGCCCGCCGGTGTGCCGCAGGCGCTCCTCGACGTGAGCGACTCGCTCGCGGACTCCGTCGGCTCGATGCAGGCCCTTGCGATCGTCAACCCGGACCTGTACCTCAATCTCGGCGACATGATCCAGGGCACGAAGACCTCGAGCCAGGTGGCGCAGACCACCCAGGATCAGTTCGCACAGCTCGCCAAGGCGATCGGCGCCCCCGGCTTCTGATCCCTCGTTCACGGGGCGCCGGCCTGCGCCGGCGCCCCGCCTCGGAAGGCAACGCATGACCACGACACTCGGGCTCTCGCGAGGCGCGGCCCGCACTCAGGGCATCAGGGAGTACGCACCCGCCCGACGCGCGCGACACGATCATCCGCTCTGGTTCCTGGTGCCGGCGCTCGCGGTGCTCGTGGTGTTCTTCTTCATCCCGACGCTGTTCAACTTCATCTACGCCTTCACGAACTGGTCGAGCTTCAAGGCGCAGATCGACTTCGTGGGGGTCGACAACTTCGCGGAGCTGCTCTCCAGCGGAACGCTGCTGAACAGACTGTGGATCACCCTGATCTACGCGACGCTCGTCGCCGTCTTCCAGAACGTCTTCGGGCTCACACTCGCGCTGCTGCTCGAACGCGACACACGCGTCAACCGCGCCGTGCGCGTCGCGTTCTTCATCCCCGTCATCATGTCGGCGCTCGCCGTCGGCTACATCTTCCAGGCGCTGCTCAAACCCGAAGGCGCCGTCAATGACATCATCGGCTTCTTCCTCGGGCGTGATGTCGAGATCGCCTGGCTCGGCAGCACCACGTGGACGATCGTCGTGGTCGCCCTCATCCACGCCTGGAAGTGGATGGGACTGTCGATGCTCATCTATCTCGCGGGCCTCAAGACCATCAACGAAGACCTCATCGAGGCCGCGCGTCTCGACGGGGCCGGGTGGTGGACGACGTTCCGGGCGATCCGCTTCCCGCTGCTCGCACCCGCTGTCACCTTCAACGTCGCGACCGCGCTCCTCGGCTCGATGAACGGCTTCGACATCGTGCAGGCCACCACCGCCGGCGGCCCCGGCGGCACCACCGAGATCGTCAACATCTTCATCTTCCGCACCTTCGGCCAGGGCCTGTTCGCCCAGGCGACGACGATGAGCCTGCTGCTGTTCCTCATGGTCGCGGTCCTCGCGTTCCCCATCATCCGTACGCTCCGCAAGCGGGAGGCGGTCCTGTGACCATCGCCGTCCATCGTCCGCGCCACGCGCTGTCGCGCTACGTCCAGCCCATCGTCGCGATCCTCGCCGCGATCTTCCTGCTCGGCATCCCGTTCTGGGTCGTGCTCGTGACCGCCGCCAAGGATCAGGCCGAAGCTCTCAACCCCAACCTGCAGCTCCCCTCGAGCTGGCATCTGTGGGAGAACTTCGCGACCGCGATCACGGACGGGAAGATGCTCGCGGCCCTCGGGGGCAGCCTCCTCGTGATGGTGCCGTCGGTCATCGGCGTGCTGCTCCTCGGCTCGATGGCCGCGTGGATCCTCGGACGCCGCGCGTCGCGCCGGCTGGCCGTCGTCTACGCGCTCGCCATCAGCGGCATCGTGCTTCCGCCGGCCGTCGTCACGATCGTGCTCCTGCTGCGGCAGATGGGGCTCGCCGGAACCGCCGTCGGGATGATCGGCGTGTACATGGGGATGTACCTGTCGACGGTCATCTTCTTCGTGACGGGGTTCGTGCGGACGATCCCCGTCGAGCTCGAGGAGGCCGCCCGCGTCGACGGCGCCTCACCGGTGCGGGTCTTCGTGACGATCATCCTGCCGCTGCTCATGCCCGTGCTCGCGACCGCGACGATCCTCATCTGCCTGTACATCTGGAACGACGTCTTCTACGCCCTGTTCGTCGTGGGCGGGCGACTCGACACGCTGCCCCTGAACCTGTTCCAGGTCGCCAGTTCCGGGCTCTATCTTCAGAACTGGCACTTGATCTTCGCGTACATCATCCTGATGAGCCTCCCGCTGCTGATCACCTTCATGGTCGCGCAGCGCAAGATCATCTCGGGGATCACGAGCGGAGCGGTCAAGTGACCACCGCGACGACGACGAGAAGGATCGGTGTGAACGGGGTACCGAAGGCGGCGACCATCGCGGATGTCGCTGCCCGTGCGGGCGTCTCGGTGCCGACCGTCTCACGCGTCCTCACCGGGGCCGCACGGGTCAGCCCCGGCAAGCGGGAGCTCGTCGAACAGGCCATCGCCGAGCTCAACTTCCGGCCGAGCGCCGCCGCGCGACTGCTCGTCTCGCGGCGACCGCAGGTGGTGGCGGTCATCGCGGGCGACACCTCGCGGTACGGCTACGCGGAGACGATCCGCGGAGTCGAAGAGGCGGCGCGAGCCGAGGGCTACACCGTCATGATCACCGTCGTGGAGAGCCCGGACGAGGAGGAGATCGACCGGGCGATCTCGGCGACGCTCTCCCAGCCCCTCGCGGGCGTGGTCGTGCTCAAGTTCGATCCCGCGGGGGTCGCCGCGCTCGCGCACATCCCCCGCGATCTGCCGGTCGTCGCCCTGTCCGGGATCCGGGATGCCTCGATTCCCCAGGCGGTGCTCGACGAGACGCGCGCAGCCGAAGAGATCACCGAGTACCTGCTCGGGCTGGGGCACGAGACCGTGCATCACGTGCGCATCCCGCCCTCTCGGCGCGAGGACGGCCGGACCACCGGGTGGCGTCGGGCCCTGCGACGCCACGGCGCGAGCATCCCCGAGCCGAGCGACGCGACGTGGGAGCCGAAGAGCGGCCAGGCGATCGGCATCGCGCTCGCCGCAGATCCGACGGTGACCGCCGTGTTCTGCGGAAACGACGAGATCGCCATGGGGGTCATCCGCGGCCTCGTCGACTCCGGCAAGCGCGTTCCCGACGATGTGTCGGTGGTGGGATTCGACAACCATCCGCTCGCCGAGCTGTGGACCCCGCCCCTCACGACGGTCGAGCAGGACTTCGCGGGCATGGGCGGCCGGGGCTTCCGCCTGCTCCTCGACGAGATCGAGGGCACCCTGGGGCGCCGCTACTCCTCGGAGCGCCCCCGCATGATCATCCGGTCGAGCGCGGGGCCGCGCTGACCTCAGGGCTCGGTCGTCGCCGCGAGCACGGCCGGGGTGGTCGGCTTCGGGTGCGCGTAGACCCACTGCCGGTATGCGACGAATCGCACGGCGGAGGCGAGAGCGAGGCCGATCACGTTGGCGGAGATGTTGTCGGCGAGCGGCGTGCGCAGTCCGAGGACGTAGTGCGAGACGCCGAGGGTGAACAGGGCGACCAGGCCGCCGAGGGCGCTCGCGAGCAGGAACTCGATGCCCTCGCGCGCGACGTCGGTGCGACGGCGGTCGCGGAACGTCCAGTACCGGTTGCCGATCCAGTTCGCGGCGATCGCCAGCGTCGTGGAGACAGCCTTCGCAATGAGTGCGCCGCCGTGCACGTGATCGGGGGAGAGCACCGTGAGGCGCAGCAGGTTGAAGGTCGCGACGTCGACGACGAAGCCGACCCCGCCGACGACGAGGAACGCGAGGATCTGATGCACGAGCGGTCGCTGCAGCCCCCACGTGGTGACCCTGGCCATCGCCTCGATCACGATGCGGCTGCTCATCTTGGATGCGCCGTGCACGCGTTCGACGAAGGTGATCGGCACCTCCACGACGCGCTGACCCGTCGTGGAGGCCCGCCAGAGCATCTCGATCTGGAAGCTGTAGCCCTGGCTGTCGATCCGCCCCGGGTCGATCGCGCGCAGCGCGCCGGCCCGATATGCGCGGTAGCCGCCCGTCACGTCGCGCTCGCTCAGCCCGAGCATGAATCGGGCGTACGCACTGCCTCCCCGCGAGAGCAGGCGCCGACTGAGCGGCCATCCCTCGGTGCGTCCTCCCTCGACCCAGCGGGATCCGAGCGCGACGTCGGCATGGGCGAGGGCGGCGAGCAGAGCCGGAAGGTGCGCCGGATCGTGGGAGCCGTCGGCATCCATCTCGACGAGCCGGTCGTAGTCCCGCGCGAGGCCCCAGGCGAACCCGGCCCGGTACGCGGCCCCCAGGCCCTCCTTGTCGGCCCGGTGGAGCACGTTGATCCGTGGGTCGGCCGCCGCGAGCCGATCGGCGAGGTCTCCCGTGCCGTCGGGGGAGGCGTCGTCGACGACCAGCACCTCGGCGTCCGGGACGGCCGCGTGCACGCGGGCGATGATGTCCGGCAGGTTGTCGAGTTCGTTGTACGTCGGGATGACGACGAGAGTGCCGGTCACGGTGAGACCCTTTCGAGTTCGTACAGGACGGTGCGGTGCAGCGGGAAGCTTTCCACGACGCGATAGCCGAGCCCCTCCAGTGCCGTGACATCGCCCGAGCGGGTGTTCGTCGACTCGACGGCCCAGACCACGTGGTGGGCGAGCACCGCTGCCGTGACCTCGTCGAGCGGCGCGACCTCGTCCCAGAGTCCCGGCGTGTCGGCCGCGCGCGTGGCGAGTGCCACGTCGTCGAGCCCGGCGAAGGCGCTCGGGTAGAGGTCGAGCGCGAGGCGGCGCTTGAGGCGCGGCTTGGTGGACTCGTCGAAGACGACGGCGTCTCCCGCCGCGGCGTGCTGGTGCACGGCATCCGCGATCTGTCGCAGATCGCTTCCGCCGTCCTTCGCGTAGAGCGTGCGCTGCGCGGCGAAGGTCGGCGCGCTCGCGATCGCCAGGGCGACGAGGAGGGATGCCGCGACCGCGGTGCGGAGCCCCCGGCCGTGGACGAACGCAGCCAGCCCGTCGACACCGAGGCCGATCGCGAGAGCGGTTGCCGGCGCGCAGAACGCGAGATAGCGCATGTTGTACATCGGATGCACCCACGCGTTGCCCGCCAGGAGGATGGCGGTCGGCGCGACGAGCCACGCCCAGACCACGAGCGCGCCGCCGCGGATGCGACCGCCGCGGCGCAGGGTCGTCACGACCCCGGCGACGACGAGCGCCCAGGCGATGACGGCGACGTACCAGGTGCCGAACCACTGCCTCACGGTCACGTTCGCGAACGTGGCGTAATGGCGGTGGGTCAAGAACGCGATCTGGCCCTGCTGCCCCATCGCGAGCGCGATCAGCGGGAGCGCCACGACGCCCGCTGCGGCCACTGCACCGAGCCAGGCCCGGACGACCCGCTGCGGCGGACGCTCGGTGACGACCACGACGAGGTGCACCACGACCATGAGCGCGAGATACATGAACAGCACGACGCTCAGGCCCGCTCCGACGGCGTAGACCGCCCACCAGCGCCGCCGGGTCTCACCGCGGCGGATGAGACGCACGAGCAGCCAGGTCAGCCACACCGCGGCGGCCATCCCGAACGCGTAGGACCGGGCCTCGATGCCCATTCTGGTCAGCTGCGGCAGCGTCATCGCGACCACCCCCGCGATGACCGCGACGCGCATGCCGAACAGCTGTCGGCCCAGCGCGGCGGTGCCGGCGATCGCGAGTCCCGCGGCGACGGCGCTCGGAAATCTGACCGCCGTCTCCGAGGTGCCGGCGACGCCCACCCAGAAATGCAGGAACAGGTAGTACAGCCCGTGCACCGCGTCGACGTGCGTCAGCTCGGCGAGCAGCGACGGGAGCGGCCGCTCCGCCGACATCACGCTGGCCGCTTCATCGCCCCAGAACGACGGGATGCCGATGCCGATCAGCGTGACGGCGCCGCCCACGATCCCCAGGAGAGTGATCGCCAGACTGGCCGGCCGATCCGGACGCGATCCTCGCGCGGCATCCCGCTGTCCGGGGGCAGCCATCGTCAGAGTCACGGTGCCTCCAAAGGACGGGTCGAGCCCCATCGTCGGCCCGGAAGCTTGAGGGCGTCTGGCTTCGCGCGCCCGGCGACTGAAGGAACGCAAAGGTTCCCGTCAGGCGGGGGTCACCGCCGTTAGCCTCGACATGCGGAGGACAAGACGGGATGAAGTCGGTTCTGATCGTCGAAGACGACCCGGAGATGGGCCAGGTGCTCGAGCGCGGTATCGCGGCACGCGACTACGCGCCCACGCTCGTGACCGACGGGGTCGAGGCGCTCATCCAGGTCTCGCGACAGCAGTTCGCCGCCGCCGTGATCGACGTCATGCTCCCCGGCATGTCGGGATTCGAGATCTGCCGACGCATCCGGGAATCCGGCAGCACCCTTCCCGTGCTGCTGCTGACCGCCCGCGACGGCATCGACGACCGGGTCTTCGGGTTGGACTCGGGGGCGGACGACTACCTCACGAAGCCGTTCAGCTTCGATGAGCTCGCCGCACGGCTGCGCGCCCTCATGCGGAGGGATGCCCCGGAGCAGTGGTCGCTCGTCTCGTTCGGCGATGTCTCGCTCGACGCACAGAGCCGGCGCGCCCGCGTGGGAGAGCGTCAGCTGTCCCTCAGCCCGAACGAATTCCTGCTGCTCAAACTGCTGATCTCGCAGCCCGACCGGGTCGTCACCCGCCCCGAGATCCTGGATGCCGTGTGGGGGTCACCCTACGTCGACCAGAACATCGTCGACCAGTACGTCAGCACCCTCCGCAAGAAGCTGGCCGCGGGGTCCAGCCGGGTCGCCATCGTGACGATCCGCGGGGTGGGCTACCAGGTCGAGGCCGGCGCGTGAGGCCTCTGACCCAGCGCCTGTCGATCCGATGGCGGATCACCATCGGCAGTGTCGTGGTCGGAGCGATCCTGCTGGCCCTCGCCGCGGTCGTATTCCACGCGCAGATCGCGAACGTGCAGCTCAACGCCGACAAGAAGCTGCTCTACGACGCCACCACCTCCTACCTCACGGCGATCAATGACCACCCCGATCAGATCGACCCTCCCTCGGGAGAACAGCACCTCGCCGTCGTCCGCCCCGACGGCTCGATCGCGGTCGACAACCTCCCCGACTCGCTCACCGATCGACTCGACGACCTGACCGCGCTCGGCTCCGGCTCGCATCTGATCACGGCCGCGAACCACGAGTACCTGATCGTCGTGAGAACCGTCGACGCCCAGGGCGGCCGGTGGTACGTCGTCGCGTCCCACGACCAGCGGTTCGCGCAGGACGTCCTGGCGAACCTGACGAACATCCTCTACCTGGGCGTCGCCATCCTGCTCTTCGGCATCGGGGTCGCATCCTGGGTGCTGACCACTGCCGCGCTGCGACCAGTGGCCCGCATGCGCGCCACGGCGGAGTCCATCATCGAGACCGGGTCGGCCGACGAGCTGCCCGTCGGAGAGGCCCGCGACGAGCTCTACGACCTCGCGACCACGCTGAACTCGCTCATCCGGAACGTGCGCACCACCGCTGCCCGCGAGAAGCAGATGGTCGCCGATGCGAGCCACGAGCTGCGCACTCCCATCGCGATCCTGCGCGGTCAGCTCGAGCTCGCCCAGGGGAACACCTCCGATGCCGCGGCGCACGCCCGCGACCTGACCGCGGCGCGCGCGACCGCCGAGCGCATCTCCGCGCTGGCCACCAGTCTGCTCCAGCTCTCGACGCTCGAGGCGAACGACGACCCCACGCTGACCGGCGCAGCCGAGCTCGCCGAGGAGTTCCGCAGCGCCTCGGACCGGGCGCGGCTGATCGCTCCGGAGAAGAACCTCGACATCGACTTCGACAGCGACATCGTCGACGACGCCGCGGTCGTCTGCCGCATCTCGGTGCTCCGATTCGGCCAGCTGCTCGACAATCTGCTCAGCAACTCGGTCCGGCTCACGCCCCCCGGCGGCACGATCCACGTCTCGCTCGCCCAGGACGGCTCCGGCCTGCGGCTCGCGGTCGCGGACACGGGTCCCGGCATCCCGTCCGACTTCGCCGCCGTCGCGTTCGACCGGTTCAGCCGCCCGGAACACCAGCGCGGCGGCGACGGCGGCAGCGGTCTGGGCCTGGCCATCGTGGCCGCCATCGTCGCGAACGCCTCGGGGACCGTGCAGCTCGCGAACGGACCGGACGGCGGCCTGCTCGCCACCGTCCTGCTCCCCGCGCAAGGCGCCGCCGGATAGCGGACCCGGATGCCTCGACACCGCTGAGCCTCCGCTCGTCCACTACCACTCATCGAGTGAAAATATGGAGGCTTGCATATTTTCGTGTTAGCGTCGGCGTCGTCCCGATCGGGGCACCCGAAATCACCCACGCGCGACGACGCACACCAGCTCGGCAAGGAAGCCTCATGACCATCGAATTCGACACCTCCCCGACAGCGCCCCGCGCGCTGGAGGACGCCGAGAGCGCCCTCCGCGAGCCCACGCCGACCGAGCTGTTCCGTCAGGAGGCGGGCCCGCGGCGGGGCCTCGTGCTCCTGCTCGTGCTGGCCACGATCGGCGCCGGAGCGGCGCAGATGTCGGCGGCGCTGCTCACCCTGACGCTCAAGGCCTCCGTCATCAGCGGCGACGCCGCGACGACCACGATCTCGATCTCGAGTGGCATCGCGGGCCTGTTCACGCTCTTCGCCCTCCCGATCGTCGGCTCGCTCAGCGACCGCTCACGGTCGGTGTTCGGCCGTCGGCGCCCCTTCCTCGTCGCCGCCTCAGTGGCCTTCGCCGCCGGCGGGACGCTGCTGATCCTCGCGCCGAACGTCGCCCTCTTCGTCGTGGCGCACCTGCTCATCACGACGGGGTTCGTCGCGGCCGGCGTCACGATCACGGCGCTCATCGCCGACCAGCTGCCGCCGGAGAGGCGCGGGTCCGCGACGGCGTTCCTCAGCATCGGCACCCCCGTGGGTGCGCTGTTCGGCATGGCGGTCGCCGTCCCGTTCGGCGACCAGCTGGTGCCGCTCATCGGCATCCCGACCGCCCTCGCCGTCGGCACGCTGCTGCTCCTCGTGGTGATGCTGCGCGACCCGAAGTTCGATGAGCCGCGAGCCGCGTTCGACCTGCGGCGCCTCGTCGGCGTGTTCTGGGTCAACCCCGTGCGGCACCCCGCGTTCGCGTTCATCTTCACGAGCCGCATGCTCGTCTTCTCGGCGGTCGCGGCCCTCAACGGCTACCAGGCGATCTTCCTTCTGCAGCGACTGCACCTCGAGGCCGCGGCGCTGGGCGGCGCCATCCTCCTGACGGTCGTCGTGAACGTCGGCGTCACGCTGCTCGTCGCGCCCGTGGTCGGCCGCATCAGCGACCGCCTGGGCATCCGAAAGCCCTTCATCCTCGTCGCCGCCGTGATCCTCGGCGTCGGGCTCGTCGTCGCAGCCATGGCTCCCGACTTCGGGGTCTACCTCATCGCATGCGGCATCGTGGGGCTCGGCCAGGGCGTGTACTTCGCGGTCGAGCTCGCGCTCGCGACGCAGGTGCTGCCCGACCCCGAGAACCCCGCCAAGGACCTCGGCATCCTCAAGATCGCCGACAACCTCCCCGTGTCGATCGTCGCCGCCGTCGCGCCGGCGCTCCTCGCGATCGGGGCCGCCTCCGCGGCGGACCCGAACTTCGCGGCGCTGTTCCTCGCCGGAGCCGTCTCGGCGATCGTCGGCGGCTTCGTCATCCTGCTCGTGAAGGGAGCCCGATGATGCCTGCATTCGCACCCGACTTCCACTGGGGCGTCGCCACCGCCGGCCACCAGGTCGAGGGCGACAACACCGACAGCGACATCTGGTTCCTCGAGAACACGACGCCGTCGCTGTTCCAGGAGCGGAGCGGCCCCGCATGCCGCAACTACGAGCGCTGGGCGGACGACCTCGACATCGTCGAAGCGCTGGGGCTCTCGGCCTACCGCTTCTCGGTCGAATGGTCGCGCATCGAGCCGGCGCGAGGTGAAGTCTCCCCGGGGGCCCTCGACCACTACGAGCGGATCGTGGACGGATGCCTCGCCCGCGGGCTCGCCCCGCTCGTGACCTTCAACCACTTCGTGTCTCCGCACTGGTTCTCCGCCGCGGGATCGTGGCTGCAGGGCGATGCGGCGGCGCTCTTCGCGGACCAGTGCGCTCGCGTCATGGACCGGTTCGGTGACCGGATCGCGCTTGCCGTGACCTTCAACGAGCCGAACCTCGAGCAGTTCCTCCATTCGAGCGGCCGACTTCCCGCGTTCGTCGAGGGGATCAAGGCCGACATGCTCGCGGCGGCCGCCGCGCGCGCCGGCACCGACCGCTACTTCGCGGGCAACGTGATCCCCGCTGCGCTCCAGGCGGAGTTCCAGGAGGCCCAGACGCGCGCGCACCTCTCGGCGAAGGCGGCGATCAAGAGCCGGAAGGGCGACCTGCCCGTCGGCCTGTCGATCGCGATCGCCGACGAGGTCGCCGTGCCGGGCGGCGAGGAGCGCCGCGACGCGAAGCGCGCCGTCGCATACGACCACTGGCTCCGCCTGGCCTCGGACGACGACTTCATCGGAGTGCAGAACTACGAGCGCATCGTGCACGGTCCCGGCGGCGAGGTCGTACCCGAAGGCCCGGTCAACGGCATGGGCACGGTCATCGAGCCCGACTCGCTCGCCGGTGCCGTGCGCTATGCCCACGAGGTGTCCGGCGTTCCCGTGCTCGTGACGGAGCACGGCATCCAGAGCGACGACGACACGCAGCGCGCGGCCTTCACGCCCGCGGCGCTCGACGGCCTCGCGAGCGAGATCGCGTCCGGTGTGCCTGTGCTCGGATACTGCCACTGGACGCTCATGGACAACTTCGAGTGGATCTTCGGCTACGGCCCGAAGCTCGGCCTGTTCTCGGTCGATCGCACGACCTTCGAGCGCACGCCGAAGCCCAGCGCGAGCGTCTACGAGGAGTACGTGCGCGGCGCCCGATCGAACTGATCTCACCGTGACCAGGCAGGGATGTCCCGAACGGGGCATCCCTGTCGCGGTTCGCGACCGGGGCCTGTTCCGAAGCGGATCGGAGCCAGGGGCAGGGGGACTCATCGTCGGAGCGGGGTATAAGGGAGGACATGACGATCGACGATCGGGATAGCCCTCTGCTGCCCAGAACGGTGGCCGAGACGCTTGCCCGGGCGCGGGAGGTCAGTCCTGATCCGTTCCCGGATGCCCCGGCCGAAGCGCGCTCGCAGGTGTGGTGGTACGCGCCCGAGCAGTACGAGCGCGGGCTTCTCGCCGCGATGGTCAGCCGATCGCGCGAGGTCAACCGCTACGCCCACTACTCGGCGAACTACGCGCGGCCGAGCGGCCGCCTCGTCGCGCGCACCTCGCTGAGCGCGGGAGTCGGGGAGCTCGTGATCGTCGCGCACGGCGCCGTGATCGTCCGCGTCGACGGTGTCCTGGTGGCTGAGTCGGCCGGGCGGCACGCGGTGCCGGCGGGCGTCGTGGGCGCCCTCGAGCTCGACGTCGAGGCCGAGGCGGATCACGCAGCTGCTTTCGCGGTCGTCTCCGGCGTCGATCGCGTCGGCAGCTGGTCGGGGATCGATGGGGTGCGCCTTCGGCCGCGGGCCGGGGGCGACGTGCCGGCGCATCTCGCTTCGGAGCCGGTCGTCCGTCTGCCGCTCCCGAGGGTCGCCGGCCTGTACGAGGCTCCTGCGGAGGTGCTCGGCCGGCCGGTGATCCGATCTGCGCGCAAGCCGCGGATCAGTTCGGGCGAGAGCGCCCTCGAAGCCCGAAGCGGGTGGGGAGCCGCGCAGGAGTCGTCGCACGAGGTGGTCTCCGCAGGCGCGTCGCTGTGGGCGTCGCGGTATCCGCTCGGATTGCGGTACCTCCAGGTGACCGGGGAGGCGGACGACGTCTGGGTCGACGCCGAGATCCGGCCCGCGCCGCGCCGTGGCGCCTTCGTCTGCTCGGACGCCGAGCTGAACGCGATCTGGGGCGTCAGCGCGTACACGCTGCGGCTCTGCATGCAGGGACTCATGATCGACGGCGTCAAGCGCGACCGCATGCCGTGGATCGGCGATCAGGCCATCTCGGCGCTCGCCAACGCCTACGCCTTCGGCGACGCGCAGATCGCCTTCGACAGTCACCTGGCTCTCGGCTCTCCCACGAGCGGCTACGTGAACGGGATCGCCGACTATTCGCTGTGGTGGTTCATCACCGCCGACATCCTCCAGGTGCAGTTCGGCCCGGGCGACACGGAGACGATCGCCGCGAGTGCCGAGCGCATGCTCGCCGCCCTCCGCCACGACGTCGGCGAAGACGGGCTCTTCCGGCCGCGGGGTACGGCAGACGGCTTCACGGCTCCGAACGCGGGATCCGTGCTGATCGACTGGGGGTACGAGATCCCCGCGGGCAGCACGTCGACGGCGCTGCAGATGCTCTGGGTGTGGGCGCTCGATGCCGTCGAACGTCTGCGTGCGCGCGCCGATCGCCCGCGAGACCGCGAGCTCGATGCGGTGCGCGCTGTCGCCCTCGAGAGTCTCCGCAGCGACGCCTGGGATGCGGAGCGTGGACTCTGGCGCGCGTGCGCGGACGGGGCATCCCGGCCCGATCCGTACGCGAACTTCCTCAGCGTCGCCGCGGGCGTGACCGACCCCGCCACCGCGCCGGATGTCGTCGACGCCTATCGAGACGCGGCGGGACGCACCCCGTACATGCAGACGCTCGCGCTGCGGGCGCTCGCCGCGGCCGGTGAGCCGCGCGCGGCGCTCGCAGGCATCCGGCGCAGGTGGGGTGGGATGCTGGATGCCGCCGCCACCACGTTCTGGGAGGAGTTCCCGTCGGACGAGGGGTCGCCGTACGAGATGTACGGGCGGCCGTTCGGCCGGAGCCTGTGCCACGCGTGGGCCGCGGGACCCGCCGCCCTCCTGCCCGAGATCGTCTTCGGCCTGCGGACGCGGGCCGACGCGTGGGCTGTCGTCGAGGTCTCACCGCCGGAGCTCGACCTGGAGTGGGCGGCGGCGGCCATTCCCGTGCGCGACGGGCACCTTGGTCTCCGTCTGCAGGATGGGATCCTCGAACTCGACATCCCCGAAGGGTGCACGGCGGTCGTCGCCGGTCTGGAATACGCAGGCCCCTCGTCGACGAGGGTGGACCTCGACGTCGCACGGGGCTGACTCGCAGCCAGGACGCCGCGATCGCTGCCGTCGGCCGGCCCTCAGATGCCGGGGCGGCTCGTCGAGGAGCGCACGACGAGTTCCGGCTCGAAGACCTCGTGGACCGCCTCGGTGCGGCCGTCCAGGCGCTCCATCAGCAGGCGGATCGCCGTGGCGCCCATCTCGGCGCCGGGCTGACGCACGGTCGTGAGGCCCAGAGCAGGGTGCGAGGCGATCGGCACGTCGTCGTACCCGATGACCGAGATGGGATGCCGTGCCTCCGTGATCGCCCGCAGCGCGCCGATCGCCAACTCGTCGTGCGAGGCGAAGAGGGCTGTCGAATGCCAGTCCCGTTCGAGTGCGCGCGAGATGGCCTCGCTCGCAGCATCCTGCCCCTCGTCGCAGTGCACGACCCTCGATCCCGCGACCAGCCCTTCGGCCTCCATGATCGCCTTGTAGGTGCGGAGCCGGATCCCGTGCGGCGACGACAGATCGTGGTCGGCTTCGGGAAGCGTGAGGTTCGCGATGCGCGTGTGCCCGAGGTGCAGCAGGTGCTCCATCGCCATCCGCGCGCCTGCCTCGTCGTCGCCGGCGACGGTGTCGTACGCTTCCGACGTGTCGTGGCGTCCGAACATGACGAGCGGAGCGTGCACGGAGATGCGCTCGAGCGCCTCGGGCGTCGCTCGAGGCGCGACCGCGATGACGCCGTCCACCTGCCGGTCGACGAGGGCCTCGATGGCGCGGAGGCCGTGCCGCGATCCTCGCTCCGCGGGGGCGATGACGACCTGGAACCGCGTGCCCTCCAGCTCCTGCAGGGCGCCTGTGATCATGCGGGTGAAGAACTGGTTGGCGAGGTCGGGAAGCTCGATGCCGATCGTGAACGTGCGGCCCCGCATCGCGCGCGCGGCGATGCGCGGCCGGTAGTTGAGCTCCTCCATCGCGGCATTGACGCGCTCGCGCATCGCATCGCTCACGCCGTACGCGTCGCGGAGCACCTTGGAGACAGCGGCTCTGGAGACACCGGCGGCCGTGGCCACGTCGGTGATGGTGGCGCCGCGAGGTTTCGCCGAAGTCATGAGCCGAGGGTACTCGTGCGACGAATTCCGTCGAGACCTTGACACGGATGGTGTGCATGCGAAACCGTAGACCGGTCTACGTGCTTTGTAGACGGGTCTACGGAAGACAGAACCTTCAGAGAAGAGGGACATCGACGATGACGACATCCGACAAGATCCGCGACGTGCGCAGCGGTCGCACGCGGCGGACGATCGCACTGCTCCTCGGGGCGGCGATCATCTCGAGCGGGGCGGTCATCGCCTCGGCCGCACCGGCGACGGCAGAGGACTGCAGCGCCTACCCATGGATGGACGCCTCCAAATCGGCGGACGACCGGGCGCACGCCCTGCTGGATGCGAGCGCGCAGCACCAGAAGTACCGCTGGCTCGTGGAACAGCCGGCGACCCTGCCGACGCAGACCAACTGGGCACCGGGCCTGAGCGGTGAGGCGCCTGTCGTCTATCCGGCGCAGGTCCCTTGCACGCCCACGATCTTCTACACCGACGGCCCCGAGGCGGTGCGCTCGGCCGGCGTCACCGACTTCCCGTCGCAGATCTCCCTCGCCTCGACGTGGAACCTGGATCTCGCCTACCAGAAGGGCGTCGCGCAGGCCGATGAGGCCTACAACAAGCGCAAGAACGTCATCCTCGCCCCGGGCATCGGCAACACGAGGACCCCGCTCGCCGGTCGCACGCCGGAGTACTTCGGCGAGGACCCGCTCATCAACGGCCTGATGGCGGCATCCGACGTTCAGGGCATCGAATCCGACGGTCGCGTCGCGGGGCAGCTGAAGCACTTCGTCGCCAACGAGCAGGAGCTCGACCGCCAGACGAGCTCGTCGAACATGGACGAGCGCACGCTCCGCGAGCTGTACACCCTGCCGTACGACATCGCGATCACGCGTGGCACGCCCGAGACCGTGATGTGCGCTTTCAACCAGGTCAACGGCGTCTACATCTGCGAGAGCCCGCTCATGCAGAAGGTACTCAAGGACGACGCGGGCTTCGACGGCTTCATCATGTCGGACTTCGGCTCGGTGCACTCGACGGCGGCGTCGCTGAACGCGGGTCTCGACCAGGAGCTCAACCGGCCGATCTGGTTCACGCCGGCCAAGCTCGACGCGGCGCTCGCCGCGGGCTCGATCACGCAGGCCCGCATCGACGAGGCGGCGTTCCGCGTCGTGCGCGCGTACATCCGCAGCGGTCTGTTCGACAACCCGCTTCCCGCGACCTCGGTCGCCGATGCGTCGAACGCCGCCCACAAAGCCGTCGCGAAGCAGATCGCCGAGCAGGGCAGCGTGCTGCTGAAGAACGACGGCGTGCTTCCGCTGGCCGTGTCCGCAGGGCAGAAGATCGCCCTCTTCGGCCCGACCGCGTCGAGCACCGTCACGACGATCGGCAACGCTCCGACGAGCGCGGTCTCGGTCTGCAGCCTCACGCTGCGGTTCAACGCGAACGCGGCGCCGCGCAACACGCTCCCCTGCGAGGACGTCGTCTCAGCCGAGACCGCACTGACGCAGCGTGCCGCTCAGGCGGGTGCGACGGTCACGTGGAACAACGGACAGGATGTCGCGGCCGCCGCCGCTCAGGCCGCCGCCGCCGATGTCGCCATCGTGTTCGGGTACCAGCGCATGGGCGAGTTCAACGATCTCACCGACCTGAAGCTCCAGGGCAACGGCGACGCGCTGATCTCGGCGATCGAGCAGGCCAACCCCAAGACGGTGGTCGTCCTGCAGACCGGCAGTGCGGTCGAGATGCCGTGGCTCGGCGGCGTGCAGGCGGTCCTCGAGAACTGGTACGGCGGAGAGCAGCAGGGCCCGGCCATCGCGTCGCTCCTGTTCGGCGACGTCAACCCGACCGGCAAGCTGCCGATGACGTTCCCGAAGTCGCTCGCCGACACCCCGACGAACACGCCCGCGCAGTATCCGGGCATCTTCTCGAACGGGTCGACGACCCGTCCTGCCGGCACGAACGAGATCCGCCAGGTGTCGTACAGCGAGGGCCTCGCCGTCGGCTACAAGTGGTACCAGTCGCAGAACATCGAGCCGCTGTTCCCCTTCGGCTACGGACTGTCGTACACGACCTTCGCGTACGACCGCGTGCAGGTGACGCCCAAGACGACGGAGGGCCAGAAGGAGATCAGGGTCAACTTCAAGGTCACCAACACCGGCACCCGCGCAGGCACCGAGACGGCGCAGGCGTACGTCACGCTCCCGTCGTCGACGGGCACGCCGGGCTCGCGCCTCGTCGGCTGGAAGTCGGTGAGCCTCGCACCGGGTGAGCACGCCAACGTGACGATCACGCTGTCGCCTCAGGACCTCGCCGACCTGCACCTGCTCCAGTACTGGGATGCCTCGTCGCACGGCTGGCAGACCGCGAAGGGCACGTACAGGGTGGCGGTCGGCGGTTCCTCCGCCGCTCCCGTCGCGACGCAGTTCACGATCCACTAATCGCCTGCGGCTCACGGCCCGCAGGACCGGCTCGCGCCGGTTCTGCGGGCCGTTGGCGTGCCCGGAATCACCGTCGCCGCCCCGAGCGGCTCGACGAAACCGTCTGAACAGCACCTGAACAGATCTGAATGTTCAGGCCCAGATCATCATTCTCGACTCACTGCCTTAACCACCCGAGTTCAGCAAACTTTGGTCTATCGAAGTTGAGGCTTCATTTTGACGGATCAGAAAAGAAGCGTTTATCAGGGGTTTCTATTCCAAGTTCTCTACGGAAGCCGCTGAATCGAATCTATGAACTTCCCAAGAATCTCCCTTGACGGGCCTGAACGTTACCTATAACGTTTCAGCCGTGCCGACGTGTGGCACGATCTACAACCCCGTAGCGGCGATGATGCGCGCGGACGCCTCTGGCAGACGAAGCAGTCGCCCACGACAGATAGGCAACCGATACATGTCGAGAGATACGGCCTCGGGCGCGCACGCCGCGCCTACGAGGGTTCTAGCTGCCGCCGCAGTTGTGGCGGCACTGACGATCGGGCTTGTCGCCCATGGACAATCCCCCGCAGGGGCGGCTCCGCGCGATGTCGCGACGGCCCGCCTCGAAGTGAATGCCGCAGCGAACCCGCTCGGGATCGACGACGCGAAGCCCACCTTCTCGTGGATCATCACGAGTGCGACGCGCGGCATCTACCAGAAGCAGTACCAGGTCATCGTGGCCTCCAGCGCGGCCAAGGCAGCCAAGGGGCAGGGTGACATCTGGGATTCGGGGCAGGTTCTCGGCGACGCCACGTCGGTGGACTACGCCGGGCCGGATCTGAAGTCGCGCACCAAGTACTACTGGAACGTGCGCACCTGGACGCCGGGTGTGTCGCCGTGGGCGGAGCCGGCATCGTTCGAGACCGCCTACCTGAGCGCATCCGAGTGGAAGGGCGACTGGATCACGGGTCCCGCGCGACCGATCGCCCCGCTCACGGGCGCCGCAGGATCAGCGGATGACGCAGGCCTGATCCCGAGCACGACGCTGAGCGTCGCTGCGGCTGCGGGCGCGACCAACCTCAAGGTCAACGGCGTCGCAGGCGCGACGGTCGGCAGCAAGGTTCGCGTCGGACTCGGCGACACCTCGCAGGTCGTGGACGTCACGGCCGTGGGGACGGCATCCATGGCGACGACGACGGTTGCCCCGACCGCGTCGGGCGGCACGCGACTGTTCGTGGCGTCGACGACAGGTATCGCGGTCGGCGACGTTCTGAGCGTCGGCGGTGGCACGACGACAGTCGCCGAGGTGGGTACAGCGGCCGGCGCGGCCCGCACCCTCTCGGCTGCGGCTGCCGCGGCTGACACGGTCATCAAGGTGAACAACACCGGCGGCTTCGTCGTCGGACAGGGCGCCGTCATCGGCACCGGTTCCACCACCGTGGTGCGCACAGTCACCGCCGTCGGCACCGCGGGTGCGACCGGCACGGGCGTGTCCCTCGCTGCCCCGCTCGGCGCGGACTTCGCGAACGCGACCGCTACCCGCGGAACCGGCACCGGGCTCGGCGTGAGCGCCGTGGCTGCAGACGTCGCCAACGGCGCCTCAGTGGTCAACCCGGGCAGCGGACTGACGATCAGCCCCGCACTGACCACGAGCTTCGGCGTCGGCACGACGGTCGTGCTCTCCGACGCTGAAGACGTTTGCCGCCCCGTCGGCAACTCGTCCAACTCGGGTGTGTGCAAGCCGATCCGGCCGAACTACCTGCTGCGCACGAACTTCGACGTCGCACCGAAGTCGGAGCACGGCGCCGTGACGAGCGCGCGCCTGTACTCGGTGGGTCTCGGTTGGAGTGAACCGAGCATCAACGGGCAGCTGACGCAGCCTGGTGAGCACCTGAACCCGGGGTTCACGGACTACAAGGACACTGTTCAGTACACGACTGACGACGTGACGGCGCTCATCCAGCAGGACGCGACGCAGGCGAAGTCGAACGTGCTGGCGAGCGAGGTCGCCGCGGGTCGCTACGACTCGGAGTCGATCCCCTCGAACCACCGGTTCGAGTTCGCGCAGTGGCGCAACCAGGAGACGCTGAGGGCCGACCTCTGGGTGACCTATGCGGACGGCACGCAGCAGCTGGTCAAGACCGGCGACAATTGGAAGGTCAGCATCGACGGCCCCACCCGTTACGCCGACTTCGACAACGGCGAGATCTACGATGCCCGTCACGCCATCTCGGGCTGGAACACGACGTCGTACGACGACAGCGGCTGGCTCGCCGTGTCGCCCGGGGTCGCGCCTCAGGGCGAGGTGATCGCGCAGCTGCACGAGCGGACGAAGGAGACCGAGAAGCTCACGGGCCCCTTCTACACGTGGAATCCCGCGCCTGGTGTGAAGGCGGTCGATGTCGGCCGGCAGATCGCGGGCTGGGCGACCATCAAGGTGTGGGGCGCCGAGAAGGGGCAGGTCATCCGGACCGTCTATGTCGAGCGTCGCAACGACGACACCACGATCGACGACCCGAACGTGCCCGGCACGGGCCAGGACGGCGCGCTCCAGTTCGCCGGCAACCTTCAGCAGTCGTACTACGTGTCGGACGGCACGGGCACCGAAGCCAACCCCGAGGTGTTCACGCCGAACTGGAACTTCGCAGGCTTCCAGTGGGTGCAGATCGACGGGAACAACGGTGCGGCACTGCCGGACAGCGTGCACGTCGACGTCGCCTCGGCTCAGCAGATCCGCACGGGTTTCGATGAGGTCGGCACGTTCGAGTCGAACGACGCGCTCCTGAACCAGATCAACACGAACGTGAAGAACACGATCAAGGGCAACTGGATCGCAGGCTACTCGAGCGACACGCCCACCTATGAGAAGGACGGCTGGACGGGCGACGCCCAGATCATCCTCCCCACGGTGGCGAACATGTTCGACATCCAGCAGTCGATGGTCAAGGCGGCGCGGGACTCAAAGGACTCGCAGCTCGACGACGGCAGCGGCCAGACCGGTCTGCTGATCCCCGGCTCGGAGGGATACGGCTACTGCTCGAAGAACGCGCAGGGCACCTACGTTCCCTGTGGCACGTCTCCGTCGATCGCGACCTTCAAGGGCAGCGGCGCCGGTGCGACCCCGATCTGGGATGCGTTCATCGTCGTGACCTCGTACGAGGCGTGGGAGCGCTACGCGGACGTCCGTCCCATGACGACGGCCTTCGGCACGATCGAGAGCTACCTCGACGACTGGATCCAGGGCGGCAAGCCCTACTCGGAGGGCCCCGGCGGCTGGTTCACGCGTGACGGCTCCGACGACTGGACCCTCAACTCGGGTCTGGGCGACTGGGCGTTCGTGACCGGCGCTGATGGAAACGCTGCGGAGGGCACCAACCTCAACGTCGGCGGGTTCCAGGCGGCCTCGTCCACGGCGTTCACCGCGTATCTCGCGAAGCTCACGGCGGAGATGGCTGACGTCCTCTACGCCAAGACCGGCGACGTGAAGTACCAGGCCTCGGCCGCGAAGTACCGTGATCTGTTCCAGAAGATCCGCACGGACTTCAACGCCCGCTGGTGGGACGCGACGCGCGGGTTCTACGCCGAGAACGCGACGCAGGAGCTTCGCCAGGGCTTCCAGGCCTGGGCGATCGGCTTCGGCCTCGTTGAGGAGCAGAACAAGCTTCCCCTCATGGAGAAGCTCGCATACGACGTCGCGATCACGCGCACGGGCCACGCGATGACCGGATTCGTCGGCATCCGCTGGATCTGGCCAGTTCTCTCGGATGCCGCGCACCTCGGTGTGCCGCACGCCAAGGAGGCGCTGTACAAGGTGGCGCAGCAGACGACGTACCCGTCGTACGGCCGTAACGTCCTCCTGGGCTACACCGGCATCGGCGAGTACTGGGAGCAGTCGACCCGCACCCGGAACCACCAGTTCCAGGGCTCGATCGGACAGTGGTTCTACGAGGAGCTCGCGGGCATCAAGCCGGCCACGCCTGGGTACAAGGACATCACCATCCGTCCGCTGCCTGGCAAGGAGTACAACGTCACGAACGTGAAGGCCTCGGTCGACACGATCCACGGCAAGGTCTCCTCCGCGTGGGTGGAGAACGCCGACGGCAGCTTCACCCTCAAGGTGACCGTGCCGGCGAACACCACCGCGAGGATCCACGTTCCCGGCACCGACGCATCGAAGATCGTCGAGTCCGGAACCGGCACAAAGGTTCTCGCCTCGAAGGCAGCCGGTGTCAAGCTGGTCGGCCCCGTCGACGACTCGATCGTCTACGAGGTCGGCTCCGGCACCTACGAGTTCACCCGCAAGTAAGCGAACTCGTCAGCCCGCTGGGCGGTTAACGGAAGGTGGATGTCGCGGCGCAGGCCGCGGCATCCACCTTCCGCACGTGTCCTGAGGTGGCGTCGCGGGATGCGGCTTCCCGATCAGGGCCGTGCGCGGTCGTCCAGCGTGAGCTGCATGAAGGTGAGGTCGAGCCACGTGCCGAACTTCGCCCCGACCTGGCGCAGCGTGCCGGTGTTCTCGAAGCCGAGCTTCTCGTGCAGCCGGATCGATCCCGCATTGCTCGCCTCTATGCCGGCGACCATGACGTGCTTGCCGAGCCCGCGGGCGCGATCGATGATCGCGACCATGAGATGGCGGCCGATGCCGTTGCCGCGCTGGTCGCCGCGCACGTAGACCGAGTGCTCGACGGTGTGCCGGTACCCGTCGAACGCGCGCCAGTCGCCGAACGACGCATAGCCGACGACGTCGTCCCGGTCGTCGACCGCGACGATCACGGGATAGCCGGATGCCTGCCGGGCGGCGATCCAGGCGGCCCGGTCGGCGGCATCCACCGTCTGCTCGTTCCAGATCGCGGTCGTATGGGCGACGGCGTCGTTGTAGATGAGTGCGATGCCCTCGGCGTCCTCGGGTCGTGCGTCTCTGAGGTGCATGGCGGGATCCTCCTTGGTCAGGACGACCGGCGACGGCTCGCGCTCAGCTTGCGCAGCGCGACGACGTACCGGCAGGGCGTCATGGTCGGGTTGAGGTATGTGCAGTCGGACGGCGTGCCCAGCTGGAGGCAGTCGCCCGCGTCGAGGTCGTGGGTCTCGGAGCCCTCGACGAAGCGCAGCCGACCCTCGAGCACCCAGATCTGCTGGTCGAGGAACAGGAACGCCTCGGCCGGGTAGGTCACCTCGGCGCCGGGTGGAAGTTCGACCTCGACGAGCTCGAGATCCGTGCTCGCGGGCGGGGACACGGCCCGGCGGACGTAGCCGGTCTCGGGGTCGGTCCACACGGGCTGATCCGCCGTGCGCGCGATCCGGGTCGACGCCCCTTCGGCCCGCGCGACGAGCTCGGAAAGCGTCAACCCGAGGGCTGCCGACAGCCTGCCCAGCAAGGCGGCGGTCGGCTGCGCCTCGCCGCGCTCGATCTTGGAGATCATCGCTCGGGACACCCCGGAGGACTCCGCCAGGGCAGCGACGGTGAGGCCGCCGTCCGTGCGCGCGGATTGGAGGATCGTTGCCAGCGCCGTCGTCAAGTCATCCATATCGTGCCCTCCTGTTGAACACTATAGTGCTTCTGGATGTCACTATAGGAGCGCGCCCGAGTGCCTAACGAAATCCTGTTCCGGCCGCCAGTAGTCCGAGAGGGCTGCGGTCACCCCTCGTCGGGGAGCGCCGGCGGTGCGGGATGGGCGAAGTGCCCGATCGCCGCGACCACGAGCGTGAACGCGGCGGACACGGCGATGCCGAACCACAGTCCGACGTGCAGCGTGAGGGCGCCGACCGCGGCACCCGCTCCGATGAGTGCGATCGCGCCGAGACGGCGCGGCCAGGGATGCTTCGACGCCCGCGCCCCGAAGATGGAGTCGGCGGCGAGTCCGGTCAGAGTCGAGGTGACCACGACGGTCGTGACGTCCTTGACGGCGACCTGCCGTGCGGCGCCCGCCTGCAGCCCCATCGAGACCGCGAGGACGGCCGTGATCACGGCGAGCACCGGCTCCCCGGGGGAGGGCAGCACGCCGGTCAGCACGGCTACGAGGGCGAGCGTCACTCCGACGGCGAGGAAGACGAGGGTCGTACGGGTGTTCCAGCCGGTGTCCTTCGCGCCCCTCAGCACGCGACCCGCGGCGGCGGCGCCGAGCGCGAAGCCGAGGAGCGCGACCGCGGGTCCGAGCACGGGCAGCCCGTCGGCGCCCGTCAGCGCCATCCCGAGGATGACGACATTCCCCGTCATGTTGGCGGTGAAGACGCGGTCCAGGCCGAGGTAGCCGACCGCGTCGATCACACCGGTCGAGAAGGTGAGCGCGAGCATGAGGCCCAGCTGGGTGCGAGCGGGATGGCTTCGCATCGCGCGCAGGGGAGCAGGTGCTGAACGGGTCATCCCGAACCTCCGAGGGGTGTGCGGAAGTCCATCGAGATGACGTCGTCCCGGGGCGGGGCTCCGGGCAGGCGCTCCCCAGGCCGTGAGTCTGCATACAGGGTGTCAGAAAACGGCCTGTATACCCGTCCACGCGGCGCGTCAGGTCGAGAGCAGTCCGTGCTCGAGCGCCGCCTGCACGGCCGCGTTGCGGCTGCGCACGTCGAGCTTGCGGTAGATGTGCGCGAGGTGGGTCTTGACCGTGTTCACGGTGATCTCGTTGCGCTCGGCGATGTCGGCGTTCGTCATGCGCGTAGGCAGGTGCACCAGCACGTCCATCTCGCGCTCGGTGAGCGGCTCCGCGAGGCGCCGGGACGCCGAGCGCGGCGGCGCCGAAGCCGTGGCCGAGGCGCGAAGCGCCGACCTGATGCGCTGCAGCGAGTTCGCGTCGACGTCCGCCACGTCGGCGAGCAGCGCCTCGACGATCGGACCGAACCGCACGAACACGTCGGTGAGGTCCTGGCGCTGCGCGATCGCGACCGCCTCCCTGGTGCGTGCGCTCGCACGGTCGCCTCGACCGTCCAGCGTCGCGAGCCACGCGTGCAGGAGCAGGAACTCGATGCGCGCGAGCGGGTACTCCGTCGCGGGGGGCGGGGATGCCGCGGCCAGCGCGCTGCGTGCGTCGACCAGCTTGCCGGCCGTGAGCAGGGCCGCGATCTGCTCGGTGTACGCCTGAGACCAGCCCCTCACGCGAGCCTCGCTCACGGGGATCGGCACGGTCGTCCCGGCCAGGCCGAGCCGGCGCGCGCGCAGATGGAGGGCGCGCAGACGGTCGGCGACGATCGGCGGCGCGGTGCCGGTGGGCGCGTCGGCGAGGTCGTCGACACCTTGATTGGTCAGTGCGCGGGCGAGCAGCCCGACCCAGACCAGTTGCGTGCGGTTGTTGCCTCGCGCCCGGAGGAGCCCGGGGCCGACGGCCTCCAGGGCGGCGGCGAGATCGCCCTGTTCGAGTGCGATGAAAGCTTTCGCGAGGTAGGCGTCCGCGGGCGCCGGGTGCAGGAGGAGGTCGGCGCCGCGGGCGAGCTCGAGCGCCTCCGCGGCGAGGACCTCCGCGATGCGAGGACGCCCGGTCCAGGCTTCGAGCAGAGCGCGCGAACCGAGCAGATGCACGCGGTACGGCGAGTAATGCGCGCCGTCCGTGCCGGTCGCGGCCTTGAACATCGCGCGGGCCTCGGCGAACTCGCCGAGGTGCAGGAGTGCCCGCCCCGCGGAGCCGTAAGCGAGAGTCGCGAGCACCCCGGGGTGGGTGATGCCGATGAGGTTCGGCACCTCATCCGGCGGAACCTGGCCGAGCATCTCGAGCGCGCCCCTCGCCGCCCGGAGGGCCACGTGCGCATCGCCGCGGAACTGCACCCGCGCGGCGATATAGCAGTGCGCGATGAGACGGGGACCGGGCGGTGAGCCCGGCATCGTGACGACACCGCGCAGCACGTCCTCGCCCTCCGGCGCCCGTCCGCTGACGCCGAGCAGGATGCCGTGGAGCACCTCGGCCTCAGGACGCGTGCGCCGAACGGCATCCGGAATCGTCGCAAGCCAATGGCTCACGCGGCCGAGCTCTTGCGTCTCGTAGACCTCCCGGCCGAGGGTGAGGATCAGATCGAGCGCCGACTGCCACTCCTGCGCGTCGAGGAGCGCCCCGATCGCGGCATCCGGCATTCCCTCCGCGACGAACCATTCGGCCGCCGTCGCCGCGATCGCGTGCTCGGCGCCCGGCAGGCGTGCGCGCAGCCGGTAGCGGAGCAGGTCGCGGAAGAGATGGTGGAACCGGAACCACTCGCCGCGCTCGTCGAGCGGCACGAGGAACATCGCGGACTGCTCGAGGCTCGCGAGCACACCCTCGGCGTCTCGCGGGCCGAGCACGGCGTCGAGGAGGCGCTCGGACATCCGCTCGAGGGCGGAGATCCGCAGCAGCAGCTCCCGTCGTGCAGGGGGCAGGGCATCCAGCACCTCCTCGCCGAGGAAGTCGGCGATCAGGCGGTCGTCGCCGGTGAGGCCGGCGGCGAACCGGATCGCATCCGGATGCCGCCGCAGGGCGATGCCGCTCAGCTGCACGCCGGCGGGCCACCCTTCCGTGCGCTCGACGATCGCCGTGACGGCGGCATCGGGCGGCGCGGAGCCGCTGATCGTCGTGAGCACCTCCGTGGCGGCCTGGATGTCGAGCGCCAGATCGGACTCGCGCAGCTCCGTCACGGCGAACCGCAGCCGATGCCGTGTGCGCCCGCGCACGACGTCGTTGCGGGACGAGAAGACGAACCGCAGGGACCGCGGCGCCTGATCGACGAGCCACTCGAGGTCGGCGACGATCGCCCGGTTCGACAGGCGATGCAGGTCGTCGAGCACGATGAGCGTCGGAGCAGCGTCGACCGCCCACGCGACGATCCGCCGCCGGGCGGTGTCGCCGAACCCTCCGCCGCCGAGGGCGAGAAGGCTCAGGAAGGCGGGGAGCTCGGCGGGGTCGACGCCGAGCGCGTCGAGCATCTTGCGGAGGAAGTGCCGGGGATCATCGTCGTCGGCCACGACGTCGATCCAGCCGACCCGCAGGTCGGGGCGCGATGCCGCCCACTGTGACAGCAGCACGGTCTTGCCCGATCCCGCGGGAGCGACGACGACGGTGAGCGGTTCCTCGACCGCTGCATCCAGCCGGCGCCGCAACTCGGGACGATCCACGGCGTGCCGCGGTATGCCCGGGGCAGCGATCATCGTTCGTCCTTCCCCCGCGCCCAGTATGCCCGACCCGTCGTCATCCTCGTCGGGTGATGCGCGACCGCCCTCGCGATCCCGATCATCGGAGTGCCGGCACACAGGGATGCCTCGGAACGGAGTGGTCATGACGCACGGAGGTGTCTTCGAGGTCGTCATCCGAGGCACATTGGGTGGTGAGCTCGTCGATTCGCTGGACGGATTCGAGGTTCTCCCCGCCCCCGAGGGGCTGACACGACTCGTCGGTCGAGTCCCCGATCAACAGGGCCTGCTGACGATGCTGGCCGACCTCGACGACCTGCGCGCCGAGGTGCTGTCGGTGCAGGCGCTCACCCGCGCACCCGACGGCGTCGGGTGAGAATTCGGCTCATCCGGCCCTCACCCTTGCGCAGGCGGCGTAGCCTCCGGGCATGACACCGTCGCCGTCAGCGATCTCCACCACCGGACAGCTGCGCGAGTCGGGGCACGCCTATCGGCCCGTCCGCGTCGAGCTCCGCGAGAACCTCCTCGCCGCGCTCGCCGAGGGAACCGACCCGTGGCCCGGCATCCACGGATTCGACGCGACGGTGATCCCGCAGTTGGAGCGAGCGCTCCTCGCCGGGCACGACATCGTGCTCCTCGGCGAGCGCGGACAGGGGAAGACGCGGCTGCTGCGGAGTCTCAACGGCCTGCTCGACGAGTGGTCTCCCGTCATCGAAGGGTCGGAGCTCGGCGAGCATCCGTTCCACCCCATCACCCCGGCATCCCTTCGCCGCGCCGCTGAGCTGGGCGACGACCTGCCCGTCGCGTGGCGGCACCGCAGCGAGCGCTACGCCGAGAAGCTCGCGACGCCCGACACGTCGGTGGCAGACCTGATCGGCGACGTCGATCCGATCAAGGTCGCCGAGGGCCGGTCGCTCGGCGACCCCGAGACCATCCACTACGGGCTCGTGCCGCGCAGCCACCGCGGCATCGTTGCGATCAACGAACTGCCCGACCTCGCCGAGCGCATCCAGGTGTCACTGCTGAACGTCATGGAGGAGCGCGACATCCAGATCCGCGGCTACCTCCTGCGCCTCGACCTCGACGTGCTCGTCGTCGCGACGGCGAACCCCGAGGACTACACGAACCGCGGACGCATCATCACGCCGTTGCAGGACCGGTTCGGAGCCGAGATCCGCACGCACTACCCGCTGACGATCGAAGAGGAGGTCGCCGTCATCCGGCAGGAGGCCGACCTCGTCGCCGAGGTGCCCGCGCACCTGCTCGAGGTGCTCGCGCGATTCACCCGCAACCTGCGGGAGTCGGATGCCGTCGACCAGCGCGCCGGCGTCTCGGCGCGCTTCGCGATCGCCGGTGCCGAGACGATCGCCGCCGCGGCCCTGCACCGCGCGACGCGTCAGCACGAAGCGGTCGCGGTCGCCCGGCCCGTCGACCTGGAGACGGCCGTCGACGTGCTCGGCGGGAAGATCGAGTTCGAGACCGGCGAGGAGGGCCGCGAGCGCAGCATCCTGGAACACCTGCTCCGCACCGCCGTCGCCGACACGGCCCGTGCGCACCTGCGCGGGATCGACTCCCGCGTGCTCGTCGAAGCGCTGCACGACGGGGTGACGGTCATGACGGGAGAGCAGGTGGCGGCCGCCGACGTGCTGGCCGCCATGCCCGTGCTCGGCGAGTCCGACCTCTACGACAAGGTGGCCGAGCGGCTCGACGCGCAGACGCCGGGCGAGCGCGCCGGCGCCCTCGAGCTGCTGCTCGAATGGCTCTACCTCGAGCGCCGCATCGGCAAGGACAGCGCCGCGGGCGAGACGGTCTATGGCTGACATCACGGGGTCCGTCTGATGGTGCGCGGCTTCCACCGGGCGCCGGCCCACACGGCGCGCTACGGACGGTACGCGGGCGGCGATCCCCTCGCGCCGCCCGTCGAGGTGCAGGCCGCTCTCGAGGCGATCGGCCAGGACGTCATGAGCGGCACGTCCGCCGAGCGGGCGATGCGTGAATACCTGCGCCGCGGCAGCCGCGACCAGCTGGGGCTCGACGACCTCGCACGGCGCGTGCGGGAGCGACGGTCCGAGCTGCTTCGCCGACACCGGCTCGACGGGACGCTCGAGGAGATCCGCAAGCTGCTCGACCACGCGGTGCTGGAGGAGCGCAAGCAGCTCGTGCGCGACGTGAAGCTCGACGACGACGTGCGGGCGTTCGCCGAGATGCGGCTCGAGAACCTGCCGGCGAGCACCGCCGCGGCCGTCAACGACCTCGCCGACTACGAGTGGCAGAGCCCGACCGCGCGCGCCGACTACGACCGCATCCGCGAGCTCCTCGGTCGCGAGCTGCTCGACCAGCGGTTCGCCGGCATGAAGAACGCACTCGAGAACGCGACGGATGCCGACCGCCAGGCGATCCGCGACATGCTGAACGACCTCAACGGCCTGCTCGAGAAGCGCCGCATGGGCGAGGACACGCAGGACGACTTCGACGAGTTCATGCGCAAGCACGGCGACCAGTTCCCCGAGAACCCGAAGAACCTCGACGAGTTGATGGATGCCTTGGCCCAGCGCGCGGCGGCGGCACAGCGCATGCTCAACTCGATGACGCCCGAGCAGCGCGAGGAGCTCATGAGCCTCGCCGCGCAGGCGTTCGGCTCGCCCGACCTCATGCAGTCGCTGTCGCGCCTCGACGACAATCTGCGATCGCTCCGCCCCGGCGAGGACTGGTCGGGTTCGGCATCCTTCTCGGGCGACCAGCCGACAGGGCTCGGCGAGGCGACCGGCGTCATGCAGGACCTCTCCGACCTCGATTCGCTCACCGATCAGCTCAGCCAGGCGTACCCCGGCGCGCGCATGGACGACATCGACCTCGACGCGCTCTCCCGGCTCATCGGCGAGGAAGCAGCGGTGAACGCGCGGACCCTGCGCGAGCTCGAGCAGGAGCTGAAGGACACCGGGATGCTGCAGCGGGCCTCCGACGGTGCGCTGCGGCTCACTCCGCGGGCCATGCGACAGCTCGGCCGGGCGCTGCTGCGCGACATCGCGACGCGGCAGTCCGGACGCACGGGACGCCGCGAGACCCGCAATGCGGGGGCGGCGGGCGACCGGACGGGTTCGACGCGCGAGTGGGCGTTCGGCGACACCGAGCCGTGGGACATCCCGCGCACCGTCTCCAACGCGGTGCTGCGCACCGTCGCCGACGGGGGCGACGTGTCAGCCGGCGTGCGGCTCGACACGCGCGATGTCGAGGTCGTCGAGACCGAGCAGCGCACGCAGGCCGCCGTCGCGCTTCTCGTCGACACGTCGTTCTCGATGGCGATGGACGGACGATGGGTGCCGATGAAGCGCACGGCGCTCGCGCTCCACCACCTCATCTCGAGCCGGTTCCGGGGCGACAAGCTGCAGCTCATCGCATTCGCGCGCTATGCCGAGGTGATCGACATCGAAGAGCTGACGGCCAAGGACGCCGTGTGGGACAAGGGCACGAACCTGCAGCACGCGCTGCTGCTCGCGCAACGGCACTTCCGCCGCAACCCCACGGCGCAGCCCGTGCTGCTCATCGTCACAGATGGCGAGCCGACCTCGCACCTCGAGCCCGACGGCCGCGTGCACTTCGCCTACCCGCCCGACCCGAACACCGTCGCGGCCACGGTGCGCGAGCTCGACACGGTGCAGCGCCTCGGCGCGCAGACGACCTTCTTCCGCCTCGGGGAGGATCCGGGTCTCGCACGGTTCATCGACGCGCTCGCGCGCCGCGCGGGCGGTCACGTCGTCGCGCCCGAGCTCGACGACCTCGGCCGCGCGGTCGTCGACAGCTACCTCGGCTCCAAGCACACGGGTCGCGGCTCGCCCGAGGACTTCGGCGACATGCTGCACGGCCGATCATGGTGGTGGTAGCCCGGGCTCAGCCGCGCGTGACCTCCGCGACCGCGCGCGTGAGCTCGCGCGGCAAGTCGCGCGCGAGGAAGCCGATGCCCTCGGTGTCCGTGAGCCGGTCGCCGGCGCGAGCGTGCGCCCAGCTGCCCCATACGGCGGCCCGCGCAGGCGGGACACCGCGTGCCGCAAAGCCCGCGATGGCGCCCGCGAGCACGTCGCCGCTGCCCGACGTGCCCAGGCCCGGGCCGCCGGCCGAGATGCGCCACGACTCGCCGCTCGGCGTCACGACGTGGCCGTAGCAGTTGACGACGGCGTCGTAGCGCTGTGCGATCTCGAGCAGGTCGGGCTCGTCCCCTTCGTCCGCTTCGCGTCCGAGCAGGATCGCGGCCTCGTCCTTGTTGGGGCTGAGCACGAGATCGCGCGGCAGCGTCGAGCGGTCGACGGAGCGGAGGATGCCGAGCGCGAACGCGTCGAGAATGAGACAGCGCAGCCCCAGCCGGGCCACGGCGAGCAGCGTCGCACGCGTCTGGTCAGGGTCGTCGAATCCGGGGCCCAGGAGCACGGCGTCGGCGGCCTCCAAGGCCTCCTTCGGCGCCCCGCCGATCTGCGCGTCGGCGTCCTCGGGCAGCGAGTGCACGGCGGCTTCGGGCATGACGACTCCGAGTCGACCGTCGATCGACGTCGGCACGACGACCGCGAGCCGGCCGGCGCCGACCCGCAGCGCCGCCTCCCCGGCGAGGAACACGGCACCGGGCGAGCGGCGCGACCCGCCGACGACCACGACGTCTCCGCGCGACTTCTTCGACTCGCCGGGATCGGGCAGCCCCCAGCCGCGCAGCAGCTCGGGCGTGACCGCGGTGTCACTCGGGTTCGACATCGGGGTTCCCCGGGTGCACCGTGACCGGCGCGCCCTCGACTTTCAGGTGGGCGACGTCGGCGAACTCGACGAGCTCCCAGCCGCCGTCACTCACGGCGAGGTGCGTCACCGATGCGTTGAGGACGGTTCGGGATGCCGCGAACTCGAGCAGCTGCGTCTCCTCGAGGGGCAGCAGGAGGTACAGCACAAGCATGACGACGGCGTCGTGCGCGACGATGAGCCCGCCACCCTCGCACGTGGGCAGTTCGTCGCGGAGGAACGACCGGAGGCGGAGGGCCACATCGGCCCACGACTCCCCGCCCGGCGGGCGATGGTAGAACTTGCCGAGGTGCCGCCGCCGCTCCGCCTCTTCGGGATGGATGCTGGCGACGCCGTGACGGGTGAGCAGGTCGAGCACGCCGAGCTCCCGGTCGCGCAGTCGCTCGTCGACGATCGCGGGAGCCGGGTCGGCCTCGGCCTCCCTGGCGATCCCAAGGGTCGCCCGCGCCCGCAGATACGGAGACACCCACGTCACGTCGATCGACTCGTGGTGTGCCTCCCACCACGAGCCCAGGGCACGTGCCTGGTCGCGTCCCGTGAGCGACAGCGGCACATCGGCATCCCGGATGTCGATCGGGATCCTCTTCAGTCCCTCGCGCTCGGCGCGCGTCGCGGCGATGTTCGCGACGCTCTCGCCGTGCCGGACGAGCCACAGATCGGTGACCACCATCCGTTCAGGCTAGGGACCTGCCCCGTCGCGCGCCGCAGGCTTGACAAGCCGGAGTCACGTGCGGTCGGGCGGGTCCTCGACGTGCGCTCGGAGCCGCTCGAGAGCGGCATCCCATCGGCGAGACGCCTGCTGCAGCGCGCTCCCGGCGGAGCCGACGGCCTGCGCTTCGACGCTCCACCAGCGCTCGCGGCCGCGCCGCTCGCTGCGCACGAGCCCTGCATCGGCGAGGATCGCCAGGTGCTTCTCGACGGCCTGACGCGTCACGGGGCGCTCCGCCGCGAGGCGCGCCGAGGTGAGCGGACCGCCCTCGCCGAGGGTGAGGACGATGCCGAGGCGCATCGGGTCGCCGAGCGCGGCGAACAGCGGCGCGCTCTCGGCGAGCGCTGTCGTCACGGTCGTGAGGCGAGGTAGCCGGCGAGCAGGCGGGTCTGGGCATCCCAGCCGCCGTCGTTCCCCTCGCGCGCGGCGTCGCGCTGCTCGGCGGGCAGAGCGTCGAAGCCGTCCTCGGTGATCGTGACGCGCACGCCGTCGCCCTCCTCGGCGAGGGAGAACTCGACGAGCGTGAGCACGTCGGAGTCCGGGACGGGATGCCACCGGAAGGCGAATCGCCGCATCGGCTCGATCGCGACGACCTCAGCCGTGAGCGGTGTGCCCCGGTGAGGCTCCTGGGCGGCCGCGACCGCGGCGTCGATCGTGGTCGGCACGATCCGGCCGGTCGTGGTGACTCCCGCGTCGAAGGGTCCGTCGAACTCCGCCCCGAACCACGTCCCGAACTCGGTCGAGTCGACGATCGCGCGCCAGACGCGCTCGAGCGACGAGCTGACGACGATGCTGCGTCGGATGTCGGTCATGATAGGCAACCTCCTGGTTGCCTTTCTACGCTGTTCTGGCTGCCCAAGCAACCCCGGCTACGGCAGTGCGCGGGGCCGAGCGAGCGGCATGACGGCCTTCATGAGCCGGCGCGGCATCCGGAACATGGGCCGCTCCTTGCCGAGGGCGTTGATGTCGGCCATCTCGCCCGCCGTCAGCTCGAAGTCGAAGACGTCGATGTTGGCCGCGATGTGGGCAGGGTCGGTCGACTTCGGGATTGCGACGAAACCCCGCTGCACGTGCCACCGCAGGATGACCTGCACGGCGGACTTGCCGTGCGCGCGGGCCGCGGACGCGACGGCAGGCTCGTCGAGGAGCTTCCTCGCTCCGTGGCCGAGCGGGTACCACGCCTCCGGGACGATGTCATGCGCCGCGAGGTAGGGAAGCAGGTCGGGCTGCTGCCAGTGCGGGTGCAGCTCGACCTGGTCGACGACGGGAGCGATGCGCGCCTTCGGCAGCAGCTCACCGAGATCGGCCGCCGTGAAGTTGCTGACGCCGATCGCGCGCACGGTGCCCGCGTCGACCGCTTCCTCCATCGCCCGCCACGCCCCCTGCACGTCGCCGACGGGCTGGTGCTGGAGCAGCAGGTCGATGTGGCCGCAGTCGAGCCGTTCGAGCGACGCGGCGATCGCCGCGCGCGCCTTCTCGTAGCCGTAGTCCGATGGCCACAGCTTCGTCGTGAGGAAGATCTCGTCGCGTGGGACGCCCGAGGAGCGGATGCCGCGCCCCACGGCCCGCTCGTTGCGATAGGCCATCGCCGTGTCGATGAGCCGGTAGCCGGAGTCGAGCGCGGCCTTCACGCTCGACTCGCACACGGCGACGTCGGTGACGAGGTAGACGCCCAGGCCGATCTGCGGCATCCGGAGACCGTTCGAGAGCGCGAGGCTCGATGTCATGGTCACTCCCTTGTTCGGGCAGGGATGATGCTCCGATTGTCGGTCGCCGACGCACGCAGGTCTACAGCCATCGCCGCACGCGCGCACGGTAGGCGTCGTACTCGTCGCCGAACTTGTCGTGGAGATAGCGCTCCTCCGGTGCGACGGCGCCCCACCACAGCGCCGCGATGCCGAGCGGAGTCAACACGAGCGCCCAGAACGACGGCCAGAGCAGCGCCAGTGCCACATCGAGGGCGATGAGCCCCAGATAGAGCGGATTGCGACTGACGCGGAAGGGACCGCGATCCAGGATCGTGCTCGTCGCGCCGCCCGGCAGCAGCGCCGTCTCGTGCCGTGCCATGAGCCAGAGCGCCCACCCGTTCCACAGCGCGAACGCCACGATGAGCACGACCGCGATGTACCGGGAGGTCGTCGGGGGAAGCGCGACAGGGTCACCCCACAGGCCGGTGATCGCGAAGCCCGCGAGCAGCGGCACGCCCAGTGCCACGGGCGGCCAGATGCGGTACGCCGGGGCGTCGGCCATGGTCGCACTGTAGACCCGGCGTCATGCGGAAAGCCGCGTCATTCTGCGGCAAGCCGACGTTCTCCTGCTGTTCCCCTGACGTTCGCGCGGATTTCGGGCGCGATCGTGAGGGTGTGCAGTGGCTCCCTCCGACCCGACGAAAGAGGCCCTTCCGTGCGTCATCTGCGCAGTACCGTGAGTGCGGCCGTCGCCGCCTCCCTTGTCGTCCTCACTCTCGGCGCCGCGGCTCCCACCGCGAACGCGACGACCGGTGCGGCGATCCGCATCACCGAGTTCGCCTACGGCGGCCTCATCGCGACGGGAGGTGACGGCGAGTACGTCGAGCTCACGAACGTCGGCGACGCGCCCCAGGATCTGAGCGGGTGGTCGTTCAGCAACAACGCCGCGACGCCGGGCGGCGTCCCGCTCGCGGGCCTCGGCACTGTCGCCCCCGGCCAGTCGGTCATCATCACGGATGCCACCGCCGCAGCGTTCCGGGCCGACTGGGGCCTGAAGGACTCGGTCAAGATCGTCAACGACGGCAGCGTCACCCTCAACAAGGGGCCGAACGCCGTCCACATCTACGACAGCGCGAACGCCGAGGTCGACTCGGTGTCGTACGTGAGCGGCTTCTTCCCCGGCAAGGGCGCGGCCGCCGCCGTCGACGCCGCGCACCTGGGCGCCCAGTCGGGCACGACCGGTTGGACGATCGAGACGGCCGGCGACGGCGAGGGCTCGTGGACGAGCGCGACCGGCTCGATCGGCTCGCCGGGCGCCTCGACGCACGGCACCGCGAAGCCTGCCGACGTGCGCACGACGGGCGACGGCACCGGCGGCACGACGACGGCTCCGACCGACCCGAACTACGCCGACATCGCGATCAACGAGATCACGAGCGACAACAGCGACATCGGCTACGCACCGCTCGCCGACAACGACCTCATCGAGCTCCACAACACCGGCTCGCACGCCGTGAGCGTCGCCGGGTGGAAGCAGACCGACAGCAACGCAGGCGGCTTCGCCTCGGCATCCGACTTCTCCGCCGGCCTCTACGTGGACGGCGTGCTCGCGACGAGCATCCCGGCCGGCGGCTACGGGGTCTTCTCGTCGGGCCCGGGTCTGTCCAGCGGCGGGGATGCCGTCAAGATCTACACGCCCGACGGCATCCTGGTCGACGAGCTGACCTACCTCGCGGGCCAGGCTGGCGTCGACGAGAACGTCAACACCGACCACCTGTACCACGCGCTCGCCGCGTGCCCCGACGGCTCCGACACCTTCCTCGAGGTGCTCGACGCGAGCTTCGGTGCTTCGAACGCCGCCGCGTGCCAGGCGGGCATCCCGCCGCTGACGGGCGGCAGCGAGGCCGGTGCCGAGGCGCCCTGCGACACGGAAGACGCCGGCTCCGCGCCGGGCACGGTTCCCGCCGATCTGGTCGCGTGGCCGGGCAGCCCGTCGCCGACCACGATCGACCCGCTCTGCGCGTGGGTGACGACACTGTCGGGACAGGATCTGAGCGGCCTCGCCTTCGATCCGAACGACTCGGGCGTGCTCTACGCCGTGAAGAACAAGAGCCACGTCTACCGCCTCGTGAAGTCGGCCGACACCTGGATCAAGGACACCGCGAACGGCTGGATCGCCGGCAAGGACATCCGCTTCCCCGGCGGCACGGGCCTGCCCGACTCCGAGGGCATCACGGTCGGCCCCGACGGCTCCCTGTACATCACGACCGAGCGCGACAACGCCGCGTCCGGCATCCCGCTCGACTCGATTCTGAAATTCGACCCGACCTCGTCCGCGACGACGCTCGTCGCGACCGACCAGTGGGTGCTCACCAGCGACCTCGACTTCACGAACGCCGACGCCAACCTCGGGTTCGAGGGTGTCGCCTACGTGCCCGACTCGTTCCTCGTCGGCGCGGGCTTCAAGACCGACCAGGGCACGGTCTACAACCCTGCCTCGTATGCCGGCAAGGTCGCGGGCGGCCTGTTCTTCGGCGCCGTGGAGAAGACGGGTCACCTCCGTGCGTACGCGCTCAACGCCGACCACACCTTCGTGCGCGTCGCCGATGTGCCGACGGGCCTCGCGGGCGTCATGGACGTCTCGTTCGACGCCGACCTCGGGCGCATCTGGGCGCACTGCGACAACACGTGCGGCAACGCGACGACGCTGCTGAAGGTCGCAGCGGACGGGCACTTCGCCGTCGAGCGCGACTACGCGACGCCGACGGGGCTGCCGAACTACAACCTCGAGGGCTTCATCGTGGCGCCGCTGTCCACCGCGGTGAACGGGCAGCGCCAAGTGCTGTGGGCCGACGATGGCAACCGCTTCGGCCACTCCCTCTGGAGCGGCACGATCGACGTCGAGCTCGGCCTGTCGCAGACCGCGACGCCGACGCCGACGATCTCGGGCAAGCCCGCCGTCGGCGGCACGCTGACCGCGAACGTCGGGACGTGGGATGCCGGAGTCGCGACCCACTACCAGTGGACGGCCGGCGCCACGGTGCTCGGCGCCGACGCCCCGCTCGCAGTGACCGATCCGAACCTCGTCGGGCAGACGATCACGCTCACCGTGACCGGGACCAAGACGGGCTTCGCGCCCGCCTCGACCTCGGCGACGGTGTTCGTGACCGGTCCGAAGCTCGCGACGCACACGCCGATCGTGCTCGGATCGGCGCAGGCCGGCAAGACGCTCGTCGCGCTCGCCGTGTGGGGTCCGTTCCCGGTCGAGCTCGGCTACCAGTGGCTCGCGGACGGGAAGCCGATCCAGGGCGCGACGAGCGCCGTGCTGCGGCTGGGCTCCGACCAGGTCGGCAAGGCGATCACCGTCGCCGTGACGGGCACCAAGCCGGGCTACCTGCCGGCGACCGTGACGTCGAAGGCGACGAAGGACGTCAAGCCGGCCCCGGGCAAGGGCAAGAACTGAGAGGGTGCGCGGTCGGGGCCTCGGCTCCGTCCGCGCCCACGAGCGGGGGAGATGGCGCCGTGGGACGTCGCGTGGGGGCGCGGCATCCTTCCCCGGCGTCATCTCCTCCCGCGCTGCTCGGGCGGCGTGCGAAGAGTTCAGCGGAATGTCCCGGCTCAGCCTTCGCGGGACTGCCATGATGAGCCGACGCCTACTGATCGAGGAGACGACTCATGCTCGGTGATCGCACGCGGAGGCCAGGGATTCTCGCCGCTTCCCTCGCCGGGCTCGCCCTCGCGGCGGTCGCCCTCGCCGGATGCGGCAACGTGAGCAGCGTCGACGTGGCGCAGGCCAAGGTCACCGCGAAGGAGAAGGCCGTGGCCGAAGCCGAGGACGCTCTCACCGCGGCCTCGTCGAAGTTCTGCGACGCGAGCAAGGACTACATCGTGGCGCTCGACCGCTACGGCGACGTCCTCAACGACACGGCACCCACCGTCGGCGATGTCCGCGACGCCGGCTCCGATCTCGTGAAGCCGCGAGCGGACGCCTTCGGCGGCGCCGAGGCCGCGGTCGAGGCGAGCCAGGCGCTCGACAAGGCCCACCAGGAGCTCGCCGACGCGCAGGCCGCGCTCGCGAACGCTCAGTCCGGCTCGACGGGCGAACCGGTCGAAGCGACCCCGGCTCCGACGAGCACCCCGCTCGCACCCGCAGCGACGGTCGACCGTGTCAAGCAGGCCGAGTCGGAGTTCTCCGACGCGCAGGGCGCGATCACCGACGACACACCGCTCGAGGCCGCGTCGGAGCAGTTCAACAGCGCCGCCGTCGCGCTCGAGATGGCGTGGCTGCGGCTGTTCGCCGACGCCGGCTGCATCTCCGACCAGAACCAGGCGGCGGCCGAGGAGGCGGTCCGCGCGTACACGACGGCGCTGCAGCAGGACCTCGCGACGGCGGGCTTCTACACGGGGACCGTCGACGGCATCTACGGGCCCCTCACCGTGCAGGCGGTCGAGGATCTGCAGAAGGCCGCCGGACTCCCCGTCACGGGCACGGTCGACAAGGCGACGGCGGACGCGCTTCAGGCAGCGATCGCGGCGAAGGGCGGAGCGGCCGCGCAGGCGTCGGTGGCGTCGACGGCCGCTGTGCAGCAGACGCTCAAACTCCTCGGATTCTGGGACGGGCCGGTCGACGGCGTCTGGACGCCCGAGCTCACCGACGCCGTGAAGGAATTCCAGACCAAGCTGGGCGTCGAGCCGACGGGAGCGGTGGATGCCGCCACCGTCGCCGCGTTCGAGCACGCGATCGCGCAGCTGAAGGAGTCGCTCGCGTCGCCGAGCCCGACGACGGAGCCCGAGCCGGAGAGCAGCGAGGAGCCCCCCGCGCAGTAGGGACCCGGGTGCCGGGTTCGGGGCGCGTCCCGTCCTCGACACGCCGCGGCTGCCGGCGTGTCGCTGACGGAATCCGCCCCGAGCCGCGGCTGACGGGCTCAGGAGGACCAGGGCGAGCTCGGCTGGTAGCCCTTGACGGGGCACGGGTCAACGGGCCTGAATACAGTCGTGCCCACTGACCCAGCCGCCGCCCTGCTCGCCCTTCACGCCGGTCCCGGGTTCGTCATCCCGAATGCGTGGGACGCCGGATCTGCCCGCATCCTCGAGCAGGTCGGATTCCCGGCCATCGCGACGACGAGCGCCGGCATCGCGTGGTCCTACGGGGTCCCCGATGGCAACGCGCTCGACCCGGAGGTCATGTTCGCGCGAATCGCCGAGATCGTCGCCGCCGTCGGCGTTCCCGTGACGGCGGATCTCGAAGCGGGATACGGGGATGCCGCCTCCGACGTCGGCACGACGGTGGCGCGCGCCGCGGAGCTCGGCCTGGCGGGCGCCAACATCGAGGACACGGTCGACGGCCGTCTGTTCGGAATCGACGAGGCCGTCGAGCGGCTCGAGGCGGCGCGGGCGGCGGCGCCGAAGGGCACGTTCGTGCTCAATGCCCGCACCGACGCGTTCTTCATCGGCGATGCCGCCGACCCGTTCGCGGAGACTGTCGAGCGCGCGCACCGCTACCTCGAGGCCGGCGCCGACGGCATCTTCGTGCCCGGCGTGAACGACGAGGAGTCGATCCGCCGGCTCGCGGCATCCATTCCCGCCCCGCTCAACATCGTGGCGGGGCTCGCGTCGAACATCATCGACGCACCCACGCTCTTCTCGCTCGGGGTGAAGCGGGTGAGCGTCGGCGGCGGCCTCGCGCGCGCCGCGCTGAGCCTCGTCGAGCGTGCGGGACGCGAGCTGCTCGAGACCGGCACGCTGGGCTTCCTCGACGGCGCGCTGGGCTACGGCGAGGTGCAGCGGCGCTTCGGGGCGTGAGGGTATGACGGGTCACTGACCCGTCACTTCGGGCGACGATAATGCAGCCGGAGCGGGCGTGCGCCCGAGCGGAGAAGGGGCGAAATGAACGACGTTCCGGTCGAAGGACTGCGGGACTACATCGAGTACCTGCGCCAGCAGGGCTACTCGGTGCGCGACGGGCACACGCCCGACCCCGACCTCATCGATCCGCAGGGAAATCCCGTCTTCACGTGGCAGGAGGGCTATCCGTACGAGGAGCGGATGGACCGCGACGACTACGAGCGCGAGAAGTACCTCCTGCAGATCGAGCTGCTGAAGTTCCAGTACTGGCTGGAGGACAACGGCAAGCGCGCGATCATCCTCTTCGAGGGGCGGGATGCCGCGGGCAAGGGCGGCACGATCAAGCGCTTCACGGAGCACCTCAACCCGCGCACGGCCCGCACTGTCGCCCTTTCGAAGCCGACCGAGCGCGAGCAGGGACAGTGGTACTTCCAGCGTTACGTGCAGCACCTGCCGACGGCCGGCGAGATCGTCATGTTCGACCGCTCCTGGTACAACCGGGCGGGGGTCGAGCGGGTCATGGGCTTCTGCACCGATGCCGAGTACGAAGCCTTCATGACGCAGGCGCCGCAGTTCGAGAAGATGCTCGTCGACTCCGGCATCCATGTCACGAAGTTCTGGTTCTCGGTGTCGCGCACCGAGCAGCGCACGCGCTTCGCGATCCGCCAGCTCGACCCCGTTCGCCGTTGGAAGCTCTCGCCCATGGACCTCGCCTCGCTCGACCGCTGGGAGGACTACACGGTGGCGAAGGAGGAGATGTTCCGCCGCACCGACAAGAAGCACGCGGCGTGGACGATCATCCGCTCGAACGACAAGAAGCGCGCCCGCCTCAACGCGATGCGGTTCTTCCTCGGGCAGTTCGACTACGAAGGTCGCGACGACCGCGTCGTGAGCGCGCCCGATCCGCTGCTCGTGATGCGCGGCAAGCAGGAGACCGCTGACGAATAACAGGGGCGTCAGCTCTGCAGCCGCGCGATCTCGGTACGCGCGGCCGCGGCGGGGTGAGGCATCCACCCCTCGCCGGCGTGATCAGAGTCGCTCGAAACCTGCCCCGATGACGAGCACGCCGATGAGCAGCAGGATGATGCTCGCCACGACCTCGCCGTTGCGGACCAGCCACTCGCGGCCCCGGACGAGCCGCGGCTGCACGCGCTGCGGCGACGAGGCCGCCGCGATGATCGGGATGGCGACGGTCGACGCGCCGATCGCCGTGTAGACCGCGAGGGCGACGATCGCCTCCCCGACGGACTGCGCGTCGGCGCGCAGCGTGAGACCCGCAGCGACCGCGATCAGGAGGCTCTTCGGCCGGATGTTGAGGAGGAGGGCGAGCCCGAAGGCCGACCAGGGCCCGAGCTTCTCGGTGGACTTGAGCCAGTCAGGGATGCTGTGCTCGGTGCTCCTGCGCGATCGCCAGAGCGCGAACAGCCCGAGGAGGACGAGCGCGATGCCGACCACGATCTCGAACTGCCCGACGATATGGTCCTCGCGTCGGGGGAGGCGCGCCGAGGGGACGAGCTGCGTGAACACCGTGCACAGCGACACGACAGCGAACATGCCGGCGACGAAGCCGATCAGGAAGGGTACCGCCGACCGCTTGGCGTTGGGCGAGAGCAGGATCATGAGCGCCGCAAGGATCGGCACGCTGCTGAACGCGATCGCGAGGGCGAGCGGCAGCATGCGGACGATCAGGTCCATGCGCCCCTCCTGGCCTGCGCACCCGTCGGCGAGTCAAGGGCGGCGTCGCTCACATTACGCGATCCGCCGAGGGGGGCACGGCCAGTGCCTTCCTCCGCGCGCGGGCCGCGGCCTACCGTGAATGCATGGACCTCACGCTCAACAACGGCATCACCATGCCCGCCCTCGGCCTCGGCGTCTTCCAGAGCCCGCCCGACGAGACGGCGGCGGCCGTCGAAGAGGCGCTCCGCGTCGGCTACCGGCTCATCGATACGGCCGCGGCGTACCAGAACGAGCGCGAGGTCGGTGAAGGCATCCGCCGCTCCGGAGTCTCGCGCGACGACATCTTCATCGAGACCAAGGTCTGGGTCTCGGACTACGGCTACGACGAGACGATCCACGCCTTCGACAAGGCCACCGGCAAGCTCGGCGTCGAGACGCTCGACCTCTTCATCCTCCACCAGCCCGCGCCCTCGCGATGGGACCGCGTCGTGCAGGCGTACAAGGGCCTCGAGGCGCTGCTCGCCGACGGCCGGGTCCGCGCGATCGGCGTGAGCAATTTCATGCCCGCGCACCTGGAGCGTCTCCTCGACGAGACCGACGTCGTGCCCGCGGTCAACCAGGTCGAGCTGCACCCCTACTTCGCCCAGGCGGGAGTGCAGGAGGCGGATGCCGCGCACGGCATCGCTACGCAGGCCTGGTCGCCGATCGGCGGGATCACGTTCTACCCGGGTCCGTGGGGCGAGCGCCGCAGCGTCATGGGCGACCCGACGATCGAGGAGCTCGCGGGCGCCCACGGCAAGACACCTGCGCAGATCATGCTGCGCTGGCACCTTCAGGAGGGCCGCTCCGCGATCCCGAAGTCGGTGAAGGCGTCGCGCATCGCGGAGAACTTCGACGTCTTCGACTTCGAACTGTCGGCCGACGAGCTGGCCCGCCTCGACGCGCTCGACACGGGCGTGCGCAGCGGCCCCGACCCCGACCTGCCGCGCGACGAGATGTTCGACCGCGTCGTGCCGGAGGCCTGAGCACCGCTCTGGCCTCTTCCCGTCCCGCATCTCGGCTGGTCGGTGCCGCAGTGGCCTCGACCTGCTCCGGACCCGGCGTGTCGTCACAGCCAGCCGAGGTGCGGCACGCCTGAGACCGATGCGCCGTCGCTATCGTGTGAGGCGTGCCGCTGAGGAATGCCGCCGACGCCGTCCACGAATGGGTCGACATCGACCAGGCGGGGGCCTTCCCCGGCGTGGCCGTCGGCAGGTTCCTGGCGGCCGGGTCATGACCGACTCCCGTGATCCGCGCGGCTATCGCACCGAGGCGCCGCTGTTCGACGCGTGGCTGCGCTTCAGCGACGGTGCGCGCGACGGATCGCTGACGCCGTTCACGATCCCGGGGCACAAGCACCGGCACGACCTGGTCGGCGATCTCGTGCGCGGCGACGTTCCGCTGCTCGGCGGCCTGGACACCATGAAGTCGGCGGGCGGCGTGCTCGCCGACGCCGAGGCGCGGGCCGCCGCGGCGTGGGGCGTCGACTGGGGTCGCCTGTCGGTCGGCGGGTCGACGCACGCGAACCAGGCCGCCGTACTCGCACTGGGGCGGCCGGGCCAGTCCGTGATCGCCTCGCGCACACTGCACCGCTCGGTGCTGCTCGGCATCGTGCTGGCAGGCCTGCGCCCGGTGTGGGTGCGGCCCGACATCGATGCCGCGACGGGGCTGCCGTCGCAGGTTCCCGTCGGCGCAGCGAGGGCGGCGCTCGCCGCGCACCCGGACGCGTGCGGCGTGCTCGTCGGAGATCCGTCATACGTCGGCACGCTCTCCGACATCGAGGGGCTCGCGGATGCCGCGCACGACGCCGGCGTGCCCCTCATCGTCGATGCGGCGTGGGCCGCCTACTTCGGCTTCTCGCCGCTCGTGCCCGCGCATGCGCTCGCTCGCGGCACCGACGCCCTCGTCACGAGCGCGCACAAGTCGCTGCCGGCGTGGAGTCAGGGGGCGCTGCTGCTCGCGCGCACGACTCGGACCGGAGGGCTGCTCGACCCCGACCGGCTCGAGCGCGGGTTCGAGGCATCCCATACGACCAGTCCGGCCGGTGCCGTGCTCGCGAGCACCGACGCGTCGCGCGCCCTTCTGCAGCGGGACGGCGCCGAGCTCGTCGGCCGGCTCGTCGGCCTGGTCGCCTTCGCACGCGAGCGGCTCGCGGCGATCGACGGCGTCGAGGTGCTCGCCGACCGCCCGGACGGCTCGCTCCGGGTCGACCCCGCGAAGCTCGTCGTGCTCCTCGCCGGCGCTGGCGCGCACGGCCATGCGATCGAGGCCGACCTGCTGGCGCAGGGGATGCCGCTGGAGATGGCCGATCGCGACGTCATCGTGCCGATCGTCTCGATGGCCGACGACGAGGCATCCGTCGCGCGACTCATCGATGCGCTCGCCGCGTCGGTCGAGCGTCATCGCGGCGCGCCGCGCCGGATCGCGGCCTCCGCCGCGTGGCGCGTCGAGGCCGAGTCGGCCACCGACCCGCGGACCGCCTTCTTCGCGGTGCACGAGACCGTGTCGGCAGGCGACGCCGTGGGGCGGGTATGCGCCGAGCTCATCGCGCCGTATCCGCCCGGAGTCCCCGTGCTGGCGCCGGGCGAGATCGTCACGACGGCCGCCCTCGACGCGCTGCGCGCCACGCTCACCGACGGGGGTCGCATCGCCTACGCGGCCGATCCGTCTCTCGCCACGGTGCAGGTCGTCGCCGGCTGACCCGACGTCCCTCGCGGGTTCGGGCTTCGACGCTTCGACAGGCTCAGCGACCCGGTTCGGGATCGGTCTCCGAGCTTGTCGAGGCCGACATTCCGCGTCGGGTCCGAGCTCGACGGCTCGACAGGCTCAGCGACCCGGTTCGGGATCGGTCCCCGGGCTTGTCGAGGGGTCGAGGCCGACATTCCGCGTCGGGTCCGAGCTCGACGGCTCGACAGGCTCAGCGACCCGGTTCGAGATCGGTCCCCGGGCTTCTCGAGGGGTCGAGGCCGGCATTCCGCGTCGGGTCCGAGTCCGACGCTTCGACAGGCTCAGCGACCCGGTTCGAGATCGGTCCCCGGGCTTCTCGAGGGGTCGAGGCCGGCATTCCGCGTCGGGTCCGAATCCGACGGCTCGACAGGCTCGGCGACCCGGTTCGGGATCGGTCCCCGAGCTTGTCGAGGGGTCGAGGCCGACATTCCGCGTCGGGTCCGAGTCCGACGGCTCGACAGGCTCGGCGACCCGGTTCGGGATCGGTCCCCGGGCTTGTCGAGGGGTCGAGGCCGACATTCCGCGTCGGGTCCGAGCTCGACGGCTCGACAGACTCGGCGACCCTCAGCCGGCGGACGGGCCGGGCGCGGCATCCCGGACCATCTCGCGGGCGAGAGCCGGATTGTGCTCTGCGAGGTGCGCCACGATGTTGTCGCGCACGTCGGCGGGCTTGTTCTGGCTGAGCTTCGCGCGTGCGTCGAACCGGTCGATGCGCATACGGAGCCCGACGGTGCCCTTCGCGATGCGGCGCGTGCCGGTCTCGTCCTGCGAAAGGCTCCGGCCCTGCGGCATCCCCCGTTCGAAGTGGTCGGTGAGGCGGCCGAGCATCGCGTAGTTCTCCTCGTCGCCGAGCACTTCGGGGGTGCCGTACAGGTGCGCCGTGACGTGGTTCCAGGTGGGCACGAGGTCGCCCGGCGCGTACCAGCTGGGCGAGACGTAGTCGTGCGGGCCCTGGACGATGACGAGGATCGGGTGCTGCCCGAGCTCGTGCAGCTCGTCGTCGGGGCGACCGAAATGGCTCACGATGACGATGCCGTCGGCGTCGTGGTCGAGCAGCACGGGGTAGTGCGATGCGACGAGACCCGTGCTCGCGGGAGAGACGAACGTCGCCCACGGGTGGTGGCGGATGAGGCGCTTGACCTCTTCGGGGTCGGTCATGAGATTGCGGGGTGTGTGGCGCATCAGGCGTCCTTCCGGGTGAGGCGGGTTCGCACGGCGAGCGCCGCGCACGCGATGACGGCGAGGCCGCCGAGCAGGGTGGGCCAGCCGATCGGCTCGTGCAGGATGAGCCCGGCCCATGCGATCGTCATGACCGGCTGAACGAGCTGCACCTGGCTCACCTGCGCCATCGGGCCGATCGCGAGGCCGCGGTACCACGCGAAGAAGCCGAGGAACATGCTCACGACGCCGAGGTACGCGAAGACGAGCCATTCGGCGGGCGTCGCTGCGGGTGGATGCTGCACCACCGACACCGTCGTGAGCAGGATCATGAGGGGCGAGGCCAGCACGAGCGCCCACGACACCGTCTGCCACGCGCCCAGCTCGCGGGCGAGGAGGCCGCCCTCGGCGTATCCGATCGCGGCGGCCATGACGGCGGCGAAGAGCAGCAGGTCCGACTCGTGCAGCTCGCCCAGGCCGCCGTTCTGCAGCGAGGCGAACGCGATCGCGGCGAGTGCACCGAGTCCGGCGAACAGCCAGAACGAGGGCGCCGGATGCTCCTTCGTGCGCACGACGGCTGCGACGGCGGTCGCGGCCGGGAGGAGCCCGATCACGACGGCGCCGTGGCTCGCGGGTGCCGTCGTGAGGGCGAACGACGTGAGGAGCGGGAAGCCGACGACGACCCCCGCGGCGACGACGGCGAGGCGGGCCCGCTGCCGGGCGTTCGGGAGGTGCTGCCGGGTGAGTCCCAGGGCTGCTGTCGCGAGGACGGCCGCCACGACGGCGCGACCCGATCCGATGAACAGCGGAGACAGGCCGCCGACCGCGATGCGGGTGAAGGGCACCGTGAACGAGAAGGCCGTGACGCCGACCAAGCCCCACGAGATACCGCCGCGGGTGGATATCACTAGCGTCGCCTGAGCGATAGCGCTACTCTGTTCTGTCATGAGTCAGGATAGCACCGATCGCATCGTCGAGGCAGTGCGCGCGTGGATCGCGACGGCGCCACCCGGTGCGCAGGTCCCGTCGAACCGTGCGCTCATGGCCGAGCACAGCGCGAGTCCCGTCACGGTGCACAAGGCGATGCAGCGGCTCATCGCGCACGGCCTCGTCGAGAGCAGGCCGGGCGTCGGCACGTTCGTGCGCGCCGTGCGAGCAGCGGTGCCCGTCGACTACGGCTGGCAGACCGCCGCTCTGGGTTCGCCGCAATCGCGCGTCTCGGCGCTGTCGTCGACGCAGCGCGCCGCCGCCCCCGACGCGATCGGCCTGCATTCCGGATATCCCGCCCGAGAGCTCCTGCCCGAGCGGATGGTGCGTGCCGCGATCACCCGGGCCGCGCGCAGCGACGCCGCGATGACGCGGTCGCCCGTGGCGGGGCATCCCGAACTGCAGGCGTGGTTCGCGAGTGAGCTCGCCGCGCACGCGCCGGCCGGCATCACCGCGCCGACGGCGCGCGACGCGCTCGTCATCTCGGGCAGTCAGAGCGGGCTCAGCTCGATCTTCCGCGCGCTCGTCGGGCCCGGCGAGCCGCTGGTGATCGAGTCGCCGACGTACTGGGGAGCGATCCTCGCGGCGGCGCAGGCGGGTGTCGTCCTGGTCCCCGTGCCGACGGGCCCCGACGGCCCCGACCCCGACGAGGTCGACCGGGCGCTCGTGCGCACGGGCGCGCGAGCCTTCTACGCGCAGCCGACGTTCGCCAACCCGACGGGTGCGCAGTGGCCGGCCGAGATCGGGACGGCGGTGCTCGAGGTCGTGCGACGACGCGGCGCGTTCCTCATCGAAGACGACTGGGCCCACGATCTCGCGATCGACGCCGACCCGCGGCCGCTCGCCGCGTTCGACGACGACGGACACGTCATCTACCTGCGCTCCCTCACGAAGAGCGTGTCGCCGGCGCTGCGCGTCGCGGCGGTCATCGCGCGCGGCCCCGCGCGCGAGCGCATCCTCACCGATCGCGCGGCGGAGTCGATGTACGTGAGCGGGCTCCTCCAGGCGGCGGCGCTCGACGTCGTGACGCAGCCGGGCTGGCGCTCGCACCTGCGCGGCTTCCGCCAGCAGCTGCGTGCACGGCGCGATCTGCTCGTCGACGGCATCCGCGCGCACGCGCCCGCTGCGCACCTCGAGGTCGTGCCGGTGGGCGGGCTCAACCTCTGGCTGCGACTCCCCGACGGCACCGACGTCGACGCGCTCGTGCGCGAGTGCGAGACGCGCGGGCTGATCATCGTGTCGGGTGCAGAGTGGTTCCCCGCCGAGGCGTCGGGTCCGTACGTGCGGTTGAACTACTCCGGCGAGAACCCCGAGCGCTTCGCCGAGGCCGCAGGCATCCTGGGCTCGCTTCTGTGACGCGACCGATTCCTGTCAAGGGGTGGTGCGCTTCGGCCGAATCCGGTTGGCTGGGCGCACCACTGGCGAAGGGGCAAGCGGATGCCTGGATTCATCGCTCGAGCAGACATCGAAGTCGACGCGTCACCTGAGAAGGTGTGGGACACGATCACCAAGCACGCGTCGGAGGTGAACTTCGGCGCCACGGTCGATTCGGACTGGAAGGCCGGCTCTCCCGTCGTCTGGCACGGCGAGTGGGAGGGGAAGTCGTTCGAGGATCGCGGCGAGGTCATCGAGGCGATCGCTCCGCACCGGCTCGTGCTGACGCACTCGAGCGGCAGCTCCCACGCGAAGGGCAGCGAGCACCGGCTCACGTACGAGCTGGCGGGGCGCGGAGCGGGCACGCACCTCGAGTTCTGGCAGGACGGCAACGCCACACCGACGGCCGCCGGCGAGTCCGAGTCGAACTGGCGGAAGCACCTCGCGGCGATCAAGGAGCGCGCCGAGGCCTGACCCGGTCCGGAGCTGTCGCGGGGCGATCGGCGTCGCGCCGAACCAAGGGCTTCCCGGCGAACCTCAGGGCGACGCCCGGGGCTTCGCCGAGCATCCCCTGTTTCGCCGAGAGACGGGAATCTCGGCGAGACAGGGGATTTCGCCGAGACAAGGGATCGGGATGCCTCGCCTCGGCGAGACGCCTTGTCTCGGCGCGGCTGGGGGCGGCTTGATTGCCGGGCCGGCCGGTCGGCGGGCCGAGGCATCCGCCCCGGCCCGGCCCGCCCGGATCGCGACTACTCGATCGCGGGTTCGGCGACCTTCGTCGCGTCGGCGCTGCGCTGCTCGGCCTCGAGGCGCTCGGCCTCCTCGCCGCCGATCGCCTCGCCGCGGGCGACGAGCCCGGCGACGTCGGAGAGCGGGATCTCTTTGAGGAAGATCGCGAGGATGAGCGCGACGACGATGAACGGGATGAGGTACCAGAACACGGGCGCGAGCGCGTCGGCGTAGGCGGTCACGACGCCGTCGCGCACCGCGTCGGGCAGCTGGCTGAGCGTCGACGGGTCGATGGTCGAAGTCGCCTGGCCGGCCTGCTCGGCGGTGGCGCCGGCATCCGTGAACACCTGGGTGAGGTTCTCGGTCAGACGCGTCGTGAACAGCGTGCCGAACACCGCGGTGCCCAGCGCCGCGCCCACTTCGCGGAAGTAGTTGTTCGTCGACGTCGCGGTGCCGATGTCGGCGGCGGGCACGGCGTTCTGCACGACGAGCACGACGACCTGCATGATGAGGCCGAGACCCGCACCGAACACGAACAGGTACACGCAGATGAGCCAGACTGGCGTCGAGGCCGAGAGGGTCGTCATGGCGAACATCGCGATGCCCGTGATGATCGTGCCGAGGATGGGGAAGATCTTGTACTTGCCCGTCTTCGTGATCAGGAGACCCGACGCGATCGACGTGCCCATGAGGCCCACCATCATCGGCAGCATGAGAAGGCCGGATGCCGCGGCCGACGTGCCCGACGACATCTGGAGGAACGTCGGCACGAAGCCGATCGCGGCGAACATGCCGATGCCGAGCGCGAGGCCGATCGCGGTCGCATTGACGAAGACCGGGTTGCGGAACATCGACAGCGGCATGATCGGGTCGGCGGCGCGCGACTCCGTGAAGATGAACAGCGCGGCGGCGACGACAAGGCCGAGGCCCCACCACCAGGTCGCCATCGAGTCCCAGCCGAAGTCGGCCGAGCCGCCGAAGTCGGTGAAGAAGATGAGGCACGTCGTCGCGGCCGAGAGGAACACCACGCCGAGCCAGTCGATGGGCTTCTCGGCCTTCTTGTTCGGCAGCTGCAGCGCGAACAGCGCGATGAAGAAGGCCGCGACGCCGACCGGGATGTTGATGTAGAACGCCCACTGCCACGTCAGGTGGTCGACGAAGAAGCCGCCGAGGAGCGGGCCGGCGACGGCCGCGAGGCCGAAGATCGCCCCGAGCGGGCCGAGGTACTTGCCGCGCTCGTTGGCGGGCACGATGTCGGCGATGATCGCCTGCGACAGGATCATGAGACCGCCGCCGCCGAGGCCCTGGATGGCGCGGAACACGACGAACATCCAGAAGTCGGTCGCGAACGCGCAGCCGACAGAAGCGAGGGTGAAGATCGCGATCGCGACGAGGAAGAGCCTGCGCCGCCCGAGGACGTCACCGAACTTGCCGTAGATCGGCATGACGATCGTCGTCGCGAGGATGTAGGCGGTCGAGATCCAGACCTGGTGCGACACGCCGCCGAGCTCGCCGACGATGGTCGGCATGGCGGTCGAGACGATCGTCTGGTCGAGGCTGGACAGCAGCATCCCCGCGATGAGCGCGGAGAAGATGATCCAGATGCGCCGCTTCGTGAGCAGCAGCGGAGCGGGCCCGACGGGTCTCGTCGGGACGGAGGCGGTGGCGGTCATCGGGTGTTTCCCATCAATGCGGTCTGGGTGGCGAAAAGCTCGCGCGCCGCGCCGATGCGTCGCTCGAAGATGTCGAGGAAGGTGTCTTCGTTCCCGGGCTGCAGGAACTCGGCGGCCGCCGAACGCACGAGCGCGCCGACGACCTGCGCTGCGACCTGCGCGCGAAGATCGCCGTCGGGCAGGCCCTCGCGCTGCTCGATGAGGCGCGCGTCGAAGCGCTCGCCCTCGGCGCCGAGCTCGAGCATGCGCGCGAGCAGCCGGGGCTCCTTCTCGACGGCGGCGAACAGGTCGCGCACCGTCTCGGGCGCGATATCGAGCGCGCGCCAGCGCTCTTCGGCGAGGAGCGCGAGGTCGGTCAGCAGCGTCGGCGAGATGCCTCCCGGAGTCGGCTCGGCCTGCGCGAGGAAGCGCGCGACTGCCGCGGCATCCGATCGTTCGAGAGGGATGCCGAGCACGGCGTCGTCCTTGGACGCGAAGTAGTTGAAGAATGTGCGGCGCGAGACGGCGGCCTCGCTGCACAGCTCCTCGACGGTGAAGCCGGAGAGCCCGCGCTCGGCCGTGAAGTGGCGCGCCGTGCGGATGAGCGCCCGCGTCGTGTCGGCACGACGGCGCTCGCGCGGGGAATCTGCACTCTCATCCATGGAGTGCATTTTTGCATCAAAGGATGATCAGTGCAAATTAACATGAAGAGTGCGGGAGGCCTGATGGACCGGCCTCCCGCACTCCCCGAAGCAGGGCGGACGCGCTACTTCGTGTTCCCTCCCACCACAGTGGCCTCACGGTAGGGGGTCAGGACGACCGGGCCGACGAGACCGTAGTTCTGCAGGACGCCGCGGTTCGCGACCGCCGTGTCGAGCTGGAACAGGCGGTTGTTGAGCGTCGTCGTGACGGTCACCTCGATCGTGTTGGCTCCGGCCTTCAGCGCCTTGCCGAGGTCGGCGTTCGCACCGATCAGGTCGACCGGGACGCTCTTGCCGTTGACCTTCAGCGTGAAGGTGTCGGACACCTGGCCGAGGCTCAGGCTCGCACCGTACGACGAGTCCCAGCCCTGCGGCAGCGTCACGGTCGTCGTGTAGGTGCCGATGCCAGAGGCCCGTGCGAGCTCGGGGATGTCCGGCCACGCCTTCAGTGCGGAAAGATCGAGCGAGACCGGCTTCTTCGTGGTCGCCGTCCCCGCCTCGCCCGTCGTGCCGTAGGGGTTCGTGGGCACCCAGTCCTGCGCGTCGAGATGCCACGCCGTGTTCGTCAGGTCGATCGCCGCCGGCACGTTCGCGATCGTCGAGGTGACCGACCGGCCGTTCGTCAGCGTCGTCGTGTACGTGCCGGCCCGGTTCGCCCGCACGACGAGGCTGTTGCCGATGAAGGCGGCCGAGTCGGCGGTCGTCGCGGCGACGCCGCGGTTGGGCAGGTTGTCGACGCCGATCTTCTTGGGCTGGTCGAGCAGCGCGATGACGGTCGAGGCATCCCGTGCGAGCGAGACGTGCACCGTGACCGAGTCACCGTCGGTCGAATACTGCGCGATCGGCGTGATCTGCCCGCTGAACGTGTCGAGCAGGAACGGAGCGCCCTTGCCCTGGAGAGTCACCGTCGTGTCGACGGCGGCCCCGGTCGCCATGCAGGGGTTGTTCGCGGTCGTGACGCGGCAGGCGGACGGCTCCTCGTACAGGTTGCTCGGGTTCTTGCCGAACGTCCCGTTGCCGGCGGGCGCGGCATCCACTCCCTGGTTGTACAGGTAGTAGTACTCTGCCGCGACGCTCGAGTCGCTGCGGTGCACGCTCAGCAGCGTCGTCGGCGCGGCGGGCTCGGCCGCCGGCTTCAGGCCGAGCTGCGCGAGCAGCGCGGGCACGTCGGCCTCCGATGCGACCTGGTGCACGTTGCCGAGCGCGAGGATCTGGGCGACGATGCCGGCGAGCACCGCGTCGTCCGAGACGGGGAGGCCGCCGGTGCCGGTCGGCGCTCCGACGAAGACGACGGGAAGGCCGGCCTTGGCGTAGCCCAAGATGTCGTTCGCCGCCTCGATCGTGAGGCTGCCGCGCGCCGTGTTGCTCGTCGGGTAGAGGAACTGGTCGAAGATCAGCGCCTTGTACGCGGGGCCGGCCTCGGCGAGCCGCTTGTTCGTCACCGTCGCGTTGGGCAGGTCGAACAGCGCCTCGTCGAGGTAGTCCCACGTGTAGCCCGCCTGCTGGAGGCCGAGGTCCATCCAGTGCCGGTTGTTGGGATCAGTCGTCGAGAACGCCGACGGCGACGAGTAGTTGCGCATGTAGACCGCGACGTCCGTCTTGGCCGCGCCCTGTGTGAGGACGAGGTTGTTGCGGGCGAAGTAGTCGTTGATCGACGCCATGTCCTGCCAGTACGGGTTGACGCGGCTCCACGCGTTCGAGAACGACACCTTGCTGGTCGCGCTGAACCCGTTGCCCGGCCAGGTGGTCACGGGCGTGTCGATGTACGGACGCACGTGGTAGACGGGCCGGTTCACGCCGCCCGCGAACTCCTTGTTCATGCGGATGATCGCATCCTGCGTCGTGGCCATCCAGCTGTTGTTGAGCACGGCGCAGCACTCGGTGGAGTACCACGTGTTGCCCGTCATGTGGTTGGCGGAGGCCATCGGCCGGTAGATGTCGGCCTGGTCGCTGCCGGTGAGCGATTCGTACTCGGAGCGGTCGAGCACCGCCGAGGTCTGCAGCTGGTCGCCGATCGAGGTGATCGGCCCGTCCTCCTGCTGGAGACGCAGCTTCATGTTGTACGTGTGCGCCCAGTCCTGGAACGGCACGATGCGGTTCTCGGTGTACAGGGTGCTGCGCACGCGATTGAAGTCGGAGCGGATGCGCGTCGCGGTGCCGTCGCTGAACGAGTAGAACAGCGCCGTCGGGGACGGCGGTCCGCCCAGGCCCGCGCCGGCCATCGTCGGGTCGACGAGGGCCGCGAGGTCGGGCACGATGTCGTAGCCCGCGGCATCCTGGAACTCCTGGCGCATGTTGCTCGCCCAGAGCTCTTCGGGCGCACCCCACGGGTCGCTCGCGTGCGAGTCGACGAAGAAGTCGCCGCCGTTGCGCTTCACGAGGTCGCCGAGGCCGCCCGCGAAGTACGCGTCGTAGGCGTCGGTCACCTGCTTGGTGCCCTCGGGGCTCAGCGTCTCCGGCGTCGTGCCGAAGGGGACCGCCCGGAAGGTGAGCACCACCCACTGTGCGCCGACCGGCGCCGAGGGCGCCGTCCAGGCGAGCGTGCCCGCGGTCGTGCCGTCGTTGTAGCCGTCGGTGTTGGTGGCGGTGATCGTCGAGGTGAGGTCGATCACGGAGGACCGCTCGAGCGGCACGGTTCCCGCGGTGCCGCACGGTGCCGTGGAGCACTGGTAGGCCAGCACGGCGACGATCGTCCCGGGATTGCCGGTCGCCGGACCCGGAAGCAGGGTGTTGACGGACTGGCCTGCGCCCACGACCAGCCGGTCGTTGCGCAGGGTGCGGCGCGCGTAGTCGTCCGCGTTCGAGTACGTCTGGCCCGGGAGGGCGCTGGCCGCCTTGAGGCTGATCGTGATCCCGAGGCTGTTCGCCTTGTTGTAGATCGCCGTCAGCTGCTCCATCGTCGGCACGCCGCCCTGGCCGATCTCGAGGCCTGCGATGTTGTGGTCGTAGGCGTCCTGGATGTCGGCCTCGAGGCCCGCGATCGTCGCAGTCGCGGGCGGGAAGTTCCAGCGCGCCCACGGCATGTTCGCCTGTGCGGGGTCTGCGAACGATGCCGTCGTCAGCGGCGTCACGGGGTTGAGCTTCGCGAACGCGGCCGCCGATGGCGGCTGGTCCGCCTGGCCGGCTGCCAGAGCGGTGCCCGCGACGCCGAGGGGCGCCACGAGACCGGCGAGCACGACGGCCGTGGTGGCCAGGGCGCGCCGCTTGTTCGTCGTGAGTCTCCGTCGGCTCACGTGAGGGGTTCGACCCATGGTCGGAGTCCTATCTGAATGGAAGGAATCGGTGAATTGCAGAGTGAAATCGCCTGAATCGATTCAAATGATTCGTCATCACGATAGGACGGCCGGACGGGTCGGGTCAATGAAATTCTTTTGACGAAAGGTGTTCAATCGTCGGTATGGGTGATCGACTCCTCGTCGAAGAGCTCTGCGAGCAGGATGTCGCCGGTCACGATGTCGGCGGCGACACGCTCGAGGTGCGCGCGCACGTGCGCGACGAGGTCGACCGAGCCGGGGAGGAGCACGAGCTGCAGCTGCAAGCCGTCCGAGAGGGCGATGAAGTCGCGGGCGATCGCCGCACAGTCGGCGTCCGCGCGGAAGGCGCCGGCGTCGACGCCGCGCATCAGGTGCGCCGTCAGCTCTTCGGCGACACGCTCGTAGCGCGCGGCGAAGAGGCGGTGCGCGTCGCTGTGCGGATCGGAGGCGAGTCCGGCCACCCGCACGAAGAGCTCCATGAGCTCGGGCCGCTCGGCGCGCACCCGCGTCTGATGCATCATGAGCCGCAGGGCGCCGAGGCCGTCGACCCCGTCGGGCGCCTCCCGCACCTCCGCGGCGGCGCGCTCGAAGCGCCGCTCGGCGATCGCGAGCAGGAGGATCTCCTTCGACGCGAAGTGATGCGTCAACCCCGGCGTCGTGATCCCGACGTCCCGCGCGATCTCGCCGAGCGACGCGCGCTCGTAGCCGCCCTCGGCGAAGCGCCGCTGCGCGGCATCCAGGATCTGCTCTCTGCGCGCCTTCCCCGACGCGTACGGGCCGCGCCCCGGCTGATTCGGCATGGCCCCACGGTACGCGGCCGGTCAGCTCGAGGTGGACCTGCGCACGACGAGCTCGGGCGGGAAGACCGTCTGGCGGGGGATGCTGTCAGGGTCCGCGGCCTCTTCGAGCACGATCCGCAAGGCTGTGCGGCCGATCATGCGACTCGGCTGGCGGATCGACGAGAGCGGCACCGCCGCCGCGCCCGCGAAGGCGATGTCATCGAAGCCGATGATCGCGATCTCGTCGGGCACGAGCATCCGGCCGTCGACGACGAGCGACTGGAGCAGGCCCAGCGCGAGCAGGTCGTTGGCGGCGAAGAGCGCATCGGGCCACTCCCGACGCGGGCGCGCGAGCAGCTTCGCGCCCGCCTCGACTCCGTCGGCGACCGTCATCGCCGTCGTCGGGATCACCTCGAGGTCGACGTGCGCGTCGGCGTTCTCGGTCGCGGCGCGGGCGCCGGCGAGCCGGTCGCTCACCTGCCGGATGTCGAACGGACCGCCGACGAAAGCGATGCGCCGGCGGCCCGCGTCGATGAGATGCTCGACGGCCATCCGGCCGCCGACGACGCTGTCGACCGAGACCGAGGAGAACTTGCCGTCGCCGCTGAAGCGGTCGACGAGCACGGCTGCGATTCCGCGCTCGCGCAGGCGTCTCAGCCGCGACGTGACGTCGCCGTAGGGCGCGATGAGCAGCCCGCGCACCTGCTGCTCCTCGAACAGGTCGAGGTACATGCGCTCGCGGGCGACGTCTTCGTCGGTGTTGCCGTACAGGATCGCGATGTTGTGCCGGGATGCCTCGTCCTCGGCGCCGCGGACGACGTCGTTGTAGAACGGGTTCTGACCGTCGAGCACGACGAAGCCGACCGTCGTGCTCACTCCGGCCCGGAGTTTGCGGGCGGCGTCGTTGCGGACGTAGCCCAGTTCTTCGATCGCGCGGTTGACCCGGGACACGGATTCCGTCGACACCTCGTCGGGGCGGTTGAGCACGTTCGACACGGTGCCCACCGACACTCCCGCACGCTGCGCGACATCGCGAATGCTCGCCGGCACAGCACCTCCTCTTCGAGTCACGATTCGATTCCCCGTTGCCACATTGACTTGACCGCGGTGATCGCTCTCCATAGAGTATGCCTGAACCTGACCTGAATCGATTCATGATTCTTTCACCTCAACGAGGAGGAGCGGCGCCGTGAATGATGGCACCACCTCGACCGGCCCGGCGCTAGAGCTGCGCCGCGTCGTCAAATCGTTCGGCCCTGTCGTCGCGCTGCGTTCGGGCACGCTGACGCTGCAGCCGGGATCCATCCACGCGCTGATCGGCGAGAACGGCGCGGGCAAGTCCACGCTCGTGAAGATCGTCGCGGGCCTGTACCGCCGGGATGCCGGGGAGTTCGTGCTGCACGGACAGCCCGTCGACTTCACCTCCACGGCGCAGTCGAAGGCCGCGGGCATCGCGGTCATCTATCAGGAGCCGACGCTGTTCCCCGACCTGTCGGTCACGGAGAACATCTTCATGGGCCGGCAGCCCACGGGTCGGATGGGCCGCATCGACCGCAAGGCGATGCGCATCGAGACGCAGCAGATCTTCCAGCGCCTCGGCGTGTCGATCGACCCCGACCGCGTGACGGAGGGCCTGTCGATCGCCGATCAGCAGATCATCGAGATCGCGAAGGCCATCTCGCTGGACGCGACGGTGCTCATCATGGACGAGCCGACGGCCGCGCTGTCGGGCGTCGAGGTCGAGCGCCTGTTCGCCGTCGCGCGGAGCCTCCGCGACGAGGGCCGTGCGCTGCTGTTCATCTCGCACCGGTTCGACGAGGTGTTCGCGCTGTGCGACACCGTCACGGTCATGCGCGACGGGGCCTACGTCGACACGACGCCCATCGCCGACACGACCGTCGACGAGCTGGTGCGCCAGATGGTCGGCCGCGATGTGACCGAGCTGTTCCCCAAGCTCCCCGCCGAGGTCGGCGACGTCGTGCTCGAGGTCGAGGGACTGACCCGCACAGGCGTGTTCCGCGACATCTCCTTCACACTGCGTCAGGGCGAGATCGTGGGCCTGGCGGGCCTGGTCGGCGCGGGGCGCAGCGAGGTCGCGCGCGCGATCTTCGGAGTGGATGCCTACGACTCGGGTCGCGTGAGGCTGCACGGCAGGACGCTCCCCAAGGGCGACCCGCGCGCGGCGACCTCGCGCGGCCTCGCGCTCGTGCCCGAGGACCGCCGCAAGCAGGGCCTCGTGCTCGACGAGGGCGTCACGCGCAACATCACGCTCGCGATCCGCTCGAAGCTGTCCAAGTGGGGCCTCATCTGGGGTGGCCTGGAGAACAAAGCCGCGCAGGTGTGGGCGAGCCGCCTCGAAGTGAAGACCGCCGCGCTCGACGCCGAGGCCGGCACCCTGTCGGGCGGCAACCAGCAGAAGGTCGTGCTCGGCAAGTGGCTCGCGACCGACCCGACGGTGCTGTTCGTCGACGAGCCGACCCGCGGCATCGACGTCGGCACGAAGGCCGAGGTGCACCGCCTGCTCTCGCAGCTCGCGCAGCGCGGCATCGCAATCCTCATGATCTCGTCCGAGCTGCCCGAAGTGCTCGGCATGGCCGATCGCGTGCTCGTCATGCGCGAAGGCCGGCTGACCGGAGAGTTCACCCGGGAAGAGGCCACCCCCGAAGCCGTCATGTTCGCCGCCACCGCAGACGAGGAGGTCGCCCGATGACCACGGTCGCCACCCCGCCCACCACCGCTCCGGGCTCGAGCCCCGCGTCGCGGATCGTCCGTCAGATCGCGACGGCCCGCGAGACGGGCATCGTCATCGCGCTGCTGCTGGTGATCTTCTTCGCAACGCTGCGCAACCCCGCCTTCCTGTTCTCCAGCGACGGGTTCCGCGACCTGCTGCTGACCCCTTCGCTGCTGCTGCTCGTCGCGGTCGGACAGGCGATCGTCATCATCACCCGCAACGTCGACCTCTCCGTCGGCTCGATCGTGGGCCTCACCGCCTATCTGACGGGGCGGCTGTTCATCGACGTGCAGGGCATCCCGATCATCGCGGTGTTCGCGGCGGGGATCATCTTCGGCGGCATCCTGGGCGTCATCAACGGCGCGCTCGTCGCCTTCGCCCGCGTCCCCGCGCTCGTCATCACGCTCGGCACGATGTACATCTACCGCGGCATCAACGTCGCGTGGACCGGCAGCAACCGCATCAACGCATCCGACCTGCCGGCGGCGTTCCGGGGCCTCGGCACAGGACAGATCCTGTTCATCCCGATCCTCACGATCATCGCCGTCGTCGTCCTCATCGTCGCGGCCTGGTATCTGCGCAACCTGCGCAGCGGCCGGGAGCTGTACGCGATCGGGTCCGACCCCGCCGCCGCCCACCTGTACGGCCTCAACGTCACGCGCCGCATCATCGCCGCGTTCGTCGTCTCGGGCGCCCTTTCGGGCCTCGCCGGCGTGCTGTTCGCGGCCCGCTACGGCACGGTGAGCTCGGGCGCGGGCCTGGGCTGGGAGCTGCAGGCGATCGGTGCGGCCGTCATCGGCGGCGTCGCGATCTCGGGCGGCGTCGGCACCGTGTGGGGCGCCGCGATCGGCGCGTACCTGCTGCTGACCATCAACCGGGCCCTGCCGATCCTCGGCATCGACGACTTCTGGCAGCGCGCCGTCGTCGGCGTGCTGATCCTCGGCGCGATCGTGCTCGACCGTGTCCTGGCCGTCCGACAGCATCGTCGGCTCATCGCTGAAAGGGAGGTGACACGATGACCGCCACCACCGCGTCGACGGCCACCGTGCGCACGTACCGCGCTTACGCCCGTCCGGCCTGGCGCCGCATCCTGTTCACCCGCGAGATGGCGATCATCGCTCTCCTCGCGATCGTGATCGGCGTCTCGCTGGTCGCGGTGCCCCACTTCGACAACCCGCTGACGGTCACGTACCTCCTGCGCGATGTCGCGCCGATCCTGCTGATCGCCCTGCCGATGACGCTCATCATCATCACGGAGGAGATCGACCTCTCGGTCGCCAGCATCGTGGGCCTGAGCTCGGTCATCACGGGCCTGCTCACGCACGCCGGCATCCCGTTCCCGGTCGCGGCGCTCGCCGCGATCCTCGTCGGCGCGGTCGGGGGCGTGTTCAACGGGTTCCTCGTGACCGTCGTCGGGCTGCCCTCCCTCGCCGTCACGATCGGCACACTCGCCCTGTACCGCGGCATCGCGGTGGGCCTGCTCGGCACGACGGCCATCACCGAGTTCCCGCGGGAGTGGACCGAGCTCGCGAAAGCGAACATCCCGGGCACGCCGGTGCCGGTCATCATGATCCCGTTCGTGGTCCTGGCTGTCGTGTTCGCGGTGCTGCTGCACTTCACACCGTTCGGCCGCACGCTGTACGCGATCGGACTCAACAAGGAGGCCGCGGCGTTCTCGGGCATCGACGTGGGCCGGACGAAGTTCATCCTCTTCACACTGAGCGGCACCGTCGCCGGGTTCGCCGGCGTCTACTTCACGCTGCTGTACTCCAATGCCCGCGGCGACAACGCGATGGGCATGGAACTGCAGGTGATCGCCGCAGTGCTGCTCGGCGGCGTGTCGATCTTCGGCGGCCGCGGCGCCCTGCACGGCGTCATCGCGGGCGTGCTGCTCATCGGCGTGCTGGGCAGCTCGCTGCGCCTGGCCGGCGTCACCAGCGACATCATCAACGTCATCACGGGAGTGCTCCTCATCCTCTCCGTGGTGTCGGCAAGCCTCCTCGCCTGGCTGCAGAAGCGACGCTCCGCCGCCATCGGCAAGAGGAAGGGCCGTGCCGGCGGGGATGCCCCGGCCGCCCCGCGCCCGACCCGATAACACCCACACCACAGCGAAGATCTCGCACCAAGGAAGGAAACAATGATGTTCGAATTCAAGCGCTCCCGGCGCGCGGGGGTCATCGCGGCTCTCGCCGTCGGCGTGACCCTGCTCGCGGCGGGCTGCTCGGGCTCCAGCGGCGGCGGAGACTCGACGGGCTCGGGCGGCGGCGACGCCAACCTGTCGATCACGATGCTGCCCAAGAACCTCGGCAACCCGTACTTCGACACCTCGACCAAGGGTGCCAAGGCTGCGGCGGAGGAGTTCGGCGGCACGCTCGACGAGGTCGGCCCGTCCGAGGCATCCCCGACCTCGCAGGTCAGCTACATCCAGACCGCGGCGCAGCAGGGCGCCGGCGGACTCATCGTGTCGGCCAACGACCCCGAGGCGATCTGCGACGCCCTCAACGAGGCCAAGTCGGCCGGTGTCAAGGTCGTCACGTTCGACTCCGACACCAACCCCGACTGCCGCGACCTGTTCATCAACCAGGCCACTGCGGACGGCATCGCGAAGGTGCAGATCGACGAGATCGCCAAGCAGATCGGCGACGCGGGTGAGATCGCGATCCTGTCGGCGTCGGCCAACGCGACCAACCAGAACGCGTGGATCGAGAAGATGAAGGCCCTGCTGGAGTCGGACCACCCGAACATCAAGCTCGTCGAGGTCGTCTACGGCGACGACGACGACCAGACCTCGTTCGACAAGACCGCGGCGCTGCTGCAGACCTACCCCGAGCTGAAGGGCATCATCTCGCCCACGACGGTCGGCATCGCCGCCGCCGCCCGCTACCTTTCGACGTCGGAGTACAAGGGCAAGGTCGCGCTGACCGGCCTCGGCACCCCGAACCAGATGCGCGAGTACGTCGAGGACGGCACCGTCACGTCGTTCGCGCTGTGGAACCCCGAGGACCTCGGATACCTCGCCGCCTATGCGGCGCAGGCGCTCATCAAGGGCGACATCACGGGCAAGGAGGGCGACAAGTTCGACGCCGGCAAGCTCGGCTCGTTCGAGGTCGGCAAGGACGCCACCGTCCTGCTCGGCGACCCCTACGTGTTCACGAAGGACAACATCGGCGACTTCAACTTCTGAGCATCGCCTCCCGAGGACCCCGACGGCGCCGCGCCGTCGGGGTCCTCGGCCGTGTGGGCGTCCCGCCGAGACCGGGGATCCCGCCGAGACCGGGGATCCCGCCGAGACCGGGGATCGTACGCCCGAGGTTCGGCGAGATCCCCTGCCTCGCGGGCGGCTTGACGGCGGATGGTTCACAGACAAAACTATCGAGGGCAGCATCCCCGACGACGGAGTCCCCACATGCGCATCGTGCTCATCGACGACCGCCGCTCCTTCGCGCTGCCCGCGCGATGACCGAGCTCGACGCCGCGCGGCTCTCGGCCCTCGTCTCGCCGCTGCGCCGCACGCTGCTCGGCGCCGCCCGTGCCGCAGAGCGCCTCCCGGACATCCCCGATGCGCAGGTCGAGGTGATCCGCGCCCTTCCTCGCGGCGCGGCGCACTCGCCCGGCGAGCTCGCGGCGCTGCTCGGGCTCAGTCGCTCCGCCGTCAGCAACCTCCTCGCGGCGATGGAGAAGCGCGGCCTCGTCACACGACGCGCGAAGACCGGCGACCGCCGACAGGTCGAGGTCGTCGCGACGCCGACGGCACATGGCCTCTTCGACCGCTTCGACGCCGCGAGCGTCGCGCTCGTCGGCGCCGCGGCGGCCGACCTCGATCCCGCCGACCGCGACGTGCTCGCGGCCGCGATCCCCGCCCTCGAGCGGCTGCGCGACGCGCTCGCGGCACGGCGCCGCCCGGAGACATCCCCCATCCCTGATCACGCAACGGAGACGGAATGACGACACTGCGGCAGCGCCTCACCCGCACGCTCGACGCACGCGTGCGCAAGGGCGCAGAGCTCGGGCCCTACGACTGCGTCGTCGAACGCGATCTGCGCGTGCCGATGGATGACGGCGTCGAACTGCTCGGCGACCTGTACCGGCCCGTCGGCGCCGACGGCAGCCTGCCCACGATCCTCATCCGCGGGCCGTACGGGCGACGCGGGCTCTACGGCGGCACCGCGCGTGTCCTTGCGTACGAGGGCTTCATAGTGTTCTTCCAGAGCTCGCGCGGCACGTGGGGCTCGGGCGGCTCGTTCACGCCGAACATCGACGAGCAGCGCGACGGCATCGCGACGCACCGCTGGGTGCGCGATCAGCCCTGGTTCACGGGCAGGCTCGCGACGTACGGGGAGAGCTACATGGGCTACACGCAGTGGGCGGTGGCGGGCCGCCTGCAGCGGGAGGATCCCGACAACGCGCCCGAGGCGCTCGTGCTGCAGATCACGATGCCCGACTTCGGCGCGATGACGTGGGACAACGGCGCCTACTCGCTGCGCAACGCGCTCGGCTGGAGCCGAATGATGGACCGCATGGGGCGCGGCGGTCCCGCATTGCTCGGGATGCTGCTCCCCGACCCGAAGCTCACGAAGGCCTTCGACGTGCTGCCCTTGGGGCGCGGCGACAGCGCCGTGACGGGGCATCCGATCCACTGGTACCAGGACTGGGTCGCGCACGAATCGCTCGCCGACGAGTACTGGACGCAGCAGTCGCACACCGCCTCGGTGCCCGACGTGACGGCGCCCGTGCTCATGGTGACGGGGTGGTACGACATCTTCCTGCCGTGGCAGCTGCGCAACTACGCGACGCTCGTCGAGGCGGGCAACCCGCCTCGACTCACGATCGGACCATGGGGTCACGTCACCCGCAGCAAGGCCCCCGTCGCACATCGCGATACCGTCGGATTCCTCAAGGAGTCCTTCGCCGGCGAGCCGTGGGACCGTGCGACGCCGGTGCGCGCCTACGAGACGGGGGCCGAGGAGTGGCACGACCTGGATGTGTGGCCGCCATCCGGCGCGGGGGCCGAGGACTGGTTCCTGCACGAGGGCGGGGGAGTGTCGAGGGATGCCGCGACCGGCGACCTCACGCGCTACACGTACGATCCGGATTCGCCGACGCCGTCCGTGGGCGGGCCCAGCCTGCAGCCCGACACCGACCCTCACGACAACGCGGAGCACGAGAAGCGCACCGACGTCGTCGTCTTCCGGTCGGAGCCGCTCGCCGAGCCGCTCGACCTCGCGGGTGAACCCGTCGCGCGGCTGCGCTTCCGCTCATCGGCGCCGAGCTACGACGTGTTCGTGCGCCTCACCGACGTGCACCCCGACGGGCGGTCGGTGACGGTGTGCGACGGCATCCGGCGCATCGGGTCGATCGGCACTCTCGCAACGGATCCCGCGCCCGACGCCGAGGGTTTCCGCGAAGCCGAGGTGCACCTGTGGCCGACCTTCCACCGGTTCCAGCCCGGCCATCGCGTCGGCATCCAGGTGAGCTCGGGTGCGCATCCGCGCTACGCGCGCAACCCCGGGACGGGCGAGCCGGCGTTCGGGGCGTCCGACACGGTCGTCGCGCACCAGGAGATCTCCCACGCAGGCACCGCCGCGTCGCGGATCGAGCTGCCGGTGTGGACGCGATGAGCGCCGTGCAGCCGCCCGTGCCAGGGCTCGAGCCCGCGTTCGAGGTCGCGGTGCGCCTCGGCCCGCTGGAGGACCACGGCGTCACGCGCAGCGGGCACCGCCGGGTCGTGCCGATCCTCGGCGGAACCGTCCGGGGGGCGTTCGACGGTGAGATCCTCCCCGGCGGGGCCGACTGGCAGCTCGTGCGCGCCGACGGGTCGATCGAGATCGACGGCCGGTACACCGCCCGGGCCGCCGACGGCTCATACGTGTACCTCCACGCCGTCGGGGTGCGCAGCGGATCGCCCGAAGTGCTCGAAGCGCTGCTGCGCGGCGAAGCGGTCGACCCTGCGGACTACTACTTCCGCACCGTCGTGACGATCGAGTCGTCGGCGCATCCGGAGTTCGAGCAGTCGCTGTACGTCGCCGCGTGCATCCGCGACGCCGACGCCGTCCGCTACACGGCCTACCGCGTGACGTGAGGCCGCTGTGCAAGAAAAACCTCCACATGGAGGTTTTTCTTGCATAGACTTCCGGCATGAGCGAGAAGCCTGCCGCGAACGCCCGTGGTCCGTATGCCAAGGGCGTCGCGCGCCGGCAGGAGATCCTCGACCGCGCGATCGAGGTGTTCGCCGAGCGCGGCTCCGACCGCACGAGCCTGCGCGCGATCGCGCAGGAGGTCGGCGTCACCCACGCCGCGCTGACGCACTACTTCGGCTCGCTCGAGGAGCTGCTCGTCGAGGTGTACCGCGAGTCCGAGCGCCGCGGCGACCGCCTGCCCGTGCCGCCCGGCGAGACGCCGCTCGACATGGTGAAGCACTGGGCCGAGTCCAACCGGCAGGTCGCAGGTCTCGTGCAGCTCTACTCGACGCTCGTCGCGGCGGCGCTGGAGGAGGGGCATCCCGCAGCCCGCGACTTCGCCACGGAGCGCTTCGCGCGCGTGCGCAACGACCTCGCCGAGCGGGTCGTGCGCAATCAGCAGGATGGCCGCCTCCGCGCCGACGTCGACCCGCACGCCGTCGCGGCCCTCGTCATCGCGGCCTCCGACGGCCTGCAGACGCAGTGGCTCCTCGACCCCGATGCGCCGCAGGATGCCGCTCTCTCCCTCCTCGAAACGCTTCTGGCCGCTCCGCAGCCCGACGCGCGATAGGGTGCGGTCACGATGACCCCACACGAAGGAGCCACGTGACGGACGCACCTCGGTCGAGGCCGCCCAGCATGGTCGACGTCGCCCGCGAGGCGGGCGTCGGCCAGGTGACGGTGAGCCGCGTGCTCAACGGCTCCGACAAGGTGCGGCCCGAGACGCGCAAGCGGGTTCTCGAGGTGATCGAGCGCCTTGGCTACCGTCGAAACGACCTCGCCCGCGCGCTCAAGAGCGGCCGCTCGCTCACGATCGGCGTGATCATCGCCGGCTCCGAGCTGTTCGAGCTGCCGCGCGTGCTGCGAGGCGTCGAGGAGGCCGCCCAGGCCGCCGGCTACTGGGTCACCCTCGCCAGCTGGCAGGGCGGCACGCAGGAGCAGTTCGCGTCCGCGGTCGACCGCCTCACCAACCAGGCCGTCGAGGGAGTCGCGATCATCGCCGACAGGCCGGTCGCCGCGGTGGAGCTGGAGCGCATGGTCACGCGTGTGCCCGTGAGCGTCGTGATGTCCGGTGATGTCGCCAATCCCGCCATCGGCTCGGTCGAGCTCGACCAGGAGCTCGGCGCACGCCTTGCGACGCGCCATCTGCTCGAGCTCGGGCACCACGACATCGTCCACCTCACCGGGCGCCTCGACGTCTTCGACGCCCGCGCGCGGCTGGCGGGGTGGCGCGCCGAGATGGCGGATGCCGGATCCACCGCGCCCCGGTGGTACGAGGGCGACTTCACGGCGGCGAGCGGCTATCGGCTCGCGTCGCAGCTGGCCGACGAGACCGCGCTGCCGACGGCGTTGTTCGTCGGAAACGATCAGATGGCGATGGGGGTGCTCGCCGCGTTCGCAGAGCGGGGCATCCGGGTTCCCGACGACGTGTCACTCGTAGGGTTCGACGACATCTCCGGCTCGGAGTACCTCGTGCCCGCCCTCACGACCGTTCGCCAGGACTTCGTGACGCTCGGGCGGACCTCCATCGAGATCCTGTTGTCGATGATCGGCGGCGCCGCGGGGCACCATCACCTCATCCCGCCGACGCTCGTCGTGCGGCGAAGCTCGGGGTCCCCCGCTTCTGCCGTGGCGGTCCCGTAGCGCACGTCGCGGATGACGGCCGGCTCATCGCGGTCGTCGCCGAGGTTCGAGAACCCGAGCAGGACTCCCACGAAGCCGCCGGCGTCCTCCGTGCTGAGCAATCGCGCGGCCAGTTGCGCCGTCCAGCGGATTGCGCCGTCGCGGCGCGCGCCGAAGCGGTAGCGGCGACCGTCCGTCTCGACGAGGAGCCGTTCGCTCTCGTGACCGGCCGCCGTGCCGAGCACGATCGGCGCACCGTCTGCCCACAGCACAGTCTCGATCCGGCTCGATCCGTCTTCGTTGCGCAGGAGCGTGTGCGCGACGAAGCGGTCCTGGTGCTGGAACGCGACCAGAGCGCGAGCGCGCCCGCCGCCTCGTGGGGTGTCGATCGTCCCCTCGAGGACGGCGTCGTGCCGGTCCTGGCGCAGTCCCACGAAGGACATGCGCCCGCGTTCAGAGAGTGGATGCGGTCCTGCGCTCAGGGTGAGGTCGTCGCCGGCCCACGAATGCGCGGGCAGATCGCGCACGCCGACCCAGTCCCGCTCCTCGGAGACTCCTGCGCCGTCGATCGGGCCGAGGCGGCCCAGCCCCGCCGCGAACACCGGGCGGTGGTCGTCCCAATCGACCGGGACGACGAAGGTCTCGCGCCCGAGCACGTGGCATCCGTCCAGGAGGCGCACACCCAGCGCGACCGCCAGCGTGCGGCCGTCCGCGGTGTCGACGAGGTCGACGTGACCCACGTTCTGCACGGGATGGTGCGGACTCAGGTGGCGATGGGTGAGGAGCGGACTGCGCGGATCCGTCGAATACGGCCCGGTCACCGCATCGGCGTAGGCGGCCGTCACGGCGTGATTGCGCTCCGTGCCGCCCTCTGCCGCGATCAGCACGTACCGGCCGTCCCGTCGGTAGAGGTGAGGCGCCTCGACCCACTGGCCGGCCAGTGCCCCATGCCAGAGCACATACTCGGGGCCGACGAGGCGCAGCGCGGCGACATCGAGCTCGCGCATCCAGAGCTCTCCTGGCCCCGTCGCGTGCACGCTCACCGCGTCGCGCGCGGCGGTGAACCAGCAGCGGCCGTCGTCGTCGAAGAAGAGCGACGGATCGATTCCATGTGCGTCGAGTGGCACCGGCGCCGACCAGGGACCGGCCGCGTCCGTCGCGGTGCACACGTAGGTACACGCGGCGCGACGCTCGACGGCCACGGTGAACACGACGTAGAACGTGCCGTCGTGATGCCGGATCGTGGGCGCCCAGACCCCGTCCGAGACGTCGAGCCCGTCGAGCCCGATCGCCGACGCGTCGGTAAGCACATGCCCGACCAGCTCCCACGCGACCAGGTCGATGCTGCGATGCACGGGCAGACCCGGGACGTAGGTGAAAGTCGAGGTCACCAGATAGAAATGCTCGCCGACGCGGCAGACGCTCGGATCGGGATGGCATCCCGCGAGTACGGGATGGGCGGGGACGTCCACGGGTGCTCCTCGAAATTTGTTGTCGTTAACCACTTGACGGATGGAAACGTTACCATCATCATGGTCACAACCCAATGCAGGCACCGGATGCCGCATCCCAACGTCGAAGGAGATGTCCATGAACCCACAGGAACCGCGCGCCAGACGCTCCCGTCGTGCCCGCAGCCTCGCCGCCGTCGCAGGTTCGGCTGTCGCTCTGCTGGCGCTCGCCGGGTGCTCCGGGGGCACATCGGGGACCGGCGGGGAGGACGTCACCCTGAACTTCTGGACCTACACGCTCAAGGGCTCGAATCCGGCAGCGCAGGAGATCATCAAGAAGTACGAGTCGGAGCATCCGAACGTCAAGATCAAGCTCTCCGAGGTCGGCGGAACGCCCGAGACGGCGTCGAAACTCCTCGCGGCCGATCGTGCCGACGAAGTGCCGGACGTCGTGCAGATCGAGTACCGGGCCCTGCCCGCCCTCGTCGTGGCCGGCGTCGTGCGCGACATCACCGACGACGTGAAGGACGTGCGCAAGGACGTCGAAGACAACGTGTGGGACCTCAACAGCCTCGACGGACGCGTCTACGGGGTTCCGCAGGACATCGGGCCCATGATGCTCACCTACCGCGCCGACCTCTTCGAGCAGTATGGCGTGAAGCCGCCCACGACGTGGGACGAGTACGCGCAGGCGGCCGCCACGATCCACGCGGCCGATCCGTCCGTGTACATCGCGAGCTTCTCCGCCTCGCAGCTGGAGTTCTTCGCGGCGCATGCGGCGCAGGCGGGCTCGCAGTGGTGGAGCGTCGACGGCGACAAATGGAAGGTCGGCATCGCCGACGACGCCTCGCTCGAGACCGCCGACTACTGGCAGGACCTCGTCGATCGCGACCTGCTGACAGTCGAGCCGCTGCTGACGCCGGAATGGAACGCCAAGGTCAACCAGGGCAAGATCCTCAGCTGGGCGGCCGCGGCCTGGGCGCCGAGCGTCATCTATTCGGTGGCGCCGGACACCGCCGGCAAGTGGGCGTCCATCCCGCTGCCGCAGTGGAACGCCGGTGATCCCTCCGTGCCGTTCCTCGGCGGATCGACGTACCTCATCCCCGAGAAGTCCAAGCACGCGAAGGAGGCTGCGGAGTTCGCCTCGTGGCTCGGAGCGTCGCCCGAGGGGTCGAAGCTGCTCCTCACCCTCGACATCTATCCCGGGGGCAACGGCGGACGCGAAGCGACGCTCACGAGCGACCCGCCCCAGCTCATGCCGCAGCAGACCGACTTCTACCAGACGGCGGATGCCATCATCGACAACACCACGATCGCCCAGACGTGGGGTCCGAACGTGAACGTCGCGCAGACGGCGTTCGGAGACGCGCTCAACGAGGCCGCGCTGAACAAGACCTCGTTCCGCGACGTCTACATCGCGACGCAGGACGCCGTGGTCGCAGACCTCGAGAAGTCCGGCTACACGGTCGAGAAATGAGCACGCAGACCGACTCGGGGGAGGGCGTGATGACCCTCCCCCGGGAGACCCCGCTCCACACGCGTCCCGTGGCGCCGGCGTCGACCGGACGCCGCCGGCGCCCGCGGGGCCGGCTCGCCCCCTGGGTCTTCGTCGCCCCCGCTATCGCCTTCTTCGTCGCGTTCCTGCTGATCCCCATCGTCTACGCGATCTTCCTGAGCTTTCGCGGCTTCCGAGTCGAGGGCGGCGCATTCGGACGGCGGGTCGAGGGCTTCGTCGGCTTCGACAACTACCTCTCGGCCCTCACGAACGAGGAGTTCGTGGCCGGCATCGGACGTTCGCTCATCTACGGCGCGATCGCGATCCCCACCGTGCTCGGGTTCGCTCTGCTGTTCGCGCTGCTGCTCGACGCGCCGAGGACGCGGCTCAAGGGCTTCTCGCGCACCGCGATCTTCCTCCCGTACGCCGTCCCCGGCGTCATCGCGAGCCTGCTGTGGGGATTCCTCTACCTGCCCAGCACGAGTCCGGCATCGGCGATCTCCACGGCGCTCGGGGGAGACGCCGTGCCGTTCTTCACCACCCCCTGGCTCTACTTCTCGCTCGCGAACATCGCGCTGTGGGCCGGGGTCGGATTCAACATGATCATCATCTACACGTCGCTGCGCGGCATCCCGACCGAGATCTACGAGGCGGCCCGCATCGACGGTGCGAGCGAATGGACGATCGCGTGGCGGATCAAGATGCCGCTCGTGACACCGGCCCTCGTGCTCACGGGACTGTTCTCCGTCATCGGCACCATCCAGCTCTACAGCGAGCCCGCGACCCTGCGACCCCTCACCTCGACGATCTCGTCCACTTGGGTGCCGCTCATGCAGATCTACCAGGAGGCATTCGTGAACGACAATCTCGGCGGGGCGGCCGCGGCATCCGTCGTCCTCGCGGTCGGCACCCTCGTGATCTCGCTCGTGATCCTCCGCTTCTTCCAGCGCCGCACGTTCGGGGGCGAGTCATGACCACGATGACCGCGAACCGCACGCTGCGCCTCGATTCGCGTGAGCAATCTCGACGCGGGAGCCGCCGCCGCGGCATGTCGCCCCTTGCGACGCTCGTGCTCGCGGTGGGCGCCGTGTACTGCCTTGTCCCCGTCGTGTGGGTGCTCATCGCCTCGTCGAAGTCGCCTCGTGAGCTCTTCACGACCTTCTCGTTCGCGCCCGGCACGGGGTTGTGGGACAACCTCGCCGCGATCAGCTCGTACGGCGGCGGGCAGTTCTGGCTCTGGGGGCTCAACAGCCTGCTCTACGCGGGCGTGGGTGCTCTCCTGTCCACTCTCGTCTCGGCGCTCGCCGGCTATGGACTGGCGAAGTTCCAGTTCCGGGGTAGGGAAGTGCTGTTCGGCTTCATCCTCGCCGGAGTGCTCGTCCCCGGCATCGTGCTGGCGATCCCGCAATATCTGCTGCTGGCCCAGCTCGGCCTCGCGGGCACGTACTGGTCGGTGCTGCTGCCGTGCATCATCAACCCGTTCGGCATCTTCCTGTGCCGCGTCTTCGCCCAGGCGGCGGTGCCGACCGAGACGCTCGAGGCGGCGAGGATCGACGGGGCCGGGGAGTACCGCATCTTCGGCACGATCGTGCTGCCGATGATGACGGCGGGCCTCGTGACGGTGTTCCTGCTGCAGTTCGTCGGCATCTGGAACAACTTCCTGCTGCCGTTCATCATGCTGTCCGATCAGGACCTCTACCCCCTCACGCTCGGGCTCTATTCGTTCCTCGCAAAGGGAGCGGGCGACAGCGACGTGTATCCGCTGATCCTCATCGGATCCGCGCTGTCGATCGTGCCGCTCATGCTCTTGGTGATGTTCCTCCAGCGGTTCTGGCGCGCCGATCTCCTGGCCGGCGGCCTGAAGGGGTGACCTCCCGCGGCGGGTCCGCGGTGCGTGAAGGGTGACGCGGCCGGTTTGGCCGGTCGCGGCATCCGGTTCTACAGTGTAGGTAAGGCTTGCCTCACTTTGGGGGCGATCGCTCCCGAGTGCCTCACTCCCCGAACCTCGCAGAACCGGACACGCCTGTGCTCGCCACCTTCCTCATCGGCCTTCGCGAAGGCCTCGAAGCGGCCCTCGTCGTCGGGATCCTCATCGCGTACGTCACGCGACTCGGGCGCCGCGACGTGCTGCCCCGGCTGTGGGCGGGCGTCGGCCTCGCCGTCGGCCTCGCGCTCGTGATCGGCGCGATCCTCACGTTCGGCGCCTACAGCCTCACGTTCGAGGCGCAGGAGCTGCTCGGCGGCATCCTGTCCATCGTCACCGTCGCGATGGTGACCTGGATGATCTTCTGGATGCAGCGCACGGCCCGCACGCTCAAGCGCAGCCTCGAGAGCGACGTCGCGCGTGCCCTCGCGGCGGGCGGGATGTGGGCGATCGTCGCGATCGGCTTCGTCTCGGTCGCCCGTGAAGGCGTCGAGACGACGCTGCTGCTGTGGTCGATGGTGCAGTCGTTCGGCGACGCGCCTGCGGCCCTGCTCGGAGCTCTCCTGGGTCTTGCGGCCGCCGTCGTGCTCGGCTGGCTTCTGGCACGCGGGATGCTGCGCCTCGACCTGCGCCGCTTCTTCACGTGGACGGGCGCGTTCCTCATCGTCGTCGCGGCGGGCGTCCTCGCGTACGGCGTGCACGACCTCCAGGAGGCGGGCGCGCTGCCGGGGCCCTTCACGGCTGCCGCGCCGATCGACCCGGCCACGGGCGCCGTGCTCGTCGGATGGGCGGCGTTCCCGTTCGGCTGGGCGTTCGACGTCAGCGGCGCGATTCCTCCGGGCAGCGCCCTGGCGACCGTGCTGCAGGCGACCATCGGCTTCATGCCGCAGATGTCGTGGCTGCAGGTGATCGCCTGGGTGCTCTACGTCGCCCTCGTCGGCGGCTTGTGGGCGCGCCGCCAGTTCCGCCCCAGCCCCTCGCCCTCGCCGGCGGAGGCGAAGCCGGAAGCAGCGCCCGCCGCCGAAAGCCCCCGTGCACCCTCGGCCGTGGCATCCGTCCGTCCCCTTTCGATCGCTCCCCAGCAAGGAGAAGCATGACCTCGCACCGCCTCGTCGGAGCCCTCGCCCTCGGCGTCGTCGGCACCCTCGCCCTCGCCGGCTGCGTCGCCAAGGCCGACGCCGCCGCGTCCGCCGGGCTCACCGTCATCTCGACCGCCGACGGCTGCGACGTGTCGTCCGCGACGGCGACGAGCGGCACGCTCTCGTTCGAGGTCGCCAACAGCGGCGACGACGTGACGGAGTTCTACCTGCTCGCCGACGATGGACTGCGCATCGTCGGGGAGGCGGAGAACATCGCCCCGGGCGCGAAGCGCACCCTCACCGTCGTGGCGCAGCCGGGCGACTACTACACGCTCTGCAAGCCGGGCATGGTCGGCGAGGGCGTCGGCAAGGCCGCGTTCACCGTCACGGGCGACGCCGTCGCCGTGCACGGCGAGGACGCCGAGCAGAAGCAGCAGGCGGTCGACCTCTACGCCGCGTTCGTCAAGGACCAGGTCGGGCAGCTCGTGCCGGCCGTCCAGGCGCTCGTCACGGCGTACGAGTCGGGCGACGACGCGAGCGCGCAGGCGCAGTTCCCGCAGGTACGCGCGTACTACGAGCGCATCGAGCCCGTCGCCGAGGCACTCGGCGACCTCGACCCGCGCATCGACTACCGCGAGGTCGACGCCGTCGCGGAGGGCCTGGACTGGACGGGCTTCCACCGCCTGGAGAAGGACCTCTGGGTTCCCGCGCAGGACGCGCTCAACGCCGACGGCGAGACGCCCGCCTGGCAGGACTGGGCTCCCTCGACGCCTGCCGAGCGCGCGTCGTACGGCGACCAGCTGATCGCCGACGTGCAGGAGCTCTACGACTACGTCCATTCCGACGACTTCCAGAAGAACCTCGACGCCCAGGGCATCGGCGGCATCTCGAACGGTGCGATCGCCCTGCTCGACGAGGTCGCGACCGGCAAGATCACGGGTGAGGAGGACTGGTGGTCGCACACCGACCTGTACGACTTCGCCGCCAACGTCGAAGGCTCGAAGATGGCGTTCTCGCTCGTGCAGGACTTCGCGACGAGCCAGGGCGACAAGGGTGCGTCGCTCGTGACGCAGATCGAGTCGGGCTACAGCGACCTCGAGGCCGCGCTCGCGACGTACGGCTCGCTGCCCCTCGGATTCGTGCCGTACACCGACCTCACGGAAGCCGACAAGCGCCAGCTGACGGACCTCATCAACGCGCTCGCCGAGCCGCTGTCGCAGCTGACGGCCACCGTGCTGGAGTGACGTGACGGAGCAGCTTTCGCACGACCCCGGCCCGGCGGCAGATCGTGCCGCCGGGCCTTCGGGCGTCTCACGGCGCGGCCTTCTGGGCCTCGCGATCGGCGCCGCAGGCGCGGCGGGTCTCGCGATCGGCGCGAGCGCCGGGTCTGCCGCGAGCATCGCGGCCCGGGCGGCGGAACGGGATGCCGCGGCATCCCCCTACGAGTACTTCGGCACCCACCAGGCGGGCATCACGACCCCCGTGCAGGACCACCTGCACTTCGCGTCGTTCGACATGATGGCGCGCACCGACGCCGCCGACCTGCAGTCGCTGCTCAAGGACTGGTCGTACGCGGCGTCGCGCATGACGCAGGGCCTCGACGTGAGCGCGACGGGCGCCGTCGGCGGATCGCCCGAGGCGCCGCCCGACGACACCGGCGAGGCGCTCGGCCTCGCGGCGAGCGGCCTCACGATCACGTTCGGCTTCGGTCCCACGCTGTTCGAGGCGGACGGCGTGGATCGGTTCGGCATCGCGGCGCTTCGCCCTGCGGGCCTCGAGAAGCTGCCGCCCTTCCTCGGCGACGACCTCGACCCCGACAAGTCCGGCGGAGACCTGTGCATCCAGGCGTGCGCCGACGATCCGCAGGTCGCCGTGCACGCGATCCGCAACCTCAGCCGCATCGCGTTCGGCCGCGCGAAGCTGCGGTGGTCGCAGCTCGGCTTCGGTCGCACGTCGCGCACGACCGCCGATCAGCAGACGCCGCGCAACCTCTTCGGATTCAAGGACGGCACGGCGAACATCCTCGCCGACGACGCCGGTGCGCTCGACGAGCACGTCTGGGTCGCGGCATCCGATCAGCCCGCCTGGATGGCCGGCGGCTCGTATCTCGTCGCCCGCAAGATCGCGATGCTCATCGAGACGTGGGATCGCGTGCGCCTCAGCGAGCAGGAGACGATCGTCGGGCGCACGAAGGGCACGGGGGCGCCGCTGTCGGGCGGGCGCGAGACCACCGATCCCGATTTCACGGCGAAGGATGCCGCGGGCGCGCCCGCAATCCCCGTGACGAGCCACGTGCGCCTGGCCCACCCCGACTTCAACGACGGCACCCGGATCCTGCGCCGCGGCTACAACTTCGTCGACGGCAACAACGACCTCGGGCGGCTCGACGCCGGGCTGTTCTTCCTTTCGTTCCAGCGCAGCCCCGCCCAGTTCACGACCCTGCAGAAGAAGCTCTCGACCGACGCGATGCGCGAGTACATCAAACATGTCGGCTCGGGCGTGTGGGCCGTCCCGCCCGGCGCCGCGAAGGGCTCGTACGTCGGCGCCGGCCTCTTCGCCTGACCCAACGTCCGCCCCCTTTCGCGTCGACGTCGTACGTCCTCGCCGAGGGCACACGTCGTTCTCGCGAAGAACGTGCGCAGTCGGCGAGTTCGTACGAGCTCGACGACGACCAAGCGACGGGATGCCGACACCCCCGCCCGACCACGCCGGCGACCCGATCGAATAGCCTGGTCACGTGCCCGATCCGACTCCGGCGCGCGCCGGACGTGCGCGCATCAGCGACGTCGCGGCCGCGGCGGGCGTCTCCGTCACGACGGTCTCGCATGCGCTGAGCGGCGCGCGCACCGTCAACCCTCAGACACGCGAGCGGATCCTCGAGATCGCGGCTGCGCTCGGGTACGCGCCCGACCGGATCGCGAGCGGCCTCCGGCGCAAGCGCACAGGCGTCATCGGCTTCCTCGGAGACCACGTCGCGACCACGCCGTTCGCCGGCCGGATGATCGCCGGCGCCCGCGACGCGGGGCTCGAGCACGACGTCCTGCTGCTCGTCGCCGAGTCGGAGGGCGACGAAGCCGTCGAGCAGGCGCTCGTGGACCGCTTCGTGGCGCAGCGCGTCGACGGCCTCCTCATCGCCCGGATGTACCACCAGCGGGTCAAGCGCCCGACGGCGCCCGCAGACCTCCCGATCGTGCTCCTCGACGCCGCGCCGGAACGCGGCTGGAAGGTCGACGCCGTCGTGCCCGACGAGGCGCAGATCACCCGGCTCGCGTGCGAGGCCGTGCTCGCGGCGGGGCACCGGGCGATCGCCTACGCCGACACCCTCGATCGATCGCGCGCCGCGCGCGGCCGGCACCTCGGCGTGCGCGCGGCCCTCGGCGACGCCGGGGTGCAGCTCGGCGCCGATCGCATCGCGGCGGCGGAATCCGACGCCCGGGGCGGGCGTGCCGCGGGTGCCGCGCTCCTCGATCGCGCCGATCGCCCAACGGCCGTCATCTGCTTCAACGACCGGATCGCGATGGGTGTCATGCAGGCGGCGGCGCGTCTCGGGCTCTCCGTTCCGCGCGATGTCTCGGTCGTCGGCATCGACGACCTCCGCCCCGTCGCCGACGGGCTCGATCCGGGCCTCACGACGGCGGCGCTCCCGCACGCCGAGATGGGCGACTGGGCCATGACCCGGCTCATCGCCCGCGTCGGCAAGACCGAGCCGGCGCCGCCCCGCCTGCACCTCATGCCGGGCTGGCTCGTCGAGCGGGGCTCCGTGGCCCCGCCCGCCGCCTGATCCGCGTCAGTCCGCGCGCCGCTCGACCGGCGCCACCCGCAGGGGAGCGACGGATGCCCCATCGAGGCGCTTAGCGCCGCCGCTCGCCTCGACGCGCAGGCCCTTCGTGCCCGCGGCCGAGCCCGAGACCATGCTCAGCGCCGCGCCGTCGCCGGTGAAGACCTCGATCGAGGCGACGTCGACGACGACATCGAGACGGATGCGACCGTCCCGAGCATCGACGGGCGCGGTGCGCACGACGCGATAGGCGTCGGGCATCCGATCGGCGATGGCGTCGGCATCCCGGGCCACGAAGACCTGGCGGCGCTCGGAGTCGTAGCCGACCGTCGCGAACGCGCCGTCGCCGCGGGGGATCCGCACGCGCAGCTCGCCGGCGTCGGCGGAGTCGACCGCGACGTCGAGCCGCAGGCGGTAGGCGTCCGACGGCGGCTGCGGCAGGTCGACGGCCTCGCCCGCCGCGAGAGTCGTCGCATCGAGCTTCTCGGCGCGACCCTCCAATCCGCGCAGGGCGTCCACGGGCGCGGATTCGAGCGTTGCGCGGCCGTCGCGTTCGACGAGCCGGATCGTGCGCACGATGCTGTCGGTGCCGCCGCTCCAGTCTTCCCCCGGCACGTCACCCGCGTACGCCCAATTGTTGAGCCAGCCGATGCCGTAGCGCGTCGTGAGGCGCTCCGCCTCGGTCTGACGCGGGTCGTCCCACGTGACGGCGGCGTAGTAGTCGGCGCCGCGGTCGAGCCACTGATGCCCGGGATCGTCGGGGGTGAAGGTCTCGCCGTCCCAGTCTCCCGTCCAGTACACGGTGCCCGTCGTCATGCCCTCGTCCGCGCCGTTCGCGCCGGCGGCGAGCACCCAGCGCACGCGGGAGGGGTCGCCGTCGACGGCCATCGGGAACAGGTCGGGGCACTCGAGCACGCCGAGGCCCTGCGTCGTGAAGCCCGACCGGTAGGTCCAGTCTTTGAGGTTCGGTGAGGTGTAGAACCCGATCTTGCTGCCCTCCGCGAGCGCCATGATCCAGCGCTCGTGCGCGTCGTCCCAGACGAGCCGCGGATCGCGGAAGTCCCGCACACCGGGGTTCTCGATCACGGGGTTCCCTTCGTACGGCTCGAACCGATAACCGCCGTCGCGCGAGACGAAGAGCGACTGGCGCTGCACGCCGTCGTCCTGCTGGGTCACCATGGCGACGACGGCGTCGCGGCCGAACCCTGCCGTGTTCTCGTGGTCGACGACGGCGGTGCCGGTCCAGATGTCGCCGAGGCCGTTGGTGTACTTGTCGATCGCGACGCCCTCGTCTGTCCAGTGCACGAGGTCGGTCGAGGTCGCGTGGTACCACGCCGTGCCGTTCCCGTCGGGGTGGTCGGCGTTGTAGAGGTAGTAGTAGTGCCACACGCCGTTCAGCAGGAACGGGCGCTGCGGGTCGTTCATCCAGTGCCGCGCAGGCGTGAGGTGCGCCGCCGGGCGGGCCGGGTCTCCGCCGCTCGGTCGCTCGAAGGGTGAGACGGGCGTTGGGGACGGGGATGCCTCGCGCGTCGCGGGCTGCCGGAAGACGGCGATCCCCACTCCGACGAGCAGCGCGACGAGGGTCAGCGCCGCAGCGATTCCGATCCAGACCCGGCGTGCGGTCGTTCGGTCGTTGTCCTGCATGGTTCTCCTCGGTGGCGTGAAGTGGGATGGCACGAACGGATGCCCCGGCACAGGAATGTGCCGGGGCATCCTGGTGAGGGTCAGCCGCCGTACTGAGCGAGCAGCTTCTCGATGAGTGCCTTGGTGGCAGCCGGCACGGGGTTGCCGGCGAGGTAGTCGTCGAGTTTGGTGCCGACGGCCGCGCGGACCTTCTGCGCCGCGTCGTTTGACACGCTCGCGCCGTATTTGCCGGTGGTGAACAGGGCGCGGTTGGCGGGGATGTCGGCCCAGCCGCCGAGGCCGCCGTTGCCGTAGGAGTAGTCCACGGCGGTGGAGGCGGGGTCGCCGCCCACGCCGATGTTCATCTTCACGGTGGGGGCGAGGGTGCCGCCGCGGATGAAGTCGTCGTGGGTGCCGATGGTGTCGATGAAGGACTGCACGAGGCCGCCGGGCATGACGTAGTGCGAGTATGCCTGGAAGTGGCCGGGGTGCTGGTTGTAGTCGGGTGCGAACGGCTGCCCGCCCCAGAAGTTCAGGTTCGTGGGGTTGCCCAGGGCGAGGCCGGAGCCGCTGTTGAGCGGCTGGAAGTCGCTGCGGATGCCGTTGCCGACGAAGCCGTACACGCCCTCGGGTCCGTCCAGGCCTGCCGCGAAGGTGCTGCGGTGGCTGATGGTGAACAGGTAGTACTTGCCGTCCTTG